>JAJDWH010000028.1 GCA_022825705.1 Alphaproteobacteria bacterium
ACGATGCCGCGCCCGCGGTGCCCGAACTCACCGTCGGCGACGCGACGGCCAACGAGGCCGACCGGTTCATGTGGTTCACGGTGAAGCTTGGCATGGCCTCGAACCGGCCGGTCTCGGTCTCCTACCGGACCCGGGAATCGACGCCGGTCTCGGCGCGCAAGAACCAGGACTTCCTCCAGTACGACTTCGGGTCCCTCACCTTCCGTCCGGGGGAGACGAGCAAGCGGTTCTGGGTCTACCTCTTCAACGACAACCACGACGAGGACGCGGAGACCTTCGAGGTGGTGCTGTCGAGCCCGACGGGCGGTGCGAGGATCGCCGACGGGGTGGGCGTGGGCACCATCGTGAACTCGGACCCGATGCCGGCGGCGTGGCTGGCGCGCTTCGGGCGCACGGTGGCGGAGCAGGCGCTCGACGGGATCGCGGGCCGCATCGCGGCGCCGCGCGCGGCGGGCATGCAGGGCGCGATTGCCGGGCAGGCGCTGAACCTCGATCCAGGATCGAGGTCCGGGGCGGCGAACGGCAATGCGTCCATCGCGGGCGTCGAAGGCGCCGGGCCGCTGGCGCTGTCCGGCCTCGATGCTCCTGCCGCGCGCTTCGGTGCGGGTGGCTTCGGCCACGACGCCCACGGCTTCGGCCAGGGCTTCGCGCAATCCCGCACCATGACGGGGCTGGAGGCGCTGCTGGGCTCCAGCTTCACCGCGACGGGGGAGACCGACGCCACCGGCGGCAGCCTTGCCTTCTGGGGCCGGGCGGCGCAGTCGAGCTTCGACGGCCGCGAGGGCGCGTTCTCGCTCGACGGCGAGACGACCACCGCCATGCTGGGCGCGGACTATGCGCGCGGCAACTGGCTGGTCGGGCTCGCGCTGATGCAGAGCAGCGGCGAGGGCGGCTATGCCGACAGGTCTGCCGGCCCCCGCCCCGCCTCGCAGACCTGCCCGGAGGATGCGGACGAGAGTCTGTGCAACGGTGCGGTGCGGGAGGGCGACGGCAAGGTGGAGGCGTCGCTGACGGCGGCGGTTCCCTACGCGGCCATCCAGGCGTCCGAACGAATCAGGCTCTGGGGCGCCGCCGGCCATGGCACGGGCGAGGTGACGCTCAAGCCGGAAATGGGCGGCTCGCTCAAGTCGGACATCTCCTGGACGATGGCGGCGGCGGGCGCGCGCGGCGACGTGATTGCCCCGCCGAAGGAAGGGAGCGGTCCCGCGCTGGCGCTGACTACGGATGCGCTGTGGGCGCGCACGTCCTCGGAGAAGACGCACGACCTTGCGGCGTCCGACTCCGACGTGACGCGGCTGCGGCTGGGTCTCGAAGGCAGCTACCGCGTGGCGCTCGACGGAGGCGGGCATCTGACGCCCAAGGTCGAGATTGGCGCGCGCCATGACGGCGGCGACGCCGAGACCGGCACGGGTCTGGAAGCCGGCGGCGGCGTCGCCTGGGTCGATCCGGCGCTCGGACTCTCGCTCGACCTCTCGGGCCGGACGCTGATCGCGCACGGCTCGGACGATCTGGAGGACCGGGGCTTCGCCGCCTCGCTGGCCTTCGATCCGAACCCGGCGACAAGGCGCGGCCCGTCGCTGACGCTAAGCCAGCAGATCGGCGGGCGGGCCGAGGGCGGTCTCGACGCGCTGTTCGCGACCGATCCGCTGGCCGACCGCACGGGCGGCGGCAATACCGACAGCCGCTGGCAGGCGGAAGCGGCCTGGGGCTTTCCGGCCTTCTCCAGCCGCTTCACCGACAGCCCGCATGTCGGGCTCGGACTCGCTACCGGAGCGCGCGACTACAGCGTCGGCTGGCGGCTGACGCCGGAGGCCAATGCCAACGCGCCCGATCTCTCCTTCGGGGTGAAGGCGACGCGCCGCGAGAGCGATGCGGCGGCGGCGGAGCACATCGTCGGGTTCGAGCTTCGGGCGCGCTGGTGAGGCGGGGGTGACCGCGCCGCGCGATGGGTGCGGGCGACCTCGCGGGGGCCTGGGCCTTGCTCCGGCTCGACAGGGAATACCGGGCGGCGTGGCGCGAACACGCTGCCCGGCCCCGATACGAGGGCGGCACAGCGTTCCCGGTGCGTATCGGCTCCGGGGCAGACAGGATCGCCGAACGGGACTGGAGCCTGCTCGCCTTCGAGGACCCCGAGGGCGATGCGGTCTCCGCCTTCTTCGACACGCCCATGCTGGAGGGCGAAGGCTCGTCCACGGCGACGCCCCTGCTGGCGATGCTGGAAGCCGCCGGAGCGCGGGTCGAGGGGCTCCGCCTCGGCGACGGCGCGCTGGTTCTGAAAGTGGAAGCCGGGGACAGGGCCGTACAGGCGCGCATCGAGGACCCGGCGCCCCTGCTGGCGGGCGGCGGGGTCCGGCTGTTCCACGATTGGGGCCTCGCGCTGCCGGTTGCCATCGCCCGGCTGGGCGACCTGTGGAGCGTCTGCGGCGGGGACCCTTCGACGGGCGAGGCCCCTCGGCACGGGATCGGCGGGCGGGCTCACGGGAACGGAAACGGGCGGAACTGTTAACCGTGCTCGAAGCCGACCAGAACGGGCTGACCTGGCGCGAGATCGCGGAAGTGCTTTGGGGCAAGGAGCGCGTCGCGGAAGACTGGTGGGAGGACGGGTGGATGCGGGCGAGGATCAGGCGCCGTCTCGAAAAGGCTCGCGCCATGCTGAAGGGCTACCGCGACATCGCCGCCGGGCGAAAGTGACGATGAACGGGGCCGCTTCGCGGCATGCTCCGGGCTTTGAAAGCCTGCGGGTTTGCAGTAGGGTCGTGTCCTGAACGTGGCGGGGATCGGAGGTTCGGAACGGGAAGGAACGACGGGCCGCGGATGGAACAACTCATTGTTTGCAAAGGATAATGGTTCCGGGGCAGACAGCGGATGCGGCATTCGTCATTTGCATCGCAGATGCGTCGGGTGTGCGGGGTCATCAAGCCGGGGGGACAGGCAACCATGGCTGGCGGTGCCAGTCGCCGCGACGGTTGGTTGAAGGCACCAGCATGTTATCGGTTCGACGGACGAATCCTCGCTGCGTTCGGTCAGGTACCAAGGTGCCGGGAAGCATTTGGGATATGGCGGCGGGGGCCTGTGGTAGCTAGGCGCAGTGTGCGCGGCCGAAGGCTATTCGTCGGCGAATCTGCGGCGGTCGGCCTCAATTCGCTTAATGCGGTCCGTTGCTGTCTCTTCCGCGCCGAGCACGATAAACCCGACCAGCATTTCCACAATCGCGAGTGCGCTGACATGGGAGCGGAAGAAGGACGGACTCTGGACAGGGACGATCAACAGGCGGTCGGACACGGCAGCCAACGGGGTCGTTCGGCTTTCCGTGATCCCCACAATGAGCGCCCCGCGTTCCTGTGCGAGTTCAGCCACGCGGATCGTGCCCCCGGATGGCAGTGCTGCGGCCAGGCAGATCACTGCATCCCGGTTCGTGATGTCGACGAGACCGTCGCCGACGCTGCCGGACTCGCATCCGATCAGGCGGAATGACGGCACTACCATGTTGCCCAGGGACTGTAGGTATCTCGCCACATGCTGTGATGCGTGAGCGGCGGCGAGGTAGATTCTGTCGCGGGAGCGCAGTTCGTCGGCGAGTTCGGCGATAAGTCCGGAATCGACGTTCTCGAAGGTGGCGGCCAGATTGCCGAGGGCTGTCTGGCGGAACTGGTGCCAAAGTTCTTCCGGCCGGCGGTCGGTACCCTCAAGGGCGGCGACGTGATCCGGAACGGAGTCCCCCACCGGTTTGCCGGTGTGGACTCGATGGCGATAGACGGCCCGCAGCCCGCTATATCCGGCAAAGCCCAACCGTTGCGCGAGCCGTGAGAAGTTGGGTGCCGCAACATTTGCCGCGCGGGCGATTTCGCGCATTGACATCGTGACGACGTCAGCCGGATGGTCCAGCATGTACGCTGCCGCCTGACCGAGTGTCGGCGACAAGGTCGGCCGGACCCTCGTCAAGCGCTCCCGGACACGCTCGTACTCGTCCTTTGCATCGCCTGCGGCTGCGCGCAGTCCTGCGCTCACGTTGGCCGGCATCTCATCTATCAAGCTGGCGCCAGGTGAAGGATGCCATCCAGTTTACTGTCAAGGATTGCGCAAGTATTGAACCATTTTGCCCACGCGTTGCCGGAATATCGCGGCGCCGACCGCGACTCCGAGTCAGCCGGGGAGTGCGGGCGCCTCGAGAAGCCGATAGTTAACCTGTTAAAATCGATGGAATTACGGCTCTGTGCTGCCGTGCATTGGCCGGTTCCTCTCGAAGCCAGGGTCCGGTAGCGGTCGACCAACTGCGACCCGATTGGTCCCACTGTTTCGCAACCTCGGCGGATTCCGTAGCCCACGTCTCGGTGCAGAACGGAGCCTCAGCCGGGCTGTCCTTCCGTTCTCACGTACAGGTATCGGAGCGAGGTCAGTCGGGCATTCGGCCACGGTCAATGCCGAGCGCGGGGGTCGGTTGAACCCGACCGCGTCCGACCCCGTAGTAGTGCAGGCCGGCACTCTGCAGGTCCTGCGGGTCCAGTGCATTCCGAAGGTCGACGACGATGGGTTCACGCAGGAGTGCTGCCATCCGTTGTGCGGACAGGCTGCGGAACTCGTCCCATTCCGTGAGCACCACCAACGCGTCAGCTCTCCTCATGGCTTCCTCGGCGGACTCGGCCCAGAGCACACCTCGAAACGCCGGCACAGTGCGAGCATTGGCAGAGGCCGCAGGGTCGTACGCGGAGACCGATGCTCCCATGGCTATCAGCTCGGGAATGATGACGAGGCTCGGAGCTTCGCGGAGGTCATCGGTGTTCGGTTTGAAGGTCACCCCCAGGACCGCAATCCGTTTGCCCGCAACACTGCCCTCCATCACCGCACGAATGCGCTCAGCCATGGCATGTTTTCGCCCGTCATTCACGCGAATGGTTGCCTCGACCAATTGGGCATCGACGCCATGTTCCCGAGCGACCGCGACGAGTGCGTCCGCGTCCTTCGGGAAACAGCTGCCTCCGAACCCGGGGCCGGCCCGCAAGAACCTTGGCCCAATGCGTTGGTCGAGCCCCAATCCGCGGGCCAGGTCCTGCACGTCCGCGTTGCACTGTTCGCACAGGTCCGCCATCTCGTTGATGAACGAGACTTTCATGGCGAGAAACGAATTGGACGTCAGCTTGATGAGTTCCGCGGTTGCGCGGTCGGTAAACATCATCGGCGTACCGCGAACAATGAGCGGGGCATAGAGCTCCCGAAGTACACGCTCCGCGTGCGCGTCCTCGGTTCCGCAAATGACACGGTCGGGACGCATGAAGTCTTCGATCGCCGACCCTTCCCGCAGGAACTCGGGGTTCGAGGCGACGTCGAAGTCGCGTCCGGGCATTAGTTCCGGCCGCGAAGCGATGACGAGTTGCTCAATGGAGCTTGCCGTGCCGACCGGTACCGTTGATTTGGTCACGATGACGGTTCGCCCCTGCGTCGGGTCGAGGCGTTCCGCGATGCCTCGGGCAGCCTGGTTCACGAAGCTGAGATCGGCTGCTTGACTGTCACGTCGCGTCGGCGTGCCCACCGCAATGAAGACCGCATCGGCCCGCGCGATCTCGTCTCCGAGGTCGTCACGGAAGACCAGTCGTCCGGCGCCGGCATTTCGCTCGGCGAGTTCCTCGAGGCCGGGCTCAAAGATGGGGATGTGTCCTTTTCGCAGTTGGCGAATGCGCTCTGCGTTGGAATCGACGCAAGTCACATCGATACCGGCCTCGGCGAAACAGGCACTGGAAACAAGCCCGACATAACCGGCGCCCACGATCACGATTTGCATGGTTCGCTCCGACTGCATTGCCTGGGGCGTCGCACCGGCGTCGCGGCGGCGGAAACGCGCTTGCTGCCCGATCCACGCCTCGTCGGTTGAACTGGCGAAGCCACAGTAACGCAAATGGCTGTTGTGATTTCGTGGCAGTCGCATCCGTTGCCGAGAATCCATGTGGCCATGGCATCACGCGAACAACGGTTGGCTCCCGGTTTGACCGCTAGGGACGGAGATTCGGTGCCGCCGGACAGTGCCAATGGTGGACAACGGCGGGCCGGGTCCCCAATTCGTGATTGGTCGCGCGCAATCGCGTGGCCTCCCGGCGCCCACGCTGGCATGGAGCTTCGGCGATGGCTGCAATCGAACACTCTGATGGGAGCCGTTGCGCGGTTGGATGCGCACGAAGGGAGTTCGTGCCGTGACTGCACGGCCGGAACCGTGCGTCGGATTTCGGGAGTTGCTGACCAACAAGCGACACACGACATGGACTGGACCAGGGGCTGGCCGGTTTCAAAATGCACTGATCAGGTTTGGCAACGGGGCACGTGCGTCGGCGTGCTTGGCGATCCTGGTTGTGATTGCCGGCTGTTCTGCGAATCCGATCACCGGCGAAAACGAACTCGTACTGTTCTCGACCGAGTACGAGATCAACACCGGTGAGAACTACTATCTGCCAGCCCAGCAGGCAGGAGGAGGGCGCTACACTGCGGACCCGGCGCTTTCGGCGTACGTCGCGTCCGTGGGGAAGCGAATTGCCGCTGTCAGCGACCGGACCCTACCGTTCGAGTTCGTGGTGCTGAACGACAGCACACCGAATGCTTGGGCACTTCCGGGCGGCAAGATTGCGATCAACCGCGGTCTCCTGGTGGAGCTGGACAACGAGGCGGAGCTTGCCGCGGTGCTGGCCCACGAGATCGTGCACGCCGCGGCGAGGCATGGCGCGCAGGCCATGAATCGCGACCTGATCTTCAATCTGATCCACCAGGCCGCCGCTCTATCCGGCAAGGCGTCCGATGAACTTCTGGGCGTCGGTCGCGTGGCGTTCCACCTCGTCGGTCAGCGGTACAGCCGCGACGCCGAGCGTGAGGCGGACTACCACGGCATCCGCTACATGCGTGCTGCCGGCTACGACGCCAGTGCCGCCGTGACACTGCAGGAGAAGTTTCTCGCACTTGCGACGAGCGGCGAACGAGACTGGCTCTCGGGCCTGTTTGCAAGTCATCCGCCCTCCGCGGAACGAGTGGCCAACAACCGTGCGGCAAGCGCGGCGTTTCCGCCTGGCGGCGACCTTGGCCGGGCCCGTTATCAGGACCGCATTGCGTATCTGCTCGACCGACGATCCGCCTATGGGCAGGCGGATCAAGCGAACCGCCTGTTCGAGGAGTTGCCTGCAGATGGCCTCCGCCTGATCGAGGAAGCCGTGCATGCGGAGCCTCGCGAGGCACGATTCCACGGCATCAGGGGTAAGGTGCTGGCGCGGCAGGGCCGATTGATCGACGCGGTCGACGCCTATGGCGCGGCGATCAGCCGCGGCGCAGACTATTTCGAGCACTTTCTCGGCCGTGGATTGGCGTATCGGTTCCTTGATGACCGGACCCGCGCCAAAGCGGATCTGGAACGCAGCATCGAGCTGCTTCCGACCGCGCTCGCCAGCTACGTGCTGGGCGACATGATGCTCGCGGAGGGCCGGCGCCCGGAGGCCAAACGTCTGTTCGAGTCCGTCGGGAACGCCAGCGGCCCGATCGGTGCCGCAGCTCGCGAGGACTTTGTCATTCTGGACATTGCGGACCGTCCGCAACGCCACGTTTCGGCCAGATCCGTCCTCGACAATGGGCGAATCTTGGTGGAGATCGGAAATACGACAGCGCACACCCTGCGTGGCGTTGCACTTCGTATCGATGCCGACGTCAACGGAACTCCGATCTCCCGCCGCCTGCCGAATTTGCGCCTCGAGGCGCATGCCCGCCGCGTCGTGGACAGCGGTCTCTACTACCGCGATACGGATGCGATCCGCGTTGCCGCCGAAGTGCTTCGCGCCGTTCCGGTTACGGAGCCACGTGAGGCGCGGCCATACAGGGCCTATCCCTAGCAAGCCGACGATCGTGCAAGGGATCCCTGAGGGCAGTCGGCATCAGTGCGCTCGCCGGAGCGGCCGCGTTTCGAAGCACTTCCTTCCATGCCGACGGCCACGTGCGTGCGGTCGATCCAAGTAACGGCTGACCGGCACAGGCTGCAATCGGCGATCTGGCTAGCCACAGCTAGTCGTGCCGTGCTGGTGGCCGGCGCCCGTCGCCGAGCGAATTCCGGTCACCCGGAGGCATCCTCGAAGTGGCCGTAGCCGTAGTACCAGAGGCTGCCGGCCTGGTGCGACGTCCGCAGCGTATGTACGGCGCCCGCCGGAATCCGCACGAGATCCCCAGGCACACAACGGGCGACGTCACCCGCCACTTCGATCTCGAGCTCGCCCTCAGCCACGACGACAAATTCGTCCGTGTCGTGGACAAAGTCCGCCCAGACCTGTCCCGGCGGATCTCGGAAGACGCCGAAGGAGAATTCCGGATGATCAGCCCTTACCGTGTCGCGTGAGACGGGAACCGTATACGCCCCGTGCCGAAAGAAATCGTGCATCCCCGGTTCCCTTCCGAACTGCAGTTGCCGGGACCGGCCGCAGCCGATCATCGATGGTCAAGATTGACGTCGCAGTGGCCCTGTCGCCCTCTCGACCCCGCAGAAATCATGATAATTCCTACCTGGATCTGTCACGATGCAAAGGGGGCGATGCCGACACGCCTTCCGCATCAAAGTCTTCGGGCGCCCGGCCTGGCGAGAGGCGGTGGCCGTGTCCGGATGGGCATAGGCTGACGTTTCCGCAGTGCCTGATGCGGCGGGTGAGTTGGCGAAGCGTGCCTTCACAGCTTGTCTCGATCAACGTGACATTCGCCTTGCGGCGCGGGCACAGCTCGAATGCCGGTGACTGCAGCTCACCGCCCAAAGGAGCGAACCTGTGTTGATGAAGTGGATTGTCGGAACCGTGGTCTCGCTAGCGCTGGCCCTCGTGATTCTGTTCCTTCTCGGTCGCGAGACGTTTCACGCCGAGATCACCATAGACGCCACGCCGGAGGAGGTCTGGTCGGTGCTGACTGACGCCTCCAACTATGCGGCATGGAACCCGCTGCTTGTCCCGATCAGTGGCGAGATCCGCGAGGGCGGGGAAGTCGAGTACCGAATGACCCAGCCCGACGGCACGCAGTCCATCATGAAATCCACAGTCGAGAAGGTGGTCGCCCTGAAGGAACTCCATCAGCACGCCGGGATACCGGGCATCCTGACAGCCCACCACAGCTATCGACTGGAACCGACGCAGGGTGGAACACGCCTGATTCAGCATGAAGTCGACAATGGTGTCGCCATGCTGTTCTGGGATTCGAGCTGGGTCCAACCGACCTACGAAGCGGTCAACCAAGCGCTCAAGCTCCGTGTCGAGGGGCTGAGAGAGTCCCAGCGATAGTCGGTCTTCGGCCGGCGAGCCTCATTCTTGATCGGTTATCCCGGCCGTCAGCGCCCACGCTTCGCGAAGGCGGTCCCCGCTCCGGAAACAGGGCCGAACCCCGGTTCGACCGGCGGATACTCCTCGGTCCATGGCTGCCGTTAAGGACTCCACGTTACTGCGCTTCGGGTCCGGACATGGTTGACTGGTGCGCGGCCGAGCACGGCGGATCGGCAATAGTGATAGCTTCACAACGGAAGCGGTAGCTCCACATCGGGAAGGATGGGGTAACGAAATGGCCGCTAGAGTGATTCTCGAAGTCAAGGCGAAGCCCGGCACCGGGGATGAGTTGGTTGCATTCTTCAGGTCGATCCTGCCGGA
Source organism: Alphaproteobacteria bacterium (assembly GCA_022825705.1). Taxonomy (GTDB): domain Bacteria; phylum Pseudomonadota; class Alphaproteobacteria; order TMED109; family TMED109; genus VXPW01. The sequence continues at coordinate 9,633 of JAJDWH010000028.1, forward strand.
AACGCGTGCTCATGATGGCTGTGCCAGCGTCGAGACGCTGCGGGACAGCGACGACCCCGACCAGGTTGTGGTGGTGGAAGTGTGGGAATCCCGCGAGCAATACGAGAAATACCTGGCCTGGCAGCGGGACAGGGGTACCAGCGCCCGGCTGATAGGTCGCCTTGCCGAGTCACCCAGCATTCGCCATTTCGAGTTGACCGACGCCTGAAACGGGATCGGGGCAGGGGGAGTCCAGGCCCCGGAGCGTACACCGGATGCCCGGCGGGGCGATCGACAATCTCGTCGCTCAGTCCGGGGGCCATACGGTCCCAACCCGGCGATACGGCCAAACTCCGGGAATCCTTACAGAACGCACTAGCTGTAGTAGCGAAATTCCACCGTGGGATCACGCTTGATCTGCTCGAGCAGCGCCACCTCCCAGGTCAGATAATCCCGGGCGTGTTTCTCGTGATCCTCCGCACGCTGGTAAGGCCTGTACCAAATGTCATCCAGCGTCGTGGTGGTTCTGTCGGTACCGGTCTCGACCGGCAGGCCCGCATCAAGCCAGCCGGAGTTTCCGCCCTTGAGCACCCTGATGCTTGAAGATGGCCAGAATTCCGCTGCTTCGGGCGCCGCGTAATGGGCGAGCACTCCGTCAGGTGAGGTCAGCACCAGGAGCTTCACCGCCGGCAGGGTCGCGTGGGCCTCATCAAGACGGGATCGCACTCCCCACCACGCCCCCGGGATGTGACCGTTCCGAAAGCTGAGGCTGCTGGAGAGGTCGATCACCGCGACCTCGTCACGGCCCAGCATCCGCTCGAGTTCATCTGCCTGCAGCGTTGGCCATCTTGAGAACCCGATGCGCGCCGGCCGGCGTTGGCCGCGCTCCGTCGCAGAGCCGGCAAATCCGTCATCGCCTTCGGGTTTCAGGACATACACATCCGTCAGTCCCATTTGGTTGAGCCAGGAGGCCGTCAGCACGGAGCGGACCCCCGCAGGGTCGATCAGCACAATCCTGGCGTTGCGTACCCCGATGTACTCGTCGGTCGCCTGAACCAGCTGCCCGCCCGGCGCATGGCGCGAGCCGGCAATCCTGCCGGCTTCAAATTCCTCCCGCGTGCGCACGTCCAGGAGAAACAGCGTGCGTGTGGCGTCATGCTGCCAGGCACGAACGGTCTCGCCACCGACGAACTCGACCCCGAAGCGCTTGGCAATCCGGTCGGCTCCTGCCACTGCCATGGCATATCCGCGCGCAGATGGGGGGGCAGCCACGCGTGTTGCGCCCCGCTCGCAACCGAAACCGGCAATCTCCCATCCCATGGTTCCGTTCGTCAGGGCCGCCACGCGGTTGGGAATGCCCGCATTCCGCAGCGACTGGCAACCGATGATGCTTCGCGTACGCCCGGCGCAATTCACGACCACGAGCGCATCGGCGTCGGGCACGAGATCATGGACCCGGTACACGAGCTCCGCCCCAGGCACGTCAGTGCTGCGCGGAATAGTCATTCGGTGATACTCGTCGTAGGGACGCGAGTCGAGGACCACGACCGGTTCGCCGCGATCGAGCATCGACTTGAGTTCCTCGGGACGGATTGCCGGCGTTTGGAAGCGATGCTCGACGTATTCGCCAAACGCCTTCGACGGCACGTTCACGCCGCTGAATAGCTCCCCACCGCTCGTCTCCCACCCGGAGCATCCTCCTTCAAGCACCGAGATATCGGCGTACCCGGCGTCGGCCAGCTTGCCCGCCGCGCGATCGGCCAGGCCTTCGCCGACGTTGTCGAACAGGATGACCGGAACCGTGCGGCGGGGTACGAGATCGGCCACCATCGTTTCCAGGTGCGAAAGTGGGGACGAACACGCGTGGAACGGGTGTCCCTGCGCATGCACCCCTTGCTCGCGCACGTCGAGAAACGCGAATTCACCCGGTCCCGACAGCAACTCCCGCATGCACGCCTGCGACAGCTGCCGCGTCACGACGTGGCTCCGGTCCAGGTCTGGATGATCCGTCGACCCCGTGTGTGCATCAGCTTCCGGTGACCTCTCGAATGGCGGGTCCAGGGCATCCCGCGGGCGCGAGCACGCAGGCAGGCGGGCAGGTCACGGCAAGACGCGTCACCGTGTGCATCATCCCGTACTCGAATCCACGCCGGAACCCCTGACCCCACCTCGGTCAGGCGTTGACCGCCAGCCCACGCATGCCTTCCACCGTGGTTCCGGGCCAGCGGGAGGGCCGCCGCACCCAGTTCTGGAATTGCGCGGCGCTGGACTTGGCCTGGCTTGGCTGCCACACATACTGCGCTCTCGCCTCGGTTCCGGCGAAGCGTTCGTGGGGAGACGGCCATGGCATACGCGCTTGAGCAACTCGCAGCAGATTGCCGGGAGTCACTCCGGCGGGACCCGGGCCAAGCCGGGCGAGAGGAGGTTCGCAAGTTCATCGAGAGGGCCTGTGCCGACCCGGAGTTTGTGCGCGCCCACCTCGGACCAACCATGGAGGATGCGCGCAAGATTCTCTACGAGGATCCGGAGCTCGGATTCTGCATCCTGGCGCATGTGCACTTGGGCGTTGCGAACAGCCAACCCCACGACCACGGTCCGAGCTGGGCCGTGTACGGACAGGTTGCCGGCGAGACCGAGATGATCGAATGGCAGGAAGTCTCGCCGGGACACGTCGAGAAGGTGCGACAATATCGTTTGCGTCCAGGCCAGGCCGTGGTCTACCACGAGAGGGATATCCACTCACCGCGGCGCGAGGGCGCGACCCGGCTGCTGCGGGTGGAAGGCGTCAACATGGACAACATCGGCCGGCGCCGCTTCAGTCCCGTCGATCCGCGTGAGCAGCTGGCGCACTCACAGTCCTGATCGAAGGATTTCCCACGCGGGTGCCTTGCGCCGGAGCAATCGCGTTTGGCAGACGAATCATGGCAACCGTCACAGGCATCGCCCGGCCCGTCACGGCGCAGCACCATGACTTCCGTTGGCGGAAGCTGTCCCGGCTTCCGACCAGGGCGAAACGGCCCGGGCTCTGCCGGTGTAGCAGTCCATGCGCCCCGCTTGGGTTCCGTCCTGGCCAACTACGAGACAGGCTCCCGCTGTTCTCGACCGCCTCGGAAATTGGCATGGTCGTGACCGGATCTCCGGGCCGGAACCGCAGGGGCTCGGTGTCCCCCGCTTGTGCATGGAGACGGATTGCCGGTATGCGGCCGGTAAGCGCAACGGCTGGCCGTCCGGCATGGTATGGTGCCGCCGCTGGAACGCTTTCCCGTACACCTGCGGCCATCTCCGGGCACGGCGCCGAAGACGGATGCTTCATTGGACTTCCGGAACATCGGAGGCAGCGGGCGGGATCGCGCCTTGCACCAGCAGAAGTCAGTGGGGAGGTTGTGAGTGCGGTATGAGGCACCCGAAACCATCGAAGGGGCGGTGAAGCTCCTCGCGGGCGGTGGCCCGCGAGGTCGAGTGCTGGCGGGAGGCACGGACCTGCTCGTCCAGCTCCGGGCCAGCATGATCGCGCCGGAACTCGTCGTCGACATCAAGCGAATCGACGAAACCCGGGAGATTCGCGAAGAAGGCGGCAGGCTCGTCATCGGCGCTGCGGTCACCGGAGCTGAGCTGGGTGAGCACGCGGCTGCCAAGGCGATGTGGCCGGGCGTGGTCGAATCCGCCGAGCTGATCGGCTCGACCCAGATCCAGGGCCGGGCCAGCCTGGCCGGCAATCTCTGCAACGCATCGCCGGCGGCAGACACCGTGCCTGCGCTGGTGGCCGCTGCCGCCCAGTGCAGGATCGCGGGCCCGGGCGGCGTGCGCCGCCTGCCCGTCGAAGAGGTCTGCACGGGACCTGGCCAGCTCTCTCTGGACGACGGCGAATTCGTCGTTGCATTCGAGTTTCCGGAACGGCCGCCGCATTCGGCCGACGCTTATCTGCGTTTCATTCCCCGCACCGAGATGGACATCGCGGTCGTTGGCGCCGGGGTCAGCCTCTCGTTCGACGACAGCGGACGTTGCGCGGCTGCCCGGGTCGCCCTCGGCGCGGTTGCCCCTACCGTGATCCTCGTTGAAGAGGCCGGTCGGGCACTGGTCGGCACCGAATGCGACGACGCAGCCCTGCAGAACATGGCTGCTGCGGCCAGTGCGGCCTGTCGTCCGATCGACGACAAGCGGGGCACGGTCGAGTACCGAACCAAGGTCGCGGGAGTACTGGCGACACGAGCGGCAAAGATTGCCGCGCAGCGGGCCAAGGGGGCGCGATAATGGCCAAGGCACACGTCACGACAACCGTCAACGGGGACCCGGTCGAATTCCTCTGTGACGCCGAGCAGACCCTGCTCGATGTACTGAGAGACGAGCTCTACCTCACCGGCAGCAAGGAAGGTTGCGGTTCGGGCGACTGCGGGGCATGCAGCGTCATCGTCGACGACCGCCTCGTGTGCGCCTGCCTGATGCTCGGCGTGGAGGCGGAGGGGCATTCCATCGAAACGATCGAGGGAATGGCCAATGGCGACCAGCTTCACCCGCTGCAGACGAAATTCCTCGAGCACGCGGCGCTTCAGTGCGGGGTCTGCACGCCCGGCATCCTGGTGGCCGCGAAGTCACTGCTCGAGCGCAACCCCGACCCGACCGAGATCGAGGTCCGGTACTGGCTGGCAGGCAATCTCTGTCGCTGCACCGGTTATGACAAGATCGTGCGTGCCGTGTTAGACACGGCGCAAGAGATGCGAGGAGGCTGAGCGATGGCAGCTACTTCAAACGGCAAGGCAAACGGGGCTACCCGGTGGATCGGAACCCGGCCGGTGCGGCCCGACGGCGTCGACAAGGTGACCGGCCGCGCGCGGTTCGGTGCCGATGTCCATCTCCCGAACATGCTGGTGGGCAAGGTGCTACGGAGCCCGCACGCGCATGCGCGGATCCGGTCGATCGATGCGTCCGCAGCCCTGGCGCTGCCCGGCGTCAAGACGGTGATCACCCGCGACGATTTCAACGACCTCTCTTCCGAATTCGTGCCGGCCGGAGAGATGCTGGTCAACTACCGTGACGTGGTTCGGAACGTCATGGCGCGCGAGAAGGCGCTCTTCGAAGGGCATCCGGTCGCTGCGGTGGCGGCTGTCAGCGAGAAGGTGGCGAGAGAGGCACTGGCTCTCATTGACGTCGACTACGAGGTCCTCCCGCACGTCCTTGATGTCGTCGATGCGATGGCGCCGGACGCACCGCTGCTGCACGAGGACATGATAACCGCCGGTGTCGAACCGGCCCCCACGAAGCCTTCCAACATCGCCAAGGTCGTGGAGTTCAAGCTCGGCGACGTCGCCGAAGGGTTTGCGGAAGCCGACATCGTCATTGAGCGCGAGTTCAGCACGCAGCCCGTGCATCAGGGCTACATCGAACCTCACTCCTGCATCGCGAACTATTCCGAGGACGGGCAGGCTGAGCTCTGGTGCACCACCCAGGGCCACTTCGTGGTCCGGGGCCACTGCGCGAAGCTCCTCGGCATGGATGTATCCAAGCTCCGCGTTACCGCCTCCGAAATCGGCGGAGGGTTCGGCGGCAAGACCGTCGTCTACCTGGAGCCGGTCGCACTGATGCTGTCGCGCAAGTCCGGGCAGCCCGTGAAGATGACCATGTCTCGCGAGGAGGTGTTCCGGGCTTCCGGTCCTGCCGCAGGTACCCGCGTGTGGGTCAAGATCGGGATGACCAACGAGGGTCGGATTACGGCAGGGGAGGCCGTGCTGAAATATCAGGCCGGGGCCTTCCAGGGGTCGCCGGTCCAGCCGGGTTGCATGTGCGCGTTCGCCCCGTACGACCTGGACCACGTGAAGGTCGTCGGCTACGACGTGTTGGTCAATCGGCCCAAAGTGGCCGCGTACCGCGCGCCGGGCGCTCCGCAGTCCGAATTCGCGGTCGAGTCGGTCGTGGATGAGCTGGCCAAGCGGATCGGGATGGATCCTGTCGAGCTCCGGCTGAAGAACGCGGCGAAGCAAGGTACCAAGGCCGCCTATGGTCCGACGTTCGGGCCAGTCGGGCTGGTCGAGACGCTTGAGGAGGCCAAGGCGCACGAGCACTACCGCGCCCCGCTGAAGCAGGGTCAGGGACGAGGAGTTGCTTCTGGCTTCTGGTTCAACATCGGTGGCGAGACCTGTGCAACGCTCAATCTGGGAGAGGACGGCACCATTGCCCTCGTCGCAGGGACTCCAGATATCGGGGGCTCGCGTGCGTCGCTGTGCCTGCAGGCAGCCGAGACACTGGGTGTGGACGTCGAACGAATCCGCCCTCTGATCGGCGACACGAGCACGCTCGGTTACACCTTCCTGACGGGCGGGAGCCGGACGGCGTTTGCCAGCGGGATGGCCGTCGTCGAGGCAGGAAAGGACATGATCCGGCAGCTGTGCGAGCGTGCCGCGAAGGTCTGGGACATTCCGGTCGACGCGGTGGAATGGGCCGATGGTGAGGCCCGGCCCGCCGGGTCCAATGCTGGTGAGTTTGACCCGCTGTCCCTGGCCGACCTTGCCAGGCTTGCTGGCAAGACAGGTGGACCCTTCGTTGGCCGTGCGCAGATCAACGCGCAAGGCGCCGGGCCAAGCTTCGGAACGCATATCGTTGACGTGGACGTCGACCGCGAAACCGGCAGAGTGACGATCGAGCGCTACACGGTCATCCAGGACGCCGGAACGGCGGTGCACCCGAGCTACGTCGAAGGGCAGCTGCAGGGTGGAGCCGTCCAAGGAATCGGATGGGCCCTGAACGAGGAGTACATCTACGACGACAAGGGGCGGTTGCAGAACCCCGGATTCCTCGACTACCGGATTCCCGTCTGCTCCGACGTTCCGATGATCGACACGGTCATCGTGGAAGTCCCTAACCCGACGCATCCGTACGGTGTCCGCGGCGTCGGGGAGACGCCGATCGTGCCGCCCATGGCCGCCATCGCCAACGCTGTGGAAGACGCGTTGGGAATGCGGTTCATGGACTTGCCGATGTCCCCGCCCAGGGTCCTGAAGGCGCTGGAGGATGCCCGTATCGCCGAGGCAGCCTGACGGACGACGCCATGGCGCGCGTGGTCTTCACCGGCAACTTTCGGCACCTCGTCGGTGAAGACGCCGAGGCGGACATTCCTGCTTCCAACGTGCGTGACCTGCTGAACCGGTTGGGCGAGCGCTATCCGGCGCTCGCCCCACACCTCGATGAAGGAATTGCGCTCGCCATCGACGGTGAGATTCACCAGGATGCGCTCTTCTCGCCTGTCGGGCCGGACAGCGAGGTGTACCTGATGCCGAAGATTGCGGGCGGCTGACGCGGGAGAGGGCAGTTTGCGAGGAACGGGACCTCGATCGGAGCCCCGGTCCACAGACCCGCAGGGTAATTTCGCCGGCCGTCAACGCAGGAAGCAAATGCCGTGGTCTGACCGAACGTCTCGATGCACCCCACCGTGGGGCGCAGCGGGCGACAGCCAGACCCCGTCCTGACCCGCCCTCGGCTTCAGCATTGATGTTTCGAGCCCCGCGTGCGCTTGCTCCAGCGCATGGGCTGGGGCGCCTCCCGCCGTCGATGTTTCCCAGCTGGCGTGGACCGTAGGAAACTCGGTGCCCCCGCCGCACCGAGGGGAGGTCGATGTGCCCCCGTCGGAGATTGATTCCGCGAAGGAATTCGCATCGATCGAGAGCTGCCTGGGAATATGGCTGCTACACGACAAGCCTGATGCCCGGGGTGACAGGGCCGTGGGCCAGTCCGCCTCCATGGCGGCTGCAGCCTCAATGTCGATCCGGTCCTGCTCGACCTCAGCGATGCAGGGGGATGTTCCCTGTAATTCAGAGGCCGCCATATCAGGCCGCTGCATTTGGTTGCTGGACGCCTTGATGTCGATCAGCAGCTGACGGTGGATGCCGGGATGGGCGACGATCCGACGCGGATCTCGCAGGAATCGGTCGAGTTCGGCTTCATTGTCTGCAGCCATCCTGCTGCCGTCCATTGCCTCGGCCTCGAACCATGTCAAGCTGGTCGGGCTCGGTACGTTGGCTGCAGGAGAGCTCATCAGATGGGGGATCCCCAGCACCGCCACCAGGGCGCATGTCAGGACTATTCGGATCGTCCAGACTGTGTTCATGAGGGCTGCGAATCGCTCCAGAGCCCTGTTGGCCATGAAACCGGCTCGCGACGGCCCGCCGGTTTTAGTCGTCGCGTGGAGAGGGGGCATGCTTTGTTCTCCTTTCCTGCTGCTTTGCGATCCGACGCTCCTGGTCGGCATCGATCTGGTTTCTCCGGGCATTCGGTATCGGGCGCGTTCGGGCCGGCCCCACAGCGTCAGGCCGTCCCCGTGCGCGTTTGCCCGCTGGGAACAAGTGGTGCAGGCCGGACATTGCCAGTGGACGAATGGACTGTTCTTGAACCGTCACAAAGGATCGAACTGATTTCTCTTTAACAGTCGTCCAAAGAATACAAACTAACATCTTTCTCATGTGTTCAAAGTAGTGCGGTCTAGGTCAGATTTACAGTCAAGGTCCCTTGATTTATGCAAATATTGCATGTCTTGATATGACTTCAAGTGCATATCAACAATAGCAGACCTCGATCCTGGCCCTGATATAGCTTCAGAGGCAATTGTGCATAAGTAAACTTACAGGTGTATTATAAGGTTTCTTCTGTAATTGGACGCAATCCGGAATTGACGTCAAAGTAATGTTTGCGCCGCCGGTCGGCACCGCTACGGCACCGGATAAGCGCAGACGCGTTTAGAGCTGCCAGGCCTAGCCGCGAATCAGGTTGGGCAGCCAGAGCACGAGGCTGGGCCACAGCGAGACGATCACGATGACCGCGACGTGGCTGGCGTAGAACGGTATGGAGGCCCGGATCGCGCGCTCGTAGGTCACACCGGCCAATTGCGATGCCGTCATCAGGGTCATGCCGACGGGCGGCGTGATGTTGGCAACGTTCAGGGTCACGATCATGACGATCGCGAAGTGAAGGGGATCGAAACCCAGGCTGAGCATCGCGGGTACCAGGACCGGGGCGACGACAATGAGGGCTGGCAGCACGTCCAGCACGGTGCCGACGGCGATCAGGAACAAGTCCACCAGGAGGATTTGGACGGTGGGCTCGGTGCTGATGCTAGCGATGAAGCCTGCCGCCTCGCGGGCCACGCCCGAACGTGTAATGAACCAGCCGAGCACGGTCGAGGTCGCGAGCAGGAAGAACACGACCCCGCTGAAGCGCACCGTGACGAGCAGGGCAGCGCGGATTTTCGCGAGATTGAGCGTCCGGTATCCGAAGAGGCCGATCAGTAGGGCATAGACCGCAGCGAAGGCGGAGGCTTCGGTGATCGTGGTGAGGCCTCCGAGGATGCCGCCGAGGATGATGAGCGGCACCAACAGAGCGGGTACTGACGCGAAGAAGGCCAAGATCGCGGTGCGAAGTGGCACTCCCGGGTGCTTCGGGTGGTTTCCGAGGTAGGCGAGAACGCTGCTTGTCACGAGGAGCATCCCGGCCATGAGCAGCCCCGGAACCATCCCGCCAGCGAACAGGTCAAGCACGGAAACATCCCGCAGGATGGACGCGTAGACGACCATCACGACGCTCGGCGGGATGATGGGACCGATAATTGACGAACACGCCGTTACCGCTGCCGCATAGGCGGCGTCGTAGCCTTCCTTCTTCATCGCCGGGATCAGCAGCCGCCCGATCGCCACGGCATCGGTAATGGCCGCCCCCGTGAGTCCGGCAAAGAACACGCTGGTGGTGATGTTCACGTGGCTGAGCGCGCCGCGGACTCGTCCGAGCAAGGCGTTGTTGAACGTCACGAGCTTCTGGGTCAGACCCGCCTGGTTCATCAGTTCTGCGGTGAAGATGAAGTACGGGACTGCGATGAGAACGAAGCCCGAGACGCCGGAGAACATGCGGTCGGCAAGCATCCCGCGCAGGTCGAGGCCGCCCAGGGAGATCGCTCCCGCGAGGCCCGAAAACGCCATTACGAGTGCGACCGGTGTTCCCACCACGAGAAGGAACAGGAACACCGCGGCGGCGGTCACGAGTCGTGTTCCCTGTCCGGGGCGTCCGGCGATGGTCGGAGGAGAACATGCCCGTGCACCAGGTGCACGAGGATGATCACCCCCGTGATCGGGACGGCCGCCGCGACCCAGCGGTGATGCACCTGAAATTGGTCGGAGACCATGTAGTACTGGGTGGAATTCAGGAAGAAGTCCCAACCGGTCTCGATCAGCAGCAATCCCAGCAGTGCGAGGGTCGCGAGCACGAGCCACTGCATCGTCCGTGCCCACGGTCGAGGAACGTTCCTCGATACCAGCGTCATGGCAACGTGCTCGCCGTAACGGAGTGCGACCGTGGAGCTAAGGAGCCCGATCCATGGCACGAAGAGGCGGGCAAGCGAGTAGGTCCAGCTCAGCGAATCTCCGGTGATCACCATGTAGAACGAACCCGCGAACGAGATCGCGAGCATCATGCCGACGAAGGCAACGCAGACGTAAATGACCACGACGTTGAGCCGGTCGCTGAAGCTACGGAGGAGCTGTATGGGCATCCGGTTTCGGTCCCTGGCGGGAGGGGGAGACCGACGGCGCCGGCGGCGGCGGACCCGGGCGACGGTTCTGCCGGTGGCCTAGTTCCCGTAGTGCTCCATGTCGCTGGCGGCTAGGGCCTGCTCGATCCGGTCCACTTCAGCCCACAATGCGTCAACCAGCCCGGCGTCGACGCCAAAGTCCTGCGTGATCCACTGCCGCCACGCGGGCCGGGCAATCGCCGCCATCCTCTCCTTCTCGTCGGCCGCCAGGATGTGGCATTCCACGAACTCCTCGCATGAGGCCACCCACCCCCGCACAGCGGCAAGGGTCGCGAAACCGTGGGCCATCTGGATGGCTTCTCGTGCCGACTGCACGACGATGCGCTGGTAGTCCTCGGGCAGCGACTGGTACCACCGTTCGCTCACCATCCAGGAAATGGAGTTGTAGACGTGGCCGCTCCAGGTCGTGTAGTCGTTCACTTCCCACAGCTTGAATGCAAGGCTGGCCCCCGGGGCGTTGAACTGACCATCTGCGAGGCCGGTGCTGAGGGCGGTGATGACTTCGCCCCAGGGCAGCGGGGTGGCCGAAGCGCCGAGCGCCTTCATGGTGGCGACGTGGGCAGGGTTTTCCTCGACCCGGATGCGCAATCCCTGGATGTCGTCCACCGTACGGATAAGGCGCTTGTTGTTGGTGAAGGCCACGAAGCCGCCGCCGTCGTCGAACGTGCCGAGGTAACGGAGTCCGGAGGACTCGATGGCACCGCGCATGAAGTTCGCGTGCCACGCTCCATCGAAGTAGGCCCTTGCCACGTGGTAGTTCGGGAACAGGAATGGGGTAGTGATGATTTGATAGTCCTTGAAGAACGATGACATGGCCCCGGACGACATGACGGCCGACTGAACGGTCTTCCCGATCTGTGCTTCCTTTCCGTTCTCGACTTCCGACCCCAGTTGGCCGGCTCCGAAAATCTGAACGTCAATGTCGCCGTTGGTACGCGCTTCCACCTGCGACGCGAAGTGCATGAGTGCCGGCTGAACTTCGTTGTTGGTGAGATCCTCAGGGAGCAGGTGCGGAACTACCATGGTGTATTCCGCCGCTTCGGCGCGTGAGGCTGTCCCGAGCGCGGTGACGCACACGACGAAGGCAACCGTCATGGCGATCAGACGGGTGCCATTCCCGGTCGTCTGGTTCGATTTCGACATTCTGCTCTCCGTTCTTGGTGTCGCCGGCGGTCGCGGGATTGCCGTTGTGGCCGGCAGTCCAATGGTCGTGGTTGCGCGAGAGGCCGAGGTCACGAGCCGGGGTCGCCAGGACGGATACGTCGCTCACATCCGACCACCTCCCAGACCTGAGCCAAGGACGAACTCCGTCAGCGCGACGAATCCCGTCAAGGCCTTGTCAGAATGGCCCTACGTCTTGACCGCTCCACGTACCAACACCGGGAGGATAACGAACGAGCCGCTGGTCACGAGAGCCGGCGTGGAGGCGCGAAGCGTTCGGGCAGGTTGCCCCCCCGGCGCATCGGAACCTCGCCTGCGTTGCAAGGGTCGATCGCGGGAAACCATGGCCGTCCTGAGAACGGGTCCGTCGATGCGGTTCGCCGGGCGGGACCGATGTTGCCGGTCGGGTTGCGCGATGCCCGTTCGCATCGTTCCCGACGATGCTGACGCCATCGGTCGATCGTGCACGTCAATCGATTGCGCTGGCTCGGTTGCCCGGCGCTCCGAAATTCTTGGTCCGGTCATGCGCCACGGGCGGCAACAGGACGACCAACAACGCCAATAGACGCCATACATTCTACAGATACATGCAATAAGCTCATAAAACTATTGTAAAAATGAATTTCACATAACGAGTCCGGGGCGTTAGATGAAGACGTTGTGGAGCCGCTTCTGCGGTATCCCACTTCGGGGTGCGCAATTCGACATTCGGGTTGGCACGAGCCTGGAAAGGCGAACGCTGTTGGCCCGAAGTACGCGGGGTTGCCATGAGCGCAGGTGACCTGGAACGCGACACGGGAGTTCGATGGTGCGCAGTCGGAAGGAGGAGAGCACGATGAACGAAATGCCCAGGTACCTCACGCCGCGTCAGGCGGCAGATTGGCTCGGCCTGTCAGTGCGCACGCTGGACCGATATCGGGCGTCGGGTGAAGGCCCCGTGTTTCACCGATTTGGCGGCCGGATTCGCTATCTGCGAGAGGACCTTCAAGCCTGGGCGGACGCGCGTCGACGCACGTCAACTGCCGACGACGGCACCGAAGGCAGGGGCGATTCCTGACCGGGAGGAGCGCGAGCGCCCGGCGCGCTGATGTACGCGGACCGTCATGCCGACAGCACGCGGGTTCAAACGGAAGGGCGGGCCGGTTGCCAGTGCAGCTGCCCCGCCGTTCCCGGAGTTGCATCGCACTGCTGCAAGCGTCTAGGTTCCGCAATCACTGCCGACGTGCCTTGACGGTTGGGGGCCTGGCCCGGCCTTCCTGCCCCAGCGCGAGAATTCAGCAATGCTTCGCAGTTCGACCGGTTGCGGTACTCCTGTTGCTACGGCCGGCCGCACGGTTGGGGAAGACAAGTTCGTTACCGAGGCCGGCGCCACCTACGCGGGGCTCCATCTGATTGCCGACTTTTGGGGGGCATCAGCCTTGGACAGCGCCGAGTCGATCGGTGCTGCCATACGGAAGGCCGCTCACGCCGCTGGCGCCACGATCCTCCACCTTCACCTTCACCCCTTCGGCGATGAGCAGGGCGTGTCGGGTGTCGCCGTGTTGGCTGAATCGCACATCAGCGTCCACACCTGGCCGGAACGCGGATACGTGGCGTTCGATGCGTTTCTTTGCGGAGGCACTGACGCGAGCGCTGCGTTGCAGGAGCTGGAGCGACATTTTCGTCCGACCAGCAAGCAGGTTCAGGTGCTCCGCCGCGGAAGTTACCCAGCCGCCGGCAAATCGGCGTGAGCGCGGCAGCGGAGCGGTTCCTTGATGCCCGCCGCCGTCGGACACCTTGCCTTGTCATTGACCTGGGCGAAGTCGCGGCTGCGTACCGCCGGGTTACGGACAGGTTCCCCGGAGTGCGAGTTCACTACTCGGTAAAGGCCAATCCGGCACCGGTAATTGTCAGTTGCCTTCATTCGCTGGGCGCTTCCTTCGACGTCACGAGCCGGTCGGAAATTGGACTGTGCCTGCGTCTCGGCGTGCTGCCGGAGCGACTGGCCTACGACAATACGGTCAAGAAGGCCGCAGACATTGCTTGGTCCTGGCGTCACGGCATCCGCAGCTTTGCCTGCGATTCGCTGCCGGAACTCCAGAAGATCGCGAAGCACGCACCGGGATCCTCCCTCGTGGTCAGATTGGCGGTGGACAACTCGGGGGCCGCATGGCCGCTGGACCGCAAGTTCGGATGCTCTTCACAGTGCGCCGTCGACCTGATGCGTCGGGCGACCGCGCTGGGTCTCCGGCCGGCCGGCCTGTCTTTCCATGTTGGTTCTCAGCAGACGGATCCCGAGAGTTGGAATCGTGCCGCTGCCGTCGCGGCACGGACGGCGGAAGGAATGGCAGCAGTTGGCCTTCCCGTCGAATCGATGAACATCGGCGGTGGCCTGCCGGTTCAGTACCACGACGGAATTCCGAGCCTGAAAGCGTGCGCCGGTGCGATCCGGAACGCATTGGCCCGGCACTTCGGAGACGCCGTGCCGTCCCTTGCAATTGAGCCCGGGCGTTACCTGGTTGCGACCGCTGGCGTCATCGAGTCCGAAGTTGTTCTCGTGACCCGGAAGTCGCCAGCCGACACGCACCGCTGGGTCTTTCTCGACATCGGGCGCTTCGGTGGGCTGGCGGAGACCGAAGGTGACGCGATCCGGTACCCCATCGCGGCCACCGGCCCGGACGAACCATGCGGACCGGTCGTGATTGCCGGTCCGACGTGCGACAGCGCCGACATTCTCTACGAGGCCGCCGAGTATCAGTTGCCGCTCGGGCTCGCGGCCGGAGATCGGATCAGAATCCGATGCGCTGGCGCCTACACCACGGTCTACGCATCGCGGTTCAATGGGTGCCCGGCTCCGCACAGCCTGTTCATCGGCCCGGGGCGGCACGCGGACTAGGGGGCGTCGGTGATCGCGCGGATCCAGGCGGGGAGCGCGTACGCGGCCCGGTGCACATCGGGCGTATAGGTTCGGGTCTTGAGGAGACCCCGTCGGGCTCGCTCGAGCGCGGCATCGAGCATGGGTTGGGTGACCGGTCTCGGGGAGCCCCGGGTAATGGCCATCAGGCCGCCGGTATACGTCGGGGTAACGGCGAGATACGTGGACACCTCACCCCAAACGGAATGCATCTTGCGGCAGACGTCCCGGAGCTCGTCCTCCTGAAAGAACGGCACGCCGCTCTGAAAGACGGCGATGCCGGTGCCCCGGAGGGCCGCCGCCACCCGCTGATAGAACGACTCTGCAAACAGGCTTTCCGCTGCCCCCACCGGATCGGGTCGGTCGGCGATGATCAGGTCGTAGGTACCCTGGTGCCGGTCCAGGAAATGGCTGGCGTCGTCGAAGTGCACCCGCAGGCGGGAATCCTCGAACACCTTTCCGTGCACGGCACCCAGGAATTCTCGGGCGAGCTCGACCACCCGGCGGTCAATGTCCACCAGATCCACGATTCGGACCGACGGGTGTTTGAGCACCTCTTCTGCGACTGCGCCGTCGCCGCCGCCGGCGATCATCACGCGCTCGACTCCGCCGTGTTCGTATACGGGCGGATGTACCATCATCTCCGAGTACGTGTGCTCGTCGCGCTCGGTAATCTGGACGATTCCGTCGAGTGCGAGTACTCGGCCGAATGCCGGGTTCTCGAACAGCTGAATGTGCTGGAAGTCGCTGTGTTCGTCGGCCAGCACCCGGGTGATCGCGAAGGTCTGGGTATAGCCGGCGTGCAGGGTCTCGGCGAATTCGCGCGTCATCGGCCCGTCGGGCCACGGCCACGCACGCCTGGGCGCTTGGCCGGCGTGCCGCCGATATACTGACCGCTCGTTGGTGTCACGGGCTGCGCGGGGGCTCTCATGAACAGACTCCTGCTGACGTGGGGATAGTCAGGGGTTATTTCCTTATCTGGACCGCATTCCATTACGGTTTCTAGAAAGGCAGGCTCTCACAGAGCCCCATCGCAATGGTAAATCGCCCGTGCCCTGCCCAATAATCCGTGCGTACTGGCTGTCGGTTTTTGCCCTCGCTATGCGCCCGTTCATGGACACGCGCCGTTCACGATGGCCGCACCCTATGATGCTCCGGCCGGGGGCTCGTTCTCGCCTTGGCCGACAACTCAGAACGGAGAACTTGTACTGTGTCTTATAGCAACATGAAGTCTCTATTCGTGTTAGTCGTGTTGGGATCCCTCTTGATTTATCCGACTTCGTCCGTCGCAAATGGCAAGTGGTATGAGGGCGGTTCGCTTCATAAGGCAAGCGTGAGTGAATGGCGAAGCGCGCCATATGGCAACAAACTGGCGACCGCTGGGGACTGGGCTTTGATTAACGATGCAATCAAGGACAAGGTCATCAAGAGCGGCTCTATAGACACCGCCAAACCATACGCGGCCAAGTTGGCAGCCTGCGTGAGTAAGGCTGCTGGCCCTTCTGGTTACGACAATGCGAAGGTCTCTGAGCTGGCGGCGACGTGTCAGATCCTGTTGGGTTGGTAGAATCTACTGACCCCCGCGCATTGTCCCATGCCGGGAAGAGTGGGCATGTACGACGCAGTTACCATGCTCTTCTATAATGTTTTTCAAAACAGGGTCTTGACCGGAACTATCCTACGGAGTAGACCCCACCTATGAACAGCCTTATCTTGCTGATCGACAAGATTCTGAATCTGGTCATCTGGATCGTGGTAATTCAGGCGGTGTTGAGCTGGCTGATCGCGTTTGACGTGATCAACTTCCGGAACCGGTTCGTCTTCGGCGTGCACCAGGCACTCGGCCGGCTTACAGAACCGATGCTGCGCCCCATTCGCCGAATTCTGCCGGACACCGGAACCATTGATATCTCGCCGGTCATTCTCATCCTGGCGGTTTGGTTCGTTCGGAGCCTGCTCGTCGAACTCACGATGGGTTAGCGGTCACCCTCCACCCGCCGCCGCTGCCGCAGGCGGAGCGCATTGAGGCGGATGAAGCCCTCGGCATCTTTCTGGTCGTACACCGAATCTGCCTCGAAGGTGGCAATGCTCTCACTGTAGAGGCTTCTGGGAGAACGGCGTCCCACGACCCGTGCAGATCCCCGGTAGAGCTTGAGGCGGGCGGTCCCGGTAACGTTGCGTTGCGATTCGTCGATCAGGGCCTGGAGCATCTCGCGCTCGGGAGCGAACCAGAAACCGTTGTACACAAGCGAAGCGTAGCGCGGCATGATCTCGTCGCGCGTACGCATGGCGGGACCATCCAGTGTGAGTGATTCAACGGCCCGGTGAGCGGTCTGGAGCAAGGTGCCGCCCGGCGTTTCGTAGACGCCCCTGGACTTCATGCCGACAAAACGATTCTCCACGAGGTCGAGCCGTCCGATCCCGTGCGCACCCCCAAGTTCGTTGAGCCGTTCCAGCAGGCGGGCAGGGGACAGGCGGGTCCCGTCGACCGCGACGGGGTCTCCCTCCTCGAAGTCGATTTCCACGTACTGAGGCACATCAGGTCCGGCTTCCGGCGCAGCCGTTCGCTGGAACATTGCCTCGTCGGGTTCGTGCCAGGGATCCTCCAGTGCCTTTCCTTCGTAGGAGGTGTGGAGAAGGTTGGAATCGGTTGAATATGGTGGCTCGCCCGCGCTCACGTTGTCGATCGGGATTTGGTGCGCTTCGGCATAGGTGAGCAGGTCCGTCCGGGACTGCAGTTTCCAGGAGCGCCAGGGGGCGATCACCTGTATGTCGGGGTTGAGCGCGTAATAGCTCAATTCAAAGCGGACCTGGTCGTTGCCCTTTCCTGTCGCGCCGTGCGCCACCGCATCGGCGCCGGTCTCGGCAGCAATCTCGACCTGCTTGCGCGCGATCAGCGGGCGAGCGATCGACGTTCCAAGGAGGTAGGTGCCCTCGTAGAGCGCATTGGCGCGGAACATTGGAAAGACGTAGTCACGGACGAAGGTTTCCCGGAGGTCCTCGATCCGGATGTCGCGAACTCCCATCTGCTCCGCCTTGGCGCGGGCCCGCTCCACGCTCTCGTAGCCGAGGTCAGCTGAGAAGGCGACCACCTCGCACTGGTAGGTCTCCTGCAGCCAGCGCAGGATCACCGAGGTGTCGAGGCCGCCCGAATAGGCGAGCACAATCTTGTTCACGTCCGACATCCAGGACTCCGAAGCAGGGCTAGGGCAGCGATTGCGGGCCACGGGAAATAGGCGCGGCTCAGGGTCGTGGATATAGCACGTGGAAACGCTTTCATACGCGATTTACATTTTCGGACCCGGGAAGGATGCAGGGCGGCGGCAAGCCAGCATTTGACACCTTTCCGGTCACGTGCCAGACAGTGCCGTCGGAGGGGCCGTAGCTCAGTTGGGAGAGCGTCGCGTTCGCAATGCGAAGGTCAGGGGTTCGAATCCCCTCGGCTCCACCAAGGCCATCTGCTCTCCTGTGCAGGTCGCGTTCGACACCACATGAATTCTCGTGGTTTGTCTCTTTATGGGGACCTGTCCGCTTGTTCTGATGAGGGTTCGGCGCCCAAGCAAGCGACGTTACCGCAGGCATAACAAGGCATCATCCCGATTGCTGTGGCACGCGTTCGTCCGAGGCGAAGGCTGGCGTTGCCAAATCGAGGCTATCGACCGGTCCAACACCGAATGCCTCCAGTTTCGGCGATTTTGTCAGCTTCATCCCGTCGTCTCGTGATGTCAGGGAGTCACAAGGTTTCCGTTCGCAGAGGCCCCCCGATCGGCTACCCCCGACCTCGGGATCAGGTCGATTCTCTCGATCCGATTAACGTCGACATGTCCGAGAAGCGTCCGGTCAGAGTTTGCGTGTTGCTTGCAGCAGTAGATATACAGGTATATACCTGTAGTTGCATGTCTGCTATCAGGAGGAGGTCTCCATGTCCTTCAAGAGTCTTCTGATCCCTGTTCTGGCCGCGTTGTCACTGATGGGCGCGGCCCGAGGTGTGTCTGCTGCCGACTACGATCCGACAAGGACCGCCATCTTGCTCGTCGATCCCTACAATGACTTCCTGTCACAGGGCGGGAAGGCCTATTTTCTTGGTCAGAGCACGATCAAGAGCACCAATCTGATCGAGAACCTGAAGAACCTGGTGGCGGCGGCGCGCGCGGCCGGTGCCAAGGTCGTCTATGTGCCTCATGCTCACTACGAGCCCGGCGTCTACGACGAGTATCCCTTTCCCAACCCGGCCCAGCGCAGCATTGCGCAATTTGCCGTCTTCGAGAAAGGCAGTTGGGGCGCCGAGTATCACCCGGATCTGCAGAAACAGCCCGGCGATCTGGAGGCGCAGCACCACCGCCTGGCCAGCGGCTTTGCCGGAACGAACCTGCAGGCGTTGCTACAAGGTGCGGGCATCCAATACGTCGTCGTGGCCGGGATGCGGGCGCCGACCTGCATCGCCTCGACGGCTTACTATGCCGTCGAACTTGGTTATCACACCACGCTCTTGTCTGATGGCATCGCCGCCTTCGGCCAGGGGGAAGTGGACGCGGTGGTTAATGTCAGCTTTCCGACCTATGGTCACAGGATCATGCAAACCGACGCTTTCATCGCCGCTCTGACCGCGAATTGACGTGTTGGCTGCGCGACGCTCCGCCTAGGGTATGGACCAGTTCGATTGTCTCTGTATCCGGCTGCGTCGCGCTTCCCGCGCACTGACGCGACTCTATGACGAGGCGCTGTCCGAGACCGGTCTGAACATCGCCCAGCTGGGGCTCCTTTTTTCTGTCTGGCAGGCCCAGCCCATCGCCATCAAGGCGTTGGCCGAGAAGAACCAGCTTGATCCCAGCACGCTGGGGCGCAATCTCGGGGTGCTAGAGCGCCGTGAGTTGCTTGCGCTCTCGGTAGGCCAGGACGGTCGAACCCGGATCGTCACACTGACCCAAACTGGTATGGGGCTGCTCGTTCGAGCGGCTCCACTCTGGGAAGCCGCCCAGACGCGCGCCCGCGAGAGACTGACCGCAGACGGTGAACGCACGTTGCGGACCCTGCTCGCCCTCCTGGAGGAGGACGAACCCGATCTGGTCGCAGGAAGCCGCGAATCCTCGAATGAGGTGTCGTGAGACACTGGCAGCCACGTGTCACTACCGCCGATGACGATGACGTGGCTCGGGAGCCGGAGCAGTAGTCCTCGACCCCGTCATCCTGCTATACCCCGCTGACAGGGCGCCCGGTACTGCCCTTGATCAGCCGAGACATCGCGGCTCGCGAGACTCAAGTGTCCGGTCCGCCTAATCCTCCGAGCAGCCGTCCACGTTCGTAGCGTCCTCAGTCCATGGCCGAGAATCGCCATCGTGGTTTGCCAAGTCGCCTTTCTGCCCCTAGTTCGGCGATAGAATCAGGATTCCGAACATGCTTCCTCACTCAGACATCTCCAAGCAGTCGGGTCTACCTGACCGAGGCCGCAGGGCGACTCGGATGGGCGCGAGCAATGGCGGCGCGCGGAGAATCGTGTTCCGTTGCGCAAGCGATCCTGCAGTACTCATGGGCATCGGAGCGGTCTGGACGCTGGCTACGCTGATCCGACCGGCAGCCCCCGACTTGGCCAATCAGATTGATTCGGCAAAGCGAACGGTCAGGCGCCGTCCCAGAATCTCAGGCAGCATGGCAATCGATGTGCTTCAGCGGCCCAAATCCGCCGGTCGTTGGATCACCGAGAGTGAGAACCTCCCAACGCGCCCCAGGGACGCCAAGCCGGCTGAGCAGATGCGCGGGTAGCCAGACCCGTTCGGCTCCAAGGAAAGCCCGCAGGGGCACATTGGCGGTTCGATCCAAGTCGGCAACACGAGGCCCCGTGCCGCAATGCCCGCGGTACTGTTGAGCGGTGAGGTTTGCTGCGGCGTCCCCGCATCCGGACGCCAATGTCCGCTGCGATCGACAGCGCTTCGCGAAATCTGGTCCTGGGGTCCAGGTTCTCTGGCCGTGGAAGCCAGTCGCCGGTCGAGGGCAGTCCAGCCCGACCGCGGCACATCCGAGGCGCCGGTTCGGACCGGCTGGGCTCGCTATTGGGCCAGGGCGTCTAGCTCCGCCGGGTCCATGGCTTCGTACCGTCTGTACAGCTGAAGCACAGCCCGCCCGAACGTGGGACCGGCTTCCACCATTCCGGCAAACGGTTCCGGGACTCCGGGATCAAGGACTTCAGCCGGACTCTCACCGGTCAGTACAGCCTCGAGGATCCGGCTGCGCAGAAAGCGGATCCAGTCGCGCGTGTCAGCGAACCCGGCAGGGTCGTCAAGGATGGGGCCGTGCCCGGGCACGCCTGTCGTCCAGGGCAGCGATTCAAGTCGGTCAAGGTGCATGAGCCAGACGCCGATGTCGGCGTGCGGCACGGTGGCCGCCCTCCCGACAAACAGCAGATCGCCAAAGAACGCAACCCCGGATGTCCGGTCGTGGACAACGAGGTCACCCGAACTGTGCCCACCCTCCAGCACGAGGATGTCCACCGGCCGGTCGCCAAGGTCCACGTGGCGATCCTCCGTCAGCGTCTCCGACGGCGCTTCGATGGTGGTTCCCTGGGTCCAGGCTTCGCCCACAAGTGCGGTCATGAACTCCAGAAGCGCCGGCCCCTCGTTGGCGAGACCTTCGGCTTCAGCGGGATGCATAAGGACGTCGATGCCGGCCTCTCGGAAGGCGCCGAGGCCGAAGGAATGATCGGGATGCCGGTGCGTAATCACGGCGTAGCGGACCGGCAGGTCCGTGACAGACCGGATGGCGGCCAACATTTCCTTGCCGTATCGCCGGGTCGGGCCGGCCTCAACCGCTAGGACCTCTCGCGATCCCACAATGAAACCGGTGTTCGCGATGTTGGCGCCATTGTCGGGAGTAAGGGCGTCCTGTGACCCGGGGAATACGTAGACGCCCGGCGCGACCGGCTGCGGACGCAATCCGTAGGACGCGCCGACTGCGTCCCACGCGACCGTGGTGAAAAGGATCAGGCAGGCGGCAGCCCGGGCGAGCCCGGCTGCACGACGACTACATGAGAGGGGCGTTCTCGAGTCCTTCAAACGACAGGCCTTCGGAGTCATTGCCCGAGACCCGCACGGACTGGCCCTCGGTCGGAAGATCGATGGTGATGACGGGATCCCGCGACATCGCTGCCCAGGTCAGCATGTCGGCGATCACGCCCCGCTCGTCCTCAATTCGGACCTTCTCGACGTAATAGGGCGGGACGACATCGCCATCCTCCAGAACGACGAAGCCGGTGTCCATCGGGTGATGAATGCGAACCTTGAGCCGGCTGGCGCCACCGTGCCGCTCGAACTGCTTGATATTGACGTCGCCGACTGCCGCAACCACTGCGCCATCTGGTGGCGGAGAAGAGCATCCGCCGGCGCTCATGACCAGCACCGATTTGGTGGCAACGTGCCAGATTCCCGATGGATCCAGGATGGCGGCTCGGACGGGTGTCGATTCTTCCAACCGGATGTTCATCCCGACGGACTCGAGTCGACGGTGCGGCGTGATCCGCGCAACCTGCTGAATGGGGTTGCGATCCACCAGCAGCACGAGTTCCTGCATGTCACGCAAATCGTGCGGTACCTTGACCATGATTGGCACTTCGTGCGCGCTCTCGACCCGGTCGGCCATCATGAGGCGAATGGAATCGTTGAACGTCACCTCGGCGTCCTCGCCGAGATAGGCGCCACTGAGGTCTTCCCAAAGCTCGGACCCGGCAGGATCCACGCCGCGCGCGTTGGCGGCCGTGATCAGCAACGCCGCGACGGCAAACAGCATCGTTGAACGCATCAAATTCTCCCATGCCCAGTGGCGGCACCTAGTCTAGAGGGGACGGGGCGCATTCCCAAATGTCACCGGGCCAAGGTGAACGTGCCGCCTGAACTGCAGGTTAGCGGTAAGCGATCAGGGCGGATGCGCGCGGCACCCAGGATGTGCGGCTGGAGCGAACGTTCCACCTGACACATTCTCCGCGGTGGGCGGCTCGGGTGGGTTACACGACGTTCTGAGATCGAAGCTCGCCGATCTCGGTCGGCGAGAACCCGACCTCGGCGAGAATCTCTTCGGTGTGTTCGCCTAGCAGAGGGGCCGGGTGGGGCGTCCGCCCGACTTTCCGCATGCCGCGAAAGGCCACGTCAACGTATGGCCAGTGACCTTCCCCGGCCCCGTCTTGGCGTGGCACGGACTGGAAGACGCCCCGATGGGCCAGTTGGGCATTCTCGTGCCAGACCTGCGGAATCGTCGACACGCGGGCGGCGGGAATACCGGCATCCGCCAGACGGTCTTCCCAAATTGCGGCGCTATCTCGGGAGAACGCATCGCTAAGGATGACACGAAGTTCGTTGGCGTTCGCGATTCGGTCTGACAGCGTCACAAAGCGAGGGTCGGTCGTCAGTTCCTCGCGACCGAGAAGCGACGTCAGTGACAGAAACTGGCTCTGAGTGGCTGCGGCGATCATCACGAGCCCGTCGCTGGCCGGATACACGTCAGCGACCGGGTTGCCGGTCTGCGACCGGTTGCCTGACAGGTTCGGGACGGTTCCGTTCATCGAATACATCGTGAGATTTGGCGCCATGACGCCGGCAGCGGTGTCCAGCATGGAGAGGTCGAGAAAGTCGCCCTGACCCGTCCGCTCTCGACAAAAGAGCGAGGCCGAAATCGCGAAACAGGCCTGCGTCGCGGTTGTCATGTCGATCGTCCAATGACCCGTCTTGACCGGTCCCGTCTCCGGCGTGCCGGTTACGGACATCATTCCGGACGCCGCCTGTATGGCGGCGTCGTACGCGGCAGCGGACGCGCGCGGACCGGTTTGGCCGTAGCCGGAAATCGCGCAGTAGATCAGCTTCGGGTTAATCGCGCTCATGGCGCCATAGCCAAAGCCCAGGCGGTCCATGGTTCCGGCCTTGAAGTTTTCGACGAGCACGTCCGAGCTGGCAGCCAGACGGCGAATGACTTCGCCCGCACGCTCATGCTTCAAGTCGAGGGTCAGCGAACGCTTCCCCGTGTTCACGGCCAGGAACAACGGCGAAGCGCCAAGCTCTTCCAGGTCCGGATCGGTCGCCGGGAGCGTCTGGCGCGCCTGGTCGCCGCCCGCACGGTTCTCCACCTTGATGACTTCGGCGCCGAGCAGCGCCAGTTGCTGCGTGCAGTACGGGCCGGCTAGAACCTGCGTGAAGTCCAGGACGCGAACGCCTTCGAGGGTGTTGTGCACGAGCGCTCCGCATGCGGTGGAAAAGGGGCCAGCCTGACTTACCGGCGCGGAGTGTATAGAGCCTGTCGCTCCGCGCGAGCCGCGGCCGTGGTGCCCGTGTTCTCGGAGCGTCGGGGACAGATGCGCAGATACCTTGCAGCCGGTCTCTATGCTCCCCGGGAGCCGCGCGGGAGCGGCTGAATCTAAGCGCCGTCGACAACCCGGCTCGGACAGACGAAGCCAGGAGGGAATGCCATGGGTCAGAACAAACCGAGCCTCGGATACATCGGCCTCGGCCTT
Source organism: Alphaproteobacteria bacterium (assembly GCA_022825705.1). Taxonomy (GTDB): domain Bacteria; phylum Pseudomonadota; class Alphaproteobacteria; order TMED109; family TMED109; genus VXPW01. Next base: position 33,714 of record JAJDWH010000028.1, read on the forward strand.
ATGGGGGCGCCGATGACTGCACGGCTGCTCGAAGCGGATTACGGGGTGTCGATCTGGGGACGTACCCCCGCCAAACTCGACCGGTTCGTCGAGCGTGGTGCGGAGCGCCGACAGTCAGCGGCCGATGTAGCTCGCTCTTCCGATCTGGTTTTCACATGCCTCTCCGATACCGAAGCTGTCGAGGCTGTCGTGTTTGGCGAAGAGGGCATTGCTGCCGGCGGTGCGGACGGAAAGTTGCTGGTCGACATGTCCTCGATCCGCCCGGACGCCTGTCGGGACATGGCGGCGCGCCTGCAGCGGGAAACGGGAATGCGCTGGATGGACGCGCCCGTATCGGGCGGCGTGGTAGGTGCGGAAACGGGGAATCTGACGGTCATGGCCGGAGGCAGCGAGGAGGATTTCGAGCGTGCCCGCGAGGTCGTCGCCGTGCTGGCGCGCCGCTTCACGCTGATGGGGCCGATCGGCGCGGGCCAGACCACGAAGCTGATCAACCAGACGATTGTCGGTTGCGGGGTTGCCGTTCTGGCCGAAGCGGCAGCTCTCGCCACACGCGCGGGGATCGACGCCGGCCGGCTCCCCGATGCTCTTGCCGGAGGCCGCGCCGACTCCCTGCTCCTGCAACAGTTCTTTCCGAAGATGGTGGCCGGCGACGTGACGGTGGAATCGCACATCAGAACGATGCTCAAGGACCTCGACACCGTGTCCGATCTTGCGCGCACGACCGCTTCCTCGATGCCCATGGCCGTGACGGCTGCCGAATTGCATCGGCTGATGGTCCAGCGTGGACACGCCGGTGCCGACAGTACTGCAATCGCGGCGCTCTATCGGGGGGACCCGGTTTAGAGACGTCGCCGCCGCCGTGAACCAGTGCCGCCCCCCGTGTCAGCCGTCGATCAGCCTCGCTGAAGCGATTGGGCGTCGCCGCTTGGCGCCGTGGTCAGATCGCGACGACCGGGCGGTCAAGCCGATGCGAACAGGCAGGAAGCCGATCGTGCTGGCGCAGGTCAGGGTGGGGAGCAGGCGCAGTGCAGAAGCTTCGAACGAACTCCCGCTCCGCCCGGCTACATGGACGTACGGCCTGGTTGAGAGGAACGGTGCGTTCACGAAACCAGCCAGCGGCTGCAATCGGCACGACACCTGGGGCGCTTGTTGATGGCGACGGATAAGACGGCAGGCGAGCAGCAGGTCGGAGTTCTCTTCTTCTTCTGCATGCTCCTGTCGTTCTCGACGATGGAGGCGTACGGGAAGTGGTTGTCGCAGTCGTTTCCCGTGCTGCAGGTGGTGTGGGCCCGATACACCTTCCACTTCATTCTCATCGTCGCGGTGATGGCGGTACTCCGGGTGCTGGGACGAGGACCACGCTTCCACCGGAGTCATCGCCCGCGCGCACAGATCGTTCGTTCCGTGTTCCTCTTCGGCATGACGTTTTTCTACTTCCACGCGCTTGCGCGGCTACCCATCGCCGAGGCGACGGCGATCATCTTTACCGCCCCGCTGATCATGTCGGTGCTGTCCGGGGTGACGCTGGGCGAGCGCGTCGGCTGGCAGGAATGGTGCGCCGCTCTGATCGGCTTTGTCGGTGTCTTGATCGTGGTGCAGCCGTTTGCGCTGATCGCCGCGATGACGGGGGATCCGGATGCGCTGCCTCCCGGTACGCTGACGGGCGTCGCGGCCGGAGTCACGGGCGCTTTTCTCTTCGCGTTCTACATGCTGTCCAGCCGGTTCGTGTCCGTGGTCGACCCGCCGGAAACCGGTCTTCTCTATTCCTCGCTGGCGGGGGTCGTGGCCACCAGCGCAATCGTACCGTTCGATTGGCAGGTGCCGGATGCGGCGGGCTGGGGCATGTTGGCGGTGATCGGCGGTTTCGGTGCACTTGGCCAGTATCTGGCGGGCTTTGCCTTTGCCCGGGTCCAGGCGAGCAAACTGGGCCCCTTGACGTACATCCAACTCCTGTTTGCAGTCAGCTACGGGATTCTCCTTTTCAATACGGTTCCGGGCATCAACACGCTGGCTGGAGCAGGCCTCATCGTACTCGCGGGCCTCTACACGTACCGACGCACCGCCCGAAGCTAAATCACTGAACTAACTGCTATTCGCTCGTCGCATCTACAGGCCGATGGTGTCGCGACAGGCCGACGCCATGTTGGTTGCGGCGGAGTCGACCAGAACCTCCTTGTGGAGCCCGCGAAGGCAGCGGTGGCTGTCCGTCGAATACGCTACGCTGGAACCGATCAAGCCACTGAAACCGGTGAGATACGGCCGGCTCCCGACAACCGGTGAGCGAAATCGACCGCCCGACACGGGACGAGGGAATAGGGACCAAATGGATCTTCGAGGGAAGGTGGTCTCCGCCGACTGCCATATCGATCTCATCTGGCTGCCGCCCGACCTCTTCACGGCAATGGCGCCAGAGCGCCTCCGGGACCGCATGCCCTACGTGGACCGGGACGAGCGCGGGCGCAGCGTCTGGGTGTCGAAGGGTGGTGCCTATTTCGGGCTGGTGAACGGCATGGGGTCGGCGGGGAGAGAATACGTGCCCGGCGAGATTCACCGGTCGGACCGAATGGCTGCTCAGGGGCTCTATGAAGACGGGCAGCGGGGAGTCCGTCGGCTCACGGATCCGGAGCTCCGGGTCCGGGACCAGGACCTCGACGGCGTGCGTGGCGAGGTGCTCTACGGGATTCTCGGGGCAGCGAACCGGTTGAACGATCCTGAAGCCGCCGCCGAGGTGATGCGCATCTACAACTCGTGGCTCGCCGATTTCTGTGCTTCAAACCCCGACCGTTTTGCCGGCATTGCCTGCGTTCCGAATCACGATGTTGGGGTTGCCGTTACCGAGATCGAGCGGGTTACGAAGCGGGGCATCGTTCGCGGTCTCGAGATCGCCAATACCCTCGACATGAAGCCGCTCTATCACCACCACTGGAACCCGCTCTGGGAGGCGGTAGACGCCAGCCGGCTGCCCGTTCACATCCACACCATCGGCGGCAGGCAGCCGGAGCCGGAAGGCCTTACTCGACTCGAGTGGCGGGCTGCCTTTGCCACGTTCATCACCGGCTTCCAGCTCAAGATGGCCGACAAGCTGATGGAGGCGATCTACGGTGGTGTGCTCGAGCGGTATCCGGGAGTGAGGCTCGTCATCGGTGAGGCCGGGATCGGATGGATTCCGTACGTGCTCGAGCATATGGATCTCGAGTGGGAGGATCAGTTCCGAGACCTTGAACTCAAGATGAAGCCGTCCGAATACTGGCGCCGCCAATGCTACGCCACCTACCAGAGCGACCCCATTGGCATTCGTCTGATCGACGTACTCGGTGAAGATAACGTGATGTGGGGCTCGGACTTCCCGCATCCGGACGGCGTGTGGCCGGACAGCCAGGAATTCATTGCCCGCGAGATGGCGGGGGTGGAGCCGCGGATCCAAGGCAAGGTCCTGTGGGAAAACGCGGCCCGGCTGTACGGGTTTCCGGCAGAGCCGGGCGCCTCGGTCACCGAAGGGCTCAGTTCGGAAGCGAGTGGTTAGTACCTGACGATCGCGTGTACCGCGCCGATGACTCGGCAAACACAGCGGTGTCACTCGGGTCGGCTCTGCCGATCTCTTGAACAATCAACGGGAGTTTACGGGGCGACATCTTTGTTGCCTTCACGTTGCCGCTGGTAAGCGTGCGGCTGAATCTGGATGACTTCGGACGAGGGGAGCACGTTCGGATAGGCAGGGGTTCAGCCGTGCCGAGCACTACTGGCTGGGCGAAAGGGTAGGCCTGAACGGGGTTGCTGGTTGCCGGCTGTTTCGACGGCGTGGTCCTCTAAGATTGGCGTCAGGGAGCCTGTTCGTGAGGAGGTGCCGGCCGCGGGTTAAGCGGACGGACGGACAGGCTCCCTGGCCGCACTGCTGTTACCGAGGCAGCTGGCGGTGTGCATCCCTCCATCGCTGCCGACTTCTCGGTCGCAACGCGGGGCACTCTACTAGAGAAATGATGCGAATGCAAATCATTCGCATATTGCTGACTACATCGGAAATTCTCGTATTGCGGCTCACCTGGACATGGAGGCGTTCGCTGTTGGCCGCATGACATTGGGCAAGTGCTGGCAGGGCGGGCTGACCAGCATCGTGGCGACGGCAGGGATCGTTTGCACCAGTACCGCCTGGCCACCAAACCACTGGCGATGGGGGCCGGCTCTTCGACAGTGTCAAGGTTCGCGCAGATTCGAACGGAAGTTCAATCCATGAATGGGGAGATTCGCAACAGCGATCGGCTCAGAGAATGCCGGGCTGTTCGTCAGGGAGCCGCGGCAGCGCCATGGATCAATCGACCCTTTGCCGACGGTGGGCCTGAACCCCGGCAATGCCCGACGCTCGTCATGCCGGAGGCCGCGCGCCTCGAACGGACGTTCGCCCAGGCGTGCGGCAGGGCAATCGGAAGAGAAATCCGGCTATCCGCGGCGGCCGCGTGGCCCGGCTACGTCGCTGTTCCGAGCGCACTCTGCACGGTTGTGACGATGCGGGCGCCATCGAGACCGGCACGTTCAACTTGCGCGGCAGGTGTGTCGTGGTCAAGGAACATGTCGGGCATGGCCATCGGGCGGAACGCTAGGCCGGAATCGAACACGCCCTCCCGCGCAAGCAGGTGCATCACCTGGGAGGCAAATCCGCCGATCGAACCCTCTTCGACCGTGACCAGCACCTGGTGGTTGGCTGCGAGGCGCCTGACCAGGTCCTCATCGAGCGGCTTCGCGAAGCGGGCATCTGCCACCGTTGTCGAGAGACCGCTTGAACCGAGTTCTTCAGCAGCCTTGAGGCAGTCCTGCAGCCGCGAGCCGTATGAGAGCAGGGCGACCTTCGTGCCCTCTTGGATGACGCAGCCTCGACCGATCGGCAGCACTTCCGGAGTGTCCGGAAGGGTGACCCCAACGCCGCTTCCACGGGGATAGCGGAACGCGCACGGGCGATCATCGATGCTGACCGCGGTGGCCACCATGTGGACCAATTCAGCCTCGTCGGCGGCCGCCATCAGCACCGTTCCGGGAAGGCAGCCGAGGTAGGTGATATCGAAGGCGCCACAATGCGTTTGTCCGTCGGCCCCGACGAAGCCTGCACGATCGATCGCGAATCGAACAGGCAGGCTCTGGATGGCGACGTCGTGGACGATCTGGTCGAATGCCCGCTGCAGAAAGGTCGAATAGATGGCCGCAAAGGGTCGCATCCCTTCGGCAGCCAGACCGGCCGCGAACGTCACTGCGTGCTGCTCGGCCAGCCCGACATCGAAGGTTCGATCCGGGAAGATCTTTCCGAATCGGTCGACGCCGGTTCCCGAGGGCATCGCGGCCGTGATGGCGACGATCTTGTCGTCGCGGCGTGCTTGCTCGATCAGGGCATCCGCGAAGACGCGCGTGTAGCTCGGCGGAGTGTTGGCGCCGCCGCCGCCCTTTGGTGCGCCACTGGCCACATCGAACTTGCCGACGCCGTGACCCTTGTCCTCGGAGTCTTCCGCCGGGGCATACCCCTTTCCCTTCTCCGTCACCACGTGAACCAGAATGGGACCTTCGGCTTGGTCATCGCGTACGTTGCGCAGCACTGGAACCAGATGGTCGATGTTGTGACCGTCGATCGGGCCCACATAGAACATGCCCAGCTGTTCGAACAGTGTGCCGCCGGTCAGCAAGCTCCGCGCGTAGCTCTCGGCGCGCCGTGCCGACCGTTGCAACGAGTCGGGAAACCGCCTTGACATCTGCAATCCGATATCACGCAAAGACCGATACGACTTGGACGAAATCAGACGCGACAAATACGCCGACAGAGCCCCCACCGGGGGGGCGATTGACATTTCGTTGTCGTTCAGGACCAGAATCAGCTTGTTGGCCATTGCGCCAGCGTTGTTGAGCCCCTCAAAGGCCATGCCGCCGGTCATCGCGCCGTCCCCGATGACGGCGACGACCTTGTTGTCCCTGCCCTGGAGATCACGGGCGACCGAAAACCCGAGAGCGGACGAGATGGAGGTCGACGCGTGTGCCGCGCCGAACGGGTCGTACTCGCTCTCGGATCGCTTGGTGAAGCCTGACAATCCACCACCCTGGCGAAGGGTGCGGATACGGTCGCGTCGACCGGTCAGGATCTTGTGGGGGTAAACCTGATGTCCAACATCCCAGATGATGCGATCGGAAGGCGTGTCAAAGAGGTAATGGAGCGCGACGGTGAGTTCGACCACGCCCAGGCCGGCGCCGAGGTGGCCACCCGTCACCGAAACCGCATCGATCGTTTCTGCACGCAGTTCGTCCGCGACCTGTCGCAGCTGTTCCGGCCGCAAGGCTCTGAGTTCGCTCGGATCCCCGACGGTATCCAGCAGGGGTGTCTCAGGCATCACTTCCTCTTTCGGCGGTGGCCTTTCAGTTAACCGGCTGAACCATATCAGCAAGGCCGTTGATGGACCTCTCGACAATACCTTTTCGGATCGTGCATCGGCTACAGCGGGCATTACCCGATCGCCGGTGCGGGATCGGAGATCGTGGGGACGCAACGGGTCCGCTGACGCACCCGCAATGATCCAAGAGCGGGGGAATCCGTCGCCTATCCCGACAGCGGGGCCTGTCCACAGGTCACGATTGATCGGCTCACCAACGCGGGTAGGGCGTACGTACGACAGCAGGTATCCGCGTCTTCCAAGTCGCGGTTGAGGCCATCGAGCGAAGCGGTGACGGGCAAGACCTGAGTATTGGCGACGGCCCCTCAGGCACCGAGGGGCCATCGCCAGATGCACGCGCTTCCCGTGATGCCTGACTGCTAGCTGGCGACTTGCCGGACCGGGAACACCTGCGGGCGTCCGGAAGGATGGCAGCGCGCGTACTGCCGGGCGTACGCCGTGTCGGCGCCCAGTTCTTCCGCGGCGTGCCAGGCCCAGCGGGGATCGAACATCATCCCCCGGGCCAACGCCACCATGTCCGCCTTGCCCGAGGCGATGATGTCTTCGGCCTGCCGTGGCTCGGTGATCATGCCGACGGCCATGGTGGTGATACCGGTTTCAGTCTTGATGCGGTCCGCGAACGGAACCTGATAACCGGGGCCCAGCGAGATTGCCTGTTTCGGGTGGTTCCCGCCCGATGAGACATCCAGGAAGTCGCAGCCCGCGGCCTTCAACTCGTGTGCGAGCGCGACGCTGTCGGAGAGGTCCCAACCGCCTTCCACCCACTCGCTGGCCGAGATCCTGACCCCGAGGGGGCTGGCCTTGGGCCAGACAGCGCGGACCGCTTCGAAGATCTCCAGCAGCAGGCGCATCCGGTTCTCCCGGCTGCCGCCGTAGGCGTCCTTGCGCTGATTGGACAGCGGCGAAAGGAATTCCGACAGCAGGTAACCGTGGGCGGCGTGCACCTCGGCGACATCAAAGCCCAGACGGGCCGCCCGTTTCGCCGCCTGGACGAACTGCCGCTTGACCCGAGCCAACCCGGAGAGGTCCAGGGCCGTGGGCACGTGCCAGCCCTCGTCATAGGGAATGGGTGAGGGCGCCACCGTGGTCCATGCTTCCTGCTCCTGCCCCAATGGCTTCCCGCCGGCCAGGGGCGGATTGCAGGACGCCTTGCGCCCGGCATGGGCCAGCTGGACCGCAAGCGCGGTGACCCCGTGCTCGCGGCAGAAGTTCACGACCCGGGCGAGCGCGGCTTCCGTTTCGTCCGACCAGAGACCGAGGCAGCGATGGGTAATCCGCGCCTCCGGCGCAACGTGGGTGGCCTCGGCGAACACCAGTCCGGCCGCGCCCATGGCGTACTGGCCCAGATTCATCAGGTGCCAGTCCTGGGCTGCTCCGTTCACGGCCTGGTACTGGCACATGGGCGAGACCACGATCCGGTTCGCGAGCTTCAGATCGCGGAGCGTGATAGGGGTGAAGAGGCGGCTGGTCATGTGTCCCTGCGGTCCGTGCGTTCCTGCGAAACGGATGGTTCTCGCGAATTTGGTCGCTCGACGCAAGCAGCAGCGCGAGGATCGTCCCACGGGCGCTGACCTGCAACGCAGGTCCGGTGTCTATGATCGGGCCTCGCGCCGGGCCACTGCCGGTCAAGGCAGGCAGAAACAGGGGTCAGGCGGCGGCCAATCGACCGGCACGGCGGCGGGGGACCGGAGATGGAAATCAGGCAGGACCACAACCTCTCTCTCGAGGAAATGGACAAGCAGAGCTTTCTGCACGGCTACACGGCGCTCAAGTCGCATCTTGAGACCGGTCCCGAGATCATCGTGTCGGGAAGCGGCGTGCGGCTCACCAATTCAGCGGGCAAGGAATACATCGATGCCGTAGCCGGGCTTTGGTGCGTCAACATCGGGTGGGGACACAAGGAGGTGGTCGACGCGATCGCGGCGCAGGCGGATGAGCTGGCCTACTACCACAGCTTCTTCTCGATGGGGACGGAGGCGCCCATTCGGCTCGCGGACCGGCTCCTGCGCCTCGTGCCCGACAACATGAGCAAGGTAAGTTTCGGCAACTCGGGCTCGGATGCCAACGACACCAACGTCAAGCTGGTCTGGTACTACAACAATCTGCGCGGCAAGCCCGAAAAGCGGAAGATCATCTCCCGCAAGCGCGCCTATCACGGCGTCACCGTAGCGACGGCAAGCCTCACCGGGCTGTCGAACGTGCACACGGCGTTCAACCTGCCGTTGCCGATGGTCCTTCATACCGAGACCCCGCACTACTGGCGGCACGCGGAGCCGGGGATGAGCGAGCGCGACTTCTCGCAAGCGTGCGCGCGGAAGCTCGAGGAAATGATTCTCGCAGAGGGCCCCGAGACGGTGGCGGCGTTCATTGCGGAACCGGTGATGGGCGCCGGCGGCGTGATCATCCCGCCGGAGGGCTACTTTCCGGAAATTCAGCGCGTATTGCGCAAGTACGACGTGTTGATGATCGCCGATGAAGTGATCACCGGTTTCGGCAGGACCGGCAACTGGTTCGGGTCCGAGACCTACGCCATCGAACCCGACATGATGACCATCGCCAAGGGGCTGACGAGCGGTTACGTGCCGATGTCGGGCAGCATCATCTCCGAGGAGATCTGGGAAGTCATCAAGGAAGGCCCCCCTGGCGTCGCCGCCTTTGCGCATGGCTACACCTACAGCGCGCATCCCGTCGCGGCCGCAGCGGCCATGGCCAACCTTGACATCATGGAGCGGCTGGACCTGCCGCAGAAATGCGCCGAGGTCGGCGCATATTTCCAGCGGCGGCTGCGCGAGGTCGCCGCCGACCATCCGCTGGTCGGCGAGGTGCGTGGCGATGCCCTGCTGGCGGCCGTCGAATTGGTCAAGGACAGGGAGACCAAGGAGGCGTTCGACCCCGACCTCCTCGTTGGGCCCATGCTCAGCAAGTACTCGATGGAAGAGGGACTTATCACCCGCTCGCTGCCGCTTTGCGATGCGGTGTCGTTTTCGCCGCCCCTGGTCATCACCACGGCCGAGGTGGACGAGGCGCTGGAGCTGTTCGGGCGGGCACTGAACCGTGTCGCCGACGAGCTGGTCAGGGCTGGCACCTGGAATCCGTAGAGACACGGCGGAACGAGCGCCCAGCCCCTTTTGCCGTGCCTTTCCGCAGGAGGTGCGATTGGTCGCGGGGACCGCTGCAGAGACCGGTAGCCTGATATCAGCACCGTGCCCAGGGCTCGTTCCTGCGGGTCCGGAACCCCTTGAACTGCCCATCCGTTCAGCAGGATACGTCAGTGCCCAGAATCAACCGCGCGATTGAACTGCTGGCAGCAGGTCAGCCGGTGTACAGCGATACGGTCGTCGAGCTGACCCACGGGAGCGGCGTCCGGCAGGCCGGCACCTGGGCCGACTGCCTGATCGTGGACCTGGAGCACCAACCCTTCGACACGACGCGCCTGGGCGACTTCATGCGCGGGCTGGTGGCCGGCGGTCCCACCGACACCGGTCACCGTACTCCGGCCGTGATCGTCACGCTGCCGACCGACGGCAGTGACGCCCGAACCGTGCGCACCAATCGCTGGATGGTCCAGCAAGCCCTGGCCATGGGGGTGCATGGCCTGATCCTGTGTCATGCGGAAGCCCCTGCAGCCGTGAAGGCGTTTGTCGAGGGGGCACGGTATTCCTTTCAGGATCTTGGCGTCGGTAGTCACCTGGAAGCGGGCCGGCGTGGATCAGGTGGCCAGCACACCGCCGCCGAAATCTGGGGTCTGCCGGTGGCGGACTATCTGGAGTGCGCCGACGTCTGGCCGCTCAACCCAAGCGGTGAACTGATGCTGGGCCTGAAGATCGAAAACCGGCGGGCGCTGCTTCAGGCGGAGGCCAGCGTCGCCGTACCGGGAATCGCCTTCGCCGAATGGGGACCCGGTGACATGGGCATGTCCTACGGGTACCGGGAGGCACACGATCCGCCCTATCCGCCTGACATGCTGGCGGCAAGGGAACAGGTCAAGGCAGCCTGCGACCGGTCAGGAATCGCTTTCCTCGACATCATGCAGCGCGACAACGTGGTCGCGCTCATTGATGCCGGAGTGAAGATCGGTGCCACCACCCGTGAGGTCGCCGCAATGGGCCGCCAGCACAGCCGCCGCAAGGCGGGGACCGCAAGCTGAATCGCCAGCGTCTCGCTACCGCTCCAGAGAGCCCTGTCTGATGTCGGACAAACGCGGCCCCGGGCAGCCGCGCAATGATGCCGGGCAGGACCAGCCCGGGACGTCGTCGCGGTCGTTGCGGCCGCGCGGGTACGTCTTTTCGGGCACGCCGGCACAGGCGTCTGGCAGCCTGTGGAAGCATCCTCGCCTGATTCAGTTGTCGGCCTTGCCCGCGTAGGGGTTGTCGCCTTTGCGGACCATGATCCGGAGGGGCACGCCGTCAAGGTCGAAGGTCTCGCGGAGGCCATTGGCCAGGTAGCGGACATAGCTCCGTGGCAGTCCCCCCGGATGATTGGCGAACAGGGCGAACGTCGGAGGGCGCACGTTGACCTGCGTCATGAAACGCAGGCGCTGGGCCCGCCCGCCGGCGCGGGGTGGTTGGTGTGCGTCGGTTTGGGCGCGTAGCCAGCGGTTCAGCACAGGCGTCGGCACGCGCCGGTTCCATCGCTGATGGACGGTGAAGACCGCTTGCATGAGGCGACTGGTCCCGTGGCCGGTCAAGGCGGAGAGCGCGACACAGGGGACGCCGCGCGCCTGCGGCAACGTATCGTCGAGCCGCTCGACCAGTGCCCGCCGCATGGCGGCGGGTTGCCGGACCAGGTCCCATTTGTTGGCGGCGACCACCAGCGCGCGGCCTTCCTGTACCACTTCTGCCGCGATGGCGAGGTCCTGGTCCACCAGCGCCTCGCTGCAGTCGAGCATGAGCACGGCCGCTTCCGCGAATCGAAGCGCCCGTCTCGTGGACTCGGCGGAAACCGCTTCCGGCCGGGAATCAACCCGGCTGGTTCGTCTCAGTCCGGCGGTGTCGACGAGTTCGATCCGGCGACCGCGCCAGGTCCAGGCGTGGCCGACCGAATCTCGTGTAATCCCGGGTTCCGGCCCCGTCAGCATCCGGTCTTCGCCCAGCAGGCGATTGGTAAGCGTGGACTTGCCGCTGTTTGGGCGGCCGACGATGGCGATGGGGATGGGCCGCGCCTGGTCCGGGGCGTCCGCATCAGCCGGCGCCGCGGGGACGTTCCGCGCAGCGATCACCGCTTCGACATCGCCGATCCCGAGGCCATGTTCGGCGGAGATCGGGATCGGCTCACCGAGCCCGAGTTCGAACCCTTCGACCGCCTGGGCCGCCAAGGTGGGGCTGTCGCACTTGTTGACCAGAAGGGTGACTTCGCGGCCGTGCATTCGCGCTAGACGTGCGTACTCGCGATCGACCGGGGTCACGCCCTGCCGGCCGTCGATCATGAACAGGACCAGATCCGCTTCGGCGAGGGCCCGTTCACTTGCTTCGCTCATTCGGGCAGCCAGCGTGCCGGCGTCGGCCTCTTCGAGACCGGGCGTGTCGACGATCTGGAAGTCCTCAGCCCCGATTTGCCCGGACGAGACATTCAGGTCCCGCGTCATGCCGGGATTGGGGTCGACGAGCGCCGCCCGCCGGCCCGCCAATCGGTTGAACAGCGTGGACTTGCCGACGTTGGGGCGGCCAACGATTGCCACCCGCAACTGCATGAACGCCGCCCTCAGTTCAGCGCTACGACCGCGCCCTCGCGAGTCAGCACGTACAACGTGCCGTCGGCCACGATCGGTGCGCTTGCCGGGTCCCCCTGGATGGCGGCTGTGTTCAGCACCGAGCCGTCGGAGGGGTCGAGGCTGACCATTCGCCGGGATCCGGCTACCAGCACCTGCCCGCCGGCGATGATCAGCCCGGCCCAGGACAGGTCCTCGTCGTCGTCGATGGCAAGGGCGTCCGCCAGATTGGTACGCCAGCGCACGTTGCCCGTGCTCTGCCGGAGGCACACGATTTCCCCCTCGGCGGTCAAGGCGTACATCCACTCCCCGGTCACGCGCGGCGTGTGCGCGATGGTCAGTGGAACCCGCCACTGCAGTGCCCCGGTCTGGAGGTCGAACCTTCCGAGCTGCCCGGTGGCGCCGCCGGCGATGACAGAGTCGGCGTCGATGACAGGGCCACCGGCGATATCCTCGATTTCGATCTGGATCGCACCCTGAAGGACCTCCGCCAGCGGAATCCGCCAGGCCTCTCGTCCGTTGTCAGCCCGCACGGCGACGATTTCACCCGTGGAATAGGGTGCGATTACGACGTCGTCGTTGGCAGCGGCAGGCAGGGCGTTCAGCAGCGATGGGCCGTGCTTGAGTGCGCCCTCATGCAACCAGATCTCGCTGCCGTCGCCGCGCTGAAGCGCGACGGTTTGGTCGGTTATTAGTCCGGCGTACACGCGGGCTCCATGCACGGTTGGCGCCGCACGGAACGGAATCCCGTACCGACGACGCCACTGCACGTCCCCGTTCAGGGCGTTGAGTGCCAGTACTTCGCCGTACCCGGTGCTCACGAACAGGGTGCCGCCGTCCAGGGCGACGCCGCCTCCGATACCACGGCCCCCGTCCTCTCCGTCAGGGCGGACGGATCGGGTCCAGGCTGATCGCCGGGCTTGCAGCGACAACGCGATCACGCGGCCGTCGGCATCCAAAAAATAGAGGTGTCCGTCCCCGACCACCGGCTGGCCCAGGATGCGTGAGGTTCGAGTCTCGGCGCTCCCGACGTCTAGGCTCCAGTCGACGATGAGCCCGCCGGAATAGGCCGCATGGGGCGGTCGGTTGTCGGCGTTCGCGTCTTGCTGAGACCAGGTGGCCGCTACCGGTTCCGACAGAACGACGGGGTCGCTCGTGTCGTCAGTCGGCGCCAGACTCTCTTCGAGGGTAAGGATCGACACCCGTTCGCCAGGCAGCGGTACCTCGTCGTCGACACCGAACCAAGATGTACACCCCGCGAGGAGGAATGTGACGACCGAGAGGGCGACGATGTTCATCTAGTCCTCCGGGTTTGGCCACAGCAGCAGCATGCGGTGGGCGCGTGTGCGTACTCCCCGCGGGACGCTGGCATCGTCGGCAAGAGCCTGAAATTCGGACCTTGCTGTCTCCGTTTCCGACTCCCGGTACGCCAGGTGCGCGTTGAGTTCGCGAGCGAGCGCATGCCATGGGCCGCCGGAATCCTCGAGCAGCCAGGCCGTGCGGTCGCGGATGACGGCGGCCGCGCCCTGATCAAGCAGGAGGTACGAGGCGTGGAGATCGGCTACCGCCCGGAAGTGCGGCGGCACGGCGTCATCGCTGGCGATTGCGTCGTAGAGGGTGATGGCTGCCGCGGGGTCGCCCGAGGCGGTCAGGGCTGCGGCTTCCGAGAGCCTAGCGAGAAGAGCGTACCCGGGCTCGGCCTCACGCGTCAGGTCGGCGAGGTCGGAAATACCCAGACCGGTGTTGCCGTTCTCAAGGGCAGCCATCGCCGCGGCGTAGCGATCCGCGTCTTCTGCCCGCCGTTCCTCGAGATGGTTCTGCCACAGGTACCAGCCGCCGATCGCGAGGGCGAGCAACACCGCGACGCCTGCCGCGGTCGGACCGTAGCGCCGTCCCAGTCGGCGCAACCGTTCGATGCGAATATCCTCATCGATTTCGCGTAGCAGATCGCTCAACGATTTCTCCTTGGTCGGGTCGGCAGCCGCACTGGCGGGCATCTCCCCGCGGCGAAACCTGCCTTATTGGGCGCGGAGGCCTCACATTACCACCACGGAGCGCCTTGGCGGGAGCCAGGATGTCACTCCCAATGCGTCACTTCAGTGCCGCCAGTGCTCCTGAAGGAAGTTTGCCGCATCGCATAGTCCCTGCAGTGCGGTGTCGACTTCGGGCGCGAACTTGAGGAAGCCATGCGGCATGCCTTGATAAAGGATGTAGCGGTGCGGCACCTTGGCCGCTTCCAGGTGCGATCGGAAGGCCTCCGCGTCGTCGCGCAGTGGGTCCAGCGCTGCCGCCGTCAGCAGGACCGGAGGCAGGCCGTGATAGTCGCCGCGGAGCGAACAGAACCGCGGATCGAGCCCGTCGGCGTCATCACCCAGGTAGTCGACGTAGAACCGCCGCATGATGTCGAGTCCGAGACCATAACGCCCATCCCCGTACGCCTTGGCCGCCGCGCCTAGCGGGTAGCCGAACTCCGGCAGATGGCCGTAGCAGCCATAGAACAAGACGCCTGCGCTGAGGGACTCCCGTTTCTCGTTGAGAACGGAGAGGGCAAGGTTGGCCCCGGCGCTATCACCGCCGACCGCTAACCGGGTGGCGTCGACATCGATTGCTGCCGCATGTTCGACCAGCCAGTCGCATGCAAACATGCACTCTTCGACCGCCACTGGAAATCGGTACTCCGGAGCCAGACGGTAGTCCACGGAGATCACCGCAGCGTCGGCCTCGCGGGCCAAGAGGCGACACATGGTGTCGTGCGTGTCAATGCTCCCGAGCATGAAGCCGCCGCCGTGAAAATAGAGTAGCCCGGGAAGGACGGCGTCGGACGGTCGATAGACGCGTGCCGGCAGCGCACCGTGCGGGCCGTCAAGCGTGGTGTCGGTGACGGACGCAAGTGCCGGCGGTGTCGCATTCCAGTATGCGGACGTGGCTTCGTAGGCCGCCCGAATCTCGGCAACGGGCGCATCGACGAGCTCGCGGAAATCGACGGGCGGCTCGTCTTCCGCAGCGCGGCGGCTGGCGGCGACGAGAGCAGGATCAATGGTGTCGATGTCGCTCATGAGCTCTCCTAGCGCCAATACGTGGCGCAGTTCCTGGTCAGCAGGTTCCGAAATTCGTCGGCGCCCGCGTCGCGGCTGCCGGTGGCGGTCCGCCGCTGCCGCAGCAGACACGTGTTCTAGCGGTTCCCCGGCGCGATGGCACCCCGTGTAGGCACGATTGCGTCCAGGACGGCGCGGCGCCGCCGCTGCAGATGGGCCCATGGTCCGGCTCACACCCGGTCACGGACGAAGCCGGTCAGCCCGACCCGACCGGAGGTTTCACACCGCTGCAACAATTGAAATGATTGTTGATTGGCCGTCCCGGCGTCCCGGCGATACATTGGCTCCGGCCGCGTCGCGTCTAGAGTCCGTGGAACCGCTTTGCCAGCGGGGCGCGGCGCTCCCTGGCCGGCACGGCTCCGCTGCCCTCGGGCAGGCGCCCGTATTGTGGACGTGCCGGGATCGCCAATGCGCGCATTAGAGCACACCGTTGCCCGACCGGTTACCTACCGTGACCTTGGGCTGTTTATGGGCGAACCGGTCGTGATGACGGTCCATCCCGCGGCTGCCGGGTCCGGCATCGTTCTGGTGCGCACGGACTTACCCGGGTCGCCGGAAGTCCCCGCGCAATGGGGGCGCGTCGCGGATGCCGAGCGCCGGACCATGATGCTCGGTGCCGGGAATGGTGCGACGATTTGGACGGTGGAGCATCTACTCGCCACGTTTGCCGGATTGGGCATCGACAATGCCCGCGTGGAGCTGAATGGCCGCGAAGTTCCGATCCTGGACGGTTCGGCCGCCGGCCTCGTGGCTCCCCTCGAGGAAGCCGGGGTGGTCGCGCAGGATCGGCTCAGGTCCTGGATTCGGGTTCGCCGCCCGGTGCGGGTCGAAAACGGCATCGGTACGGTGGTGATGGAGCCGGCCGAGGGGTTCGTGGTCCACGGCACCATCGACTACCCCGGTACCGCGATCGGCCGGCAGAGCTACGAATTTGCCCTCGAGGGTTCCCGGTTCAGGGATGAGATCGCCTCGGCCCGCACGTTCTGCACTCCCGCCGATGCGGAGAAGCTGCGGAGCCAGGGACTGGGCCTGGGCGGGAATCCGGGCAACGTCATCCAGGTGGATGGCATGCGGGTCCAGGCCAAGGGCGGGCTTCGCTTTGCCGACGAGTTCATTCGCCACAAGGTGTTGGATTGCGTTGGTGACCTCTACCTCGCGGGCGCGCCGCTGCTCGGTCGGGTGACGTTCGTGCGAGGTGGTCACGAGTTGAACCGCCGCCTGCTGTCGGCGATCTTTTCCGAGCCGGCGAACTGGGAGCGGAGTACTTGCCCGCCCGCGTCGGGGACGTGGGCCGGAACTGCTGCCCGCGTTGCTGTGGCCTGAATCAAGTTCTCGCCAAGGCTTCGCATCGGTTACACTCCGCCGCATGCCTCTGTTAGCTGCACAGATTCTTGGCGCGCTATGCGTTGTCCTCGGTGCCTGGAGCGCATCGCCTGCGCACGCTCAGGAAGCAACCGAAGGAGTCGAGGCGCCAGCCCCTCCGCCACCCCCGCCGGTCCCCGCCACGGCCGAGCGCCAAGGTGAAATCCGCTTTGCGGACGGGAGCCACTACATTGGCCAGATACGCGGTGGCGTCATGCACGGCACTGGGACGCTCACGTACACGAACGGAAACAGCTACGAGGGCGATTTCGTAGAGGGCAGGCAAGACGGGCGAGGGATCTTCCGGTACGCGGACGGTTCCCAGTACGAGGGGGACTTCCGGGACGGCGTCCGGTCGGGTCAGGGCCTGCAGGAGTTCGCGGACGGAGCCCAGTACGAGGGCGCATTCGAGAACGACCAGTTTCACGGCGAGGGTACGTATCGGCATCCGGACGGCAGCACGTTTGCCGGCACCTATGAGCACGGCGAACGCCGCAGCGGGACACGGGTGTACGCGGACGGAAGCCGGTATGAGGGGGGGTTCACGGAAGGCCAGCCGAACGGCTTCGGCAAGCTCACGCTTCAGGGTGGCGACGTGTACGAAGGCGACTTTGTGGCCGGACGCCGCACCGGCCAGGGTGAGTACCGGTTCGCCGACGGCAGGAGCTACGAGGGCTCGTTTCGCGACAACCAGTTTCACGGTGAAGGCACGTACACGCACCCCGGAGAGGCGACGTACACGGGGACGTACGAGAACGGCCGCCGGCACGGCACTGGCACGTTGACGTTTGCCAACGGTAACGTCTACGTCGGGACATTTGCGGACGATGTCATGGCTGGCACCGGCACGCTGACGTTCGCCAATGGCGGAACCTACGTAGGGAGCTTTGCCGCTGGAACCATGTCCGGTAGCGGCAAACTGACACTCGCCGACGGTGCCACGTACGAGGGCGAGTTCGTCGATGGCCAGCGCGAAGGGCGCGGCGTGTTTCAGTTCGCCGATGGATCGACCTACGAAGGCGGGTTCGTCGATGGCCAGCGCGAAGGCCAGGGCACATTCCGGTTCGCCAGTGGAGCGACCTACGACGGTGCCTTCTTGAACAACCAGTTTCACGGCGAGGGCAGGTACGCGCATCCGGACGGAAATACGTTCGCCGGGACGTACGAGAACGGGAAGCAGCTGGAAGGGCAGGCCACGCTGGTCTATTCGGACGGGACGCGATACGAAGGCGCGATCTCAGGCGGTCAGCAAACAGGAGAGGGCGTGCTCGTCTACGCGGACGGGACCCGGTACGAAGGTGGCTTCCAGAACGGCAACTTCCACGGCCCCGGGATCCTGACGTACGCCAACGGGGTGAAACTCGAGGCGACCTTCGAAAGCGGCGCGGCGACGGGTCGGACCGTCACCACCTATCCCGACGGGACGCGGGTCGAAAGCGAGTAGGGGCGGTCAGCTTCGGCCGCCGGCCGTCGTCATGTCGCCCACGTAGCGGATTCGGTAGACTTTCCCCGCCGTGTCATCGGACACCATTAGGGAACCGTCAGGCGCCTCGAGGACATCGGCCGGCCTGCCCCACGCCCGCTCGTTCTTGAGCCACCCATCGGCAAATGTCTCGTAGCCCAGCGCGGTTCGGTGATCATCAGCGAGCCGCACGACGGTAATCCGGTAGCCGATCTTCCGGGTGCGGTTCCAGGATCCGTGTTCCGCGATGAATACCGCGCCGCGATAGCTGTCCGGCACATTGGTTCCGGAGTGGATGGCGAGGCCTAGCGGCGCCACGTGCGGACCCAGGGCCTGCGCAGGGGGTTCTGAATCGACGCATTCCCCGTCGCCTCCCAGGTTCGGGTCCCTGAGCGTGCCGGCGTGGCAGAAGGGGAACCCGTAATGGAGGCCGCTTTCCCGAGCCCGATTGAGTTCACATGGCGGAAGATCGTCGCCGAGATGGTCCCGGCCGTTGTCGGTGAACCACATCTCACCGGTGACCGGGTGCCACGCGAGCCCGACCGAGTTGCGCACGCCCCGCGCATAGACCTCGATCTCCGAACCGTCGGGGCGCATCCGGAGCACACTGCCGTAGTAGCCGTCGACCCGGCAGACATTGCAGGGTGCGCCGACCGGGGCGTAGAGATAACCGTCCGGCCCAAAGCCCAGAACCTTCCAGCCGTGGTGTTGGTCCGACGGGAGCCGATCTGTTACGACGACAGGAGCCGGCGGATTGTCCAACCTTGTCTCGATGTCATCGAAGCGCAGGATGGTGCTCACGGCACCCACGTAGAGAGCGCCGTCGCGGAATGCGACGCCGCTCGGCATTTGCAGGCCTGACGCGATCTCGCGAACGCGTTCTCCCCGGCCGTCGCCGTCGTCATCGGTCACCGCAAACACACGCCCGTCCCGTCGGGTGCCGACGAAGAGCGTGCCCTGCTCCCCCCAGGCCATCTGCCGTGCATTGGGGACTTCTGCAAACGGCTCAATGACGAATCCGTCGGGCAGGCGGATGGTGGCGAGACGTTCATCTGCAACCGAGTCGACGGTACCGAACACTGCCAGCCCGGCCACCAGGAAAGTGAGGACGAAGGTGCGCATGTTGAAGTTCACATGTTGGGATACCGCGGGCCCTCGCCGCCCTGCGGCGGAACCCACGTGATGTTTTGCGTCGGATCCTTGATGTCACACGCCTTGCAGTGCAGGCAGTTAGGCGCGTTGATCCGCAGCTGCTGCTCGCCCTGTTCGACCACGAATTCGTAGACGCCGGCGGGACAGTACCGCTGCTCGGGCCCGTCGTACCGGGCCAGGTTCACGCTCAGGGGAACATCTGAATCCGCGAGCTGCAGGTGGCACGGTTGGCCCTCCTCGTGGTTCGTTCCGGAGAACGCAACGTTGGTCAGGCGGTCGAACGTGATCTCGCCGTCCGGCTTCGGATAGGTGATCGGTCGTGCCGAAGCGGCATCTTCCAGGCTGGCATGGTCGGGCTTGCCGTGGCGGAGAGTCCACGGCGCCCGGCCACGGAGCAGGATCTGGTCGATTCCGGCGAGGACCGTCCCCCAAAACCGCCCGTAGCGAAATCCGGGGCGCACGTTCCGGCCCCGAACGAGTTCACGATAGGCCCACGAAGCGCGGAATTCGGTGTCGTAGGTCGCGCAGTCCCCTGTGCCTTCGGCCAGGGCCTGGGCGACAGCCTCAGCCGCACACATGCCGGATTTGATGGCCGTATGCGTGCCCTTGAGGCGGGGAACATTCAGGGTGCCCGCGTCGCAGCCGAGCAGTGCGCCGCCCGGGAAGACCAGACGGGGGAGGCTCTGTGGCCCGCCCTCGTTGAGGGCTCGTGCGCCGTATGCGATGCGCTTGCCGCCTTCGAATGTCGGCCGGATCTCGGGGTGTGTCTTGAACCGCTGGAACTCGCCAAATGGGCTGAGGTGCGGATTCGAATAATCGAGCCCGACCACGAACCCGACGGCCACCTGACGGTCCTCCAAGTGATACAGGAACGACCCGCCGTACGTATCACCGGGCAATGGCCATCCCGCACTGTGGAGGACGAGTCCGGGCTGGTGACGCTCCGGCGCGACCTGCCAGAGCTCCTTCAATCCGAGGCCGTATGTCTGGTGTTCGCACTCCCGATCAAGCCCGAACTGCCCGATGACCTGCTTGCCGAGACTGCCGCGGCAACCTTCAGCAAGGAGCGTAAAGGTGGCCCGGAGCTCGACACCGGGCTGCCACGCCGGGCCGCGCGAACCGTCCGCTGCGAGCCCCATGTCACCAGTTGCAACTCCCGAAATCCGGTCCCCATCCGTGAGCAGTTCGGTCGCTGCGAAGCCGGGGAAGACCGCCGCGCCCATGCTCTCGGCCGTACCTGCCAGCCAGCGGCATAGGTTGCCGAGACTGATGATGTAGTTGCCGTCGTTCCGCATGGCCGGCGGCAGGAGGGCGTGCGGCCAAGTGAAGCTGCTCCTGGCGCCCAGGAACAGGAGACGTTCCTCGCTGACCTGGGTCTGTACCGGCGTGTCGAGCGCGCGCCAGTCCGGGATGAGTTCATCGAGGCCGCGGGGGTCGAGGATTGCACCTGACAGCGTGTGGGCGCCGACTTCGGAAGCCTTCTCCACGACGCATACGGAAATATCCCGACCGGACTCGTCGGCGAGCTGGCGCAGTCGGATGGCGGCGGCGAGGCCAGCCGGCCCGGCACCCACGATCACCACGTCGAACTCCATGGCTTCCCGCTCGGGAGGCGGGCTGGAAGACTCACTCATCGGCGGCTTGCCCTGGGAGGGTCATTGGGAGGCGCAGGGGCCTCAAAGGACGGCGAGAATTCGCTCAGCGCTTGACACTTCGAACGCGCCTGCTTCCTCGACGGCAAGGTGGGCGACCGTACCGTTCTCCACGACCATTGCGAATCGCTGGCTGCGTTGGCCGAGCCCGAATCCGGTTCCGTCCAGTCCCAGACCGAGGGCTTGCGTGAATTCGCCGTTCCCGTCGGCCAGCAGCGTCACCGAATCGCCGGTGTTCTGGCTCTTCCCCCAGGCGTCCATCACGAACGCGTCATTGACCGCGATGCAAACGATCTCGTCGACCCCCTTCGCCTTGATCGCATCGGCGTTCTGCACGAAGCCGGGCAGATGCTGAACGGAACAGGTGGGCGTGAATGCGCCCGGCACCGAGAACAGGACCACCTTGCGGTTGCCGAAGAACGCGGTTGTGGACACTTCTTCCATGCCGTCCGCGCTGAGGCGGCGGAGCGTGGCAGCGGGGATGGAATCACCAGTAGAGATGGGTATCGGAGCCTCCCGGGTTTGATTGGTGGCACGAGCCCGAGAGGGACCAGGCGGCCGCTCCGGAGCAGCGGACTGCAGGTTACCTGACCTTGGCCCGTTTGGCGCGTTGGACGGCTTCGATGATCGCATCCGCGGTCAACAGCTCCGGCAAGACTTCGCCCTCCGGAAGGGCCGGTCCGTACACGGCGTTGAACGGGACTCCCAGTCGCTGGTGTTTCGCCAGGTAGGCGGCGATGTCGGGATCTGGAAGGGTCCAGTCACCTCGCAGCCCGACGATGTCGCCTACCTCGAGGAGGTCGCGCACCGGCGGCCGGTCAAGCACCAGGCGCTTGTTCACAACGCAGGTCACGCACCAATCGGCGGTCACGTCCACCAGGAGGACTTGGTCGGCGGCCAGGTCGGGCACGGCCGCGGGGCTCAGCGGCAGCCAAAGCGGGTCGCTGGGCGGCATCCGGTCGTCAGGCCCCGTGTAGCCGGCCATGGCCGGGAACAGAACCGCCAGCACCAGCGCCGCCAGGCCTGCGCCCCGCACGACCGGGACGATCCGCTCGGCTGTCCTGGCCGCAAAGGCGAGCACCGCGAGCCCGCTCAGTCCCGCGGCGACAGCCGTCGGGATGGCTCCGGCCGCCGAGTGCAACACGGACAGCAGCCAGATGGCCGTGCCGAGGAGCATGAGCGCCAGCACCAGCTTGAGGCGTCCCATCCAGGGACCGGGTCGGGGCAATATGCCAAGGAGGCCCGGCCGGATGGCGACCAGCAGCCACGGGACGGCCATGCCCAGTCCGAGGCCCAGGAACACGACCAGGATGTCGCCGAAGCCGCGCGTGAGCGCAAAGCCCACCGCGGTGCCGACCACGGGTGCGGTGCACGGCGTGGCCAGAACGGTGGCAAACGCACCCTCTGCGAACGCGCCGGCGCGCCCCTTTGCGTCGCCGCCGGCGGCTAGGAACCATCGGCTCACCCGAACGGGCAGCCGGATATCGCAGATGCCGGCAAGAACTGCCGCGAACAGCAGGACGATCACCGCCAGGAACGCGATGAACCCGGGTACCTGGAACTGGAACCCCCAACCGGCCGTCAGGCCGGCCGCCCGAATCGCGGCGACCAGAAGGGCAAGCAGGCCGAACGACGCCACGATGCCGGCTGCCGTCGCGAGAAAGCTTGCGGAGACGGCTGCCCGGTCTTGCCCAGCCGCGTCGATCAACCGGGCAATCTTGATTCCGAGTACCGGCAGCACGCACGGCATCAGGTTCAGGATCAGGCCTCCGAGCAGGGCCAGCAGAAACGCGACGCCGAGCGTTAGGTCGCCGCCGGCCGCGGCCGGCGCCCCGGCAAGGACGAGTTCGCGGTGTGCGTTGGCCGCGCCCGTGATCAGAGTGACACCGATGTCGGCTCCTTCGAGTCGCTTGGGATCGAACGGGGGCAGGACGTCGACATCGACCGCGACCGTCTTCCCGTCGGCCGAGATGGTCGCGCGGTCACTGCGGAAGAAGATTCCCTCTGGGCCCTCGAGGAGGGCGACGATTTGCTCCGGAGACGTATCCAGTTCGAACATGCTGTCCGCCGTGACGTGGACCGTGCGGACCCCGTCGAAGGCGGCGGTCAGTCGCTCGAATCCGGCCGCCTGCGGCGGGCCCGGGACGCGCGCTTCCGCCTCGGCGATGATGCGGGCATGGGAACTGGGGGGAGCGGCCCCGGCCGGCAGGTGCAGCAACGTGTCGGCTCGAACGGGGATGCAGATCTGAGCGCAGACCTGGTAGTCGATTCCGGCATCGAGCGTGATCGGCTGCCCGGGCTCCTCGACATGGAGGCGGATCGGGATGAGCACGTTTCCCGCGTAGGTGCGCGTGACCAGCTGTCCCTGCTCGACCGACTGCTCCGGGGCGGGCCACACGAATTCGACGGACGCGACATTTTCCGAATCAGGGCCGACGCTGAGGCTGGGCGGCAGCCCGGCTTCGCCCGGGCTTCGCCAGTAGATGTGCCAGCCGTCGTCGAGCTCCACCTGCAGGCCGAGCGGGAGCGTCGGACGGGATCCGGTCGCCGTCACGGCCGAAACGATCCGCGTCCGCCAGGATTCACCGTCACTCCATTCGGAGGCAGCATCGGCCGTCGCGCCGGCCGCAGCAGGCGCGGGCAGGCCGAGGGCCAGGACCAGGCAAATCGTGCCGCAGACGCGGCGAGTGCAATGGGAGGCGGTGATCAAGGTAGCGACAGGGTTGGCAGTGCGGCGCCTAGAGGCAGGCCACTTGAGACATAGGGCATGCCAATGTCAAGGCGTCAGTTGAGCGTACTCATCCGCGTTCCGCCGCCGGGGGTTTCCATCTGAGCACGGGACTCCGAGCGGCTCGGGTCTCATCGGCGCGCCGGCGGGGAGCATTCCCGGGCGCATCGGCAAAGTTGCCCGCCTCGGAGCCGTGGGCACGGGCCGCCAGGTCAAGGGCAGCCTCGATGAAAGAATCCAGCGTGGTCCGGCTTTCCGTTTCAGTGGGTTCCACCAGCAGCGCCCCTGAAACCACCAACGGAAAATAGACCGTGGGAGGATGAAACCCATGCTCAATCAAGGCCTTGGCAAAGTCGAGCGTGGTTACCCCGGTACCGTCAAGAAACGAGTCGTCGAACAGGCACTCGTGCATGCACGGTCCCGGGTAGGCCGGAGACAGAGTGTCGGCCAGCGCAGAGCGCAGGTAGTTGGCGTTGAGCACGGCGTCCTCGGCAACCTGCCGGATACCCTCCCGGCCGTAGCTCAAACAGTACGCCAGGGCCCGCACGAAGGTTCCCATCTGGCCGTGGAAAGCCCGCAGCCGCCCAAAGCTGGCACCGGCCGGGCCGGTGGCCTGCTCCAGCAGGCGAAGCTGTCCGCCGTCCTCGGGCAGGACCCATGGCAGCGGCGCAAACGGCGCGAGAGCTGCAGACAGCACCGTGGGACCGGCGCCTGGGCCGCCGCCTCCGTGCGGCGTGGAAAAGGTCTTGTGCAGGTTGATGTGCATGGCGTCCACGCCCAGATCACCCGGCTTCACCTTTCCCACCAAGGCATTGAAATTGGCGCCATCGCAGTAGAAGTAGGCCCCCGCGGCATGGGTCGCCTCCGCCATTGCCTGAATGTCGGATTCGAACACGCCGCAGGTGTTCGGATTGGTCAGCATGATGGCGGCGACGTCGGGGCCGAGGGCCGCTTCGAGGCTTGCGGTATCGACGCGCCCGTCGGTACCTTCTTGGACCTTCTCCACCTCGAACCCGCAAAACGCAGCGGTCGCCGGGTTCGTTCCGTGGGCGGAATCCGGCACCAGGATGCGGTGGCGTGCCTCGCCCTTGGCTTCATGCGCCGCCCTGATCGCCATCAGGCCGCACAGCTCTCCGTGGGCCCCGGCAGCGGGCCACATCGCCACTGCCGGCAATCCGGTGAGGGTCCGCAGCCAGCGCGCCAGTTCGTCGATCACCGTGAGGGCTCCCTGCACGGTGGAGATCGGCTGCAGCGGGTGCACGTCAGCGAAGCCAGGCAGCCGGGCGAGCTTTTCGTGGAGCCGGGGATTGTGCTTCATCGTGCACGATCCCAGCGGATAGAAGGCGGTATCGATTCCGTGGTTGAGGCGGCTGAGGCGAGTGTAATGGCGCACCACGGTCGCTTCGTCGAGATCGGGCAGCCCGATTCCTGTCGACCGTTCGGCAGAGCCGAGCCGTGTCGCGCAACCTGCGGGCGCCGGCAGATCAATGCCGCTCCGGCCCGGCGACCCGAGCTCAAACAGGAGAGGTTCGGCGCGGTCCGGGGCTCCGGACTGGGTGTCGCTCATCGCAGTGTCTCCTCGAAGGCGGCGCCCAGGCGCTCAATGTCGTCATCAGTCGTGAGTTCGGTGGCTGCAATCAGGAGATGGTTCGCGAGGTCGTCGCGGTCGGGGTAGAGGCGAGAGACGGGTACGCCGGCGAGCACGCCGTGCTCCTGCTGCATGGCCGTGGCCACGTCCTCGGCAGGACGATCGAGAGCAGCCAGGAATTCGTTGAAGAACGTGCTGTTGGCAACACTGACGCCCTCGACTGCGTCAATGCGCTCTGCCGTTTGGACGGCAGCCTCGTGGTTCAGGCGGGCGAGGCGAGCCAGACCGGTCTCGCCGAGGAGCGAGAGATGGACGGAAAAGGCGAGCGCACACAACCCGCTGTTGGTACAGATGTTGCTGGTGGCACGGCCACGTCTGATGTGCTGCTCGCGCGCGGCGAGAGTCAACACGAATGAGCGTTCGCCCTCGGTGTCCACCGTTTCACCGGCGAGCCGCCCCGGCATGTTCCGCACGTACTTGTCCCGGGTAGCGAACAAGCCGACGTACGGTCCGCCGAACGCCAGGCCCACGCCGAGCGACTGTCCTTCGGCAACCACAATGTCCGCGCCGTCTTCGCCGGGCGAACGGAGCGCACCCAGCGCGACGGTTTCGGGGACTGCCACGATCAGCAGGGCGCCGGCGGCATGCGCCGCGTCTGCCCAGGGTCGCAGATCGCCAACGGCGCCGAAGACGTCCGGGTACTGCACCAGCACTGCCGCGCAGTCGTCGGGAAGTGCATCGGGACTTGCCGGCAGCCACTGTCCTGGCTCGGCGCCCGACAGCGGAACCAGTTCCAGGCCTGCGAAGTGGAAGTACGTCGCCAGGGTCTCATGCCAGTGCGGGTGTAGGCGGTCGGCCACCGCGATTCGGCTGCGTCGGGTGATGCGGGCGGCCATCAGGGTGGCTTCTACGCACGCCGTCGAGCCGTCGTACATCGATGCGTTGGCGACCTCGCACCCGGTCAGCAAGGCCACTTGTGTCTGGAACTCGAACAGGGTCTGAAGCGTTCCCTGGCTGATTTCCGGCTGATAGGGCGTGTAGGAGGTCAGGAATTCCCCGCGCTGGATCAGCGCGTCGACGCTGGCCGGTATGTAGTGGCGGTACGCGCCGGCGCCGAGGAAGAACGGCCCGTCGCCAGCGGCGCGGTTTCGGCCGCTCAGTTTCTCGAAAACCCGTTCGATCTCGATCTCGCTGGCTGCCGGCGGCAGGTCCAGCACCGGGTCGAGGACTTCGGACGGCACGTCGGAAAAAAGGTCGTTGATCGCCGACACCCCGATTCGGTCCAGCATGGCGCGGCGATCCGCTTCGGTGTTTGGAAGCCAGCGCATGGGATCAGGCCTCGCCGGTCAGGGCCGCATAGGCCGCTTCATCCAGAAGCTGGTCAAACTCTCCTGGGTCGGCCATCCGGATCCGGAGGAACCAGCCGTCGCCGGCGGCATCTGCATTGACGGTCTCCGGCGCGTCGCTCAGGACCGGGTTGGTCTCCGTGACCTGCCCCGCCACCGGCGCATAGACTTCGGATGCGGCCTTGACGGATTCGACGACGGCGACCTCCTCGCCGGCGGCAACGGTCCGGCCGACCTCGGGCAGCTCGACGAATACGATGTCACCCAGCTGGTCCTGCGCGTATTCGGTGATTCCGACGGTGGCGACATCGCCATCCACGGTGACCCATTCGTGGTCCTTGGTGTAGCGAAGGTTTGGCATACGCATGTCCTCAGGTGGGTCGTTTTTGGTGGCGGCGAGTCGGCACGAACGGAAGTGGGGTCACCATGGCCGGCACCTTCCGCCCCCGAAGTTCAACCTGGAGAACGGTGCCGGGTTCGGAATACTGGGTGGCGACGTACCCCATCGCGATAGGAACACCGAGCGACGGTGAGAAGGTCCCGCTGGTGACCTCGCCGATCTCGTGTCCGGATGCGTCCCGGACCACGGCGCCGCTGCGGACCACGCCGCGGCCTTCTGGAAGGAATCCCGCGCGTCGCCGGGCAGGACCGTTCGCCAGTTCGCGTTCGATGCGCGCACCGCCGGGCACCGCGAGGGCACCCTGTCGTCGCGCGCCGAACGTCCACGTCAATCCCGCTTCGACGGGACTGGTGTCGACATTGATGTCGCTTCCATAGAGGCACAGACCGGCCTCGAGTCGAAGACTGTCGCGCGCGCCGAGGCCGGCTGGCCGCACCTCCGGACGGGCAAGCAGCGCCTCGGCGACCGACACGGCGGCCGCCCCGTCGCAGCCGATCTCGAAACCGTCCTCGCCGGTATATCCGCTGCGGCTGAACGTGCACGGCACGCCAAGGAACTCGAACTCCCCGTAGGCGAACGGCGCCAGCTCGAGTGCGGCCGGAGTCAGGTGGGACAAGGCGTCGGCAGCCTTCGGTCCCTGGAGCGCGAGCAGCGCCCGCTCCTCCCGGTGACTGAACGTGAGTGCGGGCAAGCGTGCCCGGAACCACGTCAGATCCGCGTCAATCCTGGCGGCATTGATGACCAGGAAGACGTCGTCGTCTCGGCGGGTGAGGAGCAAGTCATCCACAATGCCGCCGTCGTCATTGGTGACGACGGCGTATCGGGTGCGACCGGGGGCTAGAGATTGCAGGCTGGCCGGGATCAGGGATTCGAGCCCGACGAGCGCATCGTCGCCGGACACTTCAACTTGGCCCATGTGAGACACGTCGAAGAGGGAGGCAGAATCGCGGGTCCAGCGGTGCTCGGCAAGGATGCCCTCGTACTGCACGGGGAGTTCCCAGCCGGCAAACGGGACCAGCTTGGCCCCAAGAGCCACGTGCAGGTCATGGAGCGGCGTGCAGCGGGGCGTGCCTTCTGAAGATCCTGGCAGGGGAGCCTCCATCCGGCACGGACGAACCCGCGCCGGGCAAGGCCTCCTCTGTCATGGAACCTGAGAGATTCGCCCGGATCCCGGAACGGATGGCGGGTTTACCCCTTCGGTGGGCGGAGTGGCCTCCGCCGCTCTCCAGAGGTGCTCCAATCCCGCGGTCCCTTGCGCCTGAGAGGTTCCGAGGCCCCGTTGCTCCTTCGGCGTCGGCGACGTGCGCCGAACTCTCCCGCGGGCGGACAGCCGAAGCGTAGAGTATTGATCCGACAGGTCAATATCGCATTACGCGGCGTCAGACCTTTCGCATCACAACAATGCGGTTGCTGTTTGTTCCACGCCGGTTGTTCGCAACCCCCCAGCAGTTGGAGGTTTTGGTGAATTCCTGCTGGTTGATCATCACGCCGAGGACTTCCAGCGGCAATCCCTCGGCGGCAGCCACAACATGGGTTTCCAGACGGATGGTTCCGTTACGGACCTCGCCCACCTCAAAGGCGATGTGACCACCCCACCTCGTGACCCGGGCCAGCTCCACGAGCGTGGATCGGACGAACTGCTGCCAGTCGTCGACGTTCCGGAGCTGGGAGAGTCTGACGTCGTGGGGGTCGATTCCCAGGAACCAGCAGCGAAGCCAGTTGTCGGTTACGTAGTCGACCACGTCGAGAAATGGGGGCGAAGTCACGGTCAAGGCGACCGCCCCGGACGGGATTTGGAATGTGTCGTTCGATTGCTCGGTCAACAGCAGGTGGCGCCTGGCCGTCGGCAGCACGCGCGATGACAGCAGGGACCGCGACTTTCGTTCAATGATCGCTGGAACATCTCGGCGGGGCGGCACCTGGTTGCGACGCCGGTTGATGATCCGCTGCCGTTCCAGCGACACCGCCTGGTTGGGCGGCATGGTGTAGACCGAGAAGAACCCGGACGAGTGCCCGGTCAGCCGGTTGATCGCGATCATCCGGATCCACTTGTCCACCAGGTCCAGGCATCCGGCGTCCTGGCGGTCCAGGATCCATCGTCGAAGCCCTTCGATCCGGGCCAGGGTCTCTGGGTGGTAGAAGGCCTCCAGATCGCCGCGGTCAACGCGGGTGAAATTGTCCCACGGAATCGACCGGAGACGCGTCACGACCTCGGATTGGGTGGGAGGGTTGATACGGGGCTCGGTAAAGGCCTTGCTCAGTGGGTTGGTGTCGTTCCCGTAGGGAATCCGTTCGGCCAGTGCTGCCTCGATCGGTGTCGTACCCCTGCCCATAAAGGGGTCGTAGACAACGTCGTTCCTAGCCGTTAGACGCCGGATGTAGAACCCCGGGAGCTGCGGCTTGAAACAGGCGCGGTACGAGACTTCGTGAATGCGATGCGCCTGGCGTTGCCGTGCGGTCCAGAACTCGTTAACGAAATACCGCACACCGTCCATCGTCTCGACTTGGGTCGGTGTTCCGAATTCGGCGAAGTTCTCCAGATCATCGACAAGGTCGGTCGGGCCGAGGACCGATCTCTCCGGTGGTGTTCCGTTAGCCGCGATTACAGTCGACAGCTTGGCCTCCTTGACGGGTCGGACCTGCGCGCCCCCGTCCCTTAGCGGCGTCTGGCCTGCGACCGGCCCTTCGCCTTGGGTGCCCGCGCCCGACGTTTCGGGTATGCGTTCCCCTGACTGCAGTTTCGTAGAAGAGCGACGGACGTGGTGCAAGTCCTCGCCGGTTCGGAACCGGATCTGTCGGGCCGCGTGCCGCGATGTGGACACGTCCGGCGGCCAGGCCGCCTGCGCTGCAGGGCCACGGCGGACCGCCGTGGCCAAGGATGGAAGACCGCTAGTCGTCTGTATCCGGAAAGCGATCGACGAGCGCCGCATGCAGGTCCGGATCGCCGGCAGCGAGGATGGTTCCGTTGGATCCCGGCTGGCACCCGTCCCACGCACTGGCGATGCCGCCAGCCGCGGAAATGATCGCCATGCCCGGCAGCACGTCCCAGGGCTTGATATCGGATTCCACGACTACGTCGATGTAGCCGGCCGCCAGCATCGCATAGCCCCAGCAATCCGTGCCGTACCGCACAAACAGGGCCTGATCGGTCAGCCGCTGGAAGGCCGCGCGAGCGGCGGCCGAGCGAATCATGCCCGGCTCCGTCATCGCGACGATCATGCGCTCCGGATCCGCCGGGCGGGAGGTGGTCACCAGCTCGCCGTTTAGCCAAGCTCCCTGTGGCGCTCCCCACATGCGTTCCCCCGTGATCGCCTGATCGATGACACCGATCGTCGGGTGCCCTCGCTCCAGCAGTCCGACGAGTGTGCCGAAGACCGGCAATCCGGCGACAAACGCCTTGGTGCCATCGATCGGGTCGAGAATCCACGTGTGCTCGGCGTCTGTATTGTCGGATCCGTATTCTTCGCCCACGACACCGTGATGGGGGAAGCGGCGGCCAATGGCGTCGCGCATCTTGGCTTCGGCCGCCCGGTCTGCCTTGGTCACCAGCTGCAGCCGGCTTCCTTTCCCGCTCTTGACTTCGATCGCCTCGCGTGACCGAAACAGTGGTTGGATCGCCGTACGGGCGAGATCGGCGAGTTCGTGCGCGAAGGTCAGGAATTCGTCGTAGGAAGCCATCGGACTGGAACTCGTGCGCCGGTGGGGAGCCACGATACACGGCCCCCCCTTGTGCCCGGACGACCGCCAGGCGGACCGTACCGTATGGCGCGAGGAATTGCCCCGATCGCCGGTGCGCCGGTCGCACGAACCCGATCTGCAGCAGCCCGGGTGCAGCCGTGCGAAACGCGAACAGCCGGTGCGGGTTGCCCGCCGGGGGATGCTGTGCCGGCGCGTCTCAAGGCACGCCAATGTTGGTGGGAGGCGAGTGTGGACGCCGTCTTGGCCGGGCCGTTGGCGGTCCCCGATCGGTCCGACCGATTCTGGGTACGTGCGACGTTCTTGCGAATTTCTTCAGGCTCTTGGTCGGTCTTCCGGCATGTGGCGCCACTGGCGCCGGCGCCGGGAGCGCTCGGCCCCACGACTCGTTTCGCGTGGTATACACCCCCAATGCCCGTCTTCTCCCTCGACCGCCTCTGCCCCCGCTCGCGAATCTCGGCATCGCTCGCCCTGGCGGTGCTGCTGGTCGGATGCTCCGTGTTTCAGGATCCGGCGCCTGTCGTCGAGCGTCCGGTGGAGAAGATCTACAACTCCGCTCTCGACGCGCTGCTTGACGACGACTATGTGCTCGCGGTCACGGAATTTGAGCAGGTCGAAGCCCAGTATCCGTATTCGGAATGGGCCACGCGGGCACAGTTGCTGGTCGCGTACGCCAACTACCTGAAGAACGACTACACCCTGGCGGTCGCGGCGGCCGAGCGTTTCATCGATCTGCACCCGGGCAGTTCTGACGTGCCCTACGTTCGGTACCTGATCGCCCTGTGTCACTACGAGCAGATTCCGGATGTCCGGCGCGACCAGACGGAAACCAGGCTTGCCAGAGAGGCGTTGGAGGGGGTGGTTGCCCGCTATCCCGGCAGCGTCTACGCGCGCGATGCAGCGGTGAAGCTCGATCTCGTCTACGACCATCTTGGGGGTAAGGAGATGGAGGTGGGCCGGACCTACCTTCGACTGCGTCAATATCCTGCTGCACTGCGCCGGTTTGCGACGGTCGTCCGATCGTACCCCGAGACCACGCATGTCGCCGAGGCTCTCGCCCGGATGGTCGAGTTGAACTTGGCCCTCGGCCTTGAGAGCGAAGCACGTTTGCACGCGGCCGTACTCGGCCACAACTATCCGAATAACCGTTGGTACGCGTACGCCTACGACTTGCTTGAAGGAGATGGGCCGGAGATTCCGCGGTCCTCCTGGTTCTTCGGACTGTTCTGATCGGGCGGGGCATCTCGTGCTGATCAGCCTCTCGGTTAGGAATATTGTTCTGATCGAGGCTCTCGATTTTTCGTTCGGTCCGGGCTTTTGCGTGTTGTCGGGTGAAACCGGCGCGGGCAAGTCGGTGCTGATGGAAGCGCTCGCGCTGGCGACGGGTCGACGGGCCGATGCCAGCCTGGTGAGGGTCGGTGCGGACGAGGGAGTCGTCACAGCGTCGTTCAAGGTAGCCGCCGACCATCCGGCAGTGGCATTTGCCTCCGAGCACGGGATCCAGAGCGATGGCGCGTTGCTGTGTCGCCGGGTGCTGGCACGTAACGGCCGGGGTGGAGCCTTCATCAATGACGTTCCGGTGACGGTCCGCCTGCTCGAGCAACTCGGGCATCGCCTGTTGCAAATTCATGGCCAGCACGACCGGAGGGGACTGCTTGACGCCACCAGGCATCAGGACTTCCTGGACGCGTTCGGAAGTCTGTCCCGCGAGTTGCGGAACCTCGGCAAGCGGCACCGGGCCTGGCGCGAAGCCGAAGCGGCCCATCGCGAGGCCGCCGAAGGACTGGCAAGCACCCGTGCCGCCGAGGAGGAAACCCGGGCCCGGCTGGCAGAGCTGGAGGCCTTGGCGCCTGAGCCCGGCGAAGCCGAACAGCTGGCGGAGCGTCGATCGTTCCTGATGCAGAGCGGCCGGGTCCTGGCGGTGATCGAACAACTGGCCGCCATCATGGGCGAGGGCTCGACCCGGGCGGCTGCGACGCCGTCCCTGCACGATGCGTCGGCTGCCCTCGACGGGCTTCCGGAAGTGTCGGGCCCGTTCGCAGAGCTCAAGTCGACGCTGCACCGCGCATTGGTCGAACTGGGGGAGGCTCGAAACCTGCTCGACGCGGTGCGTGCAGATCTCGAATTGGATCCGAACGAGCTGGAACAGGTGGAAACCCGGCTGTTTGCGCTCCGGTCCGCGGCGCGCCGCCACGGCGTGCCCCCGGATGAACTGCTCACGGTGCTCGGGGAACTGCGTGAACAGGCGGCGAAGACCGACGCTGACGAGCACCGTGTGAAAGAACTCGAGGAAGCGGCTAGTGCCGCTCGCCAGGCGTTTGAAACCGCGGTCGAGATGCTGAGCGCGGGCCGCCGGAAAGCGGCAGCATTCCTTGACGAACGCATCGGTGACGAACTTGAGGCGCTCCGCATGGGACGAGCACGGTTCGTGACGGAGCTCGAAGAGTTGCCGCGGGACAAGTGGGGATCGCAGGGCGGGGAGCGGGTGCGTTTCGGCGTGGCGACCATGCAGGGGGCCGCCATCGGCCCCCTGGAGCGAATCGCTTCGGGCGGCGAACTGTCCAGGTTCCTGCTGGCGGTCCATATCGTCCTGGCACGGGTCACCGAACCGGCAACGCTCGTGTTCGATGAAATCGATGCGGGGGTCGGTGGTGCGGTGGCGGATGCAGTGGGCGCGCGCCTGGCGCGCCTCGCGCGGCGTCACCAGGTGTTCGCGGTTACCCACCAGCCGCAGGTGGCGGCGCGCGGCCGGCGCCAATGGCTGATCCTTCGGTCCGGAGATGCGGTATCGGCTTCCGAACTCGATGAGACTGCCCGCGTCGAGGAAATTGCGCGCATGATCTCCGGCCGCGGACTGACCGACGAGGCGCGCGCCGCTGCGAAGCGGCTGCTGCAGGAAGGGGGCAAGTGACCACCGGTACCGCCGCGATCGCCGTCGCGGCGCTCAGCCGGGAGGAAGCCCGGTCCGAACTTGCGCGGCTGGCGGCAGCCATCCTGCGGCACGACCGCGCGTACTACATCGATGACGCACCGAAGATTTCGGATGCGGACTACGACGCTCTCCGTCACCGAAACTCGGAGATCGAGGAGTGTTGGCCGGAGCTGGTTCGAAACGACAGCCCGTCGGGAAGGGTCGGCGCGCCGCCGACCTCCGGCTTTCGCAAAGTGCGGCATCCGCAACCTATGCTGTCGCTGGACAACGTCTTTACTGACGACGAGTTGCAAGAGTTCGTGGAACGGGTCCGAAAGTTCCTCAACTTGGACCCGGTGGTCGAAATCGCGATTGCGGCCGAGCCGAAGATCGACGGCCTGTCGGCCTCGCTACGGTACGACGATGGCGAGCTGGCGGTGGGCGCCACCCGCGGCGATGGACGGGACGGCGAGGACGTCACGCGCAACCTCAGGACGATCGCCGCCGTGCCAAAGCGGCTACAGGGCCGCCCGCCCGCCCGCCTTGAAGTACGCGGTGAGGTGTACTTTCCGATCGAGTCCTTTCACCGTTTGAACGCCGAGCAGCTGGCGTCCGGCAAGCGTGCGTTCGTGAATCCTCGCAATGCCGCGGCCGGGTCCGTTCGGCAGATCGATCCGGTGATCACGGCCGAACGCGACCTCGGGTTCTTCGTCCATAGCTGGGGCGAGACTTCCGAGGCGCTTGGCGACACGGTGACGGAGGCCAGGGAGCGGCTGGCCGGCTTCGGCTTCAATGTCACGCCAGGCACCGAGGTCTGCCAGGACATCGACGCCATGGTGCGGTTCGCCGAACAGCTCTACGCGGACCGTTCGGAACTCGGATTCGACGTGGACGGGATCGTGTACAAGGTGGACCGTCTGGATTGGCAGCAGCGGCTGGGCGCCTCCACGCGCGCGCCGCGTCATTCCGTCGCCCGCAAGTTTCCGGCCGAGCGTGCCAAGACGCGCGTCCTGTCAATCGACGTGCAGGTCGGCCGAACCGGCGCCCTGACACCGGTCGCGAGTCTCCAGCCCGTGACCGTGGGCGGCGTGGTGGTCGGGCGGGCCACACTTCACAACCGCGATGAGATCGATCGTCTCGACGTCCGCGAGGGTGACCTCGTGACGGTCCAGCGCGCGGGCGACGTGATCCCGCAGGTCGTGGACGTCGATCTCGATGGTCGACCGGAGACGTCGGCACCGTTCGAATTCCCGGAGCAGTGCCCGGCCTGCGGTCGGCCGGTGGAGCGCGAACCTGACGAGGTCGTGACCCGGTGTCCGGGTGGCCGAGCCTGCGAGGCGCAGGCGTTCCAGCAACTGGTGCATTTCGTGAGCCGGAATGCCCTCGCGATCGAAGGTCTGGGAGAGCGCCAGCTGCGGGCTTTCTGGGACCGCGGCGATATTCGCGAGCCCGCTGACATCTTCCGGGTAGCCGAGGACGAGCAGTGGTTGCAGGCGCTGAGCGACGAAAAAGGCTGGGGACCGACATCGGTCCACAACCTTCGCACCGCCATTCGCGGGTCAAGGGACGTCGCGCTGGAGCGGTTTCTGTTCGCGCTCGGGATCCGGCACGTCGGTCAGGGGAACGCAGCCCAACTCGCACGCGCCGCCGAGTCGCTCGGCAGGCTCATGGAACTGGCCGAGCGCGCACGGGACCCGGAAACGCCGGAGTACGCCGAACTGGCGGGCGTGGACGGGATCGGTGCGGCACAGATCCGCGCGCTGGTCGACCATTTCACGGACCCGTCCACGCGAACCGTCGTGGACAACCTCCGGGCGGCTAGAGTGAACGTGCAGGATGCGGAAGCGCCGGCCGCCGATTCTCCCCTTTCCGGTCGGACGCTGGTGTTCACCGGAACGCTGGCCGGGCTCTCCCGCAACGAGGCCAAGGCCCGTGCGGAAGCACTTGGCGCGCGTGTGGCGTCAACAGTGTCCGCGAAGACCGATTACCTCGTCGCCGGGGAAGGCGGAGGCGCCAAGCGGCGCAAGGCCGAAGCATTGAACATCGAGGTGCTGGACGAGGCGGCCTTCCAGAAGCTGCTGGAAGCCTGAGCGTGGCTTCACACCACCTTGCCGGGATTCATGATCCCCTGCGGGTCAAGCGTGCG
The DNA here is from genome assembly GCA_022825705.1 of Alphaproteobacteria bacterium. GTDB lineage: Bacteria > Pseudomonadota > Alphaproteobacteria > TMED109 > TMED109 > VXPW01. Next base: position 69,378 of record JAJDWH010000028.1, read on the forward strand.
TTTCAAGGCCTTCATCATCTCGAGGGACCCGGCCGGGGCGTACTGCCGTAGGGCCCGGCGCTTCAGCTGTCCGATCCCATGCTCGGCGCTGAAACTTCCCTGCATTCGATCGGCGATCGCGAACACGGCGTCCTCGATCGCGTCGCTTTCCGCAAACAGACGGTTGCCGTCATCTCCGGGCGGCCCGAACACGTTGAAGTGGATGTTGCCGTCACCCACGTGGCCGAACGCGAGCACCCGGTATCCCGGCCAGTCGCGCTGGACCGCCGCCGTGGCCTCGTCGATGAATTGCGGGACCGCGACCACAGGAACCGAGATGTCGTGCTTGAGACTGCGCCCCTCGTGCTTCTGCGCCTCGGTAACGGTCTCCCGCAGGCGCCATAAATCGGCGCGGTGGGCGAGGCTCTCGGCGCGCACACCATCCAGCACGAGACCGCGTTCGACCGCCGCCGCGAGAATTTGCTCGCCGGCGGCCCGGGCGTGGCCGTCGACGCCGGCCGTGAGCTCGAGCAGCACGTACCAGCTGTACCGGGTGGGAAACGGATCGCGGACACCGTCCATGTGTCGGAACACCATGTCCAGGGCATTTCGGTCGTTCAGCTCGAAGGCGACCATCATGTCGGCGGCAATCTCGCGGGCGACAGCGAACAGCTGGAGGGCGGCCTCAGGATCGGCCACCGCGAGGAACGCGGTATCCACGTCCCGGGGTCGCGGGAAGAGTTCCATGGTCGCGGCGGTGATGATTCCGAGCGTCCCCTCCGCGCCGATGAACAGCTGCTTCAGGTCGTAGCCGCGGTTGTCCTTCCGCAGGGCGCCGAGGTCGTCCCACATGGTCCCGTCCGGAAGCACCACTTCAAGACCAAGGGTGAGATTCCGGGCCATGCCGTACCGCAGCACGTTGATTCCGCCCGCGTTGGTGGAGAGATTGCCGCCGATGGTGCAGCTCCCTTCCGCCGCCAACGACAGAGGGAAGAGGCGATCGGCGCGCTCAGCTTCATGCTGCAGGGTTTGCAGGATGCAGCCCGCCTCGCAGGTCATCGTGAAGCCCTGTGCATCCAGCTCCCGAATCCGCCGCAGGCGCTCGAGGCTGACCAGGACCTCGCCCCCCGGCGTCACAGGTACCGTTCCACCGCAAAGCCCGGTCCGTCCGCCCTGTGGAACGATGCCCACGCCGGCATCTGCGCAGATTCGTACGATCGCGGCGACCTCATCGGTCGTGGCTGGCTTGAGGAGTACCGGGGACACACCCCGGAAGGCCCCGCGTTCGTCGACCAGGTGAGCTTCAAGGTCCCCGGGATCGGTGAAGATTCCGGCTGCTCCGACGACGGTCTTCAGGTCCCGCCGTACGGCATTGCTGACCTCGGGCATCACCCGAGGACCTGGTACTGTCGGTGTCTCGACGCGTGGCCGACGGAACCCCGGCTCACAGCACGAGGTCGGTCTCGGGGTCGATCAGGTGCAGTCTGTCCGGGTGAAACACGAGTGACGTCTGCTCGCCCGCCCGCGGATGTACCTCGGTCCCGACACGCGCACACAGGGTGCTGTCACCCAGCCTGAAATAGACGATCGTTTCGCGACCAAGAGGCTCCACGATGTCGATCGAGACGTCATGCGGGATACCGCTGCTGTTGCCGCCGTCGTGGCTGGCCGCCTCGCGGATGTTTTCTGGCCGGAGGCCAGCCACCAGGGTGCGGCCAGCGTAGCTGCGCACGCGCGCGGCCTGCTCGGCGGGGAGTGGCAGCGCCGGGCCGTCGGCCAGGCGCGCCACGGTGTGGCCGTTTTCTTCGGTGACCTGGCAGTTGAGGAAATTCATGGCGGGCGACCCCATGAAGCCGGCCACGAAGCGCGTGCGCGGCTGGTGATACACCTCGTCGGGGGTACCTGCCTGCTCGATCCGGCCGGCGTTCATGACCACGACGCGATCGGCGAGAGTCATGGCTTCCACCTGGTCGTGCGTGACATAGATGGTGGTCGTCCGAAGCTGCTGATGGAGCCGCTGGATCTCGATCCGCATTTGGCCTCGGAGCTTGGCGTCGAGGTTGCTCAGGGGTTCGTCGAACAGGAACACCTGCGGGTCGCGGACGATGGCGCGCCCCATTGCGACCCGTTGCCGCTGCCCCCCCGAGAGCTCCCGCGGCCGTCGGCCAAGCAGTTCCGCAATGCCGAGGATGTCTGCTGCGCGCTGGACCTTGCCGCGGATTTCCGCCTTCGCGACCTTCCGGAGCCGCAGGCCGAAGGACATGTTCTGCTCGACCGTCATGTGCGGGTACAGCGCGTAGTTCTGGAACACCATCGCGATGTTCCGGTCCTTCGGCGGCACGTCGTTCACGCGGAGATCACCGATCCGGATGTCGCCGGAGGTGATGTCCTCCAGTCCCGCGATCATGCGGAGCACGGTGCTCTTGCCGCAACCGGACGGGCCCACGAGGACCACGAATTCGTTGTTCGGAATCTGCAGGTCGATGCCCCGCACCGCTTCCACGGTGTCGAAGGTCTTGACGAGGTTCTGGAGGGTTACGTCTGCCATCGGGATCAGCCTTTGGTCGCGCCCGAGGTGAGACCGGCAATGTAGTAGTCCATCAGGAACGCATAGAGGATCACGGGAGGCGCCGCGGCGAGCAGCGCGCCGGCCATCAGCCCACCCCAGTGGAACACGTCGCCCTTGATGAGCGTCGTGACCGTTCCGACGGTCAGGACCATCTCCGATTCGGAATAGATGTAGGCAAGCGGGTAGAGGAAATTGGCCCAAGCTACCGTGAATGCGAAAATCGTCGCTGCAATCAGCCCCGGCAGGGCCACCGGAATGAAGACCTTGAGCAGCATCTGCAGATGGTTGGCGCCGTCGATCAGTGCCGCCTCATCGAGTTCGCGCGGGATCGAACCGAAATAGCCGATCATGATCCACGTGCAGAACGGGACGGTGAGGGTCGGGTACACGAGGATCAACGACCAGTACGTGTCGAGCAGCCCGAGCCAGCCCACGATCTTGAACAGCGGGATGAACAGCAGCGTGTCCGGCACCAGGTAGGTAAGGAACACGCCGGTGGCAAGCACGCCGGAGCCCCAGAACCGCAGCCGTGCCAGCGAATACGCGGCGAGCACGCTGATCACCATGGTGATCGCGACCACGACGACCGTGACGATGGTGGTGTTGAGGAAGAACCTCGGAAACGACGATTCCGTGAGCAAGTGTTTGTAATGGCCGAACGTCACCCCGTCGGTCACGATCCAGGGATTAGAGGCGAGTTCGGCGATCTCAGCATTCGTCTTCAGCGACGTGACCAGCATGTAGTACGGCGGGAACAGGAAGAAGACCACGAAGATGCCGAGGCACGCGTAGGCGGCGATCAGCGCCCACCGACGGTTGGCCCGAAGACTCGTGGCGCTCGTGACCGGAACGGCGGTCATGCGAGACTTGCCGCCCGCCGGCGCACGTTTCGGAGAATGATGAAGGCGAGAATTGCCAGCATCGGGAACATGAACAATGAGACCGCCGCGCCCAACGGAATATCGCCCGACTCGATACCCACCCGAAATGCGTACGTGGCGAACAGGTGGGTGGTGTTGAGCGGTCCGCCCTGGGTCAGGACGCGGACAATGTCGAAGTTGGCGAGGGTGACGATGATCGAGAACAGCGTGGTGATCGCGATGATGTTTCGGATCATCGGCAGCGTGATGTAGAAGAACTTCTGCCATGGGCCTGCACCGTCCATCTCGGCCGCCTCATAGAGTTCGCCGGGAATCGACTTGAGGGCCGCCAGATACATGATCAGGAAGAACGGGGCGCCCACCCAGACATTGACGAGGATGATGGAGAACCGGGCCCAGAACGTATCGGACAGCCACGGCACGGCCGGCACAGCCAGCTTCGTCAACCCCCAGTTGATCGCGCTGTAGGTGGGCTCGAACAGCCACCACCATCCGAGAGTGGAGAGGGCCGGTGGAATGACCCACGGAATCAGCATCATGCCGCGCCACTTGCGCTGGCCCTTGGTGGGGATCGTGTTGATGGCGTGGGCAGCTGCGAGCCCGATCAGTGCCTTGAAGACGACGGCCACGAGCGCAAACAGCAGGCTCTGGCGAACCACCATCCAGAACGTCTGGCGTCCAAACAGGAAGCTGAAATTGTCCAGCCCGACGAACGCGGTTTCCGCCTTGTTGAGGGTGGCTAGGAAGAGTGCGTGGAAGAACGGATACGCCACGAGGCCGAGAATGAGCGCGAACAGCGGGACGCACATCAGTACCGCGACGGCGGGTTTGCGCCGGAGAAGCGGGGGAAGCACGCGCATTAGTCGGAGCCGGTTCCCTGCATCACTTCCCGACCGGCTAGTCCGCGGCGATTAGCCGCGGAGTACCCCTTCGAGCTCGTTCTCGGCCCAACCGATGGCATCGTTGATGGTTTCGCCACCCTGGGTCACCAATGCGGCCAAGGTGGGGAGGATTTGCTGTGTCGCTATCCGCGCGCCGATTTCCGGGGGGGCGGGATAGCCGGCAAACACCGTCCGCTCGTCTCCGAGCATGGCGTAGTTGTAAAGCACTCCCGCCGGAGGCTCCGCCTCAGCCCAGACCTGCGAATGGTTGTAGTGCGAGCGGATCATGGGGAGGTCGAAGCCCTGAGAGGCTCGCAGCATCTGGGTCACCACTTCCGGCTGGGCGACGTAACGCAGTAGATCGCGTGCGGCCGACTGGTTCTCGGAAAAGTCCCAGATTCCCCAGAAGAACGACGTGAAGGCGCGGAACCTGCCGACCGGTCCCCGGGGGACATCGAAATGCCAGATGTGTCTGGCCACGCCCGGATTGTCACGTTTGGCGACAGCCCACGCGCTCGGCGGGTTGAAGATCGCGCCGCCCTCACCCGAGATTAGCCAGCGGTTGTTGCTGGCGTCGTCCCATGCGTACACGCTGTCGGGCATGAACTCGGCGATTCGGATCAGGTACTCGAGCACCTCGCGGACGGCATCCGAATTGACGACCAGTTCCCCTTGTTCATCCACCATGGCTGCGCCGTAAGACGCGAAGAGGTGGGCCAGCCAAGCGCTGCCGTCGGGAGTGGTTGCCAGCGGGGCACCGAACGAGCGTCCGGCCGCGTGCAGCCCCGCCGCAGCTTGAAGGAAGGCCTCCCAGTCCCAGCCGTCGATCTTGGCAGGATCCCGTGTGCCGCCGGCGGGGAACAGCTCCGTGAGGTCGATTCCTGCATGCTCCAGAAACAGGTCGCGGCGAGCGACCGTCGGGTACGAGAGCGTTCCCGTGGGTGAGGGACTCCCCCTCCACGCGCCGTCGAGGAAGGCGGAAAACCTTGAGATCTCGGCGATCGGCCCCTGGGAAGAAAGGATGTCCTCGACCACGTCGTCCACGGCCACCAACCGATGCTTGAACAGCGGCACCATCGCGAACGCGTGCGAGTAGATGTCGTGGCCCGAGCCGGCGCGCGACTCGGCCTGGGCCGTGAGCAGCAGCTTGTTGCCGATCGACGTGATGAAGTCGATCGTGACTTCCACGCCGTTGTCTTCGCCCCAGCGGGTCAGGATTTGTTCCAGCGCCTCGTTGGCGCCGGGCACCCAGTGATCCCAGAGGCCCAGTTTCAGCTTGCCGGCGGAGTATGCGGTCTTGACGTAGGGAGCGGCGAGCGCTCCCACTGCAGTGGCGCCAGCCGTCTTCATGAAGGTTCGGCGTGAAGCGGTCGCCTTCGTGCCCATGTCCCCCCCTTCCACAGCCACCTGACCTTGAAAGGACGCCGAGCATAGCAAGAGACCTTGGTGCCTGCTTAACGCCGAGCGCCCTGCATCACGTTCCGACCGTATTCGTGGCGCTGGAGGCCGGCTGTTGTTGCGGCGACGTGCTGGCCCGTACCAGCATGGGCAACGAGTTGTGAACCGGGCCGTTTCCGTGGTGCGACGCGGCCGGAACGCTCGGTCCGTTGCGGGCAGGGCGAGACGGACGCCAAGGCAGTCAGGCCTAGGGGAGGGCCGCGATCAGGCCATCGTGGCGGTCAGCTCCGAAGCACGCCTTCGAGTTCGTTCTCTACCCATCCGATGGCGTCGTCAAAGCTCTCGCCGCCCTGCGTGACTCGGGCCACGAGATTGGGAACGACGCGCTGCAAGCTGATCCGTGCCGCGATCTCCGGGGGCGCGGGGTAGCCGTCGGTCAGCGTCCGCTCGTCCCCGCGGAGGGCGTAGTTGTAGAGCCCGCCGGCAGGCGGCCCGGCCTCCGCCCACACCGCGGTGCGATCGTAATGCGAGGCAAACAGGGGAAGGTCATAGCCCTGCGAAGCCTCCAGCATGGCGACGACCACTTCCGGCTCGGCCACGTAGCGGAGCAGGTCCCGGGCTGCCGACTGGTTCTCGGAAAAATCCCAGATGCCCCAGAAGACCGAGTTGAAGGCCCGGAAGCGCCCGGCCGGGCCGCGCGGCACATCGCAATGCCAGAGATGTCGTGCCACGTCAGGACTATCGCGTTTGGCGACGGCCCACGCGCTCGGGGGATTGAAGATGGCGCTGCCGGTGCCCGAGATGATCCAGCGGTTGTTGCTGGCATCGTCCCACGCATACACGCTGTCCGGCATGACCTCCGCCAGTCGGGTCAGGTATTCGAGGGCCTCGCGAACCGTATCCGAATCCGCGGCAATCTCGCCCTGCTCGTTCACCATGGCCGCGCCATAGGACGCGAACAGCTGGGCCAGCCAGGCGCTGCTGTCGGTGACGGGAGAAATCGCGGCGCCAACCGGTCGACCGGCAGCGTGGAGAGCTGCCGCCGCCTTGCCGAAGGCCTCCCAGTCCCACCGGTCGACTTTGGCGGGATCGCGGGAATCGCCGGCCGGAAACCATTCGGTCAGATCGATTCCGGCGTGCTCCAGGAACAAGTCGCGCCGGGCCACGGTCGCTGCCGAGGCGTTCATCACGGGGGAGGGGCCCCCTCTCCACGCGCCGTCGAGAAATGCGGCTTGCCTGGACAGTTCGGCAATGGGTCCGTACGCAGCGACGATGTCGTCGACCACGTCGTCGACGGCAATCAGGCGGTGCTTGAACATCGGGACCATGTGAAATTCGAGCGCAAAAAGGTCGTGCCCGGACCCGGCGCGCGACTCCGCCTGGGCGGTCAGCAGCAGCTTGTTGCCGATGGTGGTGATGAAGTCGACCGTGACCTCGACGTGGTTGGCTTCGCCCCATCGTTCCAGGAGTTGCTGCAGGACCTCATTCGTGCCCGGTACCCAATGGTCGATGACCCCGAGCCGCAGCCGGCCAGCTGAGCCAGCGGTCCGCACGTAGGGGGCCGCGAGTGTCCCCGCGGCGGCGGCACCGGCGGCTTTCAGGAAAGTTCGGCGGGTCGAACCTGTCATCAAGTCCATGCTTCCTTCTTCGTCACCTCGAGGGACACGAACGGTCAGGAAACCTGACTGACCGGGGGCGCGGCCCCGGATGCGGTTCTGGCCAGCAGGGAATCATGTCCGAGACTGGCAATTCCTGCCGGCAAGTCCGAACCGCCCGGTGGGAGCCGCCAGTCGCACCCATCAGCCGCGGAGCACGCCTTCAAGCTCGTTCTCGGCCCAGCTTATGCCCGCGTCGATGCTGTCCCCGCCTTGGGTCACGCGGGCGACAAGATTGGACACGACCCGCTGCACTGTAATGCTCGCGCCGATTTCAGCGGGCGCCGGGTACCCGCCGACGATCGGTCGTTCGTCGCCCCGAATGGCATAGTTGTACAGCCCGCCCGCTGGCGGTTGGCCATCCGCCCACACGTTCGTGTGATCGTAATGCGAAAGAACCATGGGGAGGTCGTAGCCCTGCGAAGCATCCAGCATGGCCGCGACCACATGCGGCTCTGCCACGTAGCGCAGCAGGTCACGGGCGGCGGACTGGTTTTCGGAGAAGTCCCAGAGGCCCCAGAAGATCGTGTTGAAGGTGCGAAACCGGCCGGCCGGTCCCCGGGGGGAATCGCAGTGCCAGATGTGACGAGCCACGTCGGGGCTGTCGCGTTTGGCGACCGCCCAAGCGCTCGGCGGATTGAAAATGGCGCTGCCCGAGCCTGAGATGATCCATCGGTTGTTGCCCGCGTCATCCCACGCATACACGCTGTCGGGCAGGAATTCTAGGAGTCGGATGGCGTACTCGAGTACCTCCCGTACAGGGTCGGAATTGACGGAAACGTCACCACGTTCGTCGACCACGGCGGCGCCGTAGGCGGCGAACAGCTGGGTCAACCAACCGGTGCTGTCGGGGATCGGGGCAACAGGCGCTCCGACGGGGACGCCGGCGGCATGAAGCGCGCCCGCCGCGTTTCGAAAGGCTTCCCAGTCCCAGCTTTCCACCTTTGCGGGGTCCCGCGAATCGTTCGCCGGAAACAACTCCGTCAGGTCGACGCCAGCGTGTTCCAGGAAGAGGTCGCGCCGCGCCACGGTTGCGTAGCAATTGGTTCCGGTAGGGGCAGGGCTCACCCGCCAGGAGCCATCGAGGTGGCCGGCGTATCGGAAGACGTCAGCGATCGGGCCTTGCGTGGACAGAATATCTTCCACCACGTCGTCAAGGGCGACGAGCCGATCCTTGAACAAGGGGACCATCGCGGAGGAATGCATGAAGATGTCATGCCCGGCCCTGGCGCGGGCTTCCGCTTGCGCCGTCAGCAGGGGCTTGTTGCCGAGCGACGTGATGAAGTCGACGGAGACGTCGACCCCGTTGGCCTCGCCCCACCGGGTCAGGATCTGCCGGAGCGCCTGGTTCGTGCCCGGCACCCAATGGTCCAGGACGCCCAGTTTCAGTCTTCCGGCCGACGTGGCTGTCTTCACATAGGGGGCGGCGAGCGCCCCGGCTGCGGCGGCGCCTGCGGACTGCATGAAGATCCGGCGCGAAGTCGTCTTCGTGGCCATGGACCCTCCTTCCTCAGCCCCTTGACCGTGAAAGGATGCGGAGCATAGCAGGGCTCAGGGTCCCAACCCGGCTAGGACGGTCCCGGCTTCCTGGTCGCGGCGCCGTTCCGGGCGCGTGGCATTCCGTCGGCCATTCCGTCGCCCGGCCGGGCTTGATCGGCGGCCGGACGCCAGGACTATTGCCGGCGTGGTGCCGGGATGTATGCAATCGGCGCGTCGAGAAGCGGCACCGGGCGTGGCGCTCGACGAACTCGGCGCCTGCACCTTGATGGAAGACGCCGGACCTCGGCATGGCGATTGCCCGGGCCCGACGCGTGCGAAAAAAGGGTTCTGGCCTACGCGGGATGCAGCGGGGATTCAGCCTCAGGCCAATGCTTGGGCAGCCGGAACCGGGTGTTCTCTGGTTTTGCCTCGAGTTCCTGGACGGCCACGGTGCGCCCGGCGATGGCCTGGATGCGCTCGACCACCATGTCGACCAGCACGTCCGGAGTGGATGCGCCGGCCGTGACGCCCACCGTCGACACGCCGTCAAACCACGAGGTCTCGAGGTCGTCCGCGCTCTTGACGCGGTAGCTCGGGACATCGGCCTGCTCGCCGATTTCGCGCAGCCGCGCCGAATTGGAGCTCATAGAACCGCCGACCACGATGATGAGGTCCGATTGCCCGGCCAGGATCCGCACGGCCTGCTGCCGGTTCCGGGTGGCGTAACAGATATCCCGCAGATCGGGCCCCCGGATGGTCGGGAACCGGGCTTGCAGCGCGTCGATCATCTCGCGCGTATCGTCCATCGACAGCGTAGTCTGCGTGACATAGGCGAGGCGTTCCGGGTCACGCGGCGTGAATGCTTCGACGTCGGCGACCGTCTCAAGCACGAAGATGCCGCTCTTGACCCGGCCCGTGGTACCGACCACTTCCGGATGGCCGCGATGGCCGACCAGCAGGACTTCGTACCCCGCTTCGTGGTAGCGCACGGCCTCCTTGTGAACCTTGGAGACCAGCGGGCAGGTGGCGTCGATCACCCGCAGGCTCCGGACTCCAGCCGCGTTCTCGACACTGCTGGCCACGCCGTGGGCACTGAACACCGCGATGGCGCCGACCGGAATCTCGTCCACTTCGTCGACGAACACGACGCCTTGGTCGCGGAGCGTCGCGACCACGTGTTCGTTGTGGACGATTGCGTGGCGGACGTAGACCGGCGGCCCGTAAATGTCGATGGCCCGCTCGACCACCTCGATCGCGCGCTCGACGCCGGCGCAGAAGCCCCGGGGGTTGGCCAGAAGGATCCGTTTCACGGCTGCTTCCGAAGGTGGGTCTTGAGGATCTTACCAGTAGCGTTCATGGGCAGCGAGTCACAGAACTCGACGATTCGTGGATATTTATAGGCCGCAACACGCTCGCGCGCGAACGCGATCACCGTCTCGGCGTCGAGATGGGAGCCGGGTTCGCGGACGATGAACGCTTTCAATTCTTCGCCGTACTGTTCATGCGGGACACCGATGACCGCGCACAACGACACCTCGGGGTGCTCGATCAGGACTTCCTCCACTTCGCGCGGATAGACGTTGTAACCGCCCCGGATCACCAGATCCTTGAGCCGGTCCACGATGTAGAGATAGCCCTCCTCGTCCATGTAGCCCAGGTCGCCGGTATGAAACCAGCCGCCGCGCATGGCCTCGGCGGTCGCCTCCGGCCGGTTCAGGTAACCCTTCATCACGCAGTGTCCGCGGACGACGACCTCGCCGGTCTCGCGGGGCGGCAACGGGTTGTCATCGGGATCGACGATGCGCATCTCGACGCCCCAGATCGCGCGTCCGACCGACCCGGCCCGGCGTTCGACATCGACGCTGTTGAAGCTGACGCCCGGCGATGTTTCCGAGAGGCCGTAGCCTTCCAGCACGGTGACATTGAAGCGTTCTTCCACCGCTCGAAGGACCTCGAGGGGCATGGCGGCCCCGCCGGTCGCGCACACCCGGACGGTCTCCAGCGCACCGCCCGCTTCCAGCCCGGGTTCGGCTTCGGCGTACGTGAGCAGGCCCCAGTACATCGTCGGAACCCCGGCCAGGACGGTGACCCGTTCCGCCTTGACGCGTTCGAACACGGCAGCCGGCTCGAACCGCGGCATGAGGACCAGGCGGCAGTTTCCGAGGAACCCCGCAAGCATCAGGACGACCTGGCCGAACACGTGGAACAACGGAAGGGCCACGAGGATGCGGTCCTGATCTGACAGATCGGTCACCTTCGCCAGCACGACCGTGTTCAGCACTAGGTTGGAGTGCGTGAGCTCTGCGCCCTTCGGGCGGCCGGTGGTGCCCGAGGTATAGAGAATGACGGCGGTGTCTTCGCCCGACCGATCAACCGTGTCGAAGTGGTCGTCCGCTCCCTGCACGAGCGAATGGAACGTGCTCGCGCCCGGGAACGGGTCAGGCGCCTGCGGATCCAGCGAAATGGACCAGAAGCAACGGCAGCCGTCCGCCCGGTCGAATGCTCTCCGGCCGGTTTCTCCGACCGGCAGCTCGTTCGTGCCTTCGAAGCAGAAGAACCCGACGGCGCCGGAGTCCTTGAGGATGTACGCGAACTCGTCCTCGGCCAGCAGGACGTTGAACGGGACCACGACACAACCGGCCTTGATGATCCCGAAATAGACGAAGATGAACTGCGGGACATTGGGTGAGCAGAGCGCGATACGCTGACCCGGCTCGATCCCTGCCGCCCGGATCCCGGTGGCCACTTGGTTCGCCAGCGCATCGACTTCCGCGTAGGTGAACGTGCTGCCGGGAAACGTGATCGCGGTCGCGTCCGGACGATCGCGGGCACTGGATTCAAGGACGGTGGCTAGGTTCAGCATGGGCGCGCATCTCGGGCGGGACGTTGGATTCCGGCAAAGGCCGGCAGTCTAGCGAACCCACCGACACGGGGTGCCCTCCGGTTCAGCCCCGAACAGCTGCTTCCCGGCACCGGCAGCTCCGGGCCCGGTCTACGGGTCCCGGCCGCGACGTGGCTTGCCCTGACCTCCAAAACGCCACACACTTGTGGTACGCGAAACACCCTTGGAAGGAGGGGGTCATGCAGCATTTCGTCCGCATCGCCCTGGCAGCGATCCTGACGGCCGCCGTGGTGGGGGGAGCAGCGTCCGCCGCGAACGCCCCGGAGCACGTGATCAAGTACCGGCAGAACCTGATGAAGGCCGTCGGCGGGCACATCAGCAATGTGGCACTGCTGGTGAAAGGTCAGGTCGATTTTTCCGGAGGACTGGTCACCGACTCGCAGGCCATCGTTGACCTGCTGAAGAACGCGGGTATCGCCTTCCCGGAGGGCACGGCCGAAGGCAAGACCAAGGCCAAGCCCGAGATCTGGCAGGATCGTGCGAAGTTCGATGCTGCGCTCGAGGACACGATCGGCAAGGCTGAGGCGCTTGCAATGGCGGCCGCGGGCGGCGACATGGCGGCAGTAGGCGCAGCACTCGGCGCGCTCGGCAAGAGTTGCGGCGCATGCCACAAGTCATTCCGAATCAAGGACGAATAGTAGGCCGCATCACCATGGCCGCGGCAACGTTTCTTGTCGCGGCCGCGGCCCACGCGGGCGACCCTGAACGGGGCGCTTACCTCGCGGCCGTCGCGGGATGCGCGTCGTGCCATACCGACTTCGAGCACGGCGGCAGACACTACGCCGGCGGACCACCGCTGCATTCGGATTTCGGGACCTTTCGGGCACCGAACATCACGTTCGACCCCGACCACGGAATCGGCGGGTGGAGCGAGGACGATTTCGTCCAGGCGCTCAAGCGGGGCGTGAGTCCGGCGGGGCAGCCGTACTACCCGGCGTTTCCGTACCTCAGCTATGCCGGGATGACCGACCAGGACGCACGTGACCTGTATGCCTATTTCCGTACCGTGGAGCCCGTCCGGGAGGCGTCACCCGGCCATGATCTGGCGTTCCCGTTCTCCGTCCGGACCGGCCTGTGGGCCTGGCGGCTCCTCTACTTCGACCCTGCGGACGATTCCCGCGATACCGCCTCGCGCGGCGGCTATCTCGCCAATGCGCTGGCGCACTGCGGCGAGTGCCATACGCCTCGGAACCGATTTGGCGCCCTGCGGAGGAGCATGGCAATGGCGGGCGCCAGGTTGGGCGACGGAGACGTGGCCGGCAACCTTACCTCCGATCCCGAAACCGGCCTCGACTGGGACGCAGTAGACCTTCGTTTCTTCCTGCAGACCGGACTGACGCCGGACGGCGATGCTGCCGGTGGCGCCATGGCACTGGTCGTGGAACACAGCACGGGCAAGATGACGCCCGAAGACCTCGACGCACTGGTCGCTTGGCTGCAGGACCTGCCGCCGGTGCGGAATACGGTGACAAAACCGCCAACGGACTAGGTCGGCGGCTGGTCGTCGGCTCCGCCCGAGCGCGTCCGGTCGGTCAGGCAGATCGAGCGATCAGGCCACGCGGCTGGATGAAGGCCTGGAGGTCGCCGGCGCCTGGCTCGGCCAGCGCCCAGTCGTCGATGTCAAACGTGAATACGGCCAGACCCGCGGTTGGATACTTGCCGCCGAACAGCTGGCGGTCGCCGGCCAGCAGGTGGCCAAGCTCCGCGGTCCCGGGGTTGTGTCCGATCAGCATCAGGACCGGGGCATCCACGACCGCGTGAATGCACCTGAGCATGTCGCCCGGGGTGGCGAGATAGAGCGAGGCGTCTTCCACGACACGCGGTTTGGGGTTCCACCGTGCGATGACCAGCCGGGCGGTTTGCAGCGTTCGCGCTGCGGTCGAGGTGATTACGAGATCGGGAAGAGGGTGACTGCTCGCGATGTACTCGGCGATGACGCGGCTGGCCTCCCGGCCCCGGCGGGCCAGCGGCCGGTCGTGGTCGCGCAGGAGCGGCCGGGTCCACGAGGACTTGGCGTGCCGCAGGAGATAGAGGGTTCGCAAGGCTAGCGGACTTCGCTGAGGGCCTGTTCCAGGTCGGCGATGAGGTCTGAGACGTTCTCGATGCCGATCGATAGACGAATCAGCCCGTCGCTGATGCCCAGCTCAGTGCGCACCTCCGGTGGCACCGACGCATGTGTCATCAGTGCCGGATGCTCGATCAGACTCTCCACACCGCCGAGGGATTCGGCCAGCGTGAAGAGCTCGCAGGAAGCCAGCATTCGGCGTGAGGACTCAATGTCTCCGCGCAGGATCGCCGTGACGATCCCACCCGATCCCAGCGGCATCTGGCGGCGCGCGAGCGCATGCTGGGGATGGCTCGGCAGTCCGGGATAGATCACCTGTTCGATTTCCGGTCGTCCCTCCAGCCACGCTGCGATGGTCATGGCGTTGGCGACATGTCGCTCCATGCGCAGGGCCAGCGTCTTCAGGCCGCGATGCGCAAGGAAGGAATCGAAGGGCCCTTGTACGCCGCCGACGGCGTTCTGCAGAAACGCGAGCCGCTCGGCGATCCCGGCGTCTCCGGTCACGGCTACCCCGCCGACCATGTCCGAATGGCCGTTCAGGTACTTGGTTGCGGAATGCACGACGATGTCGAACCCGAGTTCCAGGGGTCGCTGCAGAAAGGGGGATGCAAAGGTGTTGTCGGCGACCGCAATGGCGCCGGCCCGGTGGGCAAGCTCCGCTACCTTGGCCAGGTCCACCAGTTTGAGCATCGGGTTGGTAGGCGTCTCAACCCAAATCATCTGCACGCCCGAATCGATGGCGCGGTCCGCCACCGCGTCGTCAGCCAGATCGGCGAAGGAGAACCGGAGATTGGATGCATCGCGTCGCACCCGTTCGAAGAGGCGCCGGGTCCCGCCGTACAGGTCATCCATGGCCAGGACGTGATTGCCCGAGTCCAACAGGGTGAGCACGGCGTCCGTGGCGGCCATGCCCGAGGCGTAGGCGAAACCGTGCGTCCCGCCCTCCAGGTCGGCGATGGATCGTTCGTAGGCGGCCCGCGTGGGATTGCCAGTGCGCGAGTACTCGTAGCCCTGGTGCACGGCGGGCTCGCGCTGCACGTAGGTCGACGTGGCGTAGATCGGCGTGATGACGGCGCCGGTCGCAGGATCGGGCTGCTGACCTGCATGGATGGCGCGCGTCTCGAATCGTGTGTTTTGCCCGCTCATCGGTGCTCCTTGACGCCGGTACGCCCGGCATCGCGCAGCGAGTCGAGCGCGGAGACCACTCCGACCAGCCGTCCGTCATCCGTGACCACAGCGTACCCGTTCTGGCTGACCATGCACGCGAGATCTGATCGCGCTGACTTGGCATCGAGGGCAGACTCCTGGCGGGCGATCAGGCCGAGGCCGAGACCGGTGTTGCCGGCGCTCCCCTCAACGATGGTCCCGCCGAGCTGCAGCCTGCCTGACTGCTCGCCTTCCGCGATCATCCGCCGTGCAGGGCGTTCCTGGATGGAAGGTCCCGCCTTCCGGCATGCGAGCGTGAGGAACGGCTGCCAACCGCCCGATGCAATGTGCGTCAGGTCGCTAAGTGGTGGGTTGCCGATGAGGTCGATAGCCGAGTCGACTGGAGGCGGTGGCTGCATGACTTGTTCGCGTGACACGGACCCGGTGCCTGCGACTAGTTCTGAATGTATTCGCGAAGCTGGTCGGCCTCCGCCAAGGCGGCGCCAAGACGAACTCGAACAAGATCGCGGATGCTGACAATGCCGGCCAGCTTGTCGCCTTCCATCACCGGGAGGTGACGAACCCGCCGCTGGTTCATGCGCTCCAGTACATCCTCGACGGGCTCCTCGGGGGAGCAAGTCTTGGGGTTTCCTGACATGAGTTCGCGGACCTTGCGCGTGGATGTGCGGACGCCCTTGACACCAACCGAATAGGCAATGTCGCGCTCGGAGATGATGCCCACGAGCGCCCCATCTTCAATGACCGGCAGGGCACCGATCCCGAGGCGGGAGAGAACGGCCGCCGCTTTCTGGACGGTTTCCTCGGGGCTCACCGTGGTGACCTGGATGCCTTTTTCCATCAGGATGTCGCGAATACACGTCATGAGATCCTCCCGCAGCTGGATTTCCTCCGTCCAATGCTTCACGCCCGCGCAGACCGGATGCGTGCGAAGCGTAAAGGGTTCCGTTCAGGACTTACATACACGGCATGAGAGACGACGTCGCAGGGGCCGACATCGGCGCCACCGAACTCCAGATGATGGCCGCAGCGCGGCGATAGCGAAACCGGCGGTCATACTTTCCCCGACCCGGCCGCAACCCTGCGTCGCGGGTCGGTCCGCCGCGCCTGGGTCTCGTCGCAGGTTACCGTGGCGCCGGCCGGGCGCCCGTACTCGCGCAGCTACGCCGGGGCGCAGCGTTCAAGCCCGCCACTCTTACTGGAAATGGCCCGGCCGTCGATCCGGTTCGCAAGTGCCCCGCCGGTTGATGCCAGCGGCCAGCCCGTCCGCCAGTCAAATCGCGACGGTCAGCCTCCCTGGAAGAGGCCGATCATACGGTGACAGGACCGGATCCCGCGCCCCCTTGGTCGCGTGTGCCTAGCTTGAAGCGGCTAGGCGCCGGGATCGTCCCGGCCAGGCTACGAGACGTGGTACGTTCGTGCAATCGCCTATTTGACGGCGCGGACGGCCTCGGATTGCGGGGCAGCACTTTGCACCAGGTGGACGCACACCGTTCCGAGCGGGGGTAGCAGCGCGGGCCGCCGAATGACCCGGAGTTTCGTCGGGACTACCCCTTCGGCCATGATGGTCACGGCAAGTCCAGCGGCTACGGTGCTTTCGATCAGCGTCCCGCTCGGGCTGGCGAGCATTTCCCGGTACGAGATTCCCTGACGCTGCAGCGCCTCGAGGGCCGCGGTGCGCAATTGGCAGCCGTCCGGAGAGAGGGCAACGGGCAGGGGCGCGCCGCCGTCTGCCGCGAATTCAGGGGCCGCCGCCCAGAGCAAACGGGGCCGGTCCAGCAGGATCGCCGAGGGGATCTCTTCGAGCGTCGTCACAACCGCAAGGTCCAGCGTGCCGATCTGGATCTTTTGCGGCAGGTGGCGGCTGAGTTGGCACAGGATGCTGATTTCGATGGTGCTGCTGTGTTCCCGCCCGCCCGCCAGCAGCTCCGTGAGCAGCGAGTTCCGTTTCCTTCCGCCACGCCGATACGAACCGTTCCGGTGGGCTGGATGGTCCGTGCGCGACCGATCATCAGGTCATGGGTACTCACGAGCTCCTGGGCGCTGGGCATGAGGTCCTGGCCGGCGGTGGTCAGCCTGATTTTCGAGTGCGTCCGGTCAAACAGGCGAATCCCCAGCTGGTCCTCGAGGGTCCGGATCCGGAGGGACATGGTTCCTTGTGAACACCCCTGCAATTCGGCTGCAACCGAGAAGCTGCGTTCCGCGGCGACCGTCAGGAATGACAGCACCAGTCGCGTGTCGATGTTCGGCAGGTCCATCCGCTGCTCCGGTTCTAGATGACCGAGGATTCCGGCATCCGGGCAATCTTAGGGCCATAGGTAGATGCATAACCATCGCCTTTAAACGCAGAATTGCGCAGTACCGATGATCTTCGCTGTCGATTGCCGGCAACGATTGGAGCAGGCGCACGCGTCAATTCCCGACGCGCCGGTCGCCGTGTTGCCGTGCGGGCATGATCGACGTCGTGGGCCACGTGCCGTCGGGTCTCGGCCCGAACGGCGATCGCACCGGCACGTGCGGCTAGGGCTGCCGTCGGCCCGGCACCGGATCTGCCGCGCCGCACTGGCTGGTGGTTTGCAGC
The DNA here is from genome assembly GCA_022825705.1 of Alphaproteobacteria bacterium. Taxonomy (GTDB): domain Bacteria; phylum Pseudomonadota; class Alphaproteobacteria; order TMED109; family TMED109; genus VXPW01. The sequence goes on from JAJDWH010000028.1 coordinate 86,932, forward strand.
CTCGCGGAGCGGTGCCAGGCATCGGTTCGCCGCATTCGACCGTACGCGGCGTGGCGAAGAGGAGTTCAGGTACCGCAGCCTTGGCTACCGGATCCGCGCGAGAGACCTCACCCGGATCCGGTTGCGGTCCGACAGCAGGGCGGCGCGCCGTTGCGGGTGGGGCGCTCCGCGCCCTGCGGCCGCCGGCTAAGCGTGCGCCAGCACGGCGAGCAGCAGAAGCGCCACGATGTTGGTGATCTTGATCATCGGGTTCACGGCTGGTCCAGCCGTGTCCTTGTACGGATCACCCACGGTATCCCCGGTGACGGCTGCCTTGTGAGTCTCGGATCCCTTGCCACCGAGATTGCCGTCTTCGATGTATTTCTTCGCATTGTCCCAGGCGCCCCCGCCGGCCGTCATGCTGATGGCGACAAACAGGCCGGTGACGATCACGCCAAGCAGCATCGCGCCCAGCGCAGAGAACGCGGCGGCCTTGTCGGCGATCAGGTTGACCAGCATGAAAAAGACTATGGGCATCAGCACCGGCAGGAGCGAGGGAATGATCATCTCGCGAATCGCCGCTCGGGTCAGCATGTCGACCGCGCGCCCGTAGTCGGGCTTCGCAGTTCCCTCCATGATTCCGGGGATATCCCTGAACTGACGACGAACTTCCAGCACCACGCCTCCGGCGGCCCGCCCCACGGCCGTCATGGAAAGGGCGCCGAACAGGTACGGCATCAGGCCGCCCAGCAGCAGACCCACCACCACGTACGGGTTGGCGAGGGAGAAGTCGAGGGTGATCCCGGCGAAATAGGGGTAGGTTTCCGCATCACTGCCGAAGTACTCGAGATCGGCGGTGTAGGCCGTGAACAGCACCAGTGCACCGAGGCCCGCCGAACCGATCGCGTAACCCTTGGTGACAGCCTTGGTGGTGTTGCCCACCGCGTCGAGCGCATCGGTCGTCTTCCGGACGTCACTGGACAGGTTGGCCATTTCGGCGATCCCGCCGGCGTTGTCAGTCACCGGCCCGTAGGCGTCCAGCGCGACTACCATTCCGGCCAGCGCCAGCATGCTGGTGACCGCGATAGCGATCCCGAACAAACCCGCCAGCAGATAGCTCACGATGATGGCGGCGCAGATGATTACCGCCGGAACCGCAGTCGCCTCCATGGAAATCGCAAGCCCCTGGATGACGTTCGTGGCGTGGCCGGTCTCCGAGGCCTTGGCGACGGCGCGGACCGGGCGGTAGTTGGTGCCGGTGTAGTATTCGGTGACCCAGATGAGGAGTGCCGTTACGACGAGACCGACCACGGCGCATCCGAACAATGCCCCACCGGACAGGGTTTCACCGGCGGCCCCGACGGAACTTCCGAAACCGATCAGCCACTCGATCGCGACCGCGATACCGAATAGCGACAGGACAGCAGCCGCGACGAACCCCCGGTACAGCGCGCCCATGATGGACCCGTTGGCACCGAGCTTGACGAAGTAGGTGCCGAGGATGGAGGCGATGACGCAGACACCGCCAATCACCAGCGGCAGCGCCATCATCGCCGACATGTCCGCGCTGGCGAAATAGATCGACGCCAGCACCATCGTCGCGACCACGGTCACCGCGTAGGTCTCGAACAGGTCGGCCGCCATGCCGGCACAGTCGCCGACGTTGTCCCCGACGTTGTCGGCAATGACCGCGGGGTTTCTCGGATCGTCCTCCGGGATGCCTGCTTCGACCTTGCCGACCAGGTCGGCACCGACGTCAGCCCCCTTCGTGAAGATCCCGCCGCCGAGCCGCGCGAAAATCGAGATCAGCGACGCGCCGAAGCCGAGCGCCACCAGCGGGTCAATCAAGCTCCTCCCGCTGGCGCCCAATTCGAGCAGGATCATGTAGTAGACGGTGACGGCCAGCAGCGCGAGACCGGCGACGAGCATGCCGGTGACGGCGCCGGAGCGAAACGCGAGCGACAGTCCGGCCGCAAGCCCCGTCCGTGCAGCCTCGGCCGTGCGTACGTTCGCTCGCGTCGAGACGATCATGCCAATGTATCCGGCTGCCCCGGACAGCGCCGCGCCGATGAGGAAGCCGATCGCCACCGAGATCTCGAGGACCAGCGCTAGGATGACGAAGATCACTGCGCCAACCACGGCCACCGTCCGGTACTGCCGGTTGAGATAGGCGGCAGCACCTAACTGGATGGCGTTGGAAATTTCTTGCATTCGGGCTTCACCGGCACTGGCGGCCAGGACCGACCGGGCGGTGAACAAGCCATAGACCAGAGCGAGTGCGCCGCATGCGATTGCGAACCAAAGTTCCATGCTCATGAGTTGACGTTCCTAGGAGGGATTCAGTTGGGCCCGGACTCGGGATGCCCGGGCGTGACCTGCGATGGCGGAAGATTCTGGGCTGGCAACTAGCTCAAGCCGGGACAGAAGATAAAAACTGCAGACATTGGACGCAACGGCAGGCCGGACTGCGATCCGGATCAGTCCGCCGGTCCCTCCCAGGTGTGCACGTAACCGCCTGTGACGGTACCCGGTCTCTCACCGTCCGGAGTAGACGCCGACACGCCCGGGTCGTCCGTCACTTCGCCGATCACGGTCAGCGCCACTCCGCACGCGGCGGCGACTTCCGTGGCTTGCCGGAAGGCGCACCCTGGCAGGCTGAACAGAAGTTCGTAATCATCGCCGCCGGCAGCCAGGTCTGGCAGCGTCGCATGGCCTCGGTCCACGTGGAACCGGGCGGCTTCGGACAGCGGGGCGTGGTCGAGCGAGATCCGCGCCCCTTTCCCGGCGGCGCCGCAGAGGTTACGGACATCTGCGATCAAGCCGTCGGAAACATCGATGGCCGCATGCGCCAGCGCAGCGAGCCCCTGGCCGATGTCGAGCCGGGGGGCAGGGAGCAGGAAACGTTCGGCGAGCGCCGGTGCGCCCGCCGCAACCGGGAGCCTGCCTTCCAGCTCCAGTCGGCCGAGCCAGGCGTCGCCGATGGTTCCGGTCACTGCCAGAGCGTCGCCGGCTTGGGCGTCCGTTCGCGGCAAGGTACCGTCGCTAGCGAGCCGCCCCAGTACCGTGATCGACACGGCAAGCGGGCCGGGCGTTCGGACCGTGTCGCCGCCGGCGAGGTGGATGCCGAAATGCTCCTGGTCCTGTCTGAGGCCGCCGGCAAACCCCGCCATCCAATCCAGGTCGGTCGAGGGCGGCAGCTGGAGCCCGAGCAAGTAACAGAGTGGTGTGGCGGCGGAGGCTGCCAGGTCGGACAGGTTCACACGCAGCGCCCGCCTCGCGATCTGTTCCGCCGACAGAAGTCCGGACGGGAAGTGGACGCCTTCGACCAAGGTGTCCGTGCTGATGGCCAGCGCCTGGTCGCATGGCAGTACAGCCACATCGTCCAGCAGCCGGTGCGCTGGCGTGAAGTCCGCAGCCAGCGAACGGAGGCAGCGCGTCAGGATGTCGTGCTCATCCACCGCGATTCAGGCGAATTCGCTTACGCGCGCCGATCTCGCAACGCGGTCCAGCAGGGCATTGGCAAACCTGATTTCGCCGTCCTCCGCGAACCCGTAGGCCACCTTCAGGTACTCGGCGATGACCACCCGTGCGGGTGCCTGTCGGGAGGCATGGAGCAGTTCCCAGATCGCGCAGCGGAGCACGCAGAGCAGGGTGGTGTCGATGCGCTTCAGCGACCAGCGCTCACCGAGCAGGGGATCGATCGTCGCGTCGAGTTCCGTCAGGCATCTGGCCGCGCCGGTGACGATGCGTCGGAACTGGGGCTTGTGGGCCACGCTTGAATCGGTGACCGGGCGATCAAGAAATTCGCGGATAACCCTCTCGGGCGAGGCGCCGGTGACCGAGATCTGGAAGAGCGCCTGCACGGCTGCCTCGCGCGCGGATGTCCGCTGTGTCTTCTTCGCTGGAGCGGTGCTGCTCATGGCGCGGCGAAGCGGGAGCGCAGCTCGGCTACGGCCAGGGCGGCGTTGGCCGCGTCCGCCCCCTTATTGCCCTGCTGCGGGTCCGCCCGCTCGACGGCTTGCGCCCGTGTCTCGCAGGTGAGGATTCCGTAGCCGATTGCCAGTCGGTCCCGGACGGCCAGCGACATCAGGCCGCGGGCACTCTCGCTGCAAATGTAGTCGTAGTGGGTCGTCTCGCCGCGGATGACACAACCAAGGGCGATGTAACCAGCGAAGCCCTCGCGCCGCGCCGCCTGCGCGATGGCGCCCGGGATCTCGAAAGCACCGGGAACCTCGACCACCTCCCATTTCTGCCGGGAAGCCGCAAGCGCCGCGGTAGCGCCGCCGGTCAGCATGTCGGCTACATCCCGGTAGAACGCGGCTCGGACGATCAGGAAGGTATTGCGAGTCATGCGGTCTCGTCCGGCGGACGCCGCTCCACCACCCTGAGGTCGAAACCCTCCAGTCCCACGATCGGGCGCTGGGTGTGGGTGAGCAGGATCATCTCGCGCACGCCGAGGTCGCGCAGGATCTGGGCGCCGACGCCGTGCTCGCGGAGGTCGCCGGGCGGCGCGTCGTCCGCGCTGAGCCGTTGCGCGAGTCCAGAGGTCCCGGATTCCCGGATCAGGACGACGACGCCGCGCCCGAGCGCGTGGACCGTGCGCATGGCCGCCCGCAGGGTCCCCGCGCGTTCGCACCCGGCCGCGTCCGTCCCGCCGCCGAGTACATCGGCGAGGACGTCCAGCGCGTGTACGCGAACCGGAACCGGCCGGCCGTCATCGATACTGCCCTTGACTAGGGCCACGTGCTCCACGTCAAGGACAGTGTTCCGGTAAATGTACAGCTTGAAGGCGCCGGCCTCGTCGGACAGAAAGTCGGATTCCAGGACGCGCGTGACGATCGGATCGTGCCGTACCCGCCAAGCGATCAGATCCTCGATGGCGCCCAGACGGAGTTGATGACGCTCAACAAATGGAACCAGATCGTTCAGCCGCGCCATGGTGCCGTCCGCCTTCATGATCTCGCAGATGACCGCGGCCGGCACCAGCCCTGCGAGACGGGCGATATCGACGGCCGCCTCGGTGTGACCGGCCCGCAGGAGGACGCCTCCGTCACGGGCGGCGAGCGGAAACACGTGTCCCGGCGTGCGCAGGTCGTCGGCGGCGCTGCGGGGGTCGATCGCAACCTGGATGGTGCGGGCTCGGTCGGCCGCCGAAATGCCGGTCGTCACGCCTTCACGCGCCTCGATCGGCAGCGTGAACGCCGTATCCCTCGGGCCGGGATTGCGTCGGTCGAGAGGTTCGAGGCCTAGCTGCCGGGTGCGTTTGCCGGTGAGGGCGAGGCAGATCAGCCCGCGCCCGTGCGTGGCCATGAAGTTGATGGCGTCCGGGGTTGCCATCTGGGCCGGGATCACGAGATCTCCTTCGTTTTCCCGGCCTTCGTCGTCCACCAGCACAAACATCCGCCCATTGCGGGCCTCGTCGATCAGCGTCTCCACCGAGGCGAAGACTTCCTTCGGCTGCATCAGCGGCGAGGTCAACGCGCGTCTCCGGATCCGCTGCGGCCAAGGGCCCGGGCCACGTAGCGCGCGAGGATGTCGGCCTCCAGGTTGACCGCGCAGCCGGCCGCCAAGGCGCCCAGGGTGGTGACGCGACCGGTGTGCGGGATCAGGGTTACGGAAAACGCGTTCCGATCCACGGCGTTGACCGTCAACGACGTACCGTCGACGGCGATCGATCCCTTGGACGCGATCATCGCGGCGATCGAGGCGGGCAGCGAGAAGCGCACGATACTGCAGTCGTCGGCCGTAGTGACGTCGAGGACCTCGGCGACCGCGTCGACGTGACCGGTGACAATGTGTCCGTCGAGCGGATCCCCTGCCTGGAGGGCATATTCCAGGTTGATCTCGGTTCCCGATTGCCATGTGCCGGCCGTGGTGCGCGCCTGGGTTTCCGGGGAAAGATCGACGGAGAAGCCGGTCGGGTCCACCGCTGTCGCGGTGAGACAAATGCCCGCGCAGGCAATCGAGGAACCGAGACGCAGGGAGGCGGGCATGCGATTCGGTTCGATCCGGACCGAATGTTCGCCGGGTCCGGAGGTCTCCGTGACGGTGCCGGTGTCAACGACGATCCCAGTAAACATTGCTTGATAGGTATTGCCGCCGGAGACGATCGCGCGAGTGTAGTCGGAAACAATGCGGATTGTGCCGCACACGATCACGCGGCCCGCTCCAGAAAACGGACGTGGTCAGGTCCCAGCCGACGCGCGCGGAAGGTTCGAAAATCTCGCGTCTCGCTGAGCGCGGTGCGGGCGAGTCCGCCGACCGCTGCCAGCCCGTCGCTCCCGACGATGGCATCCGTACTGTACCACACCAGCGTGTCGACAAGACGGTCGCGCAGAAGCGCGGTGGCGACCGTCTGGCCGCCTTCGACCAGCACTGACGTCACGCCGCGCGCGCCCAGCGTCCCGAGGGCCTGCTCGAGGGACGGGCGCCCACTGGAATCCGCGGCGACGTCGATGACCTCCATGCCCGTGGCCTGCAGGTCCGCCGTGTCCAGTCGACGCTCGGGCGTGGCCAGGAGCCAGACCGGGGACCTGCCGAGCGTCGAGAGGAGGCGCCCCACCGGCAGCGCGGTTTCGGCGCCGATCATCACGATGCGGACGGGTGAGCGGTCGCCGAGGCCCGGGAGCCTGCACGTGAGTTCGGGATCATCGCGGACGGCCGTGCCGGCCCCGACCAGAATGGCGTCGTGCCGGGCACGGAGGAGATGCCCGTGTCGGCGGGCCACTTGCCCTGTCAGCCACTGGCTGGCCCCCGTGGACGTCGCGATCCGGCCGTCGAGCGATGCGGCAAGCTTGAGTGTGACGTGCGGGCGGCCCGATTCCACGCGGCGCAGGTGGCCGGCGTGCAGCCGCTTGGCCTCGTCCTCGTGCAAACCGCTCGTGACCGTGACGCCGGCAGCCGTCAAGAGGGCGGCGCCGCTGCCGTTGGTCCGGGGGTCCGGGTCGTGCGTGCCGATCACCACGCGCGCGAGCGCGGCCTCCGCGAGCAACAGGGCGCAACTCGGTGTGGCGCCGTCGTGCGCGCATGGCTCGAGCGTGACGTAAGCTGTGCCCCCCGCCGCCCGCTCACCGGCCTCGGCCAGCGCCTGCATCTCAGCGTGGGGCCGGCCGCCGATGCCGGTGACGCCGCGTCCAACGACCCGCCCGTCGGCAGCCACGATGACGCAGCCGACCGTCGGGTTGGGCCACGTCGTGCCGAGGGCTTGCCGCCCCAGTGCCAGGGCCGTGCGCAGGTGCGCCGAATCAGGAGATGCGATCACCGTCCCGGAGGCTCTCGACCGCTCTCTCGAACTCTTCAACTTCCCGGAAGTTTCGGTACACCGAGGCGTACCGCACGTAGGCGACCTCGTCCATCTGCTTCAACGTCTGCATGACCAGGCCGCCGATTTCGGTGGAGTTGAATTCCGATTGGCCGGAGGTTTCCAGCCGTCGCACGATGGCATTGGCAGCCTGCTCGATCCGGTCTGGCGACACGTCGCGCTTGCGGAGAGCGATTTCCATGGATCGGACCAGCTTGTCCCGGTTGAACGGAACCCGCTCGCCGCTCTTCTTGACGACCATCAATTCCCTGAGGTGAATGCGCTCATACGTGGTGAACCGCAGGCCGCACCCCTCGCAGGTGCGCCGGCGACGGGTCACCGTCTTGTTCTCGTCCGGGCGGGAGTCGGTGACGCGGGTCTCCTCGGCACCACAGAACGGACAGCGCATCAGAGCTCTCCCGACAACTCAGTGCCAAGTTCGGGATAGAGGGGAAATCTGCCGGTCAATTCCCCGACGCGGCGCCTTACCTCCGCTTCCACTGCGGCGTTGGCATCCTCGTTCGACCCGTTCGAGCGGAGGCCGTCGAGGACGTCCGCGATGAGGTGCCCGACGATTTCGAACTCCGGCACGGCGAAGCCGCGCGTCGTGGCAGCCGGTGATCCCAACCGGATCCCGGACGTGACCATCGGCGGCCGTGGGTCATTGGGCACGGCGTTCTTGTTGCAGGTGAGGCCGGCCCGCTCGAGCGCGTGCTCGGCATCGCGCCCGGTGACGTCGTGCCGGCGCAGGTCCACCAGCACCATGTGCGTGTCGGTGCCGCCGGAGACGATGTCGAACCCGCGTGCCAGCAGCACCCGCGCCAGCGCCGCCGCATTGGCGCAAACCTGGTCGATGTAGGTACGGAAGTCCGGCTGCAGCGCCTCCCCGAACGCGACCGCCTTGGCGGCGATCACGTGCATCAGGGGGCCGCCCTGAAGTCCGGGAAAGAGGGCCCGGTCGATCCGCTTGCCCATGTCAGGATCATTGGTCAGCAACATGCCCCCGCGCGGTCCCCGCAGGGTCTTGTGGGTCGTGGTCGAGACAATATGCGCATGCGGCAGTGGTGACGGGTAGCGGTCGACGGCGATGAGGCCGGCGTAATGGGCGACGTCAGCCAGCAGAAACGCGTCGACAGAATCGGCGATGGCCCGGAAGCGTTCGAAATCGATCGCCCGGCTGTAGGCGGACGCGCCGGCGATGATCAGTTGCGGGCGCGCCTCGGCAGCCCGCCTGGCCACCTCGTCGTAATCGATGCGGTCGTCGCTTCCCAGGCCGTAGAAGGCCGTACGGAACCAGCGGCCGGACAGGTTGGGCGCATTGCCGTGGGTGAGGTGTCCGCCGGCAGCCAGGCTCATGCCCAGCACGGTGTCGCCCGGCTTGATCAACGCCAGGAAGGCGGCCTGGTTGGCAGCTGAACCGGAATGCGGCTGCACGTTCACGTGGGCGCACCGGAACAGTTCGCGAGCCCGTCTGATGGCAAGGTCCTCGACTATATCAACGGCCGCACACCCGCCGTAGTAGCGATGACCCGGATAGCCCTCGGCGTACTTGTTGGTCAGGACCGACCCCTGCGCCGCGAGCACCGCTGAACTCGTGAAGTTCTCGGAAGCGATCAATTCAATGGTCGAGCGCTGCCGCTCGAGCTCGAGATTCAGCCCGGCGCGGACCTCCGGATCTCCAGCCAGCATCCCGTCCGTGTCCGGTCGCGGCTGGACCTGTGCGGGGAGACGTCCAGTCAAGGCGCGCGATCAACCAAGCTTGCGCACGCGGGTCGCGTGGCGTCCGGCTTCAAACTCGGTCCCAAGAAATGCTTGCAGGCATTTCCATGCGGTTTCCGAATCGATGAACCGTGCCCCGAGGGCCAGCACGTTGGCGTCGTTGTGGGCGCGGGCAAGCTTGACGGTATCGACGTCGTGGCTCGGAGCACAGCGGATGCCGGGGTGCCGGTTCGCCGCCATGCTGATGCCGAGCCCGGTGCCGCAGATCGCCACGCCGCGCCACGCGTCCCCCCGTAGCAGCGCGTCGGCCAGCCCGTTTCCGAAGTCGGGATAGTCCACGGCCTCGTCGGAATCCGTGCCGAGGTCCAGGACCGGCACGCCGGTGTCGGCCAGCCGCCCGCGCAGGTGCTCCTTGAGGGCGTAGCCGGCGTGGTCGGCGGCGAACGCGACCGGCCTCTCGCCGTCCTGCGTGTTCATCCGCCCGTCCCCGGAGGGCATGCCAGAACCGAGGCGGTACGGATCAGCGGATGTCCGAGGCCGTCATGCGGCCTTCCGCGGCCAGTGACCGAAAGGCGTAAAACGTGCCTTCGACGCCCTCTGTGGGTTTGATCGACCCGTAGTCGCCGAGGTGGGCGCGGACGGCCGCATCGGGCAGATCTGCCGGAAACGGGAGTGGGTCACCTTCGATCGCGATGTTCGAGTCGGGCGCCAGCGTTCGGAGCTGGCTCACGATTGCCTCCACCGTGGTAGCGCCCCCATTGATGTCGAAGACCGGCGCGCGGTCGCCGTCAAGTGCCACGGACTGGATGAATGCGGAGGCCACCTCTCCGGCGTGGAGGAAGGACACGGGTCCGCTGAAGGGCACGGTATAGGGGGCGCCGAGGGCCGCCGCCTGGATCGCGACCGTCGTCTTCGAGGTGACTCCCTGGTCACGCCCGACCCCCTGCACCACGCTGGGGCGCAGCCCGACGCTGGGCACGTTCCAGTCCTGCCAGTAGACCGCCGCGATCTGCTCGCCGCACGTCTTGTAGGCGCCGTACAGGGTCTTGAGGTATGGGCTGTCCGGGAAGAAGCCGTGGGCGGCGATGGAACTGGCGTGGCCGACGCGACGGATCCCCTCGTGCCGGGCGGCTTCGAACACGTTGACCGTGCCGACCACGTTGACCTTGGCGCCGCCGATGGGATCTGCCATGCAGAAGGGCACCTGCAGGGCGGCGAGGTGAATGATCGCCTGACAGCCCTTTGCCGCCTGCCTGACGGTCTCGGGATCGGTGATGTCGCCGACCACCCAGTTGATCCGGGCGAGCTCGTCGTCCGCCATCAACAACGCTGGCCGACGCGGCTTGGGGTCAAGATCGAGCGCCGTGACGGCCACGCCGGCGCGCACCAGAAGCGCCATCGTCCAGGCCCCGATGCAGCCGCCGGACCCGGTGACCAGGACGCTTCCAGACCACGCATCGCCGTTTACCGGAAAACGCTCCAACATTGGTCGGCCCTCCCGGACGACGGTACGTTCGCCCGCATTATGGCCCCCGTGGAGGCGTCCGCAACGCGCCGGGCGATACCTCCGGATTCAAGTGGCTGCAGCGTGCGCGATCACCGGCTTCCGGTCGGCGTCCCGCTGCTCGGGAGCGGCGCAGATCGGCTTCATGGCCGGCGCCGAAGGGTCCGAGGGTTCACAAGGCGCAAGCCGAACGGGGGCATGCGCGATGGCTCGGCAGCGCCGCCGCGGCGTCTGGCGCGCTGCCCCCGACCACCACACCAGTCGTGGGACCGGCGGCGCGGCCGCCGTGCGCCGCCGGCAGGAATCCGTGCGAACGGCCTCGGTCAGCCCGGCCGGACCGTGACCACCGCCTTGCCCTTGATGGTGCGATCACGCAGGGCTTGCAGGGCATCGGGAACGCCGTCCAGTCCGACGTTGAGTTCCACATGGGGACGGATGACACCCTCCGCCTGCCACGCGAGCAGGCGCGCCATGTTCGCCCGGTGCGCGGCCGGGTCGCGCTCCACCCATGCACCCCAGAACACGCCGACGATCGAACAACCCTTCAGCAGCGCAAGATTCGCCGGTGCGGAGGGAATCGTCCCGGACGTGAACCCGATGACGAGAAGCCGCCCGTTCCAGTTGATGCAGCGGAGCGACTGGTCGAAGACGGCGCCGCCGACCGGGTCATAGATAACGTCGGCACCCTGGCCCCCGGTCAGCTCCTTCACACGATCCTTGAAGGGGCCGTCGGTGTAATTGATACCGTGGTCGGCGCCGTGCTCGCGCGCGAAGGCGAGTTTCGCGTCGGATCCCGCCGTGGCGATGACCGTGGCTCCGAGTGCCTTGCCGATCTCGACCGCGGCCAGGCCGACCCCTCCGGCAGCGCCATGCACTAGGAGCGTCTCTCCGGCCTGAAGATTGGCGCGCTGAATGAGCGCATGGGCGGAAGTTCCGTAGGTCAGGAGCAGCGTCGCCGCGATCGTGTAGTCCAGCTCGTCCGGCAGCTTCACCGCCTTGATGGCCGGCGCACAGACTTCCTCCGCAAAGGCCCCGTGCCTGGCAGGGGCCATGACCCGGTCCCCCGGGACCAGATCCGTCACATCCCGGCCCACCTCAATCACCTCGCCCGCACATTCGGAGCCGGGCGCGAAGGGGAATTCTGGGCGAAATTGGTACTTGCCTTCGACGATCAGGATGTCCGGGAAATTGACGCCAGCTGCATGGACCTTGATGCGGACCTCGTCGGCCGCAGGGACCGGCGGGTCGATGTCACCGACCGACAGCGACTCGATCGGACCGAAGGCGTGGCAGAGGACTGCTTTCATGGAACCTCGCGATGACAGGCGGTGTGGGGAACGATGGGAAGGGGAACCGCCGTTATCCGTGCCCGTCGGACGGTGCGGCGCCGGCGGATGTCACGGTTTCGACGCGACCCTTTGAACCTAGCTGGCAGGAAGTTCGAAGTGGAAGATCGCCATCCCGATCAGAGTAGGGGTTTGCAGTCGGACCGGCACCATCAGGCCGTCGACGTGGGTGCGAAACCAGATCTCACCCTCAACCGGAGGCTTGCGCATGTGCCGATCACTGTACCCGGCGACGCGGTGGCTCCGAAATGCGCATTGCTTGGCGTGACCGCTCAGATGCCCCGAATCCGGAGAGCCGGCCGCCGGGCTGTCGCCCCGGTCCGTCAGGACCAGATTGCTTCGCGTCTTGCCGTCGAATACGCGGATGGTCTGTTCGCAGCGGCCGGTGCGGGCCAGTACCAATCCGGCCGACAACAGGGCGCTTGCCGGATCGAGTACCTGGCGTCGTTCCTCTGGCGGCACCGGATGCGGGTACGGGTCCGCACCCTCCGGAAGAATCGTCTCGGCGAAACCGGCCTGGAAGCGAACATGACGCTCGACATGTCCGTCCCGATGGTAGCGCCGTGACTGGTACACGGCCGGCCGGAGCCCGGCGGCGTGTTCGGCCGCCAGCGTGCCCTGCACCTCCAGCTCGAAAGCCCACTGAAACAGGAGTCGGATCAATCCCTGCGATTCAGCGTTGAAGCGTACCGAGTAGCTGTCATCGTTGATGTCGAATTCCATTACGGCTTCGCCGGCACGGAACCCGCCGACAAAGGCGGAGCCGGTCAGGCTGAACGGCTGGATGTGGGGCAGGGAGGGAGGTACGGCGTGCGAATTCGGCGCCGTCGCGAACAACAGAATCGCAACTGTTGACAAAGCGATTCGGAGCACAGGGCGTTACCTGGAACGCGGTTGCAGGGGGCCGGCCGGGACCGCCGCACCCGACAGCAAAGACGATACCCTGCGGCGAAGCAACGTCTGGATGGCGGGACCGGGTCGTGGCGCGGAGTTTACGGTAGGACCGGCAGCGTGCAACGGCGCGGCACGATGGCGCGTGCCGGCCTCGCCTCGATAATTGTTTCCGGCCGCCACGGTTTGACGTCAGCCGCCGTTCAGCGCAAACTTCATCCTGCGTCGTTCCGAAGGGGTGCCTGGACCGAGTTCCGGGGCTGAGATCCGTCTGGCGGGGACCCTTCGAACCTGAACCGGGTGATGCCGGCGGAGGGATCGGGACGCGCCCGGATCTCCCCGGTCCTCTCGGCCCCGCATCCCGAAGCACGTCCTTCGGAACGTGGCCTCCGGGCTAAGGAGACTCCACATGGACGCTGACACGCCCATTCCCATTCAGGTGACCACCGGCCCGTTGCCCGCGTCGCGCAAGGTGTACACCGGGGACTCGGCCCGCGGTATGCGGGTGCCACACCGTGACATCTCTCTGCATCCATCGGCCGGCGAACCGCCATTGCGCGTGTATGACACGTCAGGGCCATACACCGACCCGGCCGTCAACATCGACATCGAGGCCGGCTTGCCCCGGTGGCGCGAAGCTTGGGTTGAGGCCCGCGGCGACACGCGTGTCGATGCCGGCCGACCACTGCAGGATGTGGACAACGGCAATCCGTCGGCGGCCAATCGGGTTCCGTCGTTTCCGGTACCGAGGCGCCCACGAAGGGCGACCGGCGCTGCGGTGACCCAGCTCGCCTACGCGCGGCGAGGCATCGTGACGCCGGAGATGGAGTTCATCGCCGAGCGCGAGAATCAGGGGCGTTCAGCGGACAACGGGGTCGGGGAGCGGGGCGGAGAATCGTTCGGCGCCCACATTCCCGACCGGATGACGCCGGAATTCGTGCGCACGGAAGTGGCGCGCGGCCGGGCGATCATTCCGGCCAACATCAATCATCCCGAGCTTGAGCCCATGGTGATCGGGCGAAACTTCCTGGTGAAGGTAAACGCCAACATCGGGAATTCTGCCGTGACGTCTTCCGTTGCCAACGAAGTGGACAAGATGGTCTGGGCGACGCGCTGGGGCGCCGACACCATCATGGACCTCTCGACCGGCCGCAATATTCACAACATCCGCGAATGGATCCTGCGGAATTCGCCGGTACCGGTCGGGACGGTGCCGATCTATCAGGCCCTCGAGAAGGTCGGTGGAGTCCCCGAGGAACTGACCTGGGAGCTGTACCGCGACACGCTGGTCGAGCAGTGCGAACAGGGGGTCGACTACTTCACGGTCCATGCGGGGGTGCGTCTCGCCCACATTCCGCTGACTGCCCAGCGGGTTACCGGCATCGTCAGCCGCGGCGGATCCATCATGGCCAAATGGTGTCTTGCGCACCATCGTGAGAGCTTCCTGTACGAGAAATTCCCCGAAATCTGCGAGTTGCTGGCTGCGTATGACGTCAGCTTCTCCCTGGGTGACGGACTCCGGCCGGGATCGATCGCCGACGCCAACGACCGGGCGCAGTTCGCCGAGCTGGAGACCCTCGGCGAGCTCACGAAGATTGCCTGGGACCACGACGTGCAGGTGATGATCGAGGGACCGGGCCACGTGCCGATGGACAAGATCAAGGTAAACGTGGACCGGCAGCTGGAGACATGCGGCGAGGCTCCGTTCTATACGCTGGGACCGCTGGCGACCGACATTGCGCCCGGTTACGACCACATCACCAGCGCCATTGGCGCGGCGATGATCGGCTGGTTCGGTACGGCGATGCTGTGCTACGTGACGCCCAAGGAGCATCTCGGGCTCCCGGACCGCAACGACGTCAAGGAGGGCGTCATTGCGTACCGCCTGGCCGCGCATTCCGCCGATCTTGCGAAGGGGCATCCGGGTGCGCGGGCGCGCGATGACGCGCTGTCGCGAGCTCGGTTCGACTTCCGGTGGGAGGACCAGTTCAACCTGTCTCTCGACCCGGAAACCGCGCAGCAGTACCACGACCAGACCTTGCCGAAGGAAGCCCACAAGGTGGCGCACTTTTGCTCGATGTGCGGGCCGAAGTTCTGCTCGATGAAAATCACGCGGGAGGTTCGTGAATACGCCGAGCGGGGCATGCAGGAGAAGGCCCAGGAGTTCCGCGAGGGCGGGAGCGAGATCTACCAGAAATCGGGCTAGGCCCTCCGGTCCCCGGCGGCATGCGGGGACCGCTGGCGCATCCTGACCGGTGAGCCCGGCACGCCATTTCGGCTGCCGGGCAGCTGCGTCCGTGTTCCAGCGGATGGAGCATTCCCGGCAGGACCGGCGAAAGAGTTCTCGGGCTGCCCCGGACGCCGTGGCCGAAGGCCGGGTATGCCGGATCTACACCGTCGACAGCCGGGTCAGAGCAGGACCGTTTCCGCGGTGCCCAGGCCGCCGAAATCTGCGACGACCCGGCTCCCCTGTCTGATCGGGCTCGGTTGCCCGCACACGCCCGTCGTGACAATGTCGCCAGCCTTCAGCGAACCTCCTTGCAACGCGTGGTTGTTGGCGATCCAGGCGAGGGCGGTTCGCGGATCGCCGAGCGCGTCGGCGCCGGTTCCGCGGGTGGCTTCCTCGCCATCGATGACCAGACGTACCGGATGGGCCCCAAAATCCATCGACGGCAGGTCCGGCGGAGCCGCGGGACCCAGGATGAACTGGCATGCGCAAGCGTTGTCCGCGGCGAGCTGGGGGCCGCCGGCCCGTGTGAAGTCGAGATACCGGGAATCCGGGATCTCGATCGCCGGGTGTACATCTGCCACCGCCGCGAACGCCTCTGCTTCCGTATAGGGCGCACCGCGGGCCGGCAACGCTCTGCCGAGCACAAACGCGAATTCCGCCTCGGCGACACTCATCCGGTTTTGGCCGAGCTGCACGCTACCGGGGCTATGGTGCACGCGGCTCTTGAGCAGGCGCCCGGCGATCGGTCCGTCGACATTGATATGGCGCTGGCCGGCGATACTCGTCGCCGCGATCTTCCAGCCCACCACGGTCTCACCGGAACGTTGCACGAAGGACCGCTGCACCTCGTAGCCGGCCTCCAGCGTCGCCGGCCGACAGTTCTCCGGCAGTTCGTCGACTACCGAGCCAACAGCCCAGCAATCGTGAATGATGCGACCGGCTTCACCTGCGCGAGAATGCTTCATGGCCGTGGCCCCTCCGGCCGTTCAGTTCGGATGGACGGTGCGGCTACGAACTCGATGAGTCGGCGCCGGCCAACCTGGGGCCAGCGCCAACCGCCACTCGTCGGTCCTGGGACCGACGCAGGAAGTTGCCGAGTTTTCCGGACTTACCGCGGACAGCGGTTCGCGACTATGGCCAGCGGAGCCGCTTGCTCGGCGGTCAGGGAGAAGACCGCGCTCAAGGAGAATTCCGGCGAGTCCAGTTCAATCCCGACGGAGTGCCCGGCGTCGAATGCACGGAGCAGCCTCTCCGGAGCAATCACCCCGGAATCGAACTGCGTCTCGTAGACCGTGTCGGTAGAAAAGCCGTGGCCGGAACGAATGACCGTGGCGGGCGTCTCCATGAATCCGCCCGTACCGAGATCGGTGACCCGCAATACGCCGGACGTTTCCACGAACGGCGGTGGCTCGAGATTGAAGAAATCGGCGAGGAAGTTGGCAGGCGATTCTACCGAGACCGCGGCCTTTGCTTCCACCGGCAGGCGAAAGTGCCAGGCCTCGGCCTGGAGGGGTATTCCCGGATGCAGGGGCGCGACTTCGTGGCAGTCGTATTGGAGCACCATGCGGGTGGACACCCGGAACGTTTCGTCCGGCGTGGTCACTCGGGTCGAACTGGCGGTAATGCTCAGGCTGTGCGCTCGACCGTCATAGTCTGTCGAGTAGCGGACGAGCGGATCTACGACGTTCCCGGCTGAAGCCACGGCTGCCGGTAGCAGGGCCAACAACAGCATTGATATCAAGCGAGAGGGATGAAACATGGTACAGGCCCCCGTCAGGTCGGCTGTAGCGGGATATTGGGCTACCCGGCGAGCGTTGCGGTCTGTGCGTCGGGCGACTCGAGGGCATCGACCTCGAACGGCGCGCGCCATTGCCGTTTCGATACCGCTCACAAGCGGGAAGTCAGCATAGCGGCAAGCAGCGAGTCAGTCTATCGCGGCGGGTGCCGGACGCGTGGTGGAGATCTGGTCCATTCGGCGACTGCGAATGCTTCCTGAACCAATGCTCTCTATTCGATCAGTTCCGCGAGCGTATCGGCGTCGAATCGTCCGTCTACCTTCGACCCGTTGACGAAGAACGTCGGCGTGGAATCCACGTCCATCCGGTTTTGACCGTCCATGCGGGTATTCAGGATGCGATTGAGGCGCGCGCGATTCGCTTCGGTATCGGCGAAGCACGCATCCACATCGTCCGCGCTGATACCAAACTGAAGGAATATCTCCTTCAGCACGTCCTTCGGCGCCTCGGCGTACGCCCACTTAGTCTGGTGCGCAAATAACTGATCAAGTACTGGAAAGAAGTGCTTGTCTGGCTGGCAGTGGGCAAGCATGGATCCGGTCAGGGCCGGCTGATCGAGAGGGAAGTCCCGGAAGACGAGCCGCACCTGTCCGGTGTCGATGAAGCGGCTCTTGATGTCCGGCAACGATTCGTTGTGGAAGGCGGCGCAATGGGGGCAGGAAAGCGACGCGTACTCGATGATTTCATGCGGTGCGTCCGCACTTCCGAGAATCTTTTCGAGCAGCGGCTCGCCGGACTCCTCGGCAGCTGCGGGCCAAACCAGCAGTGCGGTTACCAGGGCGGGAAGCAGGCGCATGAGAGGGCTTCTCCTTGAATTTCCGCCGACAATATATGGCTTGCGAGCGGCGTCGGGCAACGCCGGAAGCGCACTGTCCAAGCCACCTTGGCCAAAGGGGGGTAGCATCGTCCGTTGGGGATTCGCATTTCCATCGGGAGCCGGGAGTGCGTGGCGACACACAGCCGCACGATCGGGCGGTCATTGCGTGCGAAGCAGCCGGTCCCGGTTCGATGCCGAGGTTCAGACCGTCGCCAGCTCCGCTACGAGGACCTCCGCCAGATGGTCGGCCCACTTTCGTGGTGCGTTCTCGTCTTCCAGGAGATCTTGGCGGATTTCGATCAGAAGGTTCGGCAGTCCCCGAACTTCCCCATGGGCTTCGGCCGTGTACCCGAACTCCGGGGTCTGGGCGTACGGCTCGTTGTTACCGATGTTGAGGCCGGTGACCCGCCCGAGTCCGATGCGGATCCGGTCTGCAAACCGCGCTTGCTTCCCGCCCCACAGAATCGATGCGTGCCATGGACGCGCGATACCGTCGCCGGCGAGGGCGGGGGTGAAGGTATGGATGCACAGGAGCGCCGCACAGCGCGCGCCTAGCCCGTCGAGCGTCGTGTCGATGGCGTCGTGATAGGGCCGGAAGCAGGCCGCGATCCGATCGTGGCGGGCGTCTGCATCCAGCCCGATATTGCCGGGAATGATCGTGCCGTCACTGTTCTCGAGGATCGACGTTTCTGAATGTGGCGACCGGTTCGGATCGATCACGAGACGGGAATAGCCGGCGAGCAAGGCCGGTGCATCCAGGAGTGCGGCCAACTCCAACGTTACCGCTCGGGCGCCGGGGTCCCAGCCGATGTGCCGCTCGAGCTCCCGGGCGTCCAGACCTAAGCCGCCCAGTTCTTCCGGTACCGTGTTCACCGCGTGATCGCAGACGAGCAGCGCCGGGAAACCACCGCAGGGATTGGCATGCTCGAACGGTCGAAAATCCGCGTAGGGCTGGATCACGGGGAATTCAGCGCCTCGGAAAGACTCGCGAAGAGGGACAGCGCGCCGCCCGGCCCCCGCAGTTCGGCGATGGGGGCTCGCAGTGCCGGTTGCAAACCGGCGACCCGGAACAGGCCGCCGCGAGATTCCAGCCGGCGAGCCACCGCGAGGAGCACCCTCCTAGCTGGCGATGCAAGGCAGGAAACCGCCGAACAGTCCAGGACGATGTGGTTTTCTCCGCTATCGATTTGCCGCATGAGTTGTTCCGCGAACTCCGACACACGCACGCCTTCGATACGACCAGACAGGGAGAACACGAGAAACTTTCCGGATCTGGCCGCCGTGAAGAACCGCACGGGGGCTCCGGGATCAGCTATTCAACCGGGCTGATCAGCCGAATCCGGTTCTTGCCATCGACGTGCTCGTGGCTGGACTGATCCGAAAACGTCCGGATCAGGTGGATTCCGAGACCGCCGATCGAACGTTCACTGACATCTGAGTTGAGATCAGGTGCTGGCGTTTCGGTGAAGGGGTCGAACGGGGCAGCGTTGTCTTCGAACAGCATCTCAACCTGCCCACCGTCGCAATTGATTGAAAGCGATATTTCCGGCTTCCGGTCGCCAAAATCTCCGTGATTCAAACTGTTGGTGACCAGTTCCTGAATCACGAGATTGACCTTGAAGGCACTTGCCATCGGAATGTCGGCTGCGTCACAAAACTCTTCGACCTTGGTGGTCACATCACTGAGTGCGCTGATTTGGACCGGAATGTCGAGTTTCAGTGACTGCCCCATATGCAACTCCGATTCGTCACCACCACGTAGACCATCAATAAGGGCGCCAGAGTCGGTCAGCCAGGAGCATGTTGTGCCCTGTTGCGAAATCGGATTGTTTATAGCAGATTTCGCCGGTTTTGGGGAGGTTCATGGCCGTTGTTGAGCGTGACCTGCTGGGCCGTTGGGACTTGGTAGACACCTATTTGGAAGCGCCGGATGGCGAGCGGACACCCCTCCTCGGAGAGAACCCCCGGGGCCTGATCTATTACGGGGCCGACCGTACCGTAATGGCGATGCTGGCCGGCTCCGACCGATCACTTCCGGAGAATCCAGTGCCGGATGCGGCGGCGGCGCAGGCGTGGGCCGGGTTCTTCGCCTATCAGGGTTCATGGACCCTTTCTGGTTCCAGGGTGCGGCATACGATCCATCTATCGCACGATCCAAGGCTGATAGGTTCCACCCTTGAACGCGACATCGTTTGGGAGAACGGGGTGCTGAAGTTCAGCGGCCCATATCCGCAGGCGGGTCCCGACCACCGTGTCATCATCTTGTGGCGGCGCCCCTAGGGAGAATCGAGTTCCGCCCGGTGGGACGCGGCGAACGCAGCCAGATCAGGGAAGACGAAGCTGACGTCGGGGCGGACAGTCACGGGCTTGGTCGCGCCCGGCTGTCCTTGCTGGCGGTCGATCCAGGCAGTGGCGAGCCCGGCGGCGCGTGCCGGCACGTGATCGTGGTACAGGCTTTGCGCGACGTGCAGGAGTCCTCCCTTGCCGATCCCGAAGTCTTGTTCGCAGTGCTCGATCAGATAGCGGAAGTTTCGCGGATCAGGTTTGTAACGCTTGATGTCCTCAGCCGTGTAGACAGCGTCGAAACTGGCTCCGAGACGGCGCTCGCTCGATGTGAAAGCCGCCCTGCTCACATTGGAAAGAATGATCAGCCGGAAGTGCTGGCCAAGGTATTGGAGCGCAGCCTCCGAATCGGGAAACGCCGGCCAATCCTGAACCGAGCCGCCGAACCGGACGTCGAGTTCCGGGTCGGGAGGAAATTCGAACTCTTCCGACAGGCGCTGGTGCACGCGGGCAAGCACGTCCGGATAACTGGCCTTTGGTTCCGCCTTTTGGACAGTGCTTTCGTGCCTTGCGAAGGCCGCAAGAGCAGCTGATCGGTCGGACAAGCCGGCCCGTCGAAGAGGGCTAAGAGCGTCCCAGATCCCGGTTTCCCAATCGATTAGAGTGCCATAGCAGTCGAAGCTGAGGGCACGGAAGTCATGCAGTTGCAAAGCCTCGCTCCTGGAATTCCGTAACTACACTGGAGTGCTTGCAACGCCTGTCGAGCGCAGGCATCGCAGGCTCTTGCCGGAGTGTTCCATGCCCGATCACCGTCGAACGCGCGAGGATTCCCTTCCCCGGACTCCAGAAACTGCCACTAGCAAAGTCGGTCCCGCGTTTCAACGCCTGCTGGGACTGATGGCGGACCTGAGGGACTCGGCGCGGGGTTGCCCGTGGACTCGAGCCCAAACGTTCGAGACGATCGTTCCGTACACGATCGAGGAGGTCTACGAGGTTGTCGACGCCATTCGGGCGGGCGACATGGAGGCGCTGTGCGACGAGCTCGGCGACCTGCTGCTGCAGGTCATCTACCATGCGCGGATGGCGGAGGAGGCCGGAGCTTTCGCCATGGCCGAAGTAATCGAAGCGCTGAGCGACAAACTGGTACGGCGGCATCCGCACGTGTTTGCGGAGGAAGCGGCTGCTGATTCGGAGGCGGTGGTGCGCAACTGGGAGCGCATCAAGGCTGCGGAGACGGCGCCGAGCCACAACGGAGAGAGCGTGCTGGAAGGGGTGCTGCGGTCAGGCCCGGCGCTGGTACGGGCGCGGAAATTACAGGATGCCTTGGACCGGGCGGCTCAAGACACTGCGGGCCCAGAGGCCGAGCCCGCAGCCGAGACGTACCAGCCGCTGGAGCTGCTGCGTTCCGTAGCACCGGGCGACGCAGACGCCCGCCGTACGCTCGGGGATGCCATGTTTGCGCTGGTGCGGTTGTCGCGAATGAGCGGAGTGGATCCGGAGGCCGCCCTCGATGATGCCAACGCGCGGTTTCAGCAGCGTGTGAGCGGGCTGGAGCGAACGCTGCAGCACGAAGGGAAGGGATTGCAGGAAGCCACCCCCGCCCAGCGTGCCAGCGTCTGGCACAGCCGGTAGCGCCGCCTGGATGGGTTGAGCTCGCATCGCGGGGTCCGCGGGCACGGACGGAGCCCGGAATGCCGGGCTCCGCTGTCCCGAAACGCCGCTAGTCGATCTGTAGCAGGTGGATAAGGCTGGACGTGTCCCACCGTTTCCCGCCGCGTGCCTCCACTTGCGCGTAGAGCTGGTCGATCAGCGCTGTCACCGGGAGCCGGGCGTTGTTGCGGTTCGCTTCCTCCAGGCAGATCGCGAGATCCTTTCGCATCCATTGCACGGCAAAGCCGAAATCAAATTTTCCCTCGAGCATCGTGCCGGCGCGGTTTTCCATCTGCCAGGACTGCGCAGCTCCCTTCGAAATCACGTCGATGACCTGCTTGCCGTCGAGGCCGGCGCGGCTCGCGAAATTCATGGCTTCGGACAGGCCTTGGAGCAAGCCGGCAATGCAGATTTGGTTGACCATTTTCGTGAGCTGGCCGGCCCCGGCCGCCCCCATCAGCGTGGTGGCGCGGGCGTAGCAGTCGATCAGCCCGCGGGCACGCTCAAACGTGCTGGAATCGCCACCGACCATGACGGTGAGTTGGCCGTTTTCTGCTCCTGCCTGACCGCCGGAGACCGGGGCGTCGAGAAATCCTACGCCGCCGTCGGCACTGGCGGCCGCGAGTTCCCGGGCGATTCCCGCGGACGCTGTCGTGTGATCGACCAGAATGGAGCCCGCCTTCATGCCGGCCAGCGCCCCGGTCTCTCCCGTGACGACGCTCCGCAAGTCATCATCGTTGCCGACGCATACGAAGACCGTCTCGGCGCCTTCGACCGCCGCAGCGGGTGACGGTCGCGATTCGCCGCCATGCTGGCTGGTCCAGGCCTCGGCCCGTGTCTGGGTTCGGTTGTAGACCACGACGTCGTGGCCGGCTGCAGCGAGATGCCCGGCCATGGGATAGCCCATGACTCCAAGACCTAGGAATGCAGTGCGTTGCGGGTTGGCCATTGCCTCGGCTTCTCCAGATGTTAGACGGCGGTCCTGCGCAGACGGCGCAACGGAACATCGAATTGGCAGCCGATGGATGCTCGGCTGGTTGCGGCCGTATCGGCCCATCGCGTCCCGAACGGCCTATATACATTGATTGACAATGGATGCGGACGGTCGCGGGGATCAGGCGGCCGCCGTGTGCAACCTGGCTGGTCGCGTAGAGACCGGCGGTGCGTTGCGAGCAGTAACGGCGGCTAGCGAAATCGGCGGATTGGCAGCGGCCTCGGGCCGGGCGGTCGACGACCCATACCCCGGTTCGGCATCAATCCTTGAGTGGAATGCGCGGGCACGCCGACAGGCTGACGGGTAGGAACCGATTGCTGAAGCAAAAAAGGGGGGCCGTGCCGGGCACGGCCCCCCTTCATTGTCGGTAGCCGATTAGGCTTCGTTAGAAGTCCATCCCACCCATGTCGGGCATGCCGCCGCCGGGAGCAGCACCGTTCTTGGACTTCTCCGGCTTCTCGGCGACCATCGCTTCGGTGGTGATGAGGAGGCCGGCCACGGATGCAGCATCCTGGAGCGCCGTCCGCACCATCTTGACCGGATCGATCACGCCCGCCTTGAACAAGTCCCCGTATTCGCCCTCCTGGGCATCGAACCCGAAGCCTTCGTCCTTGGATTCCAGCACCTTGCCGATCACGATCGAGCCGTCGTAGCCGGCGTTCGAGGCGATCTGGCGAAGCGGGGTCTCCATGGCCTTGCGGACGATGTCAATACCGACGCGCTGGTCGTCATTGCCTGGCTTGCACTTCTTCAGGCTCCGCCGCGCTGCGTAGAGGAATGCAACCCCGCCACCGGCCACGATGCCTTCCTCGACGGCGGCACGCGTGGCGTTCATGGCATCGTCGACGCGGTCCTTGCGCTCCTTGACCTCGACCTCGGTCGCGCCACCGACCCGCACGACAGCGACGCCGCCGGCCAGCTTGGCGAGCCGCTCCTGCAGCTTCTCGCGGTCGTAGTCCGAGGTGGATTCTTCGATCTGCGCGCGGATCTGGTTGCAGCGCCCCTCGATGTCCTTGGTGTTGCCGGCACCCTCCACGATGGTGGTCTCTTCCTTCGTGACGAGCACGCGCTTCGCGCGGCCAAGCATCCGGAGATCAACGTTCTCCAGCTTGACGCCCAGCTCCTCACTAATGACCTGACCGTCCGTCAGGGTGGCGATGTCGACCAGCATGGCCTTGCGGCGGTCACCGAACCCGGGCGCCTTGATCGCGGCGACCTTGAGACCGCCACGCAGGCGGTTGACAACAAGCGTGGCCAGGGCCTCGCCCTCGATGTCCTCGGCGATGATGATCAGCGGCTTGCCGGACTGCACGACCTTCTCCAGGACGGGAAGAATCGGCTGCAGGGACGACAGCTTCTGTTCGTGGATGAGGAGGTACGGGTCCTCGAACTCGGCCGTCATCTTTTCGGCGTTCGTGATGAAGTACGGGGAGAGGTAGCCTCGGTCGAACTGCATGCCTTCGACCACATCGAGTTCCGTTTCGAGCGACTTGGCTTCCTCGACGGTAATGACGCCTTCCTTGCCGACCCGCTCCATCGCCCGCGCGATGAGGTCGCCGACTTCCCGTTCACCGTTCGCGGACACGGTCCCGACCTGTGCGACTTCGTCGTGGCCCTGGACCTTTCGGCTCATCTTGTTCAGCTCGGTGACGACGGCGCTGGTAGCCATCTCGATGCCGCGCCGGACGTCCATGGGGTTCATTCCAGCGGCGACGGCTTTCGTGCCCTCGCGGACAATCGACTGCGCCAGCACGGTGGCGGTGGTCGTCCCGTCGCCGGCGACATCATTGGTCTTGCTGGCCACCTCGCGCACCATCTGGGCGCCCATGTTTTCGAACTTGTCGGAAAGCTCGATTTCTTTGGCGACGGTTACGCCGTCCTTGGTCGTGCGGGGAGCGCCGAACGACTTGTCGAGCACGACATTGCGGCCCTTGGGTCCCAGGGTGACCTTGACCGCGTTGGCCAGGACGTCAACGCCCCGGAGCATGCGTTCGCGGGCGTCACCCGAGAACTTAACTTCTTTGGCAGGCATGTGTGTGAGTTCCTTCTCTGCGGGATGACGGGACCGGGCCTAGGCCAGGACTCCCATGATGTCGGACTCTTTGACGATGACGTATTCGTCGCCATCCATCTTGACTTCAGTGCCCGACCACTTGCCGATCAGGACGATGTCGCCCTCTTGCACATCCAGGGGCGTGATCTTGCCATCTTCGCTCCGGATGCCCGAACCAGTCGCGATGACCCTGCCCTTCATGGGCTTCTCCTTCGCGGTGTCCGGAATGATTATGCCGCCTGGCGAGCGCTCGTCGTCGTCTTCGCGCTGAACCATGACGCGGTCATGCAACGGCCTGAATTTCATGCTTCCATGCCTCTCTGATTGGAAAGGGGTGCTGGGCGTACGGCGCGTCCGTGAGGCGCCCAAAAAACGGTATTGGCACTCTAGCACTGAGAGTGCCAAAAAATCCGTTCGGGGTAGAAGTGGGGATGCGAACCCCCGATGTCAAGGGGCTTGGGGAAGAAGGTTTGGTGCCCCCGAGCTGCGCGAGCCGGCGTCGGGCCGGATGTCAGGTCTGCAACCTGGACGGATCGGTCAGCGACGCCTTTGCCAATCGTGCGTTGAGACGTCCCCGGTCGGCCGGGTCCAGCGCCACTCGCACGTGAAGAGAGGTGGCATCAGCGTGCTGACGTACCACCGCGCCTCTCCGGTACAGCCATGCGAGTGTGGAAGTGTCAGCCAGCGAGAGTTCGACATCGAACTCGCTGCGGCTTTGCCCGAGACAGCGGTCGACGGCCTCCAGCAGCTCAGTGACGCCGGAACCGAGCAGGCCTGACGCCGGAATCGCGGCCGGCTGCTGCGCCTGCAGCAGATGTACGTCTTCGTCGGCCATCTGGTCGATCTTGTTCAGGACTTCGAGTTGCGGGTCGGCGCCATCGGGAAGTGCTCCCAGTGTGGTCAGCACGCCGATGACGTCGCGCCGCTGCGCTGCCGTCTCTGGGTGCGTGATGTCGCGGACGTGAACCAGGAGGTCGGCATGCACCGCCTCTTCGAGGGTGGCACGAAACGCCGCAATCAGCAGGGTCGGAAGATCGGAGACGAAACCCACGGTGTCGGAAAAGACCACGGTGCGGCCGGAAGGAAGCGCCCGCGCCCGCATCAGCGGATCCAGCGTTGTGAACGGCAGGTTCCGGGCGTCGGTGGATTGTCCGGTGAGGCGACTGAACAGCGTGGACTTGCCGGCGTTGGCGTAGCCGACCAAGGCTACGGTTGGGTGGTCGCGACGCTGTCGGTGAAGGCCCCGTCGTCGTCGCACGTCTTCAAGCTCCTTCCGGATCCGGATAACGCGTTCGGTGATCAGACGCCGGTCGAGCTCGATCTGCGATTCGCCCGGACCGCCGAGAAACCCGAAACCGCCGCGTTGGCGCTCCAGGTGGGTCCAGGATCGGACCAGCCGGCTCCGTTGCCATTCCAGATGCGCGAGTTCCACCTGCAGGCGCCCCTCTCGGGTGCGCGCGCGGGCACCGAAGATTTCGAGGATGAGCGAGGTGCGGTCCAGGACCTTTGTTTGCAGCAGATCTTCCAGGTTGCGCTGCTGGACCGGCGTCAGATCGACATTGAACAGGACCAGGTGCGGCGCTTCCGCGGCGCCAGTGATGTCCGACCGGAGGGATTCCAGGACGCCGGGTCCGAGCAGTGTGGCGGGTCGCGGTTGCCGGACTCTGAACTGCTCTGCCCGTTTAACCCGAAGACCAATGGAATCGGCCAGCGAGCAGGCCTCAGCGAGCTGGTTGGCCTGTGTGCGAAGTGGCGGGTCGTTCCCTCTGACAACCGGGTGAACGACCCAAACCGGAACCGCGGCGACCGGTACTGCAGTCACTCGTCCGTTGAAGCCGGCTCGGGCCCACGCGCCTCCGGCTCGCCCGGTTCTCCGAGGCTGATCGGCTTGCTTGGAACAATCGTGGAGATCGCGTGCTTGAATACCAGCTGCTGGTTACCCGACGTTGAAAGCCAGATGCAGAATTCGTCAAATGCCGTAACGGTTCCACGAAGACGTACGCCGTTCATGAGGTGAACCGTCGTTTGCGTACGCGACTTCCGGAGCCGATTCAGGAAAGAGTTCTGCAGCGCTCCTCGATGCTGGGCGGCCATGGTCTCCCTCGGAGGTTCTTGCGGGAACGATGATACTAGAAGGGCTGTCAATCCGACGCTGCGGCGGCCGGCGTTGCGTTCGCCGTCATCACGGATACCGGGAGTCTGCTGCCGCGCCTGCCGCCACGTGGACGGTGTTCGCCGGTCGGCAGGCAGTCGTGCAGCTTCGGTCAGGCAGGTGCTGCGCGGTGCGCGGTGACTCGGTTACCCTGTCGCGGCTGCAAGTTCCGCGCGTCGCATGCCCGACACCAGGAGCCATGCTCGGGAGGGCGCGAGGCGTCACGCCGGTACCACCAACTACTTGAAGGATTCTCATGACACACGTGACTGCCCATGATCTTGAGCACCTTGCGGCTTGGGACACACCCACAATTTGCAACGCGCTTGAGATGGTAGTGCCGGACCGGCGCGCGACCGGCTTCACCGTCCGCCCCATGGTTTGTGCGGACCCCGGCCTCAAGCCAATCGTCGGCTGGGCGCGCACGGCCACAATCCGCTGTAGCGTCCCGTCCGAGGCGCCGGCTGAACAGCAGCAACGCGGCAGGATCGCGTACTACGAATACGTCGCGGATGGCGCGCGACCGGCGGTCGCGGTGATTCAAGATGTCGACCCCAATCCCGGGTTCGGTGCTTTCTGGGGCGAGGTCAACACGGCTGTGCACAAGGGCCTCGGGGTGCAGGGGGTCGTCACGAACGGGTCCATCCGTGACCTAGATGCGTGCGCTCCCGGCTTTCAGTTACTGGCCGGCATGGTGGGCCCCAGCCACGCTTACGTGCACGTCGTGGAGACCGGTTGCCCCGTCGACGTGTACGGAATGAGGGTCGAGCACGACGCCATCATTCATGCCGACCGCCACGGGGCCGTCGTCATTCCACCAGAGGCGGTGAAGGAGCTCCCGGCGGCCGTGGACCTGCTGACTCGGCGCGAGGCCGTGATTCTGGCGTGTGCACGCCAGCCCGAATTCGATATCGCGCAGCTCCGGCGCGCCATGGCCGACGCGAGGGACATTCACTAATCACCTGCCGCTGCGGGGAGCGGCGGCGGGGCCTTCGGCGTTGCGGGCTCAGTCGAACAGGAACACGCCCTTGCCCGTGGTCTGCGTATCGAACAAGCGATAGGCATCCACGGCTTCATCAAGCGTGTACCGATGGGTGAAAATCTTCTCCAACGGAATCTTGCGGTCAGCGATGAAGCGGGCGCACTCGGCCTGTCCGGTCGCGTTGAACGTCCAAGAGCCGATGATGGAGAGTTGCTTCCGGATCATGTCGCGGCTGACGTCGATCGTGACGTCGCCTCCCTCACCGACAAAACACACGGTGCCCCATCGCCCCGTCGAACGTACTGCCGCCGAGCGTGCCGCGGAGGAAGCGCTGCAATCGATGGCCAAGTCCACTCCGCGGCCATGGGTAAGGTCCATCAGGGCTTCGACCGGGTCAGTGGAAGCGGCGTCGACAGTCGCGTCAGCACCGAACTCGGTGGCGAGTGCCAGCCGTTCCGACTCCACTTCGACGGCAATGACCCGCGCGCCCATGGCTTCGCCGAGCAGTGCGGCGCTGAGACCGACCGGTCCGAGGCCGAATACTGCAAGGGTTGAGCCCCCAAGTCGCGGCAGGCGGCACAGCGCGCCGTACGCGGTTCCGGTACCGCAGGCGATCGCAGAACCCTCGGCAAAGCTGAGTGCTTCAGGTAACGGAACGAGGCTGACGGCCGGTACCACGATGTAGTCGGCGTGCGCGCCGTCGGCAGTCACGCCGTAGACCTTCACGGGCCCGGTCTCACACATCTGCGTCCAGCCAACCCGACAGGAGTCGCACAGGCCGCACCCGGCATAGTGGTGGTTCATGACCCGCGCATCGATCGGTGCGGCTGCCGGCATTACCCCGGCACCCCGCTCGGCAACCACGCCGCAGGGTTCATGGCCGCCAATGATTGGCGGTACGTCGTCCCCTAGACCTAGTGCACGTTGCGCTTCCCCAGGTGGCGGCCGATAGAACTTCAGATCGCTGCCGCACATTCCCGACGCTTTGATCTTGAGCACGACCTCGCCAGGGCCGGGAGTAGGGTCGGGGATTTCGCGCAAGTCCAGCTCGCGGTTCCCAAGGAAATACAGTCCACGCACGACGGCCTCTCTCCTAGTTACCGGTCAGGGCGGGTCATGTACTGACAGATGCCCGGGCTTGTCGCAACTGCCCTGAGGCGGGAACGCGCCTCGAACTACCTGTGCCGCGGATGCTGTCCTGCGATGCGCCGATTGCCGGTCTGCCCGGCTTATCCTGCTGAATCTGCCTCGGGGGTCATGCCGGTCGCGCGTGACGGCTGCGCCGCGTCATGGGCCTGCTTGATCGGCCACGGACGGCCCTTTGCCTTCGCCTGGCGCTTCATGTGCAGCATGGTGGAGTGCGCATTGCTCCGATCCGGTGGTCGACCGACCGCCTCTGCGAGATCCTTCCATTTCTTCCCTGCAGCGCGCATCTGATAGAGACGCTCGAACACGTCCTCGCCATCAGATGCTGCTTTCCACGATCTCCGCACGTCGCGTGAATTCGGGGTCCTCTGCAGCGACTGGGGCTGTGCCGGCCGCGCTCCCGCGGACGTTCCACGGCGATGGGATCTCGCGGCGTCTCTGGCAGCTTGGTAGTCGGGCATCGACTTCAGGATCTGCTGCACGCGTGACCCCGACACCCCGAACTGTTCGCCTACGGCCCGCAGAGACGCGCCTTGCCGGTAGGCGTTGAGCATTTCGATCCTGCGGTCACGTGCGGGCCGCCACTCCCCGGAATGGGCATCTTCTTGTGCGATCTGCCGAAGCTCACCCACGACCGCCGAAACGATACGCCGCATCGTCGTCCGAAAGCCGCGGATGGTCAGTTGTTCCTGAATCATGTTGGTTTCTCCAGACCGCCCTGGTTCCAGGGCGGGCGACCGCACCAAGCCAAATACCGACGACCAAGCCGAGGTCTACCTCTCAGGCGGTCGTCGGTTTCTGTGGAGCCTGAGCGGCCACTCGGCCGACTCTCGACCGGTGCGGCTTTGTTCCCCTGAATTGCGATGGATGTCGCATGAACATTGCTCGAGGGCCCGGTAAGTGGGGACGGCACAGTCCCATAAGTTCGAGTCGTGCAAGACCGGACTAAAAATAAATTTATTTGCATTTCGCGCAATGTAGTATGTATTTCCGGATTGTCAAAGAATCAAGCGTGCCATGCCGTGCGTACCTTGCCATCCACAAGCCGGCAGTAGCGATACTCTATTGGTTTGGAATTGCGCACCACGCATGGTTTCAAGGGGTCTGGCTGAGAACGACCTCAAGAGTCAATTCGGTCCCGCTTCCTCTGAATTGCCGCCGCCTCCGTGGTGCGGATCACAGCGGTGTCGTGGCCTTACGTACGATACCGAAGCGGGCCGCCGCCAGCTCCGGCTGCGATGGACGCCGGCGCCAATGAGCGGGCTGGGGTTCCTGCCGTCCAGGCGAGAGGACTCGTTCCCGCCCCTGTGTATTTCTCGATTGCCCCGCCCGCCATCCTGTCATCCGGTGCCGGGTCGGCGGAAGCGAGCATCCGGGTCTTTCCGTGACAACGACGGCGACCCTTGCCATCTCGCGCAGGTACCCGCTGGTGCAGTGCCCACTTGAGGATCGGTTCTCGCCATGGGGCCGCGCAGCGCATCAGATGCGACATTCGCCTGGCTGGGCCGGCAGTCGCGGAAGGCCATTGGCAACCGTCTCAGCTGATACGGATGCCAGCCTGGTACGATCAATAATTCATTGTGTTATCTGGAACCCTGCGGCCGCGAACTGATCGTGGCATCACGCCTGCCGCACCGCGATGAGCGACAGCGTCGGCCGGTTTCATGGTGGGGACGTATTGCGGATGTCGGTGGCTCGGGTCTGACGGTCGCGGACGGTCTCGGGAAGGACGTAAGTAGGAGGTCAGTCATGGCGGTCGGGCCGCGTACTCGAAATCTCGTGCGGGTGTCGGTACGGACAATGAAGGCAGTCCATGACGACGGCCGGCAACCCCGAGAAGTCCGTGTCGGTGCTTTACTGACCAGGTCGCCCTGAACTCCGGTGGCCAGTGGGGTGACGACAGCGTCGCGGGCCTGGTGGCGCCGGCGCATTCGGCGGGATCACAGCCGGCATGCCTGTCCGATCCAACCGTATGCATTTGTGGCGGCATCGTCATAATGCCGTCACGGAACAAGACTTCTCCGACTGTAATATCCATGGCCGGAGCCTGCATATTGCGAGAGGTTGACGGAGACCCCGCGTGAAGTATCAAAACTTGGCGGCGATCATTCTCATACTGGCAGGGTGTTCGGCCCATGCCGCGGACATCAGGCCCGGTGTCGTCTACGACCTCGGCGGCAAATTCGATAAGTCGTTCAACGAAGGCGTCTGGAACGGTGCCAAGCGGTTTGCTGCCGATACGGGGATCGAGTTTCGGGACTTCGAAGTTCAAACGGATTCCCAGCGGGTTCAGGCGCTGCGTACGTTCGCCCGCCGCGGCTACGATCCGATCCTTGCCGTGGGTTTCCAGTACGCGTCGGCACTGGAGAGAATTGCCGCCGAATTCCCCGAGACCCGCTTCGCCATCATTGACTCGGAGGTTCATCAGCCGAATGTGCGATCGATCGTGTTCAGGGAACACGAGGGCGCATTCGTCGTGGGAGTCCTGGCCGCGATGGCCAGCCGTACCGGAAAGCTGGGGTTTGTCGGCGGCATGGACGTACCGTTGATCCGCAGGTTTGCCTGCGGCTATGTGCTGGGAGCGCGGCACGCGAGCCCTGACATCGAGATCTTCCAGAACATGGTGGGCACCACCGGCGCGGCCTGGAACGACCCCGTGAAGGGGGCAGAACTCGCCAGGTCGCAGTTCGATCGTGGCGCTGACGTCATCTTTCATGCCGCGGGTACCACGGGTCTTGGAGTACTCCAGGCGGCGGCAGACGCGGACATGTTGGGAATCGGGGTTGATTCGAACCAGAATCATCTCCATCCCGGAAGTGTCCTGACGTCGATGCTGAAGCGGGTCGACGTGGCGGCCTACGAGGTATTTGAAAGTGCCCGTCAGGGCACGTGGACGGTCGGCGTGCGCGAACTGGGCCTCAAGGAAGGCGGGGTTGGCTGGGCGCTGGACGAATTCAACGAAGGGCTTGTCTCCTCCGAGATGGAGGCCGCCGCAGAACGAGCGGTAGCGGACATCAAGCGCGGCGACATCCGCGTCCATGACTACGTCGCCGACGGAACCTGTCCCGCGGACTAGCCGAAGCGCGATTCCATCTGGCGATGAGACGGTGACCGCAGCAAACGGCGCACCAGCCGTGGAGCTGCGTGCCGTCGACAAGTGGTTCGGCCAAGTTCATGCCAACCGGCGGGTGGACCTGTCGGTGTCATCCGGGACGGTTCACGGCATCGTCGGCGAGAACGGCGCCGGCAAAACTACGCTGATGAACATTCTGTACGGTTTCTATCGCGCCGACCGTGGCCAGATCCTGATCGCCGGCAAGCCGGTCGTCTTCAGGAACAGCGGCGACGCCATAGCGACCAGGATCGGCATGATTCACCAGCACTTCATGCTGGTGGAGACGTTTACCGCAGTCGAGAACGCGATGCTGGGAGCGGAGGGCAGCCCGCTGCTGGGCCCGGCAGGCCGGCGAGCGAGGCGAAAGCTGGCGGAACTGGAGCGTGAATTTGGCCTGCAGGTGCCGATGGATGTGCCCGTCGGTGAGCTGCCGGTCGGACAGCAGCAGCGGGTCGAAATCCTGAAGGCCCTGTACCGGGGGGCCGACATTCTGGTCCTGGACGAACCCACCAGCGTGCTTTCGCCGCGGGAAGTGGAAGGGCTGTTCCGCATCCTCCGTACGCTGGCCGGTCGGGGTAAGACCATCATCCTCATCACCCACAAGTTGGCGGAGATCATGGCGGCAACCGACCGGGTGTCGGTCATGCGGAGCGGTGCGGTCGTGGCCCATCGGCGCACTGCCGACACCACGGTTTCCGAGATCGCGGAACTGATGGTGGGGAGGCAAATCCGCCCGGCAAGCAGGGGAGTGCCGGTCGAGCCGGGCCGTTCCTTGCTGGATGTGGATCGGGTGACGGTTCGCGATTCATCTGGCGTTGCGCGCGTGCACGATGTGTCGTTCTCGGTCCGCGCGGGTGAGATTGTGGGAATCGCCGGGGTCGCGGGCAACGGGCAAAGCGAACTCTTGGAAGCGTTGGCTGGGCTCAGGCCCGTCGCCACGGGACGCATCCTGGTAGACGGGGAACCGGCGGTCTCGGACAGTCGCGACCGCCGCCGCCGAGGCGTAGCCCACGTCCCCGAGGACCGCCGGCGCTCCGGACTGGTCATGCCCTTCCGGGCCTGTGAATCGGCCATTCTCGGCTACCACCACGATCCTCGCTACGGCCGTGGGCTGAGGCTGGATTGGCCGGCCGTTTCCAGCGACACGCGGGGCAGGATGGAGACGTTCGACGTCCGACCGGCGAACCCCCAGCAACGGACGGCCGAACTCTCGGGCGGAAACCAACAGAAGTTGATGCTGGCCAGGGAGGTGGAGCGCGCCACCAAGGTACTGCTTGTCGGCCAGCCCACGCGCGGAGTCGACCTCGGCGGCGTCGAATTCATCCATGACCGCATTCGAAGCCTGCGTGACGCCGGCAAGGCGATGCTGCTGGTATCCGCGAATCTGGACGAGATCCTGGACCTGTCGGACTGGGTCATGGTCATGGCCGGCGGTCGGATCATGGGCAAGGTTCCGGCAGGACGGGCGGCTGAACGGGACCTCGGACTGCTGATGGGCGGCGTGCGGAAGTCGGACGTCCCGGACCGCGCCCCTTGAGCGTCACGGCACCCGATCCCGTCTCGGGACTTCCCCGCTGGTCGGTCCTTGGGCTGTTGCCCGGGCTCAACCTGCTGGCCGCCTTCGCCGCCTGCGGCCTGATCGTGCTGCTCGCCGGTGAGCATCCGTGGCAGGCGGTGCAGGTACTGGTGGGGGGTGCCTTCGGGTCCGCCGAAGCGGTCGGCTACACCCTGTTCTACGCCACCAGTTTCATCTTTACCGGCCTGGCGGTGGCCGTGGCGTTTCAGTGCGGTCTGTTCAACATCGGTGGAGAAGGGCAGGCGTTGATCGGTGGACTGGGCGTGGCGCTGGTCTGCCTGCACCTGGATTTTCTCCCGTTTCTCCTGCTGTTGCCGGTCGCGATCGCGGCCGCCGCGCTGTTCGGGGCGGCCTGGGCATTCGTGCCGGCCGTTCTTCAGGCCCGGCGCGGCAGCCACATCGTCATCACCACCATCATGTTCAACTTCATTGCGACATCGATCATGGTGTACCTGCTGGTCAACGTCATGTCGCCGGCGGGTTCGATGCAGCCGGAGACCCGTGCCTTTGCCGAACACGCCCGCCTCCCGTACGTGCACGAGGTAGCCGGCGCTCTTGGATGGGAGCTCCCGTCTTCACCGCTCAACGTGTCGCTCATTCTGGCCCTCCTCTGCTGCGCCGGGGTGTGGCTGTTCGTCTGGCATACCCGAGCCGGTTACCGCACGCGGGTGGTCGGCGCCAATCCGGCAGCAGCGGTCTTCGGCGGGATATCGCCCGGCGCGCAGGTAGTCGTCGCGATGACGCTCTCTGGAGCCCTGGCGGGATGCATGAGCCTGAACGAGCTGATGGGTGTCCAGCATCGGCTCGTGCTCGAGTTCACCGGCGGGTTCGGTTTCGTCGGCATCGCAGTGGCCCTCATGGGACGGGGCCATCCGGCGGGGATCGTGCCCGCCGCAGTCCTGTTCGGTGCGCTGTACCAGGGTGGGGCGGAACTGGCCTTCGAGATCCCCGCGATCACGCGCGACATGGTGGTGGTCATTCAGGGGCTGGTCATCCTGTTTGCCGGCGCGCTCGAATACATGTTCGTCCCGGCGCTTCGGCCCTTCCTCGTGCGTCGCGCGGTCGACTGACATGGAGATTCTGTTGGCCGCGGTCGTGGTTCTCGATTCCACATTGCGGCTTGCCACGCCGCTCATTCTCGCAGCACTGGCGGGCCTGTTCTCTGAGCGCTCCGGGATCATCGACATCGGGCTCGAGGGCAAGATGCTCGGCGCAGCCTTCGCGGCAGGTTGCGTTGCGGCCGTCACAGGCTCGGCCTGGGTCGGGCTGACGGCAGCCATTGCCGCGTCTGTGCTGCTGGCGCTCCTGCACGGGTACGCCTGCATCACGCACCGGGGGAACCAGGTGGTGTCCGGGCTCGCGATCAACATTCTGGTCTCCGGCCTGACCGCGTTCCTCGCGGTGGCCTGGTTCGCACAGGGCGGCCGCACGCCCCAGCTCCCCGATTCGGCGCGTTTCCTGTCCATGGAGTGGCCGGGGGCAGATGTGCTCGACGCGGTTCCGATCGTGGGTGTGGTGTATGGGGAACTCCTGAGCGGCCACAACGTGATCGTGTACCTGACTTGGCTGGCGGTCCCGGCGGTGGCACTGGCGCTCTATCGGACCCGGTTTGGCCTTCGTCTCCGGGCGGTCGGTGAAAACCCCTTTGCAGTCGACACGGCAGGCGTGTCGGTTTCGGGGGTTCGCTATCGTGCGCTGGTCTGCGCGGGCGTGCTGTGCGGTCTGGCCGGCGCCTATCTTGCGCTGGCGCAGAGCGCCGGGTTCCTTCGCGACATGACTGCAGGGAAGGGCTACATCGCTCTGGCCGCGCTGATCTTCGGCAATTGGCGTCCCGTGCCGGCGATGCTGGCCTGCCTCCTGTTCGGCTGCCTCGATGCCGTGTCCATCCGGTTGCAGGGCGCATCGCTGCCCGGCCTGGGCGAGGTGCCGGTACAGCTGGTGCAGGCGCTTCCCTACGTGCTTACCGTGGTGTTGCTGGCGGGGTTCGTGGGGCGCGGCGTGGCGCCGAAAGCGATCGGCGTCCCGTACACGAAAGAGGGGTAACCGGGCGTTGGGGATCTGGCCGAACCCCCCGCCGATGTCCGCGGCACGCCGGCGGTCAGTCCTTGCGGCGCCGACCGTCTCGCGCAGATGCCGAACTCGGGAGGCTCGGCGGGTTGCAGCTCACCGCAGCACGAACGGATTCGGAACTTCGCTGGCCGTGCTGATCCAGACGCTCTTCGTCTGCAGGTACTCGCGGATCGCGTCCGCACCGTTTTCCCGCCCGATTCCGCTCATCTTGTAGCCCCCGAACGGGGACATGAAGCTGACGGCGCGGTACGTGTTGACCCAGACCGTGCCGGCCTGCAGTCGGTCGGCAACGGTGATCGACCGCCGGACGTTCTGGGTCCAGACGCCTGCGGCAAGGCCGTACATGACGTCGTTCGCGATCGCGACGGCCTCGTCGTCGTCGCGGAAGCGAATGATGGAGAGCACGGGGCCGAAGACCTCTTCCTGCGCGATCCGCATGTCGTTGCTTACGTCGTCGAAGATCGTCGGCTCCACGAACCAGCCGTCCCCGCACTCCGGGCGCTGGGCGGCCCGTCCACCGAGCAGGCAGTTCGCACCCTCCTCCTTGGCGATCGAGATGTAGTTCAGCACCTTGTCGAACTGCGGCGGGGTCGTCACCGGGCCGACCTGTGTGTCCATGTCCATCGGGTCGCCCATCCGCGCCGTTTCGGCGGTCCGCAGCAGTCGTTCGACGAACTCGTCGTGGATGTCCTCCTGCAGCAGCAGCCGCGAACCGGCGACGCAGGTCTGGCCGGATGCCGCGAAGATTCCCGAGATGGCGCCCTTGACGGCATCCTCGATGTCGGCGTCCTCGAACACGATGTTCGGCGACTTGCCGCCGAGTTCCAGCGTCACCCGCTTGAGGCCGCCGGCCGCCGTCTCGTAGACGTGGCGGCCGGTGACGCTGCCGCCCGTGAAAGCGACCTTGGCGACGTCAGGGTGCGAGATGAGCGCCTCGCCGACCTCGCGACCGTACCCGGTGGCCACGTTCACCACGCCCGGCGGGAACCCGGCTTCGTCCACGAGCTTGACGAATTCGAGCGCCGACGCGGACGTGTACTCGGATGGCTTCAGGACCACCGTGTTGCCGGCGGCGAGTGCCGGCGCCAGCTTGTACGCCGTAAGCAGCAGCGGCGAATTCCAGGCGGTGATCGCGACGACCACGCCGAGCGGCTCGTGCCGGGTGTAATTGAACATGTCCGGCTTGTCGGACGGGATCACGGCACCCTCGACCTTGTCCGCGAGTCCGCCGAAGTAGTAGTACCATTGGGGCACGTACCGGAGCTGCCCGCGCATCTCGGCGATCAGCTTGCCGTTGTCCTGAACTTCGGTTGCGGCCAGCCGGTCGGCGTCGCGGGCGATGAGGTCGCCGAGCCGGCGCAGCAGGTTGCCGCGTTCCGTCGCGGTCAGGCGGGGCCACTCGCCGTCGACGAACGCATCCTTGGCTGCGGCGACCGCGCGGTTCGCGTCGTCTGCGTTGCCGCGGGGAATCAGTGCCCAGGGCTTGCCGTTGAACGGATTGTCGGTTTCGAGCCATTCCCCCGACAACGGGTCCACCCACGTACCGCCAACATGCATCTGATATTTCGGAAGCTGGGGCATGGTTCCCTACCTCAATGCGACCGGAGACAAGCGATCGACGCATGGGATCGCGCGTGCACGCGAGTCTATACGACGGCCTGACGGCGGCGGCCGCGCCGTTGGCGGCTGCGGCGTATTGATGCCGCAGCACAGGGGCGCGGGTCCGGTCGGCGCGCCCCCGTTGGCGGATCGGCCAGCGGGCGGTGGACAGGTATCAGGTGCGCAACCGGGGTAACGTGATCGCGCCTTGGTATTCCGCCGCGGAAAGCACTACGTCATACGGGATGATATGCCCACCTGGCAGCAAGCGAACCAGTCTTTTCTCGAATCGCGCGCTGCGCGGGCCAAGTCTATGGTGCCGGGGGGCGTGACCAAACGACCAGCTGGATAGTTCAAGCGCGATGACTTCATCTGATACCACGTTGCACCCGTACCTCTGCATTATTGGCGCAGGCTCCGGCGGATTGAGCGTCGCCGCCGCTGCGGCGCAGCTCGGCGTCGACACCGTCTTGATCGAGCGCGGCAAGATGGGCGGCGATTGCCTGAACTATGGATGCGTCCCGTCCAAGTCCCTGATCGCAGCCGCGCACGCCGCCCACGCCACGCGTCACGCTGGCAGGTTCGGCGTCGAGACGGCGGCCCCGAGCGCCGACTTCCAGCAGGTCCGCGATCATGTGCAGGGTGTCATCGCATCCATTGCACCCCATGATTCGCAGGAGCGCTTCGAGGGTCTCGGGGCGACCGTGTTGCGTGAGACTGCCGCCTTCACCGGGCCGCGCGAGGTACAGGCGGGGCCGTTCCGGATCCGTGCCAGGCGCTTCGTCATTGCCACCGGTTCCTCGCCGGTGGTTCCGTCCTTGCCCGGTCTGGACCAGGTGCCGTACTTCACCAATGAGACCATCTTCGACAACGACGAACGGCCGGACCATCTGCTGGTGCTGGGCGGCGGGCCGATCGGCTGTGAACTGGCGCAGGCCCACCGGCGGCTCGGCTGCGAGGTCACCGTGGTGGAACGGGGACGGTTGCTGCCCCGCGACGATCCGGCCATGGCCAAGGTGGTGTCCCAGCGTTTCCGGGAGGAAGGCATCACGGTGGTCGAGGGAGCGGTCGTGACGTCGGCGGCGGAGGCCGGCGGCTCGATCCGGCTCACCGTGCAGGACGATCAGCGTACCCGCGAGGTCACCGGGACCCACCTGCTGGTGGCGGCCGGCCGCCGGGCGAACGTCGAGGACCTGAATCTCGAGGCCGCGGGCATTCGGTGCCATCGCAGGGGGATCGAGGTTGACGGTGGGCTCCGCACGTCCAACCGCCGGGTCTATGCGATCGGTGACGTGATCGGCCGCCTGCAGTTCACGCACATCGCCGGCTACCACGCCGGCATCGTCGTGCGCCGGGCGCTGTTCCGACTGCCGGCGCGGGTCAATGAGGCGGCGGCGCCGTGGGTCACCTACACCGATCCCGAGATCGCGCAGGTCGGACTTAACGAACCGCGGGCCCGGGAGCGGTACGGGGACCAGGTGCGGGTGGTGGAGATGCCAGTCGGCGGCAACGACCGGTTTCGGGCGGAGCGCGAGACGGAAGGGCTGGTCAAGGTCATCGTGCACCGCGGCCGCGTCGTCGGCGCGAGCATGGTCGGCGCCCACGCCGGCGAGCTGATCCAGCCCTGGTGCCTGATGGCCACCCACCGGATGAAGATCTCGCAGATGACGGGCGCCATCCTTCCGTATCCCACCCGCGGCGAGATCAACAGGCAGGTCGCGGGGTCATACTTCACGCCGGCGCTGTTTGGCGAGCGGACCCGGAAGATCGTGGGCCTCCTGACGCGTCTTGGGTGAGATGGCGACGGGGACGAGCGGCCGTCGCCGCGCTCGTCGGTCGCTGACGGCGCGGGTCCTCCAGCACACGCTGGCCTTTGCGGCCCTGTGGGCGGCCGCGTCCTATGTGACGTCGGTGTCGGCGTACTGGCTGTCCCAGATCGAGGACCAGCTCCGCGGCGCCTACGACACGATCAGGGTCGTGCAGGTGGTGTCGGAGGGAGAACTCGACCCCGACCTGCGCCAGCGCCTTCTCGCTTTCACGGAGACCAACGCCGTGATCCTGCGGACGGGCGACACGTCCACCCTGGTCATCGGCTCCACGCCGGCGGCGGTAGACAAGACCGTGCGACCCGCTGAGATCACCTGGCCCGGTCGGGTCCGCCATGCGTTCGACACCCTGATCAACGGGCGCGGGCGCATCCTCAGGATCGTGGGTCCGGCCGAACAGGACCCGAGCGTCGTGGTCGAGGTGGTGGCGCCGGAGGCACCGCTCGCCGAGGCCGTGTGGCAGCACTCGCTCCGGATGGGCGCCAGCGCGGTCGCCCCGTTCATCGCGGTCGGCGTCCTCCTGTTCTTTGTCCTGCAGCACCAGTTTGTCCGGCCCGTCACCGCAATCATCGAACGCCTGGCATGGTTTGCCCGCAACCCGGACGACGTGGACACGACGGTCAAGACGTCGGACCGCCGCGACGAGATCGGCGACCTCGAGCGTGGCGTGCTGTCGATGCAGGGGAGCCTGCGCGCCCTGCTGCATCGACGTGATCGTGAGGCCGCGCTGGGCGCATCCGTGAGCCGGATCAACCACGACTTGCGAAACGTCCTGCAGACCGCCGCCGTGGCGTCAGACCGCATCAAGGCCGCGCAGGATCCGGCCGTCCGGAAACTGGTGCCGCTGCTGGTCAAGGCGGTGGAGCGGGCCGTGCAAATCTGCACCCGCACCCTCGACTACCATCGGTTCGGGGACACTCCGATCAGGCTGGCCCCGACGCGGCTGCGCGAGATCGCCGTGGAGGTGGGCGATTCGGTGGCGGCCATCCACGAGGGACGCGTCGAGTGGCAGGTCGACGTTCCCGGCGATCTGGTCGTCGAGGCCGACCAGCAGGAGCTGTTTCGGGCGTTGCTTAACCTGGCCCAGAATGCGACCGAGGCCATGCCCGGAGGCGGCAGGGTGTCGGTCAGGGCGCGGCGACGACTGAACCACGTACTGATCGAGGTGGAAGACAACGGTCCGGGCCTGAAAGAAGAGGTACGGGCGTTCTTTGAACGACCGTTTGCGGACACCGTGGTGAACGCCCACGGCCTCGGACTCGTCATCGTCCGCGAAATCATGGCCGCGCACGGCGGGACATTCGAGCTGGGCGAAACCTCGCCTTCCGGCACGCGTTTTCTGCTGAAGATGTCCAACTGACCCGGGTGGCTTCCGAGGCTGCAGGACGGGTCGTGAAAGCGTGCGATCGCGGGCAGTGGACCGGCGCCAACGGCGATCAGCGAAGAGGTGTGGAGGGTCTTGCGGCCGGCGGGAATCGGGCGCGTTGCCTTCGAACGCCGCCGGGGTTGATCCGACGTTCGGGCCGCAGAGGCCCGCTTGCGCGCAAGCGCCCTAGAAGTCCTTGAGGAAGTACAGGAGGCTGGCGGCGGCAAGCAACCAGACCGCCGGGTGCAGTTCGCGGGCATTCCCAGTCACGGCGTTGATCGCCGCGTAACTGATGAAACCGATCGCGATGCCGTTGGCAATGCTGAACGTGAACGGCATGGCGATTGCAGTGAGGACGGCGGGTACGTAGGCGCCGGTGTCATCCCAGTCTAGGTCCTTCAACGTCGAGACGAATCCCGTCCCCACGAACACGAGTGCCGAGGCTGCCGCCCAGCTCGGAATCGTCTCGACCAGGGGCGCAAGGAAGAGGCACAGCAGGAACAGCACGGCGCAGGTGACCGCGGTAAGCCCGGTTCGCCCTCCTTCCCGGATTCCCGCCCCACTCTCGATGTAGCTCGTGGCACTGCTCGTCCCGATCAGGCTCCCCGCCGTGGTGGCGACCGAATCGGCGAACACGGCCCGGCCGATATTGTCGATGCTCCCGTCATCCCGGACCCTGCCGGCCACGACAGCGACCGAGGTGAGGGTTCCGGCCGTGTCGAAGAAGTCGAAGAACAGGAACGTCAGCACGACCACGACCAGGCCCAGCTCGAATACCGCGGCGATGTCGAGCGCGAACAGGGTGGGGGCGGGGCTCGGCGGCAACCAGGTACCGCCGCCCCAGGACGCATCGCCGACGACAAGGCCGATCGCGGTGATCCCGATGATGGAGATGACGATCGACCCGGTGATCCGGCGGGCATCCAGCAGCGTCATGCCGACGAAGCCGGCGCAGGCGAGCAGCACGGTCGATTGGGTGAGATCGCCGATCGTGACGAGCGTGTCCGGATGGCCGACCACGATGCCGGCGTTACGGAGGCCGATGAACGCAAGAAACAGGCCGATACCGGCACCGATGCCCAGGCGCAGGCTCTTGGGCATGGCTTCGAGGATCCACTGCCGGAGCCCGCTCGCGCTCAGCGCCATGAACAGGACGCCCGAACAGAAGACGGCACCAAGAGCGGCTTGCCACGGGTGTCCCATGCCCAGGACCACGCCGTACGTGAAGAACGCGTTCATTCCCATGCCGGGAGCGAGCGCTACGGGCCAGTTCGCCCACAGCCCCATGATTCCCGTGCCGATCGCAGCGGCCAGGATGGTTGCCGTGAAGACCGCGCCGAAGTCCATGCCGGCATCGCTCAGGATCAAGGGATTGACGACGATGATGTACGCCATGGTGAGGAACGTCGCCGCGCCGGCGATGATCTCCTGCCGGATCGTCGTGCCCTGTTCCTGCAGCTTGAAGAAACGGTCAACAGCATTCATGGCGCACGCTCCGACATTTTGCCGCAACTGGAGGGCGAAACGGCGCCATTTCTAGAGCAATTCGCGGTTGGACGGGATGGATTGGAATGCCCGTGCGGGTTCCGGCCGCATTGAAGCCTGCCGCGGCGGTCGCGCTCCCGCCACCGCGCACACGTGCGGAGGCGCCGTTACCGCCGGCGAACAATGCCCATGAAATTGTCGTAGATCCGGCGCGCGTATCGATTGAACTCGGCCAGGTGCGCCGCCGTGGCAGCCTCGAATGCCGCGAGCGCCCCGGACCCAAGCGCTCTCTCCAGCTCCTGCTCGTATTCCGGGATCGCGCCCCATTCGCGGACGGTGTCACCGGTGATCTCGACGTGGTACTGGATGCTGAAGGCTCGGTTCCCATAGGCGAGCGCCTGGACGGCGCAGTCCCGGGACGACGCGAGTGTCAGGGCGCCTGGTGGCGCTTCGCGCACCTCCGCGCCGTGCCATTGCAGGCAGGCGTGGGCCGCCGGCAGCCCATCAAAGATCGCACTGGATCGGCCCGCTTCCGTCAGCGCGATCTCGAGGATGCCGATTTCCGGGGTCGCGGCAGGCCCGACCTCACCGCCGAGCGCCTGCGCGAGGAGCTGATGCCCGAGGCAAAAGCCGAGGAACGGCATCCCGCGGGCCAGGACAGCCTCGCGGATGGCGGCCCGCTCGGGCTCCAGCCACGGGTGGGCCTCGTCCTCCCACACGTCCATGGGGCCGCCCATCACCCACAGCGCGTCGAAGTGCTCGAGGTCGGGAATCGACTCCCCGTCATCCAGTTCGATTGTGCTCCACTCGATTCCGTCCTCTCGAAGGAAGTCCCGGAATACCCCGGGGTGTTCGATCGCGACGTGTTGAAACACCAGAACCCTGGGCTCGGCTGCGGACATGGCGGACATCCGTGACGATGGCGGGACAGGGCTACCATATCGGCTTGCACCAAGTTGTCGCCGATGCGCAGCAACGCGGCTGGGGCTTACCGGTTGCGAACCCCGATGTGATCCAGCTCGGCGGAGATTGCGTCAGCCGACCCGCACGAGCGACGCGGCGTTCCAGCACGGGAATCCCAGGGTTCGTGTGGCAGCGGAGTTCCATCCAGGCCCGCCACCTGCGCGCTGCGAGGCCCTGCCAGGGGCCGAGGAGTTTGGTGCGGCCATCGCCGCTACATCCGCCCCGGGCGGACCGGCAGCACGTCGCGGCCTACGGGATGCCTGCGGTGCCTTCCCGCCTCGGGTCGGCTGCCCCGGAAAGCCGGCCGTCTTCGCCAACAAGAATGACATTGAGGCCGCTCGTCATCGGTCTTGCGGCAACCGTGTGGCCCTGGTCGGAGAGGGGCTGCTCGAATGATGCGAAGGCGGTATCGGCTTCGATTTCGGTGGGTCCGCCGCGATTGCAGATGTGCGGAAAATCGACCACGGAGGCCGCATCGAGCTTCCAGTCGATCGCGAGGACGATGGCCTGCGCGACGTAGCAGATGATGCGGGAGCCGCCCGGAGAGCCCAGCACCGCCCGCAGGCTGCCGTCGGCATCGGTGACGACGGTGGGGGCCATGGAACTCCGCGGCCGTTTGCCTGCCGCGACACGGTTGGCAACCAGACCGTCAGGCCCTTCGGGCTCAAACGCAAAATCGGTCAGCTGGTTATTGAGGAGAAACCCTTCCACCATCAGTCCGGAGCCGAATGCGGTCTCGACGCTCGACGTCAGCGCCACGGCATTGCCGGCACTGTCGACAATCGACAGGTGAGTGGTCGATGGCTGCCCGGACGTACGGTCATCATGCTGGCCACCTGGGGCTCCCGGCGGATTCCCGGGCGCGGCCCGCCCGGCTGCCGCGGCGACCGGATTGATGCTCCTGGCCCGCTCCGCGAGGTACTCCGGGTTGACCAGTCCTGTGGTCGGCACCCGGACGACGTCGGGGTCAGCGACGTAGCGGTTCCGATCGGCGTAGGCAAGGCGCGACGCTTCGGCGAAGAGATGCCAGGGTTCGACCGTGCCGGGATCCATGCGTCCCAGATCGAAGGTCTCCAACATGCCGAGGATCGCCAGGACCGTCGTGGCCCCGGAACTCGGGGGGCCCATCCCGCACACGCGATAGGTACGGTACTGCCCGCACACCGGCTCCCGGAAACGGGAGCTGTAGTGCGCGAGGTCGGAAACCGAGAGCGTGCCGGGCCGATCCGGATCCAGATTTACCTTGCGCGCGATGGCCTCGGCCAGGTTGCCGCGATAGAGCGCCATCCCGCCGTCCGCAGCGAGTTGCGCCAGCGTCTCAAACAGCCTGGGATTGCGCAGTCGATGCCCGACGGGACGGGGATCGCCGGACGCGTCGAAGAAATAAGCCCGCGCCTCGGGGTCACGTTCGAGGTGTGGTACGCGGGCCAGCAGGCCGTGCAATCGGGGCTGAACGACGAAGCCGTCCTTGGCAAGGGCCAACGCGGGCTCGAAGAGCGTTGCCCAGGGCCGCTTGCCAAACTCGGTATGGGCCCGCTGCAGCATGTGCAGCAACCCAGGCACCCCGACGGATAGGCCGCCGGCAACAGCGTCGAAG
Organism: Alphaproteobacteria bacterium; assembly: GCA_022825705.1. GTDB lineage: Bacteria > Pseudomonadota > Alphaproteobacteria > TMED109 > TMED109 > VXPW01. The sequence goes on from JAJDWH010000028.1 coordinate 131,371, forward strand.
AATGGTAGCGGTGACGATGCCGTATCCAGGAAGAGATCGGGGCCGGCGCCCGCCGGAGCCGTTTCACGGCCGTCCAGCGTACGAATCGCTCCCGATGCGCCGTCCCGGCGCACGAAAAAACCGCCGCCACCGATCCCGGAAGACTGGGGTTCGACCAATGCCAGCACCAGTTGTGCGGCAATGGCGGCATCGGTGGCCGAGCCGCCGGCGCGAAGGACCTCGACGGCTGCATCCACCGCGCGGGCATCGGCTGCCACGACCATGCTGGCTGGGCCGGTCGCGAAAGCCGTGGGCCCGGTCCCGGTGGACGCTTCGGGTTCGGCTCGCTCGTGGTGATCTGCGCTCACCGTTCCACCGGCGATCAGGAGGAACGGTAGTACCAGCAATGTCCGAAACGCGCGCGCCATGTCCCGGACTGTACCACTTGCCGCGGTACCGCACCGGGCCCGCGCGGGGGTTTCGTGGGCGATCGCGCGATGAGATGCCGGGAAGCTGCGACGCGTAGCTAACCGCCCGCAGGTGGGAATTGGCCGTGGCCGGGTCGCAACGTGGGCGCTTGGCAGCCGGTTCCGGCTACGGCGTGAGAATGGATCTGCCCTAGTCTGGTTCCATGGAGAAACGGGGAATGCTCGCGAATATCGGGTTCTGGGCGCTGGGGCTGCTTTGGCTGCCGGCGGGGATCACGGCAACCGCCGCCGTGCGCTTCCCCCCGGACGCAGGGCCATCGACCGAACCCGCCGTGTGGGTCACCGTGGCGGTGATGTCGGCGCAGTCACTGGTGTTCGTGGCACCGTGCGGCCTGCCACTGGCCTTGGCCTGCCGGCGGCTGTGGCGACTCGGATATGCGCGCGCCGCCTGGGGTGCCGGCATCGGAGTTGGCGCAATCACCGTGGCCGCATCGCTGGTGGCGGGCCTCCTTGGTCCCATCGGCATCCTGGCCTATGCGCTGGTGCTGAGTGCGCCCGTGTGGATGGCGGCCTGGTGGCTCGCCCGCCGCCATTAGGTGGCGAGGAAGCCTTGGAGGCACCCGCGGCGAGGATCGCACGTCGGGAATGAAGCCCGGGCCGATATGGGTCCGGCACCGGTTGGTGCCGGCCGGTCGCCTGGCGCGACCAACCATTACCCGGCACCCGGAACCGGGTCTGCTTGAAACCGGCCGAACCGCGTGGTTCCATCCCATTCCAACAGGCTCTTCCCTGGAATGAGCGGGAGAAGTCGAAATCCAGTCGGTGGGTCTGGGCGGACGTCTCTGGTTCTCAGGGTGCGTCCGGGCCCGGGAGATCGCTATGAGTTCCGTCTACCTGTTTTCCGTCACGCCGGATACGCCCCCGGTGGAAACGATCGAGTCCGGTGCAGATGTGTCACTGGTGGTCCGCGGCGCATTCGCGGATGTCGAGGACATTCGCAGCGTCCCGACGCCGTTTACGCCCGCATGTGACGGACATCCGCTGGCGCCGGTTTCGGGCCCGATCAGGGTCAACGGCGCAGCGCCGGGCGATGCGGTTCTCATCGACATCCTGAAGATGGACGTCCACGAGGACGGGATGACGGCGATCCTCCGGGACTTCGGCGTGCTGCGGCAGGAGTTCGGCGATCCCAAGCTCCTCCATTGCCCGGTGCGCGACGGCAAGGCGTGGTTTGCAGACCGCATCCCCGTTCCGCTGAATCCCAACCTCGGTACCGTGTCGACGATGCCGCCGGAGGGCTACAAGCCGTCGTATGCAGGGCCCTACGGCGGCGATTTCGACCAGAAGGATGCCGGCGTCGGGAGCCGCATCCACCTCCCGGTCATGGTGCCCGGCGCCATGGTCTTCTTCGCGGACCCGCACGCGGCCATCAGTGACGGGATCATCACCGGGACGGGGGTCGAGTGCACGGCCACAGTCACGGCCCGGATCACCCTGGTGAAGGATCACCAGGTCGAGCACCCCATCATCGAGTACGGGGATTCGATCCAGTTCGTGGGAACGGGTCCGTCGGTGGAGGCCGCGACGGAGGCTGCGGCGGAGCATGCAGTCGCCTACGTCGCGGCGAACACCGACCTCGACCGTGAGGAGGCGTACATGCTGCTCAGCATCGTCGGTGAACTGCGTATTGGCACGTCACCGCGTCCGATCATGGCCGCGCGGTTGATCGTGCCGCGCGAGACGCTGTTGAACACTGGCTGGAGCGGGCCCGTTACCGCTTCGGGCTGACGGACTTGGCCCGGTTGGCCGGCGAGCCGTGCCGGCGGATCATGCTAGGTGGACGATGGGTCGTCGAATTGCGGTGGAGCGGCAGTATGGCTCCCGGCCGGTCATGGGGCTGTCCCTTGTGCCCGCTCACGTCACTCGGGCTTTCGGCGACAGAACGCCCGGAGCGAATCGGGGCCTGACACCCTGGCAGCTCGTGCGGTGGCGGCGTGCGGTTGGCCGTTGTGTTTCAGGCGTCTGGAGGCCCGATTGAGGAGGAGGGCCCCAATCGATCGGCATCCTGATGCCGGGCCACAATCCCGCGCCGTGCATCATCGACGGTTACGAGACAGCGTCGGTTTGCACCTGATGTCTGGCCGCAACACCGAGTGTCACGCAGGCTGATCCCGGACACGCCTTGACGCCGCGGGTCCCGGTGCCGCACCCTGACCTGTGGATGTAGCGGAACCGGGATGGACGCGATGCGGGATTTTCTCGATTCGACCGATCTCATGGAAGACGGACCGGCGCTCGCCGAGCGGCTTGAGCACGACGGCTATCTGTTTCTCCGGGGTTTGCTGCCACGCGAAGCGGTGTTGGACGTGCGTCGCCGCCTCCTGAAGAAGGCGGCGGCCGGCGGCTGGCTCGATCCCGACCATCGGGTTGAGGATGCGATCGCCAATCCCGCGGCCGCCTGCAAGGATCCAGAAGAGCGGTACATGAAGGTGTTCCGCGGCATCTGGTCGGACGAGGCGCTGCACCGGCTCCGGACCCTGCCGGTAGTGCTGGCGCTGTTCGAGCGGATCTTCGGCGAGCCGGCCCTAGTCCATCCGATGTTCGTCCAGCGCAACATTTTCCCCCAGAGCGAGAGCTTCGACTTCACCACGGGAGCGCATCAGGACAAGGTGCACATCGGCGGCGCCACCAACTACGCGATGTGGGTGCCGCTGGGCGACTGCCGACGGGTGAACGGGCCACTGGCGGTATCGGCAGGGTCAAATCACGCGGGCGTGCTGGACACCAAGGTCGGCAACGGGGCGGGTGGCATGGACATTTCCGTGCCGATTCCCGGCAAGTGGGTCACGGGCGACTTCGAGGCAGGCGATGCACTGATCTTTGCCGACACCACGGTGCACTGCGCGCTCCCCAATCGTTCGGCCCTGCTGCGGCAGTCGTTCGATGCGCGGTACCAGCCGGCGAGCCAGCCGACGACCGAGAAGAACCTGTGCACCTATGCCGGATGCGGGACGTGGGAAGAGGTCTATGCGGACTGGTCGTCCGACGACCAGCAGTACTACTGGCGGGCCCTGTCCCCGAAGATCGTGCCGTTCGACAACCAGTACTACGAGCGCCGCGACCAGATGGCCTTCGAAATGGCCGAGCGCGGCGATCTCTCGGCTCGTGACACGCTGCTCCGCATCGTCCAGCGCGACCCCGACGAGGCGAAGCGGCAACGGGCGGAAGACCTGCTCCGTGATCTTTCGGCCGCGACAGCGCAGCGGCACGGTGCGGTCGCTTCGAGCGCATCGACCTAGGCTGAAGCCCGGCCGAGCGGTCTGATCCGGCGGCGTACCTCGTCTCGCGCGGGGTCTGATCCTGAACTGCCGACGGTCGTCCGGATCGCTTCCGTTCCTCGTCGGGGCGGCTAGGCGCCACTGGCCTCAGTCAGCTGGATCGCGAGCCTTTCCGATATTGCGGACCGGAGGTGTAGGCCGGGGGTCGTCTGACCCTGCGGATGGCCGAGCAGTTTCACTGCTATCGGCAGCGCTTCCCCCAGCACCGGCGCTCCGTTGCCGCAGGCGTCTGAGCCTCCCGGACGTCGAGCCTGTTGCAAAGAGGCATTTAGTCAGGCCGAAAGCAATCGTCGCGGTCGCCCGTTCCGCGGTGTCTACGTGGCCGCCAAGGTACCCTGCAGTGTTTGCGGATGAACGGTCGTTTGAGCTGGTCCCCTAAAGATGTATATCCCGTGATCTAGGCCAGTCGCTGATTGAGGTCCGTCATGTCTACAACGCCGCCCACCGACCGGGTTCGTCTGCGCCGGCAACACACCCGCGGCGCCTACGACAAAGCGAGCATTCATTCGATCCTGGATGTCATGCCGATGTGTTCGGTGGGCTATGTCTTCGACGGCCGGCCGTTGGTCACGCCGACGTTCCAGTGGCGCGAAGGCAACGATGTCTTCTGGCACGGATCGTCTGCTAGCCGGATGTTGCGGGCGGTCGAGGCTGCGGACGTCTGCCTGACCGTGGCGGTGCTGGACGGTTTGGTTGTCGCCCGATCGGGGTTTCACCACTCCGTGAACTATCGCTCGGTGATGTTGTTGGGGAACGCGCGCAAAGTGGATGATCCCGAGGAAATGGAAGCCCGCCTCAAGACGTTCGTCGACGGCCTGTTTCCCCGGCGCTGGGACACTCTCCGACCCGCCACGGCGCAGGAATTGCGTGCGACGACCGTGATGACCATGCCGATTGACGAGGCCGCGGCGAAGGTCCGAACAGGACCTCCGGTCGACGACGAGGAGGACTATGCCCTGTCAATCTGGGGTGGCGTGATCCCGATCCGTATGCAGGTTCTCGACCCGGTCCCCGATCCCCGGAACATTCCCGGCGTCGAGCCGCCCGAACACACCTTGAACGATCGCCTCGGCTGAGCGGCTACCCGGACCTTTGCGTCCGTCGCGAACCGTTACGGCTGGCGGCGCGCGCATCGCCGAGGAATTCGAGGCGGTCGGGCGATCAGGGCCGATGGCGCGGGTATGCAACGTCGGTGCGGACGGCCAAATCCCGACTGCCCGCAGCGCGTTGTCGCTGGGCGAACGCAGTGACAGTCCGGTCCGAGCCGCCCAGCCGGTCGGGCCTCACGGCAACCGAGGCCGCGCCGGCACTCGAGCGTTGGGGAAAGGGAACGCCGAGACGCAGGGTCTCGCGGCATGTCCGCAGGTCAGACGTGGGCAGCTTCGCTCCGGATGAGTTGGCCCGGCTGCGCGCCCGTGGGTTCCCCGTCCTTCAAGGTGACAGCGCCGTTGACGACGGTGGCGGCGATGCCGTCCGCCTTCTGGACCAGCCGGCGCGCGCCGCCGGGCAGGTCATGCTGGACCGTGGGCAGGCGCGGCTGGACCTTGGCCTCGTCGAAGATGACGATGTCGGCGGCGAAGCCGGGCCGCAGCAGGCCGCGGTCGTGCATGTTCCAGGCGGCCGCGTTCTCGAAAGTCAGCATCCGGACGGCCTCTTCCAGCGTGAACGCCTGCCTGTTGCGCACCCAGTAGCTCAGCAAGTGCGTCTGAAGCGACGAGCCCATCTCCTGGCATACGTGCGCACCGGAGTCGGAAAAGGTGGCGAGCGAACGGGGGCTCTCGAGCATCCGGCGAACCTCTTCCGGTGCCTCGTTGACCAGCGGCTGCACGAAGAGGAGATCCTCGTTCTCTGTCATCAGGTCGAGCATGACCTCAACCGGATTCCGGCCTGACGTGCGCGCGAGCTCATCGATGCTGGGGTCATCCCAGTGCACGTCGAACATCGGAAACAGGTTGGCGTAGTCGGGCTTCCGCGGGTTGGTCGTCGCCGCCCCGCCGCCCTGGAATTCGGTACTCCTGGGCTGCATTCCCGCTTCGGCCGCAACGAGGCTGGCGCGGATTTCCGGGTCGCGGAAGCGGGCCTGCTGTTGCTCCACCGGCAGGCCGCGGATGTCGGACCAGACCGGCAGGGCATCGAACGGCAGGTAGGACTTGAGTGAAAACAGGGCGTTGATCGACCGCGTGGTGGCCTGCCCCAGGACTCGCCCACCTTCGGCCGCCACCCGGTCCATCCACTCGAATTGGTACTCGAGGGGATTGGGGTCGTCGCCCTGACGGGTCGAGAGGACCCCCAGCATCAGCGGGCGTCGGCTCGAGACCGCGATCTTTGCAAGCTCGTCCAGGAAGGCGCGCTGCGCCTCGCCGCCGGAGACGTCGGGCCCGACCTGAAAGATGCCCGCGTTGAGGTCGGCCATGGCGTGCACGAGGTGCGCAATCTCCGCCCAGCTGGCAATCCGGCTCGCGACCGGGCCGCCGTCCGGCCGGATGTGCGTCGTAGCCCTCGATGAAGAGAGGCCCATGGCACCGGCCTCGAGCGCCTCCTGCACGAGATCAGCCATGAGCTTGAGGTCGTCCTCGCCGGCCTCCTGATCGAGGGCGCGGTCGCCCATCGCGTACATCCGAAGGGCCGAGTGGCCGATGTAGGCGGCATAGTTGATGGACTTGGGGAACGATTCGACGGCGGCGAGATACTCTGGGAACGTCTCCCAGCGCCAGTCGATCCCGGCCACCATGGCGTCCTTGGGGATGTCTTCCACGGCCTCCAGGCACTCGGCGAACCACTCTCTCGCCTCCGGCTTGCAGGGTGCGAGCGCAAATCCGCAATTGCCCATAACCACGCTGGTCACGCCGTGCCAGCAGGAGCAACTCCCCAACGGGTCCCATGCCACCTGCGCGTCCATGTGGGTGTGACCGTCGATGAAGCCGGGCGCAACGATCATGCCCTCGGCGTCGATCGTCTCGTCCGCAGGGCTGCAGATCCGGCCGATTTCCGCGACCTGTCCCTGCTTGACCCCGACGTCCGCCAAGTAGCGTGGCATGCCGGACCCGTCCACGAGGGTTCCGTTCCGGATCAGAAGATCGAACGCCATCAGCCAAGCTCCCCACCGGTGTCAACCACGTCGGAACGCTATCAGTCGGCAAGTTCGGCGACAACGCGGCGTTCGGCCTCCTGCCGCTCTTTTGCCCGGCGAACCACGTCACCGGGACGTATACCCGGTTGCCGACGCGACGGAAGCCCTGTTTCCACTTGCGGTAGCCGGGCAGGCTGATGCCCATCAAGGGGGCATCTGTGCTTAGGTGAGCTTCCCCTGCTTGCGGACCTCGCGCGGGGTCACGGGCGCATAAACGATGGCAGGGCCTTCGCCCTTGGCATGGGCCAGCGCCGCGTTGAGAGACTGGATCAGGTCTTCCCCGAACGTGCTCATGGCTGCTTCTTTCGGGTTCTCTACTAGGGATCCGCTTTCCGGCAAATCATCTCGATTGGTACGGTGCAGCCCTCCTTCAGCGCGCGGCCGGTATTGGCCATGGCCTCTTCGGCGATTTCACCATGGACCAGCGCGACGGCACGGTGGGGCGGTTTTCCGCCGGCATCCACGACGGCCCGGGAGTGGGCCGCGTAGGCGAGTGCTGCTTCGGCCGTATCACGCTGGCTCTCGATCGTGAAACCCGAAGCTTCCAGATTCGCGTAGGTCTCGGCAGGCGTCGCGAGAAAGCTCGACGATGCCGTCCGCGCCCATGGCGTCGGGTAGTTCGGCGCCCCGCCGGGTCCTTGGGCGATCTCGGACAGCCTGAACCACGCGCCAGGCTTGAGCACGCGGTGGATCTCCGCGAAGAACGCACGCTTGTCGGCGATGTTCATGGAGACGTTCATCGTGTAGGCGCCGTCGAAGGCCGCGTCGTCGAACGGCATCGCGAGCGCGTCGCCCTGCTCGAAGGCAATACGTTCGGTGAGTCCGAGCTGCGCCGTCAGGTGCCGTGCGACCTCGCAGAACTCGGCGGTCAGGTCGATCCCACTGACGCGACAGCCAAAACGTCGTGCGAGGTAGCGCGCCGGCCCGCCGATGCCGCTCCCGACGTCGAGGATGTGGTTGGTCGGTGAGACCTCCAGATCCTGGGCCAGGTCTTCCGTGGCATCGATTCCGCGGCCGTGGAACTGGTCATAGGGGGCGAGCGCGTCGAAGGTCGGGCAGGCGGGGTCGACACCGTCTTCCCGCAACTTCGCCTCGAGCCGCGCGAGCAGGTCACCGCTCGTGTAGTGACGCGCAATATCCGTTGGTGTGCTCATGGCCGGCTCTTCTTCCACGGGCGGTCTCCGACGATAGCAGGCGAAAGCGGGTGCACCCGCGGCCGGCTTGAGCTTCCCGCCGCGTTGCGGGAAGCAATGGCGCCGGGACGCGACCGTCCATCAGAAAAGGGAACAGGGGCGGACCGGCGCGGTCACGGCAGGTGCAGGCTGTCCCATCTGGTCCACACCGGTATGCCGCTGCCTGCCCGCCGGCGGTCAGTCCTTCGACCGCTTGGTTCTGGGCTTGGGCTCGGCCACGCCGTCGACGAGGACGGCGTCGACCGCTTCGCTGAAGAAGCACATCATGGAAGCGATGCGCGGGCACTCCGCGATCGGGCGCGGGTAGCTCCAGACGACGTCGTTGAGCGTCCGATCCTGCAGCCGGGCATGCCAGTACACGGCTTCGCCCTTGTACGGGCAGCGCGTCCGTGTGTCGCTGGGCATCAGGAGATCGGTGCGCACATCCTCCGGCGGGATGTAATAGCGCAACGGCAGACCGGTTTCGTGGAGCTGCCGGGCCCGGCGCGTGCGCGCGACCACGATTCCGTCGACGACCACCTCCACCTGGCGAAAGCACTCGACCACGGTAATGCTGGTCCGCGGATCGCGGGCATGGACGAACACCTGTTCGTCCTCTTCCCACCACTCGTCCATGGCGTCCCAGTAGAAGGCGATGAGGTCCGCGAGCGGAGCGAGGTGGGGGAGGGGCTTCGGGTACCCCCACGCCGCGTTTTCCGCGCTCTTGGACCCGGCGGAGACGGTCCAGTAGCTGGCGGTACCCTTGTGCGGGCAGAAGGTGCTGCGGTCGGTCGGGCTGAGGCAATCGTCGGCGATGTCTTCCCGGGGGAAGTAGTAGACCGGGAGGTGGCCCTTCTCTAGCAGGACCCGCGTGTCGAGCGAGTCGACCACGGCAGTGCCGCCTAGATAGGCGCGCACGCGCCGTCCGACCGGCTCAAGGGAGATGTGGTAGTCGACGGAGGCGGTCCAGGCACCGTCAACCTTGACAGCGTGAATGGGTTCAGCGGGGATTGCGGTCATCGGCTGGCATGTCGCGTAGATGGAGGGCGGGGGGAGGGTGCTGCCCGCGAATGGGCTCGTTGCTGCAGGAGGAAGCACGGTGATTGTAGGCGGCGGCCGCGTGCGGCGAACCGTTGCCGCCGCTCGGCCGTTCGCTCAGGCCTGCGCGGATCGAATTCGTCGAATCTTCGGGCGCCGCCAGGACGGGCGTCACGACGATGCCGTGGGGCCGGTGTCGGTCTGCCGCGGCGCGGTGAACCTGGAGGAGTCGGCTGATTTTGGCTCGCTCACGTTTCAAACGGGGCGGGATTCAGGAAGCGGTCGAGGACGTTCTTGGTGATGCGCGAGATGTTGTTGTCGTAGCCGTTGTGCGAAAGGCTTCCGCAGTACGTGATGGATCCGACGGAGAACACAGCTCCGCCCCGCCCGGTCTCGAAGAAGACCATGTCCGAGCGGATGAGGGCGTCGGGCGGCTCGCCCGGCCAGGTCGCGAGATGGGTGAGAAGCTCCTCGGGAACCACCATGAAGGTGTCGCCGTGCCGCTCGGAGGTCGCGAGGACGATCGTGTTGGGCGGCGAGCCGAGGCGGAAGTCCACCCGGTCGAGCTCGAAACCGGCCGCGCCCCCGCCGGAAAGCCCGAAGTCGCCAAGGATGCGGTCCGGTACACCCTCGAAGATCCAGGCTGCCCGCGGATCGTCGGCGCCGGGCGCGCGGACATAGTACGAACCAACGAAATGCCCCTGTCCGGAGAACCCCACGCCGACCATCCGCTGGGGCGGCCGGTCGTTGCGCCGCCAGAGCCCCCCGTACTCGCCGTCGAAGGCATTGTAGTACTCGCCCGGCTCCGCGGCCCACGCGCGAATGCCCCCTTCCCCCCGGCGGATCTCGATGGCGCCCGGCACGCTATCGCTGAGCGCTACCCGCCAGTAGAAGCCGTTGCCGCCGAGGTACATGAGGCGCCCGCCCTCGTCCAGGTGCCGTCGGAGGGCGTCGAGGGTGTTCGCGGTGTGGTACTCGGGATGCGAAGGGGTCAGCACGACCCGGTAGGACGCGATGAGGTCGTGGCCTTCACGGTGCAGGTCGTCGTCGGTCACGACGTCGAACTCGTAACCCTTCTCTTCGAGCCAGTCGAGGAGGTGGGTATCGGCAGGGAAGTGGCGAAGTCCAGACCCTGCGGTGTCGACGTAGCCCAGGAAGGCGGACCGGAGGTTCAGCACTGGGCGGTGTTGCGATGCGAAGCCGATGCCGCTGCCGTCGGTGTGGAAGTTGTAGGTGGACAGCCCGTACTCCCGGTGGTCGTCAGGCGTGGCGTCGCGTGCCCCCCATGCGCGGGCCCGTGCCCGGTACTCGTCGTTCGTGACCCCCCGGGCGTAGTTCCCGTACACGGTGTAGGTGAAGGTAGGGATCAGGACGCAGACAGGCGTCCGCCGTGATCCGCGCGGCGGCAGCACGAAGAAGGGAATCATGTCCTCGTGGTCGCCGCAATGGAGCCGCACCGCGTACGCGCCGCTCGGGAGGTCGGCGGGCACCGTGAACGAGAAATCGGTCTCCCAGCCGCAGTCGTGGAGGTCGTCCTCGTGGAAGTGGATGGCGCCGTACTCTACCGGTGCATGACGCCAGCACTGCTCGCGCCCGCTCCAGTTGGAGCCCTTCATCGCCCGCGCAGGCAGGTTCACCAGCTCGCCGTGCCAGTCGTTGGGTCCCACGTCGACCACCTTGAGGGACGGGATCTCCAACGAAAAGTCCCAGTCCGCGACGACCTCGGCTCTGGACGGCGCCCCATCGGGCAGCGGGTCGTCCGACCGGCGGGCGCCGCGCTCGATTGCGGGCCGCTCGATCTTGCCGTTGAAGTGGCCGCCGACCGGGGCTCCTCCCAGCGCGCCGATGAGGAGATCGCCGTCGCCCTCGGGCGTCGGCGCATCCACGGTTGCGCTCGCGGTCCCGGTGTCGTCCACCACGGCCAGCGGCTCGAGGGCCTGCTGCCCGACGTGGACCGCTCCGCTTCGGGGGTCGACGCTCGCCCAGACCTTGTACCAGGCACGCGAACGAAGCGGCTTCCCCACGGCAACCGTCTCGACGCCCCGTGCGGTGGCGACCCGCACGCTCGCACCGCGTTCACCGTCGAGCAGGAGCGCAAGCCCGCCTGCGTTGCCGAGCCAGGACACGATGCCCTGCGCCCCGCGGTCGGGGAGCGTCGGCCAGACCATCGCGGAGACGGTGTGGGCCTCGGCCTTCAGGGAAATCCCATGAATCCGGGCGTAGGAGCCGAGTTCGGCGTCCTGGGCGCGCGAGGGCCAGCTGCCCTCGAAGTCGGCCGCCACCGGCACCTCCTTGATGCCCGGGCCGGCCGGATTCGGGTCGCCCGAGATGACTCGCACGAGCCGGGCCCGGTACGGCTCGTCGGAGCGGCTACTGATCTTGAAGGAGATGGTGTCGCCGGGGCGGGCCGACCACCGGTCGGCGTACCCGATCAGGGCGATCGTGTTCTGGAACATCGGGACGTTTCGATTGGTGATCAGGCACGGGAACGAGCGACGATAAGCAAGGCCGCAAGGTGAGTCATCGCCTACTGCAAGCCGAATGCCTGGTTGCGAGCGGTCAGTTCATTGGGGGGTTCGCGGCGGCGGGATTCCATTTCGCGGTGAAAGGCAAGGAATTCCTCACTGCGGACGCGGCGGCGTGAGACAGCTTTACGGCAGTCAATGCGTTCTCGGTCGAGGAGCTGAACCCGGTGCCTCCGCGAACCTTGCATCAGGTCCGCCGCCTGCCGCGATCAGCATCCCGACGTTTCGCTAACAGGCGAGGCCCTGCCGGCCGGGTATTTGGTCTCGCAAGCACGGTGCCAGCCCGGTTAAACGCCTTCGGATTCCGGACACCGCCAGGGGATGACACCGGGGCCACCCTATTGCTTATGATGGTGTTGCTGGATGTCCCTGGCTTGGCTGGGAGTGCAGGATGCGAGTGGCGGCCAACTGCCTTTGGCTCGGCCTGTTCGGAGCGGGGGGACTTTACGGCCTGCTGATGGTGCAGCGAGCCGTGGACTTGGGCTTCCTTCTCCACGGCATACTCTTCCTCGCCTTCTGCCTCGCCGCCGTCGCGCTCACCGTCCGGCTGGCTCTGTCCCCGCCGCCGGCCCGGGCGCTGCCGGACGACCGCCCGCACTACAACGATGCGATCGTTCGTGCCGGGGTGATCGCGTCCACGTTCTGGGGATTGATCGGCTTCGCCGCCGGCCTGTGGATCGCCCTGCAGCTCGCCTTTCCGGCGCTCAATTTCGACTTGCCCTGGACGAACTTCGGCCGGCTCCGTCCCGTCCACACCTCCGCTGTGATCTTCGCGTTCGGCGGAAACGTGCTGATCGCGACCTCGTTCCATGTCGTCCAGAGGACCTGCCGCACCCGGCTCGCCGGTCATGTCGCGCCCTGGTTCGTGTTCTGGGGCTACCAGCTCTTCATCGTGCTGGCCGCGTCCGGATACGTCCTCGGAATCACCCAGTCGAAGGAATACGCCGAACCGGAGTGGTACGTCGATCTCTGGCTGACGTTGGTCTGGGTCGCCTACCTGCTCGTGTTCATGGCGACGCTGGCCCGCCGCCGCGAGCCGCACATCTACGTGGCGAACTGGTTCTTCCTGGCGTTCATCGTCACCGTCGCAATGCTGCACCTAGTCAACAATGCAGCACTCCCGGTCTCCTTCTTCGGCTCCAAGAGCTACATCGCCTGGGCCGGCGTGCAGGATGCACTGACGCAGTGGTGGTACGGCCACAACGCCGTCGGTTTCTTCCTGACGGCCGGGTTTCTCGGCATCATGTACTACTTCATTCCGAAGCAAGCCGAACGCCCCGTCTATTCGTACCGGCTCTCGATCGTCCATTTCTGGGCGCTGATCTTCCTCTACATATGGGCCGGTCCGCACCACCTGCACTACACCGCGCTCCCGGACTGGGCGCAGACGCTCGGCATGACCTTCTCGGTCATGCTGTGGATGCCGTCGTGGGGCGGGATGATCAACGGGCTGATGACGCTCTCCGGCGCCTGGGACAAGCTCCGCACCGACCCCGTGCTCCGGATGCTGGTGGTGTCCGTCGCGTTCTACGGCATGAGCACGTTCGAGGGGCCGCTGATGTCGATCAAGGCGGTGAACGCGCTCAGCCACTACACCGACTGGACGGTCGGTCACGTGCACTCGGGCGCGCTCGGCTGGGTGGGCTTCGTGAGCTTCGGCGCCCTCTACGTCCTGGCGCCTGTGGTATGGCGCCGCGAGCGGCTGTACTCGCAGCGGCTCGTCGAGTGGCACTTCTGGATCTCGTCGATCGGCATCGTGCTCTACATCACCGCGATGTGGGTGTCGGGGATCATGCAGGGGTTGATGTGGCGCGCCTACGATTCGCTCGGTTTCCTCGAGTACTCCTTCGTCGAGACCGTCGAGGCGATGCATCCGTTCTACGTGATCCGCGCGCTGGGCGGCGCGCTGTTCGTCGCCGGGGCGCTCATCATGGCCTACAACCTCTGGCGGACCACGCGCGGCGACATCCGCGAATCGGAGCCCTTGGCCGGGTCGCCCGCGATGGCGCCGGCGGCGGCGTAGGGGGGGACCGTGGCGCGATTCGGTCATCGGACGCTCGAGAAGAACTCGATCCTGATGCTGGTCGTGACGTTGATCGTCGTGTCGATTGGCGGCCTGGTGGAGATCGTGCCCCTCTACTACCTCGACAGCACGGTCGAGAAGGTTCGCGGCATGCGGCCTTACACGCCGCTCGAGCTGGTGGGGCGGAACATCTACATCCGCGAGGGCTGCTACAACTGCCATTCGCAGATGGTGCGCTCGCTCCGCGACGAGGTGGACCGTTACGGGCACTACAGCCTCGCCGCGGAAAGCATGTACGACCACCCGTTCCAGTGGGGCTCGAAGCGGACCGGTCCGGACCTCGCCCGTGTGGGCGGCCGCTATTCCGACGACTGGCACCGCGAGCACCTGATCCGCCCGAAGAACGTCGTGCCGGAATCGATCATGCCCGGCTACCCGTTCCTGCAGGAGCGCCCGGCGGAACTCGACGCCGTCGAGGCCGACCTCCGGGCCAATGCCGCGCTGGGGGTGCCGTACACCGAGGAGATGATCGCCAACGCCCGCGCGGACGCCGCCGCGCAGGCGGACCCGGAGTCGGATGGCGCCGAAGCCGTCATGGCGCGCTATCCCAAGGCCCAGGTCCGGGATTTCGACGGCAACCCCGACATGGTGTCCGAAATGGACGCCATGATCGCCTACCTGCAGATGCTCGGCACGTTGGTGGACTTCGACGCCTTCCGCGCCGAGGGCGAAGCGCTGCGCTGAGGGGCTGGGTCATGGAGTACGAGTCGGTCCGCATCTTCGCCGCCACCTGGGGGCTGGTCGCGCTGGTCGTGATGTTCGCCGTGGCGGTCGCCTACGCACTGTGGCCCCGCAACCGTGCCAAGTTCCGGGACGCGGCGCGCATCCCGCTCAAGGAGGACTAGGCATGGTCGGGAGCAGCGGCCGCCCGGACGAGACTCCGACCACCGGGCACGAGTGGGACGGGATCACCGAGTTCAACAACCCGTTGCCACGCTGGTGGCTCTGGACCTTCTACGCCACCGTGCTCTGGGCAGTCGCCTATTGGATCGCGATGCCGGCCTGGCCGCTGGTCGAGGGATACACGCGGGGCCTGCTCGGCTATTCGCAGCGAGCCGTCGTCGCGGGGCAGGTGGCCGATCGCGACGCCATGCAGGCCCGGTACGTGGAGCGCATTGCGGCGGCGTCGCTCGAGGAGATCGCGGCCGATCCCGAACTCCTCTCGTTCGCGCTGGCGGGCGGCCGGTCGGCGTACGCGGTGAACTGCTCCCAGTGCCACGGCTCCGGCGCCGAGGGCGCCGTCGGCTACCCCAACCTCAACGATGACGACTGGCTTTGGGGCGGCAGCTTGGAGGCGATCGCTTACACGATCCGCCACGGCGTCCGGAACGAGAGCGATGAGTCCCGCTACAGCGAGATGCCGGCGTACGGCCGCGACGGGTTCCTCGAGCCGGAGCAGATCGTCGCCGTCGTCCGCTACGTGCTGTCGCTGTCGGCCGGCGGGGACGGGCCCGTGGCGGGCGAGGGCGCCGACATCTTTGCCGAGCAGTGCTCCATCTGCCACGGCGAGGACGGTCGGGGTAGCGTCGACCTGGGCGCGCCCAATCTCACGGACGCAATCTGGCTCTTCGGCGGTGACTACGAATCGGTCCTGGCGCAGGTCCAGAACTCCCGCGGCGGGGTCATGCCGGCGTGGGGCGAGCGGCTGCCCCCGGAGACGATCAAGCAGCTCGCGATCTACGTGCACGCCCTGGGGGGCGGCACATAGGCGGAGCGAGCCGGGCGGGTCGGGCCTGCCGGCGGGATCGGCGCCTGTCGGCGCCCTCGGCGAGGCGGCCCGGGTCGGGAATGCAGCGATGAACGCAGCAACAGCCCAGCCGCCGACTGCTGAGGTCGGGCGGATCGACGTTGACCCCGTCAACGCGGCGGCCCGCCGCCCGTCCTACGCGAAGCGGGCCAAGATCTTCCCGCGCGCCGTTGCTGGTCGTTACCGCACGGTGAAGTGGGTCGCGCTCGCCGCGATCCTCGGTCTCTACTACCTGCTGCCGTGGCTGCGCTGGGACCGCGGCCCGAACGCCGCCGACCAGGCGGTCCTGATCGACTTCCCCGGGCGGCGCTTTTACTTCTTCTTCATCGAGATCTGGCCGCAGGAGGTCTACTACATCACCGGTCTCCTGATCCTCGCTGCGCTTACGCTGTTCCTGGTGACCAGCGTCGCCGGGCGGGTCTGGTGCGGCTATGCCTGTCCCCAGACGGTCTGGACCGACCTGTTCATGTGGGTCGAGCGATGCATCGAGGGCGACCGCAACGCGCGCATCCGGCTCGACCGGGTGCCCTGGACGGGGCGGAAGCTCGTGAAGCGGGCGGCGAAACACGCCGCCTGGCTGCTGATCGCCGTCGGCACCGGGGGTGCCTGGGTCTTCTATTTCGCGGACGCGCCGTCGTTGGCCGCCGACCTCGCGCGGTTCGATGCGCCTCTGGTGTCCTACCTGTTCATCGGGCTGCTGACTTTGACCACCTACCTGCTGGCCGGCCATGCGCGCGAGCAGGTCTGCACGTTCATGTGCCCCTGGCCGCGCATCCAGGGCGCGATGCTCGACGAGCATTCCATGCTGGTGACCTACCGTTGGAGGCGCGGCGAGCCGCGCGGCTCCCACAAGCGCGGCCAGAGTTGGGCGGGGCGCGGCGACTGCGTCGACTGCAACACCTGCGTGGCCGTCTGCCCGATGGGGATCGACATCCGCGACGGCAACCAGCTCGAGTGCATCAACTGCGCGCTCTGCGTCGACGCGTGCAACCACGTCATGGACCGGGTCGGCCGGCCCCGCGGCCTGATCGCCTACGACACGCTGACCGGCCTCGCGGACCCGTCCGGTGAAGGGCGGGCGGGTTGGCGCCGCCTGCGCCTGCTGCGTCCGCGCACGGTGCTGTACGCCGCGTCGATCGGGCTGGTCGGCGCCGTCATGCTGGCGACCCTGCTCACCCGCGGCGACACCGCGACCACGGTCCTGCGCGATCGCAATCCGCTGTTCGTGCAGCTGTCCGACGGCAGCTTCCGCAACGGTTACACGGTCAAGATCCAGAACAAGCGGCACGAGGCGCGTCGGTTCCGCATTCTCGCGGAGGGCCTGCCCGGCGCCGTGCTCTCGACGGTCGGGGGCGACACAGGCGACATCGCGGTCGAGCCCGACCGGCTCCGCATGCTGCGCGTCTATGTAGCCGCGCCCCTAGCGGCGACGCCGGGGCCGGTCACCGACTTCGAGATCGTGGCGGCGGACTTGGCGACCGGTGAGCGCTACGCCCATGCCACCACGTTTCGGCGGCCGGAATGACGCTGCGTCCGACCGGCGAAGGACGGGGACGCGGCCGCTGGCCCGGGGAGCTGACGGGCCGCCAGGTGTTCGCGATGCTGCTCGGGTTCTTCCTGCTGATCATCGCCGTGAACGGCGTATTCATCTACCTCTCGCTTAGCTCGCACCCCGGTACGACCACGCGTGACGCCTACCGGGAAGGCCTGGAGTACAACCGCGTCCTCGAGCGCGCTGCGCGCCAGCAATCGCTCGGCTGGCAGGCGCGGATCCTCGCGGAGGGCGGCACGGTCAGCCTGGAACTGACCGACGCTGGCGGCCGGGCCGTGCGCGAGCTCGCCGGCACGGTCCAGGCCGTGCGCCCGACCCGTGATGGCGAGGACCGCAGTCACGCCGCCGTGGAGACCGCGCCGGGAACCTACGGGGTCGAGGGCCCGCCCTTGGCACCCGGCCGCTGGACAGTGGTCTTCGAGCTGGAGGACGGGGCGGGGCGGCGTTTCCGGGCGGAGAACGCCATCCTGGTGACCCGGTGAGCGTGGCCCCGGCAGCGTCCGGCGTGGCCGCCGTCGATGACCTGTCCGCCTTCGTGGAGCGGGGCGGGGACGGAACCGCATCGCTCAGCCTGCTGGTGAACGACGTGCACTGCGCCCAGTGCATCGCAACCGTCGAGCGCGCCATGCGCGCCGAGCCGGGCGTGCTCGATGCGCGGGTGAACCTTGCCGCCCGCCGGCTGCACCTCCGGTGGCGCGACGGCGTCGCCGATCCCGGATCCCTGGTGGAGCGCCTGGATCGGCTGGGCTATCCGGCGGTGCCCTACAGCCCGGCGACGATCTCCGGCGCGGACCGGGAGGAGCAGACGGCCCTGCTCCGCGCGCTTGCGGTCGCCGGGTTCGCCGCGGGCAACGTGATGCTGCTGTCCGTCGCGGTATGGGCGGGCGGGTCGACCGGCATGGCGGACAGCACACGCGCGCTAATGCACTGGGTCTCGGCGCTGATCGCGCTCCCGGCGATCGCCTACGCGGGGCTGCCGTTCTTCCGCTCTGCGGCTAAGGCGGTGGCTGCTCGCCGCGTCAACATGGACCTGCCGATCTCGGTGGCGGTCTGCGTCACCGGCGTGATCAGCCTGGCCGAGCTGCAAGCCGAGCGGCCGGACGTGTACTTCGACGCCGCTCTGATGCTGCTGTTCTTCCTGCTGGTCGGCCGGTACCTCGACCTCAGGACCCGCGGCGCCATGCGCTCGACGGCGGAGAACCTCGCCGCGCTCGCCGCCCAGCCGGCCACCGTGCTGCGCCCGGACGGCGTGCGCGAGTTCGTCCCGGCCCGTGCAGTCAGGCCCGGCAGCAGGGTGCTGGTCGCGGCCGGCGAGCGGATCCCGGTGGACGGCGACATTCTCTCCGGGTGCACGACGATCGACCGGAGCCTCTTGACTGGCGAGGCCACGCCCGAGACCACCGTGCCGGGCGACCGGGTCTACGCCGGCACGATCAATACCGGCGATCCCGTCACGCTGACGGCAACCGCGACCGGGGACGGCACGGTGCTGACCGAGATCGTCCGGCTGACGGAGGCGGCCGAGCAGGGCCGCTCGGTCTACGTCCGCCTAGCCGACCGGGCGGCCCAGCTCTACGCGCCCATCGTGCACTCGCTGGCGCTGCTGGCGTTTGCGGGCTGGTGGGGTATCGGCGGGCTCCCGCCGTGCGAGGCGCTGCTCATCGGGGTGGCGGTACTGATCATCACCTGCCCCTGTGCCCTCGGGCTCGCAGTGCCCGCGGTGCAGGTCGTCGCCTGCAACCGGTTGCTAAAGCACGGCGTCCTGGTCAAGGCGGGGGATGCGCTGGAGCGCCTTGCGACGATCGACACCGTCCTCCTCGACAAGACGGGCACGCTCACCTTCGGGCGCCCGGAGATCGTCGAGCGCGACGAGCTTGAGGACGGCGACCTCCGGGCCGCGGCCGCGCTGGCGGGTGCGAGCCGGCATCCGCTGTGCCGGTCGGTCGTGCAGGCCGCGGGCTCCGTACCGGTGCATGACGACGTGCGGGAGGAGACCGCGATGGGCCTGGTTGCGGGGTCCGGTGGGGACGAGATCCGGCTCGGCAATCGCGCCTGGTGCGCGGTGCCGCGCGCAGAGGGCGACACCCCGGAGGGGCCGGAGCTGTGGCTGCGACGCCCAGGGCGGGAGCCGGTGCGGATCGGGTTTGCCGACCGGCTCCGCCCGGATGCCGGGGCGTTCGTCGCCTGGCTGAAGCGGCAGGGCTTCGGCGTCGAGCTGTTCTCGGGCGACCGGGTGCCGGCTGTCCGGAGCGCCGCCGAGGCCCTCGGCATCGACGCCTGGCAGGCCGAGGCGAGGCCCGCAGAGAAGCTCGCGCGGCTGGATGCGCTCAGGGAGGCCGGCCGGTGCGTCCTGATGGTGGGCGACGGGCTGAACGACGCGCCGTCGCTCGCCGGTGCCGACGCCTCGATCTCGCCGGCGGCCGGCGCCGACCTCGCCCAGACGGCGGCGGACGTGGTTTTCCAGGGCGAGCGGCTCGAAAGTGTCGCCGTCACCGTCGGGGTTGCGCGGCGGGCGAGGCGGCTCGTCCTTCAGAACTTCGCGCTGGCGGCCGGGTACAATGTGCTGGCGGTGCCGCTGGCGGTCGCGGGCCACGTCACGCCGCTGATTGCCGCCGCCGCCATGTCGGCCTCGTCCATCGTGGTGACCGTCAACGCCTTGCGCCTCGGGCGCGGCGGTGGGAGCCCGCTCGCATGAACATCCTGCTGATTCTCATTCCGGCCGCCCTGCTGCTGGGGCTGCTCGGCCTCGCGGGCTTTCTCTGGGCGCTGAAGAGCGGCCAGTTCGAGGATCTGGAGGGCGCCTCGGAGCGGATCCTGATCGACGAGGAGGACCGGAACCGGGAGGACTGAACCAGCGGCTCCGCCTAAGGCGATTCCCCGTCCGGGCTGCCGAGGACGTCGCGGTAGCAATGCCAGCTGGCATGGCCCAGAAGCGGAAAGAACAGGATCAGCCCCAAGAGCAGCGTCGCGATGCCGACCGCGGTGAAGATCGCGATCAGCCACGCCCATAGCATCATCGGGACGAAGTTGTCGCGGACGGACACGAGGCTCGCGATCGTGGCCGTCATCGCGTCGACCTCCCGGTCGACGAGCAGCGGAATGGACACCACCGAAATCGCGTATGCGGCGAAGGCAAGGACGGCGCCGAACGCGGTGCCGACCGCGAGGAACGTGACCCCCTGCATGGACAGGAACAGTGACTCGAACAGGGTGGCGAGCGGCGGCGTTGCGGAGCCGAAGAACAGCGCAAAGAGCAGCGTCGCGATCCGCATCCAGACCAGGGCGAGGAGCAGCAGGACCATCCCCATGTACGCAAGCTGCAGCGGCGCGCGCCGCACGGCGCCGATCACGTCGGCGAGGCCGAACGGCTTCTCCTCGCCGTACCGGCGGCTCATCTCGTAGAGCCCGACCGCAATGATGGGCCCGCCGAACATGAAGCCGGCCGCCAGCGGCAGCAACAGGTAGACCAGGTCGAAGAAGTAGAGGCAGGCCAGCACTGCGTAGCTGAGCAACGTGACGAACAGCCCGTAGCACAGGCTGATCGCCGGGCGCATCCAGAGATCGCTCCAGCCTGCGGAGAGCCACCCCCAGACGTTGTCCGACTGGATCGGCCGAATCCGGATATCGGCCAGAGACACCGCCGTCATGCCCGTGCTCCCGTCCATTCGCAGGATGCCGTGGCGAGCCCGATCGCCGCCCTTCGCCGGGAAACGCGCCCGATGGAGGACTCGCGCGCTGCCTCCGCACTATGGCGTAGGCCGCCCGCAGGGTCCACCGGGGGGCCGGCGCCGCCTTTGGCGTACAGCGCCGCCTCGCGCCGCGCGGATGTAAATAATTCCGGATTTATCGCCAAATTTCACGTAAAAGTTATAAAACTAGGCCAAAACATCATTTGGGAGTCATTGTTCTTGCTTAACGTTCGGCTGTTTCGTGCGCTCGGTCCTGCCGCGGCGCTACGGTGCATACGGTGCACGTGCCGGCTGGTACCGCATGCGGTCTGGCGGGGGCAAGGCGATGCGGCCTGCCGCTATTGCGGGACAGGGGTCGGATTGATATTCCACGACCGGAAAGATCATCCGCGCTGTATCTCCACGAGCCCCGGCGATGCCCGGATCATGTCGGCGTCACGGCCCCATTGGCGCCGCCGGCCTCGCGCCAGGCGTTCCGCGGCCTCACTTCCCGGATGTCAGATTCGAGCCGCGTTGTCGTGCAGTCACATGCGTAGAGTGAACCTTGAACACCACTAACGGGAACGATCTTCCAGTGTCCACTGACCTCCAGCTTCCAACCGGACGAAGGGCGGCCGACGGCCCGCGCCACGCTAGAGCCGGTCGGCCGCCACGCCCCGAGGCGCAGCAGCCGGGAAGGGCCCGGACGGGATGACCGAAACGCTGACAACCGACGTCGTGGTCGTGGGCGGCGGCAACGCCGCACTCACGGCGGCACTGGCGGCGGCCGAGGCCGGGGCGTGCGTGCACCTGCTGGAGGCAGCGCCGGAGGAGGAGCGGGGCGGCAACAGCGCCTATACCGCCGGCGCGATGCGCGTGGTCTTCGACGGCACCAAGGCACTACGTGCCCTGATGCCCGATCTATCGGATCGCGAGCTGGTGGACACCGACTTCGGCGCCTATCGCGAAGCCGACTACTACGACGACATGGCCCGGCTCACCCAGTACCGCGCCGACCCGGGCCTGGTGGAGCAGCTCGTGACTGGCAGCCATGGCGCACTGTGCTGGCTGCGCGGCAAGGGCGTGCGGTTCCAGCCGAGCTACGGCCGCCAGGCCTTCAAGCAGGAGGATGGCCGCTTCCGCTTCTGGGGCGGGCTCGCCGTCGAGGCGTGGGGCGGCGGCCCGGGCCTGGTCGCGGCGCTCTACCAGGCTGCGGAGAAGGCAGGGGTCACCGTCCGGTACCGGGCACACGCACGCTCCCTGATCGCCGACGATTCCGGCGTAAAGGGCGTCCGCGCGCGCATCGAGGGGCGCAGCTTCGACGTGCGCGCCCGGGCCGTCGTGCTCGCGTGCGGCGGCTTCGAGGCCAATGCCGCCTGGCGGGCACGCTATCTCGGCCCCGGCTGGGACCTCGCCAAGGTGCGCGGCACCCGCTTTAACCAGGGGGACGGGATCCGCATGGCGCTGGAGGCCGGGGCCATGCCGGCCGGCAACTGGTCCGGTTGTCACGCGGTCGCCTGGGACCGCAACGCGCCCGATTACGGGGACCTCGCCGTGGGCGACGGCTTCCAGAAGCACAGCTATCCCTTTTCCATCGTCGTCAATGCGGAGGGCAAGCGCTTCGTCGACGAGGGCGCCGACTTCCGCAACTACACTTATGCCGCCTACGGCCGGCGGGTGCTGGAGCAGCCGGGCCAGTTGGCGTGGCAGGTGTTCGACGCGAAGGTGAGCCACCTGCTGCGCGACGAGTACCGGATCCGGCAGGTGACCCGGGCGAAGGCCGACACACTGGAGGCCCTTGCGGAACGGATGGAGGGAATCGACGGCGCGCGGTTCCTCGCGACTGTCCGGACCTACAACGACGCCGTGGCCACCGACGTTCCCTTTGACCCGACGGTGAAGGACGGCCGCGGTACTCGCGGGCTCGACCCGCCCAAGTCGAACTGGGCCAACCGGATCGAGACCCCGCCCTTCGAGGCCTATGCCGTGACCTGCGGCATCACCTTCACCTTCGGCGGCGTCGCGATTGACCCGGAAGCCAGAGTGCAGGCGGTCTCCGGCGCCCCGATTCCGGGCCTGTTCGCGGCCGGCGAGCTGGTCGGCGGTCTCTTCTACGGCAATTACCCCGGTGGCACCGGCCTGGTTTCGGGCGCGGTCTTCGGCCGCCTCGCCGGCACCGGCGCGGCCCGCTTCGCACGGGAGGGTGGGGATACATGAGCGGCGAGCGCATCGGCTTCGTCGGCGTCGGCGTCATGGGCGAGCCCATGTGCCGCAACCTCGTCCGCCGACACGACGGGCCGGTGACCTGCTACGACCTCGACCCGGCGCCCCTGGAGCGGCTCGCCGCCGCAGGCGTGCGGGTGGCATCGTCCCTCGCCGATCTCGCCGACAATGCGGACCTCGTGTTTCTGTCCCTCCCTTCGGGTCGCGAGGTGCGGGCGGTGTGCCTAGGCGACGGCGGCCTGATCGAGCGGATCAGTGCCGGGCGGACAGTAGTCGACGCCAGCACCGCGCCGCCGGCGCTCGCCCGCGACCTCGACGATGCCTTCGGCCGGCGTGGCATCGCCTTCTGTGATGCGCCGGTCGCCCGCACCCGGCAGGCGGCCATTGAGGCCACGCTCAGCATCATGGTGGGCGGCGACGTAGCGCTGGTGGAGCGCCTGCGCCCGGTGCTCGCGCACGTCGCCAGCGACGTGACCCATTGCGGGCCCGTCGGCAGCGGGCAGGCGGTCAAGATCTTGAACAACATGATCCTCTTCCAGAACGTCCGGGCAGTCGCGGAGGGCCTCGCGATCGCGCGCCGCCAGGGAGTCGCGCCCGAGACTTTTCTGGAGGCGGTGGGCCGGAGTTCAGGCGACAGCTTCGCGCTTCGCAATCACGGCATGAAGGCGATTCTCGCGGAGCACTACCCCGAGGGCGCGTTCCCCGTGACCTACGCGATGAAGGACCTCGACTATGCGCTTGAGCTCGCGGCGGAGGCGGACATCGACGCGGCGGGCGCAGATCTGGTGAAGGCACTGTTCGACGAAGCGGTCGAGAGCGGGCTCGGCGAGCGCTACCACCCGGTGATCGCCACCCTGATTGACCGCGAGCAGTCCAACTGACCGGAGAAGGAAGCGCCTTGGCGGAGGTTGCCGGCATGCTCCTGACCGCCTTGCGAAGCGAGTTGTTTCACCACGCAGCTCGGCGACGCGCTCTTTAGCAGCATCCGCCGCCGTCAGCACTTGCCGCCGGAGGTTTGGCGGTCGTTGCCGGAACCTGCTTTGAGCAACAGCATCGACTCGCTCATCGTGAATTCTGTGCCGTCGGCTGCCGATTCTTGGAAGCTCCCGCGGGTGTCGGCATCATGGGGCGCACAATTGCTCTGCAATTCAAGACGGCCCGGACAGGTCGGTTTTGACCGACCGTCCAGCGGCCGGGGAGCGAAGCATCATGGAAGTTTGCGCAGGAACCAGCGAAGGCGTCTTTGTCGTGGCGGAAGGGGCTGCCAAGCAGGTTCTTCGGAGCCGCGACGTCCGCGAACTAGTTCGTATCGACGGATCATGCTTTGCCGGCACGGACGACGGCCTGTACGTGTCGAACGACTCTGGCCGGACGTGGGCACCGTCGGGTCTTCAAGGCAGGGAAGTGTGGCAGGTCCGCACCGACCGTAGCGGGACGCTTTATGCGGGGACGGCGCCCACGGGGCTGTTCCGGAGCGACGATCACGGGGCCACCTGGACGGAGGTCGTGGGCCTCGCGCAGTTGGCAGAAGCCGGAAGTTGGCAGATTCCCTTGAACCCACCGGTCGCGGCACGAGCGCGCGCTCTGGTCGTTGACGGTACGCGCATTCTGGCCGGCGTCGAAGTGGGCGGCCTTGCCCTGTCCGAGGATGCGGGCGAGACTTGGTCGGTAGTCCTGCCCGGCGACAATCCGGACCTGCACATGCTGTTCGCGCACCCGGCGGAGCGAGACACCCTGTACGCGTCTACCGGATACGGGCGCCTGGACGGGGTGGCGGAGATGGTGGAGGGCAATGCCGGCGTATTTCGATCCGATGATGGCGGCCGCACCTGGACCTACACGTGGAAGGGCATAACGCCGCGCTACTCTCGGCCAATGTGCATCGATCATCGCGCGCCGTACGGGCTGACCGTCGCGAGCGCGCCTTCAGCATTCTCGAACTGTCGCGAGGAGAATGGCGCGCAGGCCATGCTCTTCCGGTCCGAGGATGGCGGCGAGTCGTGGCGCTCGCTGTGCGACGAGGCCCATTCACCGAGCTTGGCCAACTTCCACGGTCTGGCTGTGGACCCGGAGGCGCCGGGAGGCGTACTGGTCGGCACGGATACCGGGGAAGTATGGCGCGTCAGCGACAGGGCCGGGTGGGAGCTGTGCGGCGAGGGCATGCCGACCGTACTTTCCCTTGCGGCGTGGGCCTGACAGCTGCACCGACTTGGCAAGGCCGTGTTCGCACGTGATCACAAACACCTCGCAATTGTCGGGAAGTTGCTTGGTCAAGCGCAGGTGCAGGCGATCGCGCTAGGGCGACCCGGTTTGTGACTCCGTTCAGAAAGCTACGACGCGTATGACTGCGAGCGACGACGGAAAACTTGCCCCCGACGTGTAGCGCGTCGCTCACGATGCGAAGGTGTAATCGGTCTGCCATTCGTCGCCATCTTCGCTGAGCGCCCTCACCACGGCCTCAGGGTCTTGGTCGGTGACGATCAACCGAACGCGGGCCGCCTCGTCGGGGACGCCTTGTCGTTGCTCCCACTCCTGAAGTGTTCGCACATCCAGATCGAATCGGTCTGCGAAATTCTGTCTATTCAGCCGGAGCCGCTTGTGGAGGGCGACAATCAGGCTGGCCGCGAATCATCGACGATCCGACTCGGCAACTTCGTCTTACCGCGGACGTGGGCGAGAACCGTGCCATGCGCCGTTTCGGTGTCCCGTCCGGGCTCGGTGCACTCCATGCTCATCGTCCAGTTGTCCTCTACCGCAGCGGCTTCTCGATCTTGATCGCCCCTCGGTCCGACCGAACAAGGCATTCCCGAGTCAGGCGGTATTTCGTCGAGCGGCAGGAAACCGCGCGTCATTCCGTTCCGGCAACAGGCCCAGCCTGCAAGCGATCAAGCGGAGCCGCCCAGCAATTGTGGTTCCGGGTAGTCCGACGTCAGGGGCACCCCGGGCCGCTGCACCAAATCGTACATATATCCGACTTCTCAGGTCATAAGGTTTTTTGGTCGTGAATCATGGTCCATATATCTGGAGGTATAAGGCTTCGCAAATGAGTCATGCACAAAATAAAGTGTTCATTTATTTGAGATTGCCGGCTATCTTCAGATCGTAGCAACCCACCATTCACGGAGGGCTCTAGTGCGTACGTTGACGGAATTCGTCCGCTGGGTGGCTTTGGCCATGTTCGTCGCGTCAACGACAACCGCGGCAGTCACAACGGCTACTGCCACGGAAGTATCGGCCAACCCCTGCCCGAACAACAGCGCGCTTTCCTGAGTTCGAGTCGCCAGCGAAACACCGATGTCAATACTACGGATCTCCTGGCTGCCCGACGGCTTGTACGCGCCAGATTCGGTAGGTAATCTCACCGTCACCAAACCCTATGACAGACGAAGCCGAAAAGGGCGGATGGAGTACTTTCCGGCGTCGTCTTCGCTGAGCCCCAAGCTGGTCAAACAGAACGCCGCCCTGGCCCACTACGTGGCTTCGGTTCTGAAATCAGAAGCGCGCGAGCTACCGGAGAGTGCTTCCGCCAAGGCGCCAATCTCGATCTTCGTTCATGGCTTCCAGTTCGATCCGACCACGCAGGTATTCGACAGGCCACACCATCCCGAGGGCGACAACCCGCACAGTCGCCTGTACCACTGGAAACGTTTCCCAGAACCGACCGAAATTCGTGCCCATTCCACGAGCTGGCCACTGGGCTTCGGCTATCGCCAAAAGGATCAGGGAGGGAACGGTCTTTGCGTCGGATTCGGCTGGTTCTCGAGTCCCGACTTTTATGGCTCGATATTCCACCACGGCCGGAACTTCTACGCGCGTGCCTATGACCTCGCCGACGAAGCGGCACTGCACCTGATCGCGGTGATCGAAGTCCTGACGAGGGCGCTTCCATCCCATCCGATCAACCTGATATGCCACTCACTCGGCAGCAGGGTGGTCATTCGTGCGATCGCCAAGATGGCCAAGGATCCCGCCATGGATGATCCGGCTCCTGGCGACCAGGATCTCGCGAAGCCGGAACCCGAGTACCGTCCCAGTCGACCCGATCTGCTTCAGCGGCTCAACAAGATTCTTCTTCTTGCCGGGGCGGAAAAGGTAATGGAAGCGCAACTGATGATGGGGCGCCTAAACGGCTACGACAGTTCGGCCGACAAACCGCACTTCTACAATTTCGTGAGTCGCGAAAACGACGTCCTGGACAAGCTGGGCGAGAATTTCTCCCCCGATGCGCCTGGCTCGAAACAGGTCATTGGCCACAACGGCCTCGAGATGATCGATCCGAGATGGGTCGACATCCAACTCGACGACCCGGACACTGCGGCCTATTTCGCCGAGCATGGAAAGGTATTTGATCCCAAGAGCAAGCAACTGATTCCAATGCAACTGAACGGAGACAGAAAGGGCGTGTTCGCGATCGCCGATCACTGGATTCATTACACGTGGCGGCACAACATGGCCTTGTATCGGCAAATCATCCGCGAAGAGGCTTCAGTTTGGGCACTCACGGAACTGAAGCACGCGTGCTGGGCGGGAAGCGACAAGTTCTTCGACCAACACAAGCTCCTGCGCCGGAAATCGGCTGACTGATCCAACTGGCGCGTTGACGATGGCCCAGCGCGTTGGCCCACAACTAGGGTCGGACTACCTGACCCGCTCGAATTGACTGGCAGATGTACCGAAGCGCGGAGTGCGCTCAGAGATCGCTGCTCTGCGGGTGACAGAGCCGGTCAGAGGGCAAGTTTGCTGCGTGGACCGATGCGCACGAGTTCGAGATGCCTTGCATCGGGCTTGCGGTTGTGGAGGGACTCTCCAAGTGGGGTCAGGTTGACTCACCGGCATCATCCTGCCACGTCATCGGCAATATTCTTCGAAATATGACGACAACACGGCTGAAATGACCTTTCGCCGACTGACCCGGCTGCCCAAGCAGAGCTTTTTTCTTCTTGGCGTTCGCGAAGTGGGCAAGAGCACCTGGGCACGGCTGCAGTTTCCCGACGCGTTGCACATCGATCTCCTCGACGAGGCTCACTAACAGGACTATCTCGCCGAACCGTCACTCTTCGCAGCGGATCTCCAGCCGGTGCCACCGGGCAGCTGGGTGGTGGTCGATGAGATCCAGCGCCTTCCAAACTTCCTCAACGAAGTGCACCGGCACATTGAGGATCGGCGTCTCAACGTCGCCCTGCTCGGATCGAGTGCGAGAGAGCTCAAGGCAGCCAGCGTCAACTTGCTTGCAGGCGGCGCGCTACACAAGGCCACGCATCCCCTGACCCCGGCGGAGCTTGGCGACGATTTCAATCTCGATACCGCCCTCGACGCGGGAACCATCCCGCTGGTCTGGGTCGCGGGCGAGCGGCGCCCGGTACTGGAGAGCTATGTCAGGCTCTACCTGCGCGAGGAGATCCGGGCCGAAGGGCTGGTCCGAAACCTCCCTGGATTTGCGCGGTTCCTGCCGGTCGCCGCCCTCTACCACGGCCAGGTCGTCAACACTGCCGGCATCGCACGCGACTGCGGCGTCGCGCGCACCACGGTGCAAGGCTATCTGGACATTCTCGAGGACACGCTGCTCGACGTCCGCATCCCCGCCTTCCAGCCGCGGCTCCGGGTACGCAAGCGCCGCCACGGGAGAGTTTCCATCACCGCAGGCTCTCCGCTGTGCCTTCGAAGACGAAGTCATTCAGGAAGATGCGTTGGCCGAACAGGTTGCGCTCGACGTCCGTCAATGCGGCTTCCTCGCAGATGTCGTCCCATCCGTCCCGGATGGTGTCGATCTGCCGGGCGATGATGTCCTTCGCCGCGTTCTCGCTGAGCTGGAAACTGGCCGCGGCCGCGAGGCAGGTCCCAAGCGTGCTCGTGCGGTCGTCACCGACAATCAGCATCGCCTGGCTGGCCACATTGCCGGTACGGCTTTGCGGGCAAATGTCATAGGCCGGAGTCAGCGTCAGGTGTTCGCCGTCCCAGAAGCCCGCATGGTTGCGGGCGTGATCGTCGGTGTTGCCGCACAGGATGTTGAACACGAGGCGACCGTACATCTCGTGCAGCGTCGCCGTCGGCGAGGTGAAGCGGTGCCGGATGATCTCCGCGAGGTCTTCATAGCTGGCGTAACGCGCCATCATTTCATCGAGACCGAACAGCGTCAGCGCCGAGACCATCGCCCTGCGCTTCCAGCCGTCATTCGTCTTGGGACGGTCGAATCGCTCGACCAGCAGCACGTCCTTGCCGGCGGCATGGGCAAGACGTACGGGAGAGACGTCGAGCCCTACCCTGGCCGCAAGGCGCATGGCGACAAATTCCGCCTTCACGACGTTGTAGGTGTCGGTCCTAGACGAGAACTTGGCGATCATCTTGGTGTCGCTGTCCCGGATCATCGCCTTCGGGCGTGCACCGCCGAGCGACGTACCGTGGAACAGCGCCAGATCGAGTGCAGGCGTCAGCGGCACGCCCTGCTCGACTTTCTCGGCGGCGCTCAGCAACTCTTCGAGCGTTGCGGCTTGCACGGCGCGAGATACGTACTCAGAAGGCGAGTGCTGGAAGTCCAGGGCGCCGGTGCGGTCGGAGCCAGACGCCAGTAAACAGGTGAGCTCGTCGAGCGCGGCGATATCGACATCCTTGCCCTTGCGTCCGAAGGTCCGGTTCAGGATGACGCGTCGGCCCCACGCGTCGGGCGCGGCGTCGCGCAGGCATCCGGCCATGCTCAGCCCGGCTTCCGGCGCAATGGCCCCGCTCCGCAGCGGCAGTTCCGGCTCGTAGATCGGAATGCCGTCGTTCCGGTCCAGATAGCTCCGACCGTAGTTGAAGATCATCCGCCCGCCGTCCCGAGCGATGCGGCCGGCGACAACCGGGACCGTCGCACCGGGCAGCCATATCCAGACATAGGCCTCCTCCGGTGCGTTCGTGTCCGGTCGATCAGAAGTCATCTTTCACCTTGGTCGTGCCCGTGCGGGCGGATTGCGGCAGCAGCGAGAGCTTGTCGCGTTCCATCGACAGATGGCGCGTCAGCGTCGTCGATTCGGCTTCGAACAGGCGCAGACCGACAATCGCGGCCACCTCGAAGGCGGCACCAATGGAGGAACCCATTTCGCCTTTCTCGATGCGATGCACGAGACCGCGCGACAACCCGGCGCGTTCGGCGACATCGGCGACCGTGATGCCGCGTTCGATGCGGGCGTTATGGATCATCAGCCCGAGAAGCTCTGCAGCTTGGCGGGCATAGCGGGAATAGTTTCTGTGCGCGGGCTTCACCATTGTTCAGGTTATTCCATAAATAGATCACAATGAGGATATATGCTTCATTAATAGTCCATTTTAGCGACACTCATGCGAATTGCAAGCAGCATGTTCTAGAAATAGATCCTGAAGTGATTTAATAATCCACTTATGGAATAGATATGCTGGCGTGAGTCATCAGAGTGAGCTTGTGCGTGGGATCAAAACCCAATGAGGTGCGGCCACGTCACTCATGCCGCCGCCGCCGGAATCCTCTCGATCGCCCCAAGATTGTCCGAAGCTGATGCGCGGATATCCGCGCCGCTACGCCGTCGGATCATCAGCGCCCGAAAAGCCACGCCGCGCGAACGGAGCGGGTATGTAGAAGCCGAATGCCCACAAATGTCCCCCGTAGGGAACCCCGAACTCGAAACGCTTGAGGCGTTTCGAGATCAGGGCATCGATCCCCAGCGACATACCCGGGATCCTCGACTGGTCAGGTGCCAAGCGGGGTGGTCTGTACTCGGGTGGCTGCGTGCGCCGGCGCACGGTGACACCATGAACGACCCGGCGTCCGGCGGCCTCTGCCCAACGTAGCGGTGATGGTCGCGCGCCGATGAGCCGATAACCTAACGGATGCTGAACGGGAAGTAGCGGGCGTTGATCTGTTCGTAGGTGCCGTTCGCGAGGATGGCCTCGAGGCCGCGGTTCAGGCGTGACAGGAGCGAGGCGTCCTCGTGGCGCACCGCGATGCCGATCCCTTCGTCGAGCCGGTACCCCTCGCCGGCGAATTCGAAGCCTGCGCCCACCGAGCCCTGAAGCCAGGCGTATGAGCCCAGGCCGTCGCCGAAGACGGCATCTAGGCGGCCGGCGACGAGGTCCCCGTAGAGCTCCTCCCGGCCGGCATAGAGCTTGATCGTTGCCGTGCCGGCCAGATTGGCCGCGAGCCAGTCGGAGGCGATCGTGGCGCGGGCCGCGCCGATGATCTTGCCCGCGGCGGCGGCCGGGTCGAAGCCAGAGCCCTTGCGCGCCACGAAGCGAACCACGTTGCTGTAGTACCGGTCCGTGAAGCTCACCCGCTGGCGGCGCTTCTCGGTGATCGACATGCTGGCGGCGATCGCATCGAAGCTGCCAGCGCGCAGTTCCGGGATCAGCCGTTCCCATTCTTCCAGCACGATCTCGCACTCGACGCCGAGTTCCGTGCAGAGCGCAAGTGCGATGTCGACGTCGAAACCAGTGATCGCGCCATCGTGGTCGATATAGGTGAACGGCGGATAATCGCCGGTCGTGGCGATACGCAGCTTCTCCGCTGCGAGCGCCGGCATTGCCGCCAGCAGCACCAGTGCCGAAGCAGCCGCAAGCAGTCTCATGAGCCTTGTCGCTCCCATCCATCCGAGCACTTGCCCATTGGAGGGGAATAGTACGCGACGCGACCCGTGCGAGGCCCGAAATGCCGCCCGCTCATGGCGGCCCCGGCTCGTCCGGGGTGGAAATCGTCGAGTATCACTGACGGGAGGCAGCGTGGCGACCCGCTATGGCGCGGTGTGAGGCGGCGTCAGGCTGCGAAATGGATCGAGCGCGGCCACTGCCATCGGTTCAAAGCGACGCAGGTTTCGCGTGAGCACGGTGAGGTCACGGTTCGCGGCGGTGGCCGCGATGGCGATGTCCGCGAAGCCCGGCGCAAGACCGGCAGCACGCATGTGATCGGTCAATGCGCCGGCGATGCGGGCTGCGGCCATGTCGAAGGGGAGCACTCGGTCCGCGTAGAGGTGGAGCACCAGCTCGAGCCAGTCTTCGAGGCTCGTGGCCCTGGCGTGGGAGCCGGTGCGTCGCATCTTGGCAATCCCGCCGCAAATCTCAGCGACGGTGACCGCCGAGAGGAAGAGTCGGTCTGAATTCGTCTCCATCCGTTCGATCAGGGGTGGGGATCGCTCCCGGCTGCCGGGCGCTGCCGCTGACAGGACGTTGGTGTCTACGAGGTACACCGGCTAGAGCGCGGGGTCGCGCGGCGGCAGCTCGCCTTCGTCCAGAGGCGCCGCGCACAGCGGGCGGCCCAGGGGTGGTACGTCGCGGCGGCGATTCCATTCATTGATCCCGAGGATCACTGCCCGGGGCTTGCCGTGGCGGGCGATGACGGCCGTGCGTCCGTGGGCAGCGTCCTCGACGAGGGCCGACAGCGTGGCCTTGGCATCTCGCAGTTGCACTTCCTTCATGCGGCCTCCAGAAAGAAGTACGGTAGTCGCTCTTGGCCGGGCCGATCATGATGGCAATGATCGGCGGGTAGCGGCGTCGTGAGGAATTACCGGAAGCCGCAGTGCACTACGGCGCGGGTAGGGGCGGAGCCGAGTGTCCCGGGCGGTCGTGAGGCGGTCCCGAGCCCGCTCAGGCGCCGAAGGCATCGGTCCCGCTGTCGTCGCGGCTCGCCAAACTGCGTCATCTGCGCGCGAGAATCCGACCGAGTAGCCCTCGTGCGGATTGCGCGGCCGGCGGGCCTTTGCCGGAGGCCTCCATCAGTCGCGTGACCAGGTCGGGGGTCGTCCGGTAGTCGCTGATGGCATAGGCCGTCGTCTTCACCGCCTTGTCGAACAGGTCTGCAAATGGCGCCTGGAACTGCCCCGGCGCGACCTCGATCCGGTGGTCCGGATCCCAGACCGTGAAGTACTTGAGGCACTGCCGCTCCGTTCCGAACATCTGGCCATAGGGCCCGCACACGAGGGCGTGCGTGATGCGCTTCCGACGTCCGTTCGCCTCCTTGGCTCGTGCAATCTGTTCCGGAGTCAAGATCACCAGGGTCAGGGTGTGCTTCATTGTCGGATTTCCGGCCAGCGCGCCCGGAGACAGACCGTGGAAGACGCGCGGCGGCACCACAAAGACCTGATCGGCACGATCGAAACCCGCGCACGCGAGAATCTCATCTGCACCGCGGGACAAGGTTCCATTCAGCGCAGGCGCTCCAAGGCATCCGGACGCGC
This sequence comes from Alphaproteobacteria bacterium, assembly GCA_022825705.1. Classification (GTDB taxonomy): domain Bacteria; phylum Pseudomonadota; class Alphaproteobacteria; order TMED109; family TMED109; genus VXPW01. Next base: position 164,429 of record JAJDWH010000028.1, read on the forward strand.
GTCCTCCAGAATCGCTTGGATGGCCGGGCGGAGGATGACGCTTTGGCCCAAAGGCACCACGTCGCTCGCAAGGAAATCCGGGCAAAGCGTTCGTGCGCCGCGTGTAACCAGCTGCCATGCAGTAGTAGGCTGTTGCCAGCCATTAGAGGAAATGTTATAACATAACATTTCCAAGGGACGGCAATGGTCGAGGCCATCACGGTCCTGTCGGTCCAGCCCCGGCCCCGCACCGATTCCTGTCACGGTCGGCCGCATGTGCCGGCTGAACCGGTAGCACCGACAAGGTTCCTCCACGGTGCGCGCGGGGTCGGGCGCTGGTTTGATCGGGTAGTGAGCGAGACCGCTCGTCTCACAGATCTGGCCCCCAGCCTCCACGCCTTTGCCTCCGACCCTGCTGGCACCCGGCACTGTCGCCTCGACGGGGTCATCGCCACGGTCGGCGACGATGTCTCCAGACCACTCGAGAACGGTATCGCTCATAAGGACCTTGTGACGCCAGTCGGTCAGCCGGCCGACAGGCGTGTCTCAACCACGAGAGGGAACTCGCATGCTTAACGCCGCATTCCGGACGATCGGAATCTTGTACGTATTGGTTTCGCTGGCCATTTCGCCGACAACCGACGCCATGGCGCAGGACAGTCAACCAACCGAGGACATCAATGCCCAAGAAGACGACAGCGTATTACTTGAAGAAATTACCATCCATGGAGAGAGTCCCTTAACTAGTGACAACGAGACGGGCAGCCGACTGGGACTAACCGTCAAGGAAACACCGGCGACGGTGGAGATCATTGAGGGCGATACGATTCGTGAACGCTTGGATACGAGCGTAATTGAGGCGGTCACCCGTTCTGCCGGTTTCTCCTTTGATTCACACCATGCGAATGGTGGCCTAAACATGGCCGCCAGGGGCTTTTCTGGCCAGGAGTCTGTCACCAAGTTGTTCGATGGCGCCAACAACTATAACGCATACAACACTGTCACCTTTCCCTTCGACACTTGGGGCGTTGAGCGTATAGAGGTCCTGAAGGGGCCAGCCTCCGTACTGTACGGTGAAGGCGGTATTGGCGGCGCATACAATGTGATCCCCAAACGGCCACAGCAGGAACAAAGTGGTGATCTGCGCATATCTACCGGCGGAGACGATACCCGTTTCATCGGTGTCGGCCTGACTGGCGGGCTCACCGATAACCTCGCGTACCGGCTGGATTACAGTAACAGGCAGTCCGATAACTGGGTGGAGAGGGCTGACAGCGAAACCGAGATGTTTTCCGCCTCATTGGCTGTGGAGGTCACCGAGGATTTCGCACTGACAGCGCGCTACGATTGGGGTTACCAGGAACCCATGCCATACTCTGGAACGCCACTGGTCGACGGGGGCTTTCCAACTGAATTGCTGAAGAAAAACTATGATGTCAGCGACGGGCTTATCCGCCACAAAGAAGACGCTGCCCGGATTAAAGCTGACTGGAACATCAGTGAACGCCTGTCCTTGCAGTCTGAGCTGTTCCGCCTGGAGAGCGATCGTTTCTGGAAAGCGCTCGATTGGTACCGATACGATCGGGCTGCCGGTACGGTGGAGCGCAGGTGGCCGTTAGTCATTGCACATGACATCGAGCACAACGGCTTTCGTTCCAACTTGGTGTTCGATGCGGGTGATGGCGGACGGAAGCTGAAGACCTCGCTGGGCTTTGAAATCAATGATGTAACCTTTATCCGGCCAACCAATTTCGGCGGTGGAAATCCTAATGCAGTTGGCGACAATGACTATGACGTCGTCGATGCCTTTAATTTCAACCCCGGCCTGTTCTCCGACATCACTTCTGCTGTTGCCAGAACGGAAACCATTTCTGATGTCGCCCAAGCTGCGGTGTTTGCCGAGGGCCAGGTCGGCCTCACCGAATCGCTGACGATAGTGCTGGGATTACGTCACGAGAACGTTGAAGGGGATTACACTGATTTCAGCGACCCGCCGACCTTCGGTCAAGACTTGGACGCCCTGACTGGCCGGGCAGGACTGGTATTTGATCTGAACGATGCCACGGTGCTTTACGCTCAATACGCTACCGGTGCGACCCACCCGACCGGAGGCATCGTGCGGGTCAGACGTGCAAACCGGCAAGCGGATTTCACCGAGACTGAACAGATCGAAGTCGGTGTCAAGCAAAGCTTGCTGGATAATCGCTTGCACTGGACCCTAGCCTTGTTTGACATCGTCAAGAATAACCTGGTTGCAAATAGTCCGACTTCCATGGACCCTGATCGCCAGATCGTCATTCCAGAGAAGACTTCCCAAGGGGTGGAGTTCAGCCTGGCATTTGCACTGACCAATGCCTTGAAGGTGACAGCCAATGGGACTCTTGTGGACGTGGATAGAACAAGTGAGGGCATTTGGGACCCAGTAGAGGCGCCTGAAGAAACCTTCAACTTGGGATTTGCCTGGGCTCCGCTGGACAGGCTGCAGCTATTGGCCGATGCCCGTTATGTCGGTGAGCGTTTTCACCCTGTCAACCCGAGTCTTCCTTCGTACACAGTCGTCGATACCTCTGCACGCTGGCACTTCAATCAGGATCTCTCCATGGTGCTCCGCGTCGACAACGTCTTTGATGAACTTTATGCCTCTGCCGTGTACTACTGGGGTGACTCCCCCGCCTGGCTGGTCGGCAAACCGCGCACTTACAGCCTGAGCTTGGACTATCACTTCTAACCTCTAGAAGCAGCGTTTCGAATGTGCTGGCCCGGCCTTTACGGCCGGGCCAGCTGGGCCAGCCATGTGCCGACGGTTGCCGTGACATTCAAGCGCCGGCTTTTCCTTTTTCACCGCTGGCTCGGCGTCGGCCTGGGCCTGTTGTTTGTCATGTGGCCCCTGAGTGGCATGGTGATGATGTATGTCGGTGTTCCGGAACTCACCGAGAATGAACGGCATGCCGATCTGCCCGTCCTTGACCCCGAGCAAATTGGCGTAGGGCGATCGAAGCTATGGCAACGCGCCTCGCCTGACGCTCCAGTTACGCAATTCAGTCCAAGAAGCAGTGTTTCAAGCCGCCCTGCCCATTTGTTGAAACGGGCCGGACATCCCTGGTCCGGCCTGTTCTATCTGCAACAAACCCACCCCGACTGGCCGTATGCGAACCAGTTGATTCTTGACTCCCTCCTGAACCTGGGGACTCAGCACCGAGTACTTTTTCTAGGCGAGCACGCCTAAGAACCTGGAGACGTTGACCGTGCAGCGGATTCTCGTCCAGCTTCACCGCTGGATAGGCATTGTTCTCTGTCTAATGTTCGCCGCTTGGTTTGCGAGCGGGATCGTCATGATCTACGTGCCGTTCCCGCTGCTGCCGCTCGCCGATCGGATCGACCGGGCTGAGTTAGTCGACATAGAGAGAGTCCGGGTTGCCCCAATGGAGGCGATCAACCTCGCGGGTTCCAGTTCAAGCGCCGGTATTCGCCTGCGGAGCCAGGATGGTCGACCGCAGTATGTAATCGCCGATGATGGACGGGTAGTGGTTGTCCACGCGGACACCGGCGAACTCGCCGCCGCGCTCGAGTCATCTGGCGCCGGTCGAATCGCACGCGAGTTCTCGGGACTCGCTGCTCAGAGCGTTCATGGTCCCGTTCAGTACGACCAGTGGGTTGTGTACGGTGCGTTTGACGCACTGCGCCCTTACTACCGTGTGCGTCTCGACGATCCTGCTGGTACGGACCTTTATGTTTCCGCCATTACCGGAGAAGTGGTCCAGCGCACCTCACGGTCACAACGTAGATGGAACTACGTTGGCGCCGTAGTTCATTGGATTTACCCGTCCGTTATCCGCAAACACTGGGCGCTTTGGGACCAACTGGTCTGGTGGGTGTCACTCGCGGGCGTCGTGTTGGCGCTTGCCGGAATCTACCTCGGTGTCCTGCGATGGCGGACCGCTGCCCGTAGCGGTCAACGTGGCCTGTCGAGCCCGTACCAGGGCTGGATGAAGTGGCACCACGTCGGCGGTCTGACCATCGGCGTGCTTGTCCTGACCTGGGTCTTCAGCGGCTGGCTGTCGATGGATCACGGGCGGCTGTTCTCGACGCCGTCCCCCGCGCCAGATCACGTCGAGCGCTTTACCGGGATGAGCGTACGTACCGCGGCCGATATGATTCCGGTCGACGCGCTTGCCGATGCGGCTCCGTTCTCCCATGCGGAAATTGGCGCGTTCGCCGGGTCGCCGGTACTCAGGACGGCGGACCCGAATGGACCCAAGTTATGGCGATTGCTTGATAACCGACTGCAGGAATTTCGTCCGACCACTGCCGAAGTCTCGGCTGCCGTGGCCAATGCCTGGCCCGATTACGAACCAGTCGATTCCTATGTCCTGGGTAAAGATGACGTCTACACCAGTTTGCGCGGTGGGTCACTCCCACCTGGCACAGTTCGTATTGTCCTGAATGATCCTGCGGATACGTGGGTACATGTACATCCGACACGAGCTGAAATCGTTTCGATCATGGATCGTAGCCGGAGGGTGTACCGGTGGTTGTTCAACGGATTGCACAGCTTCGACTTCCCAGGACTCGTTGACCGCCGGCCGCTTTGGGACGCGCTGATGATCGCACTGTTGAGTTGCGGCTTTATCTTCTGCGTGACCGCGATCGTGATCGGATTTCGACGAATCAAACAGACCACACGCTGAGCCGCGAACTCGGCTGTCGCCGGCGAGGTCACCGGCATGCGCTTGCCGTCGATTTCTACACCGCCTCGAATTCCACGACATCGACAGGGTACGCATTTGGGGCGGCGCGACGTATGTCGCGACCAGGCCCGTCATTGTCTCCTCCTGCAGGTCGGGCGGGGAAGGGTTGCCGCCGGCCTCGACCGCCGCGCTGGACCAGCCCCTGCAGGGCCGCTCCGGCCCTATAGATCCCAAGTCATCCGCTCAACGTCAGCTCCCGACGAGCCGGCTCGGGGGATCATGCCGCGTTGGGGTTCCGGTTGCGGCATTTCCTACTTACGCTACCGCGAACTTCTCCACCGCAATCTCTTCGGCGCGGTCCCGGGCCTGCCAGAGATCCCAGGCGGTCTGCATTCCGAGCCACGTCTCCGGCGTCGAGCCGAAAGCCTTCGACAGCCTGATCGCCATGTCCACGGAGATCCCCGTGCGCTCGTTGATCAGTTCGGACAGCGCTTGGCGCGTGACGCCCAGGCCCTCGGCGGCTCGCGTCACGGTGAGGCCCAGCGGTTCGAGGCACTGTCGCTTCACGATGCCGCCCGGATGCGGCGGGTTGTGCATGCTCATCTCCAAGTCTCCTCAGTGGTAATCCACGTAGTCCACATCAATCGCTGAGCCGTCCTCGAAACGGAAGGTCACCCGGCAGTTGCCCGATACCGATACCGCCCACTGGCCCCTCCCGGATCCCTTCAACTCGTGCAGGCGGAACCCCGGCAAGTTCATGCCCTCCGGTCCTTGGCTGAGATCGAGCGCAGTCAGGATGTCCCGCAGCTTTCCGACATGCGCCGGTGCCACGCGCCGCGACGTCCTGCCCTCGTAGAGCGCTCTCAGCCCGCGATGCCGGAACGAAGCAATCACGATTCAAGTCTAGGCTGTCGCCCGTCAACTGACAACTGACAACGTCGGCCGCAAAGTGTACGGAGGCGGCCCCATGTTTCGGCGTTGTGCAGTGATTCGCCGTGGTCTGGACGAAGCGCGGACTCGGGAAAGCTGACGACGGGTCTGTTCATAACATCGGCGGCGGATCAGGCGGCGGTTGACGTGGTGCTGCGCAACGCGGATGCACCTGAGGATTGGGCTCGAGTTGCCGAGGCACCGGCGCCGGGGCCTTGACGAGTAGAGCAGACCGTCGGGACGCTCAGGAAGTTCAGGAACGTACGCGCGTCAGGCCCGTTCGCGCCTCGAATTGCAAACCGCTCGACTCGCCGGGGTAAATCGAGATTCCCGAGTGGTGCGCGCAATTCTGTTCGCGGGACTTCGACGCCTTCACGGCCTCTCGGCCGGCCGCCACGCGCGAACCCATCTGAGAACTTTCTTCATTTCCCGGCACAAGTTGCCTGGGCACAGGTCAATGGTTAGTCCGCCAATCGATCAGAGCGACCTCGCCCCAGGTGCCCGGCGCACGCTCCACTGAATACAGCCGCAGGCGGTGGTGAATCTCCAGTTCCTGCAGGACATCGGCGAGCGCATGTGCACGTTCGCGCTCCAGGAGGTGCCCGTTGAGCCGGACGTGCAGTGGCGGCGCGTAGGGGGCACCGACGCTCTGCACCAGGATGACGCGCCGGGCCGCAAAACGGTCCATCTTCGACAACGAGGCCGCAATATCTTCCATGCGATAGAAGGCGTTGCAGCCGAACACGACGTCGGTCTCCAACTCCGGAGCATCTTCCCAGCTGCAGGGCCAGAGCCGGGGGGGCGCGCCGGATCGTGCCGCCTCCCAGCGGCGCAGAAACTCGATTCGCATGGCCGTCGAGGGCTCGACGGCAGAGATCTCGCCGACATGGTCAGCGATCCGCCGGGTGAACGAACCGGATCCGGCCCCGATCTCAAGCACTCGGTCGCCGGGCCCCAGCAGTGGCAGAAGGTCGGTGATCAGTGCATCGGCGCACTGCGCCAGTGGGCTCCGCTCGTCGTAGTTTGGCGCATAGTGGCGCCAGAAGGCTTCCTCAGCCGCGTGGTCACGCCTGCGCTCGTCGCGTTCGGCTTTCTGGGCGAAGGCCATTTTCCAGAACGTCGACGGTGTCATCTCGCGGGCCGGTTCCCCCATCTTCCCCTCCTCGTTTTCCTGACGGCAGGCCGGCAACCGCTGATCAACCGAGGTCATCCCCGCCAGGCAGCAAAGCTCGTCCCCAAGACGTCGGGTAGGTCTCGAAGCGAACGCCGAACACCCTGGTCAGGATCCCTGAGTCCAGGATGTCCTCGTTGGTTCCGCAGACGACGATCCGGCCTTCGGCCATGACCGCTACGCGGTCAGCGAAGCGCAGCGCAAGGTTGAGATCGTGCAGCACGACCAGCGACGCGACATCGGTCAAGCACCGGCGCAAGTACTGCATGGTTCTGAGCTGATGGGCGGGGTCCAGACTGGCAATCGGCTCGTCGGCGAGCAGCAGGCTCGGCCTTGCAATGAGTGCCTGCGCCAGCAGCGCGCGGGCGCGCTCCCCGCCCGACAGCGAGGCGAATTGGCGGTCCAGCAGCCCGGTCAGCTCGAGATCCTGAAGCAGGCCGCTCGACTGGTCCCCTGTATCGGCGGCTGCGCGTACGGGTGGTCGAATCGCGCTCCATCCGAGTGCCGTCAGGCCACGTTGGCGACCGATATCGAGGAGGTCGGCGACGCTCAGCTCCCAGTGCGGTGCGAAGAACTGCGGGAGATAGGCGATTCGGCGCGCCCTTTCAGCCGCCGGAAAGTCGGTCAGCCGGCGACCTTCCAGTTCGATCCTTCCGCTCCACGCCGTTTCGATGCCGCCGAGACACTTGAGGGCACTGCTCTTGCCAGCACCATTCGGGCCGACCAGGGCGAGCAGCTCGCCTGCAAATATCTCGAGCGCGACGCCGTCCAGCACCGGGCGCCGCGCCTTGATGAGACGCAGGTCCGCAAGGCGCGCCAGCGGGCTGTGTATCGCGGCCGCCTGAGTCACTGACGGCTGCGCCTTGCCAGAATGAGCATGAAAAAGGGCGCGCCGATCAGCGCGGTCAACAAGCCGAGCGGAATTTCCGCCGGTGGCAGCAGACTGCGGGCCAGACCATCGAGCAGGGTCAGGAGAATGCCGCCCACCAGGGCCGAGGTCAGAATGAGCGGGCCGTGGCGCGGCCCAAGCGTCCAACGCACCAAGTGCGGAACGATCAAACCGACGAAGCCGATCGTGCCGCCCCAGGTAACCGCGAGCGCGACAAGCGCCGAGGCGAGCAGGGTCGCCATCACGACGAAGCGCTCGACGGGCAGGCCCATGTTGCGCGCCACGTCGTCGCCGAGGCCGAGAACGTCGAGGCCGTGGGCAAGGCGGCGCGCGAACACCAGCAGGAGCAGGCTCGCCAGCGCGACGTAGCCCAATTCGCGCCAAAACGGGGTCTGGATGCCTCCGAGCGTCCACGACAGCACGACCTGGAGGCTGATCGTCTCGTCGGCGAGCGCCAGCATCAGGTAGCTCCGCACGGCCCCAAGGAATGCCGCCATGGCCACGCCGGCCAAGAGCAGTCCGGCGGTGTCTCGCACCTGGGCGATGCGAGCCAGCAGGAGGACGGCAAGCGTTGCGCCAAAGGCGCCCGCAAACGACAGGACCGGCAGCAGCAGGAGCGGGGAGAGCGCCTGGAAGAGCGAAAGCCCCGGGACCAGCAGCGCGAGGGTGGCGCCGAGCGCCGCACCCGGTGCGGTGCCGATCAGGAAGGGATCGGCGAGCGGGTTCCGGAAAATGCCCTGGAAGATCGCCCCAGCCGCGCCGAGCAACCCGCCAACCACGAAGGCGGTCAGCACGCGCGGCAGCCGCCATTCGAACAGCAGGCGGTCCAGAGGATGATCGCTCGCCGCCGGACGGAGCAGGTCCAGCAACCTGCCGGGCCCCAGCAATTCCGGCCCGAGCATCATGGCGAACCCGATGGACAGAAGCACCGCGGCAACGAGAGCTGCCAACCAGCCGGTCGGGATGTCCAGGATGCGCGTCAAGTCCGGCGGGTCGCAACGAGATCGGGGTGTAGCACGCGGGCGACGCTGCGCACGCCCTCGACGACGCGGGGCCCCGGGATCAGGACCAGGCCGCGCGGGATCGCATCAACCCGCCCGGCGGCGACGGCAGGGATGCCGTTCCAGTGGGGGCGCTCGCGAAGGGCGGCGACATCCGCCTCGGTGCCGGCGACGAGGATGTGGTCGGGGTCCGCTCGGAACACGGCCTCGCCGCTCACCTGCGAGAGACTCGTGCGGTTGCCAAAGACGTTGAGCCCGCCGGCGTGGCGAAGGATGTCGTCGGTGTAGGTGCCAGGCCGGACCGAGAGGTAGCCGGCTCGGCCGGCCGCGCCCGTCTCGAAATAGACCCGCTTGGGCGGCCGCGACGCGAAGCGCTCGGCCAGTGCCGAAAGTTCGTCTTCGATCGATTGGGTCAGCGCGCGCGCCTCCCGCTCGCTGCCGATCGCGCGCCCGACCAGAGCGATATTGGCCAGGATGCGCGCCAGCGTCGGGTGCTCGAGGACGATTACCGGAACGCCGGCCAGGCGCATCGGCCGCAACAGCCGTGCGGCCGCGTGCCGCGAAGGTGTCACGATGACGAGATCGGCGCCGACCCGGGCGATGATGTCCGGGCTGAAGTCGATGCGGTTGCCGATGCGCGGCCGGTCAAGGATCTCCGGCGGGTAACGGGTCAGGCCGTCGATCGCGACGATACGCCCGGCGCCGCCAAGTGCCGCGACGATCTCGGTGTTGCTGGAGAACACCGGCACGATGCGGGCAGGCCGGCGGGCGATACGGACGCGTCGGCCCAGCGCGTCGGTCACCTCGCGCGGCCAGCCGTCGTGCGACCCCGCCATCACCGCACAGGGTGCGGTGATGGCGCCCGCGAGGGTCCCGGCCGCGGCCGGCAGCAAGCGGCGTCGAGTGAGCTTCATCAGGACATCAGAAGGTGACCCTGATGCCGGCGGAGAAGAAGCGCCCGCGCATCGAGTTGCCCCGGCCGCCGTTGGAGCGCGTGGGATTGGAGATGTAGGGCTGGTCGTCGAGAGCGATGAACATCGGATGTTCGTTCTTGTCGAGCAGGTTGTCGATCCCGCCGTACACCCTGATCCGGTCGGTCACGTTGTAGTGGCCACGCAGATTGAAGACCCAGTAGGCATCCTTGCGGTGCACGAAGTTCCCGGCCGGCTCGGCGGTCGGCAACAGTCTTTCTTCGGTGTCGTAGTACATCGGCCCGAACAGCAGGCTGATCAGACTGACGCCCCAACGATCACGCCGCTCGTAGCCCAGCCGCAGGGCAGCCAGGTATTCGTTCAACCGCTGCAGCTTGTGACCATAGGGGCCACTGTCCCGGCGGTCGATGCCGTCGGCCAGCAGCTCGAAGTTCCAGATAACGTCGGCGCCGAGGGTGAGACGCTGGTCCGCCAAGTCAAGCCAGGGCGCAGCGTCAAGCTGGGCCTGCACCTCGATGCCTTGGACTTCCGCATCGCCGTCGGCGTTGGCGAATTGTCGTATGTCGTCGCCGCTCCCGGCGCCGCGGGGATCGATCACCGTGGTGGTGATCCGGCCTTCGATCGTCTGATCGAAGACGGCAACGTCGAAGAAGAGGTTGCCGGGCGCGTAGGTGAGACCGATTTCGAACTGCTCGCTCTGCTCGGCATCGAGGTCCGCGTTGCCGCGAAAAATGCGATTCGGCGCCAGCACCGACGTGTACTCGCCGATCAACTCCCTGCCGGTCGGCGAGCGGAAGCCCGTGGCATAGCTTGCACGGGCCTTGAGGCCGGGCAGCACCGCGTAGGCCAGGCCGACGCCGTAGGTCGTGCCGTCGAACGTGTGGTCGGTCTCGCCGCTCAGGTTGACGTTCGGCGTTTCCTTCACGCTGAGCTCGTTGCGGGTATACCGCACGCCTGCCCGCCCGGTGAGACGGTCATCGAGGAGGGATTGGGTGAGCTCGGCATAGCCCGCGGTCAGCAGGTTGTCCTCGTTGTTGTCGTACGGTGAGGTCTGCGGCGTCGGTCCGCCGCCGACGGAGAGCCGGTGGCGGGTGCTGCGCAGCTGGGATGACTCGCCGTCGAAGCCCACGAGCAGCCCCGTGGTCTCGGTCAGTCTGAATTCCGGCGTCAGCCTCACCCCGTATGCCGTGACTTCCCGGTGATTGTTGTCCTCATCGAACCCACTGACTTCGGAACCCCACTGGAAGGAGTCGACGTCACGGAAGGCATAGAGATGGGCGTTCAGGTCGATGCCCAAATCGTCCAGCACCCCTGCGTACGACAGGTCGACAGAGTTGTTCCAGCGGTCTTCGAAATTGTCGTAGTCCCAGGAGGAGCCGCGAAACCCGGCGTCATACACACCGTGGGTGCGTACGGTGAGATTCAGCCATTGACTGGGTCCGAGGTCCCAGTTCAGGGCGGCGAGCGCGCCGCGCCGGTCTATCGCGGTGTTGATCTGTTTCGAGGCACCGGAGCCGCCATCGTAGTCGTCGCTGGTCGTGCCGCTGGCCCCGACATAACCGGCGAGGTTGTCGGCGACGGCGCTACCGTACTCCGCCGTCAGCCGGCCGAAGCCGAAGCTGCCGCCTTCGATCGAGGCCGTGCCGCCCGTGACGCTCCGGCCGTCGCGGGTGATCAGGTTGATGACGCCGCCCATCGCCTGGTTGCCGAACGCGACCGAAGCGGGGCCGCGAATGATCTCGATGCGATCAAGCTGGTCCGGCGAGAGCTTGGACAGGTTCGACGTGCCCGCCCGGCGGCCGTTCAGCAGCACCAGTACCTGGCCCCGGAAGTCGCGGCCCTGGCCGTCACCGCGTGCGCCACGCATGGTGATCGACGTCTGGCCCGGGGTCCACTCGCTGAAAAAGGCGACGGCGCGCTCCCGCAACAACTCGGTGACCGAGTTGTCGACCGATTCCCGCAGATGTTCCGAGTCGACCACCTGAACCGTGCTGGCGATCTTGCTGAGCGGCTCAGGGCGGCCAAGTCCGGTTACGACGACTTCGTCGAGGCTGATGATTCTGCTGTCGGTTTCCGGTGACTGTGCCCAGGCGGACATCGGATTCGTCAGCGCTGCCATCAGTAAGGCGGCCGCCACGACGGACAGCTTGCCGCGACACATACCGTAAATAGCGTTCATGTTCTTCCCCCTATTGATGAACGTTTGCTGTAACTGCTAAGGAAGCCCCTCCATGGCGCTGCCACTGCAGCCATCTCGGCCCGGGCGTGGTGAACGACGGGTTCTCTCTTGTCCTGGCGCCACGACGAGACCGACGATGGACCCGGATGACGTCACGGCAGGAATTTCAGCGCCCGTCTGCGCGTGCGCTGCGTCTGACCGCGTGGGGAGCAACGATGGCTCCAAACCACGACGAGCGTGTTCGGAGCGCTCCACGCGACGGTGTGGCTCGGCGGAGGCATGCCTTCACGCAGAGACATCAGCGCCCCACACATGTGGCGGCACACGCCCCACGATGCTCGCGCGGAGTGGCTTGGGACGTTGCTCCCGCGGCATGAACCCGTCGCTGGTGCCGATGTAGAGCGCGACGCACTCCACGATGTGACGGGCGCTTTCGACCGGGTGCTGATCCGCGAAGAGGTACGTCCATGCCCCGGGTGACGTGAGCGCGATTCCGCAGGGGCGCGGGCATAAGCTCAGGCACTTGGCGGACCTGACCTCCACGTGTTGGCCCAAAGGGCTCGCATGGAACGTCGCAAGAAGCTCTCGATAGAGTTTGGCGCCGTCTCGATTCTCCCGTGGCTCACGCGGAGTGCCAGGCGCTCTGCAGGACGTGCACACGTGAAGTACGGATGAACGGCAGGTGCCCTGAGAAGTCGGAGACCCTTTCGCCAGGACCGATGAGGCAGTTTCGGTCATGCTGACTCCTTTGCCGGGCGCCACGTGACGTCGCCCCGGCCGGTGATCACTATGGGTGTCAAGCGACTGTCCGTCCCGGCGTTCGCAGGCTGCGCCGAGCCTTACGAAGCCAGTGCCCGCGCGAGCGTCATCGCGTTGTGGCGCATCATGTCGAGGTAGGTCGGTGCCGGACCGTCCGGGCCGGACAGCGCGTCGGGATAGAGCGTGCCGCCGATGACGGCTCCCGTTTCGTCGGCAATGCGCCTCATGAGGCGCCGATCACCGACGTTCTCGACGAAGACGGCGCGAATGCCCCGTTCCCGGATCTGGTGGATGAGGCGGGCGACGTCCTGTGCGGACGCCTTCGATTCGGTGCTAAGTCCCTGCGGCGCGATGAAGGTCAGCCCGTAGTCGCGACCGAAATACCGGAACGCGTCGTGGGAGGTGACGATGGTCCGGCTCTTCTCGGGAAACCTGGCAACGATCCTGCTGATTTCCGAGTGGAGGGCCTCGAGTTCGTCCACATAGGCCGCGCGGTTCCGGTAGAACACGTCGGCATGCCCCGGGTCGGCCTTGGCGAGCGCCGCGGTGATGCTGTCCACGTAGACGGTTGCATTGCGGAGGCTGTGCCATGCGTGGGGGTCGAAGGCGCCGTGGCCATGACCTTCGTGATCGTCACTCTCGACGTGTGGGTCGTGGTCGGCTTCGCCGGCGGGAGCGTGCGTGTCGGCGCCGTGCGCGTAGGCCATCGGCTCGATGCCGTCGGTTGCCACGACCCGAACACCGCGGAAGTTCGACGCGTCGATCAGACGATCCAGCCAGCCTTCGAACTGCAACCCGTTGACGACAAGGACGTGTGCACTGCTGATGGCCCGCGCATCGGCGGGAGTCGGCTGGTAAGCATGGGTATCCCCGTCGGGGCCGACGAGCGTCGTGACAGCGACGTGCTCTCCGCCGATCCGCTCCACCATGTCGCCGAGGATCGAGAACGTGGCGACCACCGGGATCAGCCTGTCGGACTGTGCGAAGGCCGGAACGGCGAGCGCCAGGGCGAAGACGGCGGCGGCGGATGTCCGGAGCGATCTGCGGGTGAGCAAGGAAACGTCCTTTCAGGCTTGGAGACAGGGGCGCGGGGAGGCACGCGTGGCGGCACGACCGACCGGTCCGGGCACCAGCGGCAGCGCATCGGCGAAACCAGCGACAGGGAAGATCGGCTGCCCCTGAGGGCAGACTGAAATAGTGGGAGCGGGGGAGGCCGCTGTGCGGGAGGCCGGTGGGACGCGGCAGCAGCCGGGTTGACGGTGGGTGACGCGTTTTCGTGCCAGCGCTCCCTGCCAGGTGGCGGCACCCAGGACGTCCGGTCGCCGCGACGGTTCATCCGGATACTGACTCTCCATGGGGGCGGTTCCTCCTTGCCCCCTAGGCCGCGCCAGCTTCTGTACATTGCGCGCACATGCCTGCGACCTCGACCGTGCGACGTGTCGCGACGAACCCGAGGATGGCGGCCGCCTCGGCAAGCAGCCCGCCGATCCGCGGATCCTCGAGCTCGACCGATGCCCGGCAGCCACTGCAGATGAAGAAAAGGCAATCGTGTTCGCGTTCGGGATGGACGCACGGGACGTAGGCGTTCAGGCTTTCGATCTTGGAGACGAGGCCCTGCGCCATCAGGAAGTCGAGCGCCCGGTACACAGTCGGCGGTCCGACCGGACGCGAGCCTCTGAGCTTGACCGCTTCCATCAACTGGTAGGCGCTGATGGGCCCTTGGCTGGCCCACAGCAGCTCGAGCACACGCCTCCGCAACTCCGTCAGTTGTACGCCGCGTCCCTGGCAAATTGCTTCAGCGAGCGCGATCCGTTCGAGCGGCGAGTGCGGTCCGCGGCAATCCGGATCGGTGCAGGGCCGGGGCCGGATGAATGGTTTCGTCATCTGCTGGTGCCACCCTGCAAGCTGTAATAGCAATGTTATAACGTTGCATTCCAGATCTCAAGAGGAGCGGCCCGGCCGAGCAGCTCGACATCGATGAAGGGCGGAAGTCGGACCCTCGCGGTGTCCGATGATCTGGCCTCGACGACTCGGCGCACCGACTCGGATGCACGCTGTCGTCGGAACCGTTCCGAAGTTGAGGTCGGCGTTCGCTCGTTGATCGGGCGGGCCCGGGAAGTCCCGACCGCGGGGAGCTGAAGGGATCGCCCGAGCGTGTTGTGCAGGCCGGCAAGCGCCCGGAGGGCTTCGGACCCTCAGCTGCCTGGAGGGTGCTGGTACTGGAGGGCGGCTGCAGGCTCGGCGATCCGGTGAAGCGATTACCGTTCCCGATCTGACAGAGGGTAGAGCTGCATGGCCAGTTCGGTGGACACTTCGAGCATGCGGTCGACCATGCGGAAGACGCCCTTGGAGGCCAGCCGCCGGCCGCCTCAAGCAGGTGTTCCCTCGCGACCGGCAGCCTGTCCAGGCTGGTTTCGACCAGATTGCTCCAGCCAGGCCCGCGCTCCACGGCCTCGTCATAGGCCATACGCAATTCGTTCGGGCGCAGCTCCATCAAGACGGCTGCCTATTCGTGGCTTTGGTGTTGATAAGCCGCGGTAGGGGCACCCGAGGGCGGCGTCGGCTCCATCGGGTCCGCCCGCCCCCCCGACGATCGCGCGCTGCGTCGCATCCAACCCGTGCCGGTCCATCCACGACCGCGCGAACCACGCTGAGCCCCGCACGCGCCCGCGGTCAATCTCTACTCCGCCGCAACCCGCGGCTTCGAACATCGAGAAGTCGACCGGGCACGCGCCGGGCCATGCTTCGTGCGTCGCCACCAAGCTCGCGCGCGTCTCGTCCTACAGGTCGGGCAGAAACAGGCCGCCTTTCACCGCGGCGACCGCGCGGATCAATCTGTGCAGGGTAGCCTCGGCCTCGCCAAATCCGCTCCGCTGGTCCCAATCGATGGCCCCACCCCTGCGGATGCCACCCTTTTGGACCCTAGGTCCTTGCGCGAGGGCTACAGGGCGCCCTGCCGCCTGCAGCGTAGATCGCCTACCTCATGGTCGGGCTGCCCTGGAGGCTCAGCGAGCGCACCGGTGCGCGGCCCTGGGTTGGTATTCCTTCCGAGATTCCCTCACCGACAGATACGCTAGAGTGATCCGGTATCCGTCTGAGGCAGGTATTCCAGCACATGAACCGGCGCATGCTTCATCCGGCCGCAATGCTCGCCTTGCTAGCGCTTCTGTCGCTGTCGGCGACCGCCCGGGCGCACGAGATCAGGCCGGCGACCGCCGACGTCTCATTCGACCGGGCAGGCGGCTACGAGGTCTCCATCGAACTAAACCTGGAAGCCCTGCTCGCCGGCATCGGGCCCGCCCACAGCGACACGTCCGAAGCACCCGGCGCCGCCGAGTACGCGGGGTTCCGCAGCCTTCCGCCGGGTGACTTGCGCCGCGCATTCGACGGGTTTTCCGAGCAGTTCCTGGGCGGCGTCATGATGAGCGCCGGAGACACGCGGCTGCAGCCGACAGTCCTCGATGTGCAAGTGCCTCCGGTGGGGGACACCGGGTTCCCGCGCCTCTCCCGGATCGTGCTCGGCGGCACGCTGCCACCCGGCACGACAAGCGTGACCTGGGCCTGGGATGCGGAATTTGGCCCGACCGTGATTCGGGTCCCGGGTCCGAACGAGGGCGATCCTCCGGTCTTCACCGAGTTGCTGCAGAACGGCGTTGCCAGCGACTCGATCCCCATCGCCGGGCAAGTCCGCCGGAACGTCTACGAGATATCGCGTGACTACCTGGTAATCGGCTTCACGCACATCCTGCCGAAGGGCCTTGACCACATCCTGTTCGTGATCGGTCTATACCTCCTCAGCACGCGCCTCTCGACCCTCGTGTGGCAGGTGACAAGCTTCACGATCGCGCACACGATCACGCTGGCGCTTGCCATGCTCGGCATCGTCAGCCTGTCGCCGTCGATCGTCGAGCCTTTGATCGCGGCATCCATCGTCTACATCGGCATCGAGAACACGGTCACGAACCGGCTGCAGCGCTGGCGGCCCGCGATCGTGTTCGGGTTCGGCCTCCTCCACGGACTGGGCTTTGCCGGTGTCCTGACCGACATCGGGCTGGCGCCTGCGGAGTTCGTGACCGGCCTCGTTGCGTTCAACGTCGGTGTCGAACTTGGGCAGCTTGCCGTGATCGCCGCCTGCTTCCTGGTTGCCGGTCTCTGGTTCCGACACAAGGACTGGTATCGGTCCGTCATCACGAACCCGGCGTCGGTCCTGATCGCGGCGATCGGGGCGTGGTGGTTCGTCGAACGGACGGTGCTCGCCTGAGCACGGCCGCAGGAAATCAGCGACACAGGCCTCGGACAGCCCAAGCATGTTGCGGTAGCGGTTCCGCCGGCGCCAGCCTGCAATAGCACCGGCGTTGCCCCGACGATTGCAGACCCGCGACCGCTGTGCGACCGTCGCCAGGCGGGTTGATCGTGTACCGGTTCGCAGGACAGGTTGCCGATCCCTCTCGATGCTGCGATGTGCATAGTGCGCGCCGATTGTCCGACGAACGGCGGGAGGCAGCCATGCATCGAATTCGCCGCGGGAGCGCTCTGCCGGCGTTCCTGCCTGTTCTCATAGCGGTGGGGATCCTGACCATCCAGGGCTGGACAGGCGCGCCCGCCGAAGCGTCTCAAGCATCCGCGACCAGCCCTCCCGCGGCCGCGGCGACTCCGGCCGGGATCGCCCCCTACCTGAGCCTCGGGATGTCCCGGGTGCGTTCGCAGGACACCCAGTTCGTCGATGGCGGGGACGCTGGTCATGCTGGGCTCTATGGCGCCATCGAACGCTTCGATGCCGGAGCGGTCGACAACGGTCTGCAGCTTCGTCTGGCCGCGGGCCTCCGGTTGCCATATCGGCTGCGCGCCCAGCTGGAACTCGCTGCCGCGCGAGCCCTCGATTGGCGCGGCAACACGAACTACCGCGCCTCAGGCGAGCATCAGCCGTCCGGGGCAAGACTGGACACCAGGCAGCTCCTCCTTGCCGGGTTCCATGATTTCCCAGGGTGGGGACTCGCCCCGGACCGCACCGTGCAGCCCTTCCTGGGCGCCGGGCTGGGCGTCACCCGCTACCACCTAGACAGCTACGTGCAACGCTTCCCCGAGCCGGACGATCCGCAGGGCAGTCTGCGCCGGGGTCCCGGCGGCGAGATCCCCTTCACCGTGCTTCCCGCCGGAAGCGGGCACAATCTCACCTGGATGCTGACGGCGGGGATAGCGATACCGATCAGCGGAAAAATCAACCTCGACCTGAGCTACCGGTATGCCGATGCGGGAGCCATCCGGACCGATATCGGTGACATCGCCATCGTCCGGTACCGCAAGGACGGCACCCGGAGGGAAATCCCCGTCAGGATCAATGAAACCTCCGCCGCCTACCGGACCCACGCTTGGCTCATGACGCTCCGCGTCGAGTTCTAGCCCGCGTTCCAGCCGGGGCATGCGAGTACCGAACGCAGGTTGACCGCCACCACGGAGGAGAAGCGTGGTGCCGGTGCAACGGATGCCCGCGCAATACTCCTCCCTGCCGCCTTCGCCGTGAGGGAAGCTGACGATGCTCCACGCCGACCGGCCGACCATCACCCGAACCGCCGGCCGCCGGCTGGCGTCCGGCCTGCTTGCCCTGTTCCTGTGCGCAGGCGCCGCACCCGTTCCCGATGTCGCCGCCGATACCGGGCCGGCGGTCCATCGGCACTGCGACTTCACGCGGGCGGCAGGGACCGACAGGCCGGGTCCGGGACTGATCGTCGGCGCCGAGGTGCTGCTGCCCGAGGGCCCCGCACCGCGCCATGCGGTGCACATCCACGAGGACGGCAGCATCAGCGCGGTGGCGCCGTTCGACAGCGTGCGGGCCGCCCATCCCGAAGCCGGGGTGCTCGACTGTCGCGAACGGGCAGTGCTGTCGCCCGGCTTCGTCAACCCCCACGAGCACCCGGCTTACAGCTACGCCTTTCCTGACGCCAATCTGAATCCGGGCTATGCCCACCGGGACGAATGGCGCCTCGGCATCAATGGCAAACAGCGTTTGCCAACACCGCCGCCGATCCGCTTCACGGCCGGCGACCGACGGTCAACCGCGATTCTCGTCGCGATGGAACTTCGACATTTGCTCGGAGGCGCGACCGCGATCGCAGGCTCGGGCGGCGTGCCCGGCGTGATCCGCAACGTCAATCGCCGCAATCGACCCGGCGACGCAGCGCTCTACGAGGCGGAGGCGGACGTATCGACCTTCCCGTTCTCGCTCTACGTGGTCGAGGACCTGCGGGATGAATGCGCCGGCGGCCCGGCGCATCGGTTCCCACGGACACCCAGCGCAAGCCCGGCGTCCATGGCCTACGTCCCGCATGTCGGCGAAGGCCGGCGGTCGAGCTGCGCGGCCCGGGCCGAGGTGGCGCGCTACCTGGCGCGCGTGCAGCGGCGTGACCGGCGCTACGCCATGGTGCACGGGGTGGCCACTGACCGGGACGACTACGCGGTGATGCGGGCGTCGGACGTGACGCTCGTGTGGTCGCCCCGCTCGAATCTCGCGCTTTACGGCGAGACCGTTGACATCGCCGGTGCGCTGGAAGAGCGCGTGCGGATCGCCCTGTCGACCGACTGGTCGCCGAGCGGATCGTTCAACATGCGCGAGGAGATCAAGTGCGCGAGACGGGTGACGAAGGACGCCGGCGTGGCGGCATCCAGCGAAGCGCTGTGGCGCATGGCCACGAGCAACGGTGCCTACGCGCTGGGCCTCGAGGATCGCTTCGGTGCGATCGGGCCCCCGCTACCACCGAGACCGACATTCCCGATCCGGGAGTGTCGGTCGCTCCCTTTGCCCTGCCGCTCCCGGCCCATTCGAGGATGGTGCCGAGGTCGCCGTGGAGCGCGGCGTGCAACTCGCCGCGCTTCGCGCCGGGGGTCAGCACGATGCGCTCGATCAAACCCCTTATGGCTTCCGCCGCCTCGTCGCGGTCGTGGGGGTCGGCCAGCGCCTCGGCGAGCCGCTCCACCTTGCGGCGGTAGACGCCGGCGATGTTGGGGTGAATGTCCGGGATGTCTGTCGGGACGGTGGCCAGCCGTTCGTTGATCCCGTCCTGGCGGGCCTCCAGATCGCGGAGCCGGTCGGACATGCCCCGCACATAGCCGCCTTCCTCGATGGCGTCGAGCATCGACGCGATCTTCTTCTCGATCCCGGCCAGCTCCTTGCGATCCGTCTCGCCCGACGCGCGGCACTCGCGGTTGAGCCGGTTGGTCTCCTCCGCATACGCCTTCATCGCCTCGGCGGCGGCCTCGGGCGCCATCAGCTTCTCCCGCAGCCCCGCCATGACCCGCTCCTCGATCTCGACGCGCCGGATGCTCCGGCTGTTGGCGCACGATGCCGTCATGACGTGGTTGGAGCAGCCGTAGCGGCCCTGGCCGCGCATCGAGTAAGGGCCGCCGCACGCGCCGCATTCGAGCAGCCCGGAGAGCAGATAGCGGGGCCGGTGGGTGCTGTTGAGGCGGTTGGCATGGGCCGCGCGTGTCGCCGCGATGACGGTGGCGTATTTCTTCGAGATTTCCCCCTGCCGGGCCTTCGCGGCCTGCCACAACTCGTCGTCCACGATGCGCAGCTCGGGGACCTCGGCGACGATCCACTCCTCGGGCGGGTTGACCCGCGCGACCCGCTTGCCGGTGTCCGGGTTCTTCATGAAGCGCTGGCGGTTCCATACCAGCCGGCCGATATAGAGCTCGTTGTTGAGCAGCCCCGTGCCGCGCTTCGCATGGCCGCGCAGCACGGAGTCGGTCCAGAGCCTGCCCTTGGGGCCGGGGATGCCGTCCTCGTTCAGCCGCCGCGCGATGGCGCGCGGGCTCGTGCCTTGGGCGAACTCGCGGAAGATGCGCCGGACGATCTCCGCTTGCGTCTCGTTGATTTCCCGCTCGCCCCGGATCGGCTCGCCGGCGGCGTCGTGCAGCCTCACCACGTCGTAGCCGTAGCAGATGCCGCCGCCCGACTTGCCGGCCTCGACCCGGCCCCGCAAGCCCCGGTGCGTCTTGGCCGCGAGGTCCTTCAGGAACAGCGCGTTCATCGTGCCCTTGAGACCGACGTGAAGCTCGGTGATCTCGCCTTCGGCCAAGGTGACGATCATCACGCCCGCGAAGCGCAGATGCTTGTAGAGGGTCGCCACGTCCGCCTGGTCGCGGCTCACCCGGTCCAGCGCCTCGGCGACCACGATCTCGAACAGGCCCCGCCGCGCGTCCTCAAGCAGCCCCTGGATGCCGGGACGCAGGATCACGCTGTCGCCCGATATCACCGCGTCGCGGTAGGCGCCGGCGATCTTCCACCCCTCGCGCCCGGCATGCTCGCGGCAGACCCGGAACTGGTCCTCGATGGAGGCCGCCCGCTGCTGGTCGGACGAATAGCGGGCATAGAGCGCACAGCGAAGGGTCATGG
>JAJDWH010000025.1 GCA_022825705.1 Alphaproteobacteria bacterium
GAGACACGGCCACTCGAACTCCGCCGCCCTAGCAAATTCGCACCAAACTGGCCGATGGAGACCGAAAAAATGCTTCGACGTGGATTCTTGCTGGGGGCGGGCGCGGCCGTCGTCGGGTGTGTTGCCGTGCGCCCGGCACCAGTCTCGGCCGAGACATGCCCGGAAACCGCATTCGTGCTGGTGCACGGTTCCTGGCATGCGGGCTGGTGCTGGGGCCTCGTTCAGCCCAGGCTGCATGCGGCGGGCTTTGCGACCGTGGCGGTGGACCTGCCGGGCCACGGACTTGCCGCCGCCCTGCCGCAGTCGTACCTGCAGCGGCCGCTCGACCCGGCGGCTTTCGCCGCCGAGCCGTCTGGGCTGGCGACGATCGGCATCAGTACCTACGCGGAGGCCGTGGCCGGGGCCGCGCGCCAGGCACGGGCCATGGGTGCGACGCGCGTGTTCGCGGTCGGCCACTCCATGGGCGGTGTCCCCGCGACGTTCGCGGCGGCCCAGGCGCCAGAACTGTTTACCGGGCTGATTTACGTAGCCGCACTGGCGCCAACACCGGGAAAGCCCGCCGGCGCCTACCTGGCCCTCGAAGACCAGCATGCCAACAGCCTGATCGGCCGGGCGATCCTGGGCAATCCGGCAGCCATCGGAGCGCTCCGCATCGACCCGCGATCGACGGATGCGGGCTACCTTGCCGGCGCCAAGGAAGCGGTTGCCGCGGACGTCGACGATACGCTCTGGTCGGCCGCGCTCAACTTGCTGACACCCGATGCGCCCCTGTCGATCTACGGAGAAACCGCCGAGTTCGATGCAGCCTTCGGCGGCCTCCGGCGCACCTATATTCGCGCGACCGGCGACCGCGCGG
Organism: Alphaproteobacteria bacterium; assembly: GCA_022825705.1. Lineage (GTDB taxonomy): Bacteria > Pseudomonadota > Alphaproteobacteria > TMED109 > TMED109 > VXPW01. Next base: position 857 of record JAJDWH010000025.1, read on the forward strand.
TGGTCCCCTCCACTTGTGAAGCAATCGTGGCCGACCTGAACGCAGCCTGGCCGGACAATCCCACTTTGCTCGTCGACCTGGACACGTCGCACGAAGCGATCCTCGCGCAACCCGACGCACTTGCCGAACTCATGCTCGCCGCGGTGTAGCGCCGGTGCCCGTGTGGGCATCGCCGCCGGCGCAGGGCGGCTGACCCAGCGCCCGAAAAGCCGCAGGCCATGCCGGCGGCTGCACCGGGCCCGTGCGCACCCCGCCCGCTGTCGCCCCGCGCCGAACCCTGCCGGGAGGGAGCAGGTCACGATGGACCTGCCCCCAACGCTGGACCCCCTGCAACGCGAAAATCGCGGCTGATCCGCCTCAAGGCCGGCATGCCGGCCTCACGCGAGTCCGGCAATACAACACTGAGCGATTAACGCACCCTATTGGCCCTTCCGGGCATGCACCCAGGCACGTTCCGGGGACACGTCGTCCGCGATTCGCCTGCTCCTCCGACGTGACAAATGCTGTTCAGTCTTCCCTCGATTGCACTCGCGCCGACGGACGAGAGAATGCCGCCGTCGGATTGGCGCAGCCGCGGCACCCGGGAGTCGTTGTCCATGCCGTCCATCGCCACCGCTACCGCCGCTACGTTTGCGGCGCTTGGAGTTCTGTGTCTGTCGCTACCCGCTCGCGCGGAGACGGAAGCCGAACTACCGACCAGAGCCGAGGCGATCCACGCCCGCGTGCTGGCGATCGACACGCATGTGGACATTCCGCCCGACTTCGGCACCGAGGCGTACGATCCCCTTCGCGCCAGGCCTCCCCGCCAGAAGGTCGACCTGCCCGGGATGGAGGCCGGCGGACTCGATGCCGCCTTTTTCGTCGTGTTCGTGGCGCAGCGGGAGCGCGACCCGGCGAATTACGCGCGCGCGATGGCGGACGCCTTCGCGAAGATCGCCGCCATCCGGAGCATGACTGACACGGACCATGTCGGGCGCATCGGTCTGGCACGCACGGCAGCCGACGTGCGGCGCATTCACGCCGGGGGTCGCCGCGTGGCACTCATGGGGATGGAGAACGGCTTCGCCCTCGGCCGGGACCTCGACCTCCTCGGCACGTACTACGCGCTGGGGGTCCGGTACCTGGGGCTCCTGCACAACGGCCACAACGATATCGGCGATTCCGCCGTGCCCAGCCGCCGCCGGAACGAGACTTCATCCGAGCACGGCGGCCTCAGCGACTTCGGGCGTGCCGTGATCGCGCGTGCCAATGATCTCGGGATGATGGTGGACGTTTCCCACGCGGCGATGGACACCGCCCTGGACGCCATCCGGGCTTCGCGCGCGCCCGTCATTGCCTCGCACTCCGCCGTGCGCGGCGTCCACGACCATCCCCGGAACCTGTCCGACGAGGCGCTGCTGGCGCTGGGGAAGAGCGGCGGGGTGGTCTCGATCGTGGCCTTCGACTCCTACCTGCGGGCCGTTCCCGCCGAGAAACGCGAGGCGCTCGCCGCGCCGCGCGCGGAATGGAATCTCCGGGACGCCACCGACTGGGCGCGCATGAGCGTGGCGGAACGCGACCAGTACTCCGATCGCCGGGCGGCGATCGACCGGCAGTGGCCGAAAGCTTCCGTCAGCCACCTGGTCGACCATGTTGACTATGCCGTCGGACTGATCGGGATCGATCACGTCGGCATCACGTCGGACTTCAACGGCGGTGGGGGAATCGAGGGCTGGAACCACGCGAACGAAACGCTCAACGTCACACTCGAACTGGTCCGGCGGGGCTACACGGAAGCGGAGATTGCCAGGCTGTGGGGAGGCAACCTCCTGCGCGTGATGGCGACCGCGGAGGCGCTCGCCGCACGCACGGAAGACCGTTGACGGGCGCCCGTCGACGACCCCCGGGTGCCAGGCGCACCCGGGACGGATCAGCCGCGAAGGTCTGGCCGCCGGCAGCCCGACGTCGGGGGCATGTCCAACCCGCTCGGCGCTGACCTTGCGACGGGACCCATCGATCGGGGCCGATCACGCCCGTTTCTCCGGGGGACCGTCTGCCTTCCTGGACATGCACGCCGTGTTCCGGCGGGCCGCCGCCGATCGACCACCAACCCTGACCTCGGGGAGCCAACGCCCGGCGCCCGCGCCGAAACATCGCCGGCGGCTGCCGCGCCATCCGGACCGCACCCTGCCTGTGCAAGGGCGCGCGGGCACCGGCGACGGTCGCGGCAATCGCCGTCGCAAGAACGGTGCAAGATCCGCTTCCACCCCGGAGTCGTCAGGACCTGTACGCCCGCTGGGACACCTGCAATCCGACCACCAGAGGCTTGTTGCCGCGCCCGCATGCCCGCATGTTCCCGCGCGGTCGCGCCCGCACCCCCGGAGTCCTTCCTGCCTGTGTCCCAACGCACCATCCGGTTCATCGTGACCGACCTCGAGAACACCCTCTACGACTGGCTCACGCCATTGCACCGCCGGATCCACACGCTGATCGCCGGCACCATCCAGGCGACCGGCCTCGACCAGAGCACGATCGAGGCGATGCTGGGTGCCCTGCACCGCCGCGTCGGCACGTCCGAGCCGGCGCGCCCGCTCGACCTCGAGCCCGTCCTGCGGGCACGCATCCCGCCGGCCGAGCGCGATCGCATGCACGCCGGGTGCGACCGGGCCGCGAGCGCGGCCCTGGCGCTGTACCCCGGCGTCGACGCCGCCCTGGCAGCCCTGCGAGAAGCGGGCATTGGCGTGATCGGCTACACCGAATCGGCCCCGGGGCCGACGGCGCAGCGGCTGCACCAGCTTGACCTGGACCGCGCTCTTGACCGGGTCATCTGCCTGCAGCCCAACCCGCCGTCCACGCCTCCTGGCATCCCCGCCGCCAGTCTCCGCATCGCGCCGACCGGGGCGCGAGTTGTTCACGGGAGTTTCGCTCACCATCGTGCGCTAATGCACTCAGTCCTTTGACCCGGTACCCCGAGGGAGTGGCAAGTCACCGTATTCGAAGCTACTTGAGGGCTTCTTGGTTGTGCTGCACCGGGCGTGGAGGCGTTGGACCAGCGGGAGACTGAATCGGGAATGTTGCCAAGAATTGGGGCTGGACCTCCCTGGTGAACGGTCGCCGCACGAGAGTCGGAAGCGCTCACTGCGACGTTTGACTAGGACCCCCAAGCCCGAGGCCAAGATACGGAATGACGCCGCGCGGTAGCCCCGCCGGGATAGCTCTGGCGCTTCAACTGGGTTCAAGATCGCGAAGAAATGCGGACTGTTCTTTCGCAGCTGACATCATGAACGGGAGGTCGTTGCCGGCCAGGATCAGCCGGAAGCCCATGCCCACGTAGCGTTCCATCAGGTCGCGCTGATAGACGCCGCCCAGGCCGGGATACACGCCGTGCGCCGAGCAGGCGGCGAGGACAGTTTCGTAGGCCTCGGCAACGCGAGGATGTCCGATCTGGCCGCCAATGCCCATTTCGATCGTGAGGTCGTTGGTCCCGACCAGCAGGGCGTCGACCCCGGGCACCGCCGCGATGGCGGCGGCGTTCGCGACGGCAAGCGGGGTCTCCAGCATGACGACGACGAGTGTGGCCGCGTTGATCGCTGCGGTCGCCTCTGGGATGGGCAGCGACCGGAACCCGAGCTGCGGAAGGGCGCCGGTGATCGAGCGCTTGCCGATCGGCGGATACTTGCACCAGGCGACCACCTCCGCGGCGCGTTCCGGGGTGTCGACGTGGGGCACCACGACCCCCAGTGCGCCGCCGTCGAGCACGCGCGTCGCGTCGTGCAATGCCAGCGCGTGCACGCGGACAACCGGCGTGATCCCGGCCGCCCCGGCGGCCACGCTGATCTGCGCCGCCGTATCCAGGGTCATGGTGTTGTGCTCGAGGTCGATGAACAGCCAGTCGTAGCCGCAGCTCTTCATGATGGGGCCGATGTCGACCGTGCGTGCCTGGCGAAGGCCGACACCGATTGCGAGATCGCCTGCCTCGATGCGTTGGCGGGCATGGTTGATGATTTCGGGCATGGTCTCCGATCCGACCTCGGCGTGACGGGGCAAATCGTAACGAGAACGAGAGCCTGACGGGGGGGTCGAGCCGAGATCGGAGGCATAGACCCTGTGGCCGTGGCGCAGGTCGGGGGCGAACTCGTGAAAAATGGGTGCGGCCATTCCCATCGAGTCACGATTTCGTGAGGTATCTGGCGGTCTGCCGTCGTCCTCCCCATATCACTAGTAGCGGGTGTACGTGACGGCCTGAGAGCCTGGAGTTGTGTCAGGCCACAGGCCGAAGGAGGCTAGCCTGATCAATTATCAAACGTTGGTGATTCCCGGTTTCGAGAAAATCCTTCGGTGCAGGGACCCGGAGAGCGGATTGAGCGCCGTGATCGCCGTCCACGATACGACGTTGGGACCGGCGATGGGCGGCTGCCGCATGTGGCGCTACGCAAGTGAAGATGACGCGCTGGCCGACGCGCAGCGCCTGGCGCGCGGCATGACCTTCAAGGCGGCGCTGGCCGGGTTGCCTCTGGGCGGCGGCAAGGCGGTGATCGTCGGCGATCCTCGCCGTGAGAAGTCGCCGGAACTCTTCAGAGCCTTTGGCCGGGCAGTGGAACATCTGCGCGGGACCTACATCACCGGCGAGGACGTGGGCACGTCGGTGGAGGACATGGACGAGGTGCGCCGCGAGACCCGGCATGTGGCGGGTGTGGCGGACGGGAGCGGGGACCCGTCACCGATGACGGCCCTGGGTGTGCTGCACGGAATCCGGGCCGCCGTCCGGCATCGTTATGGCGCTGGCAGTCTCGACGGTTTCACGGTCGCCGTACAGGGTCTCGGGCACGTGGGCTTCCACCTCTCCCGGCTGCTGCACGATGGCGGTGCGCAGCTGATCGTGAGCGACGTGGCGGCGGATCGCGTGCAACGGGCGGTGAGCGCGTTCGGCGCCGTGCCCGTCGAGCCGGACGTGATCGCGGGAGTGGAGGCGGAGGTGTTCGCGCCGTGCGCGCTCGGCGGCGCCGTCAACGGGGCGACGCGGCGGCAATTAAAGGCCGGCGTGATCGCGGGTGCTGCCAACAACCAGCTTGAAACCCCCGGGGACGGCATGGCACTGCACCGGGACGGCGTGCTCTATGCGCCCGACTACGTGATCAACGCCGGCGGGCTGATCAGCGTGGCACAGGACATTCTCCGCCGGGGCGAGCCGTACGCCCGCGCGGCCGTAGGCGCGGATGTCGCCGGCATTGGCGATCGGCTGGAGACAATCTTCAAGGTCAGCGCCCGCACGAACCGACCACCTGCGCAGGTTGCCGAGGCGATGGCGCGCGACTGCCTGGCGGTGCCGGCCGTAGCCTGATCGACGGCACGCAATTCCTGCGGAAAGCGCGGGCTCGACCGTTCTGGGAGATCGTGCCTCGTGCTGAGGCTCGGACCAAGCCGCACAACTGGCCGTGTGCGGTCGCCGCGGTCAAGGCAGTCGGATACAGGTAATCGAAGCTGGCGGGAAAGGGGGGACGAGGCACCGGTGAATTTCGGTCAGGCACCGCTGTCGATAGCCTAGCACATTGACCGGAAGCAGGCGCTGGTGCCCGGGACAACATGATGTCCGCGCCCGGATGGGGACGCGTGCCCGTCACGCTCTGGCAGGTCATTTGTGCTGGCCGCGGAGTACCTGCGGTCTCGTGGTGTGCTCGCGGCCTCGCCGCGTTCGCGGCGGTCTGATCGGCGTAGATTGGCCGGTGTCGGCAGGTGGCGCTGCGGTCGTCCGAGTTTACCGTCGAGCGGCGGATGCGGAGGCTGTCAACGGCTCTTGGCACGGGCACGACGCGCGCGGCATCCGCGTCGTCGTCGAGGCCCTCTAGACTTAAGTGATTGTTCCTGCAATATAACTTGACTTGGATTCAGCACTACCTTTCCATTTCCCTTGCCGTTGGCGCTACGCCGTGCGGGTTCGGTGACGCTGTAGGGTGCGGTGGAGTCGTTGTCAATCGCGTTGTCGGCCGCAGTGAAGCCTTCATGAACGGAGTCACGACAGTTCTGCGACGGTTCCGCCCGAAACCTGTTGTGTTTGGATTCTTCGGGGTAGCCACGGGAGTTGGCCAGTACGCGCGTGTCACGGTGTGTGGTCACGCTGGGGTGCGTAGTCGAACTCCGGGCAGTGCTGGACGGGCAGGAACTGGACTATTGCCGAGCGCACTTTCGGTTCGCGCTGTCGGAAAGCCACGCGGCGCGCACTGCCGATGATGCGGTCCTGGCCGACGAAAGGCATTGGAAGGAGATACTGCGGTCACGCGGTGAGTTTGGCCTGAATTGAAACTTAAGCCGTACCCAAGACACAGTGAGATAGAATTTACATTCCGTCTCGTTGCAGATTTAAAGCCTCATGGCACTGAAAAGTGAATGTGTCAGAGGGCACCCTGTAGATCGCAGCGTGTCGCAGCAGGGTGCGGCAGGTTGCAGTGGCTTCGAAAGAACGGATAACGGTGAACCTGGAGGCTCCCGAGTACCGGGAGCTGCAGGGGCTGTCGTCCGCACGACGCGGGTTGTTCGCAACGATGAAACGCAGCAGGAGTCGGGCCCGACGGCGATCCACCGCCCGGATGATAGTGATAACCAGATGTCTCTCAACGGACTTCCCCAATATCCAAGAGGCGCTGCCCACTTTCACACCCACTTTCCGGGCGGCATGTGTATGCCCCGTGTACGCCCCATCGAAGGGGTTGTCGCGTTCTGCTTGTGGTCTTGCCTGCTGCCGGCCGGCGCCGGCGCTTTCCGGCAGTGGGAGTAGCCTCCGTGCAGGTGATCCCGAACGCCGCCGCTCAGTATCCGATCTCGATCCGGTCGTCGCCGAGTTTCCACGTGAGCCTGCCCCGCTTGCCGCGATGGCGCGCCTCCTGCGGCAGGCTTGACGTCGACCGTCGCCTCCGCGAATGCCCGCAGCCGGCCCGCGAGGCCGGCCGGCAACGGCACGTTCTCCGGCTCCAGCCGGTAGGACCGCATACTGTATTCACGGGCCTCCGCCTGGAATTTCACCAGGACGGAACTGCCGCCGCGCTCGCGGAGCGCTGTCCGGAGTTCTTCGCGGACCGGGTGGCCGGGCAGGTACGTCGGGGAAGCGCGCGAGTGGGGGCTCCGGGCAATCGGACTATCCGAACATAGCCGGCCGGATAGCGGACGGGTGTCTTTTGGCTGTCACCGGTCTGTTCGGTCGCCTGCCCAATGAGCTGGCCTCGTGTATCGCGCAGTGGTCACTTGCCAGCCTCTCGGCTTTTTGGGCGTGTGCACGTCCAGCGTCACGGCTTCTCCTTGCGTGCTCACGTCGATGGGATGTCCTGCTCCTATCCGTGGCGCCATGGCTGTGATCGGGATCTGGAATCCCGGCGGTTGAACCTTCTGAATCTTTCGCTGTGGAGCGTGATCCGCCCGGTATGGTCATTCCGATTCGGGTTATCAGCTCGTGCAGAGACGCCGCATGAGTTTGGAGGCTGTCATCAAGGCCGGGCTGCTTGCCGGGAACACTACCTGGTCGATTCTTCTGTGGAACTCCAGTTTCCACGTGCTTCCGCGCGCGAGCTGCCCCAGGATTGCCCGTGGCTGGAGTTCGATCCAGCCGGGCGGTGACGGGTTCCCGGAACTTCGGCCCGGAAAGATAAATTTTGCGTTGCCGTATGGCCGGCCTGACACCCACACGGTTTCTTGGACGCTAGACCTGTGGTCGAAAATCCGGGTGCTATCCCAGCCGTTGGGGCTGCGGGTCATGGCTTCATAGTTGTCTGGCAGCGGCGGGAGCACAAGTCGTACTTGGGCTTGTGCTGTCGCGCCGCTTGATGCGGATTCGCACGTGATGACCAAGACAGCGCGCTCGGCCGGGTCAGCGGGGTCAACGGGGCTGGTGCTGATCCACGGCCCCCGTCCGTCTCTGGCGAGGACCGAGTAGGAGTCCGGTGTGACGGTGAGTTGGATGGTCTCGCCGGCCTCATCGGTGACAATCCCATTTTCAGGGTTGTGGAGTTCGGCGAACGGTCCATCAGCTTTTGCTGCTGCTGTTGTTCCTGCTGTCAGCACAACAAGCGTTGTGCAAAGCGCCCGTGCGTGCTGCTTCACCAAATCAGGTCGGGCGAAACCGGTGCTGTGGATCATCGTGGCGCTGTTGCCGTTCTGCGGGGGAGGCTGACTACAGGTATTGCGGCATCTTCTGCATGAGCATCGATACACAACCTATATTCCGTCTCAAATTGATCTGTCAGGAAGTCATGGCGATCCTGCCTCCGGTTGTATCGTGGAGATCGGTCGGGCTGGGGGGTCACGGCAGGCTGGCGGCCTTGCGCAGCGCGTCGTTGATGCGGCTTTGCCAGCCGGGGCCGCCAGCGCGGAAGGCAGCGATCACGTCGGGGTCGAGGCGGAGCGTGGTGGAGACCTTGGTCACGTCCGCTTTCGGCCGTCCGCGGCGCACCGGAGCTTGGGCGAGTTTTGCCTGCCATTCCTGCGTGCTGAGATCGGGAAGGTCGTCATCGGAGCCGATGCTCGCAGAGGGCTCGTTCACGGGTGTTGGCCTTTCTCATGCTGATGATACGGCGGGCGTCGTCTCGCGGCGTCCACGCCAGGAGCACCATGCGATTGGCGAGCAGGCCGATCGTGATGTACCGGATCTCGCCAGAATCCTGGCGGTCGTCCGAGTTTACCGTCGAGCGGCGGATGCGGAGGCCGTCAACGGCTCTTGGCACGGATACGACGCGCGCGGCGTCCGCCGCGGCGGCGACGGCCCCGGCGGCCGCGGTTCCGATTGCGGGCAGGTTTGGAGCGATGCCCGTCCGGCCGCTTTCGGCCACGTCGGCGGCCGCGGCGCGGTCGAACTCGCCGTCGCCGGACGATCGGCCTGGGCCGGCGGATATGCATGGGATTGGGATGGGGCTGCCCGCCTTCGGCCGGGCGCTTGCCGCCGCCGGCACAGGCGCTGAGGGCGAGAATTGCCGAACTGAATACAATGGCGGCAAGAAGCGAGACGCGGCGGCGCGTAAGCATCAGAGGTCTCCCGAAAGATCCGGGATGGCGGGCTCTGCCCCTGCAGAGAGGATACGAACTTAGGGCGTTCAAGTGACCGCAGGCGCCGGAACCGGCAGGAGCGGCGTGGCGCTTCGCAGAGTGGCTGCGGGCTCCTCAAAGCGTAGCGCCCGCCTGATCGACGTCTCCGGGCGGCTCGTGAGGTCAGGACAGTACGAGGGTTTGCTGGAACCGGCCGTGGCGGCGCCTTCATGACCGAGCCACGGGTGTGCGGAGCAGGGAGACCGGATCTGCTGCCGTAGCGGCAAGCCAGTTCATGACGGCTGGTGGTTTCGACAGCCATGCGCACGTCAGGCGCGGCCGGATGGATCCGCCAAGGCTGAGACGAGGTCCGCGGGTGTCCGCGTCAGGCGATCGAGACCGGCCGGCTGCGACAGGCAACAGGCGACGAGTCGCGAACCTGCCGCATTGCAGTCAGGGTATCGGACGAACGTGCGGTGCCGTCACTACTGTCCGTCAGCATGATGTCATGATGCGCGCCTCCCACATGCTGTGATGGCTCCCGGAAGGGGCACAGCCGACGAGGAACGGGAGCGAAGGCATGCGAACCACGTTGACGATCGAAGATGGGATTGCGAGACAGCTGAAAGACATTGCGCACTGTTCGTGTCGGTCGTTCACGGCGGTGGCCAATGACGCGCTTCGCGCGGGGCTGCAAGGCGACCGCATCGCCGCCTCGGCCAGGACCTACCGCGTGGAACCGGTCGCGCTGGGCGGCGTGGTAGGCCAGCACGATCTCGACCAGGCCTTGCGGATAGCGGATCAGCTGGAAGACCAGGAGCTCGTCCGTAAGGTTCAGCTCGCTCAGCTTACTGTTCAAAACGTTGATGCCCACTGATCTCATGCGGGCGAGGCCGCGACCAATAGCTACTGCGTCAGGAGATTTCGTAGCTGCAGCGGCACCGCTCCGGCGAGCATGACAAGCGGCGCTTAATCCCGAGTTCAGCGAAATGGCGAGCGCGGCATCGAGCGACCGGCGGCGCGAGCGGCGCTGATGACGTGCGCGGCCGAGCGGACACTTTGACGCTTGGTGCGGAGGCGAACCGGCGCGGGCGGGCGGGCGGGTTCTCCGTTCACGAGCCGAGGTCCCGGGCCGATGCGCCGGTGGCAGCGCCCGGCCGGGCGGTGGAGCGTCGCGGCCCGCAGGTCAGCCGTCCTGGACCGAAGCCGCCGTTATGAGGTCCTCAAGCGTGCGTAGCATTCGCTCGATGTCGGCCGCCTCGGACAGGCGGTGGTCGCCGCTCCCGACAAGGATTGCCTCGACATCGTCCGTCTCGAGCTGCTCGGCGATCCGGAGCGAGGTCTCCCAGGGCACCGCCTCGTCCCGCATGCCGTGCAGCAGGCGGACGGGGCAGCGGATCGGGATGGGTGCGTCCAGCAGCATGTGCTGCTCAGCCTCTTCCAGGAGTTCCCGGGTGATCACGTAGCCTTCTTCGCTGTACTCGGACGGAACGGTCACGCGCCCGGCGCGCCGGATGGCCTCGCGTTCGCTCTCGCCGAAATCGTCCTGCCACATGCGGCGCGTAAAGTCGGGTGCGGCCGCGATGCCGAGCAGGCCGGCGATCCGTGTGGGCCGCGCCCGCGCCGCGAGGAGGGCGATCCAGCCGCCCATGCTGGAACCGACGAGGATTTGCGGGCCCTCGGTTGCCCCGTCCAGCACGGCCAGCGCGTCTGCAAGCCAGGTGCCGATCGTGCCGTCCTCGAATACCCCCTCGGAGGCGCCGTGGCCACGATAGTCGAAGCGGACGAAAGCGCGGTTCCCGTCGCGCGCCCACGCCTCGAGTGCGGTCGCCTTGGTGCCGGTCATGTCCGACATGAAGCCGCCCAGGAACACGACGCCCGGTCCGGAACCGGCGGTGCGCACATACGCGATGCGCACGTCGCCGGTCGAGGCAAGGTAGGCGAGGCTGGTGGTCACGGCAGGGGATGCCGACGGGGACACCCCGTCCGGTCAGGCCTCCGGTGCCGCCGCGAGGGGAGCTTCGTCGTCAGGTGGCGGCGTCGGGAGCGTCTCCTCGGGATCCGATGCCGCCGGCTCGGGTTCCGGCGGAGCGGGCATGCGTTCCGGCTCCGCAGCCGCCGGAGCGGCACTTTCCGTCGCCTGCTGCCGCGCCGCGATGGAAGCCTCCACCGCCTGGGTGGCGTGGCCGAGGCCCTGGACGGGGGCCACCACCATCACCATCTGGCGACCGTCCATCGACGGCAGCTGCTCGATCCGTACCCGTTCGGACAGTTCGCCGCGGATGCGCTCGAGCACCTGCGCCCCGAGTTCCTGATGTGCCAGTTCGCGTCCGCGGAAACGGAGGGTGACCTTTACCTTGTTGCCGTAGTCGAGAAACTTGGTGATCGACCGCATCTTCACGGCGTAGTCGTGCCCGTCGATGTTGGGTCTGATCTTGACTTCCTTGACCTCGAACGTGCGTTGCCGCTTCTTGGCTTCGCGCGCTTTCCGCTGGTCCCGGTAACGGTACTTGCCGTAGTCGAGGATCTTGCAGACCGGCGGGGATGCATTGGGGGATACCTCCACAAGGTCGAGCCCGGCGTCCTCGGCGCGTGCAAGTCCCTCTTCGAGCGGGACGACGCCCACCATGGTTCCATCGAAGTCGATTAGACGAACCGGATCAATCCTGATTTCCTGATTGATTCGCGGGCCGCGGCGTGTCGGGGCAACCGGCCGCGCAGGGCCCCTAGCGATTAGTTTGTCTCCGCAAGCGTGCTTCCTCCCGTGCCCGACGATCGGGCTCTGTACACAAGGGTAAAGACGCACCGGGCCAGCGCAAGCACCGGGCGCCACAATGCGCGCGAACTGGATACTGAACAGCAGATGGAAGCAATCGTTTGCGGGGTGGTCGGGCGCCGGTTGCGGTGTCCCAATCTCATCTCGTAGCTCGCCTCGCGAGGTTTCTCGGTCCCGAACGCAGGGTCAGCTACCTGACGGCGTGACGGTCCAACACTCCCTTCGCACGGGCCTTGCGATTCCTCGAACAATGACGACGAACAGGCTTCAGCTTCCGTCAACCGATCAGCCAGCAGCGCAATTCTTCCTTGAACACTGCGGCCGCCGCGACGATGAGGCCGCTACACACACCACAGCAGCAGGAGCTACGGCGCGCCACCAGAACAGCCGTGTCTCACGCCTGGCGGCCGCATTCATGGTACTTCGGGAGATGTCAATCTTTCTGCATATGGCCTTCAATTTACTGAAATGTTCCATGTAGACGGTCGCGGTCGCAACAGCACCCTCTCTTGAACGTCCGGCCGCGATGGCATCCTGAGCATCGGATGCCGTTAGAAGAATGTCTTCCCAGTCATCCAGATAGTTGATGACGACTAGCCCTTCGTAAGCCTCATTGAACTGATCGATGATCTTTAGTGCATGAAAGATCCCGGCCTCCGAAGCCTCGTACATCGATCGATCGCAATGCCCGATGGCTTTGCCGAGTTCCTTTTGACTGACAACTTGCCCACTATCGGACAGAGAACGAAGGAAATGGTAGCCGGCATTCCGCAATTCATTGTGAGCAGGAATGACGACGGCTGATCGAAACAACTCCACTTCCTTGGCAAACTTGTTTGCCTGTTCATAGGCAGACCGGTACTGTTGGACCGTTGGGGAATCTGACGTAGTCCCCCGAGATTCATCGCTCATCGAATCGAAGACCCTTGATCTGTTCCAGTTCGTTATCAAGGTCCTCGCGGGTCAGATATTCGCCGAGCTGCAGCCGGACGTTCCCTCTGCTGAAACGAGAAACAGTCTCTCGTTCCATTTCACGAATAGTCTCGCGGTCGTACTTCGGAAGTTCGGGAGGCTTTCTTAGGACCATCCGAAGGTACTTAAGCAGACGCATGAGGAGACTCCAGAAGCGCGGCGAAATTCTCGGGCGTAGGTATGGTGTGGAATGAAGAGCACTCCGATAACAGGCCCGCAGAGAGCCGGACACGTCAGGCAAGACCTGACTCCGGTCAAAGCCATAGCGTTTAGCAGCGAGAGGCTGCCGGCAGGCTCAGGAGCACTCTAAGGTGCGGGCCATAGGCCCGAGTGTATACAAAAAAGCACGGTTTCCGCAATTCTTATGGCCCCGTATGGAGCCCACGCTGACCGTGCGTCAGGTTACGATGCGGCGTGTTCGGGCTCCGCAGACGAACGCTGGCCAACCCACGGATGAAGTCGGCTGACAGACATGTCGGTTCCAGCGTACGACAGGCCGTTTGACAGATATCTGGCACTAGAATAAAGATATCTGTATGAAGACGACGCTCAACTTCGATGATCGCCTGATCCGCGCCGCCAAGGTGCGGGCAGCAGAGGACGGCGATACGCTGACCCGCCTGATCGAGCGGGCGCTGCGGCAGTACTTGGCAACGTCCGTGTCAACGGCGCGGCCGTTTCGCGCCGAGCTGGTGGTCAAGGGCGGACAGCCGGTGGCCGGCGTCAATGTGGACGACAGGGACGCGTTGTACGAACGGATGGACGGGCGCGGTTGATCGCCGTCGACACGAATGTTCTCGTCCATGCGCATCGGCATGAGTCGCCACGGCATGTCCTCGCGGAAGCGGCGGTGCGCGACCTGGCCGAATCTTCGTCGCGTTGGGCTATCCCGGTCTTCTGCCTGGGAGAGTTCGTGCGGGTGGTGACGCACCCGCGGTTGTTCAACCCGCCGCATTCCGCGGATGAGGCATGCTTGGCCGTGCGGCGACTGATCGCATCCCCCAGCCTGACGGTACTGTGCCCCGGTCCAGACTATCCGGCCCTTCTGGTGGAGGCCGTCCAGGAAGGGAACGCGATCGGCAACCTGGCGTTCGACGCGCAGATCGTGGCCTTGTGTCGGGAACACGGTGTGGCGCGGTTGATGACCGAGGACCGCGACTTCGATCGCTTTGCAGGTCTGGTGACGAAGCGGCTGGCGGACTGATTGCGGTCGTGGTCACGGGCCATGTGTGGCTGCGAACTGGCGCGATGGGTCCTGCGTGGAGCGTTTCCTGACGGAACACGAGTTCCGCCGTCTCGGACGGACACCGGACGCGCTGAGGGCCGAGGGCAGAATCCCGGGGGACGCAGCGGCAGCCCTGCGCCTCCTCTGCTGAGTGGACCGACGCAGCGGTGAGATCGGCGGGCTGAGGGCATTGCACGTGCGGCTGGACCGGAGCGCGACCCGGCCGGGCACCTCGCAGACGGGCCCGCGCACGGCACCACGGTCGCCGGCAGCTGTTCACGTACTTTGGCCAACCTGCTGCGGCCGGCTGCCGACTCCGTGAATCCGGGGGGCGCTGTTGATCTGCCGTGCCACAGCCCGGACCGGCATGCGTGCCGTTACTCCAGACGCTGGACGTACAAGGCACCGAACCGCTCGAAATCGCTGTCGCTCGTCTGAATGCCATCGATACCGTGTTCGCGGCACACGGCTGCGATCCGCGCATCGAACATCAGGTTGCCATGCGAATTTGCCTCGCGGGCAGTTGATGGCAGCCACGCCATGAACTCCGGGCCGGGCCGGACAACCTCGCAACTCGGCGAGGCGACTACAGCCTCAATAAAGTCGGCCGCCTGCGCGACCGTCGAGGGCGGATTGAACACTTGCCTGCGGGTCACCACCCGCATGAATTCGCTGACGCAGAACACCGGCTATGCCCATCGTCCCACGCCTTCGCCGAGGGCGACGAGCCGCGCCGTCCCTGTCTCGCGCCATTCGCTCTCGACCCGGTGCGCATACATCAGGACGTTCGTGTCAACCGCTATTACGGCCGGTCGATCACATCGTACAGCGCGTCCCGGTCGCTGACATCGACATTCGGCGGCCGATCCCCTTTGACAGGCTTCAGTCGCATGCGGAACGGTTCCTTGCGGTCCTGCACTGCCGCGAGCCGCGCCCGCAGAGCGTCTTCGACGAATCTCGTCAGCGTGATTCCGTCGCGGGCCGCCCGGCCCTTGGCTTGGCGCAGGACCTGATCGTTCAGATTGAGGGTTGTCTTCATCACCAGCCAGCCTTCATGGGGATACAGCTCATCCAAATCACTGTGCAAGAGCCGCCGAAAAGGTGTTCTTGTGATGACGGCGGGCTTATGGTGGGAGCCCGCCGGTAGGACACGGGTCCGTCCCGGCCCTTAGGAATGGGTGTTCCCTGGTCGGCCGGGACCGGCATCTCCAGGGTGCATCTACCAGCAGGCCGGGATCCTCAACGGTGACGCCCGGCAGCCCCGCGAAAGCACGGTGTGCCACCGCGAACTCTTCCGGCGCAAAGCCATAGACGCTGCACAGGCCCCATTCACTGTCCAGCAGGACCGTCGTGCTTGCAAACACCGCTCCGCCGTTTTGACATCGTGGTTGCGCGCCGGTCATCGTGAGCTTCGCCGCCGAGCGGCGTGAGTTCGGACGGATTCCAGCTGCCGAACAGTGGCTTGGTGGCCACATTGGCGCACGGTGCACGAGCCCAGCGGTATCGGATGGGGCCGAAGGCTGCAGCGGATCGGCGTTACTTGAGCGGGTTGGTCCACTGCAGCCCTTCGAAGCGGGCGAAATCGCCATCTGCCGAACACAGGACGAGTCCATGCTCGACGGCGAGGGCGGCCAGGTGAGCGTCCGGTATGAGGTTTGCCCGGCCTTCTGCGCCAGCCATGAGGGGTGCCAGTACTTCCCGGTGGCGGGCGGTGGGCAACGGAATCCAGGTCGACTCCGGGGCCAGCCATGACTCTACCTGCTGCCAAGCTGCCAGTACAGATATAGGACGGTCGAAGATTCGCGGACTGCTGACCATTCGGACGAATGCCAGAAGGCTCGGCCAAGGCAAACCCACGGGTGCTCTACCACTGAGTCGGCCATCCAGCCAATCTCGCGCGGTGTCGTGCTGCGGAAACGAGCCGACATGGGCGTACACCAGCAAGTTTGCATCGACGAGGATCACCGGAATCGTTCCCCTTCTCCGGCTGCAAGCACTTCGGCGACGTCGTCGAGGCTGCCGACCAGACATCGACCGAGGTCGACGGTAGGGGTTCGATATCGAACCGGCGGGTCGGGGGGCGCGATCATGTGTCGCAGACCTTCCCGCAAGGCGTCGTTCACGACCGTCTTGAAGCTGCCACCCTGGGCGTGCCGTACTCGCTGGAGCAGGGCAGCCACATCCGGGTCCAATGTCAGGGTCGTCCTCATGCATCGATGCATAATTGCCTTGATGCGTTGATGCCAGCGGATCCTGGAACTACCAGCTTGCCCTCCATGGAGTTGGCTTGGCCGCGGTAGCGTGACACTCCGGTGCGCCGGGTAGCCGGACTGAGAGGGCGGCTGTGTCCGCAGGACGGGCAGCCACTCGATCGCAGGAGTGTTCCACGGGCCGAGCCGACGCCCACCTGACGCCAGCATTCTCATGAAGTTGAGCGCCCGTCGTAAGGGTACGGCGGTGAAATGTCGTCACGATGGTGAGGTGGTGATGTAGTGATATGATGCGTAGGACTCCGGACACCGACAACGATGTGGACTTCACGGTATGCCTCGCCTGACGATCAGCCTGACCGACCGAACCCACCGTGCGCTGAAGGAGGCGGCGGCACGGAGGAACCGCTCCATGGGTTCGATCATCGAGGAGAGCTTGGAGTTGAGAGGTATCCAACCCTACGATGCCGTCGAGGACATCGTCGCCAGGGCGCGTGTCAAGTCGCGATTGAGTGCCGACGACGCGATGACGTTGGCCGTCGAAGAGACAAGGCGATTTCGAGACGGGGACTAGTCCGAATCAGCACCGTGGATCACGGCTTCGGGGTGGAGAAATCGGGCGATGCTCTCGCCGGTGTGCGTTGTCGACACGAACGTCGTTGTCTCCGGCTTGATCGGCGCGGACGGGGGTAGCCCGCCAGCCCGGATCTTGAACGCCATGCTCGACGGCAACCTGCTGTACTTGATGTCGGGCGACCTCCTTGACGAATACTCCTCAGTGCTGCGCCGCCCCGCACTTGTACGAGTTCACCGGTGCACAGACGATGACATCGATCGGGTACTCGCATGCCTGGTTGCCAATTCCATGTGGCGCGAGCCCGCCGTCGACGGCGACGCTCTCGATTCCGGCGACAATCACCTGTGGGCGTTGCTCGCAACCTTTCCGCAGGCGCTGCTTGTCACCGGCGACGGACTGCTTCTCGACAACCCTCCGAGTAACGCCTCGGTCACGTCCGCCCGCCACTTCGCCGACATGATTTCTCCAGAGCGAGAGGAGTGACGCGGCAACGACCCGAGTGAGCGCCTCTGTCTCCAGCCTCGCTTCGCCGTCACAGGCTCCGCCGGCTGAATGAGAGTTGCACACGGCCCACCACCGCTGGCTGCTTTACCCAAGCTGGCCAACCCGCGCGGATTGCTACCGTTGGCTGTTCCAGAATCGCGATGCGCGGCGTGCAGGCCTTCTTCCCCGACGTTCAGACTCGAAGGCTGGTTGTGAGCTGGCTGGCGAGCAGGTCGCGGCGGTCGAAGCCGGAAATGTGCTTGGCCGGTCAGCCCGTTCCGGCCGCTACGCTCGGTGCGGTGCCCGGCTGGCTCGATTCGGCAGCCAGGGCTGAGACACATTCGCCCAGCGCCAGCACCGGCCGTGCGGAGTCACCGAGATGGCGAACCGCGACCAGCCGCTGTTCGGCCTCGCGTCGGCCGACCTCATGGGATCTACCGGAATGGGCCGGTCTCGATGACGGGCCGGCAACAAGAGTGCCGGAATTCCCGGCGAGCCCGGTTCAGCACCGATCATTCAGTATGTACCGTTAGACTCTCCTCGTAGACTCTCCTCGTAGACTCTCCTCGTGGCTGCATCCTTCGACAAGCTGTCCACCACGCACGACCTCGAAGCGGCCGGTTTTGACTGCCAGAAGGCTGAAGCCGTCGCGGCCGCTCTCGGAAAAGCCAACATCCCCGGCCGCGACCATCTCGCGACCAAGGCGGATCTCTACAAGGTCGCGCTCGCAATCGTTGCCATCGATTCAGGCGTCACGTTCGGACTCCTCAGGCTGCTGCTTCCCTGACGCCGGGCTGTGGCCAGCGGTTTCCCCGGCCGGACTTCCGCCCGCCCTTGTCTTTCCGCCAGCGTGCTCCTGTCCTAGACTTCTCCCGTAGGAAGGGGACGCCCGCCATGCGCGCCTACACTGCCGTCGTCGAGCGCTGCCCTGACACCGGTCTCTATGTCGGCTACGTACCCGGCCTCGCCGGCGCCCACACCCAGGGCGCGACGCTGGACGAACTCAACGCCAACCTCACCGAAGTCGTTGCCCTGATCCTGGAGGACGGTGAGCCAGCGATCGAGGGGGAGTTCATCGGAACCCAGACCGTCCGGGTCTGAGCGGCCATGCCCGTCCTGCCGGCTCCGTCCGCGCGAGGTCATCGCCATCCTGTCCGCGCTCGGCTTTCGCGAGGCACGCCAGCGCGGCTCCCACAAGCGTTTTGTCCACCCGGACGGGCGCAGCACCACCGTGCCGGTCCACGGCTCCCGCGACATCTCGCCCGTCCTTCTCCGCCGCATCGCCCGGGATGCCGGCCTCACCGCGGCCGAGTTCATCCGGCACGGACGCTGAGCCCGAAGGCAGCGAGCGCACAGCGATTCCAGCCGGTGTGCAATGGACAGCGGGTCTGCGCGGGCTCGAAGCGGCTTTGGAGCCGGATCCCGTTGCCCTCGCGACCTTCTCCAGCGTCCGCGTGGTTGGCGGCGCCCGGCCGCTTTCCGGCCGCGCCACCGCCGATTGCGTGGTCAGCATCTGCTCGGCACGGCAGCAGAGCTGACCGCGGCCGAGGCCCGCGCGCGGCGGCCGACATCGAAGCCGCACAGGCCGAACGCTGGCCCGACCCCATGTTCCGGGACTTCGCCGACGAGTTCATGTGCCGCCAGGCGCGGCAGTGGAAGCCCGCCACCCGCAGGAGCAACGCCGCCGCACTCCGGCGCGACCTCCTGCCCGTCTTCGGCGCCATGCGCCTCGCCGATAGCGCCCGCGCCAACGTGCAACGCTGGTTCGACTCCATGAACGGCGCACCTCGCACCGCAAACCGGGCCCTGCCGGTGCTGTCCGCGATGATGACTCCGGCCGAACTGTGGGACGTCCGGCTTCAGGGCTCGAACCCTTGCCGCAACATGCGCCGGCACCGGATGAAGCCCAGGGAGCGGTTCCTGGCCCTCAACGAGCAGAAGCGCCTCCGGTTTGTCCTCGATCACGCGGAAGGCCGGCACATACGCCTAGCGCCAACACCGGCCGTGCAGGGTCACGGTTCACGATGGATCGAACTTGAGGTCCGCTGGCGACGGCGGAATTTCTGCGCCGGTCTCCCATGAAGCTGCCCGGCATCCGTCGCGTCCTGCGAGACAAAGGATCCCCTTGTCCGCCTCCTGAATTGCTGAACGGACTGCAGCGCTTGTTCCGGCGCGGACGCGGAGCACGGACTCGATCGCCTTGACCGCAAGGAACGACGCGGAGCATTCCTGGGGCTGGCCTCCTGTTCGAGGCGGTTCTTGAGTTCCGCGTCGAATCCGAGCCAGTAGCGCGCGACCCCCTGCATGCGTTCGCTGTCGATTTCTACGGCGCCTCGAATTCCACGACGTCGACGGGGCACACACCCGGGGCGTCGCGTCGTGCCCAAGCCCGTCATCGCCTCGTCCTGCAGGTCGGGCGGGAATACGCCGCGGGGCACACTGTCGCTGCCGGCCGTTGCCGGAACGCCCGCGCGCCCGGCAATGCCGGCGGATCAGGCAGGCCGCTGCATGTCTCCGCCGCCAACCGGCGGCAAGCACCGGGGCTAGCTGCCCAGCAACGTGAGCGCGGCCACCAGTATCGTGGCCAGCACGAAGCCGAACGCCTTCTGGAAGTGGAAAAAGTGCGTGAGCCAGGCGCGGTCGTGCTTGACACCTTTGAAGCGGTCAGTCGTGTCGATAAGCGGCAGCGCATTCTCGAGGCTGTACCAGAGACCCGTCCAGCCTCGGAGGGACCGCTGCTCGCTGCGTTGCGCGAGCAGCCCGCCCAGCACCACCAGCAAGATGAACCAGTAGAGGGCCTGGAACGGATAGACCCCGTAGCCCACGAACATCCACTCCCCGATGAGCACGGCCCGGCGGACCGAACTGATCGAATCATCGTGTTCGACCTTGTGTTCGAGCCTGGCGAACCGAATCGCCCTGGCTTTCTCGGTCGCGCCGGCAGCCTCGAGCACCGTCGCCACCTGCGTGTAGGGCTCCGGGTTGTAGCTGTTCCCGTAGTCGCGTTGCGCCTTGATCCAGTCGATCAGCCAGCTGGCGGACGCGTGGCCCATGCCGGATCTGTCCGAGGCGCCCATTCCAGCAAACCCGTTGAACGAGAAACCGGTCAGGTCCGTCGGCAGGAGTTCTTCTTCTCCCCAGACGGTCCAGCTGTCGCGCCGCGCCTGCAACGCGTCGGCCTTCGCGTTTCGCAGGATGAGTGAGGCCTCGCCCCGCCAAACCGGATTTTGGCCCGGCTGCCCGTCGGAGAGGTGGAGCTCTCCATCGACGGCAGCGCCGGTCAAATCGACCTGGCCGCCGAAATTGCCCCGCATGAACTGAATCATGCCATTCACCTTGGCGCCGAGCAGATCGATCTCCTCGAACGTGCCGCCGCTGTGCAGATGCAGGCTGCCGCCGACCTCCAGATAATTGGCATTGAGCTTGCCGTTCACTGTGGAGCCGGCCAAGGAAACGTCGCCGCCGATGCGGGCGTTGAGGAGATCAATTTCCTCGAACCGGGCTTCCCTGGATTCGCCGTCGCCCAGGCGCAGGCTGCCGTCAACCTCAAGGCGCTGGGCGACAAGCTTTCCGGTCACCGTGGCGCCGTCCATGGAAACGGTGTCTCCGATCTTCGCACCATGCAGTTCGATTTCTCCGTACTCGGCCTTCTTGAACTCGCCGTGACCGCGCAGCAGCAGGCTTCCCCCGACTTCCAGACGACTGGCACGGAGCTTGCCGGTAACCGTGGAGTTGTTCAGATCCACGTTTCCCCTGATCTTTGCGCCCAGCAAGTCAATATCCCGGAACGTGGCACCGTCGCGCAGGAGCAGACTGCCCCCGACCTCCAGGCGGTCAGCATTGAGCTTGCCACCCACCCTGGAGGTGTTCAGCAACACGGTTCCCCAAACGTTGGCGTCCAGCAGGTCGATTTCCCCAGGCGTGCTGAACTTTTTCAGATCCAGGCTGCCCCCGACCTTCAGGCGACGGGCGGCTAGCCCGCCGTCGACCGAGGAGTTGCTTAACGACACGGTTCCCTCAACGTTGGCATCCAGCAGGTCGATTTCCCCAAGCGTGCTGACGTCATTCAGATGCAGGCTGCCCCCGACCTTCAGGCGACGGGCGGCTAGCTTGCCGTTCACCGTGGAGCCCGAAAGCCTCAGGGAGCGCTCGAAAACGGTTCCTGAAAGCCTGAAATCGCCGGCAATCCTGCCCGTGACAAACTCGAGCGCCGGATCGATCCAGTGATTGATCAGATCCAGATCGCCGGGAACAACCGCACACGCAATCGACACCTGCGGAAGTCTCGCCGCAGACGCCCAGGGCTCGTGCCCGAGAATGAGCTCCAGGAATTTCGGCCGGAGCCGCCGATGGTCGGGCACCGCTTCCGGGGTCGCCTCGGTCAGCGGCGGCAGGCATTCTTCCCCATCCCCCATGCCGCCCGGTGCGTACCGCATGTCCGCCATGTGGCCTAGGCAGATTCGAGCATTCCAGGCCCATTCTTCGGCTGCCCGAAAGCGCTGACTTGCCGGCTGCGCCCAAAAGTCCGCCGGCAACGGTACTTTGCATTCCTGCTGGTGCGGCGTCGTCCGCTGCGGCGGGTCCACAGCCTGGGCCCACGCAACCGGAACCGCCAACACGATCACCGCCAGGGCCGGGGCACAGGCACTCCACTGGCGCCACGGTCGGCGGAGTGGCCAGGCGACCCGCACCGTCGGCTCAGGCCCGGTGGGCCGCCCACGACAACGCTCTCGCCTGTCGTCGTGTGCCCGTCATGGGAGCCCTCCCGAAAAGGGAATCCGCCACTCAGGCTCGCCCACCCGACCGGCGTCGTCAACGCCCGCTGTACTGCCGGAAACCCGATCGACGACTACCGTACGCGCGATGTCACGGGCCATGTACGTGGGCTGATCACGCCCGGGCGCCAGATCGGGGGAAGCGGCAGCTCGTCCGGTCCGCGCGAGGTCCGAGGCGCGGACCGCGGCTTGAACGGCGCGGCCGAGACAGACGGTACGCAGCCGCCGGCGCAGGTGGCCCCGATCGTAGCCACCTCGGGGATTCTCGTGGACGGTTCGGTGGACGGCCGCGTCATCGCGTGCAGCGTCATGGCAGGACATGAGGGCAGAGGGGGAATGGGTCGACAGTGCCGCGTTCGCGCCGGAGTACCGCGCGCTGGGTTCGGGGAACGGTTGATGCGCCTTGCCGAAGCCCGGCTTCGGGAGAACTGCCTGATCCGGGAAGAACATTCCAGAGGCCAGCACGATCCCCGTTCATTGCCTGATTACCCCGGAACAGAAGCGCAGGCTTGCGAAGCTCACTCGGTTCGGCCGAGACGTCGGCACCCAGGGAAGGGTCGTAGATTGCAAGAGTTGTGGAATTGCACGATCGATCGGCCGTTATGGTCGCTGTAGGGCGAAGGTCCGGTCCGGCGCCGGCGCCGACTGTGTGCGATCATCTTGCCATCAGATACCGGGAGCGCGCATACGCTCACCGCTGCAAAGCTGAGGGAATCGAACGGTCGAACGCACCAGGTAGTGCCGCGCGGCCAGCATGTCCTGTGATTTCGCCGTCGTCGGTGCCGGCGACCCCATTCCGCTTCAGACGTGATTGCATTGCAGTGGGTGACAGCACGGCCTGTTTCTCAGCCCGTTGTGTCGGGCGCAGACCTTCTCCGAAACGGACTGGTCTCGTTCAGTTGTTCCCACGATCAGCAGCAACGTCAGCCTGCTGTCTCAGCAGCTGCCAAACCCAGTGTGGCGGCGCTGATGCAACCTCCAGAGAGACGCCGTCCTGCCGAACGACCGTGACGGGTTCCTCCCTTGAGTTGTCGATGATCCGGATCGTGTCGAAACATGACCATGTGTTGAGAAGGTTTGTCTGGGCACCGAGCCAGCGCCGGATGATCTCTTCGGCTGGAATGTCGTGGCCTCCCTCCTGCACGCGTTTCCTGACGCGGCTCATGTTGATGTCGTACGCTTCCGTTCCGATGAACACGGCGTGCACTGCGTAACCCAGGTCCTTCGCGCGTCACACGATGTCAGGGCGGGACGTGCCGGAGTAGGTACTTTCAAACCCGAAGATTCTCCGTTCCTGGAGATCCCGGTCGATGGCGGCATCGACGATCTGCCGGGCTTTCGCCTGCAGTGTCGAATCGTCCGGGTCTCCCAACCCCTCGGCGATCGAATCCGCGTTGTAAAATGGTTTGGGGAGGAGCCCGCGGTTGGCGCGGGCCCACGTGGTCTTCCCGGCCCCGTTTGCGCCGATCACAACCAGAAGTGTCGGAGTCGTCCCCCGAGTTGTCACTCGCCTTGTGATTCGGGGAGGCGAAGCGTGCGCCTGATTGTCCCGTGCGGCGGATGCTCGATAAGGTACTTCCGGTCCTCGGAAACGTAGACCGCTGTCTTGCCCTGTTGATGACACATCGCGATACCGCTGCCGGGTGTCCGCTCCATCTCGTCGATCCGTTCGAAGATCGTGTCCATCATGGTGGGTTCGGACGGTGCCCGCGATGTGGCCGTCGGTTTGCTCCTGCGACGCCGGTGCCGCTCGGGGTCTAGACGGTTACGGGAGGCTGGCATGTCACAGTGCTCCGACGCCACATACTCCTAGCTTAATCCAACCTAGGGCGGCGGCGTGAGGCCGGCAGCATTGAGCGTGGCCTGCACCTCCCGGGCGTAGCCGTCGGCGTTGCTGGTGATCGTGGCAACGACGATCTGGCGGGGCGCCAAACCATACCGATTGCAGCCGCTGTTATCAGACTGTCCGAAGATCAAGAAAGCCCGTTGGCGACAGTATCGGAATGTTCTGGAACGGAGACATCTCGAAAAAGTCCCAGTCCCCCGTGACCAGGCAGTCCGCCGCGCCCATCAGAGCCGTCTGCAGCAGCTTGTCGTCATCGGGATCCCGGCACCCGAGTTGCGCGCCGGCGATCGGAACCCATTCGGAGACCGCTTCGAGCTGGGCCAGGTAGATGGACCTCCCTTCCGGGCTGACATGACGATCGATCTTCGGGAGACGCAACCGCGTTTGCAACTCGTCAAATGTCTCGTCGGAGAACAGCAGCACGCCGCGTTCCTCCCGCACGGCGACAACAATCGGGCATGGCCGCTCTTCCCGGCGCAACGCCGCACGGATAAGGACGTTGGTATCTAGATCGACACGCTCAGCTTTCATCTGCCGAAAGCGCTTCGAGCCGGGCCTTGGTCAAGCCATTTGCGGAGGCTTCTTCGCCCAGGGCGTCCATCGTCGCGGCCAAGCGCTCCCACGCGGCGCCCCGAAGCCGCTCATACTGCTGCACTGACATCATCACGCCGACCGCGCGGCCCTTCCTGGTCACGCGCACGGGTCCGCTCTGCGCGGCATCGAGCAGGTGGCCGAAGCGATTCTTGGCTTCTCTCGCGGCTACTTCCTTCATAAGAGCCATTTTAACCAAGATGGCTTCTATCTGAATCGCTCCCTGACTTGCCCTCACCGATTGGTCCACTGCAAATGTTGGCGCGTTGGTGGTGAGCCTGCCCCAGCCTCGGACCACCCGGAGCGAGAAAACCTCGGCTGATGTTGATGCAAGGAATACGCGAATTCCGCGGGGCAGAAACTTGCCTATGTGAACGATCCCGCGCTCGTGCAGGCCCCATGGTGCGTTCAAAAGCGGGCGCCTTCAGTCCGTCCCGACTGACAACGATGAACCTGTCAGGCGCTGGCACAGGCGGCCCGGAGCTTTGCGCAGGATCGGGAACACCAGCCCACGCGATCAGTTCGTTGGCGTGTCCGTTCCGCCCGTCGCGTCCGGCGGTTGGGCTTCGGCAGCCAGGGCGGAGACACACTGGTCCAGCGCCAGCACCGGCTGGGCGGAATCCCCGAGCCGTCGGACCGCGACCTGCCGCTGCTCGGCCTCGCGTCGGCCGACCACCAGGAGGACCGGCACCTTGGCGAGGGAGTGCTCCCGGACCTTGTAGCCGATCTTCTCGTTCCGGCGGTCGAGTTCGGCGCGGAGCCCGGCCGCCTCGAGCGCGGCGTGCACCTCCCGGGCGTAGCCGTCGGCGTCGCTGGTGATCGTGGCGACGACGACCTGGCGGGGCGCCAGCCACAACGGCAGGTTGCCGGCGTAGTGCTCGATCAGGATGCCGATGAAGCGCTCGAAGGAACCCAGGATGGCGCGGTGCAGCATCACCGGCCGCCGGCGCTCGCCGTCGCTGGCGGTGTAGAGCGCATCGAGCCGTTCCGGCAGCACGAAGTCCACCTGCAGGGTGCCGCACTGCCAGCTCCGCCCGATGGCGTCGGCCAGCACGAATTCGAGCTTCGGGCCGTAGAAGGCACCCTCGCCCGGATTGTGCTCGACCGCGAGCCCGGTCTCCTCGACGGCGCCCAGGAGCGCCGCCTCGGCCCGGTCCCAGACCGCGTCGTCACCGGCGCGCACCTCGGGGCGGTCAGCGAACTTCACCAGCACGTCCTCGAAGCCGAAGTCGCGGTAGACCAACCGGAGGAGACGGATGAAGCTACCGGTTTCGGCGGTGATCTGGTCCTCCGTGCAGAAGATGTGCGCGTCGTCCTGCGTGAAGGCGCGCAGGCGCATGAGGCCGTGCAGGGCGCCCGAGGGCTCGTAGCGGTGGCAGCAGCCGAACTCCGCCATCCGGAGCGGCAGGTCGCGGTAGCTCTTGAGCCCCTGCTTGTAGATCTGCACGTGCCCCGGGCAGTTCATGGGCTTGAGGGCGAGCGTGCTGCCGCCCGCGTCCTCGGTCTCCGCGACGAACATGTGCTCGCGGAACTTCTCCCAGTGTCCGGAGCGCTCCCAGAGCGTGCGGTCGACGAGCTCGGGGGTCTGGACCTCCTGGTAGCCCGCCGCCTCCAGGCGGCGGCGCATGTAGGTGCGGACGGTGCGGTAGAGCGTGGCGCCGCCCGCGTGCCAGAAGACCGCGCCTGCCGCTTCCTCCTGGAAGTGGAAGAGCGTCATCTCGCGGCCGAGGCGCCGGTGGTCGCGCCGGGCCGCCTCCTCGAGGCGGTGGAGATGGGCGTCGAGTTCCTTGCGGTTGCGCCAGGCGGTGCCGTAGACGCGCTGGAGCATCGCGTTGCGGGAATCGCCCCGCCAGTAGGCGCCGGCGAGGCGCGTGAGCTTGAAGGCGGTGCCGAGCTTGCCGGTGGAGGGAAGGTGCGGACCGCGGCACAGGTCGACGAACCCGCCCTGGCGGTAGATCGTGATCTCCTCGTCGTCGGGGAGGTCGCGGATGATCTCGGCCTTGTAGCGCTCGCCGATCGAATCGAAGTACCGGACCGCGTCGTCGCGTTCCCAGACCTCGCGGGTGATGGGCTCGTCGCGGGCGACGATCTCGCGCATGCGCGCCTCCATCGCCTCGAGGTCGGACGGCGTGAAGGGCTCGTCGCGGGCGAAGTCGTAGTAGAAGCCGTCCTCGATGGCCGGCCCGATGGTGACCTGGACGTCCGGGTAGAGCTCCTTCGCCGCCTCGGCGAGCGCGTGTGCGGCGTCGTGGCGGATGAGCTCGAGGACTTCGGGGTTCGCGTCCTTGCCGGTCACGATCTCGATGGCGCCGTCCGCGGTGATGGGACGCGTGAGGTCGCGGAGGCCGCCGTCGAGGCGGACCGCGAGCGCGGCCTTCGCGAGGCCGGGCGAGATGGCGGCGGCGACGTCGTGGCCGGTGACGGGGCACGGGTAGGTGCGCTTGGCGCCGTCGGGAAACGCGAGCGTGACGGATTGGGGCTGGGCGGGCACGGGCCGGGTCCAACGGTTGCGGGATGCCGGAAGATGATCTGCGCGGGACGCGGGGTCAACCGGTCATGCCGTCGTGGTCCCGGTTGCGTTGCATGGCAAGAGCAGGTCGTTTGCGCGATGTCATCACACGCGCCAGGGTCCAGCCAGAGGGAAGATCGCCGGGTCTGGCTAGCACCGTCCCGAGCGACTCAGTGGAACCGTCCCCGGAGAACCAAGGGAGTCCGGTTGGGCGGCAACAACAGACGCAGGGGTGCAAACAGGAGCGTGCCCATGCCGATCATGGTGAGGGTCGGCCGGATGTCAGCCGCGACGGCTTCATCGTGGAGATCGGTTTCGCTAACTGGGAGAG
>JAJDWH010000010.1 GCA_022825705.1 Alphaproteobacteria bacterium
CTCGGCGAGGGCCAGCTCGGCGGCGCGCGTGTCGAGCCGGGCGAGGACCTGGCCGCTGGTGACGCGGTCGCCCTCGCCGACCAGGCGCTCGAGGAGGATGCCCTCGGCGGTGCTGCTGACGGCGAGGATGTCGGCCTTCACCCGGGCGTCGGCCTCGTGCACGTAGAGGACGGAGGTGCGGATCCACTGCGCCGCCCAGGCGGCCATGGTGGCCAGCAGGACCAGCAGGAGCAGGATCCGCCCGGCGAGGAACAGCAGCCCGCGCCAGCGCGCCGGCGCGGGGGCGTCGGCGGGGGGCTCGGGTGCCGGCGACGGGGCGGTCTGGTCGGAGGCGACGGCCGGGCGGAACCGGCGCTCGGCGCCGAGGTCGAGAGTGCGTCCGGTTTCAAGTTGCCTGGGCAACGCAAGGTGTCTTCTGGTTGTCGGGAGAACGTTAGTATACGTTAAAGACACTGTTTGACGCGATAGATCGCGTGCGTCGACATCTTGACGCTACCTACCGGGTACCGAAATTGCCTCCCTTACGGGATGTCTGCAGGTCATGAAGGTCGGTCCCTGCCGGTTGAAACCGAACTCCGTGTCGGTCTTCAGACAATCTATCGAGGGGCATCTCTCCCGCACGGCCAGACTGACTTCGGGGAGGGACGTCGGTTGCCGAAGTAGCGATCGGTTGCCACCATGTCCACATGAAATCAGTGGGGATCAAGGACCTGAACAGCAAGCTGAGCGAGTACGTCCGGCTTGCGGCGTCCGGCGAAACCCTACTCGTGACCGACCGGGATCAGGTCGTGGCGGAACTCGGCCCACCGCGGGAGACCTGGAGCCCGACTCTCGCCGACGCCTTCCTGGCGGAAGCGGTGCGCTCTGGCGTGCTGACGCCGCCACGGCTGGCCGCCTCGGGGCCGCCGCCTAGGCTCGAGCCGGTCGCCCCGCTGGATGACATTCTGGCCGATCTGGACGAGAGCCGGCGCGACCGGTGATCTATATATAAGCCCCGAATTATTCGGCACTGATCCACGCGGCGCCGTAGTCGTTATCAAGCTCGCGATACATGCTGTGGGCGTGATCCACGGTGCCGTCGTCGTCTTGTAACGCGTATTCGAGCACCAGCGACGGGCTGGTCACGCGGAAATACACCGCGCCCAGGACACCCTGCTGCCCCCACCAGCCAAAGTACGTGTCGTCGATTTCGGCCACCACGGTCTTCATTTTGTCGGCGTAGTCGTCGTCGTTCATGAATCCCAAACGGGCCTCGATCACCTCCAGGAGCAGCGTTCTCTGCACAGCGGTCAGTCCGCTGCCCCTGATGCCTTCCGGTGCAACGGTTGCACCGTACTTCCCCGGCCCCAGCAGGAGGTCGATGGGCTTCTCGGCTCGAACGGCTTGTCCTCTCTGTTCGTCCGTCAGGCTATCCATGAACGCTTGCGCCGCCGCAGTCTCCCTCTGCGTAATGAAGATGTCGTCGCCGTCGTGGCGCAGATGCAGCGGCTGGCCGCCGGTCAGCATCGGCGACAAGGAAACGTTCGGCCCGAATACGGTGGCGTTGATCGCGAGATGGTGTCCGCCGAACTGGAACATCCAGGGCGCCGTAGCGGACGGTTCTCCGAGAAACGCAGCGTAATAGTGTTCACTGCCGTATTTCATGACGCCGAACACGTTTCCCGAGACCAGTAGGTCTTCCGCGGCCAACTGCCAGGTGATGTTTCTGACGCCGTCTTCACTCAGAAGTTCCCCGAGGAGCCCGTCGAGGTTTTCCCGCTGCGATGCCGAGAGTGCACCGAGCTTCACGCCACCGCGCGGGACCATGCCCTCAGGGAAGTTGGACCAGTTCGAGCGCTGGGCGTTGTCGGTAAACCGATAGGTCGCCGCGTGTCTCTGATCGGCGTCCAGCGAGTCCAGAAAGACCTTGGCGGCCGCGACGATGGCCGCGGACTTCTCGTCCGCCGCCGGTACGTTGTGAGCGGGCCTGAGGTTCATCTCCACGGGTGCGGGAGCGGCTCCAAAAAAGATCTGCGCAGCAATATCGGGGTGCAACAACAGGCCGAGGAAGGCTGCGGCAACGACAACAGCTGCACCGAGCAGGTAGATCAGCACACGTTTCATGGATCCAGTCTCTCAGATGCTGTCCGTCCTTTTTCGGAGGAGATTGTGGGTACCTTCGGTTGCGATGTGGGTAGTCAGTCCCCCAGGTGTTCGAAATACTTGCCGGCAAACAGGAGGTGTGTACACGCGTCGATGTCGCGTGGACCTTTCATGTGAACGATCAGCTATCGCCATCGCCAAAGGCCTCTTTGCAAATGGCCTCGATGTGCGTCGCTTCGTCATCGGTTAGGGCCGCGAACTCCCTTTCGCGGCGCCCCTTCGGCAGTCTGCCGTCGTTCTGCCGGATAAACATGATCAGGTCCTGCGCCAGACGGTCGGGCATTTCCACCGTCTCCATGATGCGCCGTTGTGCTTCGTCGTGGCGGCGCAAATAGTCGATCTCCTCCGGCAGGTCATGTTCGACCGTGCGGGCGACACAGCCGTAGAGAAACTCGGCTGCAGCCGTGCAGTCGAAATACCGGTACAAGTCGGCTGTGTCGTTGAGGACCTCGACATTCCGGCTTGCCGTCGACCGCCAGTTGATGAAAGGCATTAGCGGCCCGGAATGGCCTTGCAGCGTGTCGCGGTAATCGTCGATCCGGTCCAGCATCACCGCGGATACGGGAAAGACCATGCCCGGCGGTGTGAATTTCTGTTCCGCCAACACGTGATGGATCAGGCAGCGGTGCAGGCGGCCGTTCCCGTCTTGATAAGGGTGGATATAGACGAAGCCGAACGCCGTGGCGGTTGCCTGAAGCACCGGATCGATTGCGCTCGTGGTCATCCGCTCATTGGCTGCGAACAAGCCATCCAACAGGGCAGGCAGATCTTCCGGCCGTGCGCCGATGAATTCCGGCAGGGGCTCGGCATTGTGATCGCGCTCGCCGAGGAAAATGCCATCGGGGCGCAGGCCTGCCCGGATGAAGCGGGTGTCCTCGATCAGGATGCCGTGCAGGTGGTTGAGCTCATCGAGTGTGAGTCGAGATCTGCCGGCCTGGAGGACCGCACGGCCCCAGCGCTCAAGCCGGCTGCGCGGCGGGCGCTCGCCCTCGATGGCAAAGCTGGCACGGCTGTCTGCCAGCAACAGAAAGCTCGCGGCCCGGGAAATCAGTTGTCCGCTGGTTCGGCCTACGATTTCTGCAGCCTTGTCGGCGAGGCGGCGTTCTCGATGGTCTTCGAGAGCCTTGGTGCGGCGAATGATCGGGCAATAGCCGCTCGTGCCAAGCAGGTTGTCCCGCACGCGGTGGCGCTTCGATAGCGCGGCATTGCTGGTCACATAACCCGTCGGATCGAGAGCGTCGACGGCCGTTACGATCGGCGCGTCGTCGATCGGTAGCTGCCGGCCGGTCATGCACTCATAGAAAAACCAGACCCGGCGGGTGACCGTCCCGGTTGGCGCATCGCGCACGAATGCCGAGATCGTGTCCGGGTCCACGGTGTCGAACACGCGCTTGAGTACGAGCGGGTCGAACCGTTCGTGGCGAAGGGCGAAACGGAGATGGTCCGTGACTTGGTGGCCCGGCCAGTACCGCTTGTCGAAAATGGTCCAGCCGTCTTCTTCACGGTGACTGCCCTTGATAAAACCGTCGGCAACGGCGCTCACTGCCCGGACTGGGGCCGCGATCCCAAGGCCATGGACCAGCGCGGTCCAACCGGCCAGCCTTGTCTGCTTCGGGACAAGGCGACCCTGAAATGACGGGGGCGTGTTGCCACTCAGTTTCATCAGTCGAAAATACTTTCACTGCAGTCGAAAAGAAACCGATAATGCTACGGCCCGTCGAAATCTATCATACACCCATGCCGTCGAAAATCATTCACGAAAATCGAGACAGCATGCAAATCCGTTTCATGGGTCGAAAAACGCCTGATTGAACTTGTTTACCGTGCTGGCCTGGCAATCACCAATGACGAAGCGGCGCTCCTGAAGGCGGGAGAATCGGCGGCGCACATTGCTGTCATCGTAGTGGATTTGGGTGTCCGTCAGCGGTACGCCGTACCCCTGTAGATCGTCGCTTCGTTCATCAAACAGCTACCTCATGCCGCCATGCCGAACTCCCGCCGGACCGCGCCGGCGCCGGCGAATTACGACAGCAGCCGGTAGTACTGTTGTTTGTAGCGGACCTTGCGGGAGAGCACCTCCGAATCATTGGCCCCGCTCCCGATGAACGGGATCAGATCGCGCGGGCTCAGCTACCCCTGCTCCATGCGGAACTTGATCGCAGCCACTGGGCTGGGATAGCCCATCGGCTCGTGCTTGCTCTCATAGAGCTCGACGAGGTCGGCCAGAACGTCGAGCTCGTCGAACTCGGGACTGTCAGGCTCCGCGCCCATCAGCACATCGATCCGCACAAGCGCGGCTTCGTAATCCTCCTCGGTCTGGATCGGCTTGATCGTGCTATTGGCCATCTCATACCTCCTCGACGTTTATGGCGTCATGCTCGGCGTGGGTGCCGAAGAAACACACGTAGTGGTCCGGCCCTCCCGAAATTCCCGTTTTTCGAGAGTCGACGTGGACTTGGGATCGGGCAGTCTCAAATGCCACAGAAAAACAATTTCCTACACTGAGCCAAACACTTGTTTACGCCAGAGCGGTGCAGCCGCCTGCAGGGCCAGCATGCATGCGATGTGCCATGGTGGCCATATGGCCGTTATGCATGAACACGGGAGACCGGCGAATGGCTGAGGAACCGGAGGCGAAGCAGGCACGCGTGCATCGGCGCGTCGATGCCAGGAGCAAGCGCACGCTGGAGCGGGCGGCGGCCTACGAGGAAACCACCGTCACCCGGTTCGTGCTGCGCCACGCCATGGCGGCAGCGGAGCGGGTGATCAAGGCGCGCGAGCAGTTCGTCCTTCCAGCGACAGATTGGGCTGCGTTCCACGATGCCTTGCTCAACCCGCCGGCGCCGAACGCGGTGCTGCGGCGAGCTGCCCGCCGTTATCGTGAGCGCGTCAGTGGATGAATCCACTGTTGCCGTTGAGCTGCTGGGCCCCCATCACGACCGCGAATCCTTCCGTTGCGGGGAGCCAGCTCTAGACCGCTACCTGCGCCAGCAGGCCGCCCAGGACACCTGGCGGCGGACTGTGCAGGTCTTCGTTGCGACAGGGGGCGTGTCCAGGGAGACCGCTGGCTACTACACGCTGAGCGCAGCGAGTTTCGAGAAGGACCGGCTGCCGGCGGAGGTGGCGCGACGGTTGCCGCATTAGCCGGTGTGGACATCTGTAGGCGGGCGGTTAGCGATTGACCGGGGACACCAAGGACACGGATTCGGCGAATTCTTCCCGGTGGGTGCGGTCCGACGGTTCGTACGGGTGAGCGATGTGATCGGCGTTTACGCGATTGTCATCGATGCGAAGACCGACGGGGCTGCCGCCTTCTACGAACGCTACGGCTTTCAATCCTTTCCGACCGTGGTACGGCGTCTGTTCCTGCCGCTTCGAACCTTCGAGAAGCTCGAGCTGTAGAGGTTGGTCGATGTGCGGGGCTTGAGTTCCTTCCCTGCTGGCTTGTCGCATGCGACGGGGCGTTTCGGATGGTCCCGCACCGGCTCGTCCCCACCATTCCTCCCGCGCTCCATCCGACATCTTCGGTGCGAAGCCATTGACACTAGGCCTTCGTTCCGCCTGGCTTTCGCTACTTGGGAATCGATCTCGTAACGGTCGGTTCCCCGGCTATGCAAGGAGTTGCGCTTCGCTTAGCCACGGCGGGAGGCTGAAAGGCTTGCGGAAACCAGGCGGTGGTGCTGGATCAGATGGAGATGGTCAAATGATGTCGGTCTCGGTGGTTGTGAGCCCCCGATAACGGTACTTCCAACGGTACGATATCGCGCGGGATTGATCCGCCGGGCAGAGGCTGACGGTGGTCCTGTTTCGGAGTTGTGGCCGCCGCTCCGGCTCCACATTGACAAGACATGACTAGTCTTTAATACTGGTCATATGGAAACGATCAAGGCTTCCGATTTCAAGGCCCGCTGCCTGGCCATCCTTGATCGCGTTTCCGCGACGGGAGAACCCGTGGTCATTCTGAAACGCGGTCGGCCGGTGGCGGAACTGGGTCCGGTGCGTAGCGTCGCCGTCGGATTTCCACAATCGGGACTGGCCGGCACGGTTACCGTGGTTGGGGACATCGTGGAGCCCGCTGTGGCGGAACAGGAGTGGGAAGCGTTGCAGCGGTGAGAGCCCTGCTTGATACGCACGTACTGATCTGGTGGTTCGGTGATCGCTCGCGGCTGTCGCCGGCTCAGCAGCAGATTCTCGCTTCCGCGAGCCCGGAGGCGCCCCTCGTGGTATCGGACATTTCGCTCTGGGAAGTGGCGACCCTGCATGACCTTGGCCGAATTCGGCTGGCCATGCCAGTGCGCGAATGGCTCGACCGCGCCACGGCCGCGCCGCTGGTGCGACGGCAGGGTATATCTCCGGCGATCGCCGCGGAATTGACGGTGATTCCGAATTCCTTTCATCGAGACCCGGCCGACCGGATACTTGTTGCCACTGCCCGCGTGCTCGGCGCAACCCTCCTCACGCAGGACCGCAGGATTGCTGAATCCGGACTGGTGGAAACGCTGGGTTGAAAAGAGTGGGGCTTATATCGATTACTTGACAACTTACGCCGCCAGCCTTCGATCCGTTTCACGGGTCGTCGGGGTCGCTGAATGCGAACGCCCCTCGCCGTGCAGCCGCGCCAGTCCCCGACGCCGGATGTTGCGGGCCGCGTTCAGGTCCGCGTGATCCGCGTGGCCGCAGGCCACGCACTCGAAACTCGCTCGGCTGCGGCGCGAGGCGGCGTCCGCATGGCCGCACACGGCGCAGGTCCGGCTGGTATGGGCTGGGTCCACCGCGATCAGCCGCGGCGCCTTGTATGCGAGCATCGTGCGGAGACCGCCCCAGCCCGTCGCCAGGATCCCGCGGTTCAGGCCGGCCTTCTGCCGGACGTGCCGTCCGGGCGCCACCACCGTGCCCCTCGCCGATGCCGTCATCGCGCGCGTCCGCAACGCCTCGACCACTACCGTGCCCCCGGCCAGCGACCGGCTCACGTGGTGCTGC
Source organism: Alphaproteobacteria bacterium (assembly GCA_022825705.1). Lineage (GTDB taxonomy): Bacteria > Pseudomonadota > Alphaproteobacteria > TMED109 > TMED109 > VXPW01. The sequence goes on from JAJDWH010000010.1 coordinate 7,123, forward strand.
CAGTTGCGGCGCCGCTGCGCGATCCGCCGTTGCGTGCGGGCCAGCCGCCGCCGCGTGCGCTCGCGCCGTCGCGAGCCGCGGCGCTGCCGGGCGAGGCGGCGCTGATACCGCCGGACCCTCGCCTCGAGCCGCCGGCTGTCCGGCGCGTGCACGATGCAGGCGCGGCAGCCGTCGCTGACGGCGACCTGGCCGACGTTCATGTCGACGCCGGTGACGGTACCGTCGTCGGGACGCGCGGGCGCCGCGACCGCGTAGCACACGGTGGCCATCCACTTGCCGTTGACGCGCTTGAGGACGGCCTGCACGGGCTCGGCGTCCGGGTACGGGTTGCCGCCCCGGCGGCGCAGCGCGAGCCAGCCGATCTTCGGAAACCACAGCTTGCCGTCCCGGATGCGCACATCCTGCGGGATCGTCACGCTGTCGCGGCCGCGGCGCTTGAACCGCGGCCGCCCGGCCTCGCCCCGGAAGAACCGCCGCCAGGCGTCGGCCTGGTATTTCAGGGTGTAGCGCACCGGAGCGTACGGCATGGCCTGCAGCCAGGGCGTCACCCGGCGCAGTTGCGTGAACGCCTTGCCCAGCGTGAAGAACGTCGGCGCCGGCGGCTTCGCACCGCACATGCGCGCCATGTCGTAGAGCTGCGCCTGCTGGTCGAGCATCTCGTTCCAGACGAACCGGCAGGCGCCGGCGACGGCGGCTAGGCGCTGGGCGGTGGCCGGCCGGTCGAACAGCACCCGGTAGACGATCTGGCGGTGCTCCACGCCGTCAGGCGCGTCGGGCTCGGGCCCACCGGCGCACCGATCGGTCGGTGCGGGCCGCGGCGGATGCTTCATGTGTGTTCTTGTAGCACAAGAACACTGGAGGAACAAATCGGCATGTTCCTGATCTGTCAAGTAATCGATATAAGCCCCATTACGTTCCTTCGAACCTACTCAAGTACTGCGTCTGGCCCCTGAGCAAAACGTCTTACCAAGAAACAGGCTTCGGCGAGGACCGCCTCACACGTGTACAAAGGCGGCGTCATCCGGACCCATTGACCGCGTGCCCATCGATGATGCCGGTCGCTTCGGTTCAAGAGAGCGACCAGTGGTCTGGAATCCATCACAATCGGGCTCGTCAACGACCGAAGTTCCGCAAGTGCGCCCGATTGGTGGACAAGTCCTCCGGGCCGGCTACAACCCCTGCGAGATCGATCGCCTGAGACAGCGCCGACCCGGAGCGGGCGCCATCCTCGGTCTGAAGGTAGGATTCCACGGCATCGCGAATCAGCTTGGACCTGCCGATGCCGCGACGCCGAGCTGCTTCCTCTAGCCTGATGGCAAGGGCTTCGGGCACCTTCAGCGAGATCGTCTTCATCGCAGCCTCAAGGTAATACCTTTCGGACAGAATGATCGTACTTCTACTGAGGATGAACGAGGAAGATTTCCGGGAGGTGGCGCCAACCTCAGCGGCGCGCGAGCCACGCACCGCCTTTGGCAGTGTCACAACATGCGCTTGACTGGCTGCATCGGGCCGCTGCGAGCCGGCGGCCCGGACCCGATCGTGCCGATCGACGCGAGGAAACTGGGCACGAGGAACGCGGAGCGCACAATGGCCTGGCAACGGCAAGCCTGTGACTGAAACAGCGACCCGTTGCCGAATCGCCGTTGATGTCGGCGGTACCTTCACGGACGTCGCGCTTGAGCTCGCCGGGGGCGGGATCGTCACCGCCAAGGTGCTGACCACCCCGAGCGTCCCGGAAGAGGGCGTGGTCGCGGCCGTCCGTCAGGCCATCGCCGAGGCTGGCGTGGAACCGGCCGCGGTCGGCCTGGTCATTCACGGCACGACACTTGCCACCAACGCCCTGATCGAGCGGACCGGTGCCAGGACGGCGCTCATCGTGACCGAGGGCTTCCGGGACTCGGTCGAGATGGCGCTTGAGAATCGCTTCGAGCAGTACGACATTTCCATCGACCGGCCGGCCCCGCTCGTGCCTCGCCATCTGCGCTGGCCGGTCACCGAGCGGATGAATCACGCGGGCCACGTCCTGGTTCCCCTCGACGAGCAGTCCGTGCACGCCCTGTTGCCCCGGTTCGAGCGCCACGCGATCGAGGCGGTCGCCGTCGGGCTGCTCCATTCCTACGCGAATCCCGCCCACGAGCGACAGGTCGGAGCGATTCTCCGCGACGTCCTGCCGGACCTCCGCGTCACGCTCTCGAGCGAGGTGTGCCCCGAGATCCGCGAGTACGAGCGCCAGTCGACGGCCTGCGCCAACGCGTACGTCCAGCCGCGAATGTCCAGCTATCTCGGGCGCCTCGATGCCGCCCTTCGCGGTCTCGGCCTGGGGTGCCCGTTGCTGCTCATGACTTCGGGCGGCGGGCTCACCACCCTCGAGATCGCGTCCCGTTTTCCGATCCGGCTGGTCGAGTCCGGTCCGGCGGGCGGGGCGATCCTCGCCGCCGAGATCGCGCGCGAGTGCGGCTGCGAGAACGCGCTGTCCTTCGACATGGGCGGGACGACCGCCAAGCTTGCCCTCATCGATGGGTTCGAGCCGCAGACGACACGCACGTTCGAGGTTGCCCGCGCCTACCGCAACTTGAAGGGCAGCGGCCTGCCGGTCCGCATTCCCGCCATCGAAATGGTGGAGATCGGTGCGGGCGGGGGCTCCATCGCGGGAGTCGACGCGATGGGTCGGCTGAACGTTGGGCCGGCCAGTGCGGGAGCCGACCCGGGGCCCGCCTGCTACGACCGTGGTGGCGAGCGCCCGACGGTAACCGATGCCGACGTCGTGCTCGGGCGTATCGATCCGGCGGACTTCGCGGGCGGCTCGTTGCAACTGGTCCCGGAACGCGCGGCCGACTCGATTCGGGGCGCCGTCGGACGGCCGCTCGAGCTGACGGACCCGGTTGCGGCGCTGTCCATTTCGGAAGTCGTCGACGAGAACATGGCCAACGCGGCCCGGGTCCATGCCGTCGAATGGGGGAAGGACGTCTCCGCCCGGACGATGATCGCGTTCGGCGGCGCGGCGCCGCTGCATGCAGCGCGACTCGCCCAGAAGCTAGACGTCGATCGCGTCATCGTGCCGACCGGTGCGGGGGTCGGATCAGCGATCGGCATGCTCCGGGCCGCGGTGTCGTACGAGGTGGTCCGCAGCCGCTACATGCGTCTCACCGAGTTCGATCCCGGCCCGGCCAACGCACTGCTCGGAGAGATGCAGGCGGAGGCGCGAGCGGTCGTGTTGGCCGGAGCCGGAGCGGATGCGGAGCTCGAGGAAACCCGGCACGCCTACATGCGCTACGTGGGTCAGGGACACGAGATCGTGGTGCCGCTTGCCAGCCGCACCCTGGTGGACGCCGACCGTGAGACCCTGGCCGACGCCTTCGACACCGAGTACTCGCGCCTCTTCAGCCGGACTCTCCCCGATCAGGAACGCGAGGTGCTGAGCTGGACGCTCACCGTTACCGCTCGAAGGGATTCTTCGATTCCGTTCGCGGCGAAGGGCGGCACCCTCCCGTCGCCGACAGCGGTCAGTGTCGGATCGCCGGTCCTGCAGCCGGCGGGAGGTCAGCGACCGGCGGCGGCGCCAGGCCGACAGCTCTTTGACGAGATCCGCGCCGACTACGTGACGGCGACGGCGTATCGCCGCGACGAGCTCGCCCTGGACAGTGTAGTCGCCGGCCCGGCGGTCATCGTCGAGGAGCAGACGACCACGGTGGTGCCGGACGGATTTCAGGTCGTCGTCAATTCCCTCGGCTACCTGATTCTTGAGCGGCGGGATCCGCAGACGGTGGGTCAGCCTGGGGCAAGCTAAGCGTTGTGAACGCTTCGCGGTCGAACGGGATGCGGCCGGTGGCAACGCTCCCCGGAGCTTGACCATCAGGATCGACCGGGCCTGCGCGGGCCGGCAATGCGGGTCACCGCCTCCGAGAGATGCACGATCCTGTCCGCCAGGTACGGATGGATGCGTACCCGGTCGTGAAACCGAGTGTCAGCGGTGACCACGGGGTACTGCGATTGAATCGCGAGGGCGAGATAAAAGCAGTCGTAGGCGGGGTGGCCGAGGTCGCTCGCCAGACGGGCTGCAGCAGCGCTCAGCTGGGGCATGGAAACGGGGAGCGTAATCGGAGCTGCCAGCAGGGTGTCCACGGCGTCGGACAGATCGTGGTCGGAAATGTCGCCGCGCTGGTGCATTGCCCACAAGGCGTTGACGGATTCTGCAAAAACGAGCGACGGGGCGATGAACATCGACCCGCTGGTCAGGAGTGCGTCAGCTTCCTTGGAGTAGACCTCATCGACCAGCCATTTCACGGCCACGCTGGCATCGATCACATATCCGTTCACACGGCGCCGTCCCGGTCACGGTCGGCACGGATGGTGTCGGTGCTGTCGACTGACGAACGCAGGCGCTGCCGCAGGGCTTTCGCCCGTTGGACAAAGTGCTCCTCGGTGCCGAACAATGCCTCCCGCAATAGGGCCCGGTGTTCGGCCTCCGCCGAACGGCCATTGGCGGCAGCCCTTCGTTTGAGCGCCCGCGCGACTTCCTCCCTGACGTTTCGTACGGTCAACTGTACCATTCAGATTGCCTTCAATAGAGCGCCTTCAATGCTGTCACAAGTTTATCCTGAAATCGAGGCTGTGACAAGGCCAAAAGGTTGCCGCTTGCCCCGGATTGGCGGTGTAACTTGAGTCGACAAGGCCCGTCCTCGTCCGTCGCCGCGGCTCTCCCGGCCCTGCGGAGTTTTCGACGCTCGAATTCGGCAGGCGGGCGGTCGCTGGCGCGAAGGCCGGATGAGCGAAGCGCGCGGCACCAGATCGGAACGGGGTGCGGGCAGTCTCTCCAGGGCGGCTGAATTCGGTACTCTGACGGCCTGCCCGGGGTCAAGAAGGACCGGCCAGCGCCGATCGTCCGTGGCCGGAGGAGTGAACATGCGCGAAGTGACCACGCTCGACCGGATTCGGATGCAGATCCAGTGGAACCGGCTCCTGTCGGTGGTCGAGGAGCAGGCCCAGGCCTTAGTCCGCACTGCCTTCAGCACGTCCGCGCGCGAAGCGGGCGACATCTCCGCCGGAGCCTTCGACACCTCCGGACGCATGCTTGCGCAGGCCGTCACCGGCACGCCTGGGCACGTGAACGCGATGGCCGCGTCGGTGAAGAGTTTCCTGGCGAAGTATCCGCTCGAAATGATGGAGGAAGGGGACGTCTTCCTCACCAACGACCCCTGGCTCGGCACCGGGCACCTCAACGACTTCACGGCGGTCACCCCGACGTTCCGCGGCGGCCGCATCGTGGCCCTGTTTGCCGCCACGACCCACGTGGCCGACATCGGCGGCCGCGGCTTCGGACCGGACGGACGCCAGGTCTACGAAGAGGGCCTGAACGTCCCGATCCTGCCGCTCGCGAAGCGGGGAGAGTTCAATGCGCTCGTGCTGGAGATCGTGCGCGCGAACGTCCGCAATCCCGTCGAGGTCGAAGGCGATCTCTATTCGCTTGCAGCCTGCAACGAGGTCGGCGGACGCCGTCTCGTGGGCATGATGGACGAGTTCGGCCTTGACGATCTGGAGGACCTGTCCCGGTACATCATCGACACGTCGCACGAAGGCATGCTGACCGAGATTCGCGCCCTTCCGCACGGTACGTACCGCAACGCGATGCGAATCGACGGGTACGAACGGGAACTGGATCTCGTCGCCGCGGTCACCATCGACGATACCGGCCTGTCGGTCAGCTTCGACGGGACCTCGCCGGTATCGAGCTACGGCATCAACGTGCCGATCACGTATACCGAGGCCTACGCGAGCTTCGGGGCGCGGTGCGTGATCGGCTCGCGCATCCCGAACAACGCCGGCTCCCTCGCGGCCATCCGGGTGACCGCTCCCGAGGGGTCCATCCTCAATGCGCCGCCCCCGTGCGCGGTGACCGCGCGCCACGTGATCGGCCAGATGCTGCCCGACGTCATGCTCGGGTGCCTCGGCCAGGTGATCCCCGACCAGGTGCCGGCTGAAGGCACGTCCTGTCTGTGGAACCCGGTCTTTCTCGGCGGGCACGGCATGACCGGGGACGATCTGCAGAGTGGCCCGACCTTCGCCATGAACACGTTCCATGCGGGCGGGACGGGGGCCCGTCCCGGCAAGGACGGCCTCGATGCGACCGCCTTTCCCTCCGGCGTGCGCAACACGCCGATCGAGGTGAACGAGACGATCGCCCCGCTCGTGTTCTGGCGGAAGGAATACCGCGAGGATTCGGGCGGCGCCGGCACGTACCGCGGCGGTACGGGCCAGATCATGGAAGTCGGCTATGCCGGTGATCGCGCATTCGCGATCAACACGATGTTCGACCGGGTGATTCATCCGCCGCGAGGCCGGAACGGGGGACAGCCAGGTCAGGTGGGACGCATCTATCTCAAGTCCGGCGCGGCAGAATTCAAGGGAAAGGGTCGGCAGACGATCCCGCGCGGCGAGCACCTCGTGCTCGAGATGCCGGGCGGTGGCGGACTCGGCGATCCGCTTGATCGCGACCCGGAGCGCGTGGCCGAGGACGTGCGGAACGGGTTCGTGTCGATCGAACGTGCGCGGGTCGACTACGGCGTCATTCTGGATCCACGCCACGGGCTCGATCGCGTCCGCACGCGGAACGAGCGCAATGCCCGACGAGCCAGGGACCACTGACGCCGACCATTCGGTGTCCGCTAAACCGCCTGTTCGTGGAGATACCCGCGGCATTCGAGCATGCGAGTGGGGCCACGGGATGAGACAACCGGATTCCTGCGGCCTCCGCCGGGCGGCCGTCTTGCGGAGCAGCGCCTTGAGGTCGGCGAATTGCCGCTCGATCGAGTTGAGGCTGTCCGCGGGCCCATGCTGGACGAGAGCGCAATCGTGGGAAATCGACCGTCTGACCCCGCCAACGCCCGACAACGGTATGATCCATCGTTTTCGCGGCGCGGTGGCAATCCGGCTGCGCGGCAATGTCCGAAGCGGACCAATCGGCGGGAGGGCGGTCGGCCATGAGACTGGCCAGAGTCGACAGTGGTCATCGGATGCGGGCGTGCACGCCGACAGCTGCGCGCGTGGAGTGCGGTTGATCGGGTGGCGTGCGCGGATCGGCGACGGGATCGAATGCCGCGGTTTCGGCCCGGACCTGCCCCGTACCCGGCCGCACGCACCCTTTTATGAAAGTAGTAAGCGATCATGACGAACGTTCCTGACGATTCGACAGTCTTCCGGACCTCGACGGATGGTCCCGGCGCCTCCGTCATGGGGGCACGAGGGTCCGTGGCCGTAACTCGTCGCGGCTCCTTCTGGGGAAGGCCCATCGGAACCAGCGCCCAAGCGTTGCCTGCCGCAGCCTTGACGCTCATGGTGTTTGGCCTGTTCGTGCTGGCCGGCGTCACGTCCGGCGCGCAGACGGCCCTGGCGCAGGAAGGCTGCCAGCTCACTCCCGGTGTCACGCCCCCTCCAGAGCCGACCGTGACCGCGCAGGACGTGGAAGACGGCAGCGCCACCCTGATGGAGTTCGCGCTGGCCGCGAGGGCGGAGTTCAAGAGCAGGGGTTCAGAGACACTGACGTCGGAACAGCTTGCCTTCGCCGGGTGCCGGCTTCGACAGGAAGGCGGTCCGGCGCGTTCCGGGTCGACGTACCTCGTGACGCTGACCCCCGACGGCCGGGTGTTCCTCCACGCGAAGGACATGTCCCTCTCGGCCGGCAGCCTGAAGCCGGCGATCTATGCCGGGATTCTTTCGGCGCTCGGTATTCCCCGGGCGGTCCTGGCGGGCCTGGCGTCTCCGGATCCCGCTGCCAGGGGCCGCGCGCAGTCCATGCTGCTCCAGCAGCTGCGAAGCGAACCGCACGCACCGTTCGACCTGACCAGCGCCGTGGCGGGCGTTCGGCCCGGCATCCCCGGGGCGAGCGGCTACGCCGGTGCTTATGTCTCGGTCAACACGGAGCAGCCGTTCGTGTTGCTCGCCGGGTTCGATCTCGACGCATCTCATTTGGCGGACGAAGTCGTCGACTACGGCAGCCCGGCGATCACGGCCCGGGAAGTGGTCGATCGCGAGACGCTGAAGGCATTCGTCACGGAAGCGTTGCGTTTCCTTGTCGGGACCCAGAGAAACGTGCGCTCCGCGGCGGAAGCCAGGGCGGCACTGGCGAAGGCCAGGCTCGCGCTCAGAGATCCGAGCGGGCCATGGCGGCACGGCTCCGTCTATCTCTACGTGCTGGACCGCACCAGCAACGTCATCATGTTTCATGGGGCGTTTCCGAACCGGTTCGAGCTCCGGCCCCTGGTGCCGACCGTCCGCGACGTGGTGACCGGAAGGCTGGTCCTGCCGCAGGTCCTCGAGGCGGCGAGCAGCAGCCCGGAAGGCGGCTTCGTGGAGTATTTCTGGGACGACCCCTCGGACGACAGCGACAGGGCCGACATCCCGAAGCTGGGGTATGCGAGAGAGTTCACCCGAACGATCACGACCAGCAGAGGGAACGAAATCAGCACCAACCTCGTCATCGGCTCGGGCGTCTACCTGAGAGAGCCTGAGACAGCCGCCGCGGACCCGAACGCAGTGGTCGAGGCCATCCTGCCCCAGATGATGCGCGCCATGACCGCGAGCACGGTGGATGCCGTGTCCAGCCGCATCGAGCAGGCGACTTCCGAGACCGCGCCGTCCCGGGAACTCAGCCTTGGCGGTACCACCACGCTTCCCGACGCCCTGCTGGCTAACCGGCATGCGCTGGAGGGCGGCAGCTTCGATCTCGGTCGGCTGCTTGCCGGCTCTTCCTTCACCTTGGCGCTTGACGCGGCGGACACCGGGAGGGGCGGTCTGGTCGGGAACCTGACGCTCTGGGGAAGCGGCGACTACCGCAACTTCTCAGGCGGCGGGCAGGATGCGCTGGCCTACGACGGCGACGTGTCGAGCGCCAGCCTCGGGGTCGACACCAAGCTCGGCCCCGACGTGTTGACAGGGGTGTCGGTGGCACGGGCACGAGGGACCGCGGATTACTCGGACTCCAATGCCAGCTCGGGCGAACTCACGACGACCGTCACGAGCATCAACCCCTACGTGGGTTGGCAGGCCCCGGGCGGCATGAACCTGTGGGCGACGGTCGGCTATGGCTCCGGCGAGGTCGAAGTCGACGACTCGACGGGCACGCAAGTGAGCGACCTCTCGCAGCAGATGGCGGCGGCAGGCGTCAGCGGGCCGCTGGTGGCCAGCGACGGGCTTATCGCCGGCGGCACCACGAGCCTGAGGTTAAAGGGCGAAACCGCCTTCACACGCGCGGAACTCGACGGGTCCGAGGCCCTTGAGAGCATGACGTTGAATGCCAACCGGCACCGGCTGATGCTCGAGGGCTCCCATGTCCAGGACCTTGCCTCGGGTGCCACGCTCACCCCGTCGATCGAGATCGGCGTCCGGAATGACGGCGGGGACGGTGAGACCGGCACCAGCGTCGAAGCCGGTGGCGGGCTGTACTACGCCGACCAGGCCACCGGGCTTACCGTGGGAGCCCGGGCCCGGACCTTGCTGACGCATAGCGGCGACTACGAAGAATGGGGCGTAAGCGGTCTGATTCGACTGGACCCGGGCGCGGCCGGCCAGGGGCTCGCGCTCAGCGTGCGGCCGGCGTGGGGGCAGACCGCCAGCGGCGTGCAACGGTTGTGGCAGACAGGCGTGATCGGCGGGGCGGAACCTGGCGGCGAGGCCAACGGGCGACTGGACGCGCGCGTGGGCTACGGGATGGCGTTGTTCAAAGGTCACTTCCTGGGGACACCGGAGGTGGCGCTTGCACTATCCGAGGTCGGCCATGAATGGGGATTGGGTTGGAGGCTGGGGCTGGCCGGGGGCAAGCCCGTCTCCTTCAACCTCGGCCTCGAGGCGACACGGTGGGAGCCTGCAGACGCCACAACGGCGTCGGAGAGCCGGATCGGGCTCAGCGCGACCATGCTCTGGTAGGGAAGGGGAACCGGCACGCGGGCTTCGCCTCGGGCGAAGCCCGCGCCTGCTGCAGGGTGCCAGTACTATTTCCCGCCGCCTGCCGGGGTGGCGGCGGGGAGTACGCATCCACGAGGGCCATCCGCTCGAAGGTGCTCGGCATACATGGCCTCCGCGGCCAAGAGTTGGAGAGCCGGGTTGCCGGGCGGCCTTGCCGCGTTGTCGTCGGATGTCAGGTCTGCACTGCTCATGGCTGCCCCCGTTGTCTTTGTCCGGGGCCTGCATTTCCGCCCTGCCGGCCATGGTTCTACCTGAACGGGATCGGCTCTAGACTCGCGATTTCGCTTCAACCCGGTTCCTGAGGTAGCGGTAGCGTGAGTTCCATTTATTTCACACCCTGGCGCCGGCAGAGCGCACGCCGAAGAGCCCGAAACGCGAACGGTGACGGCACGGCGACAAAGGAATTGATCATGTCGGCGCAGACGGTGGAAGAGGCCGAACTGATTTTCGAGATCTTCAAGAACACGCCCGTCAGGTCGAAGGTGTTGCTGCCGCAAGCGGCCATGGCAAAGGTGTATCGATGGGCGGGCATGTGGGACCGGATGCTTCAGTTGACCGAGGAACTGGGAGATCCCGATCACCCGACCTCCGAACGCGAAGAGGCCACATCGTTCCTCGAGAACGATGACTCGAAGCCAGCGTCCAGCAAGCGATAGAGCCAACTGCAAGCCTCGCGATTTCGGACACGGGACGATCGAACACTAGGCGTTTGCCGGGGGGCGCGAACCGCGCGCAGGCAACATCCAGGCCGAAGGGGGCGTTGCCCCCCAAGGGGCGGCCGCCATCGGTCGAGAAGCGCATCTGACGACGGGCTCGCGGACACGGTCGAATATTGGAGCGGGCCTGCGAGTTGACGACAATTTGGGCTGATGGCGCCGAGACCGCTTTCCGGCATCACGAGTCCGCTCGCATCAGTTCGGCCAACAGCGGCTTCTGCCGAAGGGATTGCCCGATCGCATCCCGCCACCTGGGGCCTGTGGCCATCGCATGTTCAAAGGCTTCTTCGAGCGCATAAGGCCGGTCTTCCGTGAGGATCCGGATCAACAGTTCGGCCTGCGCAAGGTCCTTCCGGGCCTTCGCTTCCGAGCCGGTCGGCCGGCGTTGAGCGACGATCAGTTTGTGGATGGCGTATCGCTCCGGCTGCGGAATTTGAACGAGAATGCCGCTTCGATAGAGGGCTACCGCCGGGATGGGCTCAGCGATCAGGAAGTTCAGGAAAGCGAGCGTTTGGGCGTAGACGCCCAGAGGCTGCAGCATGAGGACATCGTCAGTCCCGCGCATCTTTGGCGCAAGGAAATCCACCATGGTTCCGCCTCCGGGCATCGCCCATCGGGTGGGTCGGTTTCTCCGGTCGAGGCCCGGGGCCGGGGACAATTTCAGGTCCCTGAAGGTGTCCGCCAGCGACGGGTTGACTTGGTCGTGAATGACGAGTTTGAGGCCCTCGAAGGCGGCAATATCGACGTCTTCGGTCACTGCGAGCGTATCGGTCAGGCTCACGCCCAGTTCGGCGCTGTACAGACGAAAGGCGTGTGTTCCGACCAGCGTGCCACCGAGACGGAACGTGCCGACTTGCGCCATGGCGTTGAGGACCTTGCCGGTCTGGCGATCCAGAGCCGGGAGCCCAGCGGCACGTAGCTGGGCAACCAGCCTGGCGTTTCGCTTTGCGAGTGTTCGTTGATCCTCGTGCTGTTTCTGGGCAGCTTTGATGCGCTTCCGGAGTTCAGGCGTATCCCGGCCGATATAGCGGTCGACAACGCGGTCACCGATCCGTTGGCGGGCATACCAATAGTTCCCCTGGGTACCCTGGTGCTTCAGCAAGGGCATTCCGCCGATTGCAGCAACGGCCCGCATTTTGTGTGCTTCGAGCAGGTCCTGATAGGTGGTCTGAACCGCGAGAGGAAAGGTGTTCATTCTGCCCTACGATGTTGACTTCCGTAGGGTATAGCAGGGTTGCCCTACGCTGGAAAGATTCGTAGGGCAGGGCGGTGACTGACGGTGCGAACTCCGACTGCCCTTCGCCGGAATGCAGTCATTGCGGCCGCGGCCACAGGCCGGTGAACTGCCGGTCGATTGCCAGAAGTGCTCCAGTGAGCCGGTCGAGCTGGCGGACGACCGCGAACCTGTCAGTTCCGAAGTTCCGTCGGTGCCGAGCCTGTGGTTGTCTGTCCAGTGCGGTGCCACCGACGCGGCCACGGCAGCCTGAGAGAGCTCTCGACATCGCCGTACCGCATAAGCAGATTGCACCACGGCTGAAACGTCCGCCGATGTATCCAGAACGCGGAGAAAGGTCTTCGCGTTTTCCATGACCTGCTCCCCGGAACTTCAGGCGATCAAACCGAGAAATTTTTCGTTATCAGTGGTCTAGGTTCCGGGGAGCAGGTCATGGCGATGTTGCGATGGCAGCGCTCGGGGGCCGGGAGGCAGGCGCTCCTCGCGCAGGGATTTCATGCGCATGGGGCGTTTCTCCACGCCGGATAGCCGAACAATGCGGACATCGACGGCGCCGGTTCGACCGCAGTTGGCCGTGACTACTGTGCGAAGGCCCACGAGGTCGCACGTCCTGGCGCCAGTTGACGGTCGTGCCCCTGGTCGGGGTGTCGCCGCGCCGGTCTCTGGTCCAAACGCCCAGCGGGTTCCCGTTCGCGGACGCGCCGGCCCATCGCTCGCCGTGCGATCCAGTCCCGGCGTCCTCCCGCTTTCCGCTAGACGGCGCTGTCCCGTTTCGGCCGGTGCTGGCGCTCGTGGGCTTGAATTGTGCTCAGCATGCGCTTCCGGTGCACGTCCTCGACGTCCGTCTTCTCCAGCCGCGTCCTGAGTGTCGGCCCGTTGACGTATCCCGCCTTTCACAGGTCGGCGAGGTAGCGGAGGTCCTTCGGGCGCCCAGCGCGGTACTTGGCGATCGCGATGTCATGAGCCTCTAGGCACCAGCCGGCCGCGCCACGGGTGTTGGCGTTGCTAATTCGGTGTCGTCGATGGGGTAGAGGTCGGCCTCGTAAGAGACGCGCAGCGCGGCTGGCGCGTCCGGGTACTGGACGAGGATGGCCTGGCTGCCGATGACGATGAACTCGTTCCGCTCGGTCAGGTCGGCTGCGGCCCGGATGATATGCTCGAGCTGGTCACGCCGCATGGGTGGAGCGGCGCGGATGGGCTTTCAGGATCGCCAATCGCTCCTCTTCGCTGATGATCCCGGAGAAGGGGCTTGATCCCCGCAGCCGCTGGCCTTCATCGTTGTCCTGGACGAGGATCGCGCGGAGCTCCGGCCAGCTGTGCCTCGCGATCAGTTCCCGCCATTCGGCGAGCGGCGGCGGCAACCCGTGTTCGTCCATGCGTGCCCAGCGCTCGAGATTGTCGATCGCGATCTGCAACAGCTCGGGGTCGCGGTCGATCTTCTCGGCCGCGAGACGGGCCATCGCGAGCATCCGGCGGTCGATGTGCGGGTGTCCGACGCCATGGACCTTCGGGTTCGGGTTGTCGATCTTCGGGAGATCGGACCGGGGCTGCGTCATGCCTGCGTACCTTTCTTCCCTTTGGTTCGACCGCTTGACGATTCGGGGTGCTCGGGTGATTGCCAGGGTGGGTGCCAGCACGCCCTTGGCATTCTACCCGATGGGAACCGCCGCTTTGGCTTGCTGATGGGGAACCCGCGGGTGGGCCCGCGTGGCCGTGCCGGACAGTCCCGGTCGTGCGGTTCGCTCCAGCCCTGGCACCGCAAAATGATGCCATCCCGTCATGGTGTCGTTTCGTGCGCGCGGTCGGTACTGCGGGCCATCGCGAGGTATCCGGCCTCCGCCGGTGCAGCGAACACCGACGGGAACCTGAAACGACGACGCAGAGGGCGATCTTCGTTCTGGGCGGCAACGATAGCGCAGCAGCAGCTGCGCTTTCCGCCTGGGGCGCCTCGCGCTCGCCATGCGCTACCCTCCCACGCCAGCAGGGTCAGCCGTCGCGGGCTTGCCGGTATCGGCGGCAGTTCCGGTCCGGCGGCCGGGCCGCGGCCCCCGACAATTCGATTGGAAGCCATCCGAATGAGAGCAGCAACGTGATTCCCCGCGCAAGCAGTGCGACACGGCAACGCAGCCTGCTGCGGCTGCCGACATCAAGAGATCCGACGTCCTTGTGGCGGCGACTGGCAGTGTCCCTGCAAGCTGTTTCCGTTGTCGGCTTCTCGCTCGGTGCCCTGACGCCACCTGCGGCCGCCGGTCTGGGGGCCGAAACGTTCACCCTGGCGAACGGCATGCGCGTGGTGGCTGTTCCCATGGAACGGCCCGGTGTGGTGCACCACGCCGTGTACTACGCGTTTGGCGCGGCGGACGACCCGAGCGGACAGTCTGGAATCGCGCATTTCATCGAACATCTGATGTTCAACGGAACGGGGACGACCACGGACGGACAGTACAAGCAGATCATCGGGCGTAACGGCGGCAGTACGAACGCCTACACGTCTGCGGATGTCACCGCGTATTACGCGACGATTGCCCGTGACCGCCTGGAGACGGTCATGCGGCTCGAGGCCGACCGCATGACAGGGGTTGTGTTCAAGCCCGAGAACTTCGAGGCCGAGCGGCAGGTCATTATCGAGGAACGCCTGCAGCGAACCGACAATTCTCCTTCCGGGGTGTTTCGCGAGCAACTGATGGCCGCGGCCTGGCAGGCGCACCCGTACGGGCGTCCGCTCATCGGTTGGCGCCACGAGATCGAAGCGCTCACCATGGAGCAGGTGGAGGCGTACTACCGCCGCCACTACGGGCCTGCCAATGCGCTCCTGGTCGTCGCCGGTGACATCGACGCCGAATCGTTGCGTCCGCTGGCGGAACGCACGTTCGGAACGGTTCCGGCGGGCGGGGAGCCGGTCCCGCCGAGGCCCATGGAGCCTCCCCATCGGGCCCGGGTCACCGTCGAGATGGAAGACCCGCGTGTCGCTCGGCCCCGGTGGTCCCGGCAATATCGGGCCAGGAGCTATTACTCGGGCACCCCGCGGGAGTCGGCCACGCTCGATGTGCTCGCGGCTGTGCTGGGGGGAGCGTCCGGCCGGTTGCACCGCGCCCTCGTGGTGCGTCACAAGGTCGCCCTGGCGACAGGCGCCTACTTCGACGGCGGCAGTCGGGACGGAGGCTTCTTCCTTGTGTACGCAATGCCCGCTGACGGGACCGACGTTTCCGAGGTCGAGGAGGCGGTGATCGCCGAGCTTCGGCGCGTGGCCGAGGAGGGTGTCGAGGAAAGGGAGGTACAGCGCGCTGCCTACCGGTTTGCGGCCGGTGAGATCTACGCTCGCGACGACGTATCCACCGTTGCCGAATTCGTCGGGAGCACCCTCATCAAGGGCGGGACCCTGCAGGACATCGACGGGTACATCGAGATGGTGCGTTCGATTTCGGCCGCCGACCTGGCCGGCGCGGCGGGTGCGCTGCTGGCCGAGCAGGCGACGGTGACCGGAATTCTCCGCCCGGGAGACGCCGAGTGAGACACTTCCTGCGAAATGTCGCCGCGGCGGTGCTCGCGACCAGCGTCGCGCTGGCCGTCTCCAGCGCGTCGGCCGCCACCTCGCCGGTCGAGGTGGTCGAGTCGCCGCAGGGCGCCGAAGCCTGGCTGCGCCGCGATTCGTCGCTGCCCATCGTGTCCCTGGCGTTTCGGTTCACGGGCGGCGCGGCGCTCGACGCCCCCGGGAAGGAGGGCCTCGCCCAGTTCATGGCGGCGCTGCTGGACGAGGGAGCGGGTCCCTACGACGCGGTCGCGTTTCGGGATCGCCTGGACGATCGGGCCATTCGGCTGTCCTTCTCTGCCGGGCGGGACAGCCTCTTCGGCACCCTCCACACGCTTCGAGAAAACGTTGAGGAGGCGGCCACGCTGCTCGGGCACGCGCTGGCCCGCCCGCGCTTCGACGACGAGCCGGTAGCGCGCATCCGGAGCCAGCTGGAGGCGGTTCGGGCCCAGAACGAGACGCGACCGGGCAGCGTGGGTCGTACCCGCTGGTTTTCCCTGGTCTTCGGCGACGGGCCGTACGGACGCCCGTCTTCCGGTACGCAGGCAAGCCTTGCGGGAATCAACGTGGAAGATCTGCGCGCAGCTGCCAGCGCCCGCCTGGTTCGCCAGCGGCTGGTCGTCGGGGTAGCGGGCGACATCGATCGTGAAACGCTTGCCCGCGTGCTCGATCTTGCTTTCGGCGACCTTCCGGCGGGAGCGCTCCCGGACGAGGCGCCCGAGAACGGGAACTTCGCCGGGCAGGCCGTGCACGTCCCCATGGACATTCCGCAGACCGAACTTGTGTTCGGCTTGCCGGGCGTGGCACGGGATGATGCGGATTTCTTTCCGGCCTTTGTCCTGAACTCCGTCCTGGGCGGCGGGACGCCGGGAACGCGGCTCGAGCAGGAAGTCCGGATTAAACGCGGCCTCGCCTACAGCATCTACACCTACCTGGCCGACGCCGAACGCGCTCCGATCCTGATCGGCGCGACGTCGACGCGCGATGAAGGCGCCGGAGAAACGGTCGCGGTGGTGCGCGACGTGGTCCGCCGAACGGCGGCGGGCGGGCTCACCGCGGGCGAACTTGCCGATGCCAAGCTCTACATCACCGGTTCATTTCCGCTTGCCCTCGACAGCACGTCCGAGATTGCGGGTTTTCTCGTGGCGATGCAGACCAACGATCTGGGTATTGACTACCTCGACCGCCGCAACGCGCTCGTTGAGGCCGTAACGATCGAGGACGTACAACGCGTGGCCAAACGGCTGCTGGTCGAGGACGCCATGGTCTGGGTGGCAGTCGGCCGCAGCAATCCGTTCCCGTAGCGGACTGACTTGCTAGACTTGCCGCAGACGCATGAACGCCATCGCCGGGAGTTGCGCGGCTAGGCCCGTTCGACGGCGTGACAGCGGGGGGTCCGGCGAGGACGTCCGTCCGTCGGCGGATCAAGCCACTCCCGTCGATGAAGCCGATCGGAAGCCTGAAGTTTCGGGTTGCCGAACGGAGGCGTGAACTGGCCGCATGAGGCGCCACGGCTTCCGGGAAAACGGGAGGTCGGTTTGTTGCTGCGCAGGATCCGCTCCCTCCCCCGGTCGGTAACGCCTGCAGCCAGGACAGGAACGGCCAGATACCCGGACATGCGAAGGGGCATGCAGGTCGAAACTCCGCGATGATGACGAGGCTCGCCAGGATCCTGAGTGATCGGAGCACCCGGGAGAGCGTGGCCGCCCGTGTCGAAGACTACGAACGCCGGTACGGCGGCGAGTCTCGGGGCGGGAGGGACGAACGCAGGACGGACTATCGGAACTTCGAGAACACGTATTACGACCTGGTCACGGATTTCTTCGAGTACGGCTGGGGACAGTCCTTTCACTTCGCGCCCCGCGCCGCAAACGAAACCTTCGCCGCGTCGCTCGCGCGCCACGAACATTACATTGCCCACAGGCTGGGGCTGGCGCCCGGGATGACGGCGGTCGACTTGGGCTGCGGCGTCGGTGGGCCCTTGATCGAGATCGCCCGTTTTTCCGGCGCTCGAATCGTCGGCGTCAACAACAATGCGATGCAGCTTGAGCGCGCGGCGAGACGGAGCGAGGCGGCGGGCCTCGGTCACCTGGTCGAATGGCTGAAGAGCGATTTCATGCAGGTGGACGCGCCTGATGGCTGCTTCGACGCTGCCTATTCCATCGAAGCGACCTGCTGTGCGCCGGACAGGGCGGGCGTCTACGGCGAAGTCTTCCGCCTGCTGAAGCCGGGGGGGCGTTTCGCGGCCTACGAGTATTGTCTGACCGACCGGTTCGACTTCGACGATCCGGAGCACCGTCGGCTGAGGGCCGACATCGAGCATGGTGGGGCTCTGCCCGATATCGTCCGGCCGCATGTGGTCAACGATGCATTGCGAAACGTCGGATTCGAACTGCTTGAGGCCCGCGACTTGGCGGTCGAAGCCCCGCCCGGCGTCCCCTGGTATCAACCGCTCGTCGGTTCCGGCCTGTCATTCGCCAGGTTGAGGAGTTCCGCGGCCGGGCGCCGCGTGACCCACGGTTCGCTCTGGCTGCTTGAACGGTTGGGAATTGTGCCGCGCGGCACGACGCAGGTTTCCAGTCTTCTCAACCTTTGCGCGGCTGCCCTCGCCGAGGCGGGGCGCCTTGGCATCTTTACCCCGATGTATTTCGTTCACGCCCGCAAGCCGGACTAGCGGCGGTCTGGCCGGCCCTCGTTCACAGGGTGGCCGTGCACCGGATGGTCGCGCAGGGTGCGCGTGGCGCAGTGACGAATGCGTTTGAACGTCCACATCACCCATCGCTGCAAGCGGGCCTCAATGAGGCCAAGGGTCGGGTAGGGCGCCGACTGGTAGACGACGCTGAAGTAGCGGATCCATCGGGCAAATTCGCGATGAGACTTCCGGGCAGGATCGAGCCCCCCTTGTCGCTACGCCGTTGCCGGCCCCGGTGTCGCATGCGGCGCCGAAACGCCCTGAGCGCGACTGTGCTCCCCACCGGGAGGAACGACACTCCAAATAACCCGTTGCGCCCGTCGGCGAACGTCGGCTGGAAGCGATCACCGGGGAAATCGAGGTCAACTGCCGGGTTAGAATTTGCAACCAGGGAGTCGTTGGGTTGCCGGTTTCGCCGTCATAGAGTACGACGCCGCGCACGAAGCGGCCGCCGGCCGCCTTCTGGAGTTTGCGCAATCCACGAAAGTCGTTGACGGCACGGCGCCGGATCAGTCGGTCCTATGCCGCAGGCCGTCGAACTGGGCGCCGCCGCTACGCCTGGCCAGCAGCCCGCTCGCCATAGCGGTTGACCATCGCGGTGAACTTCCAGCGCCCGGCCTGGAGGATCGCCGGGAGCTCGATGCCCGCCGCGATCATGTCCCGGGCCGCGCCGACCCGCGCACTGTGTCCGGAGCGGCCGTCGACCACGGCCTCCGGCAGGCCGGAGCGGTGTGCCATCGCCATGAGGATGCGCGGCACCTGGCTCGGGGCGAGCCGCTCGCCGAGCAGGGCCCGGTTGCGTAGGTCGATCGTCCGGTCCCCCGCCGCCTCGATCATCCGCAGAGTTGGACCGAACTCGTTGCGCGCTCCGCCACAAAGAGGCAGGCGACGCGTTGATCGAAAACACCAGCCACGTCACTCGTCCGGTCCTTCCCCGCCCGACAGCCGCCGCCGAAACGCGGAGGGAGAGAGTATCGGCACGGCAAATGCGTCTGCGAGCGCCAGGATGTCGGCGTCGCCGCTTACCAGTGCATCGACCCGCCCCACCAGCGCCGCTTGCAGGAATGGCCGGTCGAACGGGTCGCGGCAATCCGGAATTGCGGGTGGTGCAACCGGGACTTCGATGCTCTCGCAGTAGGGGAGGTAATCGTCGAGCAGGTCGCGTTGATCGTCGGAATTGAGCGCAAACTTTGGATAGGCGAGGACCCGGATCAGTTCCGCCGTGGTCTCCCGGCTGACCAGCGGGCAGATGCTGCCCTGACGCCAGGCTCCGCGCATCCACGAAACTGCGCCGGACGGAAACAGCAGTGACGATACCAGGACGTTCGTGTCAAGGACCGGCCGGACCGGCGTCATCCGCCGGACCGGGCCCAGGCCACTGCATCCTTCACGTCCGTCTCCGAGAGCCCGAGCTCGGCAAGCTTCGCGCGTACGCCGTCGGCCCGGTTGATCCGAACCGGCGTCAACACGATACGGCCGTTCTCCGTGGTGACATCGAAGTAGTCGGTTGCCTCCACCGCGGCCGTCGCTGCCTTGGGCAGGGTCAACTGATTCTTGGAGGTCAACTTGGCAAGCATGATCGTTTCCCGAACGATGGATGCGAAGTAAGGAGACAATATTTCCTTGTTTCCGTAACAGCAAGGACGCAATCGGTCCGAATTCCGTCTGGCACGCATGTGCCGGTTAGCACCCCATCCCTCAAGGCCTTCGGGCAATCCCTCGATTTCACCTTCGAGGCAAGCGGGCGCGAGGCGGTCGACGATGACAGGCCCGGGCACGGGGTCGAACTCCGGCTGAGGGCGCGGTGGTGACCGATCCCGACCGCGACGTGACGCGCTCGGGCGGGGCATGGTCCGGTCGGTTCTCCAGCCGCCCCGCCGCCGACGGCACCCCGCGCTTGGTCGCCGGCCAGGCCAGGGCCGACTTCACCGAGGCCGACGGCGCCGAGGGCAGCTTCGATTCGATCTTTACCGCGCTTCACCCCGAGCTGCTGCCGGCGCCGCCGGAGGAATAGCGCGCGGGGCGTGGATCGCTGGATCTGGTTCCGCCATGGCGCGGGGGCGTTGAGAGAGGCGGGGCAAGGCACCCGGGGTGCCGCCACGGCCTCCTGCCACGTGCGGCGGACTGCCGTGGCAAGCGTCGGTGTGCCACGGGCCGCTCTTGGCATGCATGCCGGTGTAGCCCGAGGCGGCACCCGAAACCGGCACGGCGTCGGGCTTCGACGGCGGGGAGCGCACGCTCGCGGGCGATCTCACGCCGGGCGGCGAGGTGCGGGCTCGACGTCGACGGCGGCCTCTCCTGGTCGGACCCAGAAAGCGGGCTCTCCAACGGCCACCGGGCGTACATGCGCGGCTGGCCACTTGAGTGGGGCGGCGGCGCGAACGCGCTGGAGATCAGAATCGAGGCGACGCGGCGTGAGGCCGTCACCTCCGGCTGGAATCGACGACCGGGGAAGTCGAAGTCAACGTTTAGAATTTGCATCCGGCGGGCCGTGTCGTCGCCGGAATGCCTTGCCGCTTCGTGCCCGTACTCGCAGAGGTGCCGCGCCATTAGGAACTTGCTGACGTGTCTCGGCCTGAGTGTCGTCCTGTCTCTGGCCGCATGCGCCGGGCGAACGGAAGTGTCATCCGTGATGGACGGCCCCGAGTTGCCGCTGCAAACGCCGCTCCAGGCGGCCCAGGCGCCGGCGGTGTCGCTGGGGACCTCGCTCCACGTGGGCGCCGACGTCGCGTCACCGGCCAGCGCGTTGGCGCAGGCCGCCCGTCATGGCGCCGTCACGATCTCTCACGGCTCCGTGCAGGATGGCGTCGGCGCCGCCGAGTTGATCGCCTATCTGGAAGCGGATTCCTCCCCGGCCCACACCGGCAATGAATACGGCATGCCCGCCGATGTGATCCTCGAGGTCCCGCTCGTGCGCTTCCGGTCCGAGCCACCGACCGTCTACGTGGCCGATGGCACGCCGCCGGAGCTGGTCGGCGAGACGGTTCGCGCGGTCCAGGCGATCAACGCGGCCTTGCCCCGAAACTGGCAGTTGAAGTTCAGCCCGGACCCTGCACCGGCCGGCGCGCTGCAGCTCGCAGACGGCCAGATTCTTGTCACGTTCGCGCCGCAGGAGGACTGGCCGACGCATGCCGTGCCGCCGGACGGCGAGGGCATCGGCTTGGCGGAACCGGTCATTTCGGCGGCCCCGACCGGGGATCCGACGGTGCCTGTCAGATTCGAATACGTGGCCGGCCGGGTCCTTGTGGACCACACTCGAACCTCGGGGCTCGAGCGACTGGGCGTCATCGCGCACGAGTTCATTCACCTGCTGGGCCGCAACCACGTGGACCCGGCCCGCTTCCCGGAGACGATCATGGTGGGCGGAGGCAGCGAGGAACTGACGGAACACATCCTGCACCCGCTCGATCGGGAAGCCCTGCTTGCGGCGTACGGCCACCTCAAGCCGGGAACCACGCGAAGCGGCGTTGCTGACGACTTGGGGGCCTGGGCCGACACCTCCCTGCACGTGCGCGGCGCGTTCGATACCGAAGGGGGCGAGATCTCCTTTGGCGCCGCGCTCAGGAACGGCCTGTCGCAGCCTTGGGCGACCGGGCCGACACCCGGCACCGCTATTGGGGACAACACCGCACTCTCGGGCATCGTCAATTGGTCCGGCCGGCTGATCGGCCTCACGCCCGGCGCTGAGACCGTCGCCGGCGCCGCCGATCTGTCGGTCGATCTGGCATCGATGCTCGGCACGGTTGATTTCACTGGGCTGGAGCTGTGGGCGGCCGATGTGGCTCCGGGCGCGCTTGGCTCCGGCTCCGTCTGGAACGACGGCGACCTCCGTTACGACATCGGGGTGTGGGGCAACACTTTCGTGCAGACCGGTGGCGACACCGGCACGGTGACGGGCGCGTTCCTAGGTCCGGCCCATGAAGGCATGGGTGGCGTGCTGCAACGCGACGACCTGAGCGCTGGCTTCGGCGGGAAACGCTAGTGCGTGCATCCTGAGCTTACCTGCAGTGGAACAGTGTGCCGGATCGCACGAGAGCCGCCAGGCTGTCGGGGAATCAGGCACATAAGTCCCTTTATGAACGGCGTGCCCCTGTGCGTTGACGGAACGACGGTCAACCCGCCCGATCACTGGTCGTATCAGGGCCTGATGCTTTCGGGCATGCCGAACCTGGTTCTGACCTTCGGCTACGTCGATGCGAGTTGGACGCCGTTCGTCGCTTAGGCGCTATCGCACCCGCTGGAGCGCCGTCCTGGAGAAGTCACGAGCGTCAAGGTCGGTTCCAAACGCGTAATCGGACCAGACCAGCACGGTGCTCTTGCCCGTGAGATGGTTGGTCATCGTGATCCTGCTGCTCCGCCAGAAACGATCCAGATATTGTGCGTAGTCTTCCATGACCATCGTCTTGAAATGCTCTTCCCGGAGGTCGAAGTACTGGATCTGCATGGAGCGCAGTTCGTCCTTGTCAAGCCAGACTAGTTGACGGGAGTACCCTGATTCCTCACTCAGCGGAATTCGCTCGAGAACGATGCATTCGAGTTCGCCGCAAGGCTCATCCCGCAGGTACCGATGCGTGAATTTCTCTACTTCCGCGGCACCGAGATCCTCGTACGAGAACTCGCTGCCCATGAATGAGCCGGATTGATTTGCGGAGCTGATACGCTTGACCCGTTTCAGTGCGGGAAGATAGAGCCACTGGTCGTCCGGCCCGTCCTTGTGGGCGTGCACGAGAAATGCCGTCCCCCTGACGTCGCGCGGGCGGTCGAACACGAACACGCTGCGGTCTCCGTCGTCCGAGACCTCCATGACCTTCAGGCGCATCTCGCGATTGCTTTCCTGTCCCCGCTTGGTGCGCAGGGTCATGGTCATGCTGGAAGTGAAGTTGCCGAAACCCTTTTGCCGCTCGCGGGCCTCGGTTGCGATCCGGAGCCCGGCCTCTTCGGCGGTTTCCGCCTGCCCGACCGGAGGCTCGGCCGCCCAGGCGAAGATGGCAACCAGGATCCCGAATGACGTCAGGACCGAGCGGGGAAGAGAAGCGTGAATTACCGTTGCCTTCTGTCGGTTGCCGTAGCAGCAACAGGGAACATTGGAACTCGACGGAAAGGCCCGAGCAGTGAGCTGATCACATCGACTCCTGAACCTGTTTGAGCATGGTAGCACGATTGGGTCTCATATCGAGACGTTGACAGATCCTATGAGGCCCGTTGGGCGGCCTGCGCCACGGTGTCGTTTTGCTCATCTCATCAGGAGGCTGGACATGTCCCGGAGACATGAACCCGCGGCGCTGGCCGGCGCCGAGGCCAGCACGCTGTATGTGGCGATCGAGACGACCCATCGTCCTTCCCCGGCAGATCATCCACCGGGACATCGATGCAGACCAGACAACACTTCGTAAATCCGGGTGTCGTCTTCGCTTCACTTGCCTCGTCGCGGTACACCCGCCTCAGGAACCTCGCAGCGCGTCCGGCAGGTCCCGTGCACCGTGAAGCACACGCACGATCATCGGCGGATCGCGATCTGGTGTGTACACAACGACGTAGGGATAGCCTCGGATCGAAAGAAAGCGGATCGGTGAAGACGCCAGATGCGGCTTCAGGGCACCCGTCAGGGGATGTTCGCCGATAGTTTCCGCCAGCCTGTCGAGCGCCACGCGGAACCCCCTGGCCGCAACCGGGTTCTCGGCTGCTACCCACTCGATGATTGCAAGGATGTCTCGTTCGGCGGCAGGGGAAAGGACGGCTCGGGTCACCGCTCGGCGGCTTCGATCACGGCATCGGCGCGCGCCAGAACGTCATCCATCGTTCGAGCGCCCTTGTCATCGGCTTCCGCGAGGCTCCGGGCGATCATCGCGTCGAACGCCCGCCTCCGGTCCTCCTGCTCCTTCAGAAGCCGGAGCCCGGAGCGAACGACCTCGCTCACGTTGTTGTAGTGGCCACGCGCCACGCAATCGCGCGCGAAGGACGCCAGCTCGGCGGTGAGATGCACGTTCGTTGCCATGGGAACCGCTATATCAATCTTTGACATACGGTGCCCGTTCGGAACGGGAAACGCAAGCCTTGCGGGCTCCGCCCAGCGGTTCGGCTCGCCGTCGAAGTGGGCGCTGACCACGTGCTCGCTCAAGTAGGGCCGGGTCGCGGGTCTTGCCTCCAGTTCCAGAAAAATCCATTTGAGTTGCACTTTTGCCCGAAATGGAATCCCCCAGGGATTCGCTCAATGACAGGCACGTTCTAGCCCGTGTGTCTGAGATCGACCGCAAGCAGCCGCGGGACGGCCATTCCCGTACAGCTGGAATTGCGCCGACCGCGACCCGGTCGTCCGCGCCTATTCGATCGACCGCTTCAGCCGTTCCCTGATTTGCGCAGTCGTTTCCTTCGTCGCATCGAGCGCCATCAGCAACGGCGGAAGGAACAGGAAGTCCGCCAGCAGGGCAATGATGACGGTGATCCCAACGAGCAGGCCGAGCGCCTGATTGGTCACCATTCCCGACGCTCCGAACACCATGAATCCCAGCGCGAACACAACCGTCGTCGCCGTCAACGCCTTGCCGACGGCACTGAAGGCGGCCTGGACGGACTCGGACGGCAACAGCCCGCGCTTCCTGGCGCCGACATACTTGGTCATGAAGTGGATCGTGTCGTCCACGATGATGCCGAACGCAATCGCGGTGACGACCGACGCCGCGACGCCGACCTCTCCCACCAGATATCCCCAAAGGCCCATTGCCATGGCGGCCGGCACGAAATTCGGGACCAGGCTGATCAAGCCGAGCCGCACGCTTCGGAAGACGAAGAGCAGGAGCAGGGACACGATGGCCATTGCCGCGATCGTGCCCCGCAGCATGCCCTCAATGTTCCGCTGAATTGAATGCGCGCCGACAACGGAAACGCCGGTTGCCTGGGTTTCGAGGTCGGGCGCGTTCTGCTGGAACCAGGCCTGCGTGCGATTGTCCAGGTCAACCTTTTCTCGGGTGGTGAGGCTCTTGAGCACAACTGTCACGCGCGTCGACGACCGTTCCACGTCGATGAGATTGTTCAGGTCGCGGCCGACCGGCAGGGAGAACTCGTAGAGCAGCAGGTACTGCGCGGCAAGATCGGAGTCGTCCGGAAGCACGTAGAAGTCGGGATTGTCGCCATGCAGATTCTTGTTCAGGCGCTTCATGATGTCGGAGATGGCAAAGACGTGGGCAACCTCCGGCTGTGACCGACTCCACTCCGCAAAGGCATCCACCTGCTGGAGATATTCGACATCCGTGACGCCGCCTTCCCGCCCGGAGTTGAGCGAGTACTCATACGTTTCCACGCCCGTGAAATTCTCGCTCACAAAATCCGTGGATCGCCGGAACTCGTAACTGTCGTCGAGTAGCTCCAGCCAGTTCTCCTGCAGCTCAATCCGCGAGATTCCGGCGATCAGTACGACCATCACGGCGGCGACGGACCAAAGCAGGATCGTGCGGTAGGAAATGACAAACCGCGCCATGCGATCGAAGACGTCTGCTTTCCCCGCAGGCGCAGTCCCGCCACGCATGGGCACAACGGTCAGAAACGCGGGTAGCAGCGTGACCGAAAAAACGAAGGCAGCCATCGCGCCGAATGCCACCATGTTGCCCATCACACGAAACGGCGGCATTTCCGCGAAGTTGAGGCTGAGAAAGCCGATTGCGGTCGTCACCGACGTCAGGAGAACGGGCCACACGTTGACCTGCAGCGAATGCATGGCCGCCTGCGGACGGTCCTTGCCCTGGCGCAGGCCCGCCCGCATCCCCTCGATAATGTGCACGGAATGCGCGACCGTGACCGCCATCAAGACGAACAGTGCCGCGCCGCTCTCGCCGAACAGCTTCAGCCCGACCCAGCCGGTGAAGCCCAGCGCGGACAGCAAGACCGCGACCAGCATCACGAGAATCGCCAGCATTCCCCATAGCGAGCGCAGCAGAACGATGGCGACGAGCAGCATGGTACCGAGCGCGACGGGCGCAAGGACGCCCATGTCATCGTCAATCGCTTGCTTCATGGCGCGGTTGAGGATGAGTTCGCCGGTCATGTGGTAGTCGATGGTCGGATACCGCTCTCTCGCTTCGGCGGCAGTACCGTGGAGGAAGTCGGTGACCTCGAACCTTCCCTGCTCTCGGTCTTCGGGGAGCGCAACGCTGACGACCAGCCCGGCGACGCGACCGTCCCTGGAAATGAAGCGCCCCGAGACTTCTTCGGTACTGAGCGCAATTTCCCGGATTCGCTCGATATCGCTGTCGCTCAGGGAACTGGCGTCGTCGATCAGGGGCGCGACGATCAGCTCGTCCTCGAGGCCCTCGCTGTGCGAATAGTTGGTGATCGAGTCAACGCGTGTGACGTAGGGCGTTCGCCATAGTCGATCGGTCAGCTCTTCGATGGCAACAAGTGTTTCCGGCGTGAAGACGGTACCGCTTTGCGGCGCCACGACCACCAGCGCGGCGTCGGACAGAGAGTAGGTGGCTTCCATCTCGTCGAGTGCGACGATGTGCGGGTCGTCCTGGCTGAAGTGATTTCGAACGTCGACGTCGACGACCGTGATGAATTGGGCGCCCGCAGCGAGGGCCAGCATTGCAACCAGGGAGAGCACGATCGTCAGCCACCGGCGACCGACGATGAGGGCAATGCAGGAATCGAGTGTCATGACAAGATGATCGACCGGGTGCAAGATTCAGATATAGCATCTTGCCTACGGCCCTGCCACGGACGAACTCCCGCCGCCTCAACAGGAAAATGTATCGCGACGAATACGCCCGCAAGGGGTGCGGCTCGGATACCTAAGGCACTGGTGAGTCATGAATCGCGCACACTTGCGGGTCCGAACCGGCGTGGGCCTCGCGCGATGGATGCAGGCGACGGGCATCCACCCTGGTGCGGTCGTGAAGGGATGTCGGATGGCTGGACTCGGTGCCGGTCGGACATCCCGGGATCGATTCTCGGCGCCACGATGATCTGGAAGGGGCAGCCGGGAAGTCCGGCCCACGCGAGACGCGGCACGATGTCGCAACATTCTGTTCCAACGTCAGGTATCGAATAGGCTGCCCTCGGCCAGAAGCGCATCCGCGAGCCCCGGCGACGAATGGGACGGCAGCGGGTCCCGGCATGATGGGCAGGCTCCCGATCGAGCGACCTGCAATCAGGTCCTTCCGCCTCTTGGAAGTCGTATCGCCGCTTGTTGCGACAATATGTCAGTGCTATTTAGAGTCGCGTGAACTGCAGTAGAAGATGTTGGCCGGAAGCCGGGCTTGCCGCAGGGGCAGCACGCCCTCAGCTTCGTTTGACACGGTCGGGATGGTAAGCCAGTGCATTGCGGGCGCGGGGCGACCGCGTGCTTGGGTCTGACCAGTCGTGTGTGATAACGGCGTTAACCTAGCAAAGAGTATGTCAAGACGTGAACGGCGAGCGCGGCGTGGGTGACGCGGCGGCCACCCTGTTCCCGTTTCCCGAGGGGTGGTACTTCGTCGCGAGTCAGCGCTCCCTGGCCAAGGAAAAATTGCTTGAAAGGCAATGGCTTGGACGGAACATCGTCACGTGGAGCGATGACGATGGAAGTGTCTGCGTAGCCGATTCTGTATGTCCGCACATGGGTTCCGCATTGGGCCCGACCGTCGGCGGCCGCGTGCGCGATGGCTGTCTTGTCTGTCCCTTTCACGGCTTCACGTACGATATCACCGGCAACTGTGTCGCAACGCCGTTCGCGCCGCCGCCGAGATCCTTGACACTGAACGTCTATGATACGCGGGTCATTCAAGGCCTCATCTTTGGTTGGTGGAGCGACACGGGCCGCCCGCCGCAATGGGACCTGCCGGACGCACCGCCGGCCGAAGACGACTGGTGCGATCTGGAAATCCGGACCGTCCGGTTTCCCGGCCACGTGCAGGAAATCGCAGAGAACTCCGTGGACCTCGCCCACCTGCGGTATGT
The DNA here is from genome assembly GCA_022825705.1 of Alphaproteobacteria bacterium. GTDB lineage: Bacteria > Pseudomonadota > Alphaproteobacteria > TMED109 > TMED109 > VXPW01. The sequence goes on from JAJDWH010000010.1 coordinate 35,178, forward strand.
GCACGGCTACAACAACGTGCAGCCTGTCGGGACGACGACCGTTGAAGGTTCGTACCTTCAAGCCCGTTTCGATTTCACCCGCCGCCGCCCCATCGCAGGTTTCATCGACAGCGTCTATCGCATTTCGGCCGCTGCCCACGTTTACGGGCTGGGTTACTCGTTCGTCGATGTCCAGGAGCATTCCATTGGCATGGATCTCCGCTTGTGGGTCTTGGCCACACCCGTCGACGGCACGTTGGTCGATCTGTCGCTGGCCAGTCAGATCCGGGAAATACGAAGGCCCAAGCGGCTGATCGTCGGTCTCGGCTTCCTGCCGCCACGGTGGCGCACCAGGATCATGAACAGGCTGGTGGTTTCCGCGCAAATGCAGGATGTGCAACAGGATGTCGTGATCTGGCAACGACGGCAGCACCGACCGAATCCTCGGCTGTCTCGTGCCGACGGCGATATCGGTAGATACCGACGCTATTGCAGGCAGTTCTACCCGCAGGACCGCGCGAGCGAGGATGGCTAGCTGCACGCATGGTCGCCGGAATGCCGATGCCGGTTTGCCCGGCCAGCCGCTCAACTTCGTCCCCTGGGCAGCGTACGGAGCGCACGTGTGCCCGATCGCTTCCAGGCCCGCCACGCCGCCCGGACGGGCGGGCGCATCGTCAACGCAGGCGATACGTCGAGGAGTTCCGCAAGAGCGTCACTAGTATCGTTATGTCTATTATCGTTATGTCTATAATTGTGCCCAGAACCTCGCAATTTTGCGAGGGGGAGGACAATTAGTTCATTGGTGACTCACGACACAGCTGTTGAAACGGGCCAGGGGGCGTCTGCGCTAAGTCTGCCGGAAGAGCTGCTGCTGGTGCTGCTGGACGAAGAGAGGGGTTATTTTCGACAGGTACCCGGCTGGAACCTGAACTGCGCGATGGTCGGCGCAGCGCTCGGTGAACTTTCGCTGCTCGGTCGCATCGACACCGATCTGGAGTCTCTGACTCTCCTGGATGCGACCGCCACCGGTCGTCCGCTGCTCGACCCGATCTTGCGGGAGATCGCGACCGAAACGGAAACACACGATGCCCGCTACTGGATTGAGCGGCTTGCTCCACAGTCCGAGTCGGTGATCTCCCAGGCGCTGGACGGGCTCGTTCGGCGACAGATTCTCGACGTCCACCCGGGCGGTTTCTATACCTTCGCCAGGCGCCAGCGGCCGGGCGAAACACCGTCGGGAGAAGACCACCTGGCGGCCGAGTTCGTGACGGCCCAGTTGGCCAGGGTCATCTTTACGGACGAGCTTCCGGGTCCGCGCGACGTGATTATCACCGGCCTCGTCAATGCCTGCCACGTGTTCCATCTGATGTATCAGATCGACGAGGAAGTGGAAGAACGGATTCGGTTCGTCAGCCAGATGGACCTGATTGGCCAGGCGATTGCGGCAGCGGTGAGCCAGAGCATCCTCGCGCCCGCGCTTCGCCGGCCCTCGCTGACCAAGCCGATTCCGACCGTGTCCCTGCGTGATCTGGTGTTCAACCGCGAGCTGCGGGAGGGCAGGCTGCCGGCAGGGTTTGCCTATTTGGCCGACAGGTACGGTCCAGTATTCGAGCTTCCGATCCCGTTCCGCCAGAACGTGATTGTCCTGGCGGGGTTGAAGACGAATGAATGGGCCCATCGCATGGGGCGGGTGTTCTTGCGGTCGAAGGAGTACTTCGAGGGCGTCGACAAGGCGTACGGCGTGTCGCGCTCGATGCACTCGATTGACGGCGCCGATCACTTCCGCTTTCGCAAGTCGTTGCATACCGCCTACTCTCGCAGGACTTTGACCAGGCGTCTGGACGAGGTCTATGAACTGGCCCGCGCGCACATGGCGGGTTGGGACGTCGGTACCACGATGCCGGTGCAGGAGATGCTGCGGCCATTCGTGAACGCGCAGACGTCGCCGCTCTTGGCCAACATTGACACCCAAGCCGAGATTGTCGACGCGCTCGAATACAAGGTTCGGGTGCTCAATGTGGGCATCGTCAAGATGATGCCGCGTTTCATGCTCAAGACCCCGTCGATGCGCCGCCGGGCGAAGGCCATGGACCAGATCGTCGACCGCATGCAAAGGACGCATACGGCCGCGCAGCGGGTTGGGATGCACGAGGACGTGGTGGACGCGTACCTGGCCCTGCACGCGTCTGATCCCCAATTCCTGCCTGAATCGGACCTGTCGCTGCCGCTAGGGGCGATCTTGATGACCGCCATGTACATGGGCGACCAGGTTGGCTTCGCCCTTTACTGGTTGCTGCAGAATCCCGAGCTGTACGAGCGGGTCACGGCTGAGGCGGATGCGTTGTGGGCCGAGGGCGATCCCGGCGAGGACGACTTCAGTCGAGACCGGATCGACGTGACCCACCGGGTGCTGATGGAGGCTCTGCGGATGTCGCCGATCGTGCCCATGTCGATGCGCACGGTGATGAATACCTGCGTGGTGGAGGGTTACGAATTACCGGTCGGGGCGCAGCTCCTGATTGCGCAGACGGCCACGCATTACTCGGAAGAGGCGTTTCCCGACCCGTGGAAGTTCGACATTGACCGCTACGCGCCCCCGCGAAACGAGCACCTGGGCAGAGGCTATGCGCCCTACGGGTTGGGCACGCACTCATGTCTCGGGAGCCGGTGGGCCGACTTGCACATTGTGATCAACCTGCTGATGCTCACGCATTACTTCAAGATCGAGCTGGCCCGCCCCTACAAGCGGTTGCCGATGGATCCGTTGCCCTCGCAGTCGCCCAGCAACAGACTTAAGCTCAGGATCGCTGAGCAGCGGCACGAAATCGGAGTCTGAGTTCGCTGCGCTCGCCCTTCCAGCGCCCGGTCTTGTCCGGGATTCGGGAATAGAGCCTTTCGCAGTGAATTGACCTGGTGGCGGACGACCTCACAACGGGTAGCGGTTGGTCGGGCGGTAGCCGGAGATCCGCACCGCCGCCATGGAGAGGGCGTGCGCGGAGTTGTCGGCGAGATCGAACCGGGACTCGAGGTTGCGGTCCCCGTTCCCGGCATCCGCGAGCCGGGCGACTCCGGTCCGGATCAGTCCCGATATCTCGCTGGCTGCCGGCGCCTCCGCCTTCAATAGACCGCTCGCTACGAGATTGTCGAGATATCGCAAGCCCGTTCCTCCCCAATTTGCAACGGTCTTGAATTTGGTATTACGGACCGGTGAGAGATTGGGAATGGGTCCCGAGGACACGACCGACTTCAGCACCGGGCCGACCTGGCCGGAGGACGCACTGGCAGAAGACAGCAAGTTCGGCGTGCTCACACCGATGCCGTTCCGGCTGGACCGTCATCCAGGCGCTAAGGAGACCGCGTGAAGTACGTTTTTGACCCCAAGATCCTGCACGAAGTCGCCCTGGCTCATCTGGAGCTGCCGCTCGAGGAAAAGTTCACTGCCATCGCGCAGAGCCTTGCCGAACGCTATCCCGGTCTGATCGAGACTGAACCCGAGTGGTTCTTCTCCAATGCCGGTGGCGTCATGGGCCAGCTCACCGTTCTGTATGCGTCACTTCGGGAGTACGTGATTTTCTTCGGCAGCCCGATCGGCGGAGAAGGACATACGGGCCGATATTCATTTGTCGAAGACCATGCGATCATTCTGGATGGCGAGTTTTGGTACTACACTGAAGGCGATACTCGAAGAACCGAGTATCGCCCCGGCGATGTCGTATACCTGCCAAAGGCGGTAGCGAAGGGCTATCGCATCGTCAATCATGGCTGGATTCTGGAATATGCACGGGGCCCCATTCCCACCATGCTGCCGTACGGTATTGCGGATACCGCGTTCAGCACACTCGACTACAGAACCCTGTTCCGAACCTTCCGGATTTACATCAGACACTTGATGCGGTCTGCACGAAAGCGCCCTGCCGCCCACGCTGGGCGCCGAAGTGCGTCCGGCACCGGCCGGTCTCGCAAGGAGAACGAGGGACGGTAACGCCTACCCGAGCTCACCGCTGCCGCCCGTGGAGTCCGAGCGCGTGCAGCGCGAAGTACTGTCCAATTGTCGACTACCGCACGCCCCCTGCACTTGGCGCGCGACTGACGGAGGCCTCCGGAACAGTGCCGTGTGAGGCGCCGTCCGCCCGGGGATTGTTTGGCCGGCTTTTCGCAGGAAGCTGACAGCGTATGCGCGGGCGCTGCCGCGGCAGATGTCCTAGTCGGCCAACTAGGTTGTCTAGGCATCGGGTCGTCCGCAGACTGCGGAGACGTCATGATCCTTTCCGAGTGAGCGCCGACATGCAGGTTTTCGTGTTTTCGAAGCGGTTCGGGCTGGCCGTGCTCGCGTTGCTCATGGGAGCCTCGGCGCAGGCCACGGATTGGAGCAACACCGAGTTTCATCTCCAGCTCGGCAATCTGGACGCCCCCTCCTTCGCTGGTGGCGGCAGCGCCCTGCACGTGATCTACAGCCTGCAGCACGCGAGCGGATGGAAATATGGCGACAACTTCTTCTTCGTTGACGTCGTGGACTCGCGGCAGCCCGGCGCCCCCGACATCGACTTCTACAGCGAGGCCTACGCGAACTTGAGCCTCGGCAAGATCACCGGCGATCGCATTGGCGCCGGCCCGGTCTCGGATGTCGGGCTGATCGGCGGCTTCAACTGGGCCGTGGACGCGAAGGTCCGAAAGTATGTCGCTGGTGTACGGCTGGCGCTCGGCCTTGAGGGCTTCGCGTTTGCGAACCTCGACCTGATGGCCCTGATCGACGACAGCGGGGGGCTCATGTCCGGAGGGGCGCCCGCGGAGGACGACACGGTCCTCATCGACTTCAACTTCGCACGGCCGTTCAGGATCGGCACAGCGGACTTCAGCCTCGAAGGCCACGTCGAATATGTCGGCGAGCGGACCAATGAACTCGGCGACCCGGTGCGATCGTGGATCCTGGCGCAGCCCCAGCTGCAGTGGTACTTGACTGACCGGATCGCGCTCGGGATCGAGTACCAGTTGTGGATCAATAAGTTGGGCGACCAGGACACCGACGAGAACGCCGTGCAGGCTCTGTTCGTGTGGGAACTCTAGGCCCTGCGTCGGTCGCGCTCAGGCGTGCGGGCGTGACCATCCGCCATGCGACGCTACTGACCGAATGGTCGCGTCCGTTGCTCCGGAGGAACGGTCCTGCGTGCAGCGTGCGTGGCGTGGGTTGATCGGGCGCGAGGTTGCTGCGCAGAACCGCGCGCCGGTCGGTAGTGCTAAGTTCAACAAGTACTTGATCCGGGTGCCGGGACGCGGCACCTTGCGCGTGGAGGTGCCGTACTGTGCGAGTGTCCGGCCGGGCAGTGGAATCTCCGTGTGGCGGCATCGACCACCTGGACGACGCGTGGTCCGTGGTTCGCGAAGTGCGGGCCGCCGTTGCGGCTGGAACCGAGCCCGGCTCGCATCGGCGGAGCGTCCTGATGGCCAGCGGCGCCGAGGCGCCGGTCACGCTAGAGATGAAGCGCTGTCGTGCGCTGCCGGGAATTCCGGTGACTGGATCCATTTCGAAACGGCGATGATGGTTCACGCGAACACGGTCCGTGGCGCGCTGCCGGAACTTGCAGCTGCTGCGGATGCGACAATTCTCGCGGGTGGCGCACGACCGCCGCGCAGACCGGAAGGGCAAGCGAGCGGAATCCTGCCGTGCGGGTGATCACGGGAGCGAGCGGCCATATCGGCGGTGTGCTCGCCCGAGCGCTGGCCGACCGGGGTGACCCTCGTCAGGTCCGCGCGATCTACCGCGATCGGAAAGGCACGGCAGCCGATCTCGACATTGAGTGGGTCGGTGGCGACATTCTCGACCAGGAATCGCTGGTCGCCGCGTTCTCGGGGGCTGAAACCGTCTACCACCTGGCCGCCGTGGTGTCGATCGACCCCGGCCGGGCCAAGGATGTCCATACGACGAACGTGTCGGGCACGCGCAACGTCGTCGAGGCAGCCCTGCGATGCGGCGTGCGGCGGCTTGTGCATGTTTCCTCGATTCACGCCTTCAACCAGTACCCGCTCGACGAAGTGCTCGACGAGAGTCGCGGTCCCGCCGACGGTTCGCGGCACGACGCCTACGACCGGTCGAAAGCGGCCGGCGAAAAGGAGATTCGCAGCGGCATAGATCGCGGCCTCGATGCCGTGATCCTCAACCCGACCGCCGTGATCGGCCCCTTCGACGCCGTGCCCTCGTACATGGGACACGTGTTCCTCGATCTGCACCGGAGACGAATTCCCGCGCAGGTTGCGGGCGGCTTCGACTGGGTGGATGTGCGCGATGTGGTCGACGCCACGGTGGCCGCGGAGACGAAGGCGAGATGCGGCGAGAACTACCTCCTGTCAGGTGGCTGGGATTCCGTGCGCAACCTGGCGCTCCTGTCCGAGCAGGCGACCGGGGTGCCGGTGTCGCGTTTCGTGGTCCCCGTGTTTGTAGCCCGGCTCTGGGCGCCATTTCAGGTCATGTTGGACCGTAGTCAGGGGCGCCGGCCGCTCTATACGCCGGCTGCGGTACGCGTGATGAGCAACGGCAATCGCCGGATATCCAACGCCAAGGCACGGGCGGAACTGGGGTTCAAGCCGCGTCCCTTGGCAGATTCCGTAAGGGATACCTATCGTTGGTTCGACGAGCAAGGCATGCTCGGCGAAGCTGGTTGAGATGGCCGAGGAACAACTTCACGGCGTGCTGGTATGGGCGGTCATCGCCGCGGCTGGCCTGACGTTCCTGTACCTGCTCCGCATGACCGCGCCCTACGGCCGCCACTACGCCGGCACGGGCTGGGGACCCCACATTTCCAGCCGGCTCGGCTGGGTCATCATGGAACTGCCGGCGGTCGTCATCTTTCTTGCGGTCTATCTCGCCGGGAAGTCCGCGTCTCACCTCGTGCCGCTGTTCTTCCTGGCCATGTGGCAGGTCCACTATCTGAACCGGACGTTCGTGTTTCCGTTCCGGATCCGGGCAACCGGACGGAAGACGCCGCTGCTGATCGTGGCGTCAGGCTTCTTCTTCAACGCGATCAACGCCTACATCAATGCCCGGTTCATTTCGGAATTCGGCGAGTACGCGATCGAATGGCTCGCCGACCCGCGTTTCCTGATCGGCGTCGGAATCTTCCTGGCGGGGATTGCGCTCAACCTGCACGCCGACAACGTCCTCATTCGCCTGCGCAGCCCGGGCGAGACCGGCTACGTGATCCCGCAGGGAGGCGGGTATCGCTTCGTGTCGTGCCCCAATTACCTGGGTGAACTCCTCGAATGGGCCGGCTGGGCACTCGCCACCTGGTCGACGGGCGGCCTGGCCTTTTTCCTCTTTACCGCCGCCAATCTCGTGCCCAGGGCGCGCAGCAATCATCGATGGTACCGGGAGACCTTCAGCGAATACCCGCCTCGCCGGAAGGCGCTGATACCGGGCGTCTTCTGATCAAGCGGCGGTCGGATGCGGTGACAGCCCGGCGGCAGGCGCCCGGGGCCTACGCCAGCTCTCAGCGGTTCGTCACCTGCAGCCACGTCCAGAGCAGGCCCATCATGACCGGCTGGTGCAGCAGGTAGTAGACGAGGCTGTTGCGGCCGAGGAAACGGACGAACCGCCCGCCGCTGCCTTCCATCCGGTAGACCGCCAGCCGGCGCAGCGCCCCCGCTCCGTGCGCCCACCTGGCGGCGCCGATACCGAACAGCACCGCTGCCAGCCAGGGAAACACCGGGAAGTAGTCGCCGGAATTCGGGCGGGCGACCGAGAGCCCGGTCCACTGCCAGACCCGCGCGTCCAGCAACTCGGTCTGCACCGTTTCGTTGATCGCGAGAATGGCCACCGCCGCGGCCACCGCCAGCCACCAGGGGCCCCGCACAAACGCCAGGCCCGCGACGCCGGCAAACGCGATCAGGTGCAGGATGCCGAAAAAGATCAGCGACTGTGGCGTGGCGATCCAGGTGGCCGCGGTGATGGCCAGCGCGCCCAGGACGATCAGGGCCAGCCGCCGGGCCCAGCGCGTCCAGTGGAAGGCGTGCGCGTGCGCGAGATAGAGGCTCGCACCCGTCGCGAACAGGAAGCTGATGGCTACGGCCTTGGCCAGGGCCGCCCAGTGGAGCTGCGTCGTGTAGCCGGGCTCCTGCAGCCCGAAGAACATCAAATCGTAGGCAAAATGAAACACGGTCATCCCGATGAGCGCGACCCCCCGCAGCACGTCCAGCAACGGGATCCGGGGGATACTCTCGGTTCCGGCTCGTCGATGGTCCGCGCCGGCACGTACGGCCTGGGCCTGGGCGCCCTGCCGCTGGGATCTCCGCTGTTTCGCTCTCGATGCCCGTGGTCCGCGCCTTCGAGCCATGCCCCAATGCCCCCGGCAGGTTCGATCGTGTTGCCGTCAATCCGGCTTGCCCGCGCTCCGCGCCGATCTTGCCGGCCATCTTACCGCTGCGGCGGCAAGTACAGATGCGTGCGAACGATCGTGAAGCCTGGTTTGGCGGCGTTGGTGTCCGCGCGATCCGCATCGGCGGAACCGCCCGTCCGGCTGTTGCGGTACTGGCAGCGGGCGTCCGGCGGTCGGTGGACACCGATGCTTGGGATCCGGTTGCCAGTCTGGTCCTCTGGTCACGGATATGATCGGTGACCCGGCGGTAGGCAGCCGTCAGCGACCGCGTCAGGGGGCAGCGTGAAGTACCGTCGATTGGGCCGGACCGACTTGGAAGTTTCGGAGATCGTCTTCGGTGCCGGGTGGGTCGGCGGCGTCCTGATCCATCACGATGCGGACGTCGGGCGGGCGGCGCTGCGCCTCGCCCGGGAAGCCGGCGTCAACTGGATCGATACCGCCCCGTCCTACGGCGACGGGATCTCGGAGCGTGTCCTCGGCGAACTCCTGCCGGAGCTTGACTGGAGTCCGTATCTCTCGACCAAGTTCCATGTCGATCCGACCAGCGACCGGCCGGTATCCGAGCAGATCGAGGAGAGCGTCGAGAGGAGCCTCGCCCGTTTGAACCGGACCTCCGTCGACCTTCTGCAGCTGCACAACCCGCTCGGGACCGGAAGCGACGCGCGCTGCCTGGCTGTCGATCGCGTGCTCGAGCCCGGCGGCGTGGCGGATGCCCTCGATGACCTGAAGCGCCGGGGCGTGACCCGTTATGCCGGCTTCACGGCCAATGGCGACGCGGACAGCCTGCAGCGCATCGTGACCAGTGCGCGGTTCGACACCGCGCAGGTCTACTACAACATGCTGAATCCCAGCGCGGGGCGGGCGGTGCCCGCCGGCTGGTCGGCGATCGATTTCGGCAACGTGATCGCCCATTGCGAAACGTGCGACGTCGGGGTGTTCGTCATCCGCGTGCTCGCGGCCGGCGTGCTGGCGACCGCCGCACGGACGGGACGGGAGATTCCGATGTACGCGAGCGCCGACATGGCCTCCGAGGAACTGCGGGCCCGCGCCGTCTGGGACGCCATCGACGGAGAGCCGGGCAGCCGGGCGCAGTCGGCGATCCGCTTCGTGCTCGACGACCGGCGCGTCCACGGTGTGCTGGTCGGTGCCAACCTGCCCGAGCACGTGAGCGAGGCGGCGGCGGCCGTGGACATGGCGCCGCTGCAGCCGGACACGGGCACAGCGCTCCACCGCCTGTACGCGAGCGACTTCGGGCAGCTCGACTGATCTTCGGAACGGTCGGGGCAAGGGCACGCAGCGCCGCTTCGCGCGCACGGTGACGCGACGGTTCCTGCGGTTCACCGGGGGACTGCCCGGTCTTGCCGACGTTGTCTCGCTGCCGGCGGGAATGCCGGCCGCGCCATCTCCCCGAACAGCCCCCGCCGCGCCGTCGTCGCGATCCCGGCCAGCTGGCGCCGACCGGCGCGTTGGATCTGGCAGCCGAACGTCCAGGCGGGCTCGGGCGGTCTACCCCACGGCCCGGCGGTCTCCGGACCGGCGCCCGCGCCGCCCTCCCGCCCGCGGCGGCGCGGCCAGGCAATCAGCGAGCGGTAAGGTGACGCTTCGTTCGTCCGGAAACCGCTGAAAATTCTCGACGTCTGGCTGATCGCCCCTAGATACATGCGCACAGGACATGCATGTCGTGTCAGGAGGAAACCATCTGGAACAGAAACGAGCGCGAGGAAACCAGCGATGTTCGAGAAACGTAGCGACCTGAACAAGCTTCTCGTCGTTGCTGAAACAGGTCAGATCCTTTCCGCAGCAGACAAACTAGCGATCACCCAGCCAGCCCTGTCACGTATCGTCAGCAAGCTCGAGGAACAGTTCAGGGGCCGGCTGTTCGAACGCATCCCAACGGGAGTCCGCCTCACCGAGCTCGGATCCATCGTGACCGAACTGGCCCGGGGCCTGCTGAGAGAAATCGAGGACGCGGAAGACATCGTGTTCTCGATGGTGTCCGGGCGATCCGGCACGTACCGCGTCACGGCCGGGCCGGTGTGGATGCAGGCCATACTGCCGAGCGCGGTCGCCCGCTTCCACGAGACCTTTCCCAGCGTTGAACTGAAGCTCCAGACCACCGCCTACAAGGAGGGGATCTGGTTGCTGACGAACGGCAAGACCGACATGCACTGCGGCGGACTGGACACCAACGAGCCCCTCCCTCCGTATCTCGCCCGCGAGCACGTCCTGGACACGACGCTCGGCATCGTGGCTCACCGGGACCACCCGCTTCATGCGCGCAGGCCCACGTACGGTGATCTCGCCGACTACCCGTGGATCGATTTCGATGCGGTGCTGCGAGGGGAAGGTTCTGCGGCCAGGTCATTGCTGGCCGACCTTCTGAAACGACTTCACCGACGAACCGGCCGACACGTAAGGACGATCATCCGCACGAATTCCGTCGGCCTGTTCCTGATGGCCACCGGCCCCTACCTGTCCTACCTCTCATCCACGCTGATCGAGAACATTCCGGATTTCCAGCTCAAGCCCCTGCCGCTGAAACTGGGGACGCACCGCTATCGGGCGGGGATCGTGTCGCGACGTTCGACCGAGAGCCTTGAGCCGTTCAGATACCTGAAACAGATGATCCGCGAGGTGGCTCAGGGGCGGCGTCTCGGGCCACCCGGAATGGCGTCCGCAACCTGACATGCCTCCGGGCAAGCCTCTCCAACCGGTGTGACCGGACCGGGTAACCAAGGGAGTTGCCGACCGTCCGACCAGGGGGGATGACGGCCACGCCACTCGTGTCGGTGCTGCCGGTGGCCCGGCCGTCCGGCCGCCGCCCGGCCTATCATGAAGCCTCCGAGACGGGCGGATGATGATCTGGCTTCACTTGACGGCCGCCACGCTGGCGCTGGGGCTCGGGATTGCGAACCTGGCGCTGGCCAAGGGCACCCGGCGTCATCGCATCATCGGCTGGACGTGGCTCGTGACCATGTCCTTCGTGACGCTGTCCTCGTTTCCGATCCGCGAGTTAAACGAGGGCGCGTTTAGCTGGATCCACGGGCTCACGGTTTGGACGCTCTTCTGCATGGCGGTTGCAATCATCGCCATCCGCCGAGGCAGGGTACGAACCCACGCCAGCTTCATGATCGGCACGATGGTGGGGGTGATCGTCGCGGGCCTGTTCGCGCTCGCGCCAAGACGCTTCATCAGCAATCTTCTCGGCGCGTAATGCCGGCGCTTTCCGCCGGACCCTCGAGTGCCCCCCGTCTGGACGCGATGCCGACCTCATGCGCGCGTGTAGCGGGGCCGCACGCACTAACCTGTCGGCCGATATTCCGCTTCGGAACGGACCATTCTTCGCCGGGAGACCAGACCCATGAACTTGCCCGAACCTTCGACAGTCCGTCGCGTTGGCATCATCGGAGCAGGCACGATCGGGGCGTCCTGGGCCGCCTATTTCCTCGCGCGCGGGCTGGAGGTCGACGCGTGGGACCCGGCGCCCGATGCGGAAGAGAAGTTGCGGACGTTCGTGGACGGCGCCTGGCCGGTCCTCGAGAAACTCGATTGCGTGGTCGGCGGCGCTGACCCGGGCCGGGTCCGTTTCCACGCCGATCCCGCGGAGGCCGCAGCCGGGGCCGAGTTCGTGCAGGAGAGCGCGCCGGAACACCTTGATGTGAAGCAGTCGCTGTACGCCGAAGTGAACGCGGCGCTGTCGCAGGACGCCATCCTCGCGAGCTCGACCTCGGGTCTGCTCATGTCGGAAATGCAGGCGGGGTGTTCCAATGCCGCGCGCTTCGTGGTGGGGCATCCCTTCAACCCGCCCCATTTGATCCCTCTGGTGGAAGTCCTGGGCGGCGCCGAAACGGATCCTCGTGCGGTCGACTGGGCGATCGGCTTCTACAACGCTCTGGGGAAGAAGGCGATCCGGCTCAACCGGGAGGTGTCCGGGCACCTCGTGAACCGGTTGCAGGCCGCGCTCCTGCGCGAATGTGCGGACGCGGTGCTCACGGGGCTCGCGAGCGTGGAGGATGTGGACGTCGCCGTGAAATACGGCCCGGGCCTGCGCCTGGGCGTGATGGGGCCGTACGAAATCTGCCATCTCGCCGGCGGTGCTGGCGGCTACGCACACTTCCTCGACCATCTCGGCGACGCCCTCCGGGACTGGATGAACGATCTCGAGCCCCTGGATCTCACGCCGGAGGTGCGCGACCGCCTCAAGGCATTGGTCGATACCGCGCTGGGAGGGCGTGACCTCGATTCGATCGCCAATGAGCGGGACGAATTGTTGTTGGCTACGCTGACCACGCTCGCGCAGGTACGGCGGGAAAAAGGATTGAACTGAGAGGGAAGGGGATGTCGATGCCCGAGCGAGGTCGACTGGCCGGCAAGACGGCCGTGGTCACGGGAGCGGCGGGCGGGATCGGCCGCGAGTTGGTCCTGGCTCTGCTTCGGGAAGGGGCCTCGGTGGCGGCGCTCGACATCGATGATGGACGGCTGGCGGCCCTGGCCGACCAATGCGCGGAGCGCGAGCTGGCCACCCGGTTGTCGACGAGCCGCACCGATATTTCTCGTTACGAAGAGTGCGAGGAAGCAATCGCGCACGCCCGCAGCCAGTTCGGCGGCCCGCACATCCTGATCAACAACGGCGCCATGGGCATGGGGGTGATCCGCCGCGATCACATGGTCGAGCTGATCGGCATCCAGGAAATTACGCCGGGCATGTGGGACCAGTTCACCGCCACCAACTATTCGGGCGCGTGGTACATGACCAGGGCCGCGATCGACGGCATGCTGGCCAACGGCTGGGGCCGGATCGTGAACGTCACGACCAGCTTCTTCACGATGCTTCGGTCCAAGTTCCACCCCTACGGCCCGGCCAAGGCCGGCCTTGAGGCCATATCGGCGGGCCAAGCGGAAGAATTTGCCGGCACCGGCGTGACGGTCAACGTGGTCGTGCCCGGCGGCCCCACGGATACGCCGATGGTGCCCGAGGAATCAGGCTTCGACCGGGGCGCGCTGATCTCGCCGTCCGCCATGGTGCCGCCCATCGTCTGGCTTTGCTCGGAAGCCGGTGACGATGCCACCGGCCATCGCTACGTCGCTGCCGACTGGGATCCGGCGTGCGAGCCGGACGCTGCGGCGGCAGCCTGTCGGGCACCGATCGCGTGGCCGGACCTGGCGCACAATCCGGTCTGGCCCGGTGGTAAGCCGCAGGCATGACGCTGACGCTTACGGTGATTAAGACGTTGCTCCATCAGGGCATGCGTCAGCAGGGAATCGGCAAGGCGGAGCTGGCGCGGCGGCTCGGTTGGCATTTACCGCAGGTCGACCGGGTCCTGGACGTGCGTCACAGCTCGCGTCTTGATCGAATGGATGCAGCGTTGCACGCGATCGGGTGCCATTTGGAAGGGAAAACGAGGAGTACTTCGACCGGCATACGGCGCTGAATTGCAGGCACAGTCCGGGGGTGCTGGCCGCTCAGGGCCGAGATTTGGTGAAACAAATCGATGGCGCGCTCAAATGGTCGCACTTGTGTCCCGCCGCCTCGTTTCTCGGCCAGCGTGCCTCGGGATCCTGAGCGCGATGTGTTCCGGCCGGCTTCCAACCGGTGCTATCTGAAGAGTTCGTTGTGCATCGCGGTGCGGATGAATGCCACGGTGCCGCTGTGTCCGAGGCTGTCGTCGATGCGGTAGACGAGGAGGAAAGCTCCTCCGACGTGGCAAACGAGGGTTCCCCCTCCTTAAGGAGGGCGTCGGCCTCGTCCATGGCGGCCTGCGTCTCCGCGTTCGGAACCTTGAGTTCGAGCGGGAACGCTTGGTCAACCACGATCCGGTGAAATAGCAGACGGATGGCGTCGGATGCCGGCAGGCCCATGCTAGCGAGCGCCCGGCTCGCCTTCCGCTTCAGTTCGCTGTCCATGCGGACATGCAACATGGAGTTGTGCCTAGTCGTGGCCGTCTCCTGCATCGCATTCGAGAGAATTGCGGGCTTGCCCGGCCAGTCAACTGCATTTGGCCGCGGGCGGAGCGGACGCGCCGCTTGGGCAAGGTCTCTCGCGGAACAGCCCCTATTAGCGCTCCGGGAAGGCCGAGCGCACACTTACACGCTCGGCGGAGCGGAACGCGGCCTCGGTTTGGCGGATTGGGTTTGAGTGCAGCGCTAGGAAACAACCGCATCGTTGCCCGAGAACTTGACGCGGAGCTGATCTATTTCGTCCGGACAGTCAAGGGTGCACCGGCTGGTTTCGGCTGCCTTAGAAGGGAAGGGCCGGGTCGACCGATAGGTGGCAGTTCCGCGAATTCCCGGACCGGACTGTCAGAGAAGGCGCGGCTCGGCCGGTGTTGTGGGCTATTCTTTCAATTGGTCGGCCATGAACTTTCAATTAGACTGCCATTGACTTTCAAATGGTCGGAACTCACCTTTCTAATGGTCAGCCCCTCTCGAGCACTCATGTATCCTCGTTTTATTGAAAAACAAGTCCGCAATGCGTTGGACGACACGCGTGTCGTGATGCTCTGCGGCCCCCGGCAAGCTGGAAAGACCACGCTGGCGCGGCAGGTTGCCGACGATGACCGTCCCTTCGTAACGTTGGACGATCCGACCGTCTTGAGCGCCGCCTCGAGTGATCCGGTGGGCTTTCTGCGCGACCTGGACCGGGCAGTGATCGACGAGGTGCAGCGCGCTCCGAACTTGATGTTGGCCATCAAACTTGCGGTTGACACACGCCCATTTCCGGGGCGGTTCCTGCTCATCGGCTCGGCAAATTTGATGGTTCTTCCACAAGTGTCGGATTCGCTCGCCGGACGCATGGCAATTCTTCGCCTGCTGCCGTTGGCGCAGGCGGAGATCCGTCGACGTGGTCCCACATTCCTGGACAGCGTGTTTGCAGGCGAACTTCCGGAGGTAGGCACGCCGGTCGTGGGCGATCAGCTCTTGGAATTGGTCTTGGCGGGGGGATATCCGGAGGCCCTGACCCGCACGGGCAGGCGCCGTCGGCGGGAGTGGCACCTGGATTACGTCGAGGCGATCGTCCAACGCGACGTCCGCGACATCGCCCACGTCGGCCAATTGAACGAGATGCCCCGATTGCTGCGTGTGCTGGCCGAGCACGCCGGACAACTCGTGAACTACTCACGCATCGGGTCTTCGCTCAACATGAATCACGTGACGACACAAAAGTATGTCGGCGTATTCGAGAACTTGTATCTCGTTCAGACCCTGCGACCCTGGTACAGCAACACCCTGAAACGGCTGGTGAAGTCACCCAAGCTGCACTTTCTGGACGCCGGGCTGCTCGCTGCACTCAGGAATCTCTCTCCTGACCACCTTCGGAGAAACAGGGTGTCGTTCGGGCCGGTATTGGAATGCTTTGTGTTCGGAGAAATCCTCAAGCTTACGAGCTGGGCAAGCGACAGATACGCGTTTTCGCACTTCCGCGACAAGGAGCGCAACGAAGTCGACATTGTCATTGAAGACGGCGCCGGAAGGGTCGTGGGAATCGAGGTGAAGGCATCGGCCACCGCTGTCAGCAGAGATTTCTCAGGCCTTCGCCACCTTGCCGATGCGTGCGGCGAACAATTCGTGCAGGGGCTGGTGCTGTACGACCACGACGTCACTGTGCCATTCGGTGACAGGATGGCCGCTGTCCCCATCTCCGCACTTTGGAATTAGCGTCCGCACGCCCGAAGGGTGGTCGCAACACGGCGTGACGTCGAGCCGATATGCCGGAGTAAGTCAGGGAGCACTTGGTCAGGCGTCTTGAAGGTGACGGCCCATCGTCGATCACCGCGATGCCGTCAGGGCGCAGGCCAGACCCAATGTGGAATGGCCAGGCGACAGTCCGCCAAATGCCGTTACGGGTTCAGAACGAGGCTGCGAGACGTCAGCGGTAGGCGTAGGCCGTCTGGTCGACTTCTGTTGCCGGCCCTCACTGCTGATAGCCGATTCCCGCCTGATCGCGCTCGCGCACAATCCGGTCTGGCCCGGTGGCAGGCCACAGGCATGGCAGGGAAGCGTGAAGTGATCGAAGGCGAGGTCAGCGGGGCTCCCGGCTTCGAACTCTCGTCGGTTCATGGGGTTGTCGTCGAGTTGGAGAATCAAGTTGGGCTGTAGCCTGAACTTTGTTCTCCGGTCTCTGCTGGAACGTGGTCTTTACAGGTTCGCGTGGTCAACCGGAAATGTCCGCATGCGGACATGAAATCACGCGGGGATGCCGGCCAATCATGGAGGCTGGAACAGGTCAGCCGATCCGGGTGGACTGCAGAGGTAGCGACGTGGTTTCGAGCGTGGAGAGATCCAATCGTTGCGATGCGTGGTCGATATCGAAGCCGACCACGTTGTCATCGACGTCCAGGTCGACGTTGAGGCCGTTCGAGACCTCGCGGGTCTTCACGCCTGATCCAGCCGAGAACTCGACGTACAGGCTGTCAGTATCCGGGTAGTAGTGCAGTTTCATGACTGGTCCCTCGTAAAGCCGCGATCGAAGAACGCGTTGTGCACGGTTTCGCCGTCAACCAGCGTCACCTCCCGGAGAATCCGGGCCGCTGTTTCGTCGCGGATCCGGACTTCGCCCCAGTAGCGCACCCTGCCGTCTGGCTGGACCTCGCGCCGCAATGGATTAGCGATCACGTCGCTGCACCACGGCAGGTGGATGTACGGACGCTTCCGTCGCACCTGCTCGTCAAAGTGGCGCGTAGTCTTCATGAATCCGAGGAATCCGCTTGGTCGAACATCCGGCAGGCAACGCCTCTCCCAAAGCCTCGCCGCTATCGAGGTTCAGGCTAGCCCGGGCATCGGATGGCCGACCGGCGGTCCGCCGAAGGCGGCTACTGGTTCAAAACGAGGCCGCGAAAGATCTGCGGATCGCGGAGGGCTGCCCAGTCGACTTCTGCTGCCCGCCCTCACTACTGATAGTCGACTCCCGCCTGGTCGAGCTGGCGTAGCAACCCGGGCCATTCGCGCTCGCCGCACCCCTGGTTTCCGTATTGCTGAACGGTCCGTTCGCAAACTTCCGCCGACGGATACCGGATCTTGGCGCCCGTTGCCGTTGCCGCCTGCAGCGCAAGCTGCGTGGAACACACCTTCTCAAGGTAGAACATCTGTACCCAGGCGTCGGCCACCGAAACCCCCGTGGTCAGGAGGCCATGGTTGCGAAGGATCATGACCTTCTTGTCGCCGAGATCGCTCACCAGCCGCTCACGTTCCGAGAGATCAAATGCGAGGCCCTCGAAGTCGTGGTACGCGACGCGACCGTAGAACATCATCGAGTCCTGGTTGGTGTAGGTGAGCCCGTCCTCCAGCGCCGACACCGCCATGCCCGCCTCGGTGTGGGTGTGCATGACGCACATCGCGTCCTCTCGGGCGAGGTGGACGGCGCTGTGGATGGTGTAGCCGGCGCTGTTAATCTCGTGTGGGGTGTCGTCGAGAATGTTCCCGTCGATATCGATCTTCACGAGGTTGGACGCCGTGATCTCGTCCCACCGAAGGCCAAAGGGATTCAGCAGGAAATGGTGATCGGTCCCCGGAATCCGCGCCGAGATGTGGTTGTAGATCAGCGATGTCGTCCAGCCGTACAGGTGAGCCAGCCGATAGGCGGCGGCGAGGTCGACTCGTGTCCGCCATTCGTCCTCGCTGACCTGGCTGCGCAGCGATGAATTGGGAAAGTCGCGAACTGCCGTGACCGTCATGATCTGTTTCCCCCGCGGACCGAGCAGTAAATTGTAGCCGAATCGCCGTCACCGCCGCTGCAGATCGCCGATCCGATCGAAGCTGAGCACGTCGGTCCGGGCGGCGGACCGGAAACCATGAAGCGCGCAGTCGTTCCCCGCGCGAACGATGCTCGGGGGAGCATCCGGCTCCCCCGGGTCGCCGCGGCCACCCGGGGCAGGACGATCCAATGCGGGTTCGTCGACGAGCGGGTGATCTGGGGCTTGAGAAACAGTCGGTCCGGAGGGGGTCGAACTTCGGGCGACGACGGCTTACGTTACGCGCCCTGCACCGGTGGTCCGGGTCCGCCTTTGACCAGGGGTGATCGTGCGATCACAAACTCGGGCGGGCCGTGATCTCGCGCTGTGTCGGGGCGACCGGAACGATCCGGGTCCGGCATGGCGATGCCATGGACGCCAGTTGGATGCGCAAGCCGGCTGCATGATGCCCTTGTCCGACTGGATGGTTCGGCCGGGAGCCGGGCTGCCGACGTAGCTGCCTGATGACTGCCCGGCGGCGGCAGAAACCTCTTCGGAGAAGAGTTCGATGCCAGTCCTCTTGAATGCGGGAGAAATACTTCGCACGCACGCGCGTCTCCGGCCCGAGGTGACGGGTGCGCGCGACCTTGAGCGGACGCTGACCTATGCGCAGTGGAACGCGCGCGCTTGCAGGCTCGCCAATGCGCTGCTCGGCCTCGGCCTTGCCAAGGGGGCCCGCGTCGCGGTCCTGTCCTACAACCGTCTCGAATGGGCCGAAATCTACGCGGCCGTGGCCAAGGCAGGCTTGGTCGCAGTCCCCATCAATTTCCGCCTGACCGCCGCGGAAGCGGACTACATCATCAAGGATTGCGAGGCGGCCGCGATCCTGGTGGAGGATGCCCTCCGGGACACGATCGAAACCATTCGGGCTGACCTCGACCTCCCGGCAGATCGGTACATTCTCTTCGGCAGCGATGCGCCTGCGGGCTACACGGCCTACGAGGATCTCATCGCGGCCGCCGCGGCCACCGAGCCCGAGACCGTCGTGGCGCCGCACGATCCTTGGTGCCTGATGTACACGTCCGGCACCACCGGAAACCCGAAAGGCGCCATCCGCGGCCACGCCGACATGGCCATGGTGGGCATGATGAGCGAGATCGAATTCCGGCTCCACCGGCGGGACGACGCGCTGTTGGTCATGCCGATGTGCCATGCCAACTCGCTTAATTTCTTCACCGCGTCCCTCTACTGCGGCGCCACCGTCTCGATCTTTTCCCGGTCGAGCTTCGACCCTGAATTGTGTCTTGCGACCCTGGGCGAAGGGATAACCTTTTCCTCCCTCGTCCCCACCCACTACGCGATGATGCAGGACGTCGCGTCCTCGCATCAGGTCGTCAGATCGGTCGAGAAACTCGTCGTCTCCTCAGCCACCGCCTTCGCTGAGACCAAGCGGGCGATCATGGAGATGTTTCCGAACTCGGGGCTGTACGAGCTCTACGGCTCGACCGAAGCCGCCTGGGTGACGACGCTGCACCCGGACGAACAGTTCGATCATCTGGGCACGGTCGGCCGCGAAGTGGTCGGTTCCGCGCCGGTTCGGCTGCTCGACGACGACGGGAACGAGGTCCCCGACGGCGAACCCGGGGAACTCTTTTCGTCGAGCCCGTACCAGTTCCAGGGCTACTGGAACCTGCCCGAGCAAACCGAGGCCGCATTCCGCGGCGACTATCTGTCCGTGGGCGACATCGCGCTGCGCGATGCCGACGGCTACATCCGGCTCCTTGACCGCAAGAAGAACCTGATCATCTCCGGCGGCGAGAACATCTACCCCACCGAGGTCGAGCAGGTCCTGAGCGAGCACCCGGACATACGCGACGTGGCGGTGGTGGGCGTGGCCGACCCCAAGTGGAGCCAGCGGGTCGTAGCCGCCGTCGTGCCCAGGCCCGGCCAGGCGCCGGACGCCCGGGCATTGATGGACTGGTCGCGGGAACGCCTCGCCAGCTACAAGCGGCCGAGGGAGATCGTCTTCCTCGAGGCCCACCAGATGCCGCGCAATTCGACCGGCAAGATCCTCCACCGCAAGCTTCGCGACCTGCTTGGCGACAGCGACCGCGCTTGAGCGCCGGAACCTTGGGAGCAGCCCTGTGAACAGCCCGCGAACGGACCTCAATTCCGACCCGCACAACGTCGCTGCCTGGGTCGCGCAGTGTCTGCAGCGCCGCGGCGTCAGCCGCGTGTTCGGTCTCCAGGGAGGCCACATTCAGCCGATCTGGGACCGCATCGCCCAGCTCAGGATTCCGATCGTGGACGTGCGCGACGAGGGCGCGGCGGTGCACATGGCGCATGCCCACGCCGAGTTGACCGGCGAACTGGGGGTCTGCATGGCGACGGCAGGGCCGGGGGTGACCAACTGCGTCACCGGCATCGCCAATGCCGACCTCGCCCGCGTTCCGGTGTTGCTGATTGGCGGCTGCACGACACGGGTGCAGGCCAACATGGGTCCGCTCCAGGACGTCCCGCACGTCGCCCTGCTCGCACCCGTGACCCGGTATGCGCGGACGGCCCGCGTCCCGGAGCACGTCATTCGGGAGCTGGACCTGGCGATCTCCCGCGCGACGGGCGACGGCGGCGAACCCGGACCGGCGTACCTGGAGATCCCGACGGACGTGCTCCGCGAGTCGGTCCCGCCGACACTGGTGCTCGATGAATGGCTGGCGCCGAAGCCGCCCCGCACGACCGCTCCCGATCCCGGCGCAATCGCCCAGGCCGCTGCCGCCATTCGGGAAGCCCGCCGTCCGCTGGTGATTTCGGGGCGCGGAGCTCGCGGCGCCGACGACGAGCTGGGCAGGTTTCTCGACGTCACGGGCGCGTTGTATCTCGACACGCAGGAGAGCCGCGGGCTGGTGCCGCCGGATCACCCGTCGGTGGTCGGCGCCGTCCGCTCGGCGGCCATGTCCCAGGCGGACCTGGTGATCACGCTAGGGCGGAAGCTCGACTACCAGCTCGCCTACGGGTCCCCCGGCGTGTTTCCCGACGCCCGTTTCCTGCGCGTCGCGGATACGGCCAGCGATCTGAACGACAACCGTCGCGGCACGCCCGAAGTGCTCGCCTCGGTCGGGCCGGCCCTGGCGGCCCTGGCGCAGGAGCTTCGCGTCGATGCCGGCGGGCGGGACACCGCGTGGGCTGACGGCCTTCGGGCCAAGCACCGGGAGCGGACCGAAAGGGGGCGCAATGACCCGGGACCGCAGGCCGGCGAGGACGGCAAGATCCATCCGATGGCGATCTTCAGGGCGATCAGGGAGGTGTCCGCGCCCGACTGCATTGGTATCGCCGACGGCGGCGACCTTCTCAGCTTCGCGCGGATCGGACTGCAGACCACGACGTATCTCGACGCCGGCACATTCGGCTGTCTTGGCGTCGGCGTCCCCTTCGCCATCGCCGCCGCACTGGCGTTCCCCCGCCGGCAGGTGATCTGCGTCACTGGTGACGGCGCCTTCGGGATCAACGCCATGGAGATCGACACCGCCGTGCGGCACGCGGCGCAGGCGGTCTTCATCATCTCGAACAATGCCGGCTGGAACATCGAACGCTACGACCAGGAAGTCAATTACGCCGGGCGGATCGTGGGAACCGAACTGGCCCACTCCGACTACGCTGCCATGGCGCGGGCGCTGGGCGCCCATGGCGAGCGGGTGGAGGATCCGTCCGATCTGGCCGATGCGGTCCGCCGCGGGCTGGAGAACGCGCCGGCGGTGATCGACGTCGTGACGTCGCGCGACGTCTCGTCCGACGCAACCAAGGGCCTGAGCGTCGTCCCCGACTACCAGCCCCTGAGCGCCTGGGACGACGCCGAGCGCCGGCGGCGCGGCGGGACCTGACCGGACCGGCGCGAACCTCCCATCCGGCAGCTTGCCGGGCTCGACCGGCGATTGCGGCCGGCCGCCGTGGCCGGGATCCCGGTGCCGCGAGCCCGTCGAGACCCTCGTGCCCGCAGATCGGGACGCCGGCGGGTAGCATTGCGCGCCGCGTCATGGGGCATCGTCACGGGAGCGCAGGGGTATGCGTTGCGAGATCGTCGCAGTGGGGACCGAGCTGCTGCTCGGACAGATCGTCGACACCAACTCGTCATGGATGGGCGGGCAGCTCGCGCAGGCCGGGATCGATTCCCACTTCCAGGTGAAGGTCGGGGACAACCAGGCGCGCATCGTCGACACGATCCGGCGGGCGCTCGACCGGAGCGACGCCGTCATCCTGTGCGGCGGGCTCGGGCCGACCCAGGACGACATCACGCGTGAAGCCATCGCCGAAGTGATGGGCGTGGCCCTGGTCCGCGACGACGCCATGGGCGAGAAGATCCGCCGCGGCTTTGAGGCGCGCGGGCGCCGCTTCACTGAGAACAACTTGCGCCAGGCGGACTGTCCCGTCGGAGCCTCGTTCATCCCCGAGATGCCTGGCACCGCCCCCGGCCTCGTCTGCCCGCTGGGGAAGCAGGTGATCTACGCGGTGCCGGGCGTGCCGTTCGAGATGCGCGAGATGATGGCGGGGACGATCCTCCCCGACCTCAAGCGGCGGGCCGGGGTGACCGCCGTGATCAAGAGCCGGGTGCTCAAGAGCTGGGGTGAGACCGAATCGCGGCTCGCCGAGCTGCTGGCGGACCGGATCGACGCGCTCGACCGTACCGGCAACCCCACCATCGCCTTTCAGGCCAGCGGCATCGAGGGCCTCAAGATCCGTATCACCGCGAAGGCCGAGAACGCCGAGGCGGCGGAAGCAATCATCGCTGGGGAGGAGGCGAACGTGCGCGGCATCGTCGGCGACGCGATCTTCGGCGCCGATGAGCAGACCATGGAATCGGCCATTCTCGATCTGCTGCGCGAGCGGGGACTGTCCCTCGCGGTGGCCGAGTCGGTCACCGGTGGCCTGGTGGGCGCGCGACTCACGGCGGTGCCCGGCGCGAGCGACGTCTTCCGCGGGGCCCTGGTGTCGTACGCGAGCGAGGTGAAGTTCGATGTCCTCGGCGTGCCCGAGGGACCGGTGATCTCCGCCGATGCCGCCGAAGCGATGGCGTACGGCGTGCGCGAGCGTCTCGGTGCCGACGTGGGGATCGCCACCACCGGTGTCGCCGGGCCGGAAGAGCAGGAAGGGCACCCGCACGGCACGGTGTTTCTCGGACTTGCGCACGGCGGGAGCGCCGAGGCGGTGCAGGTGCGCCTGCCCGGGGACCGCCGCCGGGTGCGCGAATACGCGGTCATCAGCCTGCTCAACATGCTGCGGCTGCGGGTTTCGGGGTCGTCGAGGAGTCCCGAACTCCGATAACGGGTCCGCGGGACGCCGTCGGCGGGTCCGTGCTTTCGATCCCTGGCTGTCCTTGGCAAACTGACTTCAGCCGGCTAGACTTAGTCCGACTTAGGCGATGAGGAATGGAGGGATTGATGAAGGTGAACATGCATGAGGCGAAATCGCAGCTATCGCGGCTTGGCCGGCTTGCGTGGGAGGGCGAGGAGATCGTCATCGCGAAGGCGGGCGAGCCCTGGTTGCGACTGGAGCCGTATCGCAAGGCACGAACCCGCCGCAAGCTTGGGACATTGCGGGGAAAAATCTGGATGGCCCCGGATTTCGACGAAACGCCGTCAGCGGTTTCCGACCTCTTCTACGGCTCTACGGTGTTCCCTGAATCAGGGGATTGAACGTGCGGCTTCTGCTGGACACGCATGTCCTGCTTTGGGCGCTTTCCGACCCCGAACGACTTGGTGCGGACGCTCGTGCTGCTGTGGTAGACCGGCGCAATGAGGTGTTCGTCAGCGCAGCGAGCGGTTGGGAGATTGCCGTGAAGCGGGCGCTTGGAAAGCTGCAGGCGCCGCCCACGCTGGAGTCGGTGCTACTGAGTGAAGGTTTCGAGCCGCTGGCAGTCACGTTTCGGCACGCCGAAGAAGCCGGGGAACTTCCCTTGCATCATCGAGACCCGTTCGATCGGATGCTGGTTGCCCAAGCGCGGATCGAGGGACTGGTCCTCGTCACGCGTGATGCGCACATCCCTCTCTATCAGGTGCCGACTCTGGAAGCCTGAAGGAAGCCGCGGTCGTTCCTGCACCACGTCACCGGGACCCGATCAGCGGAAAACGTTGCCCGCCAATGGGTACGCGCCTATCTTGTGAGTGTCGGCTTCGGCCGGCTATGGCGATAAACGGCTCATGCAATAGGCGAGTTGGACCCGGGGGCAGTGCCCGGCGCCTCCACCAGTTTCCCGACCTCCCACGCGGTCGGCCAACGGGGGCGATCCAGGATCGACAGCCGCTGAAAGATGAGGTCTTTCGCCCGGCATGGTACCGCCGTGACGGACCGAATTCATAACTGCCAACGACAACAGTCGTGAGGTTGCTCTCGCTGCCTAACCAGTGAGGGGAACGACAGTTCCAAGTCCCTTCCGCTTCACACGGTAGGGCGGGGTCCGGGGGCACCTGGCAACAGAAGCCCCCATCAATACTGCTTTTCCCGATCCGTTGTGCCGTTGCCTGTATGCGCCCGTGACCGACCGTCCCCCGAAGATCTCCCGGCTCATCGACTACGAGGCGCTCACGCTGCAGGCCATGCGCGACGTGGCGCGCGGTGCCCTAAAACGGGTGGCGAAAGAGGGGATGCCGGGCGAGCATCACTTCTATGTCGAGTTCGACACCACTGCCCACGGCGTTGACCTGCCGGAATTCCTGCGGAGCCAGTATCCCGAACGGATGACCATTGTCCTCCAGCACCAGTTCTCCGGCCTGGAAGTCGAGCGGGGACAGTTTCGAGTCGATCTCGCGTTCGGCGGTGTGCCCGCATCCCTGACGGTGCCGTTCGCGGCCATGACCGCGTTCATGGACCCGGCGGCCCAGTTCGCGATACGGTTTGCGCCGGAAGTGCCGAAACCGGATGCCGATGCCGAAGCATCGACCGAAAGCGATGACGCCTCCGCGCCGGCCGGCGACACCGCCTCGGAACAGGGTGCCGAGCGCCAGGACGGCGTGGTGTCCCTGGAGGCCTTCCGGACCCGTCGCGGCCTGTCGCCGTCGCGGCGCGAGGACGGGGAACCGGCGTGACGGAGTTTCGCTACTCGGAACTGTTCGCGCGGGAGGCGGACTCGACGGCGTACCGCAAGCTGACCGGCGACCATGTGGAAGCCCTGACACTCCGGGGCCGCTCGGCGCTCGCGGTCAATCCGGTCGCTCTGGAGCGCCTGGCGTTCACGGCGTTCCAGGACATCTCCCACTTCCTTCGTCCGTCCCACCTCGCCCAGCTCCGGACCATTCTCGATGACCCAGAGGCGTCGTCGAACGATCGTTATGTCGCGCTGACGCTCCTCAAGAACGCGAACACCGCGGCGGGCGGTGTCCTCCCGATGTGCCAGGACACCGGCACCGCGATCGTTCTCGGGCATAAGGGCGAGCAGGTCTGGACCGGGGGCAACGACCGCGAGGCGCTTTCACGCGGCATCTACCGGGCCTACACGGAGACCAACCTCCGCTACAGCCAGCTGGCCCCGCTCTCGATGTACGAGGAGGTCAACACCCGCACCAATCTGCCCGCGCAGATCGACCTGTATGCCGATGACGGCGATGCGTTCGAGTTCCTGTTCATCGCCAAGGGCGGGGGATCGGCCAACAAGTCCTTTTTCTATCAGGCGATGCCGTCCGTCATGCGCACCGGCCGCCTCCTCGAGTTCCTGGAGGAGCCGATCCGGTCGATCGGCACGGCCGCGTGCCCCCCGTACCACCTCGCCGTCGTGATCGGCGGGCTCTCGGCGGAAATGACCATGAAGACCCTGAAGCTCGCGAGCTGCCGAGAGCTGGACGACCTGCCGGCCGACGGGACCGAGCAGGGCCGCGCATTCCGCGACCGCGACATGGAGCAGGCGGTGCTGGAGATGACGCGGTCCTTCGGCATCGGCGCCCAGTTCGGCGGCCGGTACTTCTGTCACGACGTCCGGGTCATCCGGCTGCCGCGGCATGGCGCGAGCCTGCCGATCGCCGTCGGGGTGAGCTGCGGCGCCGACCGCCAGGCGCGCGCGAAGATCACGGCGGACGGCGTGTTCCTGGAGGAGCTCGAGCGAAATCCGGCGCGGTTCCTGCCCGAGGTGGGGGACGAGGTCCTCGAGGGCGAAGCGGTCGAGATCGATCTCGATCGACCGATGGCGGAGATCCGGGCCGAACTGGCCAAGCACCCGGTACGGACCCGCCTGTCGCTGTCCGGTCCGATGGTGGTCGCGCGCGACATGGCGCACGGGATGTTGAAGGATCACCTTGAGCGCGAAGGCGCACTGCCCGACTACATCCGGAACCATCCCGTCTACTACGCGGGTCCGGCCAAGACGCCGGCCGGTTTCGCGACGGGATCGTTCGGGCCGACCACGGCCGGGCGGATGGACAGCTACGTCGATCAGTTCCAGGCGGCGGGTGGCAGCCTCGTCATGCTCGCGAAGGGCAACCGGTCGCGGGCGGTCGTGGACGCGTGCCGCACCCACGGCGGCTTCTACCTCGGCTCGATCGGGGGGCCCGGCGCAGAGCTCGCGGCCCGCAACATCCGCCAGGTGGAGTGCCTTGCGTACGAGGAACTCGGCATGGAAGCGGTCTGGCGGATCGAGGTCGAGGATTTCCCGGCCTTCGTCGTGATCGACGACAAGGGGAACGACTTCTTCGAGGAGTTCGGCCTGAGCTGAAATCGGTCTGATCGCGGCGGGCGCAGGCAGAAACGCAGCCGCCGGTCACGCGAAGTCGTCCTGCCGGTCTCCCTCCGCGGCCGTCACCACGCGGTCGATCTCGCCCCCGGCCGGCAGTGTCGGCGGCTTTTTTGGCCCGCAAACTGCAGTCAGGTCGTCGTCTCGGGTACCGGCGCCGCCCCGGGCAGTCGCGCAGCCCGGCTATCGAACGTGTACAGGGTGCTTGCGCCGGAGCGCCGTGCCGCCGCCGCGATCATCTGATCGGAAAAGCCCGACCCACCCCGTCGGTAACCATCTGCCGAACGGATGACGTCGTCACCCGCTTCCACCTGAAGCTCTTCGGTCGCAACGAGCGCTTCGAACACCGTCGCAATTTCGTCGCGGGAAAATCCGTACGCCCGTTCCAACACCCACGCCAGTTCCACCGCGACTTCCCTGCAGACGAAGCCCGGCTCCTCTCGTGTAAGGGTCGACAACAGGGCGCGTGCGGCTTCAGCCTGCCGTGAGTCGTCGTTCACCAGGTACCGGACCAGCACGTTCGTATCCAGTGCGATCACTGGTCATTGGCTCCTTCCGCAACCGCGCGCTCCATGTCCTGAAGCGTGACCGGCGGCCCTTCCCGCTGCAGAGTTCCGAACAGTTGCGACAGGCGCCGAATGGGTAGGATGCGCACCTCGCGATCTTCGAGAATGACGTAGCGGACGCGGTCCCCGGGTACCACCCCAAGCGCTTGCCGAACCGATCGCGGCAATGTTGTCTGTCCTTTAGATGTGATCGTTGACGAATGCATCGCATTCTTCCCACTTTCATTACTTTCTGATCGTTTACATTACATAATGAGGAAAGGCAAGGATGTTGACGGGAAAACCTTGTCGCTGCCCCGCAGTTCGAGGGGCTCGGAAATGTAAGCTCCGCCGGCTTTTCGCCCGGTCCCGGCCAGCGGGCAGCACAGGCTGTGATGGCTTGACACGTACGTATGGCAGGTGAACCCGATTGCAGTCAGCAGCATCAAGCTGATCCGGAGGCTGCGCCGGTGCCCGGAAGATCGGGAACCGGGCGGGGTTCGCCATGGCCTCCGCAAGCAGGGGGCGGAGGCGTGCCGCGGTGCGCAGCTCTATCTCAGTGGACGTGCCGTGCAGCCTCGGAGCGGCGGTCGCCCGATCACGGGGCGACACCCGCACGCGTGTCAGTGCCGGGTGAAAACTCACCGATAGCGCCGAAGTAAGGGTCCCCGGTTTTCGGCTGGTCGCACGAGCCCGGGGGCCTGCCCCCGGGCTCGTGGCCGCCCTGCGAGCCCTGGCGTCAGAACCCCTGAGCGTCGACGAGGCGAGGCGCCTGCGCGGGTCCGGATGGGACGGCGATCTGGCTGAGATGCGACGGAACCGCGGGCCCTAGCCGCTGCCGGGGACCTCAGGCGCGTTCGAGCAGGAGCGCGATTCCCTGTCCGACGCCGATGCACATGGTGCAGACCGCATACCGACCGTCGCGAGCCGCGAGTTCCCGGGCGGCCGTCATGGCAAGCCGCGCACCCGACATCCCGAGCGGATGGCCGTACGCGATGGCGCCGCCGTTCGGGTTGACATGCTCCGCGTGGTCCGGAAGCCCGAGTTGGCGGAGACACGCCAGTGCCTGACTGGCAAAGGCTTCGTTCAGCTCGATCACATCGACGTCGCCAAGGCTGACACCGGCGCGATCCAGAAGCTTCGGCACGGCGGCAGCGGGTCCCATGCCCATGACCCGCGGCGGGACACCGGCGACGGCCGCGCCGACGACCCGCGCCAGGGGCGTCAGTCCGTGTTCCTCGACGGCTTCCTCGGAGGCGAGCACGAGCGCGCAGGCGCCGTCGTTGACGCCGGACGCGTTGCCGGCCGTGACCGTGCCGCCCTCACGGAACGGTGCCGGAAGCTTGGCGAGTCCCTCCAGCGTGGTGCCTGGACGGGGATGCTCGTCCTCGGCAACGGTGAGCGGAGGGCCCCGTCGCTGCGGCACCTCGATCGGGGCAATTTCCGAGGCCATGCGCTCGACCGCCGCGGCATCGGCCGCCCGCTGCTGCGAGCGGAGCGCGAAGGCATCCTGGTCGGCGCGGCTGACCTGGTACTCCTCGGCAACGTTCTCGCCGGTCTCCGGCATGGAATCCGTGCCGTACAGCTTCTCCATCAGGGGGTTCACGAAGCGCCAGCCGATCGTGGTGTCCTCGATCTTGGCCGAGCGCGAGAAAGCGTGCTCGGCCTTCGGCAGGACGAAGGGAGCGCGCGACATGCTCTCGACGCCGCCCGCCAGCACAAACGCATGCTCGCCGGTGCGGATCGACCGCGCCGCCTGGGCGGTTGCGTCCAGTCCCGATCCGCAGAGGCGGTTGACGGTGCTGCCCGGCACCGATTCCGGCAGCCCTGCGAGCAGCAGCGCCATCCGGGCCACGTTCCGGTTGTCTTCGCCGGCCTGGTTCACGCACCCCAGCATCACGTCGTCGAGCGCTGCCCAGTCGAGGTTCGGGTGTCGCTCCATGAGCGCGCGGATGGCGTGGGCCGCCAGGTCGTCGGGGCGGACACTCGAGAGCGCGCCGCCGAAGCGGCCGATGGGGGTGCGGACGGAATCGCAGACGAAAGCTTCGGGCACGACAGGCTCCGGGTTGGGTCGAAATGGAGGGCCAATCCTACCGGAACCCGAGAGCAGCGGACCGGGGCCGCCACCCCGGGCCCGAGCCGCGCAGAACCCCCTGCGCGGCGGTTGGCAGTTGCAGGAGATTCAGCCCTGTGCTACGAAAAGTCCCTTGCCGGAGGCTGTCCGAATCCGTTGCGCACGGCGCGCACCCTCCGGGCGCCCACAGTCCCATTCCACCCATGCGTCCGGACGCGGTCTTGGCTGATTCTTCCGAGGGGCTCGCGAGCCTTGCAGGCCCCTATGCGTCTGCGCTGTTTGCCATCGCGGCGGAACGCGATGCGCTCGAGCGAACCGAACAAGGTCTGGAAGCGGTGCTTGCCCTCACGGTCGGCAGCGCCGACCTTGGCCGCCTGATCCGGAGCCCCGTGGTGGCCCGGGCGGATCAGGAGCGCGCCATGGCGGCCATCCTCGACGCGATGGGGTCGGACCCGCTGGTGCGGAACTTCGTCGGCGTCCTGGCGAGGAATCGGCGACTGGGGGCGCTGCCGGCCATCGTTCGCCGGTTCCGGGCCCTGGCGGCCGAGCGCCGAGGCGAGGTCGAGGCGGTTGCCGAAACCGCCATTGACCTTGACGACGCCACGACGGGCCGCATCCGTGACGCCCTGTCCGACGCGCTCGGACGCCGGGTGGCGCTCCGCACTGAGGTCGACCCCGAACTGCTGGGCGGCCTGGTGGTGCGGGTGGGTTCGATCCGGGTCGACGGTTCGCTCCGAACCCAACTCCAGTCGCTTGCCCATGTCATGAAGGGAGCCGCGTAGATGGATCTTCGCGCATCCGAAATCTCCTCGATCCTCAAGCAGCAGATCGAGGATTTCGAGACCGGCGCCGAAGTCGCCGAAGTCGGTGAAGTGATCGCGGTCGGGGACGGTATCGCCCGGATCTACGGTCTGGACGAGGTCATGGCCGGCGAGCTGGTGGAGTTTCCCGGCAACATCGTCGGCATGGCGCTCAACCTCGAAGCCGACAACGTCGGCGTGGTCATCTTCGGTGACGACCGCACGATCCGCGAGGGCGACACGGTCAAGCGCACCGGGCGGATCGTGGACGCCCCCGTTGGTCCCAACATGCTCGGCCGGGTGGTCGACTCGCTCGGCAACCCGATCGACGGCGGGTCCGACATCGAAGTCACGGAGCGGCGTTCGGTCGATGTTCGGGCGCCCGGCATCATCGCGCGGCAGTCGGTCTTCGAGCCGATGCAGACCGGGCTCAAGGCGATCGATTCACTGGTTCCGATCGGCCGCGGTCAGCGCGAGCTCATCATCGGAGACCGCCAGACTGGGAAGACTGCGCTCGCGGTCGACACCATCATCAACCAGCGGGACATCAACGCCCGCGGCCCCGTCGAGAAGCACCTCAAGTGCATCTACGTCGCGATCGGCCAGAAACGGTCGACGGTCGCCCAGGTCGTGCGCACCCTGCAGGATGCGGGCGCCATGGACTACACCTGCGTCGTGGCCGCCACGGCGTCGGAACCCGCCCCGCTCCAGTACTTGGCCCCCTATACCGGCTGCACCATCGGCGAATGGTTCCGCGACAACGGGCAGCACGCCCTCATCATCTACGACGACCTGTCCAAGCAGGCGGTCGCCTACCGGCAGATGTCGCTGCTCCTGCGCCGCCCGCCGGGGCGCGAGGCCTACCCCGGCGACGTGTTCTACCTGCACTCCCGGCTGCTGGAGCGCGCGGCCAAGCTCTCCGACGCGGAGGGCGGGGGATCGCTGACGGCACTGCCGATCATCGAGACGCAGGCGAACGACGTGTCCGCCTACATCCCGACCAACGTGATCTCGATCACGGACGGCCAGATCTTCCTCGAGACCGACCTCTTCTACCAGGGCATTCGGCCGGCCATCAACGTCGGCCTGTCCGTGAGCCGGGTCGGCTCCGCCGCCCAGGTCAAGGCCATGAAGAAGGTGGCCGGCACCATCAAGCTCGAGCTGGCCCAGTACCGCGAAATGGCGGCGTTTGCCCAGTTCGGCTCGGACCTCGATGCCTCGACGCAGCGGCTCCTCAAGCGGGGCGCCCGCCTCACCGAGCTGCTCAAGCAGGGGCAGTACACGCCGCTGCCCGTGGAGGAGCAGGTCTGCGTGATCTTCGCCGGGGTGAACGGCTACTGCGACGCGATCGAAACCGACCAGATCCAGAAGTTCGAGGAGGGATTGCTGGCCCTGCTGCGGACCGAGCACGACGACATCCTGGCCGCGATCCGCGACGACGGGGAGATCTCGGACGACACCGACGCCAAGCTCCGCGGTGCCCTAGACCAGTTTGTCGCGAGCTTCGGCTAGGACTTTTCGGGAAAGCCGCCGGCCATGTCGAGCCTCAAGGAACTCCGGACCCGGATCAGCAGCGTCCGGTCCACCCGGAAGATCACGCAGGCCATGAAGATGGTGGCGGCGTCAAAGCTGCGCCGGGCGCAGGAGCGCGCCGAGCGCGCCCGGCCGTACGCGGCCGGGATGGAGGCGATGGTGGCACGGCTGGCGGGGACGGTTGCGCCCGAGGACGCCCCACCGCTGCTGGCTGGGACGGGCCGCAACCAGGCGTGCCTGCTGCTGGTGATCACGGCGGACCGCGGCCTTTGCGGCGCCTTCAACTCGGGCGTGGTCCGGGCGGCGCGGCGGAAGATGGCGGCGCTCGCCGAGGATTCGATCGAAGCCAAGATCTTCTGCGTGGGCCGCAAGGGCTACGACCTGCTGCGCCGCACGCACGGCCAGCGGATCGTGGGGCACCGGCAGCTGCCGCCGGGCCGTGACCTGCCGTTCGCCGAGGCCGAGACGGTCGCGGCGGAGATTCTCGGCTTGTTCGCGGACGACGGGTTCGATACCTGCACGATGCACTACAACCGGTTCCGTTCGGCGATGTCGCAGGTTGTCACCGAGACGCAGATCATTCCGCGGACGGCCCCGGAGTCGGACGAGCCGGCGGCCGAGCCGGACGCCGGCGCGCTGCACGAGTTCGAGCCCGGCGAGGACGAGCTGCTCGCCGACCTGCTGCCTCGCAACCTCGCCGTGCAGATCCACGGCGCGTTCCTCGAGAGCGCCGCCGGCGAGCAGGGTGCGCGCATGACGGCGATGGAGAACGCCACCCGGAACGCCGGTGACATGATCGGCCGGCTGGAGCTGTCGTACAACCGGCAACGCCAGGCGGCCATTACCAAGGAGCTCATCGAGATCATCTCGGGCTCGGAAGCATTGTAGGAGCCGGACGGGCTTCGGGAGACACTACGCATGACGACAGAGAATGTCGGTCACGTCACCCAGGTGGTGGGGCCGGTTGTCGATGTTCACTTCCCGGGCGAGCTGCCCGAAATCCTGAACGCCCTCCACGTCGATCGTGACGAGGGCCGGCTGGTGCTCGAGGTGGCCCAGCACCTTGGCGAGCACTCGGTGCGGGCCGTGGCCATGGGGGCCACGGAGGGACTGGTGCGGGGCCTGCCGGTGCGCGACGCGCGCGAGCCGATCCAGGTCCCGGTCGGCCTGGAAACGCTGGGGCGGATCGTGAACGTGGTCGGCGAGCCGGTCGACGAAGGCGAGCCGGTGAAGACGGAGAAGGTGTACCCGATCCACCGCCCGGCGCCGCCCTTTACCGAGCAGTCGACGGAAACCGAGATCATGGTGACCGGCATCAAGGTCGTCGACCTGCTCGCCCCCTACGCCAAGGGCGGGAAGGTCGGCCTGTTCGGCGGCGCCGGCGTCGGCAAGACCGTCATCATCATGGAGCTGATCAACAATGTGGCGAAGGGCCACGGCGGCTACTCGGTCTTCGCCGGCGTGGGCGAGCGCACGCGCGAGGGCAACGACCTCTACCACGAGATGCTGGAATCCGGCGTCATCACGCCCGAGGGCGAGGGCTCCAAGGTGGCGCTGGTGTACGGCCAGATGAACGAACCGCCGGGCGCCCGGGCCCGGGTCGGCCTCACCGGCCTCACCCTGGCCGAGTACTTCCGCGATGACGAGGGCCAGGACGTGCTCTTCTTCGTCGACAACATCTTCCGGTTCACGCAGGCCGGCTCGGAGGTGTCCGCGCTGCTCGGGCGCATTCCCAGCGCCGTCGGCTACCAGCCCACGCTCGCGACCGACATGGGCGGCCTGCAGGAACGGATCACGTCGACCCGGAAGGGCTCGATCACGAGCGTGCAGGCGATCTACGTGCCGGCCGACGACCTGACGGATCCGGCGCCGGCGACGTCGTTCAGCCACCTCGACGCCACCACGGTGCTGTCGCGGCAAATCGCGGAGCAGGGCATCTATCCGGCCGTTGATCCGCTGGACTCCACGTCGCGAATCCTGGATCCCCGGATCCTCGGCGACGAGCACTATGACGTGGCGCGTCGGGTCCAGGCCACGCTCCAGAAGTACAAGTCGCTGCTCGACATCATCGCCATTCTGGGCATGGACGAGCTGTCGGAAGAGGACCGCCTCGTGGTCGACCGGGCGCGGAAAATCCAGCGCTTCCTCTCGCAGCCGTTCCACGTGGCCGAGGTGTTCACGGGCACGCCCGGCACGTTCGTGGAGCTCGCCGACACGATCAAGGGATTCAAGGGACTCGTGGACGGCGAATACGATCACCTGCCGGAGGCCTCGTTCTACATGGTCGGCACGATCGAGGAGGCCGTGGAGAAGGCCAAGCGCATGGCGGCGGAGGCCGCCTGACATGGCGGACGCTCCGCTGATCGAACTCGAGCTGATCACGCCGGAGGCGACGCTGCTGGCGGCCACGCCCGAGATGGTGGTGGTGCCCGGGTCGGAAGGCGAGTTCGGCGTGCTGCGGGATCATGCGCCGATCCTGTCGGCCCTGCGGCCGGGAACGGTGCAGGTGCATGTGACGTTCGACGCCGAGCCGGAGTGCTACTTCGTCACCGGCGGCTTCTCGGAGGCGGGACCGGAGCACTGCCTGATCCTGGCGGACGAGGCGGTTCCGGTGGCGGACATCGACACGGCGGCGGCGGATCGGGCGGTCGCCGATGCGGAAGCCGCCCTTCGCGAGGCGGAGAACAGCGCGGACGAAGCGGCGCACGACCGGGCGGCACAGGCACTCGAGGTGGCGACGGCGAGGCGCGCGGCGGCCGGCTGAGCCTGTTCGGGAATACGCCGGTCGCGCGCATGTGCACGGCGTCCCGTTCCGGCATCAGGCCGCGATGGCACGCCGTTCGGGTTCAGGCGCCGGCCGTCGATCGCTCATGCGCCATTGACCGAATCATGGTTCGGATGCCCGCGCGGTTTCGCTCAGGGCAACGAACGATCCGAAGAACTCGCCGATGCTGCCGTCGCTTTCCTCGAAGTCCGCACCACTGAACCCAGCGATCAGGCGAGGATGGCCGGCCGCGTCGGGAACGTTGGACAGCGACCCGCCCCAGGACCCCTCGGATTGCGTGACGGTTCGTTCAGGGTGCCGCACCGTGACGTCGTCGTGTTGGAACGTGCCGTCCGGGTTGAAGGCCGTTTCGCCGAAGTGCAGCTCATAACCAGCGGCAATGCCCTGCATGTCGAGCAATTCGTCTCCGAGGAAAATCCCGAAATGCGCGCGTCGGGTGACGAGATTGCCTGCACAGCCGATGCAGGCGCTCATGGTGGCGTCGGCGAAGTCCGTCGTGATCGTGATCACGCCCTCGTACTCGTCGATCACAACGGCGCCCTCGTCTTCCCCCCAGTCACTTCCCGCCAAGTAGGCGTAGAGCCCGCCAGCCTGGCCGGTATAGGTTGCCTGCCCCTCGAGCGGCAATTCGGGAGGCGAGGCGGGGTCGATCTCCGGACCATCGACGATGGCGTACTGAACGGTATCCCTGAACGACAGTTCCGGAAGGTGTTGACCCGGAAACTGGGCCCACCAGCCGGCCATCAGGTAGTCGGCCGGATTGTCGGGGTCCCAGCTCACCAGTGCATAGACCACCGACGTGCCTCGCTTCACGTCCTTGACGAACGTCCAGTCCCGCGCCCGATGACCGGGAATTGGCGTGCTGCCGGGCCGGGTCGCAATGGCGTCGTCCGCCGTGTTGACGGACGCTTCGCTGCCGTCGTCGAGCTGCAGGAACACTCGTAGGCTCGGGCCGGAGAACTCAGAGTTTCTTTCGAAACTGATGCCGTCCTGGTCGGGCGGCGGCGGTGAGGTGCCGATCCCTGCGCAGGCGCTCGCCGTGAGCACCAGGATGACAGCGAGAAGGTTCGCTAACGGTTTCACAGTGCTGGTTGTCCAATGGACGCCCGATGTGGGAGCGCCTTGGCTCGGCTCGTGCGCTGGCGGAAGCGTCTCGGCACAAACGATGTCAACGAGATCTCGCAGGGCGTCATGACCACCTGCGGCGGGATCCGGGAAGCGGACAAAGACCGCACGTCAGGCGGGGTAACCGATCGAGCGGGCGTGGGTTGGTGACACCTATCGTTGTGCCGTCGTCAACAGGAATGATCTCGGCTCCCGTCCGGGGTCGCGGCCACGGACGCAGGATAATCACATTATTGCGCAGGCTAAAGCATTGATGACGTAATTGTGCGCAGTAATATGTTGGTATGCGTGTCATATAGTTGATGTGCGCAGTTAGTCGTTTCTATGCGCAACAATTTGTCTGTCGTTTGCAGCGCGCGCCGAGGGTGGTGACGGGGCCGCGGGAAGCACCGCGGCGGTTCAATTGGGCATGTTGATAGTGGTCGCCTAGCGGCCACGGAGGGTTCCTGGTCGGCCCTGTCAGGCATCGTGCCGGCCAGTTCGTCCCCGCGACTGCGTGGCACCGGTCGGCTGCGACCTGTGGTTTGTGCCACAGGAGAGCCGGAACGGGCTCATGCCAGCTGCTCCGCAACATGCTACGGAGCACACCTTTGTTATGTTGCGCTTCGCAACCCGCCGCCCGGAAGCCGTGCCGCGGTTCCGGACGGGTTCCCGGAGGTGCGTGGCGAGTGCTGCCGCTCGAGTTCATTCACGGAATCCGAACCATTTGCATCGCGTGGTCGTTTGACGGAAGAGGGAGGCGTCGGGACCGACCTTCGCGGGCTGGTTGTCATTCCCGACTCTCGTTCAAGATGTTGCCGCCAGCCGCCAGGGCGCATTCTTCGATCCCTTGGACTTCCCGTTCCTGCATTGCGGGCGGCTCCAATTGACCGGGGCGCTGGGCATCGCTGTGTTGGCGGCATTCACTGCCCTTGCCTCCGCCTTCCCACTCGGCATGGTCCACGCGCGGGATCCCGGCAGGGAGCCGTTCCACGAGGTCGAGCGCGCCGCGTTTGGGAACGGCCGCGTCATGCCGGCGGCAGGACGCGCAAACCTGCGCAGTGGCCCAGGTACCAGCTTCGAGACGGTCGGGCGGCTGCAGGCCGGGGAGAGAGTCGCTGTCAGCGGTGAAACGGGCGACCCGGTAAGGATTCGATGGACCGGCGGCGGCCCGGCCTTGGTCGTCGCGCGACTGCTGACCGAGGTCAGTCCGTCCCACGACCAGGTGAGTTCCGGGGAAGCTGCCTGCAGACAGTCGGTCAACGGGTCGGAGGACGCCCGTCGTGCCGTGTGGCGGTTGCAGCGGTGGCGACCGGGTGCGAGTCACGTGAGGTTCAAGGACTATCTGGGAACGGCCTTTGCCGTCGGTCCCGATCGCTTCGTCACCAGCTTTCATGTCCTGTTCGACAATTACGCACGCGGTGACTTTCACGGTCGTCTGTACCTTTTTCGCAAGGGAAATCCTCCGCTGGTCGAGGTGTCGCAGATCGGCCGCGTCAGCATCACGCGTGACTTGGCCGAACTCCGAACGGCCGCACCCGTCGACGATTATTTGGACGTGCGCTGCTGGTCGGAGCCGCAAGGGGAGCTCACGGCGGTGGGCTATCGCAACGGGATCCTGTCGGCCGGGTCTTCCGTACGGCCGTCAGGTGCCGCGTACAAGGATGCCGATCGATTTGCCTTTGCGGTTCCGTCGTCGCGGTTCCCGCATCTCATTGGCATGAGCGGAGGTCCGATCCTGAACGACGACGGGTTGGTGGGGGTCACGTTCCTGGGCGCCAGCAACGTCGTCTACGGAATCAAGACCAAGTACGTGCAGCAACTTCTTGCCGGCGATCTGGGTACCGACTGCTCGAAGGCCCGCGACTTGCGGCGCTGTTTCCAGGAGGAGGCGCATCGGGTGCGCGCGCTGGCCCTGCAGGGCGATCCTTGGGCGCAGTACGAGATGGGCACGGTACTGAAGAGCACCGTCCGTCGGATCGATTCGTCTCTCGGCCACGACGTGGAGGCCCTGCTGGAGGCCGCCGAAGGCGGGTTCTGGCGAGCCCAGGTGGAACTGGTGGACATGTACGTCGCCGGCCTCAGGGTCAATCGGAACCTCCCGGAGGCGTTCCGGATTCTTCGTGACCTGGCGTCACGAAACGACATCCCCTCCATGTATGACATGGGCCGCTGGCACTACTTCGGATGGGCTACGCCCACGGACAAGGTTCTCGCCCGTCGGTGGCTGGACGAGGCTGCACAGCATGACTTTGGCCCGGCCAAGACGTTTCTGAGGCAGAAGTACTAGCGGGGTCTTGCAGACGACGGTGAGGAGGGCCTGTACGGTATGCGGGCAATCCCACTGTCGGCGCTGGAGCGGGTGAAGTCGCTGGTCGTTGTTCGGTTGACGCCGGCGCATGACCGGCGGCTTCGGGACGCGTTCGACATCAACGTCATCACACCGCAGACGGGTCCACTGCGGCCGCCTCCCGTTCGCCAGAGACGGTGACAAGTACGGCATGGCCGCAGGGCACCGCGTCGCCGCATCGAGCCGGCACGAAGCCAAGTCAGCTGCGAACCCCCGTGATCCTGCGAACACGTTGCTTGCAAATGTGCGACCTCGCCTGAATCTTCACCTCACTCAGTACCGTCACCGAGATATCAATAACTAGGTCGTATCGCCATTGACCGGACACATATTCTTTTCGTAAACACCATTATGAATCCGCTCGATCGCGATCGATGCGGCAGTACCGGGTCGCCGGGCGCGCACGCCGTGAGCGCGGCTGCCGGGTGATATCGGATCAAGGACGACCGCCCCCGCTTGCTTCCGCACCCGGCTCATGAGGGAGGAAACCCGATGACCACGTCCGGCACACCCGCAAGGGAAATCGAGGCGCTGCGTGAACGGATCTCCTCGCTCAGCGCGGCGATCCTGCGCATCAGTGCGAGCCTCGACGTCACCACGGTCCTGCAGGAGGCGGTCGACAGCGCTCGCGCGCTCACCGGCGCGCGCTACGGCCTGATCACGACCGTGGACGACTCGGGCACGGTCATGGAGTTCGTCTCCTCCGGTCTCACGAAGGAGGAGCTCCAGCAGCTCACCGAGTGGCCGGACGGGCCGAAGCTCTTCGCGCACTTCCGCGACCTGCCCGGGCCGATCCGGCTGACGAATCTCCCGGATTTCGTCCAGTCGCTCGGATTCTCCCCGGACCTGATGCGGTCGAACACCTTCCAGGGCACGCCCATGCGTCACCGCGGCGCGGACGTCGGCAACTTCTTCCTCGCCGAAAAGGAAGGGGCGCCGGCGTTCACCGACGAGGACGAGGAGGTGCTGGTGCTGTTCGCCTCGCAGGCGGCGACGGCCATCGTCAATGCCCGCACCCATCGCGACGAACAGCGCGCCCGCGCCGACCTCGAGGCACTGGTCGAGACTTCGCCGGTCGGCGTCGTGGTGTTCGACGCCCGGACCGGTCGAGCGGTGTTGGTCAACCGGGAGGCGCGGCGCATCGTCGAGGCCCTGCGCATGCCGGGCCGGCCGGCGGAGGACCTGCTGGGCGTGATCACCTTCCGTCGCGCCGACGGCCGTGAAGTGTCCCTGAACGAGTTCTCCTTCGCGCAGCAGCTCCGCATCGGTGAGACGGTGCGCGCCGAGGAGATCGTGCTCTCGGTCCCGGATGGGCGAAGCGTGTCGATGCTGGTCAACGGGACACCGATCCATGCCGAGGACGGCACCGTGGCGTCGATGGTCGTGACCATGCAGGACTTGGCGCCGTTCAAGGAGCTGGAGCGGCTGCGCGCCGACTTCCTCGGCATGGTGAGCCACGAGTTGCGGGCGCCGCTCACAGCCATCAAGGGTTCGGCCGCCACGCTGCTGGAAGAGGCGTCGGAGCTCGACGTGGCCGAGATGCATGAGTTCCATCGCATCATCCACGAGCAGGCCGGCCACATGCGCGGCCTGATCGGCGCTCTGCTTGATGCGGGACGCATCGAGGCGGGCACGCTCTCGGTGTCGCCGGAATCCTCCGAAGTGGCGGCGCTGGCGGACCGGGCACGGAACACGTTCCTTTCGGGCGGCGGCCGGCACACGGTGCTCATGGACCTGCCCGAAGGCCTGCCTGGAGTGATGGCCGACCGGCGGCGCGTCGTGCAGGTGCTGAACAACCTGCTGTCCAACGCCGCCAGGCAGTCTCCGGAGTCGGCGCCGATCCAGGTTTCGGCCGTGCGCGAGGGGGTGCACGTCGCGGTCTCGGTCTCAGACAAGGGTCGGGGCATCGCGCCTGAGCAGCTGCCCCATCTCTTCCACAAGTACGCCGGCCCCGGTGGCGCGCGCACTGCTGCGGGAACCGGCCTCGGGCTGGTCATCTGCAAGGGCCTGGTGGAGGCGCACGGCGGCCGCATCCGGGCGGAAAGCGACGGCCCCGGCCAGGGCAGCCGCTTCACGTTCACGCTGCCGGTGGTCGATGACGTTCAGGTGAGCGAAGCCGCCCGGATCGCGGGGCGCCCCGCGGCGCCGGCGCCGCGTGCCCCTGCCCGCATCCTCGTCGTGGACGACGATCCGGAGACGCTGCGCTTCGTGCGCGACGCCCTCAGTGCGGCGGACTACGCCCCGCTCGTGACGGGCGACCATGCGGACCTCGCGCAGATCATCCGCGCGGAGAAGCCGAGCCTGGTCCTGCTCGACCTCATGCTGCCCGGGACCGACGGCATCGCGCTGATGCAGGGCGTTCCGGAACTATCCGAGCTGCCGGTCGTGTTCATCTCCGGTTACGGCCGCGACGAAACCGTGGCCAGGGCTCTCGAGGCGGGTGCAATCGACTACATCGTCAAGCCCTTCTCACGGACCGAACTGGTGGCCAGGGTGGCCGCCGCGCTTCGCCGCACCGAACGGCCCGACCCCTTCGTGCTCGGCGCGCTTGCCGTCGACTACGACGCCCGCCGCGTCGCGGTGGCCGACCGCGAGGTGACGCTCACCGCCACGGAATACGAGTTGCTGCGCGTGCTCTCGCTCAATGCCGGACGGGTCGTCACCTACGAGACGCTGATGCGCCAGGTCTGGCGGAACGGGCGCGAGGGGGCCGACATCAATCTCGTGCGCAACTTCGTCAAGAAGATCCGGGCGAAGCTGGGCGAGGACGCGGCGGACCCGACCTGGATCTTCAACGTGCGGGGCGTCGGCTACCGGATGGCGGGGCCGGACGGCCGCTGACATCGTTGCGCTACCGCCGCTGCGCACCGGCGGCGGGCGTGCGCCGGCCCCGCGGATCGGCTCGTGCCGTCCGGGCGGCCGTGGCTTGGGGCGCCGC
Organism: Alphaproteobacteria bacterium; assembly: GCA_022825705.1. Classification (GTDB taxonomy): domain Bacteria; phylum Pseudomonadota; class Alphaproteobacteria; order TMED109; family TMED109; genus VXPW01. Next base: position 76,030 of record JAJDWH010000010.1, read on the forward strand.
ACAGCCGGTGCCGCGGGCGAGGCCCGCCATGCGGTCCGCATCTCCCCGGAGAAGCTTCTTCAGGGCGGCCGCCAAGATGATGGACCGCCCGCCGCAGCTCCCTGGTCCGCCGGACTACCTGACGCATTGTTGGCATGACCGCGCCCGCCAGGCTCAAGGAGGTCGCGAGCACTCGGCAGGGCGTCACTGCCGGGGGGCGTCTCGGCAGGCGCGTTGATCGGATTCCTCGCGGCAAGTCGGCATCAAGACCGGGCTCGATGTCGCGGAGTCGCAGTGGCGCGGGCAGCCTGTCGAACCCGGTCAGATATGGAAATGTTACGATTTGTCAAGATCTGGATACGCAATATTGATGGGAAGCTGTGTACCGTTCCAGCTCCGGGTCAGTGTGCCGCGCCGGTCTTCCGTGCCGGTGCCGGGAGACAGCCCGGTGGGATTCGCGTGTCGCGACGAGGAATGCTTGTGTATCGATTTGATCAGGTCGCGCTCGGCAACCGATTCCTGCGGCCGCGCGAAGCGGCCGAGATTCTTGGTTTGTCCCCACGTACGCTTGGCCGCCGACGGAGCAGGGGGCTTGGACCGGCCTACTACAAGTTCGGGAGCGCGGTCCGATACCGGTTGTCGGACCTCAACGCCTGGGCAGGGATGCGGCAAGACGTGGCGGGAGACACCAACTCCGGTGGGGAAGCAGATGCCTGACTCGACCGTGAACCTGGAGGTTCAGTTCCTCAAGGTGCTGCTCGAGCACTCGGGAGAAGAGGTGTCGACTGCCATCGTCGCCGAGCTAGCGGGCTGGTCGGCGATCGCCGGCGACGAGGATGCGTGGGCCACTGCGCGCTTCGTCGGCCAGAAGCTGGCGCAAGATGGACTGGTGCGATGCTGGCGGGCCGATGACGGCGAGTGGTACGCGAAGCTCGGACGGGACTAGCCGCGCGCTAGCTCAACCTGCCCGCGCCGATCCGCAGGGCGGGATTCCGGTCAGTCACGCGCGGGCGGCGGCAGGACGTCGGCAAACTCGGCAAGCAGCTCCACGTACATCGCCCGCTTGAAGGGCACGATCAGGTCCGGCAGCTCGCGCGGACACACCCAGCGCCATGCCGAGAACTCGCCGCCCGGGCGGATGTCGATTTCCGATTCGGGGCCGGTGTGCCGCATCGCGAACCACTTCTGCCGCTGCCCCCGGTAGCGTCCCTTCCACAGGTTACCGGCGAGCGCATCCGGCAGGTCGTAGTGGAGCCAGCCGCGCGAGCGGGCGAGGACTTCCGCGCTGGTGACCCCCGTTTCCTCGCGAAGCTCGCGGAAGGCAGCGGCCTCCGGGTCTTCGCCCGCGTCGATGCCGCCCTGGGGAAGCTGCCAGGCGTCCGCCGTATCGATGCGCTGGCCGACGAACGCCTTGTCGTCCGGACTGAGCAGCAGAATCCCTACGGCCGGCCGATAGAGACCGTCATTCATCGGTGGTCGGGCGGGTCAGGCCGCCTTCGGCCGGAAGAGATCCAGGCCGCGGAGCAGGTCGAGCGCCCGCTGCAGCTGATAGTCCTCGACCGCAGGATCGGCGACCACCTCGACGGCCTCGGTCGGCTCCTCGTCGGCTGGTTCCTCGGCCGGCTCCGTGTCCTCGTTCTCGAGGGCGTTCCGGAGCGTGGCCTCGCTCCGGGCGGCGCCTGTGTCCAGGACCTCGATGCGGGCGAGCGGAACCTCGATGTCCGGCGAGACTCCGGTCGACTGGATGGAGCGCCCCTGAGGAGTGTAGTACCGGGCCGTGGTCAGGCGCATGGCGCCGTGTTCGCCGAGCTGGAGGACGGTCTGCACGGAGCCTTTTCCGAAGGTCTTCGTGCCCATCAGGATCGCGCGCCCGTGGTCCTGCAGCGCGCCCGATACGATCTCGCTGGCGCTGGCCGAGCCGCCGTTCACGAGCACCACGATGGGCAGGCCATCGGCGATGTCCCCGGTGGTGGCGGTGAACTGCTGCTCGGGCTGGTTGCTCCGGCCCCGCGTCGACACGATGACGCCGCGGTCCAGGAAGAAGTCCGCCACCGCGACGGCCTGCGTCAGCAGGCCGCCCGGGTTGTTCCGCAGGTCCAGCACGATGCCCTGCATGTTGCCGGCCCCGATTTCCGAGCGCAGGTCCTCGACGCTCTTCTTGACGCCGGACTTGGTCTGCTCGGTGAAGGAGCTGATCCGGATGTAGCCGATGTCGCCCTCGGCCCGGGACCGCACGGACTGGACGTGGATGATTTCCCGGACGATGGTGACATCGAATGGCTCGATGCCGGGCCGGCTCACGCGGATCACGATCTCGGTGTTCGGCTCGCCCCGCATGCGGTCGACGGCCTCGGACAGGGTCAGCCCCAGCACGGCCTCGTCGTCGATATGGGTGATCAGGTCGCCGGAAAGGACCCCGGCTCGGTAGGCAGGCGTGTCGTCGATGGGCGCGACGACTTTCACGAAGCCGTTCTCCATCGTCACCTCGATCCCGAGCCCGCCGAAGCGGCCGCTGGTCTGAACCTGCATCTCCTCGAACTGGTCGGCGCTCATGTAGCTGGAGTGGGGGTCGAGTGCCTGCAGCATCCCGTTGAGCGCAGCGTGGATGAGCGTCTGATCGTCGACCGATTCCACGTAGTCTTCACGAACGCGTTGAAAGACTTGGCCAAAGAGGTCCAGCTGCCGGTAAGTTTCACTGCTCGTGGTGCCGGCACTGCTCTGCTGGTTGGGCGCACACGTTCCCATGAGCACCACGAGGAGTGCTGCCAGGGCACCGGCGCCAAAGTGGAGGCCCGTGCGGGTCAAGCGGGTCACGGTCATGTCAGTGCTAAGGCGCAGGCAAGCCGCCCCGCCTCTCCGATAAGGCAATCTTGAATTTCTAATCTAGTCGGTCGGGACGCGGCGGGCTAGGCCTCACGGGGGCTTGCGACGGGTACGGACCGCGAGTAGCGTCGGGACGCCCGGAAGCCTTGGAGCAGGAAGAAATTCGATGTCGACGATTCACGTAGTGGCCATGATCAAGGCCAAGCCCGGCCTGCGCGGGGAAGTTCTCGAAGCGTTTCAGGCCAACGTGCCGGCGGTCCATGCGGAGGACGGTTGCATCGAGTACACGGCGACCGTCGACGCCGACGGCGTCGGCCGATTCCAGACCCGCTTCGGTGACGATTCGTTCGTCGTCGTCGAGAAATGGGCGAGTCTCGACGCGCTGATGGCGCACGCGGCGTCGCCGCACATGCGCGAGTACGCGGCCAAGACGAAGGACCTGATCGCCGAGCGCGCGGTGCACGTCCTGACGGCCGCCTGACCCGGGACGACCATCGGCCGGCGCTGGAATGCCGGTCGCGGCTCGCCGAGGTCGGGGGCTACCACGTGAATTCCGTGGCTGCCACGGACCGCATCAGGTTGTCACTCGTTGGCGCGCGATCCCGAAGGGGACCAAGGACCGAGAAACCGAGGCCGTGACGAGCGGACATTCCCTTCCGCAGGCCCGTGGATTGCGGTTCCCATCCCCATCCGGGTAGGCAGGTTTCCTGCGAACCGAATACGCGGGATATGAACGTTCCCGCGTTTGCCATCGTGGCTGCAGCGCTTGGCCGGGGCCGATCTTTGCGCATCGGCCGCGGCCGATGAACGCTTCCTCCGCCCCGATCCCGACGTCATCTCGGCCTTCCGCGCCGGCGGCCCGGGCTGGCAAAGCCGCATCAACGACGCGCTGCGCAAGGCCGCCGGCCTGCTGTAGCCGTTGGCAGCGGCCCCCCGCGTCTCTATCTATGCATAGCCGTCCCACCGCTGGCTCCGACCGTCATGACCATCGCGTTTACAAAGATGCACGGGCTCGGCAACGATTTCGTCATCGTGGATGCGCGGCATCGTTCGCTCGAGCCGGCGCGCGACCGGATCGCGCGGCTGGCCGAGCGCCGCACGGGGATCGGCTTCGATCAGTTGATTCTGCTTGAACCGGGCGCCGGCGCAGCCGACGTCGCCATGCGCATCTTCAACCGCGACGGGAGTTCGGCCGAAGCCTGCGGCAACGCCGCCCGGTGCATCGGGCGCTTGCTCGCCGACGAGGTCCCCCCGGGGCGCAAGGTGCGGATCGACACCCCGGCCGGCGTGATCACGGCGCAGCCGCGAACGGACGGACACGTGACGGTGGAACTGGGCCCGCCGGCATTCGACTGGGACCGGATTCCGCTCGCGGCACCGCGGGACACGCTCGATCTCGGCCTCGTCGCCGGCCCCCTGCAGGGGGGCGCGGCCGTCAACGTCGGCAACCCGCACGTGGTCTTCGTTGCCGACCATCTCCAGGACATCGACCTTGCCAAGCTGGGCCCGGAACTGGAACATCACCCGTTGTTTCCCGAGCGGACCAACGTTGAGGTCATCTGCATGGACCGCGACACGACCACCGGGAACCCGGCCCGCGACCGGATCACCATGCGGGTCTGGGAACGGGGCACCGGCCTGACCCGGGCCTGCGGCACCGGGGCCTGCGCGGCGCTGGTGGCGGCGCACCGGCTCGGCATCAGCGACCGGGCGGCGGCAGTGCGCTTTCTCGACGGGGGCGTTCTGGACATCGAGTGGCGCGAAGCCGATGGACATGTCCGCATGACCGGCGACGCGGAACTCAGCTTCCGCGGTGAAGTGCCCGAGGAGGCGCTGCTGTGACGGCCGCCCGGGTGGTCACCTTCGGATGCCGGCTGAATCGCCACGAGTCGGAAGTCATCGACCGCCATGCCGCGGCCTCGGGGCTCCGCGATACCGTCATCGTCAACACCTGCGCCGTGACGGCGAGCGCCGTCCGCGAGGCGCGGCGGACGGTGCGGCGGGTCCGCCGCGAGACGCCCAACGCCCGCATCGTGGTGACCGGGTGCGCGGCCCAGACCGATCCGGAATCGTTCGCGGCCATGGCCGAGGTCGATGCCGTCGTCGGGAACGAGGAGAAGCTCCGGGCGACCACTTGGTCGGCGGATCCGCCGGCCGGATCGCGGGTGACGGCGACGGCGGACATCCGGGCCGTGGCCGGGAGCGTGGGCACGCTCGCCGGCCGGACCCGAAGCTTCGTGCCCGTCCAGAACGGCTGCGATCACCGCTGCACGTTCTGCATCATCCCGTACGGGCGCGGCCCCAGCCGCAGCGTTCCGCCGGAGGCGGTCGTGGCTGAGGTCCGCGAGGCCGTGCGGCGCGGCGTGCCGGAAGTGGTGCTGACCGGCGTGGACCTCACCGATTACGGCGCCGGGCTGACCAGCCCGGTGACGTTCGGTGAGCTGGTGCGCCGGATCCTCCGCGATGTGCCCGAGCTCCCCCGCCTGCGGCTGTCGTCGGTCGACGCCGCCGAGCTGGACGATGCGCTGATCGGGTGCTTCGCCGACGAGGCGCGCCTGATGCCGCACCTGCACCTCAGCCTGCAGTCGCATGATCCCATGATCCTCAAGCGCATGCGCCGGCGGCACACGCCGGAACAGGCCGAGCGCCTGTTCGAGCGGGTCCGGGCGGCGCGACCGGAGACCGCGTTCGGGGCGGACTTCATTGCGGGCTTCCCCACCGAGACTGACGCGATGTTCGCGAACACGCTGGCCGCCGTGGAACGGCTCGGGCTCGTGCACCTCCACGTGTTCCCGTACTCCCCGCGGCCTGGCACGCCGGCCGCGCGGATGCCGCAGGTGGCCCCGGAGACCCGGCAGGCGCGCGGCAAGGCCCTGCGCACGGCCGGCGAGCGGATGTTCCGCCGCCGCCTCCGCGACCGCACGGGCACCATGGCCGCCATCCTGGTGGAGGGCGAGGGCGGGCTCGGCTGGACCGAGGACTACCTTCCGGCGTCCGTCCCCGACGCGGCGCCGGGATCGATCGTGCAACGGCGGGTCGAGGCTGTGGGCCGAAGGCTGTGCGCGGCATGACGGCGGGAGGGAACGGTCACGCGCTGCCGGGGCATGTGCGGACGGCGATCGACTTCGTCCCGCTGCTCGTGTTCTTCGTCGCCAACTACCTCTGGGGCATCCTGCCGGCGACGGGGGTGCTCGTCGTCGCAACGGTCATCGCCACCGCGATCCTGTGGCTGGCCGAACGCCGCATTCCGCCGATCCCGGTGGCGACGGCGGTGCTGGTCGGGTTCTTCGGCGCCCTGACGCTCGTCTTCGACGACGCCTTCTTCATCAAGATCAAACCAACCGTCGTCTCGCTGCTGTTCGCCGCGGTGCTGGCGGGCGGCCTGGCGCGCGGCAAGCTGCTGGTGAAGTACCTGTTCGGTGCCGCCGGAATCCAGCTGCGCGATGCCGCCTGGCGCGTGCTCACGTGGCGATGGATCGCGTTCTTCGTCCTGCTGGCCGCGCTCAACGAAGTGGTCTGGCGATCGTTCTCGACCGACACCTGGGTGAGCTACAAGGTGTTCGGGATCCTGCCGCTCACCTTGGTGTTCGCCGGCCTCCAGATGCCGCTGATCCTCCGCGAGCAGAAGGCCGCATCCACGCCGGGCGAATCGCCGGACTGACACCGGGATCCGACCTGCCCGCGTGGCGCGCGGCCGGTCGGCAGATCGGCTTGCCGTCGCGTCCGACTGGGGCCTGATGCCCTCGGGCTGCCCGCGGCGCGGCGGGCCGGCGACGCACCCCGACCCTCAGTAGGTGGCGCGACCGCCGCTCACGTCGAAGCAGGCGCCGGTGGTGAAGCTGCAGCGGGGACTGGCCACCCACGCGACCATGTCGGCGATCTCCTCGACCGTGCACAGCCGCCCCATCGGGATCCACGCCCGCCGGTCGGCGAGGTAACCCGGATCGAGGCCGTCTAGGAGGGCGGTCTCCGTGAGTGCCGGCGTCACGCAGTTGACGGTCACGCCGGCATCGCAGAGTTCGCGGGCCAGGCTCTTGGTCAGGCCGAGCACGCCCGCCTTGGCCGCTCCGTAGGGGCTGGCCCCCGGGTTCCCTTCCTTGCCGGCGATCGAGGCGACGTTGATGATCCTTCCGTACCTGCGTTCGCGCATGTGCGGGATGACCGCCCGGCAGCCGAGGAACACGCCCGTCAGGTCGACCGCCAGGACCCGGTTCCATTCGTCGAGCGAGTACTCGGCCAGCGGCTTCGTCGGGCCGTTGACGCCGGCGTTGTTGACCAGGATGTCGACCTGGCCGAGGGCGTCGAGCGTGGCCTCGAATGCCGCCGCGACGGAGCGTTCGTCGGCGACGTCCGCCTGCCGGCGTTCGGCAAACGGTGCCGGATCCTCAAAGTCGGGGCGGAGGTCCCACCCGGAGACGGCAACCCCGAGACCGTGCAGTCGCCTGGCGATGCCGAGCCCGATGCCCCGTGCCGCGCCGGTGACGATGGCCGTGGAGCCCTCGAGTCCGAAGGCGTCATCTGCCGGTGGACGGGGAGACGTGTCCTGCATGCCGGCCGGTCTACCGACGGGCCGGCCCAGCCGCAGCGGTCGGTCTTGCGACCACGTCCGCGCCGGGTGTCCGACGGGGTCCCCGGCGGACCGTCGGGAACCGCGCCGCGCTCAGTCGCATTGCCGCTGGTTCGGGCCGGCCGGGACCAATAGCTCCGGGTCGAGCCGCGCGTTCTCCCAGTTGAACCGCCAGTCCAGGTGGGGGCCGGTGCTTCTCCCGGTCGACCCGACCGTTGCCACGGGGTCCCCCTTGCGGACGCGGTCGCCGCGGGCGACCGCGATCGAGGACAGGTGCAGATAGGTCGAGGTCAGGCCCTGGCCATGGGCAATGATCAGCGTCCCGCCGCTGAAGTACAGGTCGCGCTCGGCCATGACCACGATGCCGTCGCCGGCCGCCCGGACCTGGGTGCCGCGCGGCGCGGCCAGGTCGATCCCGTAGTGCGGCTGGCGGGGCTCGCCGTTGAGGATCCGCCGGGTGCCGTAGACGCCGGTGATGCAACCGTCGGCCGGCCACTCGAAGCCGTTCAGGTAGTGCGGCGTGGTGACCGGGGCGGCGCGGGCCTCGCGGACCCGTTCAGCTTCGTCCCGGATCCGCTGCAGGATGTCGGTGGGCGGGGTGACCAGGCCGGACGGCAGCCCGTCGATCCGCTGTTCGCCGTACTCGCGCTGGGCGACCTGCAGCTCGATGCGCTGCTCCTCCGTCTCGGGCTCGCGGATGCGCAGGACCACGGAACCCGGCGAATCCCGGTGGAACCCGACCAGGAACGAACCGTTCTGCGCCACCGGGATCGGCTTGCCGTCGAGCGATGCCGTGGTGCCGGGCGCGCCCTGCACGAACAGCAGGCCGCCCTCGACGGGCTGGCCGGTCACGGTCGCGGACTGCGCCGGAAAGGCGGCGAGAAGCAGCAGCAGGGCCGGGACGGCGGCACGGCCCGTCATGGCTGCGCGTCGGAACTGGGTCCCGGTTCGACGATCTGCGCGGGGGTTGGCTTGCCCGGAGGTGAATCCTGAAACAGCAACGTCACGGCTTGCCCGGCCGCGAGGTCCCCGGCCCGCCGGATCACCGTTTCCTGTTCGCTCTGCACGATCACGAACCCGCGTTCCAGGATCCGCTTGTGGCTGGAGGCTTCCAGCAGCCTGGCCTGCGCGGTCCAGCGGCGGCGCGCCTGTTCGACGCGCTGGGTCGCGAGGTCCCGGAGCCGCGACCCGTCGGCGGTCAGCTGCATGCGCAGGCCGGCGTTGCCAAAACGGGCGTTGATGCCTCGGTTAGCCGCGGCGAGCGCGGCGCCGGTGCGGTCGCGCAGGGCGCGAACCTGGTCCGTGGGCGTGCGGAGGCGCCCGGACACCTGCGCAAGTGCCGTGCGGAGGCGCTCGACGCGCTGGCCGCCGTCGGCCGTGACCCGGTTCCACGCGTGATCGACCCGCTGGGTGAGCCGCTCGATGCGCGTCGAGGGCCGGGCCAGCCGCTGGCGCACCGTCTCGAGGCGATGCTGCCGTGCGGCAGCGGCGCGCTGCAGGCCGGCGGCGAGCCGGGCCGTGGTGGCCATGAGGTTGGCCCTGAGCTCGGCCCGGACGGGCACGGCCATCTCTGCGGCCGCGGTCGGCGTCGGCGCGCGGAGGTCGGCGGCGAAATCCGCGATCGTGGTATCGGTCTCGTGGCCGACCGCGGAGATCACCGGGATCTCCGACGCCGCGATTGCCCGCGCGACGTTCTCCTCGTTGAACGCCATGAGATCCTCGACGCTGCCGCCGCCGCGCCCCACGATCAGGACATCGGGCCGGGGGACCGGACCGGCCGGCCCGAGGCCGTTGAAGAATGCGATCCCGTCCGCGATCTGCTCGGCCGCACCCTCGCCCTGGACGAGCGCCGGCCACAGGACCACCTCGCGCGGAAACCGCTCGCGCAGGCGGTGAAGGATGTCGTGAATGACCGCACCCTGCTCGGACGTGACCACGCCGATCACCGACGGCAGGTAGGGGATGGGGCGCTTCCGGTCCTGGTCGAACAGCCCTTCCGCGGCGAGCCGTTCACGGCGGTCGTGGATCATCTTGAGGAGGGCGCCCTCGCCGGCGACCTCGACCGATTCGACGATCAGCTGGTACTCGGATCGTTGTCCGTAGGTGCTGACCCGGCCGGTGACGACCACCTCGAGCCCGTCCTCCGGGCGCACCGAGAGACGCTGCGCGGCCGACCGGAAGCAGGCGCACTTCAGGCCGCTCCGGTCATCCTTGAGCGTCCAGTAGAGATGTCCGGCGCTCGAGCGGAAGAAACTGGAGATCTCGCCGCGCACGCGCGCACGGCTGAACGCCTCTTCCAGCGTGCCCTTGATCTGCTCCGCGAGTTCGCTGACCGAGTACTCGGGTAGGTTGGAGCCGGTGCGCGAGTCCATGCGCGGGATACTACTGATCCAGCGCCGGCGCAGGTGGGAGGACCAGCGATGCACATCCTGCTGATTGGGAGCGGTGGTCGCGAGCATGCCCTGGCGTGGGCGCTCGCGGCGTCACCCCTGGTGGACCGGCTGTCGTGCGCGCCCGGCAATCCCGGCATGCTCGAGCTGGGCGAAGCGGCCGAATGCGATCCGGCCGATCCCGATTCCGTCGTGGCGTTTGCCCGGGAGACGGCGGTGGACCTCGTGGTGCCGGGACCGGAGGCGCCCCTGGTGGCCGGGCTCGTGGACCGGCTGGAGGCGGCCGGCATCCGGGCGTTCGGCCCGACGGCCGCCGCGGCCCGTCTCGAGGGATCGAAGTCCTTCACGCGACTGCTCTGCGCCGAGGCCGGAATCCCCTGCGCGGCCGGCCGTTCGTTCGATGATGCCGACGCGGCGGTCGCCTACATCCGGGCCCAGGATGCGCCGCCGGTCATCAAGGCCGACGGGCTGGCCGCGGGCAAGGGCGTCACGGTGGCCACCACCATGGAGGAGGCGGTCGACGCGGCGCGCGCGGCCTTCGACGGGCGGTTCGGCGCGGCAGGCCGGCGCGTCGTGGTCGAAGAGCGCATGGAGGGAACGGAGGCCAGCCTGTTCGCGATCGCCGACGGGACCAACGTCCGGATGCTCGCCGACGCGCAGGACTACAAGCGCATCGGCGACGGTGATCAGGGGCCGAATACCGGTGGCATGGGCGCGGTATCGCCGGCACCGGCCATGACCGACGCGCTGCGGGCCGGGGTCATGGAGCGGATCGTTCAGCCGGCCGTGGCCACGATGGCCCGCCGCGGCACGCCGTTCCGGGGGATCCTGTATGCGGGCCTGATGCTCACCGGCGCCGGCCCCAAGCTGGTCGAGTTCAACGTCCGGTTCGGAGACCCCGAATGCCAGGCGCTGCTGGTCCGCCTGCGCTCCGACCTGGTGCCGGGTCTGGTCGCGGCCCTCGAGGGCGAGCTCGACAACTTCGATCTCCGCTTCCGTCCCGACCCCGCGGTCTGCGTGGTGATGGCGGCGCCGGGCTATCCCGACGCGCCGGTGACGGGGAGCGAGATCCGCGGCCTCGCCGCCGCCGAGCAGTCGGGGCCCGACGTCCACGTGTTCCAGGCGTCGACGGCCCGCCGCGAGGGTCGTCTCGTGGCGGCGGGCGGGCGCGTGCTGGGGGTCACGGCCACCGGTAGCGACGCCGCGGCGGCCCGGCGCGCCGCCTACGCCGGGGTGGCGGCCATCGACTGGCCCGAGGCGGTGTGGCGGCGGGACATCGCCGCCACCGCCTGAGCGGCGCACGCGTCGGACCGGGCTGGGGGTTGCCGTCAGCCGCGGAGCGTCCGGAAGAAGTCCCTGAGCAGCGCCGCCGCGGCCCGCTCGCCGACCCCGCCGTAGACCTCCGGCGTGTGGTGGGCGCTGGTGCTGTGGAAGATCATGGGACCGTGCTCGACGCCGCCGCCCTTCGGATCGGCGGCGCCGTAGTAGAGGCGCCGGATGCGGGCCAGCGAGATCGCATGGGCGCACATCGGGCAGGGCTCCAGCGTGACGAAGAGGTCGCAGTCCGCCAGGCGGTGGCGGCCGAGCGCGCTTGCCCCGGCGCGCAACACGAGCAGTTCCGCATGGGCGGTCGGGTCACCCTGCGCCTCCACGCGGTTCCCGTCCCGGGCCACGATGCCGTCGTCGTTGGCGAGGACGGCGCCCACCGGCACCTCGCCGCGCTCGGCCGCCGAGCGGGCCTCGGCCAGCGCCGCGGCCATCAGGGGATGGTCCGCGACCGTCACCGGTCGCCGATTGCGCCGGCGTCGGTATGGTGTGCGCTGGCGCGGAGGATGCCAGCGGGTCCTCCGGGGAGATCTGCATGCCCGAAGTGACCCCTCGCGACGCGGCGACCCTCATCCTGATTCGCAACGCGCCGCGGCAACCCGAGGTGCTGCTCGGCCGGCGGCAGACGTCGGCCCGGTTCATGCCCGGCTTCTACGTGTTCCCGGGCGGCGGGATCGAACAGGACGACTACCGGGTCGGAGCGGCCAGCGAGCTCGCCCCCGAACTGGTCGAGCGGGCCGCGCGGGTGCCCGAATTCGGGGGCGACCGCGAGTACTTCCGGGCCATGGCGTGTGCCGCCGTGCGCGAGACGGTGGAGGAGACCGGCCTGATGCTGAGCGCCCCGGGGGCGATCGGCGAGGACCTGGAGGGCGGCTGGAAGATGATGCGGGCGGCCGGCGTGGCCCCGGCCCTCGAAGCCATGCGCTACGTGGGGCGGGCGATCACCCCAGCCGAGAGTCCGATCCGGTTCCACGCCCGGTTCTTCGCTGCCTCGGCGGACGCGGTCGAGGGCGACCTGCAGCCGACGGCCGAGCTTGATGATGTGGTCTGGGTCCCGCTCTCGGAGACCCTGGACCTGGCCCTCGCGTCCCCGACCCGATTCATGCTGAAACTGATGATGGACCGGGGCTCGGACCCGGCGCAATTCGAGCATCTGCACCCGACTCCGCTGTTCACGAAGATCGACGGGCGCCGCGAGGTGATCTGGGACCCGGCGTAATCCGGGCCAGACCGTCTGTCACGGCCACGCCGACCCGGGTGAGGCGCCGCCCGCGGCACGGGCCCCGAACGCACATCCCGTCACTGGTCCGGAACAGCGCCCCGTGGTTGGCACACAGCAGGTGCCGCCCGTCCCGCGCCATGACGCGCCCGGGAATGAGATCGAGCGGCAGATGCGCGTGCGGGCAGTCGTTCCGGAACGCCGCGACCCGCGTGCCGGAGCGGGTGACGATGATGCCGGGATCGGCCGAGTCCGTTCCGGCCAGCAGCCGGGCGCCCCCGTCCGGAATCTCGGCAACAGGGATCGTGAGTTCCGTCACGGCTCGGTGGTGAGGCCCGCCATCGTGCACAGGAGGTCCCAGTGGGCGTCCGCAACGGGGACCACGGACAGCCGGGACTGACGGACCAGGGCCAGCTCGGCCAGCTGCGGTTCCGCCTTGATCTCAGCGAGCGTGACCGGGTTGGGGACCGCGGTGACCGCGCGCACGTCCACCATGCCGAACCGGCCCGAGGCGTCCGTCGGGTCGGGATAGTAGGTCCGGATGACCTCGACCACGCCGACGATGCGCTTCTCGTTGACCGAATGGTAGAAGAAGCCGCGGTCGCCGACGTTCATCGCCTTCATGTTGTTGCAGGCCTGGTGGTTGCGGACACCGTCCCATTCGCAGCCCTTGTCGCCGCATTTCACCTGGTCGTCCCAAGACCAGGCCCCGGGTTCCGATTTGAAGAGCCAGTACGCCATCGTCGTGACCTCCGGTCCGGGTTCAGGTGCGCCGGGCGCTGTACAGGCAGGCGATCCCCCCGGCATAGCGACTGACGCGGACCGTGCCGAGCCCGGCGTCGCCGAGTTCGGTGGTCATCGCTTCGGGGGTGAGGAACCGCCGGATGCTTTCCGCCAGGTACTCGTACGCGTCGCGCCGGCCGGCCACGGCGTGGCCGAGCCACGGCACCACCTCGAACAGGTAGCGCTCGTAGAGCGTGTCCAGCCATCGAGCCTGCGGCGCGAATTCCAGCGCCATGAACCGCCCGCCGGGACGCAGCACGCGGCGGACTTCCCGGAGCGAGCGCCCCAGTTCGGCGAAGTTGCGCAGTCCGAAGGCGCACACGACCTGCGAGAACGACCGGTCCGCGAACGGCAGGGACGCCGCGTCGGCGCAGATCCAGTGCGGTTCGCGGACCAGGCCCCGGTCGAACGCGCGCGCGCGGCCGACGCCGAGCATGTCGGCCGAGGCGTCCGCCACGACGACCGCCGCGCCCCTGAACCGCCGGCGGATCCGAAACGCCATGTCGCCGGTGCCGCCTGCCAGATCGAGGGTTCGGCGGGCGTCCCGCTTCGTCATCCGCAGCATCAGGTCCTGCCGCCAGACCCGGTGCAGGCCGGCGGACATCAGGTCGTTCATCAGGTCGTAGCGGGCGGCCACGCCGGCGAAGACGTCGTCGACCAGCGCGCGCTTTTCCGCGCGCCCGACCTCGCGAAATCCGAACGGCACCGTCTGCATGGCCGGACCATAGGGCATTCATCGGCCGGACGGCAGTCGCGGCGTGGCTCGCCTATCGTGCCGGGGCGGAGCGGGCGGAGGAGCGCATGCCGGAACTGCCAGAGGTCGAGACCGTCTGTCGGGGCCTCCGGGACCGGGTCTACGGCTACACCGTGGGCGCCGTCACGCTGCGCGGGCCCGGCCTCCGGTTCCCGTTCCCGCCGGATTTCGCCGCGCGGATCACCGGCGCCCGCATCGTCGCCGTCCGGCGCCGCGCCAAGTACGGGATCATCGTGCTGGAAGGTGCGCCCGCGATCCTGTTCCATCTCGGCATGTCGGGGCGGTTCCTGCTGGAGCCGCCGCCGTTCCCGGCACCCGGTCCGCACGACCACGCCGCGCTTGACCTCGTGTCGCCGCTCGGCGCGCCCCTCAGGCTGACGTTCCGCGATCCGCGCCGCTTCGGCTCGCTCGACCTCCTGCCGGACGCTGCCGCCGCGGGTCATCCGCGCCTCCGGGACCTGGGCCCCGAACCCCTCAGCATCACCGGCCCCGAGCTCCGCGCAGTCCTGCGCGGGCGCGCGTCGCCGATCAAGGCGGCGCTGCTGGATCAGCGGGTGCTCGCCGGTGTCGGCAACATCTATGCCTGCGAGGCGCTGTTTCGCGCCCGGATCAGTCCGCGCCGGCGCGCCGGCACGATCGGGCCCGGCCGCGCGGAAGCGCTGGCCGCGGGCATTCGCTCGGTCCTGGCCGACGCCATCCGCGCCGGCGGCTCGACGCTCCGGGACCACGCGCAGATCGGCGGCGAGGAAGGCTGGTTCCAGCGCCGGCTGCTGGTCTACGGGCGCGGCGGCGAGGCCTGCGTCGAGTGCGCGGGCCCGATTCGCCAGTTCCGCCAGGGCGGGCGATCCACCTTCCACTGTCCGGCGTGCCAGCGCTAGGCGGCAGGCCGCGGCCGACTGTGTCAGATTCCGGGGAGGCTGGCCGGCAGAGGCCCGGCGCGGGGACGGAGAGCATGCGGCGATCATGGCAAGCGGGCGTCCTGGCCCTTGGACTGACCGCCGCGGCCGGCGAGGCCCGGGCCGACGGGTTCCTGTCCTGCGTCGACCAGCTGCCGCTGGCCCCCGGGCTGGTGGAGACGGCGGACAGCTGCCTCAACTTTGACACCGCGGCGGGGCGGGTGGCCCAGGCCGAAGCGCGTGGCACGGTGGCGGTCACGGAGGTCCGGGCGTTCTATCGCTCGGTCCTCCCGGCGTTCGGCTGGAACCTAGTGGACCCCGACGCGCTCGATGCGACCCGGTCCGGGGAGCGGCTCAAGATCTCGGTCGAGGTGACGGCAGGCAACGAGTTGCGGGTTCACTATGCTCTCGCGCCGTCGCCCGGACACTAGACAGGAGGACATCCGGCATGCCGTTCAACTGCATCAAGACCGAGACCCGGGGCCGCGTCGGGCTGATCACGCTGGATCGCCCGAAGGCGCTGAACGCCATCAACGCCGAACTGGTCGGCGAGCTGGCGACGGCCCTCGATGGGTTCGAGAGCGACGACGGCGTCGGGGCGATGGTTCTGACCGGGTCCGAGAAGGCGTTCGCGGCCGGGGCGGACATCAAGGAGATGCTGGCCAAGGAATTCGTCGACGTGGTGCGGCATGACTTCATTCAGCCGTGGGAGTGCCTGTCTCGCTGCCGCAAGCCGATCGTGGCGGCGGTGTCGGGCTATGCGCTCGGGGGCGGCTGCGAGATCGCCATGATGTGCGACATCGTGCTCGCCGCCGATACCGCCCGCTTCGGCCAGCCGGAGATCCTGCTCGGCACCTTTCCCGGCGCGGGTGGGACCCAGCGGCTCCCGCGCGCGGTCGGCAAGGCGAAAGCCATGGAAATGGTCCTGACGGGGCGCATGATGAACGCGGAGGAGGCCGAACGCGCCGGCCTGGTCAGCCGGATCGTCCCGGCGGCGGAGCTGCTGGACGAGGCCATGAAGGTGGCCGCCAAGATCGCGGAGCAGTCCCTGCCGTCCGTGATGATGGCCAAGGAGTCGGTGGACCGGGCGTACCAGCTGACGCTCGACGAGGGGATCCGGTTCGAGCGGCGCCTGTTCCAGTCGACGTTTGCCACCGAAGACCGCCGAGAGGGGATGCGGGCGTTCGCGGACAAGCGCAAGCCCGACTTCAAGAATCGTTGACCCTGGGCCGAAAGCGCGCTAGGAACGCGTCGCTCCCACGTAATTCCCGGAGAATCCCATGGCGCATCACGCGTCCGCGAAGAAACGCATCCGTACCAACGGCCGCCGCCGGAAGATCAACCGCAACCGGATGAGCCGTGTCCGCACGTTCGTGCGGAAGGTCGAGGAAGCCCTCGAGGCCGGCAACCACGAGACTGCGCACGCGGCACTGCGCGGCGCCGAGCGGGAAATGCGGCGGGGCGTGAACAAGGGCGTGCTGCGGCTGGGCACCGTCTCGCGCAGGGTTTCCCGCCTGAACGCCCGCGTGCGGGCGCTCGCCTGAACGGGCGCCGGTGACGGGCGGGCACCGCAGCGGAAAGACCGGTCCGGGCGGACCGGACCGTTGCCCGCGGACCGCCGGTCCGGACCGCGCCGACCGAACATTTGTTCGGGCCCCCGGGAGGGCTGAAATAACCGTTTAGCTATAGGACCCAACGAATCGCTTATTTGACGAACACAGGACCCTGATGGACGATTTCTTGGCGAGCAATCTATTTCTTCCGGCATCGTCCAGATTTGACAAAGAATTTGCGTTTCAGTGACAGAAATGGGTCAGGTTGCTGAAATGCCCCGCTTGTGCGAGGTCTCGGCCCGGGCCTATTCTGGCCAAGCGTTGCAGGAGCACGGCGCTTCCCCAGAAGTCTGCTAACAGACGGTTTCGCATAGGTTTTTGTGGGCTTAGTCGGGACTCCTGCCGAGTTGGGTGCGGCCATGGCAGTGGGTGCCAGGACCGGAGGGGAGGAGCGCCGGATGGACGGACATTGCTGGCATGCGGCGCAATCGCGACTCCGTGACGAAATCAGTCCGGCGGCCTTCGAGAACTGGCTGTTGCCGCTGCAACCGGTAGGTCCGGGAATCGACCCGCTGGTCCTCGCTGCACCGTCGGAATTCCATCGGCAGTGGGTGCGGAGCCAGTACCTCGGGCAGATTCTCTCCAGCTGTTCGGCGGCGGACCCGTCGGTGCGGCGCGTCGAGATCGTCGTCAAGGAGGACGGGACGGCCGCGCCGGGGGAGGCGCCGCCGTCGGCAGCGCCCTCGCATGTCGGCAGCGTGCTCGATCCGCAGCGGACGTTCGACTCCTTCGTGGTCGGCGCGAGCAACCAGGTCGCCTACGCCGCCGCCCGGCGGGTGGCCGAGGGGCGGACCAGCGGCAACCGGAACCTCCTGTTCTTCTCCGGGGGTGTCGGCCTCGGCAAGACGCACCTGATGCACGCGATCGCCTGGGAGATCATTGGCCGCGGGAAACGCAACGTCGCCTATCTGTCCTCCGAGAAGTTCACGTCGGAGTTCGTGGCGGCGCTGCGCGCGAAGGACACCGACGCGTTCAAGCGGCGGTTCCGGACCGTCGACGTCTTCATGGTTGACGACGTGCAGTTCCTGGCCAGCCGGGTCCAGACCCAGGAGGAGTTCTTCCACACCTTCGACGCACTCTCGAACGAGGGGAAGCAGATCGTCGTCTCGGGCGACCGGGCGCCGGTGGACATGGAGGACGTCGACCGGCGGCTGCGTTCACGGCTCGGCGGCGGTCTCCTGGCCGAGCTGCGCTCGACCACCTACGAACTGCGCCTCAGCATCCTGCAGCGGCACCGGAGCCGCTACGACGAGGTCAGCGTTCCCGACGCGGCGCTCGAGTTCCTGGCCACGAAGATCACGAACGACATCCGGGAGCTGACCGGGGCGCTGGCGCGCGTCGTTGCGCACGCGGAGTACGAGAAGCGCCCGGTGACGCTCGATCTCGTGCGTGACGCGCTCCCCGACCTGCTGCGCGCCAACCAGCGCCGGGTGACGGTGGAGGCCATCCAGAAGGCGGTCACGGAGTACTACGGCCTGCGCCGGGGCGACCTGGTCTCGGCCCGTCGCGAGCGCCGCATCGTGGGTCCGCGCCAGGTGGCGATGTGGCTCTGCAAGCAGCTCACGCCGATGAGCCTTCCGGACATCGGTGGCCGGTTCAACCGCGACCATTCCACCGTGGTGCATTCCACGCGGCGTGTCGACGAACGGCTCGCGAACGAGCCTGTCCTGATGGAGGACGTCGAGAAGCTGAAGCACTGGATTCTAGACTGATTCCAGGTGCAAGAGGGGGCGCATCCTGCTAGACTGACGCCCCTGAAGTTCCATCGCGAAAAGACGTGTGGCTGCACCGGTCGCAGGGCCGGTTCCGATCACGTGGATCAATGAAATTTACGCTTGATCAAAAGGATCTGCTGGCACCTCTGAAGCACGTGTACGGGGTGGCGGAACGCCGCGACCGCACGCGCGCGCCGATCCTGGCCCACACGCTGATTCGGGCGCAGCGCGGCGCAGACGGGGAGAACGGCACGATCGCGTTCGATGCCTGCGATGACGAGGTCCTCTACGAATCCGAACGGCTGACGGGCACGGTCGAGGAGGAGGGCGAGGCCACCGTCGAGGCGCATCTCCTGCATGACCTGGTGAACCGGATTCCGCGCAACACGGCGATCCAGGTGCGGATGACGCCGGTCGCCGAAGCGGCCGGCTCGGAACCCGACGGGGCCGTTACCGAACTGCCGGATGCCCTGGGCGGAGAACCCGAGAAGCGGGTGATCATCGAAGCCGGCGGGAGCACGTTTGCCCTGCCCTCGCTGGCCCCGGGCGACTTCCAGAAGTTCGCCGAGCCGCCCGAGGATGCGCCGCTGCAGTTGCCCGCCGCGGAGCTCCGGCGGCTGATCGATTCCTGCCGGGTCTCGATGTCGGATGACGATGCGCGGCTCCACCTCAACGGGATCTTCATGCACACGGCCGACGAGGACGGGAAGACGCTGCTGCGAGCGGCCGCCACCGACGGCCATCGGCTGGCGTGCTCGGCGCACGTGCTGGAGGCGGGCGGCGGCGCGATCAAGGACGGGATCACGCTCCCCAAGAAGGCGGTCGAGCAGGTGGACGGGCTCCTTCGCAATGCGGACGGCGACGTGGCGCTGTGGTCGGGCGACAACCTGCTGCGGCTGGACGTCGGCTCGGTGTCCATGACCGCGCGCCTGAGCCAGGGCGGCTTCCCGGACTACCGGCGCGTGATTCCCCAGTCGCTCGAGAACCGCCTGCAGGTCAACCGGCAGTCCCTGTTGCAGGCCATCGACCGGCTGAGCGCCGTGACCGATCCCAAGAGCCGCGGGATCACGTTTCAGCTGGGCGGCGACACGCTCACCCTGAGTGCCGGCAATCCGGCCAGCGGCCTCGGCCGCGAGCTGATCAACGTCAAGTACGAAGGCAAGGCGCTGACCATCGGCTTCAACGGCGACTACGTGACGGCCTGCTGCCGCGTGATCCCCGACTCGGATCTCCTCCTGGAGTTCGACAGCCCCAAGCATGCGGCGGTCATCCGCGGCGCCACCAGCGACGAGACCGTGCACGTGGTCATGCCGCTCAACGTGTCCGCCCAGGGACACGCGGCGCTCCTGCGCGAGGTCGGCGCCGGGTCCGATGCCGGTCTGCAGTTCACCCAGGGGCGAAGCGCGCTGCTGGCGCCCCTGGCGCACATGCACGGCGTGGTCGAGCGGGTGGGGACCCGCCCCATCCTCTCGCACGTGCTGATCCGGGCGGAGGCGGGCAGCGTCGTGTTCGATGCCGGCGACAATCAGGTGCTGTACGAATCCGAACGCTTGGCCGCCCAGGTCGAGACCGCCGGCGCGGCCACCGTCGAGGCACCGCTTTTCTACAGTGTCGTCGGCAAGCTGCCGGAGGGCGTGGACGTGCGCGTCTCCCTGGCCCCGGGCAGCGAATCGGACGGCGACGGTGCATGGCTGGTCGTCGATGCCGGGCAAAGCAAGTTCGTTCTGCCGTCGCTGCCGACCGACGATTTTCCGACGCTGCACGATCTGGAGTGGGAGCAGGTCTTCGAGCTGCCCGTTTCGGACCTGCGGCGGCTCCTGAGCTGGTGCCGGATCTCGATGTCGGGAGATCCGGCCCGCATGCACCTGAACGGCATTTTCCTGCACACCGTGGAAGACGGCGGGCAGCATCTCCTCCGGGCCGGTGCTACCGACGGTCATCGCCTGTCGCAGGCCGAATGCCAGTGCCCGCCGGGGGCCGAGGCGCTGGCGGAGGGCGTGACGCTTCCGCGCAAGGCGGTCGAGCAGATCGAGCGGCTGCTGGCGGATGCGGACGGCGCCGTGGGCGTGGGCATGGGGAACGGCTGGATGCGGCTCGCGGTCGCGGATGTCGTGGTCGTCACCCGCCTGCACGAGAGTAAGTTCCCCGACTACCAGCGCGTCATTCCGACGACGTGCAACAGCACGCTGCAGATCAACTGCGGGGCCCTGCAACGGGGCCTCGAACGCCTGGCCCTCGTGGCCGACAAGAAGAGCCGGGCAATCCGGTTCGAACTGAGCGAGGAGAGTCTCACCGCGAGCGCCGGCGACCACCAGCACGGTGCGGGGCGGGAGGTCTTCGATGGCTCGTTCCGGGGTGACCCGGTCGTGATCGGGTTCCGGTCCGAATACCTCATGGAGTTTTGCCAGACCGCGCAGGGCGACGAGATGATCATCGAGTTCCAGGCCTCCGGCCAGCCGGCGGTGATCCGCGACACCGGAGAGGTCGGCAGGCTGCACGTCATCATGCCGATAAGGGTCTGACCAGGACCCGAATGCAGAAGGTGTTGCCGACACGTCCGGGAGCGGATCGTGCGGCGGCAGCCTTGGTCCGGGTCGAGCTTCGCGACTTCCGCAACCACGCGCGGCTCACGCTGGACCTGGAGCCCCGCTCGCTCGCGATTACCGGGCCCAACGGCGTCGGGAAGACCAATCTCCTCGAGGCAGTGTCCATGCTGGCGCCGGGCCGCGGCCTCCGGCGGGCGCGGCTCGCCGACATGGCGCGCGACGACACCGCCGCGTGGGTGCTCAGCTTCGTGCTGCGGACCGGCGAACGCACGGTACGCATCGGCACCGGCTGGAGCCGTGGGGGCAAGCGCCGCGTGCGAATCGATGGCCAAGAGGCCGACTCCACGTTGCGGCTTGGCGAACTCCTCGCGGTGCACTGGCTCACGGCCGCGATGGACGGGCTGTTCAACGCGGGGGCGTCGGTCCGCCGCCGTTTCCTGGACCGGCTCGTTGCCGGCATGAATCCCGATCATGCGGCGCTGACGGCGAACTGGGAGCGTGCCTCCCGGCAGCGCCGCGAGCTCCTGAAGCAGGGCCGGCTGGAGGACGTCTGGCTCGGATCCGTGGAACGCGCCATGGGCGCGGCGGCCGTGGCGGTCGCGCAGGCGCGCCTCGAGGCGGTTTCGGTGCTGGGGGATGCCGTCGCCGGCGGCGCCGGATCGTTTCCGGTTGCCGACATCGGGGTTCGGGGCGGTGTCGAGCGACTGCTGGAAGCCACGGGGCCGACCGCCGCATCCGAGCGTCTCCAGGCGCTGTGGCGTGCAGCCCGACCGACCGACCAGGCATCCGGGCGCACGTCCACGGGTCCGCACCGGAGCGACCTGGTCGTGCACCATCGGAACCGGGGCGTGGAAGCCGCGCGGTGTTCGACCGGTGAACAGAAGGCGCTGCTCATCAGCCTGGTGCTAGCGGCCGTCCGCGTGGAGACCGCGCGTCGCGGGGCGCCGCCGCTGGTGCTGCTTGACGAGGTGTGCGCGCACCTGGACCCGCAGCGCCGTGCCGCCCTGGCCGCCGAGCTCGACGCGCTGGGCGCCCAGATCTGGCTGACCGGCGCCGACGCCAGTTCGTTCGGCGATTTCCGCCACGTGCAGCCCGTGCCGCTGAAGGCCGTGCGCGCAGTCGAGGGAGCGGTGGACTGATGCCAAGCCCTAAACGGTCAGAGGAATACGCGACCTCAGCCCGGTTCCCGGTCCCGGCTCCCGACGTCGCCCAGGGCGAGCCAGCGGTCGGCTCGAATGGCGCGGAGTACGACGCCACCAGCATCAAGGTGCTCAAGGGCCTCGAGGCGGTGCGCAAGCGCCCGGGGATGTACATCGGGGATACCGACGACGGCTCGGGCCTGCACCACATGGTGTTCGAGGTGGTCGACAACGCGGTGGACGAGGCGCTGGCGGGCTTCTGCACGCGGATCGACATCGTCCTCAATGCCGACGGGTCGGTGACGGTGAGCGACGACGGCCGCGGGATTCCCACGGGGATCCAGGAGGACGAGGGCGTGTCCGCCGCCGAGGTGGTGATGACTCACCTGCATGCCGGCGCCAAGTTCGACGAGGACAGCTACAAGGTGTCCGGCGGGTTGCACGGCGTCGGCGTGTCGGTGGTGAACGCGCTGTCGGAACGCCTGGACCTGCGAATCTGGCGGGACGAGCAGGAACACCGGATCGGTTTTGTCGGCGGTGTCCCGGAGGGGCCGCTCACGGTCGTGGGCGACGCCGGCGGACGACGGGGCACCGAGGTGTCATTCGTCGCCTCGCCGGACGTGTTCACCAACGTCGAGTACGACCGTACCCGACTCGAGAAGCGGCTGCGCGAACTGGCGTTCCTCAACGGCGGCCTGCGGATCGTGCTGACGGACCGCCGGAACGGAACGCCGTCGATCCACGACTTCCGCTACGACGGCGGGCTCCGCGAGTTCGTCGCGTTTCTCGACCGCACCGTGGTGCCGCTCCACGATGACCCGGTCCTCATCACCGACAAGCGGGACGGCATCGAGGTCGCGCTCGCGCTCCGCTGGAACCGCGGCTACCACGAGACCATGCTGTGCTTCACCAACACGATCCCTCAGAGCGACGGCGGCACCCATCTGGCCGGCTTCCGGGCGGCGCTGACCCGGGCGGTCACGCGCTACGTGCAGGAGTTCGGCGGTTCGCGGCAGGAGAAGGTCCAGCTCGCCGGCGACGACATGCGGGAGGGGCTGACGGGAATCCTGTCGGTCAAGGTGCCGGACCCGAAGTTCTCGTCGCAGACCAAGGAAAAGCTCGTGAGCTCCGAGGTCCGGCCGGCCGTGGAGAACGTTGTCGGCGCCGGGCTGACCGAGTGGCTGGAGAAGAATCCGGATACGGCCAAGCGGCTGGTGCAGAAGATCGTGGAGGCGGCGCTGGCCCGCGAGGCGGCGCGAAAGGCGCGCGACCTCTCGCGCCGCAAGGACGCGCTCGACATTGCGAACCTCCCGGGCAAGCTGGCGGACTGCCAGGAGCGAGACCCCGCGCTCTCGGAGCTCTACCTGGTCGAGGGCGATTCGGCAGGCGGCTCGGCGAAGCAGGCGCGCAACCGAAAGAATCAGGCGGTCCTGCCGCTCAAGGGCAAGATCCTGAACGTTGAACGGGTCCGCATGGACAAGATGCTGGCGTCGGCCGAGATCGGCACGATGATCGCCGCGCTGGGCACCGGGATCGGCCAGGAATTCGACATCGACAAGCTTCGCTACCACAAGGTCGTCATCATGACCGACGCCGACGTCGACGGCGCACACATCCGCACCCTGATCCTGACGTTCTTCTTCCGGCACATGGAGCCGGTCATCCGGCGCGGTCACCTGTACATCGCCCAGCCCCCGCTCTACAAGGTGCGAAAGGGATCCAGCGAGGTGTACCTGAAGGATGACGGCGAGCTCAGGAGCCACCTGATCGGCGCCATCCTCGGGAAGGCCGTCCTGCGCACCGGGGCCGAGGGGATCGAGCATTCTGATGCGGACCTGCGGGCCATCATCATGCAGGCCTACGACGACGCGGCCCTGGTCCGGCAGCTCGCGCACCGCCTGTCGCCGGCGCTCGTGGAGCAGATCGCCATCTGCAACGGTTTCGCCCCGGATGTCTTCGGCGATCCGTCGGCCGCCGCCGAGCTCGTCGAGCGCGTCTGTGCGCGGATGAACGGCATGGCCGAGCCCGGCGAGGACGGCTGGTCCGGCGAGACCGCCGCCGGAGAACCCGGATACGAATTCCATCACAACCGCCGCGGCGTCCACACGGCTTACCGGGTGCCGCAGGCACTGCTCGTCTCTCCGGCGGGCCGGCGCCTTAGGGCGCGGGCCGAGGACCTCAGAGACCTGTACACGGAGCCGATGGCGTTTCACGTCGGCGACGAGCAGATGCAGCTGCGCACCCCGACCGAGTTTCATGCCGAGGTCGAACGGCTGGCCCGGCGGGGCTTGTCGATTCAGCGCTACAAGGGGCTGGGCGAGATGAACCCCGGCCAGCTCTGGGAAACGACCCTGGACCCCGAGGCGCGCACGTTCCTGCAGGTCCAGGTCGGCGATGGCGCCGAGGCCAACGACCTGTTCTCCAAGCTCATGGGCGACGTGGTGGAGCCGCGGCGCGAATTCATTCAGAAGAACGCTCTCGAGGTGGAAAACCTCGACGTTTGATCGGAATCGGGGCCAGGCCCGATGGCGTCACGCCGTTTGCGACCGACATCACCGAAGGCAGGGAAGGCTGGCGCGCGGGGCGCGAAAGCCTCCGCGGCGGCGGCTGCCGGCAAGGGGAGGCGGCGTCCGCGCGCTCCCTCCGAGCAGCCGCGATCGTGGCGTGCGGCCGTCGGTCGGTTCGTGGGGCGCCTGGTTGCGCGCGTGGCCGGACTGGCCCTGGTGGCCACGTTCGGCTTCGTCGCCTGGTGCGCGCTCGGGTTGCCGGACATTTCGGACATGGGCGGCGGCGACCGTGCCGGCAGTGTCTCCGTGTTTGCCGCCGACGGGACGTTTACCGCGGCATACGGCGACGTCTACGGCGGTTACGTCAACCTCGAGAACGTCTCGCCGACGCTGATCGATGCGGTGCTCGCGATCGAGGACCGGCGGTTCTTCCGGCACTGGGGCTTCGACCCGCTGGCGCTGGGGCGCGCGGCATTGGCCAACTGGCGCGCGGGCCGGGTGGTGCAGGGCGGCTCCACGATCACGCAGCAGCTTGCGAAACTGGCGTTCCTGACCCCGGCCCGCACCCTGGAGCGCAAGGTGCAGGAGATGCTTCTCGCCTTCTGGCTGGAGCTTCGCTTCGAGAAGGCCGAGATCCTCGCAAGCTACCTCAACCGCGCCTATTTCGGCGCCGGCGCCTACGGCATCGCGACCGCGGCGCGCCGCTATTTCGGGACCACACCGGCGAGACTCACCCTGGCCCAGTCGGCGATGCTGGCGGGCCTGCTGCGGGCCCCTTCGCGACTGGCCCCGACCCGGCACCCGGATCGCGCACGGGCCCGGGCGGAGGTGGTGCTGACCGCCATGGTTGCGGCCGGCCGCGTCGAGGCCTCGGCCGCGGCGGCGGCCCGTGAGCGGCCGGCGCGGGTGACGGGTGGCGACGGAACCGCCTGGGGCGGGCGCTTCTTCGCGGACTGGGTCGTAAACCAGACCGGTCCCGCCCGTGACCGGACCAAGGATGTCGAGATCGTCGCCACGCTCGTGCCGCCCCTGCAGCTGGCGGCCGAACGGGCCCTCCGGGCGGGGCTCGCCGACCATCCGGGGATCGAGGGCGGACTCGTGGCCATGAGCCTCGACGGCGCGGTGCTGGCGATGGCCGGCGGGCGGAGCTACGCCCGCTCGCAGTTCAACCGGGTGACGCAGGCGGCGCGGCAGCCGGGCTCGGCGTTCAAGATCTTCGTCTACCTCGCCGCCCTCGAGGCCGGTCGTCACCCGGATGACCGCGTGCGTGATGCCCCGGTGACCGTGGGGAACTGGAGCCCGCGCAACTACAACAACGTCTACCGTGGCGAGATCACGCTGCGCGAGGCATTCGCGCGCTCCTCCAACTCGGTCGCAGTCCGGCTGGTGCAGGACATCGGCAGAGGACGGGTGATCCGCCTTGCCGAACGCCTCGGGATCACGGCGGAACTCGACGACGCCCCGAGCCTGGCGCTCGGGGTATCCGAAGTGACGCTCCTCGACATGACGGCAGCGCTGGTGGCGGTCGCGAACGGCGGGTCACCGGTCCTGCCGTACGGGTACGTGGAGGTCCGCACCCGTCCCGAGGGGACGGTCTGGGAGCGGACGCCGGCGCCGCGCCGGGACGGTCTGTCCGCATCGACGATCGAGGCCATGCGGGACCTGCTCGGAAGCGTGGTCACGAGCGGAACCGGCCGCCGGGCCCGCCTCGACGGCGTGCAGGCGTTTGGGAAGACCGGGACCACGCAGGATCACCGCGATGCCTGGTTCATCGGGTTCGCCGGCGACGTGGTCTGCGGCGTATGGATCGGCCGGGATGATTCCGGCCCGATGGACGGCATCGTCGGCGGCGGCCCGCCTGCGGAGATCTGGCAGGCCTTCATGCAGGAGGCGCTGGCGCCGTAGGCAAACGGCCTCGGCCACGCCGGTGGGCGCCAGCCGGGTCGCCTAGACTGCGCTACCGCGGCGAGGATCTCTATATGCCGACCGTTCCCGCACTGGAAGACCTCGTCGTCCGCGAGGACGACGTCACCTACGGCGTGGCCGAGCGCCTGTCGCCGCTCGTGCAGCGGGTGGTCGCGAACAACCCGGGGCCGTACACGCTGTACGGGACCGCAACCTTCGTGGTGGGCGCGGGCGACCAGGTGGCGGTGATCGACCCCGGACCGCTCATCCCGGCGCACGTGCAGAACCTGGTCCGGGCCACCGCGGACCGGGCGGTATCGCACATCCTCGTGACCCACACGCACATTGACCATTCGCCGGCGGCCGCGTCGTTCAGCGAGGCCACCGGCGCTCCGGTGTACGGCTGTGGTCCGCACGCTGGCGGCGCCGGGTCGGGTCTGGATGACGAGGGTGCCGATACCGCGTTTGCGCCGGACACCGTGATGGCGGACGGCGACACGGTGGCGGGCGACGGCTGGACTCTCCAGGCCGTGCATACGCCCGGCCATACGTCCAACCACCTGTGTTTCCGCCTGCCCGAAGAAGGGACCCTGTTCTCCGGCGATCACGTCATGGGCTGGGCGAGCACGGTCATTTCGCCGCCGGACGGTGATCTCACGGCGTATCTCGCGAGTCTCGACCGCCTGCTGCAGGACGATGACCGCCTGCTGCGGCCGACCCACGGCCGCGCGATCACCGAACCGGCAAGGTTTCTGACTGCGCTAAAGGCGCACCGGCTGCGTCGCTGCGACGGCGTGCTGGCAAGCCTGCGCGCCCGCCCGCGCCCGATCCCGGAGATCGTGGCCGACAACTACGTGGGGCTGGAGGCGGCGTTGTTCGGGGCGGCGTGCCGTTCCGTGTACGCGACCCTGCTGCACCTCCAGGCGCAGGGGAAAGTGCGCGCCGAGGGCGTGGACGAGGAGGCCGTGTGGCACCCTCTCTGAGCGACGGGAAGAAAAAAGGGGCGGGCGGCGAGGTCCGCCGCCCGCCCGCGAGTGGCTACGGAAGCTCGTAGGCGTCCTTGCCCAACTTGATCTTGTAGAGGCTCTTGCCGGACGTCACGTAGAGCACGTCCCGCTCGACACCGCGGCCGAAGCCAACGTTGGTCGGCAGTTCCTCGCCGGTCGAGATGAACGCGACCTCGTTACCGTCCGCATCACGCACGGCGATGCCGGGGCGATGCTCGCAGCGCTCGGCCATGTAGATGTTGCCGTCGACATCGGCGACCAGGCCGTCGGGACCGCTACAGGGCTGGCCCGGATAGAGCTCGGAATAATCGATCACGACCCGGCGGTTGCTCACCGTGCCGTCGGCGTTCAGGTCGTAGGCCTGAAGCAGGTGCCGGCTGACCGTGGGCGCCTGGTCGGTTTCATCGAGCTGCATGAAGCCGAGCCAGCCGTTGTCGTTGCTCACGACGTACAGCGTCGACTGGTCGGGCGAGACCAGCACGCCGTTGGTCTTGCCGCCGTTGGTGATGATGCGGTCGACGGTGCCGTCCGGATCGAGGCGGTAGACCGCGAAGCCCGGCTGGAAGACCGGCTCATGGCCCAGGTAGCGCGGGTCGGAGAAGTAGATCCGGCCCTGCTCGTCGATCGTGATGTCGTTGAGCGCGTTGTACGACTTGCCGTTGTAGGTACCGGACAGGATGTAGGTCTGGCCGGTCGACATGTCAGTCTTGACCAGCATGCGGCCACCGAAGTCGGCCCCCAGCGCGGCAAGCATGTTGCCGTCACGGTCGAACTTGATGCCGTTCGACATGCCGCTCGGGCTGCGGTAGATGACCGTTTCACCCGACGCCGGGTCGTAGCGCCAGATGTTGCCGGCCTGCATATAGAGGCCGGACGGGTCCTTGCAGAACTTCGTGAACGTGATGTCGCTGAAGTACATGTAGCCGTCGTGGCCAGCGGCTACGCCCTCGGTGAGGATGCAGCCACCGTCGAACAGGCGCATGAGCTTGGAGCCTTCCGGAACGATGTCGCTGGACCCCGTGGGAGCCGGGAAACCGGCGTCCTCGCCTTGGAACCATGTCGCGTGTTCATGGGCCGAGACCGATGCGGA
This sequence comes from Alphaproteobacteria bacterium, assembly GCA_022825705.1. GTDB lineage: Bacteria > Pseudomonadota > Alphaproteobacteria > TMED109 > TMED109 > VXPW01. The sequence continues at coordinate 104,289 of JAJDWH010000010.1, forward strand.
CCACGCAAGGGCCGCAGCGGCGATGGCCATTGCGGCCAGTCTGTAGATGTGCATATCGATGTGTTCCCTCCTGCCGCAGGACCGTCGACCGACAGGTGATCCGTTCCGCGCCCTGCAGCTGCCAGATCAGACCCGGAAAGTCGCGCGTGCGGCTGTTCCGGGCCTGCGCCTATAGGCTACTGATTTCGTCAACTATGTGGATAGGCACGGCGCAGGGCCCGCGACGGGCCTCGCGGACGCGGGTTCGCGGACAGATTTCCGACTCCCGGTGAGGCACCCGTGCACACGTGGTAGTGCCCGCATCACCGGCCAGCGAGCAGGCCGGCGGGGACGTATCGGTGCCGGCGGCGACCGGGAATCATCACGCGGAGCTTCCGACGTCGCCGTTGAGCGCGTCTCCGGTTCGGACTACGCTCCGTCGAAGCGACCGAGCGGATTCCCGCGAGAACAGCGGCGGCGGCCGATCCGCCGTCAGCCGGCAGCCCCCACGGAAGTTCGACCATGCGACTGGAAGGCAAGACCGCCGTCATCATGGGGGCGGGGCAGAGTCCGGGCGAGGGCCTCGGCAACGGCCGGGCCACGGCACTGCTCTTTGCGCGCGAGGGCGCCCGGGTGTTGTGCGTCGATCGCGATCTCGCATCGGCGACCGAGACGGCAGAAATGATCGGCGGGGAGGGCGGTGACGCCGCGACCTTCGAGGCCGATGTCACCCGCGAGGCACAGGTCGCGGCGGCGGTGGAGCAATGCAGGACTCGCTGGGGACGCCTCGACATCCTGCACAACAACGTCGGGGTCAGCGTTGCCGGCGGGGATGCGGGCGTGACCGAGATCACCGAGGAGGCATTCGACCGGGTGATGTCCGTGAATCTGCGCGGCACGGTCATGGCGTGCAAGCACGCGATCCCGGTCATGCGCGAGCAGCGCTCCGGCGCGATCGTCAGCATCTCCTCGGTCGCCGCCGTCGAGTCCTATCCCTGGGTGGCCTACAAGGCGAGCAAGATGGGCATGGTGGCGTTCACGAAGCAGATCGCCATCCAGAACGCTGAGTACGGCATCCGCGCCAACGTGATCCTGCCCGGATTGATGGATACGCCGATGGCGGTCGATACCAGGGCCCGGGCGTGGAACCGCTCGCGGGAAGAGGTCGCCGCTGAGCGCGATGCGCGAATTCCCCTCGGCGGAAAGATGGGCACCGCGTGGGATGTCGCCTACGCGGCCCTCTACCTGGCGTCCGACGAGGCCGGCTTCGTCACCGGGGTCGCGCTGCCGGTCGACGGAGGCACCGGCTGCCGGATCGGGTAGCCGTTGCCGTTGCGAACGGCGGCGGTTCGCCACACTTGAGGTCCGCCTCCCAGGCGTAGCCGGGCTTCCGATTGCAGGCAGGTGCTAGGTGCGGCCACCGGTCGTCGGAACTGACGCGCCGCGGCTCCCGCGTTTCGGTAGATGTGGCGTCCCTGGAAGCCTGGCCTCTCGCCTACGTGACGATTCGCTGGCCGATCAGGTCGCCGCCGCCGACGCGGTGCTCGATCGTGGCCCCGCGATATTCCTTGATCTCCAGCCCGTGGAAGGCGTTGACGATCATGTACTGCGTGGGCAGGTCCTCCCAGCGGGCCTGGTGGAAGGTGAGTTCGCCGTCGCCCGTGTACAGGGCCTGCGGCGGCGCACCCGGACCCGCGGCGGGGCTGAGCACCGCGTAGGCGGCATCCGCTTCGCCCCAGGCGCCGGTCTTGGGCATGTACTTGTAATGCAGCACGCCCTTCAACGTGCCATCGTTCGGGGCGGGCGCCGACACGGCAGCCTGCGGATCGCCCTCTTCCAGGTTGCGCACCTTCATGTCGAGGAAGCGGAACCCCTGCCAACTCGCCGTGCAATGGGTCTCGCCGTCGAATTCGACGGGCTCGGGGAGTTCGCAATAGACCTTCGAGAAGCCGAGCTGCTCACGGCCCGTGAGGATCGGGTCCGTCAGGTTTTCCCACAGCACCATGAGGAAGGGGCCAGAGGCGCGGTCCTCGCTGCCCTGGAAGACCACCGGGACCCGCACGCCGAGCACGTTGTAGCCGCGCCCCGCCAGCCAGGCGATCCGAGTCATGTAGGAGGCAAACACCTCGACCACCGGTTCGCCGTCGAGCGTGAAGCCGGGCGGCAGGAACGGTTCGACCTGACCGCCGTCGGTCAGGAAGCGCACCGACACGGTCATGGTCTTGCGCTGGTCAGGCGAGAAGACGCCCGACTTTCCACCCGGTCCCTGCCGCGGCCCCGTCATCGGGCCAAAATGGGTCGGCATCATGTACATCGTTCCCGGTTTCAGCGGGTACGGCATGGATCTCTCCTGGTGTGAGTCGCAGTGGTTACGCCGTGTGCGAAACTCGGCGCCGGTGCACGCTTCGACCATACATCGGGCCCATGGGTATCCGTAGCCCGGCCGGCAGCAGGCAGGGCAGAACCGCCTCAGTAGGGGCCGGGAACGACGGGGCTGCCGTCGGCGAAACGCTCGAAGCGGAACCGTGACAGGTCGAATCCGGTCGGCCGTCCGAGAACGAGATCCGCGAGGACCCGCCCGGCCCCGGGACCGATCCCGAAGCCGTGCCCGCTCATGCCGGTGCCAATGAACAGCCCGGCGGGCGACGGCACTTCGCAGATGTAGGGCACCGCGTCGGGAGTCACGTCGATCATGCCCGCCCACATCTCCGCGACGCCGGCCTCGTCCAGCCACGGCGCCCGCTCCAGCAGCCGTTTCGCCAGGCGCTGACTGACCCCGTCGGACGGGGGCGGGTTCAGTACCCGCATCCGCTCGAACGGTGTGACCTCCTCGGGGGACCAGCGCTTCTTCGCGCCCCATGCGCCCGGATAACCTGCCGGCGGCTTCGGCCGGAGCTTCAGTTCTCTGGCCGACTTCTTCAGCAGCGGCAGGAACTTGGGGAGGTCCCTGAACGACCGCGCGCACAAGTAATGCTCCACGACGTCGCCGGTCGTCACGGTGTAGCCGCCGTCCGCGCGGCTGTTCATGGCAAGCCCCGGCGTGGAGATGTTCGGGAGTCGCCGGTCTGGCACCGGGCGGGTGCGTCCCACGCTGGACCGCACGATGAGCTGCGGCAGGTCGAGGCCGGCGTTCCGCGCGAAGTACGTCGACCAGGCACCGCCCGCGAGCACCACCCGGTCGGCCCGGACGGGTCCGGACTCCGTGTGCACGCCGCGGACACTGCCATTTTGGATGTCGACGGTGCGGACCGCGCAGTTCTCGGTGATCGAGACTCCGAGGCGCTTCGCCGCGCGCGCCAGCGCCGGTACCGCGACGGCCGGCTCCGCGCGCCCGTCGCTCGGCGTCAGCATCCCGCCGATCCAGCGGCCCTCCACGCCCGGCGCCGCCTCCCGTGCCTCCTCGGGTGAGAGCATGCGGGTGTCGAGCTGGTGCTCCCTGGCCACGTCGTGCCAAGCCTCGAACCGGGCGAGCCCTTGCTGGTTCTCGGCCAGATACACCAGGCCGGCGCCGGTAAACGTGAGGTCCTTCTCGCCGGTGTGCTTCGCGAGGCTCCGCCAGATCCGGTTCGACTCCATCATGATCGGCAGTTCGTCACGGTCCCGGCCTTGCTGACGCACCCAGCCCCAGTTGCGGCTCGACTGCTCGCCTGCAACCCGCCCCTTTTCGATCAGGGCGACCTTCGCCCCGCGCTGCGCGAGAAACCACGAGGTTGCGGTGCCAATGATGCCGGCGCCGATGACCGCGACGTCGACGGCGTCCGGAAGCGGATCGGCATGGACGACCGGGGTGGCCTCGGAGATCATCGGCATGAGGGGATTCTACGTCGGTGCGATCGGCGAGTGAGTCGTCGTCGACGGTCGCGCGGTTTCAACCGACTACGCCCCGACGTGCGCGACCGCAAGGCCGGACTTGCCTGCGGCCGTTGCTGCTCCGCGGCACCTCCGCAGGCTTGCAACACGCCCGCACCTAGATCGGGAAGAGGTCCGATCGGAGCCAGCCGGACATATAGGCTCTCGAACGGGGCGGGACATCATGACGCGCCGAAGCTTCGGTCAGGCCAGCAGGGATTCGGCTTTGACTTCGACCCGGTCACCCGTCAAGACTCGATCGGCCAACCGCGACCCAACCCGGAGGGAAGATGCCTGCTCTCGACATTGCTGACTGCATCAATGAGACGTGCCCCTGGTCCGGCAAGCCGGTGCAACCCGATTCGCTCACCGAGTTCGGCGGGCAGGTCGTCGGGTTCTGCAACACGGGTTGCCGCGACAAGTTCGAACTCGCGATCCGGCACTTCGAGAGTGCACGAGGGGAGGGCGGCAGCCCGGCATCCTGACGATCATGCCCGGCGGCTAAGAACCGCGCGCGTTCCCCTTCCAGTTTTCCCCTGCCAGCCCGGGATCTGGTCTGCCGGGTGATCGCGAGGGCCGCATGGCTGGCCAAGGGTGCGGAAACCGAAGCCGCCGGCCGGCCGCAGGAAGTGGCAGCAGGCTGTCGGCATCAAGTGCGTTGGTCGCAGGCGTGCTCGTTGGCGTCGATGAAGTCGACCAGAAATCCGTGAACCAATCCGGCCAGCGCGTCCAGTATGTGGCCGGCTTCTCCGAAGTGGGCTCCCTCCGCGCTCCTGATCCAGGCACTCGAAGAGCCGGGTTCGCTAGAGCGGGGGTCGTAGATCACTTTGAGGAAAACCACCGTCATATTGAAGCTCGCTTCGTTGGCGATGACGCGGACGTTGAGAACGTCTGGAGCGTCACGATCAAACAGGGTGGCGGCACGCAGGCGGCTTTCGGCTGCAGTCTCGATGTCGGCCGTGGTGAGCTCAATCACGGGCGCGGCGTCCTCGCCCGCTGCGTGAAAGAACGTGCGGAGGCTCACCGGATTGCAACCGGTAAAGAGAGCGGACGCCGTGCGCGAGGGCTCATCAGCGGCTGCGTGGTTGCCCGCGAGCAGCCAGAGAGCCAGGGTCGATAGAGCGAGCGATGTCGCCAGACCGACCTTTAGTCGTCGGTTAAGTCGGTAATTCAAGTCGCATGCTCCAGTCCGCAATATGGCAACCCTTGGGGAAATCACTTCCACAAACTTGGCGTTCGCGGTCGAGAACTTCCTAACCGTCTGTGCAAACCTGCAAGATATCCGGGCGACATTGGCTCTGCGTTCGAAAACGAAAATGTGTGGTGGGTGGGGCCTGTTCTGTCCGCCGCGCGGGTGAGGGTCGGCAGGATAGTCGAACGATGGCCTGGGACGGCGCGCGGTTCGGGACCCGTTGACCGGCCCGTCGAGTGGTGCGTCGCCATGGTCGCCTACCCTCTGCGACGGAAGGCGTGATCACCGGTCGGCCGGAGCGGCAGACGAGTTAGGTCACAGGCCGCGCGACCAGTGCGCCCGACGTGAGCGTTTTCTGGTCGAGGTTGCGCGCGTCCGGCAGTTCCGCCGGGAAACGTGTTCGGGGACTGCCGTCTACCGGGTTGCGGGCGCCGTTTCGCGCAGGCATCGCAGAAATTCCTGCACCTTCGCGGTCCGGTGGAGGTCCGCGTGGGTCACGATCCAGAGAGCGGTCTTCCATTCATCCTGCGATGGTATCACTTCGATCAGATTCGGGCACCTGCTGGCTTCGTATTGCGGCAGGAAGCCCAGCCCGAGGCCAGCCATGACTCCCTGCATGACGACCTGCGGATGGCCGGCGCGCAACGCCAGTGCGGCGCTCGAAACCTGCGCCGCCAACCAGTCGGCGTACGGATACGGAAGCGCATGGTCCACCGAGCCGACGAAGCGATGCGCTCGGAGGTCGTCTCGGTCACCAGGCAAACCGTATCTCCCGGCGTAACGCTTATGGGCGTACAGCCCGAACCGGATGTGCGTGTACGGCAGGATCACGTAGTCCAGATCCTCCGGCTTCGGACCGGCACGAAGCGCCACGTGGGCCTCGCCGTACTCGAGCCGAGCGAGTTCGGCGCCGGCGATGTACTCGATCGTGGTGTGGGGGTGGTCCCTCCGGAAAAGTGCAATTGCCGGCATGACGAGCGGAGCCACCCCCGGAAGCGCCGTGACGACCAGCTCGCCCGGCAGTTGCCCGGTCTCTCCGCGGGTTCGCCTCTCGAGATCGGTGAACATCTCGTCCGCCCGGCTGGCCACCTCCAGCATTGCCTGGCCTGCCTCCGTGGGCATGTAGCCCCGGGCGTGACGGAGAAACAGCGGCATGCCGAAGGAGGTCTCCAGGGAGTCGACCCGGCGAGTCACGGTGGCCCGGTGGACGCCAAGCGCCGCAGCCGCCGCGCTGACCGTGCCCAGCTTTGCCACAAGCCACGCGGTGCGCAGCTCGGTCCAGTGTTCCACTTGAGCGGCCCCTCTCAGCCCGAGTTGCACATTGAGCGCACATGTTATGCGCATTTCTCGACGTTATGCTCGTGACATCATCAAAGTATATTGGGGAAACGACTGCCAAAGGGAGCCTTCGATGGAGCGGTACCATCCCCTTCTCGTCACGCTGCACTGGGTCATGGCGCTGATGGTCCTGATCTCGCTGGCCGCCGGTGGCCTGATCCTGGAGAACATGGCCAATGACAATCCCGACAAGATCCTCGCCCTGACCGGGCACATGAGCGCGGGCATGGTGATCGGCGCACTGCTGATCCTGCGCCTCGTCACGCGTCTGCGAACCCGCACGCCGCCGCGCGCGACCACCGGCAACGCCTTTCTGGATCGGATTGCTTATTGGACGCACCGGGGCTTCTACGTACTCATTGCCGGCATGGTGCTTACCGGGCTCGCCACTGCCCTTGGTGCGGGTCTTTTTCCGATCGTCTTCGGCGGCGCGGCAGAGGTTCTGCCAGCTGAACTGTCGACGCTGCCGCAGCATGCTGCCCACGGCTGGATCGCGACGGCGCTGGCGACACTGGTTGCCCTGCATGTCGCCGCAGCTCTGTACCACCATCTGGTGCTGAAGGACGGGCTGCTGCGGCGCATGTGGTTTCGACCGCGCAGCTGACCTGCCAGCGCCAATCCCGGCGGGGCTCGAGAAACCCGGGGAAGCGATGGCCGCCCCCGAAGGTGCGCAGGAAACGGAACCGGTAGCCGGTGCGGACGCCGGCGCCACGACCGTGAGATTCCGGACACTGACCGTGTCGACCGGTCTTCCCCCTAGTGCTGACATCGGTGGGGCGAGGTCGGCTCCCACAGCAAGTACGGCGGCGGCGGGCAGTGGCGCTGTCGGCCACAACCGCGGGAACCTGCCCGCGGCGCCAACCGGAGGCGTGCTGTACGCCACGCCGAGAAGGAAGGAGCAAGGGCCATGACCCATACACACAATCTGGTGCTCAGGGCCGCCGCCATTCTCTGGGTGATCTGGGGCCTCGTCCATGCGCTGGCGGCCGGCATGATCATCCCGGCCGATCCCCAGGCGGCCATCTCCGCAATCTTGGACGGGGTTGACCCAGCCCGACTTGCCGCCGAATACCCGGCCGAACTGTCCGGCATCCTGTCTCAGCACGGCTGGAACCTCGGCTGGTTCGGGATTGCCACCATCGTCGGTGGCGTGTTCATCTGGCGAGCCAGCATGACCGCCATCTGGGTGACCGCACTGATCGGCGGTCTCGCCGATGTCGGCTACTTCGTGTTCGTTGACCTGCCGGGATACAACAACTTCCTTCCCGGCACACTGATGACCATCGTTTCGGCCACCGCCATCGTGCTGAGTTTCTGGGTCTGGTGGTCGCGCCGTGGAGGCGCTCCGGCTGGGATGGCGGAATGACGAGGCCGCTCCGCTACGAGACCTCGTAGCGGTCTGCCAACGCCGAGGAAATCTGGGCAGCGAAACGGGCGGCCGCCACCGGGAGCACCCGCCCCTTGAGCTGACCCATGTAGAGGACGCCCGTGGGTACGTCGCGCGGGTCGACCGGAATCCGGCAGGTGCCGCCCTGGCCGTCGGGATCCGGCAGGCCGATGGGAATCTGGAACGTGACCACGGACTCGGCCAGGACGGCATGGCGAAGGAATTCGAAGCTGTCCGATTCGACGGTGGGTTCGAGGCGCAGTGCGGAGCCCTGCACCGCGACCTCCAGCAAGTGCCGGACGCCGTAGTGCGCAGTCGGGAGAGCGATCGGATAGGACAGGCATTCTCCGAGCCGCAGGATGTCGCGGCCCGCGAGCGGATGCCGCTCGCCGACCACGGCGCAAACCGGTTGCGGCACGCGCAGCAGCGTGTGGAAATCCGCCAGTCGCACCGGTTCGAACACGATTGCCAGGTCCGCCGCATGGTCGACCAGCGCGGCTTCCGCGTCCGCGCGGTCACGCAGGTGCACGCCGAACGTGACCTGCGGATGTTCAGACCGATACGCCGCGATCTGTTCAGGGAGGAAGTACGGCAATAGCGCCTGGCTGCACGCGATTGCGACGTGCCCGCGCCGGACCCCGGACAGATCGGCGATCTGGGACCGCACCCGCTCCAGGTCGGAGAGCTGGTGGCGGATGTAATGGATCAGGATCTCTCCGGCGCTGTTGAGCCGGACGCCCCGTGGCAGGCGCTCGAAGATGGGAACGCCGAGCTCGTCCTCGATCGCAAGGATTCGCCGGTTCAGCGCCGTGGAAGTGATGGCTAGCGCTTCGGCAGCGCCGCGGATCGAGCCGATCCGGGCAACTGCATCGATGTAGCGGACCGACGTCAGGTAACGCATCAGGGGCACCTTTCAACTGCTGCACTTTTTGCATCACAGATAGAGAAAAATAGCAGTAGACAGTGCCAATTCGCCGTTCTAATCGTCTTGGCAGCGCGGTGCTGCTGGCTTTGGGCACCAGTCCTCCCGGGTGCTCGAACAGCAGGCGCCGCCCAGTCCCGGTCCCCGGCGTCGAGCCGACCTGGGCCGCGACGACAGCACCAGGAGGGTGAGATGAACCGCAAGCGAAACCAGAGCCGTCGTGATCTGCTGACGACAACTGCCGGAATGGCGATCGCCGCCACCGCAGGAACCCTGATGCCATGGCGAGTCGGCCAGGCCGCCTCTTTAACGGTGGGCTTCCTGTATGTCGGTCCGAAGGATGACTACGGCTACAACCAGGCTCACGCCGAGGGCGCCGCCGCCCTCCGGGCGATCGATGGCGTGACGCTGGTGGAGGAAGAAAACGTCCCGGAAACCGTCGACGTCCAGAAGAGCATGGAGAGCATGATCAATTTTGATGGTGTCACGCTCCTGTTCCCGACGTCCTTCGGCTACTTCGACCCGCACATCCTGGCGGTAGCGCCCGACCACCCGGGCCTCCGCTTCCAGCACTGCGGCGGCCTTTGGAACGCCGGCGATCACCCTGCGAACGTGGGCTCATATTTCGGCTACATCGGCATGGGGCAGTACCTGAACGGCATCATCGCCGGGCACGCGACGGCTTCGAAGAAGATCGGCTTCGTTGCCGCCAAACCGATCCCGCAGGTACTCCTGAACATCAACTCCTTCCTGCTCGGGGCCCGCGCCGTGGACCCGTCGATCGCCTGTCAGGTCATCTTCACGGGTGAATGGTCGATGCCGGTCAAGGAGGCCGAGGCGACGAACGCCTTGATCGATCAGGGGGCCGATGTCGTGACCTGCCACGTTGACGGCCCGAAGGTCGTCATGGAAACGGCCGCGGGACGCGGCGCCTATCTGTGCGGCTATCACGCCAACCAGAGCCCGCTCGCACCGGAACAGTACCTCACGGGGGCCGAGTGGAACTGGGCCAAGGTCTACCAGGACATGGTCGAAACGACGCTCGCGGGCGGCACGATCAGCAACTTCGTGCGCGGCGGGCTGGCCGAGAATTTCGTCAAGATGAGCCCGCTCGGGCCAGCGGTGTCCGGACCGGCCCGCAAGCAGTTCGAGGCGGCGAAGGCGGAGATCATGCAGGGTGGCTTCGCCGTCATTCGGGGGCCCCTGAAGGACAACCGGGGCAACGTGGTCGCCACGGAAGGCCAGAGTTTCGTGGAGACCGACGTGGCCCTCGAAAGCATGGATTACCTGGTCGAAGGGGTGATCGGCTCGACCTCCTGACCCTGGTTGCCACCAGGGCGCACTGCGGCGACATCCGCCGGCCAGGGTGACCGGGACATGACAGCGGCGGCGATGCACGGGGCGGCGTTGTCCGTCCTCGACGGCGGTCTTGCCGCCGTCCGCCGCCGCGGCGAGGCGGTCATCATTCCCGTCGGCGCGCTGGTCGCGGGTCTCCTCGCGTTCGCGATTTTCCTGGCCTTCATCGGCCGCTCACCAGTCGAATTCTATGGCCTCGTCTACAAGGCCGCGTTCGGGTCCGCGTTCTCCTGGGAAAACACGCTGGCGCGCACCGCCCCCTTGCTCCTGGCGGCGTTGTGCACGGCGCTGCCGGCCCGCCTCGGCATGATCATGATCGGTGGTGAAGGCGCCATCGTCCTTGGCGGCGTGGCGGCCGGCGTCTTTGCGATGTCGTGGCCGGCGCTGCCGGGCGCCCTGGGCATCGCCGGCATGGCCGCGGCCGCGGCACTCGCCGGCGGGATCTGGATCGGCGCGATCGGCCTGGTCCGTCACGTCCGCGGCGTCAACGAAACCATCGCCAGCCTGTTGATGGCGTACGTGGCGGTTGCCTTGATGAACCACCTCGTCGAGGGACCGTTCCGTGACGCCGGGAGCCTCAACAAGCCCTCGACCGCACCGCTCGCTGACGGCTTCCGGACCGGCACGATCCCGGGCTTCGACGTGCACTGGGGGCTGGCGATCGGGATCGCCGCCTGCGTGCTGTGCTGGATCCTGCTCGAACGGACGAGCTGGGGGTTTGCTGCCCGGATCGTGGGCGGGAATGTCCGTGCCGCGCATGTGCAGGGCCTGCCCGTCGGCCGCCTGGTGGTCGGTTTCTCCGTCCTGGCCGGCAGCCTCGCCGGGATCGCCGGCATGGTCGAGGTCGCGGCCGTGCATGGCGCGGCCAACGCGTCGCTGGCCGCCGGGTACGGCTACACCGGCATCCTGATCGCGTTCCTGGCACGCCACCACATGCTGGCGATCATTCCCGTCGCGACGCTGCTCGCGGGCTTCGATGCCGCCAGCGGGCTGGTGCAGCGGCGCATGGACCTGCCCGATGCCACGGTCCTCGTGCTCCAGGGGATGGTGTTCGTCTCGATTCTGGCCGGCGAGGCGCTGCACGGGCGCCTGACCTGGCTGCGTGGCCCGGCGCGAAGCTGATGGCGAGCATGCCCGACGTCGATCTTTGGGGCGTGCCCCTCGCGATGCTCGGCGGTGCGATCCGGGTGTCGACGCCGTTTCTCTTCGTGAGTCTCGGCGAGTGCCTCACCGAGCGTGCCGGACGCGTCAACCTCGGTCTCGAGGGGACGCTGGTGCTCGGTGCGATGACGGGCTACGGCGCCGCGTACGAAACGGGGTCCGCCTGGCTTGGCGTCGGTGCGGCTGCACTAGCCGGCACCCTGTTCGGCGCCGTCCACGGCGTGGTCTGCCGGCTCCCCAGGGTCAACGACATCGCGACCGGCATCGCCCTGATGCTGCTCGGTATCGGCCTCGCGTTCTTCTTCGGCAAACCGTACATCCAGCCGGTCGCACCGGACCTGCCGGCAATCCCGTTCGGCTGGTGGAGCGAAAGCCCGCAGGTCCGGACGGCGCTCAACGTCAACGTCCTGTTCCTGGCCGGCTGCGCGCTGGCGGTGGCGCTGGCCTGGATGTTCCGGGCCACGCGGATCGGTCTCACGATCCGGGTGGTGGGCGACAGCAGCGACGCGGCGCGGGCCATGGGCGTTCGGACCCACACGGTACGCCTGCTGGCCACGGCGGCGGGCGGGGCGCTGGCAGGTGTCGGCGGCGCCTATCTGTCCCTCTACTACCCGGGCAGCTGGAACGAGGGAATCTCGTCGGGCCAGGGCCTGATGGCCGTGGCGCTGGTGATCTTCGCGCGCTGGAACCCCGTTCGCTGCCTGGGAGCGGCGCTGCTGTTCGGCGGTGCCGGCGCCCTCGGCCCGGCGCTGCAGTCGGTCGGGATCACGCAGGGCTACCACCTCTTTTACGCGGCGCCGTACGTGCTGACCCTGGGCTTGCTGGTTGCGACCAGCTCGCCCACCCGCGCACTGGCCGGCGCCCCGGGCGAGCTGAGCATCAGCAGATAGGAGATACGTGATGAACGGACTGGGCGGATTGAACAAGTCGCCGCACGGCGTGGTGATCGGACTCGTGCAGCAGCAGCTGCCAGTAGTGGATACGCCGGCACACGTCGAGCTGCAGGTCCGGCGGATCGTCGAGGTGGTCGCGAAGGCGCGGCGCGGCATGCCGACCATGGACCTGGTGGTATTTCCGGAATATGCGCTCCACGGGCTCTCGATGAACACCGACCCCGCGCTCATGTGCTCGCTCGACGGGAGGGAGGTCGAACGCTTCCGGGAAGCCTGCGCCGAGCACCGGATCTGGGGCTGCTTCTCGCTGATGGAATGGAACCCGGACGGCAACCCGTGGAACGCCGGGATCGTAATCGACGACCAGGGCGACCTCCGGCTGCACTACCGGAAACTTCATCCGTGGGTGCCGGTCGAGCCCTGGGAACCCGGGGCAGGCGAGATTCCGGTCATCGACGGCCCGAACGGATGCCGGCTCGCACTCATCATCTGCCACGACGGCATGTTTCCGGAGATGGCCCGCGAATGCGCCTACAAGGGGGCGGAGATCATGATCCGAACGGCCGGCTACACGGCGCCGATTCGCGACTCCTGGCGCTTCACCAACCAGGCCAATGCTTTCTGCAATCTCATGGTCACGGCGAACGTGTGCATGTCGGGTTCCGATGGCACCTTCGATTCCATGGGCGAGGGCATGATCGTGAACTTTGACGGGTCGGTTCTTGCGCACGGAACGAGTGGACGGCCCGACGAGATCATTACCGCCGAGGTTCGCCCGGACCTGGTGCGCGAGGCGCGTACGGGCTGGGGAGTCGAGAACAACATCTATCAGCTGGCCCATCGCGGGTACACCGCCGTTAAGGGGGGCGCCGGCGACTGCCCGTACACGTACATGCGCGATCTGGTCAACGGCAGGTACCGCCTGCCGTGGGAGGACTGGGTCGTGGTCACCGACGGCACCTCGTGCGGGTTTCCGACGCCCGCCCGGCGCTACGGCGAGAAGCTGGCCGGTGCGGCATGACCGGAATTCCGGCAGACCCGTACCCGTGGCCATTCGACGGAGACCTCGGGCCCGGCAACACCGCGCTGCTCGTGATCGACATGCAGACCGACTTTTGCGGCAAGGGCGGGTACGTCGATGCCATGGGCTACGACCTCTCGTTGACCAGGGCGCCGATCGTTCCCCTGCGGGCCGTGCTGGCCGCCATGCGCGCGAAGGGCTACCCCGTCGTCCATACGCGTGAAGGGCATCGTCCGGATCTCTCGGACCTGCCCGCGAACAAGCGCTGGCGTTCGCGGGCAATCGGGGCCGGGATCGGCGACGTCGGCCCCTGCGGCAGGATCCTGGTGCGCGGTGAACCCGGCTGGGAGATCGTCGACGAGCTCGCTCCGCTCCCCGGCGAGGTAATCGTCGACAAGCCTGGCAAGGGCAGCTTCTACGCCACCGATCTCGAATTGCTGCTTCGGACGCGGGGCGTTCGCAACCTAGTGCTGACCGGAATCACGACCGACGTATGCGTCCACACCACGATGCGCGAGGCCAACGACCGCGGTTTCGAATGCGTACTCGTGGCGGACTGCTGCGCGGCGACCGACCGGAGCAACCATGACGCGGCGATTCGGATGGTGACCATGCAGGGCGGAGTGTTTGGGGCCGTCACCGACAGCGACCGTCTGCTCTCCGGGCTGCCGTGACCGGGTTCGCGGCCGCCGCCGGCGCGCTCAGCGTGGAGGCGGTAGGCGTCTCCATGCGCTTCGGCGACGTCGTGGCCCTCGACGACGTCTCGGTCCGGGTCGAGGCCGGCACGATGCACGCGTTGCTCGGCGAGAATGGCGCTGGAAAGTCGACCTTCGTGAAGTGCCTGATGGGCTTTCACCGGATGACCGCGGGCCAGATCGTGGTCGGCAGTCGCGAAGTAGACGTTCGGGATCCCCGCGCCGCGCACGCGCACGGCCTCGGCATGGTCTACCAGCACTTCACGCTGGTGCCGTCCCTGAGCGGGGCCGAGAACATGGTGATCAGCCGGGAGCGCGTACCGACGGTGATCGACTGGCAGGCCGAGCGGGCGGCGCTTGCGCGTTTCGTTGACACGATGCCGTTCACCGCGCCACTGGACGTGCCGGTACAGCGCTTGGCTGCGGGCGAGCGGCAGAAGCTCGAAATCCTCAAGCAGCTCTACCTCGGGCGGCGCTTCCTGATCCTGGATGAGCCCACGTCCGTGCTCACCCCGGGCGAGGCGGACGAGCTGCTCGGCACCCTTCGGGACCTGACCCGCAGCGGGCGGCTGACGGTCCTGATGATCACGCACAAGCTCCGCGAGGTGAGCGCGTTCGCCCACGTGGTATCGGTGCTGCGCCAGGGCAGGCACGTAGGGACCGGCAGGGTCGCGGATCTGGATCACGGCAGCATGGCCGCGATGATGATCGGTGAGAAGACCGTACGGGCCGGAACCGAGCGAGGGAACGCGGTGGGGTCGGTCGGGCTCCGGGTGCAGGACCTCCGCACGCCCGACCGCACGGGCCGGAAGGAAATCGTGATCGATTCGCTCTCGGTGAGGAGTGGCGAGATTGTCGGCATCGCCGGGATCTCGGGGAACGGCCAGACCGAGCTGATGGAAGTCCTGACCGGCCAGCGGCGCCCGCAGTCGGGCGGCATCCGGATCGACGGGCGTTCCTACGTCCCCTCACGGGCCGCGGTGCACGCCACCGGTGTTCGCTGCCTGCCGGAGGAGCCGCTGCGGAACGCCTGCGCCAGCCGGATGAGTCTTGCGGAGAACCTGGCGTTTCGGACGTTCGATCGGACCGTCGATGGCCGCCGGCGGTTCTGGCTTGACCGGCCCGCCCTCCGGTCCCGGGCGCGCGACCTGGCAGCGCGCTTCCGGATTCACGCCGCTTCCGTCGAGCACCCCATGGCTTCGCTCTCCGGCGGCAATGTGCAGCGCGCCGTACTCGCCCGCGAGCTGACCGGGACAATCCGGGTTCTCATTGTTGCCAACCCGTGCTTCGGCCTCGACTTTGCTGCGGTCGCGGAGGTGCGCTCGCGGATCCTGACCGTTCGCAACAGCGGTGCCGCCGTGCTGCTGATCAGCGAAGATCTAGACGAGATCCTGGAACTTGCCGACCGCATCCTGGTGATGTCGGAAGGGCGCATCGTGCACGAGACCGCACGGGCGTGCGCGGATGCCGCCGTCATCGGTCGGCATATGGCGGGCCGACCGTGACTCGCCGCATCCCGGCTGAGCCGTTCCCGTTCGTGGTCGACACGGCGGCGCTGGGACTGGTCGTGATCGACATGCAGCGGGATTTTCTTGAAGCTGGCGGGTTCGGCTCCAGCCTCGGCAACGACACGCGCCCGCTGCGCGCGATCATTCCGACCGTCCGGCGCCTGCTCGACGGCTTCCGGGTGCTCGGCCGGCCGGTGATCCATACCCGCGAATGCCATCGGCCGGATCTCTCGGACTGTCCCGGCGCCAAGCGCAGCCGCGGGAGACCCTGCCTGCGCATCGGCGATCTCGGTCCGCTGGGGCGGGTGCTGGTTGCCGGGGAGCCGGGCAGCGAGATCGTGCCGGAACTGGCGCCCCGCCCGGGTGAGTCCGTGATCGACAAGCCCGGGAAGGGCGCGTTCTGCCGGACCGGGCTGGACGACTTGCTTCGGCGCCTCGGCGTGCGGCAGCTCGTCGTTGCCGGAGTCACGACCGAGGTCTGCGTCCAGACGACCATGCGCGAGGCCAACGACCGGGGGTACGAATGCCTTCTGGCCGCGGACGCGACTGCCAGCTACGTCCCGGGATTCAAGACGGCCACACTGTCGATGATCACGGCGCAGGGCGCCATTGTTGGCTGGACGGCACTCACCGGCACGATCCTGGGCGCCCTGCAATGAGCGAGCCGTTCGCCGTGCCGGACCTGTTGGCGGGCGGCTGGCGCCGACTGCCGTTCCGGCCATTCCGCGACGGGGTCGAGATCTGCCGGCTGCGCGCGGATGATCCGGTGATCGCGGTCCTGCGCTACGCCCCCGGCGCAAGTGTCCCGCGCCACCGCCATCAGGGTCTGGAAACGGTCATGGTGCTTGAGGGCTCGCAGCGCGACGAGCGCGGCGAGTACAGCGCCGGTACGCTCGTGGTCAACCCGTCCGGCAGCGAGCATGCGGTGGCATCGGACGACGGCTGCGTCGTGCTGATCCAGTGGGAACGCTCCGTTCGGTTTGTAGCGGGTGGGGGTTGACCGGTGACGCGCGCATTCGAACTCTCTGACCTGCCCTTTACCGTCACGGATCTGCACCGCGCCTACCGCGGCGGCGTGCCGCCGCAGGCCGTGATGGCCGAGACCTTTCGCCGCATCCGGACGGTCGACGACGCCGGCATATTCCTCCACCTGATCGACGAGGAGCAGGCGGTCGCCGCCGCCGAATGCCTGCGCGGTTTTGAACCTGGCCGTCGACCGCTTTGGGGCATTCCGGTCGCGGTCAAGGACAACATTGATGTCGCCGGCATGCCGACCACGGCAGCGTGCACCGCGTTCGCATATCGGGCCGACGCCGACGCGTTCGTCGTCAAGCGGCTACGCGACGCCGGTGCCTTGGTGGTCGGCAAGACCAACCTCGATCAGTTCGCGACGGGCCTCACGGGAATGCGGACCCCCTATCCGGTCCCGCGGAACGCTCTGGACTCGCGGCTCGTACCGGGTGGTTCCAGCTCGGGCTCGGCCGTGGCGGTCGCGCACGGCTTGGTGAGCCTTGCGCTGGGAACCGATACGGCCGGCTCCGGCCGTGTGCCGGCCGGCATGAACAATGTGGTCGGGCTGAAACCGACCTTGGGCAGTCTGTCGGCAAGCGGTGTCGTGCCGGCCTGCCGCACCGCCGAAACCGTATCGATCCTGGCGCTCACGACCGAGGACGCGTGGGCGGCATTCGAGGTGATGGCGGCGTTCGACCCCGACGATGCATGGTCGAAGCCGGCCGCCCGTGCGATCCGGCAATCGCCGCGGCCGGCCTTCACGGTCGGCGTTCCGACGCCGGGGACGCGGCATTTCTTCGGCGACGAGGAACAGGCAACCGCGTATGAACGTGCGCTGGAAGGAGTTGCAGCACTCGGCGGCGAAATTGTCGAAGTCGATTTTGGACCGTTCTACGACGTGGGGCAGCTGCTCTATGGCGGTCCCTGGATTGCCGAGCGGTACGCTGCGGTGGAAGCACTGCTCGACCGTGAACCGTCTGCGCTGCACCCCGTCACGCGCCAGGTAATCGCCTCGGCCTGCGGGCTCTCCGCCGTCGATGCCTTCAGGGGCATCTACCGCCTGGCCGAGTTGCGGCGCGCCCTTGAACCGCAGCTGGCAGAGCTGGACCTTCTCTGCGTGCCGACGGTGCCGACGCTGTACACCCGGGCGGACCTGGAAGACGATCCCATTGAACCCAATGCACGCCTCGGCACCTACACCAGTTTCGTCAACCTGTTGGATCTGTGCGCGATCGCGGTACCGACGGCTCCCCGGAACGACGGATGGCCGGGCGGCGTCACGCTCCTCGGCCGGGCGGGAACTGACGGCCTGCTGGCCGCGGTCGGCGGCGCGTTGCATCGGCGTGCCAACGTGCCGCTGGGTGCCACTGCCTGGCCCGTCGGAGCGGCCTATCAGGCACCGGGGAACGGCGGGAGCGCTCGTATCGACAGCGCGGCCTCCCGTGGACCTCTAGCGTTCGGCTAGGCGATCGGGCCGGGCTGCACTGCGGATGCGACGGAGCTCCAGCTGACGTCCGGACCATCGAGCGTCGCGCTGCCGCCACAAGCATGGCATTCGGAACGGCCCGAACTCCGTTGCGGCCTCGTGCTGCTTGCTCTCGACCCGGTGCGCGAAAGTCAGGACGAGGCCTCGCGGGCCAGCAGCACCCGCTTGCGTTCCACGCCCCAGCGGTAGCCACCAAGCTTGCCATCGTTCCGGACCACGCGATGGCAGGGGACCGCGACGGCGAGTGGGTTAGCGGCGCATGCGCGCGCGACTGCTCGCGCGGCCTTCGGTGAGCCGACACGATCGGCGATCTCGCTGTAGCTGGCGGTCGTACCCGCCGGAACCTCGCGAAGCGCCTGCCAGATCCGCCGCTGAAACGTCGTCCCGCGGATGTCGAGCGGCAAATCGAGACCGAGCGCAGGGGCTTCGACGAGGCCGACGATCCGAGCCACCACCGATTCGAACTCACCGTCTCCCCCAACCAGCTCAGCCTGCGGAAAACGGTCCTCCAACTCATGTGCCAGCGCTTCTGGATCGTCGCCAAGCAGGACCGCGCAAATCCCCCTCGCCGTCGTCGCCACCAGGATCGAACCCAGCGAACACTCGCCGACGGCAAACCGAATCGTTTCGCCCGCGCCACCGCCCCGGAATTTCGCGGGAGCCATCCCGAGCATCTCCGGCGACGCTGCATAAAACCGTCCGCTCGAGTTGAAGCCAGAGTCGTAGATGGCTTCGGTGATTGTTTGCGACCTCCGCAGCGCTTCGCGGGTCCGGTCCGCGCGATGCGCGGCGGTGTAAGCGCGCGGCGTGAAACCGGTGACGGCCTTGAAGACCCGGTGGAAGTGGAATCGGCTCATGCCGGCTGCCTGTGCGAGCGCGTCGAGATCCGGCAGTTCCTCTGCCGTCTCGACGAGGCGGCACGCGACCGCCACCGCCCGCGCGTGCCGTTCGGCAAGGGGCGGCTCGTTTGGGCGGCAGCGCCGGCATGGCCGAAAGCCGGCATACTCGGCGTCCTGGCAGGATGTGTGGAAGCGCACGTTCTCGCGTCGCGGGTGTCGCGCCGCACAGCCCGGGCGACAATAAACGCCGGTCGTCGTGACGCAGTAGACGAACCTTCCAACCGCGGCATGATCGCGGTTTACGACCGCCGCCCAGCGCTCGTCGTCGCTACGGAACCGCTTTGCCACCGACGTTTGCATCCTCTGCGCTTCGACCATGATATCTCCCCCCTCGGCTCTCTTGGTGCTGGCCGCCCCTGTGGGCTGCCCGCCGCGATGGCGCACCCTGACGGGTTCCGAACTGCCGTGCAGCCCGAATCTTGCTCCCAAATTGTCCTCCCGAAGGTGGGTATCGGCCCCTTGCTGCGTTACGTAGACGGCTTCCGGATGAGCCCCGCCGTTGGTCATGCCCGCCCGCCCCGTTAGGCGCAATTCCCCGAGGCAGAGAGACCGGCGTTGCGAAATGACACGCCCGCGCAAGCCCCG
Source organism: Alphaproteobacteria bacterium (assembly GCA_022825705.1). GTDB lineage: Bacteria > Pseudomonadota > Alphaproteobacteria > TMED109 > TMED109 > VXPW01. Next base: position 123,571 of record JAJDWH010000010.1, read on the forward strand.
AAGAGCCTGGTCCCGCCGGCAGGGCGGGCTACAGCCCTGCGTGAGTTGAGACCAAGTATGGAAGGGACCCGCAAGCGACGCCTCGGTAGCGCCCCGACATGCTGTCGAGGCGCTGCCACGGGGGGCGTTGTGGTTGGCCGGTTGAATTCACGTCGACCGCTCGGAGCGATGCCGTCTTGGTCACTGCCTTTGGGTCAAGCGGAATTGCAACGCGGCCAGACGGATCCGTTCCCACGCTATGCGAACGGGATCGCCAGCGAGATGGGCGTGCCGGGCAGTTGTTCCCGGGTTGCCTAGGCACGTCATCGGTAACGCTCACGTTACCGATCATCAAGATTTCTCGGGAAGTCGCTTGGCAGGAAACGGTGGCTCGAACGGCGACTGCGGCTCAGGTTGCTCCGCTACGTGAGCGGCTTCCGGAGAGTTGCGCAGCGCCTCGTGAACTCACCTGCAAACTCCCCCATCATCGTTCCCAGCGCAGCCGGGCGTAGTAGTAGCCGCCGTCGAAACCGAACGGGGACCGCCGCAGGTACGGCAGTCCAACCGTCTCCCCGTCTCGCGCGTCGGTGCGGGGCGGGTAGGTGTCGAATAGGTTCTCCGCCCCAACGGCGAGCGTGAGACCGTCCGTGATCCGCAGCGCGACTTCTGCATCGAAGAGCGCGTGGGTACCCACCTCCCGGGCGGACGAGAGATCGGAGGTGTAGTAGACGTTCGTGAACGGACCGTAGAGTCGCAGGCGACCGGAAAGGGTCAACTGCCCGCGTTCGTGGCTCGCACCGAGCACACCGCGCCACCGCGGTACGCCCCGTTCCGCGGCCAGGGTTTCGCCGGCGTTCAGGAGCGTGGATGTGCCGTCGACACGCGTCCGATTCCAGTTCAGGACTGCATGGAGACGCGTCGCCGAATCGTTCCCGTGCGCAATCAGCCGCTCGGCGCTCACGTCGACCCCCTGCGTGGTCGTGCCGAAATCATTGGTCAGGAACTTCACCCTGGCATAGGCGTCGGCATCTGCGATGCCTTGCTCGCGAAGGGCCGCCTTGTCGCCCTCCGACAGGTCGAACTCGGAGGTCACCGCAATGCGATCCTTCATCCGGATCTGGTAACCGTCGAGCGTCACCGTGAATCCGGCCAGGCGCGTGACGACACCGGCATTCACCGAGCGGGCGGTCTCTGGCGTCAGGGGCTTCGCCCCCTTCAGGATCGCAATGGGGTTGTCCACCGAAAGGGTCGCAATGTCGATCAGGTCGCCCAGGTCGGGAACGAACTGCGTGATCACCTTCTCGATCGACGCCTGACCCACGGTCGGCGCGCGGAAGGCGCTGCCGACGGAGGCTCGCAGCGCGATTTCGTCGCTCAGGTCGTAGCGCGCGGCTACCTTGCCGTCCGTGTTGCTGCCGATGCTCTCGTGCCGCTCGTGGCGAAGCGCTCCGTGGACGAACAGTTCTTCACTCAGATCCGTCGACAGATCCAGCCAGACGCCTTGGGCCGTTCGGGACGCCGCCCCTGCGGTGCGTTCCTGGAATCCCGGGAAGCCGTTCGTGCCGATCCCAAATCCCTGTTCCCGCAGCCCGCCCGGGCGCGTGTCGACGAAGGTCGAATTGAAGTCCCCTGCCACGACCTCGAAGCGTTCGTTGCGAACTTCCGTTCCGAGCGCCACGGTCAGCGGCCAGGCAGCTCCGACATCGAGCCGCCCCACCACGCTGCCCTCCACGATCCAGTCGCGTTCGCTCCATCCTCCGACCCGGTAGCTGGTCGGCAACTCGCGTCCGAGGGCCAGCAGCTGCGGGTTGATTGTCCGTTCCATGAAGAAGTCGACCGAGTGCTGGCCCATCCCGGCGGAAAGATCCCAGTCCCACCCGGAGAGCAATGGAGCGTCATTCGGCAACGTGCCGCGCACGCCGGCATGGTAGGAGACGTCTTCCACGTCGCCGCCGAACCGGGGCGTGAAGCCGCCCGGAAACTGGGTGCCGATCCAGTAGCAATTCGGGTTGTCCTCGACGAAACGGCGGATCGCCGCGACGTGACCAGACCAGTCTCCGGAATCCGGTGTCAGTCCGGATCGACACCTGACCGCGGTCGGGTTCGCGGAAAGGTCGGCCAGCAGTACCTCGTCACCCAGGCTGAAGACGCCGCCGCGCCGCGCCGGGTTGCGGAAGAAGAATCCGTTTTCCACGGTCCGGCGATGCCAGTTGCCGAAGCCGTAGATTTCTGTCGAAGCGCCGAATGGAAGGCCGGCGTTCACCATCGTCTTCCAGTCGCCGCGCCCTTCAGGCGTTCCCCACGTCTGCGCGTACGGATGGTCGATGTAGCCGTAGCCGGGGTCGTTGATCCAGGCATTGCCGGCAGCGGCGAGCTGCCGGGCACTGGCATGCTGCACCGACCGGGTCGACGGCGCCTGATGCGACCGCTCAAGAGACAGCGCAACGAACCCCTGGTCGGCCAACTGGACCCCCGCGTGGCCTGCCAGCGTCCAGCGATCCCCGTCGCCCGCGTAGGTGCGGCCCCAGCGGGCCTCGGCTACCTGCGTATCGGGATGCTGCTTCAGCACGAAGTTGAGGACGCCGGCGACTGCATCGGATCCGTACTGCGCGGACGCCGCATCGCGCAGCACCTCGATCCGTTCGATCGCAATGCCGGGAATGGCCGCAAGATCCGGGCCGTGGCTCCCGGGAGCCGTGGCGCTCGAGACCGTGATGACCGACGACCGGTGCCGGCGCTTGCCGTTCACGAGCACCAGCACGGAATCCGGAGGCAGCCCGCGAAGCAGTGCCGGCCGGACAACGCTCGCCTCGTCGGAAATCGGCTCGCGGTTGAGATTGTACGACGGAAGCGTCCGGGCGAGGTTGCTTTCGGTGCTCTCGCCGCCGTAGGCTTCGAGCGCCGTGCCGCCGATAATCTCCACCGGCGTGGGAGAGGACAGAGGATCGATACCGGGTGCGCGTTGCCCGATCACCACTACGTTCTCCAGCATTTCAGGATCTTGCGGGGATGCCGTTCCCGGCAGAAGGATGCTGGCCAAGAGCAGGAGGACGCCGCAGCTGCCAACGGCTCGGCAGAACCAGCCGTTTGGGACGCGTGCCGTGCTTGCGGAAAGACTCATCGGCCGCAGACCTGTCCACGCTTCATGAATCGAAAAAATTGAGCGTTCGGGCCCGCCATCCGGGATTTGCTCAACTGCCATGGGTAGGCAAAGGGGGAACACGTTATCGATTCTCCTACCTGAACCGAGCGTCATGATATCAGTTCGTTAAGTTGGCGAATCCGGCCGGATCCGCACTTGCGACATAGGGCCTCGGAGTCGGCCGTTTGGGTGCCACTATCGGGACTGGGCACCTTGAGAACCCGAAAAAAGGCTCCTGCGCTCGACGTTCGATATTTGCCAACAATCTGGTTGTCAACGAATTCGTTGGCGTCAATCGCGTGCTCATGAAAGGAGGAACTATCAGCGCCGCCGGTACCGGAAAAGGCGCATCTGCCATCACGGCAGTATTCGCGCGAGCTGCACGAGACTGCGTGGCGCCAGCTCCGAAGCGGATCATCCTGATCGACGGCGACGAGCTGGCGCGGCTCATGGTCCGACACGGGATCGGCGTGCGGACACGCATTCGTCAGGAAATCAAGCAGACTGACGAAGATTACGTTGAGCAGGAAGTGCCGTAGGTCATGCGCCTTTCGTGGAACGACGTTCGCGCCCACGCTCAGGTTCGCCGGAAGTAGGCGGGACGCAGTTCGTGAGACGGGCGAGACGCAGAGCTTCTGCAACGCTGTTCTCGATGTGGTCGGCGTTCGGCGGCGGCGCGCTGGCGGCACTCGGAGTGTGTCTTGAAGCTGGCGAACCGCTCGGGCTTTATCGACCTGTTCTGGCCAGGCTTTTTGCTCGTCGCACAGAAGATCGTTGAAGTCAGATGACAGCTGTAACCCACCGACATCCAGGCCTCGAACCGGATGGTGCCTATGCGCTCCAGACCGCATGCCACGCGGCAAACTCCGATGGCCTGACGCGGTATCGCGAAAAATTGCCTTCGTGGAGGCTCAGTAGCTCCCGTTCGACAACTTCCCGAAACCGCGCTCGATCAGCTTCCTCGATGTGTTGCGCCGTCCATGCGCCGATGTGCGCGGCCGCCGTCCGATTGTCCATGCCTCCACGGATGACTGCACCGGCGAGCCTCCGTATCGCTGCTCGATGCTTCAGTCGAAATGGGTCTGGCTCGCCGAGCGACATCCTCACTGCGGCGTAGCGCGATGCGGATCGCCTGTAGGCCCAGATGAAGAGGTCGCGCAGTAGTTCAGTCCGATTTAGTTCGTAAACACCGAGAACGGCTTCCGTATAGAGATTCCGCGGCACGTCTTCGAAGGATAGTGGCGACAGGTTCGCCCTGATGAGCGGAATGTTGGCCGCGAGTCTCGACACCCGCTTGTTGACGTCATCGAAGGGTTGCAAATAGGGAAGCTGTATCAGCGCGAAGATCGCCTGTTCGAATGGGTCCTTGATCTGTGAGGCCTTCGTCAGGATCTGGTCGAAGCATTCCTCGACGAGTGGCGGCACGGCCAATGGATGAAAGACCGATCCCTCGATGCCTACGTCGGCGCGCCGAAGCCGTCCGGGCGCCGAGGGGTCGGGAAGCAAGTTGTCCGCCAGCGCGGCGTGCAAGTTGAGGATGGTGTGGCGGTTGAATCCGATGTTTTCTGCACCATCGACCAGTATCTCGATGGCTTCCTTGTGATTGAGGATCATCTGCGCTTCGCGCCGGTCCTTACCCTCCGCCTCCTCGCCGCGTTCGATCAGCCGTTTGGTATCAAGCAGGGAGTATGTGTTGCCCTCCAGACGGCTCGAATTCCAGGACAGGTCGATCAGTATCCGGCTCAATACCTGCTTTGCGTAGGTGCCGGCGGGTTGTCGAACGATTTCGGTCTCGCCGTACTCTGATAGCTCCGACCGCTCGGTTTGGGACAGGTAGAAGGTCGCGTTAGGACGATAGCGATCAAGAAAGCTCCGGTCGTAGCCGACCGGTTCTCGCGCGGCAGTGGGTTGCCGGACATAGGCTCGAACCTCTTCGCCCGCTTCTGACAGGAGATCGCTGACGGCGAGGCTTGCAATGACCTTCGGGGTACCGGCGGTCGCCCGCACCGACAAAGAGACGACCTCGGGAAGACGGTAGCGAGCCCAGCGACCGGACCCCTCTCGAATCAGGCGTTGGTTGTCAACCAGGGCTTTCAACCAGTATTGAAGGGTTCGGCGCGGCGGGGTCACCTTCAGTGAATCCGCAATCTCCGTCGCGGTCATGCTTTCGGGACGCTGTCTGACCGCTTCTTCAATTTGCCGGAGCGTCTCTTGAGAAATAACCCTTGCCACGTGTTCTTCCAGATGGCTTGCAGTCGCTATACGCAATTTGCCAGATATATGCGCAATTATCAACTGTATGCGCAATATAGCTTGCGTATTGGGCTGAATATTACGCGTAGACGCGGCCCAAGTTGCAAACATGCTCGGCGAGTTCACTGACGTACCAACCGCACGCCAGCCCTGATGCGACGCCCAGCTGGTACCGCTGCGGCGTTCGCGTTCTGGCTCTCAACTTGCAGAAATTGTTACCTGTTGGATTGCCCGAAAGCCCCCGGCGGGGTGCTGGTAGCGATGGTCGACAATCGCAAGCGCGGGCGCGACGGTTCATTCATCAATGTCTAGAAGCAGTTCCGCCGAGCAGTGGCCACTCCCTCGGCCACCAATACCGTTTCACGTCGGTCGGACCAAGCGGGCTACCGTTTCGCTTCCGGAGGGCGACCGGGTTCGGTCAGCAGTGCCGTCTCGCTCAGGTTAGTTGGCTTGGGTAGATCCTCGTGCAACGTATTCCGAAGATGTCCGGTATGACGTCGAAGTATGCATGAACTAGCCGATTGCGCAGTTCAGCGATCCGCACCCACGGCGTTTCCGGGAAAGGCCGCCGGGTCTCTTCGGTGAGCTGGGTCGCGGCCTCACCGACAATCTCGATTTCGTTGACCAGCGCCGGAACCAGTTGCCGGTTGTCGTCGAGATCGTCGGGGAACCGTCCCTGTGCAAAAGGGCAGGGTTTTCCGCATAGCGTCAAGCATGTCCCGGAACCGGCCTAGTCATCACTCCGCATACTGGACTTCCGCAGAATCGACGACTTCTTGGCGGAAATAACGACTCAAGTCCTCCTTGGTCCCCAGGTCCACCTTGCGACCGCCGAACAGCGGCGACTATCGGACGCCCATGCTTCCAGTCCGCAAGGTGCTGGCCAATGGCGATGGCCGTGTTGTTCCCATGCAATCAATATGTTGGACGCCGCAACAACACTCCGCACCAAGTAGGCTGGCATGCCTCAGGTGAGCATCCGTACCTCCAGCCGACGCTTGACCGTCATCGACCGCGCGGCGGCGATCCGCGGCGTTTCACGCACCGAGTTCATGCTCCAGTCGAGCGAGGCGGCGGCGATCGAGATCCTGAACAACCGTCCCGTGATCGCCGTCGACGACGGGGTCTGGGACGATTTCGTCGCCGCACTCGACGCGCCCGTCGAGCTCGACCCCGCCCTGAAGGCGCGGTATTCGCGCAAGCCTCAGTGGCACCGTTGGGATCGCCGAGATCAACTCGCTGGAGCCGCCATCGACCGTGCCCGCTGGCGAGGCTGCCACCGGCCGAAATCCGCGCGTTGGCGCAGTGAGGCGCCTACGCGGTTGGCCTGGGGTCGGATTTCCCGATGTGCCTTCGACCGGTTCTGTGGCGCGGCCGAAGCCGGCCGGAGCCTGCCCCCGGCCGGCGGATGGGATCTAGTCGTCGTCCCACCGGTCTCCGTGATGGCGGTGGTGCCGTCCGTCACGGAGCGAGAGGCCGCCGTCGCCGTCGCGGTCCAGGCGGGCGACGATCCCGGCCAGCGGCCGGTCGTACTCGGCGCGCGTGATGACCGCGTCGCCGTCCGTGTCCAGCATCTGGAAGACGCGCACGGTGAACGGGCGCGTGGTCTCGTGCCAGAGGCCGGCAAACTCCTCGAGCTCGAGGTTGCCGTCGCGATCGGCGTCGTGCGTGGCGTGGCGGTCGTTGCGGACCTGATCGATCTCGGCCTGCGATAGCGCCCCGTTGCCGTCCGCGTCGACAGAATCGAACACTTCGAGCGCCGTGGCGGCGAGGCTCCCCTTGTCGAGGAAGCCCAGTCCTGGACCATGGCGGCCGTCAAAACCGCCGCGGTGATTGGCATGGCTGACCCCGACGATGGCGGCCCCGCCAAGGACTGTGGCGAGCCCGACGACGATCAGGGTTCTGGTTCTCGTCTGCATCGATGTTCTCCCGTATCGGTGATCGAAGGATGCAGGCAATGTGGCGGCCGGATGTCGCAGGAGTTTGTCGCCGCGCACCCGGGTTTGTCGCGATGTGTGGCTGGCGAGCAGATTTGGCACACCTTGTTACAGGTTTCCTGCGGCGGCCGGCGCGTGGGCGCGTAAGCTGGACGGATGGAAGCCACTCCGCACGTGCTCGTGGTCGACGACCACCGGGAGATCCGTGAAGCCCTGGCCCAGTACCTGGAGCGTCACGGAATGCGCGCGAGCATCGCTGAGAGCGCCATCGCAGCGCGCCGGGTGCTCGGTGCGGCGGCGATCGACCTGGTGGTGCTCGACGTCATGATGCCGGGCGAGGACGGTCTCCAGCTCTGCCGGCACCTGCGCGCGACGACGCGCTTGCCGATCATCCTGCTGACCGCCATGGCCGAGGAGACCGACCGCATCGTGGGTCTCGAAGTGGGCGCCGACGACTACGTCACCAAGCCGTTCAATCCGCGCGAGCTGCTGGCCCGGATCAGGGCCGTGATCCGGCGCTCGCAGAGCCTGCCGCCTGGGCGCGAGCCCCCGTCGGCAGGCGTCCGGCGGTTCGACCGCTGGCTGCTCGACGACGGCCGGCGCCAACTGGTCGACGAAGAGGGAGTCGTGACCCCCCTTTCGACGGGCGAGTTCCGCTTGCTCGTGGCGCTGCTGGAGCGCCCCGGCATGGTGCTCTCCCGCGACCAGCTGCTCGATCTGACCCAGGGCCGGCGGTCCGTGCCGTTCGAGCGCGCGGTCGACAACCAGGTGAGCCGCCTGCGGAAGAAGATCGAGCGCGACCCAAAAGATCCCAAGCTCATCATGACCGTATGGGGCGGCGGCTACCGCTTCGCCGGCAAGGTGGAAGACGCATGAGGCTGGTGCCGCGGAGCCTCGCGGGCCAGCTCACGCTGCTGCTCCTCCTGACCCTCGTCGTGGCGCAAGGTGTCGCCGTCGCGCTCTTCGCTTGGGAACGCGTCGAGGCTGTGCGGCATGCGCACCGCGACAATGTCATCACTCGGACGGCGAGTGTGGCGCAGTTGCTTGCGGACACATCGCCGGCGCTGCACGGCACCGTCGTCGCGGCAGCCAGCACGCATCGCACGCGGTTTTCGCTGACTGGGGAGCCGCTCGTCCGCACCGCGGGGGCGGGCGGACCGGCCGCCGGCATTGCCCGCGAACTGGCTGCCGCGCTCGGCGTCGATCGCGGGCAGGTCAGGGTTGGGCCGGTGCGGGCGCGCTTCGTGGACGACGACGGGGACGATGACCACCACGACGACCACCTGGACGACGATGACGACGACCGGTTCCACGGTCATGACCACGATGACGGGCACGCATCCTGGCGGTTCCGGTGGTTTGCGGCGTCGGTGGCGCTGCCGGACGGGCGGTGGCTCAACGTCGCCGTGGCGCCGCCGCCGGGCGCGCCTTGGGGCGTGACGTTTCTGATGTCGTTCATCCTCTCTGCGCTCGGCACCGCGGGCGTCGCGGTCGTCATGGGACGCCGGATTGCGCGCCCCATGCGGCGCCTGGCGGCGGCGGCGAGCCAGTTCGGACGGGGCGAGGACGTGGAGCCCCTGCCGGAGGCCGGCCCGTCGGACGTCCAGGCCACGATCCGGGCCTTCAACGTGATGCGCGAACGGCTGGACCGGTATGTCCGCGACCGGATGGCCATGCTGGCGGCGGTCTCGCACGACCTCCGCACACCGATCACGAGCCTGCGTCTGCACGCCGAGTTGATCGACGACGCGGACACGCGCCGGAAGATGATCAGCGCGCTCGACGAGATGCAGCGGATGACCGAGGAGATGCTGGCATTCGTCCGGGCGGACCTGCGGCGGGAACGGACGGAGAGGATGGACTTGCCGGCCTTGGTCGACAGCGTGGTCGCCGACCTTGCGGACCTTGGCCATGCCGTTTCGGCCGAGGTGTCGGAGCGGATCGTGGTGGTGGCCCGACCGACGGCACTCCGCCGCGCGCTCAGGAACCTGCTGGAGAATGCGGCCATCCACGGCGGCCGGGGCACTGCGCGGGTCGTCCGCGTGGAGGGCGGGTGCACGGAGGTCGTCATCGAGGACGCGGGCCCGGGCATCCCGGAAGGCGAGCGGGAACGCGTGTTCGAGCCCTTTGTCCGGCTGGAGGAATCGCGAAGCCGTGACACGGGAGGAACCGGGCTGGGCCTCGCCATCGCGCGGAGCATCGTCCGTGCCCACGGTGGCGACATTCAGCTGGAGAACATTGTGGACGGCGGGCTCCGGGTGAGGGTTGTGCTGCCCGAGGACGACGACGCCTGAGGCCTGCTGAACGAGGTACCGATCCTGTGGGTCTCGCGAGGGTCGGCGAAGCGATCGACACGACCCATGAGAACGGCCCCCCTCAAGCTTGAGGGCGTCTCACCAGCTGGCCACAGGCCATGCATGTGAAACTCGTCTGGCTTCGGGTGCGGAGCGCGGGCCCATGACGAAGGCGCAGGAAGTCAGCGCGTTTTTCGCCGTTCCCCGGCCTGGTACCGTGTTGCGTGGACGGCAGTGGGCGCAATGCAGACCTTTAGGAGTCTTGGGAAACCCCCATTACGCGAAATCCGAGTACGGCAGCTACCGAAGCCTGTCGCACATCCAGTGTTGCAACCGTCAGGGCGCCGGGATGCGGGGAGATGTAGAGAGCGGTCGCCAAATGCCAGAGATCCGCGCCGCGCAGGTATCCGGCCTCCAGAACCGACGTCAGCTCCTCTGTAAGGGGCCGGTCGGGGAGGATCCAATCGATTCCTGCGACGACGTGCTCCCGGAAGTCGACGTGCTCGCGCGCGAACGTCGACCGCAACTCGGCTTCAAGCAAGTTGGACGAGACGAGGCGCGCACAAGCATTAAGGTGCCGGGCCAAACCGGAGGCACCCGGTTCATCAAGAGTGATGGCTATCAGCGCGGAAGAGTCGACGTAGGCGACGCTCATTCGTCCCGCGCTTCAAGGAATCGTGCGAGTGCGCCGGGCCGGCGTTCGATGGGTCCGATGCTATTTCTTGGCACGGTTGCGTGGACCAGGCAGCCGTTGCGTTCGAGTTCTGCGAGACGCTCGTCAAGAGTGGGACTGCGCTGTTTCTTGATGGCGCGGATTTCTGCCACCGGCTCTCCGCGGAAGGAAACCGTAACTGTCTTCCCATCGCGCACTTGGCGGAGGACTTCAGAGAAACGGGCCTTCGCCTCGTATACGGAATACGTGATCGCCATGAGGGGACCATAACTAGTCAGGCTAGTCATAGCAAGGTTCCGACAGGATACATCGTGGCCGTCAAATCGCCATCTCAGTCCGACCTGTCAACTAATCGATATACGTCCCTTCGCGAAGAGCGACCGTGAGAACCTTCGGCGCAAGGAACCTACGGCGCTGCGGACGCTGGCGGACGAGATGCTCGGGCTGGGCAACTCTGCCCTGGAGGCGATGCTGTTGAACGGGACGATTAGCGAGGTGGACTGCAATGACCAAGCAGTATGAGAGCGAAATACCGGCTTCGGTGCACGAGACCGCGCTTGGCATGACGGAGGCGGGCGTCATGTCGAAGCGGACCATGCGCAAGTTCGATGAGATGTGCCTCACACTGGTCGAGGAGATGACGCCGGAGGCGATCCGCGAGCTGCGGCTGCGCGAGCATGCGAGTCAGGCGATATTCGCGCGCTACCTCAACGTGACGACGGGTCTGGTGAGTCAGTGGGAGTGCGGCGAGAAGCGCCTGCGTGGGGCCTCGCTGAAATTGCCGACGCTGGTGGCGAAGAACGGCCTCGGGGCGGTGGCCTGACCGCGGATGATGGCAATATGAGCCCGCCTGCGAGGCCCTTCCTGTCCCCGATCCTAGTGTTCTGTGTCTCGCAGAGGGTGCTGATCGTTACCGGGAACAATGGTGTCCTTGCTCCTGAAGCGACCATCTCGTTGTTCTGTAGTCAGTTCGCCGCCGCCTTGGTTCCTAATGTGGCGACCCCGGCAGGATTCGAACCTGCGACCTACGGATTAGGAATCCGTTGCTCTATCCGACTGAGCTACGGGGCCGTTCCTTGGCAGCATAGCCGGGGACGGCCGCGACCTGCCTGCGGCCGGCACTGACACTGCCGGCCGGGTCAGACGGAATCCTCGGCCGCACATTGCCCGACGGCGGGGCCGTTCCGGATCAGCACGACCATGAACTTGGTCTTGGACACCGGCCACGTCTCCAGCCCGACATCTTGTTCCCAGTAGGCGGTTCCGACCTCCGGACGTCCGTGACTCGGCGGCCCGAACTCGTGCTCCAGGATCGCGAGAAGCCGGCGAAAGCGCCGCAGCACATCGCCCCGGTGGTACCGGGTGGTCGCCGTGCGGATCTGTTGGAGGCCGTGCCCGTCGCAGTACACGGCCGTGAACGAGCGGGCATCGGAGAGCGGGGCGGTGTCGAGATCAAGGAGGATTCTGATCTCGGCTCCCTGCCGCTCTGCCACCGCTGCCACGGCAGCCGGATCCGGTGCGTCCCCCCAGTTATATCCGGCCGGAAGACCGAACGGTCCTTCCGCTGCCGCGGGTGCCGCAATCGCGGCAACCAGCACCGCAAACACAAGAAACTGCATGGTTGGAGCCGCCTGAATTTCGACTTCGGACGATTATACTGCCGCCTCGCCCTATGGCTCGCAGACTGTATTCCCGCCGTTCGAGGGGGAGAGGATTATCAATGGCCAGTCCGGTAACTTGGGAGCGGCGGGGACGCGTCAGCGTGATCACCGTCAACAATCCCCCCGTCAATGCGCTCGCGCAACCCGTGCGCGAAGGCATGCTTCGCTGCTTCAACGAATCGGTGGCCGATCCTGCAGTCGAGGCCATCGTTCTCACGGGCGGCGGTCGCACGTTCATGGCGGGTGCCGACATCAACGAGTTCGGGAAGCCCATGCGGGAACCCGGCCTCGGGAAGGTCATTGACGGCTACGAGTCGTCCGACAAACCCACGATCGCTGCAGTGCACGGGACCCCGCTCGGCGGCGGCCTCGAGGTCGCCATGGGATGTCAGGCTCGTGTCGCGCATCCCAAGACGCGCCTCGGGCTGCCGGAAGTGAAGCTCGGCCTGCTGCCCGGAGCGGGGGGTACGCAACGGCTCCCGCGCCTGGTCGGCGTCGAGCGGGCGCTGGAGATGATCACGTCGGGAGACCCCATTCCGGCACCGCTGGCACTGGAGCTCGGCCTCGTCGACGAGATCGCCGAGGGCGATCACGTGGCGGCGGCAATCGCGTACGCGGAACGGGTGCTCGACGGCCAGGCGACGGCAGGAGCGACACGCGCGCGTGACGAGAAGGTGCAGGGCGTCGACGAAGCGATCTTCGACAAGGCCAGGGAGAAGCTGGCCCGGGTCGCCCGCGGGCGAGAGGGGCCGCTTCGCTGTGTCGAGGCTGTGCGGGGATCGGTCACCCTGCCGTTCGACGAGGGCATCACCAACGAACGGCGCCTGTTCGTGGAGTGCCACGATTCCGAGGAGTCCCCGGCGCTCATTCACGCGTTTTTCTCCGAGCGCGCGGCCAACAAGATCGACGACGTCCCCAAGACGACCCCCACCCGGCCAATCAAGAGTGCCGCGGTGATTGGCGCGGGCACCATGGGCGGCGGGATTGCCATGAACTTCGCCAACGTCGGGATCCCGGTTCGCATCATGGATACGGATCGGGCATCGCTAGCGCGCGGGCTCGGCGTCGTGCGCGGCAACTACCAGCGTGCCGTGGACCGGGGCCGGATGCCGCAGGCGGCGCTCGACGCGCGCATGGAATTGATTCAGGGCGTCAGCGACATCGACGCACTCGCCGAAGCCGACATCGTGATCGAGGCGGTGTTCGAGGACATGCCGGTCAAGCAGACGGTCTTCACGGCGCTTGACAAGGTGATGCGGGAAGGGGCGATTCTCGCGACCAACACCTCGACGCTCGACATCGATGCCATTGCGGCCACCACCCGGCGGCCCGAGGAAGTGATCGGGACCCATTTCTTCAGCCCGGCCAACGTCATGCGGTTGCTGGAGATCGTCCGGGGCTCCAAGACATCGGCCGAGGTCATCGCGAGCGCCATGGCCCTGGCGCGCACCATCCGGAAGGTGGGCGTGCTGGTTGGCAACTGCGACGGGTTCGTGGGCAATCGCATGTTTCACGAGTACATCCGGCAGGCCCAGTTCCTCGTGGAACGCGGCGCCCTCCCCGAGCAGGTGGACCGGGCGGCCTACGCCTTCGGTTGGGCGATGGGGCCGCTGGCCGTGAGCGACCTCGCCGGGAATGACGTCGGCTGGTACATCCGTAAACGCCACATCGCAGAAGGCTTGTACAAAGGCGGCGGCTACACCGGCGCCGTCGCCGATGCCCTGTGTGAGCAGGGAAGGTACGGCCAGAAGGTCGGCAAGGGGTGGTACCTGTACGAAGAGGGCAGCCGCAGAGGAAGCCCGGACCCCGAGGTCGAGGAGATCATCCTCCGGGTAAGCCGCGAGCAGAAAGTGAACCGCCGGACGTTCGATGACGAGGAAGTTCTGGCCCGTCTGCACGGCGCGTTGGTCAATGAGGGGTCACGGATCCTCGAAGAGGGGTTCGCGCAGCGCGCCTCCGACATCGACGTGATCTACGTGAACGGCTACGGCTACCCTGCTTGGCGTGGTGGGCCGATGTACCACGCGGAACGCCAGGGACTGGCCGCGATCGCCAGCTCGATCGCCGAATTCCGCAAGGACGAACCGGCACTTTGGCCGGAATCGCCGCTGCTCGAGCGCCTGGCGCGCGAGGGCGGATCATTCAAGGACGCGAACTAGGCGGACGGTTTCCGCCCTCGAAGGAGAATCTTTTCATGCCTGAAGCTGTTATCGCCTCGACGGCGCGCACCCCGATCGGCAAGGCCTACCGGGGCGCCTTCAACAACACGCACGGGGCCGAGCTCGGCGGGCACGCCATCCGTCACTCGGTGGATCGCGCCGGCGTCGAGCCCGGTGAGGTCGAGGATGTCCTCATGGGTTGCGCCATGCCCGAAGGAGCGACCGGCGGCAACATCGCTCGACAGTGCGCGATCCGCGGCGGTCTTCCGGTGGAGGTGGCGGGAGCCACGGTCAACCGGTTCTGCTCGTCCGGGATGCAGGCAATCGCAATGGCGGCGCAGCGGGTGCTGGTCGACCGCGTCCCCATCATGGTGGCGGGCGGGCTCGAATCGATCAGCCTGGTGCAGAACGAGCACGCCAACGACTTTCGGGCGCAGGACATCTGGATCAACGAGCACAAGCCCGAACTGTATTTCAGCATGATCCAGACGGCGGAGGTCGTCGCCGACCGCTACGGGGTCAGCCGCGAGAACCAGGATGAGTACGCGCTGTCGTCGCAGATGCGGACGGCCGCCGCGCAGCAGGCGGGTCGCCTTGACGACGAGATCGTCCCGCTTCCCTCGGTCAAGCTGGTCCAGGACAGGGAGACCGGGGACATTTCGGAAGTCGCGGTGACCCTCGAGCGCGATGAAGGCAATCGCCCGTCCACCACGGCCGAGGGCCTGGCCGGGCTCGACCCGGTGATGGGACCGGACAAGTGCATCACCGCTGGAAACGCCAGCCAGCTGTCGGACGGCGCGTCGGCGTGCGTGGTCATGGACTCCGCAGAAGCGGAGAAGCGGGGTGTCGAGCCGCTCGGCATTTTTCGGGGACTTTCGGTGTCCGGCCTCGAGCCGGACGAGATGGGAATCGGGCCGGTACGGGCGGTTCCCCGCCTGCTTCAGCGACACGGTCTCAGCATCGACGACATCGACCTCTGGGAGCTCAACGAGGCCTTTGCAGTACAGGCGCTGCACTGCCGCGAGGAACTCGGGATTGATCCCGAGAAGTACAACGTCGACGGCGGTGCGATTTCGATCGGGCATCCGTACGGCATGTCCGGTTCAAGGCTGGTCGGGCACGCCCTGATCGAGGGCCGTCGCCGCGGCGCGAAGCACGTCGTGTGCACCATGTGCATCGGCGGTGGCATGGGGGCCGCAGGACTGTTCGAGGTCTGCTGACCCACAGGTGGCGCCGGCGGCCGGGAGACCGGCCGTAGGCGCCACCCCTACCACCGCTTGCGAGCGGAGCGGGGAGGACAGCCCCCGCCTACCGGACGGATTAGCAGGAACCGGAAGAAGTGGCCCATTCGGGTCGGTCACCGTTATTGGACGCACGGTATGGAAGTGCGCATCGAAACGCTTGCCGCCATCCGCGTCGCTCGAATTCGCCACGTCGGGCCCTACGAAGACATCGGCCCCTGCTTCGAGCGGCTGCTTGGCTGGGCAGCTGACAGCGGTAGCGGCATCGGGCGCGTCCTGTCGCTGTCTCACGACAATCCGGAGACAACACCGGCAGAAGAATTGCGCTCCGATGCGTGCGTCGAGGTGCCGGATGCGGTCGCTCCGAAGGACGGCATCGTTCTCGAATTCGTCGTCGGCGGTCGCTACGCGATTCACACGTACCGAGGTCCCTACCAGGGCCTTCGCAAGGCTTATCGGCGTCTGTTCGAGGCGTGGCTTCCGGGAAGCGGAGAGGCAGTGGACGACCGACCGTGCATGGAGATCTATAGGAATTTGCCGTTGGACACCCCGGCGGTCCAACTCGTGACAGACATCTGCCTGCCGCTGCGCAACGCCCCCGAACACTGAGGGGGTTGTGGGCCGCCGTTGGCGCGCCGGACCCAGCTTGGCCTTGCTCTCCGAGAGCAGAGGCGCGGCGACACCTCTGTTAACAATGTTGTTAATTATCCATTGTACGGATAATTTACAAGGATGCTTCCAAGAATTGCTCAGCCGTTGGTCGAAAGAGCCCTCGACCGTCAGGCTGCCGTGGCGCTGATCGGGCCCAGGCAGGTCGGCAAGACGACATTGGCGTTGGAGATCGGGCGGTCGCGTGATGCCGTCTATCTTGACCTGGAAGATCGCGATGATCGCAATCGACTCGCCGAGCCCAAGTTGTTCTTCGACCACGTGGAAGACCGGCTCGTCATTCTCGATGAAATTCATCGGATGCCAGGGTTGTTCGAGACCCTGCGCGGTGTCATCGACCGAGGACGGCGCCGGGGGAAGGGCAGGGGGCGCTTCCTAATCTTGGGATCGGCTTCGGTCGACATGCTGCGCCAACCGGGCGAAACCCTGGCCGGGCGCATCGCGTACGTGGATCTGGTGCCGCTGTCCGCCCTGGAAGTGGACGACGTGCAGGCGTCGCGCCGGCGCTTGTGGTTGCGAGGCGGCTTTCCGGACAGCTTCCTGGCGGATAGTGACCAGGACAGCATGGCGCTTCGCCGGGACTTTATCCGGACCTACCTGGAGCGAGACGTCGCGCAGTTCGGTCCAAGGGTTCCCGCCACAACCCTGGAGCGGCTGTGGACCATGCTCGCGCATCACCAGGGCGCCATCTTGAACGCTTCGGCGCTTGGTCGATCACTTGAGATCAGCACGCAAACGGTGAACCGCTACATCGACCTCTTGACCGACCTGCTGCTCGTCCGCCGGTTGTTGCCGCTCCGGGCCAACGTCGGAAAGCGTCTGGTGAAATCACCCAAGATCTACGTACGGGACAGCGGCCTGTTGCATGCCCTGCTCGGCATCGGGTCGCTCGATCAACTGGCTGGCCACCCGGTGATCGGAGCGAGTTGGGAAGGCCACGTCATCGAGACCCTGGTATCCGTTCTCTCTCCGCGCGCAACCCCGTATTTCTACCGCACCAGCGCCGGTGCGGAGATCGATCTGATGATCGAGCACGGCGACGGCAGGCGCTGGGCCATCGAGATCAAGCGCTCGCCGTCGGCCCGGGTTGGACGGGGGTTTCACCTTGCCTGCGAAGATGCGAGACCCGAGCGGGCCTTCGTCGTGCACGCAGGCGACGACCGCTATCCGTTAACCGAGACCCTGGAAGCGATCAGCGTCCGCGCGCTGGCCGCAGAACTTCGCGATCGACCGTGAGGTGGATCGTGCTCTCCGGTGAAACAATCAGGCCCGCTGTCCCGCCGCCGGCGCATGGCGATCGGCGACGGGTAACAGCGCGCCGGAACGGGGTAGGAAGCTGACTGGCGCTCAGCCACGTCCCGCCATCGTGACCCCGCCGTCCATGGCAATGTGCTGGCCCGTGATGAAGGCGCCGGCAGGTGCCGCCAGCATCACCGCGACCCCGGCAACCTCGTCGGGCACCCCGATCCGGCCCAGTGGCGCCGTCGATTCCACATCCCGCAGGATGTCGGGATTCTCCCAAAGCGCGCGGGCGAAGTCGGTCTTGATGATGCCCGGACAAAGTGCGTTGACCCGAATGTTGTTCGGGCCGCCTTCCATGGCAAGGCTGCGGATCAGGCCAAGGTCCGCTGACTTGGAGATCGCGTAGGCGCCGAGGTTGTTCACCCCCTGCAGCCCGGCGATCGACGAGATCACGATCACGGACCCGCCGCCGGACTCGGCCATTCCCGGCATCGCGGCTTGGGCCAGCCAGAGGTTGGAGCGGACGTTGTTCCCCATGATCTTTTCGTAGGCTGCGTCCGGGATGTCCAGCAGCGGCCCGTAGTACGGATTCGAGGCGGCGTTGCAGACCAGGATGTCGAGACCGCCGTAGGTGTCGTGGGCGGACTGAATCAGTGCCTGGCACTGGTCGCGGTCCGAGATGTTGCAGACCTGGACGTGCGCCGTCCCGCCGGCCTCCCGGATCGCGGCCGCGACCGGTTCGCAGGCATCGGGCTTGCGTGACGACACCACCACGGATGCACCCGCTTCGGCGAGGCGCTCGGCGATGGCCCGGCCGATGCCGCGGCTGGATCCCGTGACGACGGCGACCTTGCCGTCAAGATTGAAGAGAGAACTGGTCATGAGCCGGTAAACCTCGCTGGACGTTTTTCCTGGAAGGATCGGACGCCTTCGGCGGCATCACTGGATTGGAGAAGCGTGTGCTGGCGTGGCTGGAGATCCGCGATCGCCTGATCCCAACCTTCATGCAGGGCCATGCGGGCATTGGCGCGCGTCGCCTCGACTGCAAGCGGTGCCGCATCCGCAATCTCTTCCGCGATCGTCCGCGCTCGCGCGTAGGCCTGGCCCGGCGGCGTGATCTCTTGAACAAGGCCGCACCGAAGCGCGGTCTCGGCGTCGAATTCGCAGCCGGTCAGCAGGAACAGCATCGCGTTGCCCCAGCCCGCTCGCTGGACCATGCGGAGTGTGGCGCCGCCCGTAGCCATGATGCCGCGCTTGACCTCGAGTTGCGAGAAGCGGCAATCGGCGGCGGCGACGCCGATGTCGCCGGCAAGCATGAGCTCAAGCCCGATGGTGAACGTGAAACCCTCCATCGCCGTGACCACCGGCTTGGAGCGGCGGGGATCGAGAAAATCGAACGGGTCGACGCAACCTTCGGGTACGAACGTACGAGACTCGCGGATCACCTTCTGCATGCGCGGCAGATCAAGACCGGCGGTGAGGTGCGGCCCGTGCGAAAACAACAGCGCGCAGCGTGCCTCGGAGTCGTTCTCGAACTCCGTGTAGGCGTGCGCGAGTTCCCGGCCCATTTCCGGCGTGAAACCGTTCAGCTTGGTGGGGCGGTCGATTCCGATCAGGAAGACCCGACCATCCCGCGCACGCGTGATGCGTCCTGTTTCCGGGTCAGCCGGCGGCAACGGGGCGGCCGGCTTGACGTGGTCGGGCGTATCGTCCCTTGCGGGCGCAGTAGCCTTCATTCCTGGTGCTCCTCGTGGGTGGCGTCGTGGTGCTGGTGGGCGCCGCCCCGTTCCTCCGGCGGGGCGCGGCCCTCTGGCGGCAGGACCGGTGCCTTCACGTCGACGGTCAGTCCGTCGGCAAACCGCAGCGACAACGGCACGACCGTATCGGAGGTGAGCGCATCGCGGAGCCCGATCAGCATGACATGTCGTCCGCCCGGCCTGAGTTCCTCCGTGCCACCCGGCGGCACGGGGATGCCGGTGGTGAGCGGGCGCATCCGCATCACCCCGTCGGCGTCGGCGATGACCTCGTGGAGTTCCGTGGCCTCGGCCACCGGTGACGCGACGCCGGCAAGCCGGATGACGGAATCCGAGCGGTTTTCGAGGACGAAGTAGGCCGCCGTGGTGCGGGCGCCGGTGACGGGCAAGCGGACCCGAAAGTCCCGGAGGTATATCCCGAACGACTGCGCTTCGTACACGGTGGGATGGGACAGCCCATCCGGCGCGGCGTTCTGCGCCCGGGCGGCCCCTGCCGCGGCGACGATGGCCAGTCCCACCGGCAGCAGCCGTCGCCACGAAGGCCCGGTCATGACGGACCGGGGTCCGGCGGGAGACATGCGGCTTGCTTCGCGGCGGCCAAATGCGGTCCGCCTCCGGGGCGACACTCGACCCGCGTGCCGGTGACGGCCCGCCGGTCGGGAAGCACGCGGACCGGGGCGATCACGTTTCCAGCTCCGCGCGTACGGCCTGCGTGATCTCGGACGCGGTCGAGACCGGCGAGAAGTGCTGGCGGTAGGTGCCGTCGGCACCCATGAGGTAGACGAACGCCGAATGGTCGATCGTGTAACCCAGCGCGGAGTCCTCCAGCGGGATCCGTGCCGCGTAGACGCGGTACGCGTCGGTCGCGGCGTCGATCTGCGCCTGGGTGCCGCCGAGCCCGGTGATGTCCGGATGAAAGGCTTCTGCGTAGTGCTGGGCCGTTTCCGGCGTGTCGCGTTCGGGATCGAGGGTCACGAACAGGGCGTCGATCCGTTCGTCCGCGGCCAGTGCTTCAAGCGCCGTCCCGACCGTGGCCAGCGTTGTCGGACACACGTCTGGGCACGAGGCGAAGCCGAAGAAGATCAGGAAGGGGCGGCCAAGAAAGTCCTGGTCGGTCACCGTGCTCCCGTCGGCAGCGGTCAGCGCAAACGGCCCGCCGATGGCGGCAGTTCCCGATGTCGCCGTCCCGTCTGGCGCCCGTCGGTCGCCGTAGGCCAGCAGCAGGGCGGCAGCGGCCCCGAGCACGCCCAGGGCCACGACCAGGCCTGCCACGGCAGCGCGGCGTGACATCGCGCGGCCCCGGGGGGCGTCAGGCGACCTGGCCATGGCCCGTCCCGAGCCGGCCGGTCCAGCGCACCTGCCAGACCGCCCGGTCGTTCGCTTCACGTAGGCCGTCGATCCGGGTCACCGAGAGGTTGCGGATGGTCAGGGCGAGCGCCCGCTCGAGGCTCCAGCCTTCGCCGTGCATGCAGGCAGCCCGGATCGGGCCGCCGTGGGATACCACCACCAGGGACTGGCCGCAGTAGCGGGCGAGCAGGCCGCGGACCGCGTGCATCACGCGCGCTTCGAGCGCCCGGAAGCTCTCGCCGCCGGGCGGCGTGAACTCGGGGTCCACGATCCAGTGGTGGTGAGCGGCGCCGGCGGCCGCTGCCGCGCGGGCGACGGCATCGGTGGGCTGGCCCTGCCAGTCGCCGAAGCTCTGTTCCCCGAGGCCAGCATCCTCGAGCCGCTCGACGGCCTGAAAGCCTGCGTCCTCCAACGCCGAGGCGGTTCGCTTGGCCCGGCGCAGCGCGCTGGTGACGAGGACGCCGCGAGCCGGCAGCAGGCCGGCGAGGGCCTGGAACGCGGCCGTGTCGGAGATGTCGCAGTCGACGTCGAGCGCCCCGTACCGGCGGCCGTCGAAACCGGTCACGGGGGCGTGGCGCACCCACCAGAAGGTCGTGGTCTCGGTCATTCACCCGTGCTCATGAGAAGGCCGCGGCGGCGGGCCACAGCATAGGACCCGAGGAAGGCAGCAAGTCCGGCCAGAGCGTACGGGATGTTGAGCAGGAATGCCTGTGCGAGGAGGCCGGTATCCAGCCGGCCGTCCTGGACGACGGTCCGCATGCCTTCGAAGACGTGGGTCGCCGGCAGGGCCCGCGCGATCGGCTCCAGCCAGTCAGGCAGGATACTGACGGGATAGAAGACCCCGCACAGCGGCTGCAGCACGAACAGTGCTCCCCAGGCAAGCGCTTCCGCGGCCAGGCCGTAGCGGAGCAGGATGGCGCAGACCACCAGTCCCACGCCCCATCCCATGATGACCAGGTTGAGAAAGAACAGGGCCAGACCGACACCGAGTTCGAGGGCATTGAAACCGAAGAACAGCGTGGCCAGGAAGCCGGCGCCGCCGACTCCGATGAGGGTCCGGACCAGGCTGGTGGCGATCAGGGCCCCGACGAACTCCAGGGGACGCAGCGGACTGACCGCGAGGTGGCCGAGATTGCGCGCCCACATTTCCTCCACGAAGCCCAGCGTCAGGCCCAACTGGCTGCGGAACAGCACGTCCCACAGCAGGACCGCCGCGATCAGGTAGCTGGCGGCAAACACCGCCGGATGCGTCGCGGAGTTCAGGTATTCCTGCATGAACCCCCAGATCAGCATGTTGAACGTCGGCCAGTAGACGAGCTCGAGAATGCGGATCGGCGAGACCAGGTAGAGGTAGGTGTACCGGGTCATCATGGCCCCGATGCGTCCCAGTGAGGCCTTCACGCGCCGTCTCCGGGACCCGGTTGCCGCTCGCCTGCCGCTTCCGCGACCTCCAGGAAGACCTGTTCGAGGGTCTGCTTGCCGTGTCGGCGGATCAGCTCGCGCGGCGCCCCCTGCTCCAGCAGACGGCCCTGCTGCAGGAAGGCGATGTTGTCGCACATCGCCTCCACTTCCGGCATGTTGTGCGAGGCGAGGACGATCGTGGCCCGGGTGCTGTCGCGGTAGCGGCCGAGAAACGACCGGAGCCAGGTCGCGGATTCCGGCGAGAGCGACGCGGTCGGCTCGTCGAGGAACAGCACCTCCGGATTGTTCAGCAGGACCTTGCCGATCCCGACCCTAGTCTTCTGGCCGGCGCTCATCTGGCCGACCGGGCGATCGAGCAGATCCTCGATCCGGAGCTCCCGCGCGATCTGTTCGATGCGGCGGCGGACGTCGGCAACGCCGTAGAGCCGGCCGTACACGGTCAGGTTCTGCCTGGCCGTCAGCCGGTGCGGCAGGCTGACGTAGGGCGACGAGAAGTTGGCGCGCTGGAGCGCCCGGAAGCGATCGTGCTCCATGTCGTGGCCCAGTACCCGCGCTTCGCCGCTGTCCGGACGCAGCAGCCCGAGGAGCATGAGGATCGTCGTGGTCTTGCCGGCGCCGTTGGCGCCGAGCAGCCCGAAGGTGGTGCCGCGCGGTACGGCGAACGAGATCCGGTCAACGACCGTGCGCCCGTCGAACTCCTTGCTGAGGTTCCGGGCTTCGACCGCCGCTGGCGCGGACGTCACGCCCCACCGGAGCGCCGGCGCATGACACGACGGACGACCACGGCCAGCAGCGACATGGCGCCGAGGCCGCCGAGGCCGAGCAGAATTTCCGTCGACACCAGGTTTTCCAGCGACGGCTCCGCCGTCCCTTCCAGGGCCTTGCCAAGTCCGGCCCCGATGAATGTGTACACCAGGGTGCCGGGAAAGATGCCGACAAACGTGGTCCAGGCGTAGAGCGGCAGGCGCACGCCGAGAAACGCGGGCGCGAGATTGACGACGAAGAACGGGAAGATCGGGGTCAGTCGGAGAAACAGGAGATAGAACAGAGCATCTTCCCGAAACCCTTTCTCCATCGCCGCTAGCGCGCCACCCGACTTCTCGAGCCGCGCCTTCAGGGCGCCGCCCAGCGCCGTGCTGGCAGCCAGGAAAATCCCGACCGCGCCGATGGTGGCGCCGGTCACGGTCAGGAGGGCGCCGATCCACGGCCCGAACAGGAAGCCGCCCGTGAGCGTCAGTACCGTGCCGGTCGGCAGCGAGGCGGCGGTGGCGGCCGCGTACAGGACGATGAACGTCGCCGCCGCGAGCCCGAGACTCGCCGCGACCTGTGCCTCGAGCCACTCGCGGTTCTCGCGGAGTGCCGTCAGCGTCACGTACTCATGGGCGCCGGAGGCGAAGGCCGCGACGATGAGCGCGACGATGGCCGCCAGCGGAAGCCAGCGCCTGATGCCCGCCCGGCGAACGGTTGGATCGCCGCTCACGGCGAGCTGCCGGCCCGATCGTTCAGCGCCCAGTCGTACCGGTGGTCGCTGATCCGCCTGGCGGACTGAAGGATGGCCTGCCGGTCCGGACTGGCGTACTGGGCGAGGTGCCGGAGGACCCCCTCGTCGTTGCCGCCGAAATCGGCGATGAACCAGTCGTAGATGCTGGACACCACGAGGTCGCCGTCGTCGACGGTGAACCCCCTGTCATGGTTGACGTAGGCCGTGGCGGCGGCCTCGAGGTCGGCGTCGAGCGTCGCGGCGCGCCAGGCTCGGCCCTGCAGATTCGGGCAGCCGATCGATGCGCAGTTGACGGCATAGTGGATTCGGGGGTCCCGCCACAGCGGCCGCAGGATCCGGTGCTCGATGTCGTCCAGCGTAAGGATTTCGTCCTCGACCGCGATCAGCTCGGCGCCCCAAGGCCCGCTGGAAAACAGGCCCGGGGAAATGTCGACGTCCTGGATGCTGTCGACCGGGTAGTGATCGCGCATGACCTGCAGGGTGAGGGCGTTGTAGAGATTGATCCAGTATGCCTGCTGCTCGGCGCGGTCCAGCTCGGAAACCGGGGTGCTGGCGAGCTGGGCGATGTAGCCGTCCAGCTGGCCGCGCAGGGAATCCCCGGTCAATGCCGGGTAGTCCACGCGGGCAACGCCGTCGTCACCCAGGGTCACGACCTCGGCAAGGATCGCGTCCCACGGGTCGTGGTCCACAGCCCGCTCAGACCCGGCCACGTGCGCTTCCCAGCGAGGCCAGGCATCGGCCTTGGGCGCCGCCAGGGCGGACCCGGCTGACACCGGCAGTGCGCTCAGCACGAGCAGCGCCGCCGCGGCGGCACGGAGAACGGAAGGAACCGGCATGCGGGTGCGGCGTGTGGGAACAGGGCGATCAACGGAAGGCGACACGCAGGCTATCAAACAGGACGGGTTCTATCGAACGCGCACGTTCCCGGGCGGCGCCGGGAAGGGCAGTTGTGGAACGAGCCTGGCGAGCGAGCGATCTCGTCTAGGTTAACCTTCGCGCGTGCACCCATTCTGCCTGAACTGATCGTGTTCGTCGTTTCCTGGCATTGACATGGTGGCGCGCCCGTTCGAGGTCAAGGACGCTGCCCGATGCAGCGAGTTCGCAATGAGTCAGTTCAAGCGGGTGCTCGTGAGCAACCGTGGCGAGATTGCCATTCGCATCGCCAAGGCCGCGTCGACGTTGGGGATCGAGACCGTCGGGGTCTACGCACCGGCTGACGCGCTGTCGCTCCACACCCGCATGATGTCGGAAGCCAGGGAGATCAGGAGCGACGCGGCCGATCCGGTGCGCGCGTATCTGGATGCTGGTGCGATCGTGCGGATCGCCCGCGAAACCGGTTGTGACTGCGTCCACCCTGGCTACGGGTTTCTGGCGGAAAACGAGCCGTTCGCCCAGGCCTGTGCCGACGAAGGCCTGGCCTTTGTCGGGCCGCCGCCGGCTGCGCTGGCGTTGTTCGGAGACAAGATCCGTGCGCGGGCCCTCGCCGATTCGCTCGGCATCCCCGTGGTGCCGGGAGCGCGCACCGAAGCCGCCTCGGCGGACGACGCGCGGTCGCTGGCGGCCAACCTGGGCTATCCGGTGGTGCTGAAGGCCGCCCTCGGAGGGGGCGGGCGGGGTATGCGCGCCGTGCACGCGCCGGAGCACATGGCCGAGGCATTCGAGCGCTGCCGGAGTGAGGCGGCCGCGGCCTTCGGTGACGGCACGCTGTTCCTCGAGAAGCTCGTCGAGCGGCCGCGGCACATCGAGGTGCAGATCCTCGCCGATTCCCATGGCGCGGTGGTCCACCTGCACGAACGGGACTGTTCGGTCCAGCTGCGCAACCAGAAGGTCGTGGAATGCGCTCCGGCTCCGCGGCTGGACGAGGCGGTGCGGGAGCGGCTGTTCGCCGACGCGGTCACGCTCGCCCGGGCGGCGGAATTCGTGAACGCCGGCACGGTCGAGTTCCTGATATCTCCCGAGACCGGCCGCCACTACTTCATCGAGTGCAATCCGCGCCTGCAGGTGGAGCACGCGGTCACAGAGCAGATCACCGGCGTGGACCTGGTGGAGGCCCAGTTCGAGATCGCCGGGGGTGCCTCCCTGGCGTCGCTCGGCCTCGATGGCCAGGCCGCAGTCGGGCCGCCGCGCGGACACGCGGTGCAGGCTCGTGTCGTGGCCAGGGGAACCGGCGCCATCAATGCCTACAAGGAGCCGGCTGGACCGGGCGTCCGGGTCGACGCGTGCGGCTACCTGGGCTATGCGCCGCCTCCGCAGTTCGACCCGCTGCTGGCCAAGGTCATCGGTGCGGCAGGCCGCCGGTCGCCGGGGGGCGACCAGGCCGCATCGTTCCAGTCCGCCGTCGATCGGACTCGCCGGGCGCTCGACGAATTCCATGTCGGCGGCGTGGCCACCAATCTGGCGCAGCTGCAGGCGATTCTTGCCCACCCGGATGTGCGCGCCGGCGATGCCCGGACGACGCTGCTTGAGGAAACGCCGGCCCTCCTTGCCCCGACTTCGGCTGCCAACGGTGGGCTCCTGGACCTGCTGCGGCAGCAGGCGACGCTCGCCGGCCTGTCGATGGCCGACGGACGATCCTCGGGGCCGATTGCTGCGGCGTCGCCCCTGGGCATCGAGCCTGGCCAGCAGGCTGTCATGTGCTCGATGGCCGGCTCGGTCACCGAGCTGCGGGCCCGGGAAGGCGCCCAGGTGGCGGCCGGCGAGGCCCTCTTGATCGTCAGCGCCATGAAGATGGAATCGCAGGTCAGCGCTCCGTGCGCCGGGATCGTCGTCGCGGTGCAGCCGCTGCAGCCGGGCGACAGCGTCGATTCCGGGGAGGTCGTCGCCGTCATCAGGCCGTCCGGCGATGTCGCCCCGGCGCCATCCGGCGCCGACGGTGCCGACACGTGGGGGCCGCAGCTGCACGAGGTGGCCGCCATGCGGAACCTGGCGCTGCGCCGGCTGGCTCCGGGATCGGAGGATCCGGGGGTCGTGCGGCAGCGGGCGCGGGGCAAGCTCACGTGCCGCGAGCGGATCGATCTGCTCCTAGATGACGGCACGTTCCGGGAAATCGGCAGCGTGGCCGGCTTCGCGTCGTACGGCGACGACGGCTCCGTCGCGGCTTTCACGCCCGCCAGCCACGTGGGCGGGTGGGGAAAGATCGAGGGCCGCTCGGCCGTGGTGTGTGCCGACGACTTCACCTCGCGCGGCGGTCATGCCGACGGCGCCATCGCCGCCAAGAGCCATCACCTCGACAAGCTGGCCCTCGAGATGCGGGTGCCGTCGGTTCGCCTGCTGGACGGCTCTTCCGGCGGCGGCAGCGTCGCCGCCATGGTGCCGGCGCAACAGCGGCACGGCGAACGCAGCGCGAAGGAGAGCAGCGGCGCCATCCAGGCCGGACAGCCGCGGGTGGCTGGCGAGGGCGGCTCCTACCTGCCTGCCCACCTTGGGAGCTCGATGTACACGGAGCAGCTGGCGACGGTGCCCGTGGTCAACATGCTGCTGGGCAGTGTGGTGGGAATCGGTGCGGCGAAGGCCGTGCTCGGTCACTTCTCCGTGATGGCGCGTGACACCGCCCAACTGTTCGTCGCAGGGCCGCCGGTCGTGCGGCACGCCATGGGCTACGACATCACCAAGGAGGACCTGGGCGGCTGGCACATCCATTGCCGCAACGGTTCCGTCGACAACCTGGCGGAGACCGAGGAGGAAGCGGCGGCGCTGACGCGACGGTTTCTCTCCTACCTGCCGCCCAGCGTGTACGATGCGCCGCCGGTCCAAGCCCCCGACCCCGGCGACCCGCCCGACCGCCGCGAAGAGGAACTCTTCACGATCGTGCCCCGCAAGCGCACGGCAACGTTCGATCTGCGGCATGCGATCGGATTGCTGGCCGACAAGGGTTCGTTCTTCGAAATCGGTCCGCTGTGGGGGACCGATCAGGTCACCGGCTTCGTGCGCTTCAACGGCTATCCGATGGGGGTGATCGGCTCGGACAGCCAGCACGCCAACGGCGGGGCGCTCACGGCCGACGGGTGCAGCAAGCTGAGGCGCCATCTGGACCTCTGTGATCTCTTCCACCTGCCGGTCCTGAACCTGGTGGACAATCCCGGGTTTGCCGTCGGTCTCGAGCACGAGATCAAGGGAGCCATCCGCCGCGGCGGCGAGTGGATGGTGGCGTTCGCGCAGGTCACGGTGCCGGTGTTCACGGTGATCATGCGGCGCAGCTTCGGCGTTGCCGGCAACAACTATGCGACGCCGAATGTCCGCCCGTCCGTGCGCGTGACCTGGCCCGCGGCGGATGTCGGCGGCATTCCCCCGGAGGGCGGGATCGAGGCGGCCTACAAGCGGCAGCTGGCCGAAGCCGCCGATCCCGTGGCGTTCCGCGACGAGCTGATGGCCCGGATCGAGAGCGTGCGAGGCCCGGTGGGGCCGCTGTCGAAATTTCAGATCGAGGAGATGATCGATCCTCGGGACACGCGGTGGCTGGTTTGCGAGTGGCTGGAGACGGCGTGGCGCGTGCTGTCGCATCCCGACCGACTGGCACCGCGCGCCCTGCAGTTTCGGCCGTGACGGCGGCATCTCGGCTGATCGGCTATTGTTCGCGGGAGATCGTTCAGGCCGGGCTGTTTGACTCGAACGGGAGCGCCGTTCTATACGGCTTGCGTCGCCCTAGATGCGGTTGTGCCACGGCGGATCGGGCTCGGGTGAAGCTCCGGAGACAGTTCATGAAACGCACGTATCAACCGAGTCGGCTGGTCCGCAAGAGACGGCACGGGTTTCGCGCCCGCATGGCCACCAAGGCTGGCCGCCGGGTGCTTGCCAACCGACGGGCCAGGGGCCGCAAGAAACTGACCGCCTGACCGGGTGGTGCGCCCGCTTCCGAGGCTTCGGTATCGGAAGGATTTCCAGCGACTGCGTCGCCGGGGCCGAAGCAGTGTGGCGCCGGGCCTGGTGCTGCAGAGCGCACCGAACGGTCTGGGCTGCGTGGTGCGCGTCGGGTTCACGGCGAGTCGCAAGGTGGGGAATGCGGTAAAGCGGAACCGCGCACGCCGCCGCCTGGTGGCACTGGCAGACCTAATGCTTCCGCAGCTCGCAGTTCCTGGCCGCGACTATGTCCTCATCGCCCGTCGGGAGACCGGTGACCGTCCATGGGACGAGCTTCGCGAGGACCTGATTCACGTGCTTGAGCGGGTGCACGCCAGGGGAAGGAACCGATCGTGACCAAAGCGAGTGTTCCGGTCCGGGCGCTCTGTGTGCTGATTTGGGCGTATCGGCTCTTCGTGTCCCCGGTACTTGCGCCCTCCTGCCGCTACGCGCCGACCTGTTCGGGCTACGCGCTTGAGGCCTTGCGCCGTCATGGCGCCGTCCGCGGATCAGTCCTGGCTGTGCGGCGCATCCTTCGTTGCCATCCCTGGGCTGACGGCGGCTTCGATCCAGTCCCCGAGACCGAGTCCGGCCGGCCGTGACCGACCAGAAGAACCTGCTGCTTGCGATCGTCCTGTCGATCGCCGTCCTGTTCGTGTTCCAGGCCCTGTTTCCCACTGAACCGCCACCGCCACCCCCGCCATCCGCGACCGATGAGGACGGGCGCCCGGCGCCCGGCGCAGTGCCGGTGCCCATGCTCTCGGTTCCTGCCGACCGGTCCGAGGTGCTCGCGGAATCCGCGCGCTTCCCGATCAACCCGGGCCGCGACCGCGGGCGCGTTTCCGGATCGATCGCGCTGCAGGGACTCCGCCTGGATGACCTGACGCTGCTCGGCTACATGCAGGAAGTGGGGGGCAGCGAGGAGATCGTGCTGCTCTCGCCTGCCGGCGGACCGATGCCGTACTTCGCCGAGTTCGGCTGGGTGAACGCTGCCGGCGGCAGCGTGGGGGTGCCGGATTCCGATTCGATATGGGTGTCGGAGGACGGCAAGCGTCTGGATGCCGGCGAACCGGTCACGTTTCGCTGGATCAATGAAGTCGGGGTGGAGTTCCGGCAGACCCTGGAGCTGGACGAGAACTATCTGTTCAAGGTGACGCTTTCGGTGGCCAACCCCACGGCGGAGGAACTCGCACTCCACCCGTTCGGTTTCGTCCGGCGGGAGGAGCTGCCCGATCTGGTCGGCTTCTACATCCTCCATGAGGGACCCCTCGGCGTCTTCAACGAGACGCTGGAGGAGTTCGACTACGACGACCTGCTCGGGGAAGCGCCGGAAGTATTCGAGAGCACCGGCGGGTGGATCGGCATCACCGACAAGTACTGGCTAACGGCGTTGATGCCCGACCGGACCAGCGACGTGCGGGCGCGCTTCTCGGCATCGGACCGCCCCGACGACGGCGAGCGCTATCAGGTGGATTTCCTCGGGCCGGCCATGATGGTGCCGGCCGGCGGGCTGGCCACCTACGCGACCCACTTCTTCGCCGGAGCCAAGGAGGTCGATCTTCTCGACGGGTACCGGGATGCACTCGAGATCCCGCTGTTCGATCGGGCGGTCGATTTTGGCTGGTTCTACCCGATCACCAAGCCGCTCTTCTACGTGCTCCACTGGTTCTCCGGCCTGCTCGGCAACGTCGGTCTCGCGATCCTGGCGCTGACGGTCTGCGTGCGGATCGCACTCTTCCCGCTGGCCAACCGCAGCTACAAGGCCATGAGCAGGATGAAGAAGGTCCAGCCGAAGATGATGGAGCTTCGCGACCGGTACAAGGACGACAAGCAGAAGATGCAGCAGGAGGTCATGGAACTCTACCGGCGGGAGAAGGCGAACCCGCTGTCGGGGTGCCTGCCGATTCTGCTGCAGATTCCGATCTTCTTCGCCCTCTACAAGGTGCTCTTCGTCACCTTGGAGACGCGGCATGAGCCGTTCTATCTCTGGATCCGCGATCTTTCCGCTCAGGATCCGACGACGATCTTCAACCTGTTCGGGATCCTGCCGTTCACGCCGCCCGGCTTCCTCATGGTGGGAGCGCTGCCGCTGATCATGGGGGCCACCATGTACCTGCAGCAGAAGCTTAACCCGACACCGCCGGATCCGATGCAGGCGCGGATCATGATGGCGCTGCCGTTTGTCTTCGTCTTCATCTTCGCGCCGTTTCCGGCGGGCCTCGTCCTCTACTGGGCCTGGAACAATCTTCTCTCGATTGCCCAGCAGTGGGTCATCATGCGTCGCATGGATGCCCAGACCTGATCCGTTGCATGGCCGGTGAGCTCTGGAGGATGACCGCGCGGCACCATGCCGCGGTGGCGGATCTCGCGGGCCTGCCGCCAATGGGCGCACCCGAGGTCTGTTTCGGGGGGCGGTCCAACGTGGGCAAGTCGACCCTGCTCAACGCGGTTCTTGGCCGGCGCCAGCTGGCGCGGACGAGTTCCGTCCCCGGCCGTACCCAGCTGCTGCATTTCTACGCGCTGGGAGACGTGCTGATGCTGGTCGATCTTCCGGGCTACGGCTATGCGCGCGTGTCACGGTCCAAGGTACGGAAGTGGACGCGGTTGGCGCGGGACTACCTGCGCGGGCGTGCGAACCTGCGGCGGATGTTCCTGCTGGTGGATTCGAGACGGGGGCTGGGCACCCGCGACGAAGAAGTGATGCGAGAGCTTGACGCGGCGGCCGTGGCCTACCAGGTGGTCTTGACCAAGGCTGACGAACTGAAGGAACCTGAACTCGCAACGCGTCAGCGCGAGACCGAGGCCCGGGTCGCCACCCATCCGGCGGCGATTCCCCAGCTTCTTGTCACGTCTGCGACGTCGGGTGTCGGGATCGACGCGGTGCGGTCGGTTCTCGCAGACTTGGCCGTTACCGAATAGGGTGCGCGCATGTCCGAGGTCTCATCGCCCGCCACCACCGACGACGTACGTCAGGTTGCCGCTACGCTGGCGGAGGCGCTGCCGTACGCCCAGCGGCACGCCGGCCACACGTTCGTCATCAAGTACGGCGGGGCCGCGATGGGGGATCCGGTCCTCCAGTCCGCCTTTGCCCGCGACATCGTGCTCCTGAAGCAGGTTGGCATTCATCCGGTGGTAGTGCACGGGGGCGGCCCGCAAATCGGCGCCATGCTCGAACGGCTGAAGATCAAGTCCACGTTCGTCGACGGTCTTCGGGTGACCGACCGCCAGACGGCCGAAGTCGTCGAGATGGTGCTGTCGGGCCGGATCAACAAGCAGATCGTGTCGGATATCAATCAAGCCGGCGGGCGGGCGGTGGGTTTGTCGGGCAAGGATGCCGGATTGTTTCATGCTGAACCGCTGAGCCGCAAGGCTGAGCGTGACCCGGAATCGACCATCGAGCGCGTCCTCGACTACGGCTTTGTCGGTCGTCCGGTCGACGTGGACGGCTCGATCCTCGATCTCTTCAGCCAGTCGGACGTGGTCCCGGTGATTGCTCCGGTCGGGGGATCGCGGGACGGCGAGACGTTCAACATCAATGCGGACACCGTCGCCGGCGAGATTGCCATTGCCGTCCAGGCGACTCGGCTCTACGTCCTGACGGATGTTCCCGGCGTGCGCGGCGTGGACGGGAACCTCTTGCCGGTCATCACCGCCGCGGAGGCGCAGCGACTGATCGATAACGGCATCGTCACCGGGGGCATGATCCCGAAAGTTCGCATGTGCATGAACGCGGTGCAGGCGGGCGTTGGGGCCGCGACGATTCTGGATGGCACGACGCCGCACACGCTGCTTGTCGAGGTATTCACGAAGGCGGGAGGCGGAACCATGGTCCGCGCCGCCGACCAGTGAGTGTGCTGCTCGCAGATACGCGGTACTGGATCTTCGATCTCGACAATACGCTGTATCCGGCCGAGGCCGGGATCACCCGTCAGAGCGGCCAGCGGATGCGGCACTTTCTCAAGGATCGACTGGCGATCTCCGATGACGAGGAGGCCCAGACGCTGCAACGCCGGTACTTTCGCGACTACGGCCTGACACTGGTCGGCTTGATCCGTCACCACGGGGTGGATGTACAGGACTACTTCGACCACGTGTACGATCTCGACCTCTCCGCCATCGCACCATCGCCGGACCTTGCCGCTGCCCTGGCCGTGCTGCCCGGGCGACGGATGGTCTTCACCAACTCACCGACCGAGCATGCGGAGCGGGTATTGGACCGACTTGACTGCAGGGCGCAGATCGACGCGATCTTCTCGATCCGGGATGCGGAGTTTCAAGCCAAGCCAGCGCCTGAGGCGTATCGGCGCCTGATCCGAATGCACGCGGTGACGCCGCAGCAGGCGGTGATGTTCGAGGACATTCCGAGGAATCTGCGCCCGGCGTCCGACCTCGGGATGCGCACCGCCTGGATTCGAGGGGATATGCCGAAACATCTGATGGACGGCCTGACCGAACGCGATTTCGATTTCGTCGTGGATGATCTCGCCGGGTTTCTGGCGCGGACGGTCGCCGAGCAGGATTGGGGAGTTCACACATGACCGCCAACACGCTGGAAGCAACCATTGAGTCGGGCTGGGAGATTCGCGAGCGGGTCGATGCCAGCACGCAGGGGCCGCTACGCGAGGCCGTGACCGAAGTGCTGGCCAGGCTTGATGCCGGCGAACTGCGGGTGGCTGAAAAACGGGCCGGTGCATGGGAGGTCAACGAGTGGGCAAAGAAAGCCGTGCTGCTGTCCTTCCGGCTGTCGCCGATGTCGACCATTTCCGGTGCGGCCGGCGGGGCGCAATGGTGGGACAAGGTTGAATCCAAGTTCGCCGGGTGGACGGAGGAGCGCTTCCAGGAAGCCGGTTTTCGCGCGGTTCCGGGTAGTGTGGTCCGTCATTCGGCCTACGTGTCGCCTGCCGCGGTCCTGATGCCGTGTTTCGTGAACGTCGGAGCGTACGTGGGCGCCGGGACGATGATTGACACTTGGGCCACCGTCGGGAGTTGCGCCCAGATCGGGCGAAACTGCCACATCTCGGGCGGCGTGGGGATCGGTGGCGTGTTGGAACCGGTCCAGGCGAAGCCGGTCATCATCGAGGACAATTGCTTCATCGGCGCGCGCTCGGAGGTCGCTGAAGGCGTGATCGTCGAGGAAGGAGCGGTGCTGTCGATGGGCGTGTTCGTCGGGCAGTCCACCAAGATCGTCGATCGCGCCACCGGAGAATTCGTCCGTGGACGGGTCCCGGCGGGCGCCGTGGTGGTGCCGGGCACCCTGCCCGGCAAGTCCCTCCCGGACGGTAGGCCCGGTCCCGCACTCGCCTGCGCTGTCATCGTGAAGCGGGTCGACGCCCAGACCAGGGCAAAGACCTCGGTCAACGAACTTCTCCGCGACTGAGCACGACCGGACGGCTTCAACTGCACGCCGGTTGCACCGGCTTGCCGCAGTTTGCCCGACGAATGCGCGCTTCGTAGAACCGCGCCAGTGGGCCGTCGCCCGAGCCTTTCGTGCATGATCGTGTCAAAACGTGCTAGCGAGCGTTCCGGGACATGAGTGTCCGGCCCTGATTTCGCGCGGATGCGTTTCACGAGATCCACAAATAATTTGCTCTACCAATAGCTTGCGTCGTTCCTGGTGACGCGTAGGCTGCAACGGCCTTTAGGCGGCCGAAGTAGCTTGACCTTAGCCGGGGCCGGTGCAGCACCTGAGCACGGGCCGCGCTTGTGCCAACACTGCAGCCGCCGTCACGCCTGGTCAGGCACAAAAATGCACTTTCCGGCACAGCCGCTGTCCGCCGTTCCTCGGCGTTGCGGGCTTATGGGCTGATCTCATCGGCCTTCGCGCCGATGAAGGCGACCTCCAGCATTGCATTTGGCAGCGGGCGCTGGAGGTTTGCGGCACTGACCGCGTCGCCGGTAAGCCATGTCTCGAATTGCTCCTCGGTATGGAGCACGACCGGCATCGCCTTCGGGTGGATGGGTCGAACTATTCCGTTGGGGGGGCAGGTCAGGAACGCCATCGCGCGGGTCGCCTCGCCGTCTGCCGCGAGATCCCGGTCGCTCGTGCGGCGCATACCGTCAGTCTTCCAGTCCCATGGACGCCAGAAACCGGGGAACGCGAATGGGGGCCGCTCGGTCGGGCCGGTCAAGCGAAACCATGCGGCAGCCTTGATCGGTCTACCGCGGGCGCCCGTGACCGTCGCAGTGGGGTGGTACTCGGCGAAGGCTGTGGCCGGCACCAGGCACCGCCGCTCCACGTTCTGGATGATCCGCCAACTCCGCTCCAGGTTCCGGGCGTTGGTGACCCAGCCGCGGGCGGTCCGCGCCCATCCCCATCGTGCCGAGACCAGTTCGCGGCGACCGTCTCGTCCCAAGCGCACGATGGGCACGTCGGCGTCCGGAAAGATAGCCGTAAGCGAGGGCAGGTTGCCCAATCGATCGATGGCCTCGAAGAGACGCCGCATCGCCTCCTGCGGCATCGTGTTGGCGTAGAGGTTGCACACGGAGAGTTCTCGTTCGGATCAGACGCCAGAGGTCGGCGTCACTCTAGTCGGTTGCAGCTTCTTGCGGCCAGGCTGATAAGTCGGATCTCGCATGCGCGGGCGATCGCAAACCGCGCACGTGGGCGAGCGTTCTTGCAGTGCTCAGTCGCCGCGCAATAGCCCCTTCAGGTCCATCCAGGTGTGGCGTGCGGTCAGCCCGCCGACTTGCCCCCCGGTCGGAAACGCTCGAGATACGCCGGCGCGATACCCTCGTACGCGGTGGGTTCTATGCCTAGGTCCGAGAGCGTGCCCGCACCGTCGGACACGACGTTGTCTCTGGCGAGCAGGCGGAGCTGGTCTCGGGTCAGTGGCGGGCTCGGCAGGCATTCCATCAGCAGGGCCGGTGGCCAAAGCAGGGCGAACGGGATCGGAACCAGCGCACAGCGGCGGCTCACCTGGTCACGGGTCCACCGTAGGATGTCGATCAGCGAACGCGCCCTGGGCCCACCCAGCTCGTAGGTCTGGCCGGCCGCCTGGGACATCGTCGCAGCTCGGAATATGGCTTCCGCAACGTCGTTTACGTAAACCGGCTGCAAGCGGACAAGACCTCCGCCGGGTACCGGCATCGCCGGTGCAATGCGCATGACCGCTGCGAACCGGTTGAAGAACTGATCCTCGGGACCGAACACGATGCTGGGCCTCAATACCGAAGTGTCGGCGAAGCACTCCAGCGCTCGAACCTCCGCCAATCCCTTGGTGCGCGCGTAGTCCGATCGGACGGAAGGGTCTGCGCCGATGGCGGAAACGTGGACGAAGCTCGTTGCGCCGCCGCCGGCGGCCGCATTGGCGGCATTGGCGGCGCCGTCGACATGCACGGCTGCAAAGGTCTGCTTTCCCGTTTGCGCGAGGATTCCTGCGAGATTTACGACTGCTCGGGAGCCCTGGACCACTGGCAGCAGGGTTGAGGGCAGGCGCACATCGGCGGTGACAGGCACGACTTGGCCCAGCTCTCCGAGCGTCCGGAGGAATTTGGCTTGCTGCGGTCTTCGGGTGCCGGCCCGCACCCGCCAACCGGCTCTGGCAAAGCATCGGACCACCGCGCGCCCGACAAACCCGGCCGCGCCGAAAATCGTGACGATTGGTGCCGAATCAGTCATTGGTCGCAACTGGGTCACAGATGGCTAATGCCCGTGATGGCGGAGGGCTGGCTGTTCTGGATCTTGAGCTGATTTGCAAGCCGGCGAACCGGCCTGGTGCACGAGAATCATAGTCCAACATATAGCTCTCAACGGGGCCCTCTGTGACCCGGAAGCCTTCCCATGGTGGCTGGCACGAAGAAAACGATGACGCACGGCCTGAGGCCAACCTCGTCTCAATTGTGAAGAAACGCCCGCACGCGGTCGCGGCGGCGGCCTCACGCTCGACGAGACGGACTTCGTGCACTGTCAGATGCCTTCGGCAGAACCCATCCCTGGCGGTAGGCAGGCGGCGAGCGTTGCGAAACCGCACGCGGTGATTTTTCCCGACAGGCTGGGTGCTTTGGTGAACCAACCCGGGGTTTTCCTTGTTTCCGGGCCCGGAGGGCGTACGGACCGATCGTGAAGCGTGGCGGCCGGACTGCAGAACGCGATCAATGCGGTCATCGACTAGCGCAGCCGGTGCCTCAGCCAACGTCGGGAGGCGGCTCTTCCCGACTGCGGGGGCCCGCTGCAGTATTTTCGCCTTCCTGCGCGACGTCCCCGGCGAGGTGCACGGTGGACGTCGGGAACGCTATCTCGGCGCCGTGGCTTGCAATGATCTCGGCGATGCGCAGCAGCACGTCCTGCTTTACTTGATGGTACTGCGCCCAGTCGGTCGTGCGCGTGTAGCAATAGACGAAGAAGTCGAGCGAGGACGGGGCGAAGGCGTCGAAGTTGACCATCAGGAACTTGTCGGCGTCGATATCGGCGTGCGCACGCAGCATCGCCTCGACGTCGCCCACGATGGCGCCCATTCTTGCGACATCGTCATAGCGGATGCCGATGGTTTCGTAGATACGGCGGTTCCGCATGCGCGAAGGATTTTCCACCGCGATATTGGCGAACGCGCTATTGGGGATGTACAGCGGCCGGGTGTCGAAGCCACGGATCACCGTCAGGCGCCATCCAATGCGCTCCACGGTGCCTTCGATCTGGCGGTCAGGCGAGCGAATCCAGTCTCCGATCGCAAAGGGGCGGTCAAGGTAGATCATCAGTCCACCGAAGAAGTTCGCGAGCAGGTCCTTCGCCGCGAAGCCAACCGCGATGCCGCCAATTCCGCCGAAGGCAAGCACGCCGGAGATGCTGAACCCGAGGGTCTGCAACGCCACCAGGAAGGCGGTGATCATCACGGAGAGCCGGAGCAACTTGACGATTGCATCGAGGGTGGCCCGGTCCACCTCCTCGCCCTTGCCTTCCCGATCTGCAATGAAATTGACTTCAGCGATACGAATGAACCGCACCGGGAACCACGCGACTGCCGCGATAAGGCCCACATCCCGGATCGGGTCGACCGCTTCGAAAATGGTGGCCCCGACCTCGTTCTGGATGATTTCGATCGCGAACGCGATGCCTGCGACCCAGAGGAACACGCGCAGAGGCGGGCCGATCGCTTCGACGAGGCTCTCATCCCACACGCTGGGAGTGCGCTTGAGGGTTGGATGCAACCGCGCCACCAGGCGGCTCGAGGCGAACGCAAGCAGGGCAGTCGCAAGGACCACCACGAACACCTGCACCACCCACGACCCGAGGCCGATGGTGCTCAGGAGCTGGATGAGAGTTTCATTACCGTTCGTCATTCGATCGGGTTCACCGTGAACGCGGTTGGGCAGGGTTGCGACAGCAGCGACGAATCGCTCTGCCGCACGCAATCAGCCCAACATCTTGCAGGCTTGGCTCGCGTTGCCAAGATGCCTGGCCAGATTTCCCCGTGCTCCCGTGGCACGGATGGTCTTCGGTTCCTTGCTCACGCCCGTTCTCGGATTGGGACCGTGCGAGCCTCCCGTCACAGGCTCGGCCGGCGATGGCGCCAGGGGCGGGCCTCCTCCAGCGCGGCGCCGATGCGGAGCACCGTCAGGTCGTCGAAGCGGCGGCCGACGATCTGCAGGCCCGTGGGCAGCCCCTGAGAGGAGAAGCCTGAGGGAACCGAGAGCGCAGGCAGCTTGAGCGCGTTGAACTGCATGGTCATGTCCATGCCCAGGTGCCGGCCGTCGTCGGTGTCGCCCATGGAGCCGAGTTCGTCGTAGTCAACTGGTGGCGCCGGGATCGATTCGGTCGGGCAGAGCAGCGCGTCGCAGCGCTCGAGGATCGGCCGCAGCGCGTTCCAGGCATCGGTGTAGACCGTCTCCGTTTTCATGAGATCGACCGCGCTCATCGCCCGGGCCCCCTCCATTGCCGCGATCACGGAGGGGTGCATCAGGTCCCGCCAGCGCTCCAGATGCCGGCCGAAATGCGTGGCCTGAAACACGCCCCAGTAGGCCAGCCACGCGTCGTTGAACTCCCTGCTCCAGCCGAGCTCGACGGGCTCGACCTCCGCGCCTGCCTGCGCGAGGGCGTCGGCGGCGGTGCGGGTGTTCGCCGCCACGTCAGGATCGACCCGGTAGTAGCCGAGGTCGATCGAGAGCGCGAGTCGCAGGCCGCGCACGTCGCTCGGCGGCGGCACCTCAATTGCCAACGCCGGCGCGAGCGAGTTGAGGTCGCGCTCGTTCGGCCCTTGGCACAGCTTCAGGAACAGCGCCGCGTCCGCCACGGTGCGCGAGAGCGGGCCGTGGCAGCACATGTAGTCGAACTGGGTCGGCAGGAACTCGAAGGGGATCCGGCCCGAGCTCGGCTTCATTCCGACGCAGCCGCTGTGCGAGGCGGGGATCCGCACCGAGCCGCCGGCGTCCGAGCCTTCCGCAAGCGGCACGCAGCCCGCCACGACGGCGGCGGCGGAGCCGCCCGACGACCCGCCCGGCGTGTGGTCCGGGTTCCACGGGTTGCGGGTGATCCCCCACAGAGGGCTGTCGGTGAGGCTGGAGAACGCGAACTCGGGCGTCGTCGTCTTGCCCACCATGATGGCGCCGGCCGCACACAGATTCTGCACCACCAGCGCGTCGAAATCGGGCACCCAGTCCCTGTAGGCGTGGGAGCCGAAGGTGGTGGTCTTGCCCTTGGTGGGGGTGAGGTCCTTGATGGCGATGGGCACCCCGTGCAATGGGCCCACCTCGCCGCCCGCCGCAAGGGCCCGCTCGGCCGCGCGCGCCTGCTCGATGGCATCCGAGGGGTACGTGGAGCAGAAACAGTTGAGCGTCGGGTTGACCTCCTCGATGCGCTCAAGAGCGTTCGTCACCAGCTCGACCGGCGACAGCGAACCCTCGCGGATGAGGGCGGCGGCTTCGATTGCCGAGAGGTAGGAGAGTTGGTCGTTGCTCATGGCTGACCCCCGGCTCGTGGGGGCGCGTTTCCCGCTGCGATGCCGGGTGGCGCAGCGCCAACCGTTGTTCCGGCGGTCGCACCGGCCGGGGCCGCGTGGGACGACAACGCGTCGGCGCCCTTGGCCGACGGCACACCCGGACGTGGCGGATCAACGCGGTGCCACGTCACATCCGGAAGCGGCAAACGGCAAAGCGGTCGGTTCCAGTACGAACGGCGGTTGATTGGCATCAAGATCCCTGTTCGCAGTGTCCCCACTGCGTCCTGGAACCCGATCCGCCGTCGGCACCGCTCTGCTCCGTCGATAACCGCACTCGATCGAGAGACCGTCAACGTGCTGAAGCTCAAACGAGACCGGACACCTGGGACAGGTCCATCACGAGCACAGGCACGGGACGGAGCGGATGGTGGTCAATCTCGCCGAGGTCGCGGTCGACGAGCCGAAAACCGGGCCCAACTGCAGTCAATGCTTATGTCTCCGGCAGCGACGCGATACGACCCCGCCCGGCGGCAGTGTGCGCGCTGGCGTCTGCTCGGTCGATGCACGCGGTGCATTTGTCCTTCAGGCACCCCCTCAGAAGTGCATGTTGAGGGTCGCGAAAAAGGTGCGTCCCCAGCCGGCTGCACGCGGCCCGTCGGTGACAGAGGGATTCGCGGTATTCGTGGAGAGCTTCGTGTCGGTGACGTTGTACACACCCGCGGTTACCCGCATGTTTTCGAGCCCCAGTGGCTTTTTCCAGTCGAGCGTCACGTCGTGGCCGGTCCAGGAACTGAATCGTCCGTCGCCCCACCGGCTCTCGATCTCGTCGCGGTAGTTCAAGGCCCAGAAAACCGTAAGATCGCCGCGTCCAACCGACGTCACGATGCGCACTGCGTTGCGTGGGAGCGGAAACCGCTGCTCCTCGCCGGCGATGTGCTCCTCGCTGTCGGTGACGTAACGCCAGAACCCGCGCATGGCGACGAAGCCCCAGCCGGTTTCTGTACGCGCCCCGAATCGGGTGTTGACTCCCGAAATCTCGTTTTTGACGATGTTGGCGAAGCTGTCGTGGATGGTGATGTCTCCGGCCGCGCGCTCGATGCAGTTGCTGCCGCCGTCCGGTGGGCACTCGGGGTGGTTCAGCATCGCCCAGGTCGCGTCGTGCTGCCCGGCCAGATCCGAAGTTGTGAGCCGGTACCAGTCGACGACAAGGTAGTACGGCCCTTTTCGGGCTTCGGCGCCGATGGAGTGCCTCTCCGATCCCGACGGCTGGAGTTCGGGGTTGCCGGTCGTGCGGCGCGTTACCTGCCGGTAGTTCGCCGTGTCGCACGTGCGCGGTGGCGGCCCGCTCTCCGGGATGCAACGGACATAGGGGTGGTCTTGCGCCGCGGTGCTGTGCAGGTGGTACATGGAGGGTGCCCCCTCGCCCGCGCTCCACGAGCCGCGCAGCGTGATGATGTCGCTCGGGCGGTACTCGGCTCCGAGGCGCCACGCGCGCAGCCCGCCGACATCATCGTATTCGTCGGCCCGTGCTGCGGCTCTCACGTCCACGGCGTCGGCGAGCGGCAGGGACACCTCGGCGAAGGCTGCCGCCGCATCGCGCTCACCGGCGTAGCTGGTGCCGCCCGACCCGAGCACCCCGTTGACGTCGCGGGTCCGGCCATCGCTTGCCCGGAACGCCAGCAGTCGGTGGGACTCCGCGCTGCCAAGTTCGACCCCCGCGGTCCATGCCGTGGTGCGCCCGCCGATGCCCGGCCCGGCGCCCTCGAGCGCAAGACGTGCGCCCAGATACCTCGAGCCTAAGTCCTCCTCCTCGTGCAGGCTGCTCTTCTCGATCGCTTGCACGTGGTCCGGTTCCACCGACAGCGGATTTGTCAGGTCGTATCTTCCGGCCGCGATCTCGTGCGTGATCGTTTCGGCGTCCACGAAGGTATCACCCGACACCGCGCCATCGAACCTGTAGGCTTCGACGCGGGCGTCGTAGCCGAGGCTTTCGGTGAGCCGGCCCCTGATGCTGGCCGAGGCATCGAATTCCTCCGTGCTCCAATTCCAGTCTCGGTTGCCGTGGCCGATGAAACGGTGCCCGACCGAGAAGATGTTCTCACTCGTCACTTCGAACGCCGGGTCGGCCTTGCCCGCAGGTTCATTGATCGCGTCGAGCAGTTTTTCGCTCGGGGCGATGGAGAAGACACTGATCGACGGTGCGTAGCGGAACGCCCCGCGCCCGTGCGTGACGTTGGCGTCCACGTGGAGTTCGGCGCGCTCGCCAATCGGGTGGTTGAGGTTCAGGATCGCGTTCCTCTGGTCGTAGCTCGGGCTGTCCCACCAGAAATTGCCGTAGGCGAACCCGCAGCCTTTGTCGCCTGATTCGATCCCCGGCGGGTTGCTCAGCGGGCCGGTGTAGCCCAGCGCCTGGTCGCACGCGCCGAGCGGGACGGTTCTCAGTTCTTTCGTGCTCTGGTCAAAGATGTAGACGGTGTTGCCGCCGACACTCACGTTTCTCGCGTCGGCGAAGCTGCCGCCCTCCGTCCACTCCGAGCGGCTGTGCTCGCGGGTCTTGCCGGCAATCTCCTGGCGGTCGAGGATGTCAACGCCGACGGTCAAGCGACCGCCGTCGCCGATCGCGCCGCCCCATACGACGCTGCCCTGGCGCGCGTCGCCGCCGTCGCGGCTCGGCATCCGGGTGACGGCCCGCACGTCGAAACCGTCCAGATCCCTCCGCAGCACGAGGTTGAATGCGCCACGTACCGCAGCGTGGCCGCCGTGTATCCCCAGGCTCTCTGCCCTCAGCACCTCGATGCGCTCGATCGCCGACAGCGGGAGGGTGTCCAGATTGCCCGCAGTCGTTGTGTAGGGCCGCCCGTTGACCAGGATGAGCAGGTCGCGTCCGCCGGTGAAGAAATAGCGGATGATGCCCGTGTCGAGCATCTCGCCGAACGTCTGGGCGCCGGAGCGCTCAATGAAGCTGCGGTCGTACTCGGCGACGATCTCCGGGGCGGGTCCCAGCGTGTCGGCATTGACGTGCCCCGCCGCGAGCATCGCGGTTGCGGCAAGCGCTGCGAAAACTTGTCTCATCGTGGATTCACCAATTCGCTCGTGGATGTGCTGATTATCGCCTGGGCCAGTCGCATGTCAGCGCGCAGCGACGACCAGCCAAGTTTACTCGACCAGCCCGGGTGACGTCTTCTTTGTGCTTGTCGCGGTACGTCGTCGGGTGCGCGCAGCTGAGCACGCTTCGTCGAAGAACGCGGTGCACACTTCGACGAACCGAAGCGCCGGTACTCTGTCAATCGGGGTTCAGCGGTTGGGCGAGATCATCGACGCGGCGCACACCACACGGGCTCTCGCCGAAAAGATCGCGGGGCCCATGCCGGCGGAACCAAGGCGGCTGACTGCAGCTACAGCTCGAAGTCTCATCGGAAGCCCCGAAACCGAAGCCCGGGGCACGAGACTGACGACGTTGCGACGCTCGCCGTGTAGTTGAGTCGGCGGGCAGCGGCGGGGCGCTCCATGCGCTGGCAAACGGACTTAGGGCCGATCGCTTGCGGTTCTCGAAGCCCGATTGGTTTGAGGCCCAAGCCCAATTCGCGAGCAAATACGTCGACACAACTGGCCTTGCGAGTCCGTGTGCATTCGGGTGCTTGCCTTCACGCGGCCCCGGGGCGCCACAACCGAGGAGGTCGCACGTTGCGGCGATGCCCGTATCTGCTTGTCCGCGCTTCACCGCGCGGGCGTCAGATCGCCAGGTCCTTTGTGTTGTAGTCGCGGAGAACCCGCTCGTAGGTCTCGTCGTTGAAGCGGAACCGGTCCTCCTGCCCCGCAAAGGGCCGGTAGCGGAATGGCGTTTCTTCGGGATAGCGCTGGCGCCGCGCGTCGATGGCGACCTGGATCACGGCTGAGCGGTCGAAGACGCGCTGCTCGTCATAGATCTGGTCGGCACCCATGTTGAGCTTGCCCCGCTGGCCCAGAACCGACCGCCGGCGGTGGAAGCCCATGGTGATCGAGATGCGCTTGTCGGGCGAGCTGTTCGCGAAAGAGCAGTGCAACATTTGGCGGTTGACGATCGTGACATCGCCGGGCTCGCAAACGAGCGGCACGGCGTCCGGCAGTTTTTCATCGCCGCCGTTCTCGACGACGCGGCGTCTGATGTCGATCCGTCCCTGCTTGTGGGTGCCTGGCACGACCCAGAGGCAATTGGCAGGCGTCGTCGGATACAGCTGCAATTGGAAGTTGAAGCCGTGGATGCCTTCGTCCCAGTCGGGCGATTCCCAGTGGGTGACGCCGTCCTGGTGCCATGCGACGGAGCCGCCAACGCCTGCCTGCTTGACGAAGATCGCGTCGTTGTAGGGGACGAAGTCCGCCCCATTGATCGCTTCCGCCACGGCCAGGAGGTGCGGATGGCCGTAGACCCGGAGCGCCGCCGGCATCGTTTGGCACATGCCGTACATCAGGAAGACCACATATTCCGGCGCATCGGCGTCGGGCTGCGGCTGGACCATTTGGTGCGGATGCCGGCCGTTGAGCTTGGCCGTACCGCCCCAGAGGTCGGAGAGCGGCTTCACCAGCGTGTAGGGCTCGCGCGCGAAGTCCCGCCCGAGGGCCGGGCGGCCGTGCCTGTCCAGATCGGCTCCCGGACGCATGGGCGCGCGCTCGATCATCATGTCGGCGTCG
Source organism: Alphaproteobacteria bacterium (assembly GCA_022825705.1). GTDB lineage: Bacteria > Pseudomonadota > Alphaproteobacteria > TMED109 > TMED109 > VXPW01. The sequence continues at coordinate 167,220 of JAJDWH010000010.1, forward strand.
CGTCGGAGCTCGTCCAGCTCCGCTTCGCCGACCACGCCCTGGAACACGTAGAAACCGTGCTTCCAGTAAGCCTTCAGGATGTCGGGATGCAGGCTGCCGTCGGTGCCGAACCGGACCGGCCCGCGATTGGCGAGTTCGCGGGCGCGTTCCTCCCCGGCGCGAAGATAGGTCGCCGTGCGCTCGGCATGCTCGGCCCTGGTCGGTTCCATCCCTGCAGGCGAAATGTGTTTCATGGCGGATCACCCGCAACCGTCAACTCCAGCGAAATCCTAGGCAAGCGCTTGCCTTGCCACAATGGTCTGCTGCCCGTCAGCGCGAAGTGATTTCCAAGCGTTGATGATATTCTGTCGATGTCCGCCAACATCATCGGCGAGTGACGGGCAGCCTGAAGCCGACGACGCATCGCCCATCTTCACTTCAAAGGAACAAGGTCACGCCCTACGCGGATGACGCATCCTGTCCGGGACGGGGCAGCGTCAATTCAGGAAGGAGCCTACGAGAACCGGCCCCTGAAGAATGTCCGGATGTCTGTGGCGAGCAGTTCAGGTTGCTCGAGCGCCGCGAAATGTCCGCCCCTCGGCATCTCCGTCCAGCGGACGATGTTGTACGCCCGCTCCACCCACTGGCGCGGTCCGATCAGAATCTCCCTGGGAAATACCGCCATGGCCGTCGGTACCTCGACCCGTTGGCCAGCCGGGAGTATCGCGCGGTCGCCGGTGTGCAGGTGCTCGTAGTAAATGCGTGCGGCGGAGGCGATGCTTCCCGTCGCCCAGTAGAGCATCAGGTTCGTCAGGAACTCGTCGCGCGTGACCGCGTTCTCGAGGACACCGTCGCAATCGGTCCAGGCGGTGAACTTTTCCAGGAACCATCCGAGGAGCCCGGCCGGTGAATCGTGCAGGCCGTAGCCGAGCGACGTCGGGCGCGTGCCCTGGATCGCGAAGTAGGCCATGTCCTCGGCAAACATCGCGCGCGCATCGCCCAGCCACTCCTTCTCCTCGTCGTCAAGAGGCCGGGAACTGCCTCCGGTCTTCGCCCGATAGCCCTGCATGTTCAGGTGCAGCCCCACGACGGACTCGGGATGGCGCATCGCCATCCCTGAAGCAACGAGCGCACCCCAGTCGCCGCCCTGCGCGGCGTAGCGCTTGTAACCAAGTACGTCGTGCATGAGCGTGTGCATGATTTCGGCAACCGCACCCGGGTGCATCCCAGGCTCGCGTGGCGCCTCCGAGAACGCAAAACCCGGAAGGGACGGCGCAATGACATGAAAGGCGTCTGCGGCGTCGCCCCCGTGCAGCTCCGGGCGGGTCAGCATCTCGGTGAGTTTGTGGAACTCGAAGAATGAACCTGGCCATCCATGCAGGATGAGGAGTGGAGCGGCACGTGCGTGGGGCGAACGCTCGTGCACGAAATGTAGCCGCAACCCGGCCACCCGTGCGGTGAAGTGGGAAAGCCGGTTGAGATCAGCCTCCGCCGCCCGCCAGTCGTACCCGTTCGCCCAGTAGGAAGCGTAGCGCTGGACGGCGCGGAGCTCCGCGCCCTGCTGCCATCCGTATCCGTCGATTTGGTCGGGCCAACGCGTGCGACCCAGGCGTTCGCGTAGATCCGCGATCGCATCCTGCGGCACTTCGACACGGAACGGTGCAGGGTCGACGGTCATTTCGTTTTCACGTCATCCTATTCCGGCGAGGATCTGTCGCGCCGGAGCAACGGCTCCCGATGACACCGTATCACTTGACCGGTACTTGCTTCCTCCACCCGTGAAGAAACCCCACGCGCGCGCCTGCAGGCGCCCATAGGTCCGTTGGGAACCGAACGAAGCATGCAGGTCAGCCATTGTCGGGTACTCAGCAGTACCGACGTCGGGGTTCCGACGCGCACCGAACCCGCGGTGCCCGCCCCCTCGGCGCCACTCTCGTCACGAATAACGAACGGGAGTTCGTGCATGTGCCCGGATTGAGGTTGGAAAACTGGCTGGCCAATGCCCTGCGGCCGGGTCATTCTGTTGACTAGCGCTTAATGCCGAATACGAATTTCACACCCTCCGGACCAGCGCGTTCCGTATGCGGAATATTGGGCTCGAGGGTGAACTCGTCGCCTTTTCCGCAAGTCGTGGCTTCGGTGCCACAATCCACCGTAAGCGTGCCGGACAATATGTAGGCGCGCGCCGTGTATGGATGACTGTGGGTCTCGTTGAACCTGTCCGCTTCCCATTCCAAGACGTCGATCTCCCGGAATCCATCGGCAGCAAGCTTTTCCTTCAAGGTTGCAATCTTCATGTTCAGTTTCGCCCCCGACCGGCTCGCGACGACCATAGGTGACGCTCACAATCGCTGCAATCGACGAACCAGAATCACTGCAACTTGTTGGCATTGCACGCATTTGACATCCCGAAACGCCGTCTGACGCCATCGGATCTCAACGGGTCTCAGTGCGCCCAGGGAGAAGGTGACCTGCTCCTTGGGTTGCTCCGCTGGTGGGACCGGGACCGTCGATGATCTGGGGTGTGAGGTTGCGATGCTGACATGGTGGAAGTGCCAGGCGCCGTCCCTTTACCTGGCCGGAATCCGGTTCCGCGCTCCTGCATGTCGGACGAGCCACGGCTCACCCACGGCGGCACGTCATCGATGACCTCCCCCCTTCCGAACAGGGTAGCGGTGCGTCAGGTCTCCCGCATTCGGGCGCCGGTCGGATCGTACAGGGAGCGGAGAGAGGCGTCTGCGGGGACGATGGTGCCGGCGACGTTGATGGCGAAGTCCGTGGCGTGGAGCATTTCGGCGGGCACGTAGCCCAAGCCAACGGCGCCGCCCAGCGTGTGCCCGTAGCTGCCGGAGGTGAGCGTGCCCGCCGTCCGGCCATCCGCGAGGATCGGCTCGTGGCCAAACAACAGGGGTTCAGGATCTCGCAACCGAAACTGCATCATTCTCCGGGCGGGGCCGGCGTCCCGGGCGCGGAGGTAAGCGTCGCGTCCGAGGAACGCTTTCGCATCGGGCTTCACCGCAAACCCGAGGCCAGCCTCGAGCGGAGTGTCGGACGGGGCAATGTCGTGACCCCAGTGACGGTAGGCCTTCTCGATGCGCAGGCTATCGAGCGCATGCATGCCCGCTTGCATCGCACCGGCCTCCCGTAGCGTCGCGAGCATGCGCGCGGCTTCGTTCCATGGCACGTAGAGTTCCCAGCCAAGTTCGCCGACGTAGCTGATTCGCGATGCGCGGACGGGCACCCCTGCCAATTCGATCTTCCGCGACACGGCAAACGGAAACGCCGGGCCGGCAAGGTCGGCCGACGTCAGCGGCTGCAGCAGCGCGCGCGACCCGGGCCCCATCACGGCAAACACCGCCCAGGATTCGGTCGCGTCGATGATTTCCACGCGCTGGTCTCGTGCCTCCGCGCGCAGCCGGGCGAGGTCGCGTGCCGCTGTGGCGGCCGCGGACACGATCAGGTACCGCGTGTCGGTCAGGCGGGTGACTGTGAGGTCCGCCTCGATGCCGGCAGCGGCATTCAGCCATTGCGTGTAGATGACGTTGCCGGCCGGGCCGCCCACGTCATTCGCGGAAACCCATTGAAGCAGCGCCTCGGCATCCGGGCCTTCCACCAGAAACTTGCCGAAAGACGTGAGGTCGAAGACGCCGGTGGCCTCGCGGACACGACGATGTTCAGCGGCGCTCGCCCCGAACCAGTTCTGGCGACCGTAGCTGTAGACGTAGGCCGGTTCTTGGCCGGGCGATGCAAACCAGTTGGCGCGTTCCCAGCCGGCGACCTCGCCAAAGCATGCGCCGGCCTGCGCCAGCACCTCGTGCACGGGAGATCGTCGCTGGTCGCGCGCGGTCTCGAACTGACGGTAGGGCCAATGCATGGCGTAGAGCAGCCCGAGCGCCTCGCTCACGCGGGTCTTCAGGTAGGACTTGGTGTTCTGGAACGGCTGCATGCGGCGCGGGTCGAAGGCCGAGAGGTCGCAGGGAGGCACGCCTTCCTCGATCCATTCCGCGAGCCGCCGGCCGACGCCCCCTGCCGCCTGGATCCCGATCGAATTGAAGCCGGCGGCGATCCAAAAGCCCTCGACGTTGCCGGCGGGTCCGAGATGAAACGCTTGATCGGGCGTGAAGCTCTCCGGCCCGTTGAAGAACGTGCGGATGCCAATGTCCTGGAGCGCCGGAACGCGGTGCAGCGCCGCCTCCAGCATCGGCTCGAAATGGTCCCAGTCGTCGGGAAGCTGGTCGAAACAGAAATCCTCCGGAATGCCATCCATGCCCCACGGCTTGGCCACCGGCTCGAAGGCTCCGATCAGCAGCTTGCCGGCGTCCTCCTTGAAATAGATGGAACCGTCCTGGTCACGCATGACCGGAAGCCCGGGCTCGATCTCCGGCATCGGTTCCGTGACGACATAGAAGTGCTCAGCCGCGTGCAGCGGCACGGCGGTACCGGCCAGGAGCCCGATCTCGCGTGCCCACATGCCAGCACAGTTGGCGACGCAGTCCGTCGCGATCGAGCCGGCCTCCGTTTCGACGCCGGTGACGCGGCCGTCGGCCGTGCGAATCCCGGTGACTGCCACGTTTTCCAGCAGTTGCGCGCCGGCCTGCCGAGCGCCCTTGGCGAGGGCTGCAGCGGTGTCGGCCGGATTGGTCTGCCCATCGCCGGCAAAGAAACTCCCGCCAAACAGATCGTCCACATGGAGGAGCGGCCAGACACGCTTGAGGTCATCCGGCGTGCAAAGCTCCACTTCGGCTCCCAAGGCACGCGCGCTTGCGGCCGCGCGCTGCAACTCGGCCCAGCGTTCCGCGTTCCTGGCGGTGTAGATCGAGCCGGTCTGGCGGAACCCGGTCGCCTGACCGGTCTCGGCCTCCAATTCGGCGTAGAGGCGCGCCGAATCGGCAAGAATCGCAGCCAGAGTCGGGTACGGAGCAGCAGAGCGCACGAGCCCGGCGGCGTGCCAGGTGGTGCCGCACGTGAATTGCCGGCGTTCCAGAAGCACCACGCCTTCACGGCCCCGTCGCGCCAAGTGATAGGCGAGACTCAGGCCGATGATGCCGCCACCGACGATGACGATGGACGCGTGGGAAGGCGGAGCGGGCATGACCATCGGAGTCTAGGTGTTGTCGTCAGCGACCGACAGGCGAGCGGAGTCGCCACCCCGATCGATGGCGTCCCATCGCTCGGCATTCGCTTGGGGCGGTTGCCAAGGCGCGCCGATCATCCCGATTGCCTCACAGCGGCTCCCGACCCGGCTCGTCGGGCCGAGCAATGCCGAGGGAAACAGCCCACAGCCGACCGGCCGAGCAGCCTCGACATATGCGAATACCGTATTACGTATTGGCCATGGCGATACGGTCATTTGCGGACAAGGATACGGAGACCGTTTGGCTTGACCGGCGGGTGCGCCGTTTCCAGAGCGTCCAGGCCCATGTCAAACGTAGGCTCAATGTTCTTAACGCGGTTGCCACGCAGGACGACCTGCGAAACAACCCCGGGGCAAGACTCCATAGGCTCAGAGGCGATCGTGAGGGCCATTGGGCCATTGCCATCAACGAGCAATACCGCATCGTCTTCGACCGGAACGACGGACCCACCAACGTCGAAATAACGGACTATCACCGATGATCGGACCGATACACCCAGGCGAGACGCTCCGCGAGGATTTCATGGAGCCGTACGCACTCTGCGCCAACGGCTTGTCGAAGGCACTCGGCATTCCGCAGAACCGAATCAGCGACATCGTACGCGGCCGACGCGGCATCACGGCTGACACCGCGCTCAGACTCGAGCAGGCCTTCGGCGTATCCGGCTCGTTCTGGCTCAATCTCCAGTCCCATTACGAGCTCGAGGTTGCCAGGCGGGACAACGGATCCGCCATCAGGAAGAGCGTGCAGCGGCTCGCTAGGGCCGCTTGAACCTTCCTTCATATGCCCGTCCGCGCGTACTGTCGCGGGCATGCGGAGCGGACGGTCTGAACGCTGCCCAGCTGTCACCGTGATCCTGCGGTCTCCGGCGACAGTCGACCAGCATGTGTTCGAGCGTGACAGACTGTCAATGTGACCGGAGTGTTGTTTGCATCCCCTGGCCAACCAGCGCAGAGGCTGTGCTGTCGTGCGGCTCTGACTGCGGAACACGAGTGGGAATAGCGGTGGCGGAGGGCTAGGCGTTTCCAACTTTGGGACTTGAAGGCCAATTTCTTTATTTCAGTCCGTTACTTAGAATGGTTTCCATCTTGGCACAAAATTCCGTAATTTAAGTCCATTTGAAGAACAGAAGAGAACGTTCTTGACTTCCTGGAGCCTGATTCCCTTCCCTGAACGGTCAGCCCACGGAACGCTACGAATTGCCGCGACCGAAGGCCGCTTCACCCAGGAAGAAACATCCGCGCGTGCCCTTCCCGGTAGCCGTGGATCTGTTCGGAGCCGAACGAACCATTCAGGTCAACCATTGCCGGGCAGCCAGTTGTACCAACTTCCGCGCGCCGGCGCGGACCCAACACGCGACACCCGGCCCCTCGGCTGGCAGGAACTCCGCGTAAAAGCTGGCCAGCATCATCAAGGGAATGGTTCCCTCCATCCGCTGCAAGTGTGACCGGTCTCCGACCTGTGCAATGTGAACCTCCGACCCAGCGCGTGATTCAGGATATTGCCACCAACTATAGGCGTCGACTTCGAAGATCTTAGATCGGCCATGTGGCAACAGCGATTGGAGCGAGAGTCTTTTGGCGGTTCGTGATCTCGCTTACGGTCCAATCCGCTGCAGTTGCGATCTGTTTCGTGAGCTCGTACGGAGAGTTCTCATATATTGGCATTTTCGTTGAAAAACTTGCACTCTTTGCCGTGGAATTGTCACTAGCCCGAAGCAAACAAAGATTCCCTATGCGCTTGTAGTACAGCCTCACCTCGTCGTCCGAGAACTTTGGCCAATTTCCTTCGGGCTTCTCTGGGAGCACATGCTCTAAATTAATTTCGCTTCGGTCATCGTTCGGTATGTGCCAAGGCTCCCTTTCGCCTTTCGCCGAGAGCTCCATTGAGCGCAGGTAATAGCGAGCTAGCTTCCGATTCGAAACTGTCGCGGTTTCAAATGCGGCCAAGAATCTGCCATCGGAGGGAGTTAGATGAGATAGCTTTGCCTTAAGGTCATTCGAAGTCGTGATGTTCTGAGTAAAGATCTCGTGAGCAGCGTCAGCGATTCCCTCTTCGACAGAACCTGTGCGAGTACTACCTGCGATCATTAATCTAACGCCAAAGGAAATACAGAAATTAGTCGCCTTCTCGGTTTCTTTGTCGTCAAAGCCTTCTGCAACGGCTAGAATCAAAGGCCGGAGTGGTTTGATATCGATCAAATTCAAGACTTCGATCGCCTTTCTCGTTGAGTCGGATCGATTCCATTTTTCGTGATCTGCATTGTATATTGCGACATAGGAACTCGCCAAAGATTCCAGCTGGCCAGTGAATGTGACAACTGGTTGTGGCGCCTTGGCAAGCCGCTGCACGGCTTCATAGACCTCGTGTTCACGAACGAATCCCTGGATAAGAATAAGAGAATGCCGAAGGAAGCGAATTGTGATATCTTCGTCTTCGATGGTTTCAAGTGCGCCTCGCATCAGAGACCACCGCTGCTGGACTTCGTCGATGCGGTCTCCTGCGCGGCCAAAGAGATAGTTTTTTACCAAGTCGGATTGGGAGGTTCGGAGACCGCGATCGTTGAGTGTCTCGAACATCCGATAGGCATCGGCGTCGTTTGGAACTTGCAATAGCACTGCACGGGCACGCTGTTGCATGAAGTTGATCCATCGATTAAGAGTGTCGCCGTGATCCTTCTCGTCAAAGCCGGAGACGATCCTTTTCACTTGACCGTATGCTTCACGAAAGGCTTGGTGAATCAGATGGTGCGACGGCTTGGACGGAGAAGGTGCGGGGTATTCGTTAGTTAGGCGCGCTCGGAAATATTCGTTGTCGTCAAGGTTCAATCGAAGACGGGGAACCCGAGCGCGGGTGCTACGGTCAATTACATTAAGGATTTCTCCGTCTACCGATTGTGCAATCATTGGGTCCATTTCTGTCAGATAATTCCGGATTTCCGCAAGCATGATTGCCGTTGTTGCGAGTCGTTGTTGCCCATCAACAACTTCCAACCAACCGTCACCGCGCGGAATTGTAACTATTGTTCCGAGAAAATAGCTGGAGTCGTCATCTGCGATCGAGCGCGCGAAGTCCTGAAACAACGTCTTAACTTCCCGGACTGTCCAAGAGTAGTCACGTTGGTTCGGCGGAACAGTGAGCTTGTTTTGCCCAAGGATGCTCGCCAGTCCCAGCTGGGAAAACCCGAACGTCGCATTAGCCATTGGTTACGGTCCTCAGCGGGATGGGCTCAACAAATGGAACGTGGCGACCGCTGCCCTCAAGCTCCCGAATGGCAGCGGTACGCAGGCGTTCACGAACCCAAGCAGAAAGTGAGATTCCCGCAAGAGCTGCCGCCTGTTGAAATGCCTGCTTCTCATCAGGCTGCAATCGAAGCTGCAAGAGCTCTGTCCTCATCGCGTCGCTCCTTCTTGGGTATAACCCAAGTGTAATGTAAACGTATAGACATATCAACTAAGGTGGCGGATCTGTAAAGACATAGACATCACACCGGGAAGAAGGGAAAATACTGTTGGGCGACGCCAATCGGCAGTTGCGACGGTCTCTGGTGGCCAGAGCAAGAATTGTTGGCTGGGTCGGGTCGGCACTTGGGTTCGCCGCGAAAAGACTTGCCGCGTGCACAGTCGGCAACGACAAATGCCCACAACCGCGACGCTCGGATCCGGTGCCGGTAGCAGGCGCCCCCCGAGCGAAGTTCCATCGCCCTTCCAGGGCACACTCCGCAGCAGCGCCGCCAACACCATGGCCTTCGCGATTGGGTGCGCGCCGGTCGTTACCGGCGGTAATCCGACTGTGGCCAACGCGTCGTTGGGCAATCCTTCAACTCCGTTCTGAACCTGCTCGCTGAAGGGCGGTTCCGACCATGGCACGGCGCTGGAAACCGATCCCCAAGGCAGCCATGGGGCCGGCCTGCGCCCATGGCGGGGTGCGTCCGGATGCGCCAGCGTCCGGTGATCAGCCCCGATCGATCGGTTGAGTCGTAATGTCAGTCGAGACCCTCGGCGTGCCGCTCGCGGCGAACGCAATATTTTGGCTTGACGACCGACAGCTGCCACCTCTCTGTCACCCGCCACGCTCATAGGGCAGCGAGATCCGATCCAGTCTCGCCTTTCGCACTTGATACCACGATGCTGGTGCGGCAACGTTTCTTGTGCTTTCTTGGTGGGTCCCGACCATGAGCGATCTCGCACATCGAGAAACCGTCGATGCCTACCAAGCCGACGGTGTCATCCTTATTCGGGGCCTGTTCGCCGACTGGGTGGAGATGCTTGCGCGGGGGGTCGAGCGCAATTTGGCCGAGCCGGGACCTGACAGCAAACACTACCGCGACGACCAGGGCCGCCTGTTCCTGAGCGACTATTGCAACTGGTCGCGCATCTCCGAATACGAAACCTTCCTTAAGCGATCCCGATGCGCCGAGCTGGCTGCCGCGCTCATGCGTTCACGGACTGCGCGTCTCTTCCACGAGCACGTTTTGGTCAAGGAAGCCGGGACCCAGATCGCCACACCGTGGCACCATGATCTGCCCTACTATTGCGTCGAGGGCTGGCAGAACGTCTCGATCTGGATCCCGCTCGACGAGGTGGCGCGCGACACGAGCCCCGAATTTGTCGCCGGTTCCCACCGGTGGGGCCGTCACTTCACGCCCGAACGCTTCAACACGCAGCCGCTCTACGGCGAGGCCGACCCCTTCGAATGCCTGCCTGACATCGCGGCTCATCGCGACGCCTACGACATCCGAGGCTTTGACCTGTCACCGGGCGATGCCATCTGCTTCCACTACCTCACCGTCCACGGCGCCCCCGCCAACCGGTCGCCCGCCCACCCTAGGCGTGCCCTGTCGGCACGCTGGATTGGCGACGACGCCCGTTTCGTCCGGCGCCCGGGTACGACCTCCCCGCCGTTTCCTGACGTACGGCTCCGTCCGGGCGATTCCATGGATGCCCCGGAGTTTCCCTTGGTTTGGCCTCGCGGCACCTGACTGCAAGCCGTGCTGGGCCATCGCCATAACACTGTCGTAGACCGGCCAACAGAGGTCGGCAGGCGGCAATGCACTAGGGCCATCTGGTGTAGCCCATCGGAGGGGGGAAGGGATACAAGAAAATCTCTAGCGAGATCGGAACCGAAAGCGACAATCTTCGGACGGGATCCTCGGAGCTTTTGGAGGGGGAACCAACTTTCTGGATTTCCTGACTTCCATGGCAAACGATCACCGGACAGTTTTGACCTGCTCCCCTAATGAGTTGGTCCGGCTTCCAGGGAGCAGGTCAGGTGACGGACGAGGTGATTGAACGCCATTTTCGGGGGCGCCATACGATTGGCGTCTAACCCATACTGGCCCTGTGCGTTCAGATCTTCTCGCTTGGATGCCTGTGTCTTAACATCGGCCCCAGTTTTGAATAGTGCCCGGGATTGCAATATTCCTCATACCATGTGCCCAAGTGAAGCTGCAGGTCTGTCACGAAGTAATGCAAGATTCGTGCAGAGCTGATATCCGGGGCGTGCCCTTCTTCCTGTATAGTCAGCCAAGTCATTGTATTAGCCGAACCTTGGGAGGTCAGATTTACCTCGGCCGAAATTCCCAATTCTGCTCCCTTTCGACCCATTCGTCCCGGGATGCAGAGTGTGGCTCCGTGGTCTTGGTCTAGAATCACCACTGATGCATTGCTCGGTCTTATGTCGTTCTTCTTGATATCGACTTCTAGGTTCTTCACCTTGCAATCGCCTTGACTTAATGCAATTAAGAAGGTGTAACACTGGTTCGCCCAAGGTCTCCCCGTAATCGGCCGGCTCATTTCAGCTAAGGTCGCATCGTTCCCGATTGTACCAAATCTGAACTTGTTCCTGACCAGCCGTCCTTCTTGCAGAGTTTCGATGTCTTTCACCATTCGCTGGTAGCTCTGAATGACTCGGTTATGGTTTGCCCAAGAGGACTTGACCTCGCCTACGGCTGCGACCCACTCTACTCTCACCAGTTCAGTTTCTCCTTCTTCTGCATTGTGCATCGTCGCTGCTGGAACGTCTCTAACGATGATGATGTCTATCTGGCCGGATTTCATGCCATCAGCGCGAACTACGTGCCCCTGTGTTACTCGATACTGGCTTCCTATCAAACTTCCGACGAGCTTTCTAACTGTTTGCTCGGGGCCATCTCCTCGTGCACGAATGTTGTTTCTTCCTCCTGTGGCTGTCGCTTTTTTTCGACTTAGGAATAATTCATCGGCAAGGGCAGCGTAGAGTTCGTCCGGCTGGTAAGTGTCCATCTTGCTTTCTCTATTCCATTGTGTTGGGTTCAAAATTGACTCGACATGCCCCCAACGCGAACCACCTGCAGCGGGAAAATCGCGGCTTACCACCATATTCGTCCGACGGACTGGTTCCAATGCTACCGGCGGCAGCGTCGCCATCTGGCTTGATCCGAGTGCCTGATGGAAGGCCGCACCCGCATCACGCTAATGGCGCCGGGAACCGACTTCCGCAATGCCTTCGGGGAAGTGTTTAGTTCCGCCGTCGAACACGAACGGCGGGCGGCTGTTCACGATCGAAAGCATGAGTCGTCGGGTCGGGCGGGCCCGGAAGCTGCTGTTGCGGGTGAAAAGTCGAAGTTAGCACAGTCGCGCCGGACAGCGGCGACCTAGCAATCTGGCCGGAACTCCCCATTATGGGGCCCTGCGGGGCATGGATCGTCCCTGGGAAACGCGGACATGGCGTCGTGAACTTTCTTATTTTCTGCGTCTGCGCTGCCGGTCTTTATTTCTGGTGGCAATGGGAAGACCACGCCAGCATTGTCGGCATCGTCATTCTTCTCGTGGCTCTCATCGGCATGTGCTACGGCTTGGGCGGGATGGTGATGGGTGTCTTTTCAGGCGGTAGTGCGAAGACCGCAAGTGCTTCGCCGGACCCTGCCCGTGGAACGTCGAACTACCGGAAACAACCCGGCACCATCACGAACAAACAGTACGACTTCATCTGTTCGCTGTGCGACGAACTGGACATTGACGTACCGGATGGCATTGATGACTTTTCGGTGGAACAGGCAAGCGCAAGGATTGAACGGCTGATTGACCGGCGGGACCGTCTGTATGAAGACTGGCCGGGCGGCACCGCCGCCCAGCGAGCAGCAAGCCTGTTCACGGTGGAAAGCGTGAGGTGTCCGATTGGGCGGGCGTGGAAGCTGTTGCTTAGCTTGGGATTAGCCCATCATGCTTGGCGCAAACGCTGGGATAACTAGCCATGCTGGACGTGATGCCGCTGAGGGGCATCATGGCCGAATGCGCAAAATCTACTATCTCGCTCTGGCAGCTCGACCAAGAGAAGTCCAAAGCCCGATGCGAAATGCGTGCGATTGAGACGGTCGGGAGTGGAGTCTTTAAGGCCAACGACCGAATTGACTATACGAATGCCTGTCTGACCAGCGAGGGGTTTGTGCAAATGTTAGTCCAAGATAGCGAGTAGAAGTGCCATTCGAGCGACACAAAAGTGAGCGTGCTGCGGCTATGTGGATATGTCATTCAGGGCGATAGCCAGGGTCATTGGTTGGGTCACAGGCCCAGCTTTTGCGCTCGTGCTGGCACTGATGCAGATCACCCCGGACGAGGCGACATCGAACGTCTCCGCGTGGGGAGACTTTGTTGTTCAAATCACGAGCCGCTGGGTGACGGCGGGTCTTTTCGTCGGGCTAGCAGTTTCGGTCTTGGCAATCGGGATCTTTTCCGAGTGGCCGAAGGTACTTTGGCTCCGTGCAAGGAATTATGTGCTGGCCCGCTTTCACCGACCATCCGCACGTTTCGACCAGCCGTTCGCCAGCACGGAAGTGCAGCCGGATTGGACGATGCATGAACTTTACAAGAGTCAATTCAGGGACGGTTCTGATGCGGTCGGATTACCCCGCAAGATTGAGGACCATGCGCGACTCGGCAAGTTAGCGGTTTGGGGCAGGAAATATTCGGTAGGCAGCCGCAACCCCAACCCCCTGCGTCCAATACCGGCGGAACATTGGGATCTGTTCACCATGGATGTGTTCCGCTGCATTGGTTCAAAAGATGCTGCGGCATGCTGCACGAAACCCCGTTCGGTGGATGTGGATGTTTCTACGGGGGCAACGTACGACAATTCTTATCAGGATTTGCAGGTCAACAGGCAACAGGCGGACGGACTGGGGCTGGGCGAGAAGATTTACACCCGTAGGACGGTTGCGGAACTCCTACAGCCCATCAAGGAAATGACCAGCCTTGAGATTCAGAAGTACAAAAAGCCGCACATTGGCAAATGGATACGGACACAAGGCGCCATAAGGGACATACTTGACAGGGACGATTCCCTATTCGCGTATGTCGGGAACCAGAAATTTGGCCCTGTGGCACATTTGAAATTCCGAAAGGACAGATGGGCCTCCTGTTTGGAAACAATGCGGATGGGGGACAGCTTGGCAGCGGAAGGACGCATCGTGGACTTGGACTACAGGGGCATATTCTTGGACGCTTGTGCGCTTGTTGCTGAACGGGAAGACATCGAACCGTTTTGACGCTGGGACGACACAGTATTTGCTCCTGGTCTTGCCAGCGATCCAATCGCGACCGGACGGTAGGCAAATGACCGGGAGCGTACCGCAGCCCCCTTCCTTAAGCGTTGATCCGCCGTACCATTGACGGCTTGCGACGAGGCCGGATTTCGATTGGGCCGTTTTCCCTCGATCAAGCTTGCAACAGCCTCACGGCCGGCATGCCGGCCCTGAGGCGGATCAGCCGCTATTTTTGCGCTGCAGGTGGTCCAACGTTGGGGGCAGGTTCAATGGCTGTGAATTTTCTCGCAATGGGTGGTCCAGGGTCCGGGGAGCAGGTCAAGAAACGGATCAAGGGCAGCCTGACAACACCAGAGCACTCTTCGCACAAGTCTCCTAGCGCGGCTTACCAATTTTGAGAATGCGTGGTCCATCAGTCGTAACGAGACTCACGCCTCCGGAGTGCCGCTCGTGCGAAACACGAACCCCATAGTCCTTCGTGCCGCCGATCCAAACATTCGAATACTGCCGGGACAGGTCCCAGAAAGCCTCATGAAACGCAAACCAACGAGAATCAAGAAACCTTTCCCGCAATTCATCCGGGAAACGGTCACGCCTATCGCCGCGAGATACCCCTTCTCCCTGTTCGACCAAAATGTGAAACACCCGCGTCAACGATTCCGGGTTAGCGGTACAAGTTTTGAGGTCAATTTTCGCTCCGGTGTCCTCTGGACGGACGCCCATTTCGTTGAGCGCCTCCCAAAACAGCCCAGCAGCGCCTTCGCCGAAAAACTCACTGAATGTACGGTTGCGAGCAACGTAAGATGTCAACTTGTCTTTGCTCGAGATTATGTCCTTCACATACTCTTGATGCTGTCGCCATATTTCGCGACCGTCCCAAGGGAGATCAGCCACGTCCAACCAACTCACATGCCGTGCCGCCTTACCAGAAGTCCTCGCAAACTGCTCGAATAACTTTACGGTAGGGAGTGCGTCGGCCATGTCATCCGCCCGCTTCCGGTTAAATGGGGTGAGGAAGGAAATGGCGACTTTCCAGTCAGGTTTGTTCAATACCTTCACGAGTCCGTGTTCGTAGTCCTCAAGTTGGCCGGGTTGGGCCGATGCGCTCTTGGTCTTGACCTCGATTCCAAGGACCATGCCTTGGTCGGAATCGGTGATGGTCAGGTCGATTCTCCTCCCCTCTCCCACTCTTCGCTCGGTTTCCACAGTTGCACTTTGCGGGATTGGCCAATTTGGTGGTGCGGCCAGGTTCCAAAACCCATCAAACAGTGACCGTTCACCGCTAAGGCTGGCGCGAAGAGCGTCGCCAAGGAACTGAGAATGGAACGGTTCCACTCGGTCGGTTACCTGCGCGATCGTCCTAAAGATGTTCAGTTCCAAGATTCTCTCTCCTGCAAGAGCCACCCGAAGGTAGAAATTACTTCACCTTTCGCCTGAAGGGGCAAAACAAATCTCGTGTTCCTCTTGGCTACGCTAGGCATGGCACAGTCATGCGGTCTGGTGATGCTCTGCAAGCGTGGCGCACATCTCGGCTAGCCGCACGCGGAGTTCGGCCGGCTGCTCAACCGCGACGCTGTCCCCCCAGGTGAACAAATGCCAGCACATCTCCAGAGTACCGCCGGCCTCGAACCGCACCGTTAGCGACCCGTCTTCGTTCTCCGAAATCTCCTGGCTCGGGTGGAACAGGAACGCCGCCGCGTCCGGCGTCGCGTCCGCACGGAAGCGCAGAACGACCTCCATGGGTTCTTCCTGGAAGGAGCCGAACGACTGCCTGGCGAAGGCCTTGAGGTCGAAACCGGCATCGTGCGTGAACCATTTGTCGGTGAGGCCCACCTCACTCATGTTCGCAAGCACCCAGTAGCGCATGGCTTCGGTTTCGCCTCTGCGTCCGACGAGGTAGGCCCGTCTCCCGTACAGGAGCCCGTGGGGCTCCACCTGCTGGCGGCTCCGCCGTCCGTTCGTCCGGCTCACATAGCGGAACGTAATCACCCGGTTGGCCTTGATGGCTTCGCGCAGCACCCCCAACAGGCCCGGCTCCAGCTTTGGCCGGGGGCCGGGCCGCATGGCAAGTCCTTCGGCCAGCATGAGCGCCTCGAGATCCGGGTCCAGCTGGCGCTGTACCGCGGGCCGCTGGAACGCGCGCAGTTTCGCCGCGAGGTCGCGGAGCAGGCTGGTCCCTTCCTCGCGGCCGCTTCGCTGGAGTTCCAGGGCAGCCGTCTCCAGTTCCACCAGTTCGTCGGCGCTGACGCGGATCAGGTCGGCCAGTCCGCTCGCCGGGAGCCGCCGTCGCTGTCGTCCGTCGCCCCAGTCAACGCTCTCTAACGGCCCGAACGCGAGTTCGACGGCGCGGCGCATGCGCTCCGCCGTACGCCGGCTGACGGCGAATTCCTCGCGGATCTCGTCGATCGTGAGGCCACCGGCATCCTGCAGCCGGATGGCAAGGCGTACGATGTCGGTGAGGCGTTCGTAGCGCACGTCCTTCGCTCCTTGTCCGCGAGAGGTGTTCCCGGCAATCACCTCAATGGCGAGCCGGAAACGCGGCTTCCGGACGGACCGGTTCCGGGCGATCCACCCCGGAACCCGATGGGTCGTCGGCGTTCTGGCTTGGCGTCACATTCCTCGCGCAGCAGGCCGGCGAGAGCCTCTGGATTGCGCAGGCAGCCGAGGACGTCGGCCTTGCGACGGACCACCGCGAAGTCGCCCGGGGTCAGGTTGGACAAGTGGCGGACGTCATCGGTGGAATCAAGGTCGAAGAACGCGCGGAAGGCCGAGCGGATCTGTCCTTGGTCAAGGTAATCCAGCGCGATCTTGAAGACGAACCGCCGGAGCGTCGCGGGGTCGAGGCGATCGCCGAAGTTGGTCGTGCAGGCGAAGGGCAGGGGATGGCTCTCCATCCAGGTCAGCATCTCGTTGGTCTGGCTGACCTCCCAGTTCCGCACCGCGTGGCGGCGGTCGGCCAGCAGGGAATCGGCCTCATCGAAGACCAGGAACGCCTTGTCGTCCAGCGCTTCGCGAAAGGCTCGGGCGATGTTCTGCTCGGTTCCCCCCACCCACGGCGACAGGAGGTCGGACGCGCGCTTGTGGAGCACCTCCAGGCCGAGTCGGTCGGCCAGGTAACGGACGCAGGCGCTCTTCCCCGTACCCGGTGGTCCCTGCAAGCACAGCGAGAGCCGTCGCTCTTCGCGCGCTTCCAGGCGATCCGCAAGGCTCACCAAGTCCATGTCGGAACGCAGCAGAGTGAGGTCGAAGGCCCGGGCTGATGTCTCGGCAGCCTTTTTGCAGCCGAGGGCCCGGGCCAGCGCCCCAAGACCCCGGTGCACCGACGCAAGATCGCCGCCGGCCAGCCGGGCTGCTTCGGTTACCTGTGCGGCCACCCCTGGCGGCGCTGCGAAGGACGTGGCGAGGGCGAGCGTCTCATCGGGGCTCGCCTCGATGGCATTCCGGGACAGCTGCCGGGACCAGATCCGCGCCCGGACCCGTGGCGGCGGCAGGCGCAGCTCGAGCGTGAACTTCATCCGGCGGAGCAGCGCGGCGGGAATCGCGTCGCCGGTGTTCGCGGTCCAGAGCGTGGGTACCGGCGCGGTCTCGAGAAGTCGGTTCACGAACAGCTTGGAGCCGGTGGCCCCGATACCTCGCCGCGGGTACGGACCCGAGATGAACGGCAGCGCGTCGGATTGCGGCAGCAGGTCGACCATCTCGTCGAAGAGAATGAGCGAGTCCCGCTCGGTGCGGAGCAGGGCCTGCGTAAGTCCGAGGTCGCCGAGCCGCTCCTTCCGCGTGGGCTCGGCGCCGTCGTCATCGTCTTCTCCGACGCTGAACAGCGGAACCCCCAGCCGTTCGGCCACTGACCTGCAGAACTGGGTCTTGCCGGTGCCAGGGGGGCCGTAAAGAAGAATGTTGACGCCGGTTTCCCCGGTCCGCAGGGCTCCGCGCAATACCCGCTCGACGTGATCCCGGTCGTCAGCAATGTGCGCAAAGTCGGACCAGGCGAGCTCCGCCTTGTCCGGCGTCCCGAGCAGGAGTTCCTTGACGTCCGCGCCGCTGTCCGGGACGAGCGCGAGGCGGTGCACTCGCCGGGCCAGGGTCAGGTCGCCATCGTAGTCGACGGAGACGAGTCCCGTGCGCACCAGCGGCGCCTGGGGACCGAAACGCGCCGACACTGTTCGGTAGGGCAGGTTGAGAACCATGGACGGCACTGGATGGGCAACGTTCATGCACCTGCCGCCCCGCGAGGAGCTGACGAGGTCGTCGACCAATGATGCGATGAGCGGATCCGTCTCGTGCAGCAGCAGGAATTCGAAGATCTGGATGTCGACCCGGGAGAGACCGGCGGTGTCTGCCAGACGCAGCAGGCGGCGCCGCGTGAGGTCGGGACGAGCCCGCCGCGTGGCTTGAACCGCGTTCCGCAGGGCGCCCCGGACCGCCGACCAAGCGCGAGGCGTGAGATCGGAACCTGGTGAGTATCGATGGAGCTTCGGTGGCGAGAACAGGTCCCAACCGGCGTCGAACTGCAGGAGTTTGGCGTTCTCGCTGATCCAGGACGTCAGCTTGTAGGCCGCGTCCTCTCGGCAATCAAGGCAATTGGCGGCGTTGAGCAAGTACGCGAACACGCGGTGACGCTGGCGGGCTCCAAGCACAGACACTCTCCTCGGGGGCGGGACCATGAAGATAAGTAAGCCCTGCGTCAGATTCGGACGCACAAAGTGCGCCCGGGGGTTTCTCCCGGCACAGGTTTGCGAATACTGGGAACTGTCCGTTGCCAAGGAGAACCGATGATGAAGGCGCTGCCGCTGCGTTACCGAGGGAAGGTCGTCAAGGTCGAATACGCCTACGATGACGAGGTCGACCGCTGGTACGTTTCCGATCACAATCTCCAGGATGTCGGATTGGGCCTGGAGGCCGACACACCGGATGAACTCGATGCGGGCGTGGCGAAAGCCGTCGGCATGTTTCAGGAATGCGAGCGCGAACTGGCGGACGCATGACCGCCCCCGGTCAACCGTCCGTGCACGCCGTGTTGGGGTTGAATGCGGAAGCGTTGTCCGAGGCCTTCACGGGGGCCTTGACCCGGCAAGGCTTGATGCGAATGCCATCAATTCCTCAAATGCGAAGCGAGACAGGCGCCCGTGCGGAATCCCGGCAATCTTGCCCAGTAGCGGCATATGGCTGTGTTGGAAGAGGCGGGAAGCCGCTGGAGGATGGAGTGTGAGGGGATGACGGCGCGGCCCAGCCTCTCGAAGACCCGTTTCGTCGCGGGAATGCAGTGCCACCTCCGGCTCTGGTACGACACCTACGCCCGCGAGCTTGCGCCTCCCGTCGACGAGGCGCAGCAGGCGATCTTCGATACTGGCCAGGAAGTCGGGGAGCTCGCCTGCAGGCGCTACCCCGGCGGTCACCTAGTGGCCCACGATCACCGTCATATCCGCGAGGCGCTCGACGAGACGCGCCGGGTGATCGAAGCGGGCAGGGTCCCCGCGGTGTTCGAGGCCGCTTTCGTGCACGAGGGGGTGCTGGTGCGCGCCGACGTGATCGAGCGTCTCACGGGCGGCGGGTGGCGCATGGTGGAAGTCAAGTCGACAACACGGCTTAAGGACGTGTTCGTCGTGGACGCGGCTGTCCAGCTTTGGGTCTTGCGAGGCGCCGGTCTCGACGTGCGCGAGGCCGGGGTGCTCACGCTCGACCGAAGCTACGTTTACGACGGCGAGCGGCTCGATCTCGACAAGCTGTTCCGGCTGCACCCGGTGTACGACGCGGCAACCGCCCTGCTGGATAGCATCGGAGCCCAGGTCCGGGCCATGCAGGCGATGCTCGAAGAGCCTGGCGCCCCTGACATCCAGCCAGGCGACCACTGCTTTGCACCGTATCCGTGTCCGTACCACGCCCACTGCACTCGCGACCATGAGGTCCCGGAACACGGGTTCGACGAGCTTCCCCGGCTCTGGCCCGGGCGCCGGACCCGCCTCGAGGCCATGGGGATCCGGGAGGTTCGGGATATCCCGGACAATTTTCCACTGAACCGGTTGCAGCGCATCGTTCGGCAGGCTGTCATCGATGGCCGGGCCCAGATGCACGGCGATGTCCTCGCTGAACTGGCCAGGCGCGAAAACCCGGTGCACCATCTCGATTTCGAAACCTTTGCACCAGCGATCCCCCGCTTCGCCGGCACGCGCCCCTACGATCCCATCCCCTTCCTCTTCTCGGTCCACACCGAGCGGGGGTGTGCGCCGCCCGTCCATCGGGACTATCTGCACACGCGCGACGATGACCCGCGCCCGGAACTGGCCGACCACCTGCTCGAGGCCGTGGGATCGGAGGGAACGATCTGCACGTACTCCAACTACGAGCGCCAGGTGCTCCGCGGGCTGGCGGCGGCCCTGCCAGACCGTGCAAACGTTCTGCGCGGGCTTGAAGCACGGCTCTTTGACCTGCTGCCGATTGTGCGCAACGGGTACTACCACCCGGACTTCCGCGGCTCCTTCTCGATCAAGAGCGTCTTGCCCGCGCTGGTTCCCGGTCTGGGCTACGGAGACCTACCCATTGCCGACGGACAGGCGGCTGCGGCGATGTACCAAAAGGCACTCAAGAGCGCCGCTTCGCGCGAGCGGCAGAGAGCGTTTGGGAACCTCCGTGCCTACTGCGAGCGCGATACGCTGGCACTCGTAGAATTGAGCAAGGGCCTAGCGGCACTCGAGCCCAGGCGGGTGACCTGAGGACTGGCCGGGTGATCAAGTTCGGGAACCGCCGATTCGGTGGTCAAGCCCTGCAGTTCACTACCGTTTGAACCTGACCAATGGATGGGGTTGATCGCCCGTCAGTTAGAACATTTGATGATCATGATGAGATCATCTCATGATGAGATCATCTAGGATCTTGGTGATCTGGGAACGTCCCCGTGATGGTTAATGCACAGAAAGCGACGACGCATTGCCGCGACCCAAGGCTGCATCCCTCCCGGACTGTTGGCAGATTGATATTGGTCTCAATCTGTGCTGATGAACTCAAATCGGACCAACGCTGAAGATCGTATGGTATTTCGCCGGATCAGATCCATGTTTCTCGGCAGACTGAATGTACTTGGAGAAGTTTAGTGTATTCATCAGCTTAGAATGCAGCTCCCAATAGAAATGGCCACCTTTCTTCAATAACCCTTCTCCCGAAGATAGTTTGATCAGATCGGTACGTTCAGGGACGTCCCATGTAACGGCAGGGGAAAGCATGATGGAACCAGTTTTCTTCGGTACTGGATAACAACAGACCAAGTCCCATGACCACGGTACGTCTGCGAGATTTGGCTCACAGGAGATTCCGATTCAATCTTGTAACCTTTCAAGTGTATGGCCTTTGATCAGGGCCTTGCCGTAAGTCAATTTCCCCCAAGTCACGTCACCTTCGGAAATTGCACCACGAATCGGAAACGAGTTGGCGAGGCCGTGTTCCAATAAATTCTTCGAGAACAGTAGGAGTCGTTCAAGCCCACTCGCACACCCATCCTCTTGCACAAAAAGAGTGTCAGAAATCACTTGGATGTTGCGGACCTCAGTGCCACGAGAAATGTCCTCGATCAAATCCACCCAAGTACCGATGCGACTCTCAAGTGCCTCGTGATCCAAATTAGAGACTAGGCGCGAGAAACCGAGAACATCGGCTACAAGGACGCGTGATGCCATAGAGTGCTCCGTGGTCCCTTGCGGTTAGTGGCGACCTGCCTTCAAAGACTGCAATAAGGCATAACTATAGTGATATGGATTTCCCGTATGTTTCAATAAATAGTGTAAGATCAACAGTTTATTTACATGTGTTGGCGGAGGGAGAGGGATTCGAACCCTCGATACGGTTTCCCGTATACACGCACTCCAAGCGTGCGCCTTCGACCACTCGGCCACCCCTCCGGAACGGTCCAGCGTAGCGATTCCCGCGATCCGCTCAACCGGCAGTCAGGTCGTTCTCATGCGCGACCGTATCCCTTCGACTACTGACGTCCGGGTTAAGTTCGGAGCAGCCCTGGCAGGTATCCCGTTGCCGGGCTTCCGCGGTCTCGCGCCCGTGTCCGCGACCGGGCAACCAGCGAAGCCCCGGCGAACAGCCCGGTCAGGTCGGGCGGACGCTGCCTGCCGCGTCCGGATCGTCTTCCCCGGCCTGGGCGGCAAAGATCGACGTGTAGCCGCCCGACCAGTCCGGCGGGATGAGGCATGGGCGAGGGTCGTGATGGGCCCACTTGGCGGGTTGGCCGCGAATGACCTCTCCCACGTGTGGAGCGGGCTCCGGGTGCGGGGTGTACGGAAACGCGTCGGCTGACGCGTAGGCGTTCAACAGCAACGCCCGCCCGTCAGCGCTGCGACTGGGAGGGGAGCCGTGCACGGTGCGGCAATTGTGGACCGTGATGGCACCTGCCGCCGCCTCGATGTAGTCGGCTCGGCTCACGTCCAGACGCTCCACGTCGCGGTCGTTCAGGCATCCTTTCCACTGGCCCTGCTCGTCATACTGATCGAAGAGCTCACCGGCATGACTTTCCGGGATGAAGCCCAGCGCTCCGTTGGCAAGGGTCATGTCTTCCAGCAGCAGGCCGATCGTCAGCGGGCTGTAGTTGGTATGCGGATAGAACTGGATGTCCTGGTGCCAGTCCACCTGATCATGGCCGTCGTTCCATTTGAAATTGAGTTTCGAATGATGAAACACCACGTCGGGCCCGACGAGGTCGGCAGCGACGTCAGCCAGTACTCCCGAGGTGATCTCCCAGAACAACGGGTGGTGCTGGTGCGGCCGGCGGAGGCGGCGCAACCGCGGTGAGTCAGCGGAGTGGCCGGGCGCCAGATCGAAGACCTCGCCGGAGCGGGTCTCCTGCTTGCTCCGCTCGATAAATTCGTCGACCACGGTCCGGATGGCTGCCAGCTCGCCGGAGCCGAACATCGATTCGACGACGACGTAGCCCTTGCTGAAGTACGACTCGCGCTGGCTCTGGCTGAGCGCACGCGGCTGGTGAGAAAGCACTGCTTCAGGAGTCATGTCGCTTCGAGCTCCCCGTCCATCCAGCCGCCCACGAACCGGGCTGGCGGACCCCGGATACCTTTATACAAGCTGGCTGGTACAGGTCCCGGTTCGGCGGGCATTCCCGGCGCTGCATCGTTGCCGAGCGACCATGCGATTTCCGTGCAACGGGTCCGGCGGTGCCGGTCGCACCGGTTTGCGGCGGACGTCCGGCGGCAAGGGTCGGGCGGACATTCGGGCGTTTCAGGCGGGTCGGTCGCCCTCGATCTGAATTCGCAGCATGCGTCGCCGGTGCCCGTGGTAATCGTTCAGCGGGTAGTGCAGCGCCGCCCGGTTGTCCCAGAAGGCAACTGACCCGGCGGTCCACTGGAAACGGGTCGTAAATGGAGCCTGCGACTGGTGGGCGAACAGCCAGCGCAGCAGCGGCTCGCTCTCGTCTTCGGTCATGCCGTCGAAACGGACCGAATGGGCTCCGTTCACGTAGAGCACCTTGCGGCCGGTTTCCGGGTGGGTCCGCACCACGGGATGCACGGCCTGGAATGACCGGTCCTGCAACGAGCCCGAACGCGGCGCGCGGGTCGCGGAGACGGCGGCCCCGTCCGAGCGGTTTACCGCGTGGAGCGGCTCCAGCATCGCCTGCATGCCGGGCGACAGCGCGTCGAAGGCCAGATAGCCGTTGGCGAACAGCGTGTCGCCACCGACCTGCGGCACTTCCAGGGCGTACAGGAGGCTCGCCATGGGGGGACGCTCGAGATAGGCGGTGTCGGTATGCCACAGGCCGCCGAAATTGACGGTCTCGTCCTCGCGCTTCAGCACTTCGATGACATGGGGTTCTTCCGGGACACCTGCCACCATCGGGTACGGCATCGGTGTGCCGAACAGCCGCGCGAATGCGGCAAGCTCCCTGGCGCCGAGCGTCTGATCCCGGAAGAAGACGACCAGGTACTGAAGCCAAATTTCCCGGATCGCTTGCACCGTCTGCGGATCGAGCGGCGACGAAAGATCCACGCCGCCGATTTCGGCGCCCAGTGCTCCCGGGAGCGGGCGCACCGTCAACGAGGATCGTTTCGCTTCCCCTGCAGGGGTGTCCTGGCCACCTACCATCGATTCCCTCACGTGCGACGGCTCAGGCCGGGCGCCCTGCATGCCGTCTACCGGTGATGCGGCGCATTGTACTGGGAGAGCTCCGCGCGGCGTGTGGGCGGGCCGGCCAGGGACCCGGACGTCGAGCGCCGTTCGCGGCACCGGCAAGAGCGGGCACCCACGCTTGCCGGGGCTTGCCGCGGCAGAGTCTACGCCTCATCCGGACGGCGGGCTCCGGCGTCGCAGTTCATACAAGGCGACCGCGGAGGCCGCGGACACGTTGAGGCTGCCTTGGTCGCCCCTGATCGGGATGGACACGAGCGAGTCGCAGTTGGCCTGGGTGCCGGGGCGCAGCCCGCTGCCCTCGGCACCGAGCACGAGAGCGACGGGTGTGCCGGCATCCATTCGCGCCACGACCGCTGCGAGCGAATCGGGGGACGCGGGCTCGAGGCCCAGGCAGGCGAAGCCCGACGCCCGCAGGATGCCCAGGGTATGTGCGAAGCGGCGCGCCCGCACGACCGGGACGATCTCCAGGGCACCGGATGCGGCCTTGGCCAGAGACGCGGTCTCTCCCGGCGCATGACGTTCGGGCATCGCGAGGAACGCTGCCCCGAACGCCGCTGCCGAGCGCAGGATCGCGCCGACATTCTGCGGATCGGTGACGCGATCGAGACAGACCGCGACCGTTCCGGGGCCCGCCGCCTGACATAACCGCTCGAGGTTCGGCTCGGGCAGCCGGTCAACTTCGATCGCAACGCCCTGATGGGTGGCATCGGCTCCGACCAGCCGATCGATGTCTTGTCGGGTTCGGGATTCCGGAACCGGGGCGGGCACGCGCCGCCGGAGCAGTCGGGCAAGCGATTCGGCGAGGCTGTGGCCGGCTTCCTGCGCCACGAGGACCCGATGGATCCGGCGTTCGGGGTTCTGCAACGCCGCCCGTACCGTGTGGCGGCCGTACAGCCATAGGGTGGGCGACGGGGTGCGCCGGTCCCTCGGGCCGTTGCCGGGGCGGCTCCGCCGCCGATTGCCGCGCGGGCGCGTCGTCACGCGGGCTCGATCCGGACTCCCTCGGCTTCGAGCATCGCCCGTTTGAGCGTCGTTCCCCAGGCGTAGCCGGCAATGTCGCCGTCGTTGCCGATCACCCGGTGGCAGGGGACCAGCCAGGCGATCGGGTTCGCGCCGTTCGCCTGCCCCACCCATTGTGCGCCGCGGGGCGTCCCGAGATTGCAGGCGAGGTCCCGGTAGCTGCGGGTCTCGCCCTTCGGAATTGCGAGCAGCTCGGACCAGACCTGCAGTTGCCGCTCTGTCCCTGCCAGGCGGATGCGCGCCTCGCCGGTCCGGCACAGCGTCGCGGCCCGACCGGCAAGTGCATCCGGGTTGGCGCGGCACGTTGCCATCGGCCAGCGATCCGCCATCGACTGGAAGACCTCCGCACGCGTGCCGTCACCGCGGAAAGCGAGACCCACAAGGTCCTCGGCCTGACAGAGCATCAGCATGTCGCCGAACGGCGAATCGAACCAGCCGTAGTCGATGACCTGGCCGCGGCCGCGGCGGGCTCGCGGTTCGGCGACGGTCTCCCAGGTAATTCGGAGCCGCCCGACCGTTGCCGGATGGTCAGCCACGGCTGGGTTCCGGGAAGAACGCCACCGGCGTCATCAGGCGGTTGTCTTGCGCAACCAGCGCTCCCAGCTTCGCGCTCTCGCCGACGTAGGCCTGCCAGTCGGGATCGTTCCACATGGCCGCTCGCTTGGCTTCGCGGTCGCCCGCGTTCTCGTAGACCCAGATGTGAACGTACTGGTTGGGGTTGGGCGTCTCGGTGACCAGGTAGGCGAGCGGCGGGCCGAGATGCCGGGTTTGCGGCGCTTTGCCCATTCGCTCGTAGAGCTCCAGGTGTTTCTTGATGGTGCCGGGACGGCAGGTGTACGTGCGGACGTCAAGCAGCATGCGGATCTCCGAGATTCGAATCTGGGGTGAGAACGTACAGCGACGGAACCGGCACCGATAGGGAACGGGACGGCGGCCGGCCGAACGCCCGGCGTCCAGTCCGGTTCCGCGCCGGAACCTGCGTGCCATTCATTTATACTGGAGCCGACGAAGATAGGCGGGGTTGTGCCGGTCATGGCGGCAGAGCACCAGAGAGCGGACCCGCAGGATCGCGCGCTGGCGGAAATTGCCAGGGCCGTAACGCAGTCCCAGAACGGAGCCGAGCCGGCGCCGTCAGGCCCCGAGGCGCCGCCGCCGCCGGCCTCACCGCCGGCCGATCCGGACCGCGAACTTGCAGCACTGCGGCTTGATCCCAACGCACGGGCACGGATCTTCCGGGAGGGCGTGTATCCCTACAAGCGCAAGCTTGAGACCTCGGCCTACGAAAAGCAGAAGCAAAGGCTGCAGGTCGAACTGCTGAAGGTTCAGAACTGGGTCAAGGAAGCTGGCGAGAAGGTCGTGGTGGTGTTCGAGGGCCGCGACGCGGCCGGGAAGGGCGGCACGATCAAGCGGTTCATGGAGCACCTGAATCCGCGCGGCGCCAGGGTTGTTGCGCTGGCGAAACCCAGCGAGCGCGAACAGGGCCAGTGGTATTTCCAGCGGTACATCCAGCACCTGCCCACCGTTGGCGAGATCGTCCTGTTCGACCGTTCCTGGTACAACCGCGCCGGTGTCGAGCGGGTCATGGGCTTCTGTACCGGGCGCGAATACCTTGAGTTCCTCCGGCAGTGTCCGCAGATCGAGCGCATGCTGGTCAACAGCGGGATCCGGTATTTCAAGTACTGGTTTTCGATCACGCGGACCGAACAGCGACGACGCTTCGATTCACGGATGAAAGACCCGCTCAAGCAGTGGAAACTCTCGCCCATCGACACCGCGTCGATCGACAAGTGGGATACCTACACGACCGCCAAGGAAGAAATGTTCTTCTATACGGATACGGCTGACGCCCCGTGGACGGTCGTGAAGTCCGACGACAAGAAGCGCGCCCGGATCGCATGCATGCAGCATTTTCTCTCGACGCTTCCGTACCCGGACAAGGACCTGGACGTCGTGCAGGGCCCGGACCCGCTGATCGTCGGCCCTGCCACGAACGTCGTGGCGCTCGACGCGCCGCTACCGGGAAAGCCCTGACCACATCGAAAGATCACTTGTCGCCGAAGCCCCCGGGAATCGGCGGCGGCGTGTTCCCGGTGCATGCGAAAGCGTTCGGCAAGGACCGGTCTGCGCCCGCCCGTCGGTCAGGATCGGGCGCTCCATGATGGCCCGGCGTGGTAGGTTTTTCCGGTGACCCAGCTGACGATTCCGGCCTTCGATGTGGCCTCCGAGACCGAGTCCCGCGAACGCGGCGCAAAGGGTCTCACGCCGATGTTCCAGCAGTACTTCGCTGTCAAGGAGCAGCATCCAGGCTGCATCCTCTTCTTCCGGATGGGCGACTTCTACGAACTCTTCTTCGAGGACGCGGAGAAGGTCGCCGCAGAACTCGACATCGTGTTGACCACGCGTGGCGTGAGCGAGGGCGAACCGGTCCCGATGTGCGGGGTCCCGGCGCACGCGAGCGAGAACTATCTGGCCCGGCTCACGCGCAGGGGTTTCCGGATCGCCGTGTGCGAGCAGGTGGAACGTCCGGAACAGGCCCGGCGGCGCGGGCACCGTGCCGTCCTCAAGCGGGAAGTGGTGCAGGTGGTGACCCCCGGTACCGTGGTCGACGAGCACTTGCTGGAGGCTCGCGAGAACAGCTTCCTGGCGGGGCTGGCGCAGATCAGCTCCCAGCTGGCCGTGGCCTTTGCGGACATCTCGACCGGAGAGGTAGAAGTGGAGGCGGTGGACCTCGAAGGTCTGGAGGCCGCGCTGGCGCGGGACGGCACCCGGGAAATCATCGTGGCCGATGCCTTGGCACGCCAGCCCGAGATCCAAGCTGTCTTGGAGGCGCACGACGCCGTGGTCACCGAATTGCCGGCTGCCCGCTTTACGTTCGAATCGTCGGAACGCCGAGTCCGGGAGCACTACCAGGTGCTGGCGCTGGATGCCTTCGGCGCGTTTACCCGCGCCGAGGTCACGGCCCTTGGCGCCGTGTTCGACTATGCGGAGCTTACCCAGCAGGAAAGCCTGCCCGTGTTCCTGCCGCCCCGGCGGGTGGAGCCGGACGGATATCTCGGGATTGACGCGGCCACGCATCGCAATCTCGAACTGACCCGCTCGCTCGCTGGTGCCCACAGCGGGTCGCTGCTGGAGGCCGTCGATCGCACCGTGACCGCTGCGGGAGCGCGCCGCCTGGCCAGCGATCTCGCACGGCCACTGACCGATTGCGATCGCATCGCCACGCGCCACGACCGGGTCGAGTGGCTGGTCGCCGAGGAAGAGGTTCGGACGCGGGTGCGGTCAGACTTGCGACGGGCTCCGGACAGTGCGCGAGCGCTGTCGCGCATCGCCTTCAGACGCGGCGGGCCCCGCGACCTCCGGCATATCGCGGACGCCCTGGCTGTGGCGGCGGACGTGCGGGCGCAGCTCATGGGCTGCGAACGCCCGCTGCCGCTCGGCCTGCAGGCAGTCTTCGAGGCGCTGGACGGGGAGGCGGGCCTCGCCGCACTGCTCGGCCGCGCCATCGAAGTGGACGCGCCGCGCCTGGTGCGCGACGGCGGTTTCGTGCGGCCCGGCTTCCGGACGGACCTCGACGAGCAGCGCGCCCTTCGGGACGAGTCGCGGCGCCTGATCGCCGCCATGCAGGCAGAGGAGCGCGAGTCGACGGGGGTGCACACGCTCAAGATCCGACACAACCGGGTGCTGGGCTACTTCCTCGAGGTGCCGTCCGGCCAGACCGAGAAGCTCAAGGCCGGCGACGCGGACGGCCGATTCCAGCTCCGCCAGACCCTGGCCGGCGCGTCCCGCTTCATGACGCCGGAACTTGCCTCGCTCGCCGAGCGGATCGAACTGGCGGGCGACCGGGTCCGGGCCATCGAGGAGCAGGTGTTCGCCGAACTCTCCGAACAGGTGCTGGCCCGGAGCGAGCCGGTGCAGCGGATCGCCAGGGCGCTGGCCGCCCTCGATGTTGCCCAGGGGTTTGCCGAAATCGCCCGGGAGCGGAACTACGTGCGCCCCGCCATGCACCCGGAGACCCGCTTCCGGGTGATCGGCGGCAGGCATGCGGTCGTGGAAGCCGCCGTCGACGGGACGTTTGTCACCAACGACTGTCAGCTCGACGATGCCGAACGAATCTGGCTGGTGACGGGTCCGAACATGGCGGGCAAGAGCACCTTTCTTCGCCAGAATGCCTTGATCGTCGTGCTGGCGCAGGCTGGAGGCTACGTGCCGGCCGAGACCGCCGAGATCGGTGTGGTCGACCGGCTGTTCAGCCGCGTGGGCGCCGCGGACGACCTGGCCCGGGGCCGGTCGACCTTCATGGTCGAGATGGTGGAGACGGCTGCCATCCTCAATCAGGCGAGTCCCCGGTCGTTCGTCATCCTCGATGAAGTGGGCCGGGGAACGGCCACCTTCGACGGTCTCTCGATCGCCTGGGCCACGGTCGAGTACCTGCACGGGCGCAACCGGTGCCGGTCGCTGTTCGCCACGCACTACCACGAACTCACACAGCTGGCCGAGCGCCTCGACGCCCTGGCCTGCCGGACGCTGCATGTGCGGGAGTGGAAGGGCGAGGTGGTGTTCCTCTATGCCATGGTCTCGGGGGTCAGTTCACGCGCCTACGGGATCGACGTCGGCCGCCTCGCCGGTCTTCCCGGCGAGGTCCTGGACCGGGCCAGACAGATTCTCGCGCGCCTCGAGGCCGAGGGCGGCACCGTGCGCGGCGCCACGCTGTCCGCGCTGCCGCCGCCGACCGAGCCGGAATCCGATCCGGTCGCCGACCTCCTGGATGGGGTCGACCCGGATTCGCTGTCCCCGCGAGGCGCCCTGGAACTCGTCTATCGACTCGTGGAATTGCGGCGGAATGGGTATAAGACGGTATCGAACTCGGGAGACAGCGCCGGCTCAACGTCGCCTAACTGACGGCGGAAATGGGGGTTTCGGTCCCCGTGCGGAGCGGGGTCGGGGCTTGAGATGAGCGGTCATGGATATCGCTGAGCCGAGAAAGATCATCGCGCGGCGCGCGCTGGTCACCGAGGCGGAAGCCCTGCGCGGACGGGCCGACGGGCCCGAGGCCTGGCGGCAGGAGCTGGCTGGTCTGCTGCGTGGCGCCGTCGCGGCCGGACGGGACGAGATTCAAGCCCGTTTCCGAGACAGCGGACACGGCCTCGCAACGGTCCGTGAACACGCATTCCTGCTCGACCAGGTGCTGGCGTTTCTGGTGGACGGAGCCCGCACGGGCGCCCTGGTGGACGACGCGGTCGTCGATGACATGGCGGTGCTCGCGGTGGGCGGATACGGACGCCGGGAGGTCTGCCCGCACTCGGACGTCGACGTGCTGTTCCTTACGAGCACGCAGCCGGGGCCGGCAACCCGGGACTTGATCCAGTTCATTCTGTACGTGCTCTGGGATCTCAATTTCACCGTCGGCCACGCCGTGCGCAGCGTCGATGAATGCGTGCGTGCCGCCCGGTCGGACTGGACCATTGCCACGAACCTGCTGGACCAGCGTTTCGTGTACGGCAACCAGAAGACGGCTGGACGGTTCCGGCGGCAATTCCGGACCAAGGTGGTCGAGCGCCTCGGCGCCGCGTTCGTGCAGGCCAAGGTGCTGGAGCGGGACCGACGTCACATCCGCATGGGCGATACGCGCTACGTCAACGAACCCAACCTGAAGGAGGGGAAGGGAGGCCTCCGCGACCTCCATCTGCTCCGCTGGATCGTCCAGATCCTGTACGGCCGGGACGACATGCGCGTGGCCGTCGAGCATGGCCTGTTCTCCGAGGCCGACCGGGTCGCGTTTGAGCGCGCCCTGCAGTTCCTGCTCTCGGTGCGCTGCCACCTTCATTTCGAAAGCGGGCGCGCGGAAGAACGCGTGATGTTCGACCTGCAGCCGCCGCTCGCGGAGCGCATGGGTTACCGGGACCGCCCCGGCGCCAACCGCATCGAGCGGTTCATGAAGCACTACTTCCTGACGACCAAGCGCGTCGGCGAGATTACCGGAGCCGTGCTGTCCAACCTGCGCGAGCAGCGCCGGGCCCGGTCGATGTTTGGCTGGCTGCGCCTTCCCGCCCGGAAGGTCGAAGGATTCGAAGTGCGGAACGGCGAAATGGTCCTGCCGGACGCCACCGTCTTTGACCGCTTCCCGATCGAAATCCTGAAGACGTTCCGGGTGGCGGCCGAGCACGGGTTGCTGCTGCACCCGGCGTTGCGCCGCGAACTCCAGGCGCGGGTCCGCCTGATTGACGGTCTCCGTGCGGACGTCGAGGCCGGGGGCGTGTTTCTCGATCTCCTGGCCTCGACCAACGACCCGGAACCGGTACTCCGCCAGATGGCGGAGACGGGCGTGCTGGGCCGCTTCGTTCCGGACTTCGGGCGCGTGGTCGCCCAGACCCAGCACGACATGTACCACGTCTACACCGTCGACGAGCACACGATCCGCGCCGTCGGCATGCTGTCAGCGATTGAGCGGGGAACCGCTCCGGACGATCTCGCGCGGGTCTCACGCGTGGCCCGCAACCTCCAGTCGCGCCGGGTCCTGTACCTGGCCGTGTTCCTGCATGACATCGCGAAGGGAAGGGGTGGCGACCACTCGATTCTCGGGGCCGAGATCGCGCACGAACTGGGCCCCAGGCTGGGGCTGGACGCCGAGGAAACCGAGACGGTCGCGTGGCTGGTGCTCGAGCACCTGTACCTGTCCGGGATGGCATTCAAGCGTGATGTCCAGGATCCACAGACAGTCGCCGACATCGTCGCCCACATCCAGTCGCCGGAACGTCTGCGGCTTCTCTACGTGCTCACGGCCTGCGATATCGCCGCGGTCGGACCAGGGGTCTGGACGAGGTGGAAGGCCGATCTGCTCGAGGAGGCGTTCGACATGGCGCTGGCCGTCATGCAGGGGGCGAGTCTGAAAGACACCCACGACGAGCGGATCGAGCAGACCATGGAAGGGTTCCGCGCCCTGATGACCGACTGGCCGGCGGCCGATGTCGATGCATTCGTCCAGCGCTGCCGGGCGCACTTCTGGGCTGTGCACGACTCGGACACCCTCGCGCGCGTTGCCCGCGCCGTCCGTGCGGCCGATCAGGCCGGCCGCCCCCTGGCGCTCGATTGGCACGTCCGTGCCGGCGGCCGCACGGCGGAAATCACGGTCTACGCCCCGGATCAGCGCGGTCAGTTTGCGCGGATCGTGTCTGCCATCACCCTTGCCGAGGCGAGCGTCGCCGATGCCAAGGTCATGACGTCCCGCGACGGCATGGCGATGGATACCTTCCTGATCGAGGCGCAAAGCGGTGCCGCCTTCGACGACCCGCGGCGCATCAAGACGCTGCTCGCCTCGATCGAGAAGTTCATCCGGGACGAGCCTGACGTCGCGCACATTCTCCACGAGGTGCGGCCCCGTTTCCGTAGCCGTACCGACGTGTTCCGGGTCGCCCCGCGCGTGCGTGCCGATAACGATGCGAGCACCACCCGTACCGTGATCGAGATCGAGGCGCGCGACCAGCCCGGACTGCTGCTGGCCATCGCGGGGGCACTGCTCGAGCTGGGGGTTTCCGTGTCGGGCGCCCGGGTCTCGACGTACGGCGAACGGGCGATCGACGTGTTCTATGTGCAGAACGGTTTCGGCGGCAAGATCACCGAAGGCGCCGAACTGGAGCGGGTCCGTCAGCACTTGCTCGGGGTCCTGTCCGCCATGCCCGGAAACGCCGTCGCGGATCCGAAGGCTGCCTGAGCCTGCGCCGGGAATTCGACGCATGTTCGCCCCCGTCGCCACCGTCGGGGGACTGACGCTCGCCAGCCGCGCCCTCGGTCTCGTCCGTGACCTCCTGATCGCCGCCGCCCTCGGTGCCGGCCCCCTTGCGGACGCGTTCTTTCTGGCGCTCAGGCTCCCGAACCTGTTTCGGGCGCTCTTTGCCGAGGGCGCATTCTCGGCGGCGTTCGTGCCGGTGTTCGCCGCGCGGCTCGAGCAGGAAGGCCAGGATGCCGCCCGCGCGTTCGGCGCGGCCGTCGCTTCCGTGCTGCTGATCGTGCTGGTTCCCTTCACGCTGCTCGCCGAATGGCTCATGCCGACGGTGGTAGCGGTGCTCGCGCCGGGGTTTCCGGAGACGGGGGAGCGTTTCCAGGCCGCGCTGTCGCTGGCGCGCATTACCTTCCCCTACCTCGCCCTGATCACGATGACGGCGTTCTTCGCGGCCGTTCTCAACGCCATTTTCCGGTTTGCCGCCGCTGCCGCTGCTCCCCTTCTTCTCAACCTCTCGCTGATCGGCGCGCTGCTGCTGGCAGCCGGGTGGTTCGAAACGCCGGCGCACGCACTGGTCTGGGGCGTGCTGGTGGGCGGCGTGGCGCAGCTCGCGCTGGTCAGCGTGGATTGTTGGCGCGCCGGCATGCCGATCCTCCCGGGCCGGCCGCGGCTCACGCCGGAACTCCGGAAGTTCGGGCGTCTGATGGTGCCCGGCGTGATCGGCTCGGGCGTGACCCAGTTCAACGTCGTGATCGGCACGATGTTCGCCAGCGTCGTACCCGGCGCCGTCGCTTGGCTGAACTATGCGCACCATCTTGTGCATCTGCCGATCGCCGTCGTCGGCCTCGCTGTCCGAACCGCCCTGCTCCCTGCGCTCTCGCGGCGGCTGCACGGTGCCGGCGCGGCGACGGGGCAAACCGAGCAACAGCAGGCCACGGCAATCGCACTGGGCCTGTCGGTGCCGGCGGCGGTTGGCCTGTGGGCGGTGGCGGAACTCGCGATCGAGGTGCTGTTCGAGCGCGGCTCGTTTACCCCGGCGGACACGGCTGCCACGGCGGCAGCACTCAGGGCCTACGCATGGGGGCTGCCCGCGATGGTGCTGGCGCAGGCTCTGGTCGCGTCGTTCTTCGCCCGCTTTGATACCGCCACGCCGGTGAAGATCGCCGCCGCCGCGATGCTGGTGAACGTCGCGTTCATCGTGCTATTGATGCCGACGCTGGGGCATGTCGGGATTGCGCTCGCGCAATCAGTGTCGGCGTGCGCGCAGGCGGGCCTGCTCACCGTGCTGGTCGTGCGACGGGGCTACGCGAGGATCAGTCCGGAATCCGTCGGCAAGGGAGTCCGGGTCGTGCTGGCTGCGGCTCCGCTCGTCGCCCTGGCGTACGTGGCCGATCCCTTGCGCTCCGAATTCGCGGCAGTCGGTCCGTTCGCCGGCGCCGCCACGCTCGTGGTACTCGTGACGGGCGGGGTGGCGGGTTTCGCGGTTCTGGCGCTCGCCTTCGGCGTGGTGCGTCGCGGAGACGTGACGGCGGCGCTCCGGCGGATTCGTTCCCGATGATCAAGCAGGAATGTCGAGCCCCACGCGCCTGGGCCCGGCTCCGGTCACGGGCGAGTCTTTGCTATGTTGCCGCACTTCGGAATTGAACGAGATGCCTGATGCCTAGGGTGTTTTCAGGGGTGCAGCCCACCGGCAACCTGCATTTGGGCAACTATCTGGGTGCCATTCGGAACTTTGTCTCGCTGCAGGATGAGCACGAGACGATCTACTGCGTCGTGGATCTGCACGCAATCACGGTGCAGCAGGATCCGGCGGCGCTCCGGGAACAGATCCTGGAAGTGGCGGCCACCTTCATCGCGGCCGGCATCGACCCGAAGCGGAGCATCATCTTCAATCAGTCGCGGGTGGTGCAGCACGCGGAACTGGCGTGGATCTTCAACTGCGTTGCGCGGTTGGGCTGGCTGAACCGGATGACCCAGTTCAAGGAGAAGGCTGGCAAGCACCGGGAAAACGCTTCGGCGGGGCTCTACGTCTATCCGTGCCTGATGGCGGCCGACATCCTTGCCTACCAGGCAGATCGCGTGCCGGTGGGCGATGACCAGCGCCAGCACCTGGAGCTAGCGCGCGACATCGCGCAGAAGTTCAACCACGATTATGGTCGCGAGTTCTTCCCGATCATCGAACCGCTGATCCAGGGGCAGGCCACCCGGGTGATGAGCCTGCGCGATGGCCGGGCAAAGATGTCGAAGTCGGACCCGTCCGAGCAATCCCGGATCGGGCTGACCGACGACGCGGACACGATTGCGAGGAAGATACGGCGGGCAAGGACCGACCCGGAGCGGTTGCCGGATGAGGCCGCACTGGCTGATGACGGCGGGCTCAGCCCTGATCTGGTCGATGCCAGGCCCGAGGCGGCCAATCTGCTGACGATCTTCGCCGCACTGGCGAGGAAGCCCGTCGCCGACGTCGTCACCTCCTACGCCGGCGCCGAGTTCAGCCGCTTCAAGACCGATCTCGCAGAGCTTGCGGTGGCGTCGCTGGCGCCGCTCGCGGAACGAACCCGAAGCCTCCTTGACGAACGGGCGGAACTGGAGGCGATTCTCGACTCCGGTGCAGAACGGGCGACGGCGATTGCGCAACCGGTGGTGAACGAAGTGAAGCGCATCGTCGGCTTCCTTTAGGACGCACCGGGTACGAGCGCAGGCAGCGTCGCGTGGAAATCTACCTGCCGATCGCCGGCATGCCGGTCAGCATCCTGCTCCTGCTGGGAATCGGGTTTGGCACGGGAATCCTGTCCGGGATGTTCGGGCTGGGCGGGGGGTTCCTGACGACGCCGCTGCTGATTCTGATCGGGATTCCGCCGACGGTGGCGGTCGGTTCGGAGGCAAGTCACATCGCGGCGTCGTCGGTGTCCGGCCTGGTTGCCCACGCCCGGCGCGGCAACGTGGATCTCCGGATGGGGTTGGTGCTCCTCGCCGGCGGCACGCTGGGCGCGGTCACGGGCTTGGCGATCTTTCGACTCCTCAGCCGCCTCGGCCAGATCGATGACGCGATTTCGCTGATCTACGTCGTGGTCCTCGGTACTGTCGGCGTACTGATGGGCCTCGAGAGCCTGCGGGCACTGCGACGCCACCGTCTCGGGATACGTTACCGTCCCAGCCGCCAGACCCTCCTGCGCGGCCTGCCGCTCCGGGTGCCGTTCCGACGGTCAGGCCGATACATGAGCATCGTGCCACCGGTGCTCACCGGGTTCGTCGTCGGTGTGCTGTCGACCATCATGGGCGTGGGCGGCGGCTTCATCCTGGTGCCGGCCATGATCTACCTGTTGGGGGTGCCCACGCAGGTGGTCGTTGGCACATCGCTGCTGCAGATCGCGGTGGTGACAACGATTGCCACGTTTCTTCATGCGGCTTTCAACCAGAATGTCGATCTCCTGCTCGGACTGCTCCTCCTGCTCGGCGCCGTCGTCGGAGCGCAAATCGGCTCGCGCCTCATGGTCCAGCTGCGCGGGGAGCAAATCCGCTTCCTGATGGCGGGCCTGGTCCTGCTGGTCGTCGTCATGCTGGGGCTCAACCTGGTGCTCCCGCCCGACGATCCATTCATCGTGGAGCGGGTGCTGTGAGAAGGTGGCGGAACGCTCTCGGCCTTGCGGCCGTGGTGGCCGGAGGCGCCGTCTGCGGGGCCAACGCGCCTGCCCAGATGCCGATGCTGGTGGATCTCGCGAATCATCGGATCCACATCGATGCGGCGTTCACCGGCGCTGACCTCCTGCTCTTCGGCGCGCTTGACCAGCGGGGCGATGTGGTCGTCAGGGTGGTGGGTCCGCCCACCGACATCGCCGTGCGCCAGAAGATCAACACCGGCGGGATCTGGTTGAACGGCAATCGTGTCAATGTGGGTACGGTTCCCTCGTTCTACTCGGTGGCGACGTCGCGCCCGCTGGACGACATCGCTTCTCCCGATCTGCGCCGGGATCTGGAGCTGGACGTTCGATACCAGGTGAGCGCGGACATCCCGGAGGCGCACCGGGCGGGGTTTATCCGAAATTTCACCCGACGGGGGCTCTACGCTGTGGAGCAGGTCCCGGTCAAGATCATCGGTGGCCGCCTGTTTCGGGTGACAATTTCCCTGCCGGAGGAGACTCCCCCCGGTGAATACTGGGTGGAAACCCTGCTGTTTCGAGAGGGGACCCTGACGCACCGCCGGATCAACCGCCTGCTCGTCGAACGCGTCGGCTTCGAGTCGTTCCTGTTCGACCTCGCGCAGGAGCGTCCCGCGGAGTACGGACTGCTGGCCGTGGTGCTGGCGCTGGCAATGGGGGTCACTGCAGCCGAAGTGTTCCGCCGGGTGTAGCACGTAACCGACCGCGAGCACCTGTAAGCGTGCTAACGCGGAACTGAAACGATCTCCATATTTTGGCAAGCATCACACAACGTTGGACACCAGAGCCGGCCGGAGTTGGATGAACGTGGCACGGGTGCGCAGCCGAGGGCGTAGCGCCGGTCGCCGCCATTGGGGGAGCGCCACAGGCGTTCGCGCAAGTGTCGGACCGTGCACAGGTTTCCCAGGCTGATTTCCCTGCGAATCTGGCTCCTGCCAAGCCATCGTCGGTTGCAGGCGGCATCAGGAAAGGTCTTGCCGGCGTTTCCTCAGCGAGAGCCAAACCAGGGCGCATGCGGCCAGCGCCAGGAACGGGAGCATCGCCACGTTGACCGTGATCCAGCCGTCCACCTGCGTTCCGCCGGCGCAGTTCATCAGGCCGCCCGAGGCGAGACTGGCCAGCGTGACCGAGCCGAAGACGATCGTGTCGTTGAGACCCTGCACCCGGCCACGCTCGTGAGAGCCGTGCGCGCCCGCCAACAGAGTGGTCGCACCAATGAAGCCGAAGTTCCAGCCGAGGCCCAGAAGGATCAGGGCGGCAAAGAAATGGGTCAGGGTCACCCCCAGGCACGCGGTGAGGCCCGCGAACCCAAGGATCAGGAGGCCCGCGGTCACGATCCGGTGCACGCCGAAGCGGGCGATGAGATGGCCGGTGACGAACGATGGCGCATACATTGCCAGGACGTGGGCCGAGACGATGTCGTTGGCGTTGTCGCTCGTAAAGCCACAGCCGATGACCGCCAGCGGTGTTGAGGTCATCACCAGGCTCATCAGCGAATACGCAACCGTGGCGCAGATGATCGCGACCAGCACCGTGGGATCCCGCAGGAGTTCGAGGCGGGACCTGCTGGGGGGCAACCGGGTCCCCGGCTGGCGGCTCGGGGGGACGGTCGGCAGGTCGAGCAACCAGAACAGGACCATGCCGCCAAGATTCAGGGCAACCACCGCGAGGTACGTGCCGACAAATGGGATGGGGAGAAAGGCGCTGCCGACGAGGGGCCAGGCCGTCACGTCGGCGACCAGCTTGTTCAACTGCGGCCCGAACAAGGCCGACAGGAGGCCGCCCGCCAGCACGTAGGAGATCGCCTTGGGTCGGAACGCCGCCGATGCGGTGTCGGCGGCGGCAAAACGGTAAAACCCCTGCGTCGACATGTAGACGCCCGTGAGATAGGCCCCGATGAGCAATCCCGGAAACGAGCCGACATAGAGAGCGTACGCGGAGATGGACGCTCCGATGGCCCCGGCGATGGCCCCGATGACGAACCCGAACCGGCGCCCCCGGCGCTGCATCAGCGGCGACATCCAGGGGGCCGTGGTCATTGACCCGAAGACAATGACCGAGATGGGAAGCGTGGCGAGACACGGATTGCCGGCCACCATGCCGCCAGCGAGCCCGGCCACCACGAAATTTATCGGCAGCTGCGCACCCAGGATTGCTTGTGCCGCCATGAGGACGGCGACATTGCGCTTGGCCCGGGCATCGTCGACCAGCATCAAGGATTCATCCGCGGAGCGTTGTCACAGTGGTCCGCGCATGTGAGACCTGTGCATCTCCAACGAGTGTCCGACCACACGGTTCTTCTCACGCGGATACAAACCTGCCGGAATCATGGCAGGTTGTTGGGCGATCCGCGGTGTAGCCCGGCCAGTTTCGCGGAAGCCGCTTCGGATGCGAATCTCGGTTCTTTTCCGATAGCGTGCAGTATCACACGATGGCCCAGGTCTCCGAGAGCCGTGACTCGGGCGACTGTCAATGGCGGCGGCTCACACGGCGCTCGCGGTCTGGGGAATTGGGGTTCGCTTCGCCCTCTTCACCTGGCCGACAGGGGCGCGGAGGCGCAAGTTCGTCACGCGCGATTGGTCAGGAACTCCTCTGGAGAAATGATCTCGATTCCGCGCCAGGGATTCGGTGCAAGGAGGCGATCATCGCCGCTGACGATGCAGCCGCTCCCCGAATCAAGCG
This sequence comes from Alphaproteobacteria bacterium, assembly GCA_022825705.1. Classification (GTDB taxonomy): domain Bacteria; phylum Pseudomonadota; class Alphaproteobacteria; order TMED109; family TMED109; genus VXPW01. The sequence goes on from JAJDWH010000010.1 coordinate 206,067, forward strand.
CCAGCGCAAGCAACCGGTTGCCCTTGGGATCCCTGCTAACTGTGATCTCCGACTGAACTGGCACCACGGTTGTCACTTGAAGCAGGCGACGAAGGAACTCCTCGCGGTCTTGCGGGGACCCGTACCTGTCTAACTTCTTGCGTGAATGCACGTCGGCAAGTTCCTCGACGGACGCTTCCGAGTCCACGACATCGGACCGGGCCAGCGCTGCGTCGACGGCTCGTGCCGGCACCGAGCCTGCAATCAACAGACGACTGACCCATACGTTGGTGTCAATGACAATGCGCCCCAATTTCAGTCGTTCAGCATTTCATTCAACTTGTCCTCGGCCATTCCACGGGCTCTTGCTCTCGAGGAAACACGGTCACAAAGGTATTGAAACGCCTCGATGTTGATGCTCGTCAGCCGACGGTAATCAGTTGGTGAGATGACCACTGCAACGTTGCGGTTCTGGCGGCGAATCGTCACCGGTTCGCGCTGAACTGCGTCCAAAAGGGCAGCGAGCCGCTGTTTCGCCTCTGACGCAGAAACGTATCGCATGGGCTTCCTGAAGTGGACAAAGTAGACAATTTAGCCAGATCTGGCGGAACGACCATTGGGCCGCAACTGTGTCCCGGAATCGTGCTTGTACAGGCCGAAAACGACATGTGCGGACCGCGCGGCGGCAACCCTGCGCCAGGTCGAACGGAGGCATGTCCCTTCATGGTCCGCGCCGTTGCCGCATCCCGGCGGGTCGAGGTCGGGAGCCGCGATCAGGCGGCGGAACAGGTCGCCAGCGACAGCATGGTCGGCACCCTCGTGCACGTTGGCGACCGGCTCGATCCGTGCGGCACCTTCGCCGATGTGGCCCTCGATGGCGCAGCGTCCGTCGCTGTGCTGCCTGACAGGCCGGCTTCTCTTTGTCCTTGCGGGTTGCGGCACCGGGGACGCGTCCCCAACACTGGCCACGTCGCGGCGCGCCATCGCGGCGCTCGCAGGCGCCCTGATCCTGCGGGTTCGGCGCACCGGACGCTGTAGACGGCAAGTTGTGGGCCGCAGTAACGTCCCTGCCCCGACATTGACGGCTCACTTCGTCGATAGCGACTCATCCCTCGTACGCAAATGACCCGTTGCGCACGGGGAAGCGTTTGCGGGCGCACGTGTGGCAGGCTAGGAGCTTGCGCCCGGCGCCTGCGGCCAGCCGCAGGCCCGCAACCACACGCCGCGCTACGGGAATTGGGAGTACCAATGATCGACGTTCCTGCGAGAACCCTGCTGCGCTTCGTAGCGGTCCTGGTCGTCGGCATCTCACCGGCACTGGCCGACGACTTGACAGTGGTGTCCTTCGGCGGCGCCTACAGCGCCGCCCAGAAGAGACACATGATCGATCCCTTCGTGGAGGCAACGGGTACCACCGTCCTGTTCGACGACTACGCTGGAGGAATTGCCGAGATCAAGGCCCAGGTCGAGACCGGGAATGTCCACTGGGACGTGGTCGACATCGAGGTCATCGATCTGGAAAGGGCCTGCTCCGAGGGGCTCCTGGAAGTTCTTCCCCATGATGTGCTGCCGCCCGGCAGCAATGGTGTGCCGGCGCGGGAAGATTTCTTCAAGGAAGCACTTGCGAGCGAATGCGGTGTGGGCAACATCATCTGGGCCGTCATCTATGCCTACAACACCGAAACGGTCGTCGGCGGTACTCCCAGCACGATTGAGGATTTCTTCGACGTCACGACGTTCCCGGGCCGACGGGCGCTTCGGCGCCGGCCCCAGGTCAACCTCGAATGGGCCCTGATCGCCGACGGGGTTCCACGGGATCGGGTGTACCAGGTGCTGGCCACGGCCGCCGGGCAGACCCGCGCGTTCGCGAAGCTCGACACCATCAAAGATCAGGTTGTCTGGTATGAGTCCTGGTCACAGGCACCGCAGCTGCTGAACGACGGCGGGGCGATGCTGGTGCAGTCGGCCAACGGCCGCATCTACAAGGACATCGAGGATTACGACCGCCCGTTCGTCATCGTCTGGGACGGCAACGTATTCGATCTCGACGTGTGGTCGGTCGTCAGGGGAACGCCGAACCGGGAGCGGGCATTCGAGTTCGTGGCGTTCGCCACCCAGACCACGCCGCTATCCGGCATGCAAGACGTGGCCTATGGGCCGACCCGACGGTCCGCGGCGCAACTCGTCGACCCGAACGTGCGCGACGAGCTGCCAACGGCTCACATCGACGAAGGCCTGAAGGTGGACAGCGCGTTCTGGGCCGACTTCGGCGAAGGCCTTGAAGAGGAGTTCAGCCGGTGGCTGCTGAACTGATCCCGCGATTGCACGCTTGACGCGCCAGCCAAGGAGCGTCGGCGGTGCCTGAGCTGCGACGGGCAGGGAGGCCGGGTGCTCGCGGCAGGAATCCCGCGCTCTTCCCGTTCGAGTTGGACTTCGGATCGAGCCGATGCGGCGGGCCAGGACGTCGGCAACCCTCAGCGAGGCGGGTAGTTCGGGCGGTCCGGGCCGTAGTGTTGCGACAGGTACTCGAGGACAATTTGCCGCAGGCCGCCTCGGAGCGGTGTCATCTCGTGCTCATTCACCATCAGGTCGAGGAGCTTGTCCCACTGCCTCTGCGGCAGGCCCTGCTGGATCACGATGCGCTCCGAGTGACAGACGGTGCACGCGGCATGCGTTTCCGCGGCGCCGGGGCCGGCCGCCAACAGGCCAATACCGTGCTCCGCAAGTTCGATCGACCGCATCGGCTTCGTGGGCGCCGTCCCAAAATCGGCCGGGCGGTCGCTCATCCGGTTCAGGAAAGCGATCAGGTCAGCCCGGTCGCGTTCGTCTCCCAGGCCCTCGAATTGCATCACCGTGCCCTTCACGACTGCCCGTGGCCCCGCCAGGAAGGCGTCGAGGCGCTCAAGGGTCCAGTGCCCGCCGTGGCCTGCCATCGCGTCGGAGTAGCGGAAGCGGTCCTTGGCGCCCACCGGGGCACCGAGGACACTCCAGAGATTCGGACCGATCCGCGCGTCGCCACCATAGGCGACCGTGTGACAGGCAGCGCACTTGCGAAAGATCAGCTCCCCCCTCTCCGGGTCCGCCGCCGCAAGGCGAGCTTCGATGTCGGCCGCCCCGGCGGGCCATGCGGCAATGGAAGCGAAGACCAGCAGCGCCGCGGGCCCGACAAGCCTCAAGGGTAGCCCTCCTGCACTTGGCCTCACGTCACGCGCAGGGCGACCCGGTGCATAGTGTTGTTGAGATAACCTTTGGGGTTCCAGTCGATGGCGAAGGGCTGCATCTCGCCGGCACTGTCAGTCGCGCGCGCCCAGATCTCGTAGTAGCCGGCCTCGGGAAACACGACCCTCCGGCGCCAGTCTTGCCACGCGCCCGAGTTGGCCGGTCGATCCAGATCAGCCGCCACCCACGTGGCGCCGAAGTCCATCGAGAGATCGACTCCCACGACCGTCCGGTCGCCCGACCAGGCATGCCCCCGGATCTCGATCTCCCTTGCGGCCGGGCTGTTGTTGGCCGGGAAGGTCACGAGGGACTTGACGGGCATGCGCTCGATGATTTCGAAATCCTCGTTCGGCACCTCGTCGCCCGGAGCGACCGGATAGCGCGGCACCCGATAGGAAATGCCTGTCATCTTCGGTCCATCATGGACCCGGTCGCGCAGTTGAATCCGCGTCAACCATTTGTGCGAGCAGGAGCCCGGCCAGCCTGGTACGACCAGGCGCAGCGGCGCCCCGTTCTGTCGGTGCAACGGGCCTCCGTTCATCGCGAAGGCGATCAGCACGTTGTCGGTCATCGCCTTGGCCAGCGGTACACCGCGCGAGATCGGCAGCTTGTCCGGCTTCCCGGAGAGGTGGGTGTCGGCCCCGTAGTGCGCGGTGTAGACGACACCGGGCTTTGGTCCAGCCTGCCTGAGCACGTCGGCTAGCCGAACGCCGGTCCACTCCGCGCAGGCGACCGCGCCGACCGTCCATTGGTTGCCCGTGGCAGGCGGGTCAAAGAAGGCTCGCCCGTTGCCGCCACACTCGATCATGAGCGCCATCGTCACAACCTCGAATTCCTGCTGGAGGTTCTCGATCGTCATCGTCACCGGATTGTCGACCAGGCCGTCAACGGTCAGGGTCCAGCTTCCGGCGTCCACCTCTTCGGGCGGCAGGCCGTTGTTTCGGATGAAATGCCGGGCTGTCGGAGTGATCGCGTCGTCCAGCAAGTGCGCGGGCGTCTCGGCGTTGAGAGGCCGATCGTTCAGGAGCGTGAGCCCGTCCTTGCCGACAAGAAGATCCGCATCAGCGAAGGCGGCCGGGACCAACCTGCGCGGCATGTTCGCGTAGTACGGGATTGTCAGTCCGAGCAGCCCGCCCGCAGCCGTGCTGCCTGCGCCAATGAAGAATCCGCGCCGGTTCAGCCCCGGCTCAGCATGGAAGAACTGTCGCCGTGCTTCTTCTGGATGCTCTGCGAAGAAGGCGTACAGGCCGGGAGTTTCGTTCCGTTTTCTCGACATGTTTCCTCCTTTTTCCGACCGTCCGATCGCGCAGCCCCGCGGGCACGCACCTGCGGCCGGGCGTTCCATCATCCTGTCCGGAGGTGTGCCGCTGTCAATGCGATTCCACGCCCTGCGGCGTTTTCTGGGACGGCTCGGTCGAGGGTGCCGCTGTTGGTCAAGCAATTCCGTGAAATCCGCTGCCGCATGAAGCGGAGTGAGACAATGATTCAGCTTGGTAGTCTGCCGCCGTTTGCCGAGACGGCCCAAGATTTGGAAACCGATTGAACGTGAAGATCGTCTTTAGCCGCAAGGGCCTCGACAGCAGCGACCAGGGTGGCCGCGGGATCTCGCCGATCGTCAATGGGCGACCGATCAGTATCCCCATCCCAACGCGGCATCGTCCGTCCGGGACGACCTACGACGATCTCGGGCTCGGCGAGGTTGTGGCACAGGCCACGAGAGGACGGCTGAACGGGGCAAGCTGCTGCCATCACGATCCGATGTTCGAAGCCGGAAGATGTGCGTTTGGCCAGACCGGCGCCGCGCAGTCCCATCTATCAAACAACGGCGTGGGCGTCGGTGACGTGTTCCTGTTCTTCGGCTTGTTCGGCAACCTTGACCACAGCGACAGGCATCACCGGATTTTCGGCTATCTCGAGGTGGAAGAAGTGATCGCACCTGGATCGAGTCCCGACGGCGAGCGCCTGCTGCAGGGGTTCACGCGACGGCACCCTCACACGATCGGCGACTGGCATCCGAACAACACGATTTATGTCGGCAAGGGATTGACCGCCGTCGCCGCCGGCCTGGGCCTTCGTCTCTCGTCGGCCGACGGTCTGGCGAGCAGGTGGAACGTTCCGCCATGGCTCCGCCGCGCAGGATTGACCTATCACGCGAAGCCCGAGCGCTGGGGTCGCGACAACACCCTGCGAGCGGCTGCCCGCGGACAAGAGTTCGTTTCGGATGTCTCCGGCGTTGCCGAGGCGATCCCGTGGCTGGACCGAATCCTGACGGAAATTTCGGGTGAAGAGTGCGCGGCGCGGAGGACGAACTGAGGCGGCGGTCCGGAGCCGCCCGCTGGTGCCCGACTCGCCGTCCGGCCGCAAGCTCATCGTGCCGGCGAGACCTGATCTCCACGGACTCCCGGGCCGGGCGCGTCGTCGCTGCCGACAGTTATCCCGGCGGCAAGTGTTCCTGAAACCCCTCGAGGGTCGCGTTCATCACCTCGCTGAACGCCGGCTCCGCATACACCTCGTAGTGACCGTAGCCCTCAAGCACCACCAGCTTCTTCGGCTCGCCGGCACGGCGGAAGAGCTGCCGGGATTCTTCTGGCGGCACGAGTCGGTCGTCGTCGGTCGTGATGAAGAGAACCGGACGGGGCGAGATCTTGTCCACCACCCATTCCGGGTGAAAGCTGAGGGTTTCGTCCACATACTCCAGCGGGAGGGCATTGAGTGCTGACGGGATCGTGCGGCGCGCTGCCGCCGCCAGTTCCGCCGACTGACGGTCCGGGAGCAGCACCTCACCGCGCTCGACGAACTCCGACTGGCCGTCCATGGTGCGCTTGACGCGGTCCGAGGCAGACCGGGCAAGCAGGTCGAACCATTCGTCCGGCCGGCGGACACTCCGCATCCACCGTTCGCCGTGGCCGATCCCGACCACGCTGACGACGCAACGCACCCGCCGGTCGATTGCTCCGGTCCACACGACCGTTGCGCCGCCGTAGCTCGTGCCGTAGATGCCGAGCCGCCGCTCGTCCACATCATCCTGCGCTCCCAGGAAAGTGAGAGCGGCCTGCACGTCAGCAACCCGGCTGTAGGGAGCCAGGCGGGTGCGGGCCCCCTCGCTCTCCCCCCAGCCCTTGTAGTCGAACGTCAGGACGACGTACCCGGCCTCGGCCAGCATGCGTGCGTTGTCGGGAAGGTAGAGGTCCTTGACTCCGGTGTAGCCATGGCAAAGCACGATGCCGGCCCGCATCCTGTCTGGTCGTGGTTCGTCGGGACGGAAGAGATCACCCGCAAGCTGGAATCCTTCCGAATAAAAGGAGACCGGGGTTCGGTTCATGACAGGGTTCCTCGGGTGTCCCGCCGGACAATGAGGGAGGGCCGGCCCGGAAGCGTTGTACCGCCGGGGCGAACACAGGCCGTCCGCACAGGTACGGTTCCGGTCTCTCGTGCCCGCTGCGGAGCGCGCACCGATCGTCAAGTACCGCGTACACCGGGGCTTATATCGGTGTCGGGCTGCGGATATAAGCCCCCACTCGGAAGTTGGGTCCCGCACGGCTGTTGTCAGGCCGCAGATCGTCGAGTACCACCGACCATCGTGTGCCCTTGCTGGCTGTGCGGCGCGACCGAAGAGCGGGATATCGTGGCCAAAGCAAAGAACTTTACGGTCGGCGTCGAGGAGGAATACCTGCTCGTCGACCGGGACAGTCGAGAACTGATTCGCGCCGCCCCCACGGCCCTGCTCGACCAATGCGTCGCAAGGCTCGGCCCTCAGGTCAAGACCGAATTCCAGCAGTCGCAGATCGAGGTCAACACGGAGGTCTGCGAGACGGTCGGCCAGGTCCGGGACGACCTCTTGCGGCTGCGGCAAACGGTCGCAGGCTGCGCTGAACAAGAGGGATTGGCGCTGGTTGCCGCTTCCACCCATCCCTCTGCGAAATGGGAGGACCAGCGATCGACCGACCAGGCTCGCTACATCGGCCTGGCGCGCGATCTGCAGGGCGTGGGGCGCCGGTTGCTGACCTGCGGGATGCACGTCCACATCTGCATTACCGAGGACGATCTGCGGATCGACCTGATGAATCAGGTCGCGTACTTCCTGCCCCACCTGCTCGCACTGAGCACTTCCAGCCCGTTCTGGCATGGCGAAGACACCGGGCTTGCCTCCTACCGGCTGTCCATTTTCGACAACCTGCCGAGGACCGGGCTGCCGGGGACGTTCGCGAGCTGGGCCGAATACGAGCGCCACGTCAACGTCCTCGCCAGCACCGGCGTGATCCCTGACGCCAGCATGATCTGGTGGGACATCCGGCCGTCGGTGCGTTTCCCGACCATCGAGATGCGCATTTGCGACGTGTGCACACGGCTTGAAGACGCCGTCGTGATCACGGCGCTGTTCCGTTGCCTGGTGCACATGCTGTTCCGATTGCGCCGATTGAACCAGAGATGGCGAGGCTACGCGTCAATGTTGGTGGCGGAAAACCGGTGGCGGGCCCAGCGGTACGGCATCGATGCGGGTCTCATCGATTTCGGCCGTGGTGAGATCGTGCAGTTTCCGGATCTGCTCGACGAAATCCTCGAGTTGGTTGCGCCGGACGCCGATGAACTGGGATGTACCAGCGAATTGCGTGCAGCCCGGGAGATCCTGGCTCGCGGGACAAGTGCGCACCGCCAGCGCCGTGCCTTCGAAGAGGCGCGTGCCCGGGGCGCCAGCCGGGATGAAGCGCTCCGCGACGTCGTGGACATGCTGATTGCAGAGAGCGCGCCTAGCCGGTAGCGGTCACTGTCCGCCGTGCCGTTGGGGCGCAGGGCCGCGGTGGTGACGGCGGTCCGCGCGACGGGGCACGAGCCGGTTGGGCCGCGCGCGCCGTATCGTCGACCGGCTCGCGTTCACCCGGTACCGAACGCGCCGGAAAATCCCCTAGGTCGCGGCCGCCGCTCTGGGCGAGAACCGCTCCTTATTCGTTCCCGATGACCGCCTGACAGGCTTCCGGCAGGTCGGCGAGCGTGAGTTCGGGCGGCACCTCTCCAGGCGCGGGTGGAGGCGGGTTCAGTGCTTCGTCGGTGAACCACCAGGCGAGTGTTGCGTCGCAACCGTCCCCCGCCGGCGGCGGTTGCTGTTCGATGCATGCATCGCCGGGCGGGCAACGCAGGCGTACATGAAAATGGGAATCATGCCCCCACCATGGCCGGACCTTGCGCATCCAGTTCGCGTCGCCGGGTTCCCTCGTGTCACAAAGCTGCTGCTTGATGGCGGCGTTCACGAAAACTCGAGCGACGGTGGGATCGCTTGCGGCGGTCTCCAGGAGCTCCGCATGAGCGCTGGTCCAGTGTTCGTTGACGTGGAGCCGGTCGGCCGAGACGACCGAAGGGGAGCCGATCTCTTCGCGCTCCGCCGTACTCAAATTCAGCCTGCGTCCCGGGCGCAACCAGATGTCCACGTCCAGTCCGACCTGATGCGACCGGTGGCCCGAGAGCATGGGACCACCACGCGGTTGGCTGATGTCGCCGACGTAGAGTCCCGCCCAGCCTACTGAACGCCCTTCCTGGGCCAGGCGCTTGATGAAAGCGATCGTGTCAGGGTGCCCCCAGTACCGATTTCGCGAGAGGCGCATGGCCTGCCAGTCAGGTCCTGATTCCGGGAGCTGAACGCCGCCTGCAAGGCACCCTGCGGAGTACCGGCCATGCGCCGCGGCCGCGCCCGGTGATGGCCCGTCAGACGCGCCGAACGCGGTTTTCGCTGGCTCTGCGGTCGCCGTGCCGAAAACGGCCAGCGCCGACACGGTGCCAATAAGGACGATGACCGGCTTTAATGCGTCGAGGAGCTGATGGAGGTTAGACACTGGCTTTCGTCCGGTGATATGGCTTGGGCGGGCGGATGACTGTTGGCAACGGCGCTGCGGACGAAAGGTAGGCGCGGAAAGAGCGGGTCTCAACGGATTGCTCGCGGGAACAGGTTCGCCGCGCCGCGCGCATGTACCGTCGAACTGATCGTTGAGCCGGCCGCGGTCCGTCAGGGTGTCGTGGCCCGAGGTTCCGGACCGTCCGCCCTGATGCCTGGCCGCGATTCGCCATCGTGTCGAAGCGCCGCCGCCGGTGCGGTCGCACCGAATGGGACGGTAGCCTGGTGTGTCTGAGCGGTTGCGCTCCGGCATGAACAACGGCAAACTGTTTCATTCGGCCGCTCGATCCAATAGAATTACTTTAATATCAATATCTTAGAATCTACTGAGGCCGTGGCGGGCTTGGACAATTCATGGGATCGGAGCAATGGCAGGAGAGCGCCCACGCGAACGGCCGGCCGGTCGGATCAAGTTCCTGGTCTGCATCGACGATAGCCAGGAGTGCCGCACGGCGCTGCGTTTCGCCTGCATGCGCGCCCAGAACACTGGCGGCAAGGTCAGCCTGATCTACGTCATCGAACCGAACGCTTTTAACTTGAGCGGGTCGGTCCAGGAGATCATGGCCGAAGAAGCGCGCGATCGGGCGCGAGCCGCACTGGAAGAATGCGCTGGCGAAGTCTTCGAGGAGTTTGGCGTGCGGCCGGAGATGGCTGTACACCAGGGAGACAAGGCCAACACGATCCTGACGACGATTGAAGAAGACGAAAGCATCAACATCCTCGTCTTGGGAGCTGCGCCGGAAGGCGCCGGTTCGAATCGACTGATCTCCTACCTGTCGAGCCAAGTGACCAAGAGGCTCCACATTCCCCTCACCATCGTGCCGGGTGACCTGGACGATGAACGGCTCCGCTGGATCACCTAGGAGTGAGGGTCGGCTAACCAGCAGGTTCACCCTTCTACTAACAATTCTGTGAATTGGCCGTTATTGCGCGAATTTGCGCGTAGCGTGGCATGGGAACCGAATGTGCATCGACCGTTGCCCGTTCTGGTCCACGGAACCGTGATCGCTCATTCGGCGGAAAGAGGGGAGTTGATGGAAAAATTACCCCAGAGCCCGAATCGCTCGACGACCACCAAGAATATCGTGAACTATGCGATGCGCGCCCCCCTGCTTACCCCGGAACGCGAGCGCGAACTGGCGCTCCGGTGGCGTGAGCAAGGCGATGTGGCCGCCATGCATGAGCTGGTTGAAGCCCATGCTCGGCTGGCCATTTCCATCGCCAAGCGGTTCCGCAACTACAACGTGCCAATGTCTGATCTGATCCAGGAAGCGCACATCGGTTTGGTGCAGGCTGCAGACCGTTTCGACCCCGAGCGCGGCGTGCGGTTCTCGACATGCGCCAGCTGGTGGGTTCGTGCGGCCATCCAGGACTACGTATTGAGAAATTGGTCCGTCGTGCGGACCAGCACGACCGCAGCGCAGAAGTCCTTGTTCTTCGGCTTGTCTCGATACCGTGCCCGGTTGGCGGGATACGGGGATGCTGAACTGACTCCGGAACATCGTGACATCGTCGCTCGCTCCCTGGGCGTAACCCGAGCCGAAGTCGAGCGCATGGAGCACCGGCTGGGTGCCGCTGGCGACACCTCCCTGAACCAGGCCCTGTATGAAGACGGCACCGAGGAGCGTCAGGATGCTGTGGTCGACGAGCGGGAAGGCCCCGAGGCCGAGGTGGTGCAGCGGGTCGAGTACACCAAGCGGATGAGCTGGGTACGCAAGGCGCTCCGGTCGCTGACATTGCGGGAACGCCGGATCGTGAGGGCGCGCCATCTTGCGAAGACACCGCGCACGCTCGAAGAGCTGGGTTCTGAGCTGGGTGTCAGCAAGGAGCGGGTGCGGCAGATCGAGCACCAGGCGATCACCAAGCTGCGCCGCAAGGTGCTTGCCTTTCAGGATCTGGCCGCCGCGCCAGCCTAGATTCCCTCCCCGGTCTTGCATTCGCGCCGGGTTCTCTCCATATCCGCTCAGCGGGCCGTTGCCCGCCAAGCGTGTGGAGGGTCCCGGGCATGGCAGCAGCCAGCAAGGAAGCGTCGCCGGCAGAGCGGCACCCGTTTGAGGCAGAGGTCGGGCAGCTTCTCGACCTGATGGTGAACGCGCTGTATAGCCAGCGCGACGTGTTTTTGCGGGAACTCGTATCCAACGCGGCCGATGCGGCCGACCGGCTCCGCTATGCAGCCCTGGCCAAGCCGGAGCTCCTCGGTGACAGCCCGGATCCGCAGATCCTGCTGTCGGTCGATCCCAAGGCCCGGGTCCTTGAAATCGAGGACAACGGCATCGGGATGTCAAAGGCGGCCCTCGCCAAGGATCTCGGCACCATTGCTCGATCCGGAACCCGGGCCTTCGTGGAGCGGATGAAGAAGTCCGGCGACGGCAAGCAGCAACCCGATCTCAGCCTGATCGGGCAGTTCGGTGTCGGCTTCTATTCGGCGTTCATGGTGGCCGAGCAAGTGGAAGTGGAAAGCGTCGCGGCCGGCACTACGAAGGGCTGGGTGTGGTCCTCCGATGGCCGCGGATCCTATGAGATCGCGCGGGCCCAGCGGACCCGGCGAGGGACCTGCGTGCGGTTGCACCTGCGGAAGGACGCCAAGGAATATCTGGAAGAGGCCCGGTTGCGACACGTCGTGCGCACCTGGTCGGATCACGTGTCCGTACCGATCGAACTCCGGATTGGGCAGGATCAGCAGCCACAAGTCATCAACACTGCCGCGGCACTGTGGACCCGGCCGAAAAAGGACATCACGTCCGAGCAATACGTTTCGTTCTATCGCGACGTCGGACACTGCTTTGATGAGCCCTGGATCACGCTCCACAACCGGGCGGAAGGCAAGCTCTCGTACATCACGCTCCTGTTCATTCCGACCGAGCAACCACTGGATCTGTACGACCCCGAACGGCGCCGGCAGCTGCGTCTCTTCGTCAAGCGGGTCTTTATCACCGACCGGACGGATGCCCTCATTCCGCCCTGGCTGCGGTTCGTCAGGGGGGTCGTCGATTCAGAGGACCTGTCCCTCAACGTCAGTCGGGAAATGCTGCAGCAGGATCCTCACGTTGCTCGCCTGCGTCAAAGCATCACCCGGCGCGTACTCAATGCGCTGAAGAACAAGGCGGAGAAGGAGCCAGAGGCGTACGCACGGTTTTGGAAGATCTTCGGCCCGGTACTCAAGGAAGGCGTCTACGACGACGACGAGTGGCGAGACCGATTGCTGGAACTGCTTCGGTTCCGCTCCGCGGGCGGGCAGGCGTCCGACGAACTGGTCAGCCTCCCGGGGTACGTGGACCGGATGAAGGAGGGGCAGGAAGAGATTTACTACATCTCGGGAGAGGACCCGGATCAGCTTGCCGAGAGCCCGCAGATCGAGGGTTTCCGGGCCCGCGGCCTCGAGGTGCTGCTGCTGTCGGACACCGTCGACGACTTCTGGGTGCCACGGGTCGGAGAGTACCAGGGGAAAGCACTGCGTTCCGTGACCAAGGGCGGTATCGACCTGTCCCGCTTTGAACCGCAAGAGCCGGAAGCCGCCTCCGGGGAAACCTCCGACGTGGACGTGGAACAGCTGATCTCGCGGTTCAAGACGGTCTTGGGCGAGGCGGTGGCCGATGTGGTGCGGTCGGATCAGCTGACCGAATCGCCCGCCGTACTGGTGGCACCCACGGACGGCATGGACCTTCAGGTGGAAAAGTTGCTGCAGCGACACGGTCAGCTGCAGGAGCTGTCCCGGAAAGTCCTGGAGATCAATCCGGCGAACGAACTGATCCGCGCCATGGGGCGTGAGGATGTCAACGACCAGGAGTTCGACGACGCAGCGCATGTGCTGCTCGATCACGCGCGGCTGGTGGCAGGTGAGCCCGTATCCGATCTGGCGAAGTTCGGGAGGAGGACGAACCGGCTGATCAGCCGCGGGTTCGGTTGAGGGTCTTTCGCGGTCCCGGCCCTACTCTACGACCGCGGCGCCCAGCACCTCTCCCTGCCCGTGGCGCTGCGCGATTACCGCCATGATCTGGCCCGGGTGATCGTCGAGATCCCGGGGTAGCGGTATGCGCTGGGCGCTGCCATCCCAGTCGATGATCTTCCGGTACGTCCGCACCACGTTGAACGTCAGGAGATGGCGTCCCATGTTCTCGCCTCGAAGGACGCGGGTTTCGCGCACGGGGTCGAATCGGATCAGGTAGATCTCGGCGGGCGTATCGTGCCGGTTGGTAAGGATCTCGCTTTCGCCTTCAGTCTCGACGATTCGCAAGAGCGGTGTGGGCGGAGCTGTCTCAAGCGCACGCTGCAATTCCCGCATCACCTGTGGCGCGCGGGAACCGACCACATCGACCTTGCCCGAGATCACCATTTGCGGGGTATAGACCCGTCCACTGGAAAGCCGCGACGCGTACGCTTTCTGCCGTCGGGTGGCCCAAGGAGCGGCAAAACTGTCCTTCCAGCCGATGTAATCCCAGTAGTCGACGTGAAACGACAGCGCCAGGATGTCCGGGTTACGTGCGATCCGGCCGATCACCGCGTGCGCGGGCGGGCAGGAGGAGCAGCCTTCCGACGTAAACAGCTCGACGACGACGGCGCGCTCGCCTGCCTGCCCGACGATCGGAGCGAACAGAATCCCCGCCGCGATGGCCGCAGCGCCGTATGCCCGGAAGCGTTTCATTCGTCGGTTATAGGGTGACACCTACGCACTGGCTACCGGCGCGTGATCCTAGCCGATCGAGCCCGTCCTGACGGTCGCCGAGCGGAGACGGCATTCCGGTTCCGGGGAAACCTCCGCTCACCCGCTTCACTGACGTCATGCGGGCAGTGCGGGGCGGCTTCGGCGGATCGCGCCAACGGCCATTGGTGCGGGGGAGAGACCGGCGCTTGGCCTGATCCGGCACCGGACTTCACCGGACGCGCGCATCGGGAACCTTGGCCGCGAACACGCGATCGTCGCGGGTCGTCCGAACCGGATTCCGCCTCAGCCGGGAGTGGGTCAGGCCGCTTGCGCCATGCGCCGCAGCACGGTGAGAAGGATTCCGCCGTTTCGGAAATGTTCGGCCTCGTCCGAGGTGTCGACACGGCTACGGAGCGGGAACTCCTGCTGGCTGCCATCGGCCCGCAACACGGTGAGCTGCAGCCGGTCCCGCGGCTTGATGCCCCCATCCATACCCGACACGTGAAACAGTTCCGTACCGTCGAGGCCAAGGTCCTGACGCGTGACGCCGCCTTCGAACACGAGCGGCAGCACGCCCATGCCGATCAGATTGGTGCGGTGGATGCGTTCAAAGCTCTCCGCGATCACAGCCCGGACTCCCAGTAACCGCGTCCCCTTGGCAGCCCAGTCGCGGGACGAACCCGTTCCGTACTCCCGCCCGGCGATGACAATCAGCGGTACGTCGTCGGCCCGGTACCGCTCGGCAGCGGCGTAGACGGAGAGGATCTCGCCGCTGGGCTGGTGCCGCGTGAAGCCTCCCTCGGTGCCCGGCGCGAGCTCATTCCGGATGCGAATGTTGCCGAAAGTGCCCCGGAGCATGATTTCGTGGTTGCCGCGGCGAGCACCAAACGAGTTGAACTCGACTGGTCGAACTTGCCGCTCGCTAAGCCATTCCCCGGCGGGACCGTCAGCCCGGATTGCGCCGGCCGGCGAAATATGGTCGGTGGTCACGCTGTCACCGAGCACCAGCAGGGCCCGGGCGTTGCGGACGTCCCCCACCGGTGCGGGTTCAGGGGTCATGCCGTCGAAAAACGGTGGCCGCCGTACATATGTGGATTCATCGTGCCAGCGGTACGTCGGGTCGCCGGTCGCCGCGATCGTCTGCCACGCTGCGGAACCCTCGAAGACCGCGCCGTAGCGGTGCCGAAACATCTCCGGCTTCAGCGACGTGGCAATGGTGGACTGGATGTCGGCGTTGTCTGGCCAGAGGTCCCTGAGGAAGACATCATTGCCGTCGGGGTCGGTTCCGAGCGGCTCGCTGGTGAGATCAAGATCCATGGTCCCGGCGATCGCGTAGGCCACGACCAGCGCTGGCGAGGCCAGCCAGTTCGCCCGGACGTTCGGATGGATTCTTCCTTCGAAGTTGCGGTTCCCTGACAGGACAGCCGAGACGGTCAGGCCGTCCCCGTGTTCAATCGCCTCGACGATGGCGGTATCGAGCGGTCCGGAGTTCCCGATGCAGGTGGTGCAGCCATATCCGACGAGATGAAACCCCAACTCTTTCAGGGGCGTCGTGAGGTCCGCCGCGTCCAGATAGTCCGTCACCACTTGGCTGCCGGGTGCAAGACTCGTCTTGACCCAGGGCTTGCGGTCCAGGCCCCGTTGCCGTGCCGCCTTCGCAAGCAGCCCGGCAGCCACCATGGCCGAGGGATTCGAGGTGTTGGTGCAGCTTGTAATGGCGGCTATGACCACGGAGCCGTTCGTGAGCGCGTAGTCGGTTCCGGACACCGGAACCGGCCGACCGGAGACGTCGGCCAGACTGGCCATGGCTTGTTTCGCCGCGCGCAGGGGGACGCGGTCCTGCGGCCGTTTCGGCCCGGCGATGCTGGGCTCAACGGTGCCGAGGTCAAGTTCAAGGACGTCAGTGAATTCGGGGTCCGGGCCGTCAAGGTCCTGCCAGAGGCCCTGTTCTTTCGCGTACCGTTCGACGAGACGGATGCGGTGGCGGTCGCGGCCTGAGAGTTCCAGATAACGCAGCGTTTCTCGGTCGACGGGAAAGAACCCGCAGGTGGCGCCATATTCCGGCGCCATGTTCGCCAGGGTTGCGCGGTCGGCCAGCGGCAGGTCATGCACTCCCGGGCCGAAGAACTCAACGAACTTCCCGACCACGCCGTGTTCGCGCAGCATCCGCGTCACGGTCAATACGAGGTCCGTGGCGCCGGCCCCATCGGGAAGCCGTCCTCTCAGGCGAACCCCCACGACGTCGGGCACCAGCATCGAGATGGCATTACCGAGCATGGCAGCTTCGGCTTCAATTCCTCCGACGCCCCAGCCCAGAACCGAGAGCCCGTTGACCATGGTCGTATGGCTGTCAGTCCCCACCACGGTGTCCGGGTAGGCAATCTTCCGTCCATCCTGTTCGCTGACCCACACAACCTGCGCGAGATGCTCGAGGTTGACCTGGTGACAGATGCCGGTGCCCGGCGGAACGACCCGAAAGTTGTCGAAGGCTCCTGCCCCCCATCGCAGGAACTCGTAGCGCTCGCGATTGCGCTCGAATTCAAGATCAACGTTCCGCGCGAAGGCGCTGTCGGCGGCAAACCGATCGACCATGACGGAATGGTCGATCACGAGATCCACGGGTGTCTGCGGATTGATGCGCTCGACCGGGACATCGACTGCCCGGGCAGCGTCCCGCATTGCGGCCAGGTCGGCCACGGCAGGTACACCGGTGAAGTCCTGCATGAGAATGCGCGCAGGCCGAAATCCGATCTCGCGCGGTTGTCCAGGCGTACCGTCGTTCGCGGCCAGCTTGACGAGACCGGCGTCGTCGCCTTGGCGGAGCAGGTTCTCCGCCAGTACCCGAAGCGATCGAGGGAGATGCGCTAGTTCCGGCAGCGCCGCGGCCGCCGCCGGTAGACTGTGGAAGCCGTACGACTCGCCGTCGATGACGAGCGTGCGAAGAGTCTCTTGCGTATTCAACGGGCCCCCTCCGGCGCCGGATCTTGGCTGTTACGAGGCTTCAGGTCGCCCTTCGCAGCACGCCTTCCAGCCGCTGCGCGGCTTTTTCCTCGGTCAGGTTCTTTTCGGCAGCGGCCAGCTCCCGGGAGAACCGGTCAAGGGCGTCCTTGTAGAGTTCACGTTCACTGAACGACTGCTCGGGGCCGTCCGGGGCCCGATACAAGTCTCGCAGGACCTCCGCGATCTGCACGAGATCGCCGGAATGCAGTTTGCTTTCGTAGTCCTGGGCGCGCCGGCTCCACATGGTGCGGGAAATCCGGGCAGGCTTTTTCAGCGTGTTGGTAGCTGCCTGGATCTGGGACTTGCTGCTGATCGGCCGGAGTCCCAGCTCCTGCAGACGGGTGACCGGAATCTTCAGTCGGGCCATTTCGCGGCCGTACGCGATCGTAATCAGCTCCAGCGTTTCGCCGCCCAGCGACTGCTTCTCCGATCCGACTACCCGTCCCGGCCCATGCGAGGGATGAACAACCCAATTACCGTTCTTGAAACCTTCCGGACGCGGCGAGGTGCGTTTCCGCGCAACCGGCCGTTTCGGCTTGGGGGCCAGCTTTGGCTTGGCTGCAGCCGCGGTCGTCACGGCTTTCGCCGCTTGGCCCGCAGCAGCTTTCTTCTTGCTCGCAGCCTTCGAAGCAGCGGTCTTGGCCGGGGACGTCGATTTCGAGGCAGCCTTCGTCGTCAGCGCAGCCTTGGCATTGGCCGGTGCCTTGGCCTTCTTGGCGGTGTCGGTCGCGACCTTGCCAGGTTTGGCGGTCGTCGATGGTGCGGCCGCCGCCTTGGCCTTCGACTTGGACGGCGTTGCCGCCGCCTTGGCGCTGACCGTCTTTTTCGGTGCAGCAGCGCCCTTCGACCGTGATGCCGTCTTTGCGGTTGCCTTCGGGGCTGCCTTGCGATCGGTGCGGTCAGCTGCCGTCTTCGCCGAACGTTCGGTGGTGGACGTCGACTTGGAAGCAGTCGGCGGTTTGCGCCGCGCCTTGGTGGATCTCGACTTGGACGAGGATGTCTTCGATGCGGTAGCGGTCATTGGTCTCGGCTTCCGAATGGCGGATCAAACCGATCGACGGAACAGGGACCGGCCGTACAGGCCGGGATGGCTTGCCCGGATGTTGGGACCCAGCTACGCACTATCCAGCTGAAGCGCCAGGATTCTTGCTGAAGAACTTCTCGTACTTTCCTTCCATTCCTTCATAGGTCGGCCCGTCTTCAGGAGAGTCGCCTTTCCGAATGATGTTCGGCCAGACGTTTGAGTACTCGGTGTTCAGATCGAGCCATTTTCTCGCTTCGTCCTCACTGTCGGGAAGAATGGCTTCGGTCGGGCATTCCGGCTCGCACACCCCGCAATCAATGCATTCTTCGGGGTTGATCACCAGCATGTTCTCGCCTTCGTAGAAGCAGTCGACAGGACAGACTTCAACGCAGTCCATGTACTTGCATCGAATGCAGGCTTCGGTGACGACATAGGTCATGGACAATCCTCGGTCGGCTTGGAATGGTCCGGTAGCGATGCGACCGCGCGTCTCCGGGCTTCGCCCCGGGCGCGATCCGGTACGTGCAAGAGTCCGGCGACCCGACGGACGAGCATGTCCTCGTAGGGATCGATCCGGCCGTCGGCGCAGACCACGGACCATAACAGGTAGATGAGTTCGGTGCGAGCCTCATCGTCCCAGGAATCGTTGATTGCGCGCGTGAATCGGTAGTACGACGACGCTTCGTCACCGGCCGCCTTTCCCTGCTCGAGCAGCCGTTCCGCCGCCGGGCCGTCAAGTTCGAATCGGCGCTGCAGCAGAGTCAGGATGGTCGATCGTTCCACCGGGTCGAATTGCTCATCCATCCCGGCCGCTTCGGCCAGGAGCGCTGCGCAGGCGATCTCCACTGGGCTGCCCTCCTCCTCCGGCTCAGCGGCTTTGTCGGCCTTGGGAAGAGATCCGGCGAGCGCTGCTCGAATACGGTCAAATAGCATGCTGCCCCTTGCACGTGATGGTTCCGCGAACAGTGACAAGGTGGGGGCGTCCACCCGGGGGTGTTGGAGTTAGGACGAAAAGGACCTAGATGCCAGCCACCGTCATGCCGTCGATGCGAAGGGTGGGGGAGTCGATTCCCGTCCTGAACATGAGGTCGTCGGCGGGTGTCACGTTCCGGAACATGTCTGCGAGGTTGCCGGCGACGGTCACCTCGCTCACGGGATGGGTCTTTTCGCCGTTCTCAATCCAGTACCCGGTCGCCCCTCGGCTGTAGTCCCCGGTCACCAGATTGAAGCTCATTCCCAGCATTTCGGTGACGTAGAACCCGTTTCGGATTTCGCTCAGCAGCTCGTCCGGCGTGACGGCGCCTGCAGAGAGAAACAGGTTGCTCGGGCCCGGCTCCGGCACGCCGCCCGGTGCCCGCGCGGCGGATCCGGTGGAGACAAGGTCCAGTTTCCGCGCCGAGCGCGAATCGAGTAGCCAGGTCCGGAGCACGCCGTCGTCGACGACCAGCCGCGACGCGACGGCAACGCCTTCGCCGTCGAACGGGCGGGAACGGTGGCCGAACGGCCGCAGCGGATCATCCGTGATGCTGATGCCCTGGGGAAACAGGCGGCTCCCCATCTGATCCTTGAGGAACGTGGTGCCCCGCGCGACCGCGGTTCCGGAGATGGCCCGCGCCAGCAGAGACAGCATGCCGGCCGCAACACGCGGTTCGAACACCACGGGCACCTGGGCCGAGGGCGCCTTGCGGGGTTCCAGTCGAGCGACCGTACGGGCACCCGCGCGGCGGCCGACTTCGGCCGGATTCGTCAGGTCAGCCTGCCGCACGGCACTGGAGTAATCGTAGTCCCGCTCCATGCCCGTGCCGGTGCCGGCCACAACGCTCACCGACAGGGAGTGATGGGTGCGCCGGTAGGCGGCATCGAACCCGTCGCTTGCACTCAAGGTAAGCGTGGTGTCGGCTGCGCCTGCGTGTCCGCCCTCGGTATTGGTGATTCCCGGGACCGCGAGCGCCGCTTCCTCCGCCGCAGCCGCCCACTCGCCGAGGGTCTCGGTGGTGGGAATGGCGGCATCGCTCAAGGGCACGGCCACCGGAGCCATGGGTCGGCTGCCCGCCTCGGGGAGGCCGGCATGCGGGTCTTCAGGCGTGACCCGGGCCATGGCGACGACCCGTTCCACAAGTTCCGTCCGGGCGGCCTCGTCCGTGACGTCAGACATCGCGACGGAAGCCTGACGTCCGCCAACGATCACCCGCAGCCCGGCCTGCAGGCTTTCGGAACGTTCGATCGATTCTGTTTCCGCCTTGCGCACCGACACGTCCAGTGCCGTGCCCGAGGCGATCAGGGCGTCTGCTTCGTCAGCGCCTAAACGAATGGCGGTCTCGACCAGTTGCGCAGCCAACGGGTGAGGGGAGACATGGGTCACTCTGCTGCCTCGGGCAAAACCAGACGTACGTCATCGTTATAGAGCAGCAATTCGCAGGTACAAGTTTTGCCCAATTGGTTGCCGCGCCGCATCCGTTCGCAGCCCTCCATGGCTGCTCGGGCGGCAACGGGTTCGCCAGCCACCTGCCAGGCGTAACCCAGAGCCTCGAAAATGCCCTCGTCCAGGAACGCTTCGTCCAGCGAATCCCAGGGAATGCAGGCAGCACCCGCGCGATTGGGCCGCAGCGTGTCGTAATCGATGCTCCAACTCAGCATGCTCCGCTTGAAGACCTCGATGAGCTGTGGGGTCGGGTCCGCTTGGGCAGGGCTGACGAGACCTAGGGTCAGCAGTAATACGACAAGGATTGCCGGCAGTCGTCGGTGACACATCAGGGCGAGACTTTCCAGGTTGAGGTTCGGCGCAACAGGTCGGACAGAGGAAGATGGCCGCGCTCCTCCACTTGATCTCGGACTTCCACTTCAAAGACCGGCCCTTCCTCGGCAAACAGGACGCCGACGGCCAACGGCAGGTCCGGGCCTTCCATGGTGGCGAGGAGCGTGGCCAGGGCCCGGTTCGACTGGTCGTGGACGAGAACTTCCTCTTCCGGCACGCCATCCGCACCGACCGACACGGCTCGGAGCGCGAACGCGTCGCGATCCAGGATCAGCCCTCGGTTCAGGTCCGGGCCAAAGCGCAGCGGCTCGCCGTGGGCGACGTGAATCTGGCGTTCCGCCGCGACCGAACGCTCCGTGAAATCGGCGAAGACCCCGTCGTTGTAGACGATGCAGTTCTGCAGAATTTCCACGAACGCAGTTCCGGAAAACGCATGGGCCGCGCTGAGCGTCCCCTGCAGTTCGGCGATGCGCGTATCGATACCGCGGGCGACGAACCTCGCTCCGCTGCCCAGCGCGAAGCGGCAGGCGGACACGGGGTCGCCGACGGAGCCCGCAGGGGAGGAGGGCGTCACGGTTCCGATCCGGGACGTGGGCGAATACTGCCCCTTGGTCAGCCCGTAGGCTTCGTTGTTGAACAGCAGGACCTGGCAGTTGAGGTTGCGCCGCAGCAGGTGCAGCAGGTGGCCGGCGCCGATCGAAAGGCCATCGCCGTCGCCCGTCACCAGCCAGACATCGAGTTCCGGATTGGCCAGCTTGAGCCCGGTCGCGATCGCCGGCGCCCGGCCGTGAATGGTGTGGAAACCGTACGTCGCGAGATAGTACGGAAGGCGCGCCGCGCAGCCGATACCCGAGACAAACACGGTGTTCGACGGGTTCGCGTCGAGCTCCGCGAGCGTCTTCTGCACGGCCCGCAAGATCGCGTAGTCGCCGCAACCCGGACACCAGCGAACTTCCTGTCCGGATTCGTAATCCCGTGCAACTCGAACCGGGGCGTTCATGAAACGGCCTTCGCCCGGCTTTCGATCGCACCGATCAGCTCATCGACCCGAAACGGCTTCCCGGTCACCTTGGGGAGGCTTTCGGCATCGACTAGGAAACGGTCCCGGAGGACGCGCACGAGCTGCCCGGAGTTGACCTCGGGCACCAGGATGCTCCGGTAGGACGCCAGCAGGTCGCCGAGATTAGCCGGCAGGGGGTGCAGGTGGCGCAGGTGGATGTGCGCGGCCACGGTTCCCGTGGCCCGGCAGTGGGCAAGTGCCTCGCGCGCAACGCCGAACGTGGATCCCCACGTCACCACGCACAGCGAGGCATCTTCAGGGCCTTCCGCCGCTGCAGGCGGCAGCGCGCACGCGACCTTGGCGACCTTGGCGATACGGGCGTCGTTCATAAGCTGGTGGTTGTCTGGGTCGTAGGAGATGCCGCCGCTTCCGGCGCTCTTTTCGAGCCCGCCGATTCGATGCTCGAGACCGGGAGTGCCTGGCTTGACCCAGGCGCGGGCCAATGTGTCGGGATCGCGGGCGAACGGCTCGAAGCCTTCCGGGTCGGTCCGAAACTCGACCGCATCCGAACCGGGTATCTCCGGCTCCGGCAGGCGCCAAGGTTCAGAGGTGCTCGCAATGAACGCGTCCGAAAGGATCATGACCGGCGTCATGTGCCGGATGGCGATGCCGGCGGCCTCGATGGCCGTCGTGTAACAGTCGCTCGGGCTCCTGGGAGCCAGTACCACCAGCGGGGCTTCGCCATGACGACCGTACAAGGCCTGTAGCAGATCCGCCTGCTCCGTCTTGGTGGGCATGCCGGTCGACGGTCCGGCGCGCTGGGAGTTCACGACCACGAGCGGCAGTTCGACGGCGACCGCGAGGCCGAGCGCTTCTGCCTTGAGAGAGATTCCTGGCCCGGAGCTCGACGTGACGCCGAGTGCCCCTCCGTAGGAGGCTCCGATCGCGGCACAGGCTGCACCGATCTCGTCCTCGGCCTGGAACGTCAAGACATTGCGCCGGCGCATGGCCGACAGTTGGTGCAGCAAGGTGGACGCTGGCGTAATCGGATAGGCACAGAACACAATGTCCAAACCGGTGCGTTCCGCTGCTGCAGCAAGACCAAATGCCAGGGCCTCCGCACCGGTGATCGTGCGGTACTCGCCCGGTGCCCAATCGTGCGGAGTCTCCCGCGTCTGCAAGAGATCGAGACCCGGCAGCTCGGTGGTCTCGCCGTAGGCATGGCCGGCCTTCAACGCCGCGAGGTTCGCATTGCCGACCGGCGTGTCGCCGAAGCGATTGCGGATCCAGTGTTCGGCCTCGGACGTGTCCCGATCCAGCAACCACAGCGTCAGGCCCACGGCCCACATGTTGCGACAGCGCAGCGATCCCTTTTGGCCGAGGTCGAACTCCTTGACCGCATCGATGGTGTGCCGCGAGATATCGGGAGCGAGCGTGCGAACCCCGTTCAGCGTATCCGCTTCCAGCGGATTGTCGTCGTAGCCCGCCTTCTTCAGGGAGCGCGCGGTGAACGTACCGGAATCGACCACGAGCAGACCGTCGCGGTCCAGGTCGCTGATGTTGGTCTTGAGAGAGGCGGGATTGAAGGCCACCAGCACGTCGGGGGTGTCGCCCGGGGTGAGGACCTCGCCCTCTCCCACCCGCAACTGAAACGCAGACACCCCGTACGTGGTTCCGGCGGGTGCCCGGATTTCCGCGGGAAAGTCGGGAAGCGTGGACACTCCCTTGCCGCCCAGGGCGGCCGCCATGGTCAGACGCATCCCGGATAGCTGTATGCCGTCCCCGGAATCACCGGCAAATCGGACGACGACGCCGCCGGTACTCGGGGTCAGGTTGGCTGGAGGCTGCAGGGTCGTTTCTCTCAAGCGGAAGCGCACCGGCCGTGCGGAACCGCGTGTGGGGTGGGACAGTCGAGGAAGCCTGTAAAAAAGGATACAGTATGCGGCCCCGCAGGCACGTCAACGGGTGGTTGCCGCCCGCATCGCTGTCGCCGCCTTCCGTCTGAGGCTGTGTCCATGTCGGCCATGATCATCGACGGAAAGGAGTTGGCACGCCGCACGCGTGCACGCCTAGCGGGCGATGTGGCTGACGTCACCGAGAAGTTCGGCGCCGCACCCGGGCTCGCCGCGATTCTGGTGGGCGATGATCCGGCAAGTGAGACCTACGTTCGGACCAAGCGCCGGCAGGCCACCGAATGCGGAATCCGCTCGACGGCGCACCATCTGGCGGCAGATACGACCGAGGTCGACCTGATCGAGCTCGTCCACGCGCTGAACGGCGACGACACCGTGGATGCCATTCTCGTGCAGCTGCCGCTCCCCGGACATATCGCGTCGCATCGCGTTCTCGACGCCGTGCTACCGGGCAAGGATGTCGACGGGTTTCATTCGCGGAACGCCGGGCTTCTGGCTGTCGGGAGGCCCGAGACGGTTCCGTGCACCCCGCGCGGGTGCCTCGCGCTCCTGCGACATGCCCATGGCGATGACGAGAGCGGAGGTCTCGGCAAGCTGACCGGGCTGCACGCCGTGGTCGTGGGCCGGAGCAGCATCGTGGGCCGTCCGATGGCCGCGCTGCTCACCGCCGAGAACTGCACGGTCACCTTGGCGCATTCGCGTACCCGCAACCTTCCGGACGTCTGCCGGCAGGCGGACGTGCTTGTGGCTGCGACCGGCCGCCCGGAAATGGTGCGAGGAGACTGGATTCAGCCCGGAGCCACCGTGATCGACGTCGGGATCAATCGGATTGAGCGTGCTGGCGCCAGCAGACTGGTCGGCGATGTTGCCTTTGACGAGGCTCAGGACGTGGCTGGCGCGATCACCCCCGTGCCCGGAGGAGTGGGGCCGATGACCGTCGCCTACCTTCTGCACAATACGGTGGAGCTCTTTCATCGGCGGCGTGCGGACGAAGCAGCGCAGGCGTGAGGTTGAGGTGCGGCGCGTCAACGCCGCCCGAACAGGCGCTCAAGATCCGCCCGCTTTAGTTCCACAAACGTCGGCCGGCCGTGGTTGCACTGCCCCGAGTTCGGGGTTTTCTCCATGTCGCGCAGGAGCGCATCCATTTCCGTGACGGTGAGGACTCGTCCGGCCCGGACCGAACCGTGACACGCCATCGTTGAGCACACCTGCTCGATCCGGTCGCGGAGTGTGCCGGCCGTGCTGTGCTCGAGCAGTTCGTCGGCCAGGTCCTGAAGGAGGTCGGTGACGGCCACGTGTCCGAGGATCGCCGGGGTCGCGTGCACCGCTATGGCTCCGTCGCCGCCGGCCGTCAGCACAAGGCCCAGCGATTGCAGCTCCTCGGCACGGTGGTTCAGGACTTCCGCCGCCGCTGGTTCGAGCCGCACCACCTCAGGCGTCAGCAGCATCTGGCTTTGCGGTTCGCCCTTGTCGAGGGAGGCCTTGATGCTTTCAAGGACAATCCGCTCGTGGGCGGCGTGCTGGTCAACCAGGATGAGCCCGTCGGTCGTCTCGGACACGATGAACATGCGATGGAGTTGTGTCCGGGCGCGACCCAACGGTGGCTCGGGCACGGATGCCAAGGGCACGTCGGTCTCGGGTCCGGCGTGCCCGGCGCCTGCAGCCGGTTCGTCGCGGACGCCTTCCGTCTTCCTCGCCGGATGCCGCAGGTACGGTGCATCAGGGACAGGTGGCGCGGACGGGAGGCGGGACGCCGGCGGTGCTTCGGTGGGGCGATCGAAATGTAGCCACGGCGCGGCCCGCGCCCGCCTGAGCGTCTGGTCCGCCATGGTAGTGGCGGGTCGCGGTCCCTCCTCGCGCAGCGCCGCGCGGACGCCTGCCACGATGGCGCTCCGGACGGTTTGCGGGTCGCGGAATCTGACTTCGGTCTTGGCGGGATGGACGTTGATGTCCACATCCCGCATCGCCACGTCGATGTAGAGCGCGACCATGGGCTGGCGGTCATGCGCGATCAGGCCTTGGTAGGCGCCGCGGAGGGCGCCGTAGAGGACGCGGTCCCGTACCACGCGTCCGTTCACAAACAGGTATTGCGCGCGCGTGTTGGCCCTGTTGACGGTCGGCAGCGAGGCCAGACCGGAGACGCGGATGGTTCCCCGTTCATAGTTGACGTCAACGGCATTGTCTGCGAACGCGTCACCCATGACGGCGCGCAGCCGGTTATCGCGGGCGCCGTCGGGTGCCGCGGGCACGCGGAGATCGAGCCGGGTGTGGCCGTCGATCTGGAGCTTGAAGGCAGTACGCGGGTGAGCCATCGCGAGTTCGCGGATGGTTTGGGATACCGCCATCGATTCCGCGCGGTCGGACTTCAGGAACTTGAGCCGCGCAGGAGTGGCACGGAAGAGGTCGGCAACCGTGACACGGGTACCCCTCGGGATGGCTGCCGGCGTCACGGTGCCGACCGATCCGGCGTCTACCGTGATCTCGAAAGCCTCCTCGGCGGCATCCGCTCGTGACGTAACTGTCAGCCGGCTGACAGAGCCGATCGAGGGAAGCGCTTCACCACGGAAACCCAGGGTCTGGATGGCGAACAGATCGTCGTCGGGCAGTTTCGAGGTTGCGTGCCGCTCCACGGCCAGAGCCAGGTCGCCCGCATCCATTCCATGACCGTCGTCGGCAACGGCTATCTCTGTTTTTCCACCGCTTGCAATGCCAACGGAGATCGACTTGGCGCCGGCGTCGAGCGCATTCTCGATCAGTTCCTTGACGACGGACGCTGGACGTTCGACGACTTCTCCGGCAGCAATTCGATTGACCGTTCCTTCGGGCAGCCGGCGGATCGGCATTAGTGCTCGACCCGCGTCAGGATCTCGACGACGCGCTCCTTGGTCCCCTCCACGGCAGGCTGACCGAAGGGGTCAATTCCGAGAATGTCGGCGAGGAGGACGGTTTCGATCATGAGGTGCGCCATCAGGGCACCGTAAGCCACCTGACTCCGGCGTGCGAACGTAAAGGTACGGACGGGGCGGCCGGAAGCCGACAGGCTCGCGCCAGTAGCATCCGCATGCGCAGTCCAAAGGGATTCGAGCCGGCGGGGAAACCAACCGGGATACCCGGCCGGATCCGCGGGAATGCGGAGATCGAGTGCGGCCGGCGCGCGCAGCAACGTAAACATTTGCCCCGGCGGCCCATCAAGCCATAGCTGCAACTGGCTGTGTTCATCGTCGGTGCCGTACGCGGTCACGGGGGTAAAGCCCTGGCTGTCCTTGCCCAGGCTTTCGGCCACCAGCTGCCGGTACCACGTTTGCAGCGGCGCCATCGCCGATTCGTAGGCGAGCGTGACCAGCGTGGCCGTCCCGTGACGCTCATGGAAGGCGGCCATGGCCGCCGCGGACCTTGCGGCCGGACTAAGACCCTCTCTCGGAAATGCGCGGGCCAGGACGCCTCTTCCGCCCGCCAGGACATCCGGTTCGCCGCTCGCCGATACGTCATTGCCGATGGCCGCCGGCAGGAGCCCGGTGACCGTGAACGCGGCGAACCTGCCGCCCACGTTGGAAGGCACATCGAGTACGGGTACCCCGCGTGCTTCGGCGAGGGTCCGGAGGGGCGATGATCGTGCCTGAGTCATGCAGACCGTTCGCTGACTGATTGCCTCGGAAGTCAGCGCCTCCCCGTACCAGTCGAGGAGCATCGCGAAATGGGCGAGCGTCTCGGTGGTGCGGCCGGACTTGCTGACGAAGACGCAGCAGACACGTTCTTGGCCGAAGCGGTTCAGCGTTTCCCGGAGATTCGCGCATTCATCCGGGTTGATGCTGCCCGCAAACGCGATCGAAGGCCGGGTGTCGGGTCGAATGGAGCTGCCCCCGCCCGTGGCCACGGCGAATGCCCTGCCCGCGTGCATGGAGCCCCCGCAGCCAACGTGGACCACGAGTTCGGCGTCGCGGGCGAACCGCCGCGCGACGTCGAGATAGGCGTTGGAAGCGGGCCCGGTGTCCAGGGCCGTAAGGAACGGCAGTCCCCCGTCTCGGTATCGTTCTTCCAGCCGCGAGAGCGCGAGCCGGGCCGCTTGCCAGTGCTTCGCTTGCCCGCCGGAATGATCGCACCATGCCGTCAGGTCGGCGCTGATGTCGGAGGCGTCGGACAGGTCCAGACGCTCGCTACGCGTCCCGTCCGACAGGGCAGGACTGGTGAGTGAAACGCGAGTCACGGGCACCGTCGGGCCAAAGACCAACTCACTCGGCTCCTTGCCGAGAGCCGACGCGTCCGCCGGGACCGGCAAGGGCCATTCCCCGCAGGCGTTCGGAGTGATACAAGACCGCAGCCATCACCCTCGAACAAGTTGCGGAGCACTGAGGATGGACACGGTGATTTACCACAATCCCAAGTGTAGCAAGTCCCGCGCGACGCTCGCGCTGCTTCGTGAGCACGGGATCGAGCCCGAGATCGTGGAATATTTGAAGACGCCGCCTGATGCCCTGACGCTCGCCGAAATTCTTCGCCGACTCGGAACCGGGCCGCGTGACCTCATGCGCAAGCGGGAACCCGTTTATCGCGAGCGCAATCTCTCTGATCCTGGTCTCGACGACACCGCCCTGATCGCAGCCATGGTGGCGGATCCGATCCTCATCGAGCGGCCGATCGTCCTGCACGGGGGGCGCGCCAGGGTCGGCCGTCCACCGGAGTCGGTGCTCGAAATCCTGTGACGCCGGCGTGTGTGCCACGCTGACGGTCGAGCGGCGGCGGCGCGCATCGAGCCAGCCGTGATCAAGAACAGTCGAATGGATGGTGGCCCGCTGTGACCCAATCATCTGACCCGCACGCCTGGCTGCGATGCGCAGACTGGCCAGCTGTCTTGCGCGATCCGGCTGCCTTGGAGCCCGGAATTCGTTCCCACCTCGAGCAGGAGAACCGGCGGACGGAGACAGCGCTTCGTTCAGTCGCCACGCTGAAGGACGACTTGGCGCGCGAACTTCGCGCGCGGGTCCCGGGCAGGGATGCCGACGTTCCGGTCCCGGATGGGGCGTACGCCTACTACCAGCGATTTGAAGACGGCGGCGAATACCCGATTCTCTGCCGGGCTCCCGCGGACGGTACGACCGAGGAAGTCTTGCTGGACGGGAACCGAGAGGCGGCCCAAGTCAGCTTCTTCAGGATCGGCGGTGCGCGCCACTCGCCCGACCACGGAATGCTGGCCTATGCAGCCGACCGCAAGGGCTCGGAGAAGTACGAAGTGCGGTTCCTGGCGCTTCCGAGCCGAGTGGAACTCGCCGACCGTTTGCCGGAGACCCAGGGAGATCTGGCGTGGTCGCTCGATTCCCGGCAGCTGTTCTACACGGTCTTGGATGATCAGCATCGGCCGTGGCAGGTACGCCGACACCGGCTGGGCGACTCCCCCGAGTCGGATGTAACGGTGTTCACCAGCCCGTCACCGCAGGTGTTTGTCTCCGTCAGTCGGACCGAAAGCGGCCGCTTCATCCGCATCGATTGCCATGAGCATGCCGATTCATCCGAGACATATTTGATCGACGCGTCTCAGCCGGCTTCGGAACCCGTGCCGGTCTGGCCTCGACGAGAGGGCGTGCGCTATACGGCGTCCGACCAAGGCGATCAGCTGCTCATTCTCACGAACGACGACGGGGCGGAGGATTTCAAGGTAGTTCAGGTCCCCATGAACGGCGACCGCACAGAAGCGCACGAAGTTGTGCCGCACCGTGCCGGTGTCTATTTACTCGACATGCAGGTATTCGCAGACTGGCTTGTCCGGTTGGAACGGGTTGCCGGATTGCCCCGAATCGTGGTCCGCAATCTTCGCGACGACGTGGAATACACGATTGATGCGGGCGGGGAAGAAGCCTTCAATCTACAGCTTGTCCCCGGGATGGAATACGGCGGTCGCGTGGTTCGCTACGTCTACAGTTCCCTCACGACGCCAAGCAGGACATTTGATTTCGATCTGCGTGAGCGGACGGCCGTGCTCCGCAAGGAGCAGCAAATTCCCGGCGGACATGACGCGGATCAATACGTTGCCAGACGACTGACGGCGCGGAGCGACGACGGCGCGGAAGTGCCGATTTCGCTGGTGCATCGGCGAGACCTGGTGCTGGATGGCCGCACGCCGCTTCTACTCTACGGCTACGGTGCATACGGTCACGCCACGCCGGCCTCGTTTGCCCACACCCGCTTCAGCCTGCTCGACCGGGGGTTCGTATACGCAATCGCGCATGTTCGCGGCGGCACGGAACTCGGCTACGGATGGTACTTGGATGGCAAGCTGGAGCACAAGGAGAACAGCTTCACTGATTTCGTTGCGGCGGGACGGGTATTGGTGCAGGAGGGGTACACGGCTCGCGGCCGGATCATTGCGCATGGCGGTAGCGCAGGAGGCCTGTTGGTGGGGGCGTCGCTAAACCGGGAATCCGAATTGTTCGGAGGCGTGATCGCGGAGGTGCCGTTCGTCGATGTGCTAAACACCATGCTGGACGCTACGCTTCCATTGACTCCGCCGGAGTGGTCGGAATGGGGCGACCCGATCCGCGATGAGGCGGCCCGGGTCCGAATCGGTTCGTACTGTCCCTACTCCAATGTGTCGGAACGCCGGTATCCGGCCGTACTTGCGACCGCCGGTCTAACGGACCCGCGTGTCGGCTACTGGGAACCAGCCAAGTGGATAGCAAAGCTTCGAGAACATACGACTTCGGCTGCGCCGGTCCTCTTGTGGACCAATCTCGAGGCCGGTCACGGAGGATCGGCTGGCCGGTTTGCACGCCTTGACGAAGTTGCGCTCGTGTATGCGTTTGCCCTTATGACAGCGGACACATGAACACCAACGCCCCAAGTCCATTCGGCCGTCTGTCTGATCCGCTGGAACTCGCCCAGGCGCTGATCCGTTGCCCCAGCGTCACGCCTGCCGACGCCGGCGCCCTCGGCGTTCTGGAGGAAGCGCTGACGGGTCTCGGTTTTTCGTGCAAGCGGCTTTCCTTCGGGGATCCCGACAGCCAGGGCCCGGATGCACTGGTCGAGAATCTGTACGCCCGTATCGGCGTAGACCGACCCAATTTCTGCTTCGCTGGCCATACGGATGTCGTGCCGCCGGGCGCCATTGAATCATGGGACAACGATCCATTCGCAGGTATCACCCGGAACGGAATCCTGCACGGGCGCGGTGCTTCGGACATGAAGGGAAGCATCGCTGCATTTGTTGCAGCATGCTCGAGATTTCTGGTCGGGTCGCGCCCGTATGGTTCAATCAGCCTTTTGATCACGGGCGACGAAGAAAAAGACGCACGTAACGGCACAATTCGGGTTCTGGATTGGATGAAGCGGCACGATGAGCACATCGACGCATGTCTAGTGGGCGAACCGACCAACCCGCAGCGGCTAGGCGACATGATGAAAATCGGCCGTCGAGGCAGTGTCAACGCCACGTTGGTGGTTGAAGGCACGCAAGGGCACGTCGCGTATCCGGAACTCGCTGACAACCCGATCCCCCGCCTGATTGCATTGCTTTCGTCCCTCCTGGCCGAGGCACCGGACGACGGGACCGATCACTTTCAGCCGTCCAACCTGGAAGTTACGTCCGTGGACGTCGGGAATTCGGTTACCAATGTCATACCAGATAGTGCCAGGGCATGCTTTAATGTGCGATATAGTCCGGCACACTCGCCCGCGTCGTTGGAAAAGTGGTTGCGTGAGCGGCTCGACCTCGCTTCGGCCGGAACCTACCGATTGGAATTGCAGTGGAGCGGACCGGCGTTCCTTACCGAGCCTGGCCGTTTGACGGAGGTGGTCTCGCGAGCCGTTGCGGATGTGACGGGGCGACAGCCGGAGGCCTCGACGAGTGGCGGCACCTCCGACGCTCGCTTCATTCAGTCGGTTTGCCCGGTGGTGGAGTTCGGCGGGGTCGGGAAGACGATGCACCAGGTGAATGAGCACATTCAGATTGAGGATCTGCGGGCACTTGCCGATGTGTACGAACAGGTTCTCGGACTTTTCTTCGAGACCGAGGGAGGCGTTGGGAGCGATCGGAGCGGCCGGGCGAGGAACGCGACATGAGCCGGCGGACAGACCACGATCGTCCTCCGGAAACAGACGTCGAGTTCGACGTGATCGTCATCGGTGGCGGCTTCGGCGGCATGTACATGTTGCATCGCCTGCGCGGCGTCGGAATGTCGGCGCGAGCCTATGAAGTCGCGGACGATGTCGGCGGCACGTGGTACTGGAACCGTTATCCGGGTGCGCGATGCGACGTGGAGAGCATGCAGTACTCGTACTCGTTTTCGGCGGACCTGGAGCAGGACTGGAGCTGGTCGGAAAAGTACGCGGCACAGCCCGAGATTCTCGAGTACGCCCGGCACGTCGCGGATCGCTTCGATTTACGGAGAGATATCCGGTTCCGAACCCGTGTGACGACGGCGAGCTTTGACGAGCGAGCGCAGCGATGGACTGTTGAGACCAACCGTGGAGACCGCGTAACCGGGCGGTTTCTCGTTTCAGCAGTGGGCTGTCTGTCCGCCGCCAACCTGCCGGCCTTCGAAGGGATGGACGATTGCCAGGTGCCGATCCTGCACACCGGGCAATGGCCGCACGAGGGCTTTGACTTTTCCGGTCTCCGCGTCGGTGTGATCGGGACGGGTTCTTCCGCCATCCAGTCCATTCCGGTCATCGCCCGGGACGCCAAGTCGGTAGTCGTCTTTCAGCGCACGCCCAACTACGCGGTGCCGGCACGAAACACGCCGCTGAACCCAGATTACGAGCGCAGGGTCAAGGCGAGCTATCCCGATTTTCGTGCCCTGGCCCGCACGCGTATGCCGGCTTTCCTGTTCCAATATGACAAACGGTCGGCTCTGGAGGTGGCGCCCGCTGCCCGCGAACGGCACTACGAGGACTACTGGCGTCGCGGCGGACTGGGATTTCTGGGCGCGTTCTCGGACCTCCTGCTCAACCAGGCCTCGAACGACAGCGCCGCGGAATTCGTTCGCAGCAAGATCCGTTTGGTGGTCAAGGACCCGGCGGTCGCCCGGCTGCTGTCACCCAGCAACGTATTCGGCTGCAAGCGCCTGTGCGTCGATACCGGCTACTACGAGACGTTCAACTTGCCGCACGTGAACCTGGTCGATGTGTCCGAGACACCGATCCGGTGTTTCACCGAAACCGGCCTGGCAGTCGCGGACCGGCACTATGACTTCGACGCCATCGTGTGCGCCACCGGATTTGCTGCGATGACAGGATCGCTTGACCGGATACGTATCACTGGTCGGAACGGCATGACATTGAAGGAGAAGTGGAAGGCGGGCCCCAGAACGTACCTTGGCCTGACGTCCGCGGGGTTCCCGAATTTCTTCACGGTCACCGGGCCGGGAAGCCCGTCGGTCTTGGCCAACATGATGCCTGCCATTGAGCAGCACGTGGACTGGATCACACACTGTTTGCTTCGAATGGAAGAAGCCGGCGCTCGGACCATTGAACCCTTGGAGGCAAACGAGGATGACTGGGTCGGCCACGTCAACGACGTTGCCAGCGCATCCCTGCGGTCGACGTGCAGTTCCTGGTACATCGGCGCGAACATTCCAGGCCGTCCCCGCGTGTTCATGCCATACATCGGCGGATTCCCGGCGTACCTTGAGCGATGCAACGCAGAAGCCGAGTCGGGCTACGCCGGTTTTGCGATCGAGGGTGGAGCGCCCGTAGCGCCGCCACGCACTTTTCCGTGGACGACAAGGTGGACAGTGGTGACATCGAATTGACGGAAGCCGTCAATCATCCACCAATGAACGAATTCTCAGTCGCGCTATGTTTAGCCCGATAGAAGCGTACGAGGATAGTTAGCGGCAACGGGCGGACAGGCGTTTGGGGCCGCAAGACCGCGCCAACCGGCGCCGCCGCTGTCCACGCCCGTCCCGGCGTCGTGGGCCGCACCGAGTTCGTTGACCCATCCGCGGAGTTCAATTATGTCTAATCCCATGTGTGGCCGATACAGCTTGACCGATCCCGCCGGCGCCCGGCGTGACCTGTTCGGGGACCCGAACGGGTCGGTGCCTGAACCGAACGCCCATATTGCCCCGGGGACGGAGGTGCTGGCTGGCGGACGGAGCGCCGAGGGCCAGATTCGCGCGGCGATACTTTTCTGGGGCCTTTCGTCGGATCGTTCCGAATCCTCTGGTTTGGTGGTGAACGCCCGGGCCGAGAATGTGGCCCGGAACCCGTCGTTCAGAGAATCCTTCCAGCGCCGCCGCTGCTTGATTGCGGCAGACGCTTTCTACGAGTGGGGAATGCCGGAAGAAGGTACCCAGATCGCGTGGAAATTCAGGGCCGCTGACGACGGTTACCTGGCGTTTGCTGGGATCTACCAGCCGATGCGCTCGGCCAGCGAGGGTGGCCCGGCTACCGGATGCGTGATCGTGACGACGGCGTCAAACGACCTCGTGGGCCGCGTGCACGACCGCATGCCGGCGATCGTCACGCGGGCCGATTTCGACACCTGGCTGGATCCCGAGACACCTAGGGAAGAATTGCAGGATCTGCTTCGACCCGTTCCCGACGACGAACTTCAGGCCGAAGAACTGGAACCACTCTCGTAGCTCGTCACCGTGTGGGGCCCGGGTGCCGTCCCGTCGGCAGCGCAATCCAATCGAATGAGTTTCGCTAGACATTGAAGCGAAACAGGATGACGTCGCCGTCACGGACAACGTAGTCGCGGCCCTCGCTGCGGAGCTGACCTGACGCGCGGGCCCCTTGCTCGCCACCTGCTTCCACAAATGTGTCGAAGGCCGCTGTCTCCGCGGCGATGAACCCGCGCTCGAAATCACTGTGGACCACGCCGGCCGCGCTGCCGGCCGCGGTCCCGGCACTGATCGTCCATGCACGCGTCTCTTTCGGATTGGCAGTGAAGAACGTGATCAGTCCCAGTAGCGCGTAGCCGGCGCGCGCCACCCGGAGGAGCCCGGACTCGGAGAGCCCGACGCTTGCGAGGAATGCCTTGCGGTCTTCCGCAGATTCGAGCTCGACGAGTTCGGCTTCCAGTTGCGCCGACACCAGCAGCAAGTCCGCATCGTGCGTGGCGGCGTGGGCTGCCGCAGCCTGCGTCAGCTCGTTGCCTCGGTGAACATCTGACTCGGCGACGTTGGCAACGAACAGCACCGGCTTGTTCGTCAGCAGGCCCAGCTCCCGAAACAATGCCACATTGTCTTCGTCGGCCAGCTCTCGTGCCGGTTGACCGTCTCCTAGCTCCTGGATGCTGCGTTCCACGATCTCAAGACGCTGACGGCTGCTTCGGTCGCCGCTCCGCGCCGATTTGATCAGGCGATCTTGGGCTCTCTCCAGAGTTCCGAGATCGGCAAGCAGGAGTTCCGTTTCCACGACTTCTGCGTCCGCCACAGGGTCAGGTCGTCCTGTCACGTGGGTGACGCGTTCGTCGTCGAAGCACCGAAGCACGTGAACGATCGCATCAACTTCCCGGATGCGCGCGAGAAATCGGTTGCCGAGGCCCTCGCCTTGGCTGGCGCCCTTCACCAGGCCGGCGATGTCCACGAAGTCGATGACGGCAGGAGTGCGGATAGCGGACCCGGAAATGTCAGCCAGCCGATCAAGGCGTGGATCGGGCACCGGTATACGACCAACATTTGGTTCGATGGTGCAGAAGGGGTAGTTGGCTGCCTCCGCGGCAGCTGCTCCGCTTAAAGCATTGAACAGCGTGGACTTTCCGACGTTGGGCAGCCCCACAATGCCGCATCGGAATCCCATGGCGGGTGCCTCAGTCTCCCCCTGCCGCGGGCGGCGGTGCATCCAGCACCACACGATTCATAAAGCGATCGTCCTCGCCGCTGACCAGCAGCGGCGCCGAGACTGCCATCGCGGCCAGCAGCGGTTGCAGCCAGTCAAGTTCGGCCCGACCAAAATCCCTGAGGACATACCGCTCGGCCGCTTCGCCATGGAGAGGACGGCCGATCCCGATCCGGACCCTTCGATAGTCGCGTCCGAGACAGCGGTCGATGCTGTCAATGCCCCGGTGGCCGCCACTGCCGCCGCCGCGGCGAACCCGGACTTTTCCTGCCGCGAGATCAAGGTCGTCGTAGAACACCGTTACCCGCGCCGGGGGTACCTTGTAGAACCGGCAGGCCAAACTCACGGACTCGCCCGAGCGGTTCATCCAAGTGAGGGGACACAGCGCCAACACGGAGGCGCCGTCAATCCGGCCTGATCGGATGGCCCCGCGGAATCGCTGTCTCGTACGCCCAAAACAGTGTTCGGCGGCGATGGAGGAAAGCGCCATGAACCCGGCGTTGTGTCGCTGGCGCGCGTGCGCTGCTCCCGGGTTGCCGAGCCCGACGAAAACCTGGTCCACGCGATCGGCCTCGCGACCGGGCGGCTACTCTTCCGTTGGCGCTTCTTCCAGTTCGGGAGTCTCCTCGAGCTCCCCCTCTTCCACTTCTTCTTCTTCTTCCTCTTCAGCAGTTGCGGCAGAGACCAGCGCGGAAGGTGCGACGATACTTGCGACCGTGAAATCCCGATCGCCGATGGTGGGCTGCACGGCGGGATCCAGCTCGGTTTGGCTGATATGAAGGCTGTCGCCGATTTCCAGGTCCGCGACGTCGAATTCGATTGCTTCCGGGATCAGGCTGGCCGGGCAGTTCACGTTGATGGTGCGTCTGACGATGTTGAGCACACCGCCGCGCTTGAGGCCCGGGCAGACCTCCTGATTGAGGAACGCTACCGGCACGTCGACGGTGACCCGGGTGTCCGGTCCGACACGCAGGAAATCCAGGTGGACCGGATCATCCGTGACCGGATGGTAGGCGACGGCCTGCGGCAGCACCCGAATCGCGGAGTCCTGGTTCAGATCAATGTCGTACAGCCTGGTTCGAAAACCTGGTCGCCGGATTTCGCGACGGCTGAAATCGAGATCAATGTCGATGGCGACGGGTTCGAAGTCCTTGCCGTAGATGATGGCCGGCAGTCGGCCCTTTCGGCGGAGCTCCCTTGCCCCTCCCTTGCCGCGAGGCGTGCGCACCTCGGCTTTGATGGTCGACGTGTTTTCCATAGATCCGTCCCGGGGCGAACGGCGCCCCCGCCTCAGTCGAAGAGGTTGGATACCGAGCGATGATCGCTGATCCGCCGGATCGCCTCGGCGACCAGCGGGACGACCGAGAGTGTCTGGATTTTTGGCGATTTTGCAACCTCGTCACGCGCGGCGATGCTGTCGGTCACCAGCAGCATGTCCAGCGTGGAACCATCGATCCGCTCAACTGCCGGGCCCGACAGCACGCCGTGGGTCGCATAGCACGCAACGCGGCTGGCTCCGGCCGTCGTCAAGGCCTGCGCCGCGTTACAGAGAGTTCCTGCGGTGTCGACGATATCGTCCACAATGATGCAGACCCGTCCGCGGACCTCTCCGATGATGTTGACGACTTCGGAGACGTTCTCGCGGTCGCGCCGCTTGTCGACGATGGCCAGACTGCTGTCCACCCGGGCAGCCAGATACCGTGCTCGCGCGACGCCGCCGACGTCGGGCGAGACCAGCACATAGGAATCGTTCTGGAACCGCTCCCGGATGTCGGCAGCGATTACCGGCGCGGCGTACAGGTTGTCGACTGGGATATCGAAGAATCCTTGGATCTGGTTTGCGTGCAGATCTATCGTCAGCACGCGACTGGCGCCGGCCGTCGTGATCAGGTTCGCGACGAGCTTGGCCGAGATCGGTGCGCGGGGCGCCGCTTTTCGGTCCTGGCGCGCATAGCCGAAATAGGGGATGACCGCCGTAACGCTGGCCGCAGAGGCGCGCCTCAAGGCGTCGATGCAGACCAGTAGCTCCATGATGTGATCGTTAGCGGGAGGAGATGTGGATTGGAGCACGAACACGTCCTGGCCCCGGACGTTTTCGCGAACCTCGACGAACACCTCGCCGTCCGAAAATCGCCGGACATCGGCAGCTGTCAGCCTGAGGCCTAGCTCATCGGCAACCGCGCTAGCGAATTGCTCATTGCTGTTTCCAGCCAGTAGGCGCATGGGCCGCGGCATCCCCGGTGTACCCGCGCCCGTCGTCACCGACCTGCGCAACAAAAAATCTACTCTTGCACCGCATCGGGGTAAAGGGACGGGCAGATCAGGAAGTTCCGCCGGCTCTCGCGTCGAAGGCCTGGCAGAGCCCGTCGGGCGCCAGCATCGCCGCACCGGTGCGGAATTCCGGGAACTTGCCGGAAAAAAATCGCGTTGCCACCTCCTGTCGCCGCCGGATTCGTGTCAGCTCGCTGCGGGTCCGCCGACGCCCGCCCACCAAGACCCCACGCAAGCGACAATCCGGCCGATCGTCGTGCTGAATGAAGTCCCGGAAACTGCGCAGAGACCGGCGGCGGGTTCGGGAGACCCCATGCCCTCTCTGGCCTCAAGCACCGGTCTAGGTAGTTGCGATCATTGATCCAAGCTTGGATGCCGGTGCGGCTCGCCCATAGTCTTGAGGGGCAATCAACGCGACCGCAAGCGCGCTCCAGCCGGTTTCGACGAGCTAGGTGCGACCTGACCGGGGCTCCATCCTGGTCGACGTCCCGGTTTCATCGACTCCGTCCAGTGGCTCGGGTTCCAGATCGGGATGTCTACGCCGCCATCCGTCCGGAAGACGCACAATGCGCTGGAATTTCCTGCCCGAGGACGCGCGCCGTCCAAAGCCCGAACACGACCACAAGCGCGCAAGGAAATGATCGGCTCAGCTTGCTGCCTCAATGCCCTGTCGTCACGGCCAATCGGGCTTGCGAACGCAAACAGCGCACGTTGGTCGCCGTCTGCCTTCCCTCACTATGCCGTTATCTATCGATATCAGGGCCGCGGTCCGGGATGGCAAAAGATGATACATTGGATGTATCGTCCTTGACTTCACTCATAGAGGGAACCGACCCATGTCGTCCACGGAAGCCCGCATTAGGACCCTCATCAGGGAGAATCTCGACTTGGATCATGAACCCGATTTCGACCGGGAGTTCAGCGAAGTCGGGGTTGCTTCCGTCGATGCGGTGGCATTCTACAAGCTGGTCAACGAGGAATTTCAGCTAAACATGGTGGCGGAGGATTGCTTGCAATTCCGGACCCTGCGGGATCTGGTCGCACATATTGATTCGGGCACTGGCTAAAGCTTCCTTGTCGGACGTGTACGTCTGTTCGATATCGTACTTGCTGCAGCCTGAGCCAGGCTGATCGCCCCCTGGTTCGGCGGCAGTCACGGCCTGCACGGAAAGCCGGATTGTCGCCCGGCGTGGCGGTCGTTGCGGCCAAGTGATGCTATCGAAAGGCAAATATCGAACCCATGAGGGCAGAAGCGGCGTGGGAAATACCAGAGCCGATTTCAATTTGCCGGGTTGAGATAGACGACCAGACAACGCCGACCGTACGACAGCACGGCAATCGTGATGCAGACGCTCGGATCGTCTTGAGCCACGGAAGCGGGCTCGCAGCTGACCCCTACCGTCCCTTTTGGTCGCTGCTGGGCGGACGAATTCGACCTGTTCGTATACGACCTCGGAAACCACAGCCTCGCGCGGCCGTCTTTGAGGGGATGTAGCCGATAGCCGGGCGCGTCGGCGCTGCCCGGATGCGTCGCCTCTTGCAGGCGGAACAGGATACGCGGAAGCCGTGGCATGAGACCGGCGGGAAGCCGCGACGCGTCGTCGCGGTCGTGCAGTGCCAGCAGTCCCTTGTGCCTGTTCTCATGATTCACTGCAGCACGCCACGTTACACGCTGCCACCCTTCGTCGTGCCGCCACGAGGAGCGGCAACCCAACCGGCCGGCAACGTGTGCACGGTTCGCTGGTTCGCTGCGGGAACATTGGCGGTGACCGCATCGGCGTGTCCCGTTCGGAGCGCAGGATCGGCGACCAGCCCCTGCGAGCGCAACGGAGGCACGGATCGGGTCGAACCGTGACGACGCGGTGCTTTTGGACACAGCACGGTTTCTCTCTGGCTGGTCCCGGTCGCTCCATGGATTTGGTGTTGTCGTTGCCCTATTCGAAAACTATCCTCCCGGCAGTTTGGCGGCGACGCCCCGAACACCCCACACTCTCGGTTCGTTCATTTCATGGAGGGTTTTCGCCCATGATTCGAGTTCTCACGGTCGCGGCCGTTCTTGGCGCCTTGGCCATTTCCAGCATGGCTTCGGCAGGCGACGTCGCGAATGGCGAGAAAGTCTTCCAGAAGTGCAAGGCATGTCATACCGTTGACGAAGGGGGCAAGGATCGCGTTGGTCCTAACCTCTGGGGGGTGTTTGACACGGCCCTGGGGACCAACCGGCCTGACTACAAGTACTCCAAGGGCCTGAAGGCGCTGGGTGAGGAAGGCAAGACCTGGACCGACGAGTTGATGGACACCTGGATTACCAATCCGAAACAGGTGGTTGCCCGCTCCAAGATGATCTTCCCGGGCCTGAGGAAGCCCGACGATCGCGCGGACGTCATCGCGTACCTCAGGCAGTTCGGCGGCTAGGCGGGCACCAGACTAGGGGCCCCCGACCATCGACTTCAGCGGGCAATTCCAGATCCCGGCGCCGCGGGCCCGGGTCTGGGATGCCCTGAACGATCCGGATGTTCTGAAGCGGTGCATTCCCGGATGCGAGCATCTGGCTTCGGTGGGTCCTGACGCGTTCGAAGCCCGAGTCCGGGCCCGGGTGGGTCCGGTATCGGCAGCGTTTTCCGGATCCGTCAGGCTGTCGGAAGTACAGCCTCCCGAGAGCTATGTCCTGGTCGGCGAAGGCAAGGGTGGGGCCGCCGGCTTCGCGAAGGGATCGGCGCGCGTAGCGTTGGCCGAAAATGACGACGGCGGCACCGTACTGAGTTACACGGTGGAGGTCGGTGTCGGCGGCCGTCTGGCCCAACTGGGTTCCCGGCTGATCGGGGGCGCGATGGACCAGTACTCCACCTCGTTCTTCAATTCCTTCGCCGACATCGTTGCGACGGAATCGGCACCGGCAGCAGCTTCCCCCCTGGACGCGCCGGCGGAGGCTTCGATCGCTCCGCGAGGAGAGCCTCCAGCCCGCGGCTCACGTCCGGGCTGGCAAATTCCGCTGCTCGTGGCCTTGGGGATACTGGCGGTACTCTTGGTGCTGGCGTCGTTCAGCTGATCGACGACTCCGACTACGGCCGCTGAGCCCTCAACAACTGCGCCGCTTCGCCAGGGCCTCGGGGGTATCGAGGTCGACCAGCGGGGCGTTCGTGCCGCACTCGACCTCACAGACCGCCTCGTCGTTGGAGTCCACGACGTGACGGGCACCCGTGTCGCCGGTCACGCGCAGGATTTCCGCGAAGTACTGGCGCGCGAAGAGCACCGGATTGCCGCGGGTCCCGTTGTGCGTGGCGACCACGATGGCCCGCCCCTCGATCGGGTCAAACGCGGCCATCAGCTGGTCG
This sequence comes from Alphaproteobacteria bacterium, assembly GCA_022825705.1. Classification (GTDB taxonomy): domain Bacteria; phylum Pseudomonadota; class Alphaproteobacteria; order TMED109; family TMED109; genus VXPW01. The sequence continues at coordinate 246,861 of JAJDWH010000010.1, forward strand.
ACCAACCCGGCGTCCACATCCGGCATGTCGGCCAGCATCAGGATGGCCCCATCGTGGCCTGCGGGAACCGCCGCAAGGCCGGCATGCACGCTCGACGAGAGCCCTTCCCGGAAATCGCTGTTGTGGACGAGCGTGACGTCCTGCCCGTCCAGGACCGCAGCGACTTTGTCCGGTTGATGGCCCGTCACGACGATGACCGGAGCGGCTTCGGAGGCGATGGCGGCCCTGGCAGCCCTGGCAACCAGAGGCTGGCCGTCGACTGACTCCAGAAGCTTGTTGCCGCCTCGCATTCGCTGCGATCGGCCTGCGGCCATGATCACGGCCGCAATTCGCGGGGCCCGGCTCTGACGGCGGCGCGCGGCCGTCTTCTTCAGCAGGCCACCCGCTCCCATAGCAACGACAGCGGCCGAATCCACATCGAGATCAGCGGCAAACCGTTCGAGAACCATGTCCAGCCCGTTGCGGGCGGGAGCTCTCGCGCAGCCGGGCAGACCGATGACGGGGGTGGACTGCAGGGTGCCCAACAGGAGCAGGTTGCCCGGGTCTACCGGCATGCCGAAGTGATCGACCCGTCCGCCGGCCCGTTCAATGGCCGCCGGGATCACGTCTCGCCGGTCGACGATCGCCGAGGCGCCGCTCACGAGTACCAGATCCGGATTGCCACGGAGTGCCTCGGTCAGGGCGTCAGCAAGCTGTGCCGTTTCGTGCGGGACCGTGCGTTCTTTGGCCACTGTGCCACCGAGTTCCACGATCCGGTTGCCGACACCGGTCCGGGACAGCTTCAGAAGCTTGGGCGTCGTGTCGGAAAGGGTTGTCAGCACATGCCGGACGGAGAGGGGCCGGAACGGCGCCACCGACAGCAGGCCCTCAGCAGACGTGCATGCCGTCTCGACGTCGCCCCTGGGCACGGCAAAGGGAATGATCTTGATCGTCGCGATGAGGTCACCGATCCGGACTCGCGCCCCATCGGCCAGCGTCGCGATCGTGATGGCTTCCGAAATCAGGTTGCAGCGTTGCATGGCGCCGACATCGACCTGGACGAGGCCGTCGGCCGTCGCCATGACATTGACACGCCCGCCGAACGGCTTGCGAATTTGGGTGCCTGCGCTGGCCGCCGCCTTTGCGAGCGCGGTGGCTGCCGTGTCTTCTTCAACGTCGTCGGGGTCGAGCCGGGCCACCGTCACTCGATCGATGCCTGCCTGGCACAAGGCGTCGACGTCGGCAGCGCTCAGTACGCGACCTTTGCGGAATCTGGTGCCGGCCGCTCGAAGCGAATGAGCCAGTATGGCTCCTTCGCAGTTCAAGGTTGGCTGCAGGCCGAATTCCACCGTCAGCTCGCCACCGCACCGCCGCGCCGCACGCTTACGACTTGGGCGAGAATGGCAGCAGCGATCTCGGCCGGAGCCCGCGCGCCGATCGCAAGTCCAACCGGTCCATGGATACGGGCGATCTCGGAATCCGAGAAACCTTCTCGGCGGAGGCGCTTGCAGCGGGCCGCATGCGTGCGCGTGCTGCCGAGCGAACCCACGAAAAAGGCAGGACTTCGAAGCGCAACGCCGAGGGCAGCGTCGTCGAGCTTCGGGTCGTGGGTGAGCGTGATCACGGCAGTACGGGAGTCCGGCCCGAGCGATTCCATCGCCTCGTCGGGCCACAAATCGACAACCTGGACGCCCGGGAACCGCGCGCCAGTGGCGAACGCACTCCGCGGATCGATCACGATGGTGTCAAATCCGGCCAGTACCGCCATCTTCACCAGCGGCTGGGCAATGTGGACGGCCCCGACGACGACCATCCGGTACGGCGGGGTGTGGACATGGACGAACCACGCCTCCCCATCGGCCTCGACGGTTCCGCTCTCGTCGTCCGCGATCCGCCGCACGGCATCCGCCACAGCCTCCTCGGGGAGGGAGGGGTCCGCGCCGTCGAGCGACACGACCCCCTGCGCGCCATCGCTTACTCTGGTGACAACGGCGAGCGGTGTGCGGGTGGCACGTGCCTCGAGAATCCGTGCCAGCGTGGCGTCCTTCACGGGGAGTCGCCGACCCGTTCGACAAGTACCTTGATCCGGCCGCCGCATGCGAGTCCGACCTCCCAGGCGCGTTCGTTCGTCACGCCGAACTCGAGGAGGCGGGCCTTGCCGTCGGCCATGGCCGCCTGGGCTTCACCGATCACGGCCCCTTCGATGCATCCGCCCGACACCGAGCCGACGATTTCGAGATCGGCATTGACGGCGAGCTGGCTTCCCGGCTGACGGGGACTGGACCCCCACGTGGCGACGACGGTGGCCAGCGCGACAGGGTGGCCCGCCTCCCGCCAACGCTGCGCTTGGGCGAGTACTTCGTCCGTCGGGGCTGCCTGGGCGGTGGCATCTTCCCGTGGCGGCGGAGCGGCTTCCGTCATGATTGTTCCCGTAAAGATCAGGCGTGGCGGACAGGCGTGGCGGCCAGAGAATCTGCCAGGGCACGCAGGCTGTCGAGAGTATGGACTGTCCGGGACTCGTCAACGTGAGCGGCGATCGCGGCCATTCCTCCGGCGCGCGGCTCGAAGGCAGCGTAGCGCATGAGCGGATTGAGCCACACGAGGCGACGGCACGAGCGCCGCAGAAGCGCGGCCTCGGCTCCGACATCCACGCCCGGGTCGCGCTCGAGGCCGTCTGTCACCAGCAAGACCATCCCGCCGTCGGTGAGAACCCGGCGGGACCAATGCCGATTGAATGACCGCAACGCCGCTCCGATACGGGTACCGCCGGACCAGTCATGCACCTGGCTCACGGCGCGCTGCACTGCGCGGTCAGGGTCACCCTGGCGGAGAGCCCGGGTGACATCGGTCAGGCGTGTACCGAAGACGAAACTGAACACTCGACGACGGGTCTGGCCCAACGCGTGCATGAAGTGCAGGAGCATGCGGGTATAGGCGGACATGGAGCCGGAGATGTCGCACAGCACGACCATAGTGACCGGGCGGGTGCGACGCTGGCGAAGCTGCAGGCGCAGCGGAATGCCGCCGGTTCGCGACGCCAGCCGAAGGGTGCCGCGAAAGTCGATGCCGTCCCGTCCTGCCCGCGTGGTCCGGAAGCGTCGCGTCGGCAGGTCGCCCAGCGGCCTGACCAGCTTCTGGACCGCGTCCTGAGCCGCCTGCATCTCTTCCACACTCATGTCTGCGACGTCGATGGAACCCAGCCGTTCCAGTCGGGATGCACTGAGGGCAGTCGACGTCGGAGGAGATTCCCGACCATCGCTTGACGGGGGCAGCGCGCCGAGAGCCTCTGCGACCCGCCGTTGGGCCGGAGCAGGGCGACGACGCTTCCCGAAGACATTCGACTGGCCGACCGGTTCAAGGGCGATCCCCTGCCACAGCGCTCGAAATGCGTCATCAAACACGTCGACGTCGGCGGCGCGGCGCACCAGGGTGGCACGAAGGCCCCAGTAGACGTCGTCACGCCGGCGGAGGCCAACCGTTCGGAGCGCGGTCGCCGCCGCGATGCCGTCGGCGGGCCCGAGTGTCATGCCGGCACGACGGAGCAATCGAATGAACGTGAGCAGATTGGCCGCAATGTGTCCGCCTCGACGCCCGCTTGCGGGGTCGGGGGTTACCATGATCAGGCTGCTTTCCGGTGTGCCTCGGCCAGGAGGCGAGCGGCCTCTGGCCCCCGGACCTGGTCGATGTCGTCCTGGTACTTCAGGAGCACGCCGAGAGTCTGATCGACGGAGTCGTCCTCGAGTCGCGCGCAGTCCAGCGCGATCAATGCATGCGCCCAGTCCAGCGTTTCGGCGGTACCCGGAGGTTTGAACAGATCGGTCGAGCGCAACTCTCGGACGAAGGCGACCACTTCCCGTGCCAGCGCGGGCGGTGCTTCGGGTTGACGAACTCGGAGAATCTCGAGCTCACGGGCGGCATCCGGGTAGCCCACCCAGTGGTAGAGGCAGCGCCGCTTGAGGGCGTCGTGGACCTCGCGAGTCCGATTGGACGTGAGCACGACCGGCGGCGGACTGTCTGCAATGACGGTGCCGAACTCCGGAATGGTGACTCGAAAATCGGAGAGCAATTCAAGCAAGAGCGCTTCGAAGGGAGCGTCGGCGCGATCGACCTCATCGATCAGGAGTACCGGCGGGCCGCCCTCGTGCGATTCCATGGCCTCGAGCAGGGGGCGGCGTACCAGGAATTGGTCGGTATACAAATCAGGTGGACGATCGTCATTCTTCACCGATTGGAGGGCCAACATCTGTGCCGGGTAGTTCCACTCGTAGACGGCGCTCGCGAGATCGAGACCATCGTGACAGGAGAGCCGCACCAGCTTGCGTCCGAGGCCGGTCGCTAGCACGTTGGCGATTTCCGTCTTGCCCACGCCGGTTTCCCCCTCGAGAAGCAGGGGACGTTCCATGCGCAAGGCCAAATAGACGACCGTGGCCAAAGCCCGGTCGGCGACGTAGTGCCCCGCCTGCAGCAGTTCCAGCGTGGCGTCGACCGAAGCCGGCACGGCGTGCGGCATTGTCAGGGCGTCCCGCGCTAGCAGGCTGCGACGGCCCGCTTCGCCATGATGCCGATGAGGTGTGCGCGGTAAGCGGCGCTCGCGTGCAGGTCGCTGTTGATGCCCGCGTCGTCCACCGGTACGCCGGCCGCCGCTTCGGGGGTGAACGATGCGTCAAGGGCAGCCTCGAACGCCGGATAACGGGTGGCGTACGGTCCGGCGCCGGTCACTGCCACGCGCACCCCGTCAGCGTGTCGGGCGACGAACACGCCGACCAGCGCAAATCGTGAAGCTGGATTGGGAGCCTTTTGGTAGGCCGCCTCCGCTGGTGTGGCAAAGCGGACGGCAGTGACGAGCTCGCCGGGCGCCAGCGCGGTCGAGAAAAATCCCGTGAAGAAATCCGCCGCGGCGATCGTGCGTTGGTCGGTGATCACTTCTGCGTCAAGCGCCAACAATGCCGCCGGATAGTCGGCCGCAGGGTCTGCATTCGCGATGGATCCGCCGATGGTTCCCCGGTTCCGAACGGCCGGGTCGCCGATGCGGCCGGCGAGCTCCGCCAGCGCTGGCATGCGGTCAGCAACCAGCGCCGAGGCGGCAACTTCGGCGTGGGTAGAGGCGGCTCCGATCCGGAGTCGTCCATCCTCCTCGGAGATACCGCGCAATTCCTCGACGCCTCCGAGGTCGATCAGGTCACTGGGATTGGCGAGGCGAAATTTCATCGTAGGAAGCAACGTCATGCCGCCGGCGAGATAGCTGCCGTCGTCCGTGGAGGAGGCGAGCTGAACCGCAGCGTCCAAGGTGACCGGCTGATGGTAGGTGAAGCGATACACGGGACGGCCCTCTACTGACGCATGGCGGCGGCACCGGCCAGCACCGCCTGCACGATGTTGTGGTAGCCGGTACACCGGCAAATGTTGCCCTCTAGGCCCTCGCGCACCCGCTCCGGAGTCAACGGTTCTGCCGACTGCGCGAGTTCGATTGCCGTCATCACCATGCCCGGGGTACAGAAGCCGCACTGCAGGCCATGATGTTGGCGGAACGCCTCCTGCATGGGGTGGAGGGATCCGTCGGCGTCGGCCAGCCCCTCGATGGTGCGGACCTCTCGGCCGGCCGCCTGCACCGCCAGCACGCTGCAGGACTTTACGGCGATGCCGTCGAGGTGCACCACGCACGCCCCACACTGGCTGGTGTCGCAGCCGATATGCGTGCCGGTAAGCCGGAGAGTGTCACGCAGAAAGTCCACGAGCAGCGTGCGCGGTTCCGCATGGCCTTCAACGTCCTTGCCGTTCACACGGAAGGTAATGGGAGCGGACTGGTCGGTTGCCACGGGTTTCCTCCGGACCGGGCTGGGCGGGCACCGGCCATGCCGGCACCGAACCGTGAAGATGAAGTGAAAAGGCCGATGGGTCAATTCGCAGGAACAGGGAGCGGGACCGCGTTCCCGCACTGCGCAACCCCCGCGAGCCGGGATGCAGCCCCCCGAACCTAGCGATTCATGGCGTCGTCCGTTCCCGCCCGCCCCTACGTACCTCGTCCCGGCCGTGGCAGGATCACCGTATGACCCGAACGGAGGCAGGGGAACGACGTCCCGCCGCTGTTCGGGAGTACGGCAAGGAGACCTGATCGTGGATTCGGACACCTTCCGCGCTCATGCGCACGCATTTGTCGATTGGATGGCGGATTATCTGGCTGGTATCGAGCAGCGACCGGTTCGCGCGCAAGTTCGGCCAGGTGACATCCTGCGCTTGCTGCCTGCGGAACCTCCGGCGAATGGCGAACCCATGGAGGAGATTTTTGCCGCCTTCGAGAGGGACATCCTCCCCGGCGTAACCCACTGGCAGCATCCTCGGTTCTTCGCCTATTTCCCGGCGAATGCCAGCCCGCCGTCCGTGTTGGCGGAGATGCTGACCGCGGTTCTCGGGGTCAACTGCATGGCTTGGGAGACGTCGCCCGCGGGGACCGAGCTCGAAACGCGGGCACTCGAATGGCTCCGACAGATGCTGGATCTGCCGGCGAGCTTCGAAGGTGTGATTCAGGACTCCGCTTCAAGCGCCACGCTGGTGGCTCTTCTTGCCGCGTGCGAGCGGGCCACAGACGGCGCGGCCGGGGTTCGCGGTCTTGCGGGGCATCGCGCCCATACTGTCTACGCCTCCGCGGAGACGCACTCCTCCATCGACAAGGGGATGATGATCGCGGGGCTGGGCAGGGAAAATCTGCGGAAGATCCCGACGGATTCGTCGTTCGCGCTGCGACCCGAGGCGCTCGCCAACACGATCCGGCAGGACCGGGAAGCCGGACTGATCCCCACGTGCGTGGTGGCCACCTTGGGTACGACGGCCGTCGGCGGAATCGATCCGCTCGCGGCCATCGCCGCGATCACGCGCCGGGAAGGCCTGTATCTCCACGTGGATGCCGCATGGGCTGGTAGCGCCCTTGTGTGCGAGGAGTTCCGGCACATGCTCGCCGGGGTCGACGACGTTGACAGCTTCGTGTTCAACCCGCACAAATGGCTGCTCACCAACTTCGACTGTTCTGTCCAGTTCTTCCGCGACATGGACGAAGTCGAACGAGCTCTCACGGTATCGCCGGCGTACCTCCGGACCGCGGCGGGTGACCAGATCGTCGACTATCGCAACCGGAGCGTTCCGCTGGGCAGGCGGTTCCGGGCGCTGAAGCTCTGGTTCGTGATCCGGCACTACGGCATCGCGGGGCTGCAGGCGCACGTACGTCGCCACATCGAACTGGCTCGGGAGCTCGAGACGCGGATTCGACAGTCGCCTGGTTTCACCTTGGCCGCACCGCGGTCCCTGTCCCTCGTCACATTCCGATATTGCCCGGATGGCCTGGCAGACGAAGCGGCGGTGGACCGGGTCAATCGGGACCTGCTGGCCAGGGTGAACGAAGGCGGACTGGCGTATCTCAGTCCGTGCGAGGTCCGAGGCCGGGTTGCCTTGCGGCTCGCGATTGGGGCACCGACAACGGAATCCCGACATGTCGCCGAGGCTTGGGATCACATCGCGCGCATGGCCAACCGTTGCGTCCTGCCAGCGTCGGCGCGCGATGCCGGCGCACCTTGACGGCGGCCACGAAGAGCGGCAGCGCGAGACCGGAGGTCGCCGGCTCGACGGGTGTTCCCGGATCGGCAGTGGCAGCGCCTGCGCCCCGGTGGGCGGGTCCGTGGAGACCGGTGTCCGCGGGGGTCTGCTCGTTCAGCGAGCCCCGCGGACGCGAGCCCACAAACGGCTGACGAACTCCTGCACCTCCGGAGGGTACGGCCTTGCGACGTAGAGGCCTGCCCGTACCTCGTCGGACGGATGAACGCCCGGTTCCGCGATCAGCTCGGCGTCGAGGTGCGGCCATGCCGCGGCATTGGCGTTCGCGTAGAACACATGATTGGAGATCTCTGCGATCACATCCGGCCGCATGATGTAGTTGATGAAGCGGTGCGCGTGTTCCGGGTTGGGGGAGTCTGCCGGGATTGCCATCATGTCGATCCACATGAGGGTTCCTTCTTCCGGGATCACGTAGCGGATCTCGGCATCGTTGCCGGCTTCCAGACTGCGTGCGCGCGCCTGCAGCATGTCGCCTGACCACCCCATGGCCAGGCAGATGTCGCCGTTCGCCAGCGCCTGGATTTGGTTGGAGTTGTGAAAGCCGCGGATGTGGGGCCGAACGGCCATCAGGACGGATTCCGCCCTTGCGATCACGTCGGGATCCTGGCTGTCCGGGTTCTCGCCGATAAAGCTGAGAACGGCTGGAATGACTTCGTCCGGCTCATCCAGCACATACACCCCGCAGTCGGCGAACCTGGAGACGACCGCCGGGTCGAACAGCATCTGCCATGAATTGGTGGGAGCGGCGGCATCGCGCTCGGCGATCTGTCGGGCGTCGTAGCCAAGCCCGGTCGTGCCCCACAGGTAAGGCACCCCATGGCGGTTGCCGGGATCCCACCGACGGATATGCGTCATGAATTCGGCGCTCATGTGCCGGAGGTTCGGCAGCAGGCGCTCATCCAGCGCCCGAAACACACCGGCCAGGCGCTGCCGGGTGAGGAACGAGCCGCTCGGCACCACGACGTCATGTCCGCTATTCCCCGCGAGCAATTCAGCTTCGAGGGTGTGGTTGGAATCGAAGACGTCGTAGATGACCCGGATGCCGGTTTCGGCCTCGAAGCCCGAAACGACGCCCGGATCGATGTAGTCCGACCAGTTGTACACCTTGACGACGGCGGTCTCGGCGCCCGCGGCCGGGACTGTGAGAAGCGCCACTGCACAGGTCAGCAGGAAGGTCCGTCTGATGACTGCCTCACGGGATTGGATTGCGCGGCAGCGCGTGGACTAGGTGACCAGACGGACACCCGCTGCCGCGACCATGGTACATATCAGGGTCCGCCTTCGAGCAAGGATCCCGGCCCGCCATGTACAGGTTGTCCCTCTACATCGCCCGCCAGCTTGCTGCTCCCTATGCGTTTGTCCTGCTCGCGTTGATCAGCCTGATCATCGTGATTCCTTCCCTGCGCCTGATCGACGTCGTGCTGTCGAAAGGCCTCTCGCCGGAGGCCTTTGTCGGCTTGCTCATCGCCTACGCTCCGCGGGATCTGGCCTTTGCGCTGCCGTTCCTGGTCTTTCTCGCGACGGCGAGCGCATATGGACGGCTCAGCCTGGACTCGGAACTCGTGGCGCTTCAGGCGACCGGCCGGAGCAACCTGCAGCTCATGACGCCGGCGCTCGTCTTCGGCCTGCTCGCGGGGATCGCGGCACTGGTCCTGGAGACTTGGCTGGCGCCCGCGGGGTACCAGCGCTATCGCGACCAAATTCAGGAAATCCGCAGCAGTTACGCCAATCTGCTGCCGCAGGAGGGGACGTTCCTGTCGCCAGTCCAGGGGCTCACCGTGTTCGTGCGCGAACGAGAGCCCGATGGGACGCTCAGCGGCCTTCTGATCCACGATGGCCGCGACCCCGGCCGCTCGGTCTCGATCGTGGCGCGGGAAGGACGGAGTCAGTTCAGCAGCGGGTTGCCGCGTTTCGTGGTGCATGAGGGCAGCCGGCACGAGATGGGACCGAATCGCGATCAAATCCATACGCTGAGCTTCGACCGGTACGTTTTTGAGGTTGCCGCAGGGGACCGTTCGTCCGATAAGCAGCGAACGCGCTCGGTGGCCGAGCGTTCGCTTTGGGAGCTTCTCGATGCGCCCCCGGACACAACGACGTCCGTCCGCCGGCAGTTCGAGGCCGAGGCTCAACGCCGGTTGCAGGCGCCGTTGTTTCTCCTGCTGATGGCGCTCGCAGGCGTGACGCCGTTTCTTCTCAAACACCGGATGCGGGAGCACCCCCTGCGCCCGCTGCTGTCGGCGAGCGTCGCGGCCGTGACACTCGAGGTCCTCTTTATCGCTGCACCTTGGGCATACGCTTCGTTTCCGGTCCTCATCCCCATTTCCTACGGCGCCCTGCTCACGGCCATCGCGCTGACCCTTGCCTGGGCGCACGTGCACGACGTACGCCGCCGCTCGCTGCGGGTCTCAAGGAGCGGCGCATGACCACGTCGATCCGAATCTGGGCCTATCTGGCCCGACGCCATGTCGCGGGCATCGCAATCGGTCTTGCAGTGATTTCCGCGCTGGTTCTGGCCGGAAACTTCGTTGAGTTCTGGCGCCGGGCGGTTGCGCGGGACATCGGTGACCTCGGCCTCGTCGGCGGGATGTCGCTGCTGCACTTTCCCTTCCTGATCGAGCACTTCCTGCCCGCGATCGTGTTGATCGGCGCGATGCTGTCCTACCGCCACCTGGGCCGTCATGGCGAGTTGGTGGCGGTGCGCGCCACGGGAATTTCGTGGATGCACCTCGTCATGCCAGGCATCGCGATTGCCGCCGTTATCGGGGCTGGCTGGCTGGTCGTGGGAAATCCCGTCAGCGCGGCTACGCAAACGCGTCTGGACAGCCTGGAAGCCAGCCACTTCGGTCGCGATACGGGCCGGCTGACGTTGCTGGGTTCCGGCTTTTGGATCCGCGAGACCGGTCCCGCGGGGGAGACGATCGTCCACGCGCGGACAATCGATCCGGCCACCTTGCGGCTGGCCGACGTCGTGGTCTTTCGATTCGGGCAGGGCGATCACCTGGACGAGTGGATCAATGCCGACACGGCGCTGCTGGACGGCCGTGGAAACTGGCACCTGCGGGACGGCGTGGTCGTCGACCGGGAACGCGAAGTCAAACGGGTGACCACCTATTCGATTGCCAGCACGCTGGATCGCCAGGCGATCAACGAGGGTTTCACGCCAGCGGGGATGATCCCGTTGTGGAAACTGCCGCAGTATGTCGCAACGCTGGAACAGTTCGGTTTTTCGGCCCGCGTGCACGCGATGCAGTTCCATACGCTGCTGTCCCTGCCGGCCACGCTCATCAGCATGATGCTGCTGGGGGCTGCGTTCATGGTTCCGAGCCTGGGCCGTTCGGCTCCGTGGCTCCGGTATTCGGGAACACTGCTCGGCGGCGTGTTGTTCTACGCAGTACGCGATTTCTGCCGCAGTTATGGGGAAACCACGGATATTCCGGTGGCGCTCGCCGCTTGGCTGCCGGCGCTGCTGCCGGCGGTTTTCGGTGTGGCGGCCATTCTGCACCACGAGGATGGATGACGATGCCGGGCGGTCGCGTCCGCTTGGCCGGTTGCATGGTGCTGCTCGCGCTGTGCCTGCCGCGTACCGTCGCAGCCGAATCGGAAATCGAGGCCGATCGGTTTACCGTTTGGGAAGAGACATCGGTCGTCGAGGCGAGCGGCAATGTCCGGCTGCGTTCGGGAGCTCGCACGTTGACCGCCGACCGGATCGAGTACCGGTATGCGGAAGGCCGGATCTTCGCCGAGGGACAGGTGCACCTGACCGATGCCGACGGGACGATCCACGCAGTGGAACGGGTCGAGCTGACGGATGATCTGCGTAGCGGCGCGTTCAGGGCACTGCGTTCGCAGTTTGCAGCCGGCGGCGTGCTTTCAGCTGGGTCGGCCCGGCGAACCCGGGGCGTTCGGACCGATTTCAGGGAAGTCACGTACACGCGTTGTGAGTCGTGCCCCGACTCCCGCGACCCCCCGCCCTGGCGCGTACGCGCTACGGCGGCGACCCATGAAACCCAGCAGCAGACCATCACCTATCGAGACGTCTTACTGGAGGCCTTCGGCGTCCCGGTCATGTATCTACCGTGGGCGCGATTCAAGGACTTCTCTGTCCGCCGGGCCAAGGGGTTCCTGCTGCCCGCAGTCCGGTCGGACCGCGCTCTGGGTTTGGTGGTGGAAGCTCCCTATTTCCTGCCGCTCGGGCCGTCCCAGGACCTGCTGCTGCGCTCAGGCTACGCCACGCGGGAAGGGCTGCTGCTGGGTGGAGCGTGGCGCCGCGCCGGGATCAGTTCAGACTATCGTGTCGAGGCCTCGGCTACCCGCGGCAGCCGGACGCGGGCCGACGGCACCCGCGCCCGCGAACTACGGGGTCACCTTTCCGCCAAAGGGGCCATCGGTTTAGCCAAGGGCTGGTCCGTCGGCTGGGACGCGACGCGAGCCAGCGACGCGTCGTACCTTGCGCGTTACGGTCTCGGCAGGGGAATCAATGTCTTGTCCCAGTACGGGTACCTGCGCAAGCGAGGTGACCGGCTCAATGCGGACCTCGAAATCTATGGGTTCCAGAACCTCTCCATTCTGTCCGAGGATGATCGGGTACCGTTTATCTTTCCGCGCGCGCGGCTGCGCTGGGACAGCGGCCCCGCTGTGTTCGGGGGCCGGATCGTTGCCGTTGGTGATGCCTTGGCGCTGGCGCAGGACGACGGCCGACGCAACCGCAGGCTGTCGGTCGAAGGCAGATGGGAGCGCAGCTTTCCGCGCGACGCCGGATACGTGCTCGACACAGTCGTGCGCCTTCGGGCGGATGCCTTTGACGTGCAGGCCGGTGAGAGCGACGAGCCCATCAACGATCGTCGCATTACGCGTTTCGCGCCCTCGGCGGAACTCGGCTGGCGGTTTCCCCTGGTGCGCCCGTTCGCCGACGGGCAGGTCGTGGTCGAGCCAGTGCTCCAGGCGCTCGCCGCTCCTGAAGGGCTCAACCGGGATCCGGTTCCCAATACCGATTCGGTCGATGTCGAACTCAGCCATGCCAGTTTGTTTGAGCCCAACCGGTTCCCTGGCCTTGATCGGGTCGAAGGCGGCGTCCGCGTCAACATGGGGGTGCGAGGGACGTACCAGGAGACGGGAGGCATCGTGGCCCGTGGCACCATTGGCCGCGTGCTGCGCCTGACTGACGAGAGCGACTTCGACCCGCATACCGGCTTGGCGGACCAGTCCTCGGATCTCGTGGGAGAGGTCGCCCTGAGGATCGAAGGGGTGGGGGCGGCTTACTGGAACTTCCGGCGGTCTCCAGCGGTCTCCGGCGTCCGGCACGACCAGGTGGGCGCACAGATACGTCTGGGCCCGGTGGAGACCGCGTTCACGTACGTCCGGCTGCACGACGATCCGACATCGCTATCCACTGCGAGCTCGGAACAGGTGGGAAACCATGTCGCCTGGCAGATCACGCCGGAATGGAAGCTGACGGGTTATCATCTTCGGGATCTGGGCCGTGCGGCGTATTCTTCGACGCTGAAGGCCGGGCTCGGCCTGAGTTTCCGGAACGAGTGCCTGGATCTGTCTTTGAATTTTCAACGGGAGCCCACGCGCGCGTCGGATATTCCTCCCTCGTCCTCGGTGGGTTTGACAATCACCCTGCTCGGATTCTGAACGTCCATGCCTCGATTCTCTGAATCTCCGACGCCACTCCGCGCGCCCCGTTCTCGGCCCATCCCATTCCGCCTGGTGGTGCTGTGCGGTGTGTTGCTGACGTCTTCGACAGGCCCGGCCCTGGCACAGGAGCAGGAGATCACCCGCGTCGTGGCAGTCGTTAACGACGAACCGATTTCGGTCCTCGACCTGGCAGCTCGGGTCCGCCTCACCGTCGCCACGCTTGGCGCCCCCCAAGACGAGGGCGAGCGGGAGCTGATGGTGCAGGAAGTGCTGGAGACCCTGATCGACGAGCGCCTCAAGGTGCAGGCCGCCGAGCGCCTCTCCGTCGAGATTCGAGGCAGTGAAGCTGAAGCCGCGTACGGGCGATACGCGGGGACGTTCGGGATGGAACCGGACGCGTTCACCCAGACGCTGAGGCAGCAAGGCATCTCGGAGGTCACCGTCTGGTCCAAGATCGACGCCGACTTGCGGTGGGGCCGGATCATCCGGGGTCAGGTGGTCGTGGCGCCGGATGCGGTAGAAGCGGAGATCGCCGGCATTCGCGCCGCTGAGGGGCAGCCGGAGTACCGGATTCGTCGGATCGTGCTCCTGGCCGACGGCGACAGCGATCGGGCACGTGTCCGGGAGGACGCGGCCCGGCTGCGCGAGGAACTGGAAGCGGGTGCAGACTTTCAGCAGCTCGCGCTCCGCCACTCGCAGGGACTACAGGATTCGCCAGGTGGCAACTGGGTGCGCGGTGATGCCGTTGATCCGGTCTTGGCGGAGGTGCTCGCCCGGTTGGACGAGGGCGCGGTGTCGGACCCGGTGGAAACGGCCGGAGCCATCTATCTCGTTCTGTTGCTGGATCGTCGAGCGGTGACCGTGCCCGGTGATGAGGCCGCCCTTCGCCGCCAGGCAGAAGAGCTTGTCTTCAGGCGCAACGCCCTGACGACCAATCGCACGTTGGTGCGGCAACTGCGCGCGAGCGCCCTGATCGACCGCCGCCTCTGACCCATGGGCGGTGCCGACGCCACGATTTCGGCTCTGCCACCAATTCGTGATGTCGTGGCAGCTGCTGGCATCGCGCCGCGCAAGTCCTTCGGTCAGCATTTTCTGTTCGATCTGAACGTGGCAGCTCGCATTGCGCGGGCGGCCGGAGACCTGTCGTCTGGGACTGTGGTGGAGGTTGGTCCCGGACCCGGTGCCCTGACGCGGGCACTACTGCTCGCTGGTGCTCGGCGTGTGGTTGCGATCGAACGGGATGCCCGCTGCGTCGCTGCGCTGCAGGGCTTGATCGAGGCCGCTTCGGGGCGGCTGTCGGTGATCGAGGCGGACGCTCGGGGCCGGCGGCTCGAAGATTACGGTGAGCCTCCCGTGCGCGTGGTCGCCAACCTCCCGTACGGCATCGCATCGCGGCTCCTGGTTGACTGGCTCCCTGCGGCTACCGGGGTCGAGGGGTTCACGTTGATGTTCCAGCGCGAGGTCGCGCAACGCATCACGGCTTCTCCCGGCACGTCGGCCTACGGTCGGCTGTCGGTTCTCGTGCAATGGGCGGCGACGGCGCGGATCTCGTTTTCGATTCCGCCTGGCGTGTTCGTGCCGCCGCCGCAGGTGCATTCGGCCGTCGTGGAGGTCGTTCCGCGCAGTTCCACCGAAACGGCCGGGCCCACGGTGGAGGATCTTCGAGCGATTGTACGACTGGCTTTCGGGCAACGACGGAAAATGCTGCGGTCGTCGCTCGCGGCACTTGGCAACCCTGAAGCGTTGCTGGCGCGGGCCGGGATTGCTGCGGATCGTCGTGCCGCCGAGCTTTCCGTTGCCGAGTTTGCCCGGCTAGCGAAGGCGGTGGGGCAGCGGGGGGTCAGGTACGCAGCATCGTCTCAATGAAGCTGCCGATGCTCTTGCCTCGCCGGCGGATTTGCTCCACCCGGACGACAGACCGGATTTCCTCGACGCAGGTATCGAGGTCGTGGTTCACGATGACGTAGTCGAACTCGTGCCAGTGCGAAATCTCTTCCTCGGCCTTGGCCAGGCGGTGCTTGATCGTGGTGTCGGAGTCCTGGGCGCGTGCGCGGATTCGTCGCTCCAGTTCCGTCATGGAAGGCGGCAACATGAACACCGAGACACATCGATTGCCCAATGCCAGCCGCATGCTGTCGGCGCCTTGCCAGTCGAGGTCGGCGACCACGTCCAGGCCCTGCGCCAGACGCGCTTCGACGGGACCGCGCGGGGTTCCGTACCGGCTGCCGAATACTTCGGCGTGCTCCAGGAGTTCACCGGACCGGGCGAGTCGGTCGAATTCAGCTTCGCCAACAAACCGATAGTGGTCGCCGCGCCGTTCCGTCGCCCGCGGCGTTCTCGTGGTCACCGACACCGACATTGCCAGTCGTGGTTCGGTCTCGAGCAGCCGGCGAAGGACCGTCGTCTTGCCAGATCCCGACGCGGCCGACAGTACCAGCACCAGGCCGTCGCGCGCGGCGTCCAGCCGAGCATTGGACGGCTGCGTGGCGTTCGTTTCGGGCGCATTCATCCGTCGAGGTCGCGCGCAAGGCCGCAAGTCACGTTGGTTCTAGGAGCATCGCCGTAGTATAGGCGGCGCATGAATCACCATCGTCATTGGCCTCGCCAGCCACAGGACATGGTGCCGTGTCAAACCGCGGATAAATGCCCTCGGGTATCCATATGGGTTGGGAGCTTCACGAATGCGCGCGTCCAGCGCGTGACGCTGGATCAGCCGCCTGAGCCCCGACGCTGCCACGCTCGTGTGAACCAACGCAATACCGGACGGGAGGGGCGGGGAAGCAATGGAGAACGATGCATACCGGCGGCTGGTCCAGCATTTCGCCACCATCCAGGACCTGAATTCCGCGGCGAATACCCTTGACTGGTACGCAAGGACCAAGGCTCCGAAAGCTGCTCAGCCGGGGCTTGGAAGCCAGATCGCGACGCTCAGAAAGCAGGCGCATGAACTGCTCGTGAGCCCCAAGAGCGCCGACGACCTCGCGGCGGCCAAGGCGTGCGAGCCCTGGGAAGCCGCCAATCTGCGTGAAATGCGTCGCCGCCATCGTCTTGCCACCGCCCTTCCGGCCGACTTCGTGGAGGCCCAGGCGCTGGCGGCCTCCCGTGCCCGGCTGGTCTGGGAGGAGGCAAGGGCGGAAGGGGACTTTGCTGCGTTTCTGCCGGCCCTGCGGGAGCTTCTCGGGCACGTTCGAGACCGGGCTCGGATACAGGGCAAGGCCCTCGGGCTGTCACCCTACGATGCGTTGTTGGAGGCGCACGATCCGGGCCGGCGGAACGGCGACATAGCGAGGATGTTCGGAGAATTGGAAACGGTCTTGCCGGGCATCGTTGATCAGGTCCGCGGCGGACCGAAGCCGGCCGGGCCGACCGGGAAGAAAAGGAAGCTCAAGCGGGTCGCCCGTCGGATGATGGCGATGATCGGCCTGCCGGCAACCCATGCTCGCCTGGATACATCGTCCCATCCGTTCACCGCTGGCGAGCCCGGGGACATTCGCATTACGACGCGCTATTCCGGAGCCCCGGGCGAAGCGCTGATGGCGGTGCTCCACGAGTGCGGACACGCGCTGTACGTGGCGGGCTTGCCGGCTGCCCGTCGCCGGCAGCCGGTCGGGGCAGCCCGGGGCATGACCGCCCACGAGAGCCAGAGCCTGTTGATCGAGATGCTCGCCTGCCGGTCGCGCGGCTTCGCCGTCCACTACGCACGGCTGCTCCGGGACGAGTTCGGCGACGAGGGCGCTTGGGATCCGGACCGACTGCACAAGGTGCTCACGCATGTCGAGCCAGGCGTCACGCGCGTCGAGGCAGACGAAGTCACCTACCCGCTGCACATCGTCATTCGCCACCGCTGTGAAACCGCAATGCTCGACGGCGCGCTCGACCCGGCCGACTTGCCGGACGCCTTCGACGACGCCATGGCGGCGCTGCTCGGAATCCGCCCCGGGAATCCGCGTGAAGGCTGCCTTCAAGACCCGCACTGGACGCTCGTGGAGGGATGGGCCTATTTCCCGACCTACGCGTTGGGAGCACTCATGGCTGCACAGCTGGCCGAGACCATGTGGGCTGTCTTGCCCGATCTCGACGGTGATCTCGCGCGGGGCGATTTCGCTCCGCTTGCCCGCTGGTTGCGGACGAATGTCCACAGCCGGGGCTGCTTCGACCCGTCGACGGACGCGCTGCTGGAGCATGCAACCGGCCGCCCGCTCGATACCGGGTCGTTCCTGCGGCATCTGGAACGGCGTTACCTGTCCGGCAGGTCATGACGTCCGCCCCCTCAGTTTGGGGATTCCACGCAGCCCGCGGCCGGACGGGGCGGAGGGATCAGGGCTGACAATGGCTCCCGCCTCGCGCCGGGAGACATCCGGGCTAGCGTCGGCGATCGTCCATCTTCGCGAGAAACAGGCGGATGTGTTCAGCGACCCAACTGGGCAGTTCCTCTGCGAGGGCCAGTTCGAAATGTCTTCTTGCCGTCTGATCGTCCTCCATCAGAAAAAAGGTCGTGGCGAGTTCGATCCGGGCGCGCACGTAATCCGGACGCGCATCCAGGACCTCGCCAAAAGCCGAAACGGCCTCGTCAAGCAGCGCCTGTCGCTCTGGCGCAGGTACCTGCAGATGCTGGACTTTCCCGGCCGACGCCAGGCCAAGAAGGAAGAAAAGGTCCGTGTCATCTGAACCGGCTTCCCGGTGTGCGCGCAGCATGGGAAGCACTTCGTCGAAGTCGCCGATCGCCAGCAAGAGACGCGCCTTGTCGATGGTTTCGGCGACCGACGGCAGGGGTGCCGGCTGATCTGATTCTGGACCTTCCGCGTGTACGTGAGCACCGCTGGCGAACGTCAACAGCGCAGCAAATGCGAGCGCCTGCGGCGTGAGGCAAAGTCTCAGGATATCCATAGCCAACTGCGGTATCGCGTGTTCTCAGCCGCCAGGGGTAGGTTCGGTCCGTCACGTGCCGGCTCCCCGGCTGTCGGGACCAGCAGTCTGGAAGGCGCGGGCGGGAGATGCTAGCGACCTGACCATCGCGAAGCATGCGCGGAGCAGTACTGCCAGGCGCAACCGGGCTCCAACAACCGACGGCTGCTTCGTTGCGCCCGCCCAGGACACCGACCCGGTCGCGCACAGATTCCTGAAGGAAAGCCCTTACGTTCGCCGCCCCCTCGGGGTGACGCGCTGATTGGGGCGGCCCCGGCGCCGGCAAGTCCGCCCGCTACTCTGCAACGCTCGAAGCCTCTTGCGTACGGCTGCGAAGAGCTTTCCAGCGTGCAACGTTCCGATTGTGCTGCCGCAGCGTTGTCGCGAACGCATGGCCTCCGGAGCCGTTGGCGACGAAATAGAGGTCGTTGGTTGTCGCCGGACGCGTGGCGGCGTCGATGGAGGCGCGGCCCGGAATTCCGATCGGTGTCGGCGGAAGGCCCCGTATCCGGTACGTGTTCCAGCGATGCGGACGTTTCAGGTCGGCCTTCGAGAGTTTCCGCGAAGAGTCGGGGTCCATGCCGTACAGCACCGTGGGATCCGACTGCAGGCGCATGCCACGGCGTAGCCGATTGACGAATACGGCGGCAATCCGGTGCCGCTCCGATTCCTGCGCGGTCTCCGCTTCGATCATGGAGGCCAACACGAGCGCCTCTTCCGGTGTGCGGTACGGGAGGTCGGAACTGCGTCGCTCCCACGCGGTCGCCAGTATTTCCGTCATCCTGGTTTGGGCCCGGTCGACGATTGCGCTCCGGGGCGAGCCGCGCCGAAAGAAATAGGTGTCGGGAAACAGCGAGCCTTCCGGCGGCATCGTCGCGAGCGAGCCGGTCAGCAATTCGTTCCGTTGCAGCAGGGCCACCGCCTGGCGGACAGTGATGCCTTCGACCAACGTGATCCGATGCAGCACGGATTCGCCGCGGGCCATGGTGTCGGCAACCTGCCACATCGATGCGCGAGCCGGGTAGGCATATTCGCCGGCCTGCAGGCGACGCCCTACCCCGGTCAGGCGCAAGCCCGCTTCGAACAGCACCGCCGAACGAATGACGCCGGCGCTTTCGAGACGCGATGCGATCCCGTTCAGCGAGGTGCCCGGAGCCACAACTACCGTGGTGGGTTGGGCATGTGGTCCGTCGATCTGAAAGGCCGAGTACAGCAGCGCGGCTGCGAGGACCGAGGCCAGCAATCCGGCAGCAACGAGCCATCGGCCCGGCATGGGATCAGTCGGCGCGGCCGACGATGAGTGATGCGTTGGTCCCGCCAAACCCGAACGAGTTCGAAAGCGCGGCCCGCACTGGGCGGTCCCTTGCTGCATGCGGCACCAGATCAAGCCCTTCGGCTCCGGGGCACGGGCGGTCGAGATTCAGCGTGGGCGGGACGGCACCGTGCACCACCGCCAGCAGGGCGTAAATCGTTTCAACGGCGCCGGCTGCTCCCAGGAGATGCCCGATGGAAGACTTGGTCGAACTGATCGATACGTCGGCTGCCCGGTCGCCAAACAGGCGTCGGATGGCTCCGAGCTCGATCTCGTCGCCCAAGGGTGTCGACGTCCCGTGTGCGTTCAGGTAATCGATGTCCGCAGGCGTCATGTCGGCGTCCTCGAACGCCGCCCGCATGCTGCGGTATCCGCCGTCGCCGTCGGGCGCCGGCGCCGAGATGTGGTGCGCGTCCCCCGACATGCCGTAGCCCTTGATTTCACCGTAGATCCGCGCTCCGCGCGCGCGCGCGTGCCCAAGCTCCTCGAGCACCACGACGCCGGCGCCTTCTCCCATGACAAACCCGTCACGGTCCTCATCCCACGGGCGCGAGGCGCGCTCCGGCGCATCATTGAAATTAGTGGAGAGTGCCCGCATGGCGGCAAATCCGGCAATGCCTAGCCGGCAGACCGATGCTTCCGCGCCGCCCGCCACCATGACGTCTGCCATTCCCGTGCGGATGATCCCGGTGGCGTCGCCGATCGCATGCATGCCGGTCGCGCAGGCCGTCACCACCGAGTGATTGGGGCCCCGAAAACCATAGCGAATGGATACTTGCCCCGATGCGAGATTGATGAGGCTAGACGGAATAAAGAACGGGGTGATGCGGCGCGGTCCCCTTTGTTCGAGCACGACCGACGCCTCATAGATCGACTGCAGGCCGCCGATCCCTGACCCGATCATGACGCCGGTCCGGTTGCGCGCTTCGGTCGCCCCCTCGGCCGGCGACCAGCCGGAATCCTGAATCGCTTCGTCGGCCGCCGCGATGGCGTAGAGGATGAAAGGGTCGACACGCCTCCGGTCTCGAGCCGGCATCAGGGCATCGAGGTCGAGGCCGTCGCTCGCATCGGCACCTGGAACCTGTCCGGCAACCCGGCACGGGAGATCGTCGGTGTCGAATCCGGTCATCGGGCCGAGCCCCGATTCACCCGCCAGCAACCGCCGCCAATTGGCTTCGGTTCCAACAGCCAGTGGCGTGACCAGGCCAACCCCGGTGACGGCGACTCGTTTCATGCAGGTGTCCCGCGAGAGCGGTCAGCTCACCTGTTGTTCGATGTACTGGATTGCGTCCTGAACGGTCACGATCTTCTCTGCTGCATCGTCGGGGATTTCGCAGCCGAATTTCTCTTCGAATGCCATGACCAGCTCGACCGTGTCGAGACTGTCAGCACCCAGGTCATCGACAAAACTTGCATTCTCGGTGACTTGCTCCAATTCGACGCCGAGATTTTCAACGACGATGTCTTTGACGCGCTGCGCGATATCGCTCATAGCAAAAATCCGTCAGGTGGGTTGAGGTTGGGGACAAGAGGACATAGCGCGACTGGCGCATCCGCGCCAGCCCACTGAGCCCGAGCCCAGCATCGCCTCGTTACCATACTTCCGCCGGGATGCAAGCACCGGGGCTGACAGGGCCCGAACCGGGCGCCCCCGGCCCGGCGGCCGACCCTGCGCATCCCGCTGACGCCGGTGCTGCGGCCCGGCAGCGCCCGGCCCGGCCCGGCGGGTCACCCGTGTTCATCCCAAGCCACCAGCGATCGTCAGCGTTTGACCAGTCACATAGCCGGCTTCATCCGATGCCAGGTAGACCGCTGCGGTGCCGATGTCCTCCGGCGAACCGAACCGGCCCATGGGTACTCTCGCCAGGGCGTCATCGCGGACCGCTTCCGGCAAGGCGTCGGTCATGGCGGTCTCGATAAATCCCGGCGCGAGACAGTTTACCGTGATGCCGCGAGTCGCGACCTCAAGGGCCAATGCCTTTGACATCCCGATCAAACCTGCCTTTGACGCCGCGTAGTTGGCCTGGCCTGGATTGCCCAGCAGGCCAGAAACCGACGAAATATTGATGATTCGCCCGGAGCGGCGGCGCATCATGCCGCGGAGCGCGGCCCGAGTAAGTCTGAACGCGGCCGTCAGGTTCACGTCGAGAACAGCCTGCCAATCATCATCCTTCATTCGCAGTGCCAACCCGTCGCGGGTGATCCCGGCATTGTTCACCAGCACGTCGATGGGACCGAGCGCGGCTTCGGTTTCCTTCACCACTGCACCGGCGTCGCCCCCGCCCGCGAGGTCTGCCACGACAACGTGTGCACGCTCTTCGAGGCGGTCGGCCAGATGGCGAAGGGCGGTCTCGCGGGTACCGCTCAGCGCAACCGCCGCACCGGCACGATGGAGGGCCTGGGCGATGGCGGTACCAATGCCGCCAGAAGCACCGGTCACCAACGCGACCCGATTGTGGAGATCGAACATCTGCGGTTCCTCCGCTCCGTTACAGGACGCGCAACAGTGCTTCCAGGTCCTCTGGCTCGGCCACGTTCATCGTTTTGAAACTTCGATCGATTCGTCGGGCCAATCCGGCGAGTACCGCTCCTGGTCCGACTTCGATCAGCGTCCCGACCTCGGCCTGACGCAGCCGCTCCATGGATTCCCGCCACCGCACCCGGCCGGTGACCTGGGCGACCAGAAGGTTGCGGATGGATGCGGGATCGTCCATCAGTTCGCCGCTGACGTTGGCGATGACCGGGAGGGCTGGCGGTCGGATCGTCTGGTCGGCCAGCGCCGTTCGCATCTCCTGTGCGGCTGGCTCCATCAGGGCGCAGTGGAAAGGGGCGCTGACCGTCAGGCGGATGGCGCGCCGGAAACCGTGCTCCCGGGCCATTGCAGCGGCCCGGTCAACGGCGGCTGCGGCGCCGGACACGACAACCTGGCCAGGTGCGTTGTCGTTACCGATTTCCAGCACGTCGCCTTCGGCGGCAGCGGCGATGAGTGCATCGGCGCCTGCGAGGTCGCCGCCGACGAGAGCCGCCATCCCGCCTTCGCCGACAGGGACTGCCGCCTGCATGGCTCGTCCGCGCCGCCGGACCAGCCGCACGGCGTCCGCAAGGGGAAATGCGCCTGCGGCGGTAAGCGCGGTGTACTCCCCCAGGGAATGACCGGCCACGTACTTGGCGGCGCTGGCGATGCTCACGCCGCCCTCCCGCTCCATCACGCGCAGCAGGGCCAGGGAATGGGTCAGCAGCGCCGGCTGAGCGAATTCGGTTCGAGTGAGGTCGGTGTCAGGTCCCTCGAAGGCGAGTCGCGACAGCGCGAACGACAATGCGTCATCGACCTCTTCCCAGGTCTCAGCCGCGGTCGGGAAGGCGTCCCGCACCGCGCGTCCCATGCCGGGCGTTTGCGATCCCTGGCCGGGAAAAATGAACGCGCGTGCGGTTGACATGGCTTCGGCTGCGGTTCCGATTGAGTCGGCGGGGTCGCGAGGATACAGGGGGAAAGCTTTACCGGTGACCCGGTGGCAAAGCGGCCGACCGACAGTTGGACTGCGGGCGGTCCGACCTGCCGCATCAGCACGGCCGGCGGCGCGCCGGGCGGGCCATTCGGAACGCGGTCGGGCCGATCCGTTGCACGAGGCTGAGAGCAATGTACACTCGCCCCAAATCGAGGAACCCGGTCATCGGCAGTAGAAGGACAGTCAGGTAGTCGCGTTACAAGTGGTCACAACACGTCAGTTACCGACGATGCGTAGGTCAGTTTTCGGTTGAAGGTTACGATTTGGTTTCGAAAGGTGCGTCCCGCACGCAATGGATACGATTGATGCTTTGAAGGCCCGGATTTCACCGGGCGACCCCGTAGATTTCTCTTACAGAAACAGTCAGATCGCCGGGCGCGTCGTGTCGCTCGGACAGAAGTGCGCCGTGGTCCGCTGCGATCGCGGCAAGCAGTACCGGGTCCCCTACGACCGCGTCCGGCTGCGTGGTCCGGGCAAGGACCATTCCGCAGCGGAGGGGCGCGCCCTACGGCGCTGCCGGGCGCTCTTGGACCTGCACGGCCTCAGTGCGAACGGGTGGACTGCAAGACTTGACGAATCGCGTTCCCGAGCAGGCGCCTGCAACTTCACGAAGAAGCGCATCTTGCTGTCCAGGCTCTACGTGCGGGTGGCGGGCGAGCCGGAGCTGGATGACACGATCCTCCACGAGATCGCCCATGCGCTGGTGGGCCCGCACCACCACCATGATGCGACCTGGCGAGCCAAGGCCCGTGCCATCGGATGCTCGGGCGACCGCTGCCACACGCTGCAGTTCAGCCCGCCGCGGTGGATCGTGGCCTGCGCCGCCGGCTGTTTTACACGCTCGGCGCATCGCCGCCGCCGCCGCGCCGTCTGCCGTCGTTGCGGCGGCCCGATCACGTGGCGCGCCTGGGACGGGGAACCGGCGCATGAACCGACCGTTTCCCGCCCCCGGGAGGCTGCGGCGAAGGGGTTGCTTTCGCGCGAGCCGGAACGGGCGCCGAGTGTCCCAAGCGGCGCTTTCCCCGAGCAAGGCGAGTTCGACTTCGCGACGCGTTGACAGCGAGGTGATGCGCTTCCTGACGTTCCGGCGTCGGGCGGCGGAGCTGATGGGTTGATGGATGCGGCACGTGCCGCGGACGCGCTCCTTGCGTCCCGGCCGATGCCGCGAACCGCTTCGGTCCGGGCCGCGCAGGGGAGGATCCGGCGTTTGCCAGCAGCAATGGGTCTGTCTATGGTCTGACGGCGCACCCTCGGGTTGCGGTGGACACGTTTTCGACTCCGCCTCTACGGGCGGGGGGCGTGCCCGGTGGTTGGCAGATGCCGTATTACGAATCCGTTCTGATTGCTCGGCAGGAAATTGGTGGCGGCGACGCCGAGCGGCTTGGCGAACATTACGAAGAACTCCTGAGCAAGGAAGGCGCCAGCGTCGTCCGGCGTGAGTACTGGGGACTGCGGCGGCTGGCCTACCGCGTTCGCAAGAACCGTAAGGGTCACTACCTGATGTTCCACGTGGACGGGCCTGGGCCAGCGATTCAGGAATTCGAGCGTCAGCTCCGAATCGATGAGAACGTCGTGCGCTACCTGACGATGCGGCTTGACCAGCTGCCCGAGGGCCCGTCGATCATCATGAAGGCGCGGGCCGAGCGCGAGGAACGGCGGGACCAGGAAAGCACGCGCAGAGAAGCCGAACGGCAGGCCGCGGACGCGGCCAGCGGCGATACGGATGCGGCGGAATCCGAGGCGAGCGGGGAATCCGGTAAGCCGGAGGAGGCTGAACCGGCTCCGGATGCAAATGCTGCCGGCTCAGAGCCGGAGGCCAGCGTCGAGCCCGACGGCGAGTCGAAAGGAGAGGAGCAATGAGCGAGGACCAGTCGACTGCGGCGCGGCCGTCAGGCGGCCCTCGCCGGACGTTCTCCCGGCGACGCAAGAGTTGCCCGTTCTCGGGGGCCAATGCCCTGGAGATCGACTACAAGGACGTCAAGACTCTCCAGCGTTTCCTCTCCGAGCGCGGCAAGATCGTGCCGAGCCGGATCAGTGCCGTGTCGGCCCCCAAACAGAGGCAGTTGGCACGCGCTATCAAGCGGGCGCGCATCCTGGCGCTGCTCCCGTTCGTGATTCGATAAGGACATTTGGCTTCTGAGCCGCTTGGGCAAGCCGGAGCACCTCGCGCTCGGTGTGGTAGCGGGCGCGCTCAGCGCGGCCCTGTTCGCCAGCGCCCTGGCCGATTCGGGAGGCCTAGCCGCCGTCTTTCCGGTGCATTTCACGTCGTTGCCGATCCTGTTTGCGAGCGTGAGCTTGGGCGCTGCGCCATTCGCCGCAGCTTGTGCGACCGGGGTGCTCGGGGTTGCCGTCGGATCGGGTGCCGGGTTCTACGGCGGATTGATCTATATGGGCATTCATCTGGTGCCCGTTGGCCTGATCTACCTCCGGCTCCACTTCGCCAAGCAAAGCCCGGACACGCCGGGCTTCATCGGCCGACTGGTGTGCGAACTCACGGTCCTCGCAGCGGTGGCGCTGCTGATCATCCTGGCGGGCGCAGCATTTGACGTATCCCGGTTGACCGAAGACGTTGCGGTCGCCTTCGGCAAGCTGCTCGGGGCAGCCGCCCCGGACGTTCCAACCGATGCCCGCGAGGCGTTCGTCACGGAGCTGGTCCGCTATTTCCCCGGCTTCGTGGCGGTCTGGTGGCTGCTCTCGCTCGTCGTGTGCGCCGTGCTGGCGCAGGCGGCTGCCCGCCGGTTCGGTATGGCCCGCTTTCCGACCCCCCCGTACCGGTCGTTCGACGTGCCGGTGTGGCTCGTGGGGCTTTTCCTGGTGACGCTGCTCCCTGCCGCGTTGCTGCGCGGCAACGTCGCCTCCGTGGCAGGATCATTTGCATTGCTCTTCGGGACCCCGTTACTCTTGCAGGGATTGGCCGTCATCCACACGGTCAGCCGCTCATGGCCGGGCCGCAGGCTCCTGCTATTCGCCTGCTACGGATCCTTGATCTGGCCTTTCGCCCCCCTGGCCTGGGCCCTCGTCACAGCGCTCGGAGTGATCGAGCACTTCGGTCGGTTTCGTCGACCGCATCTTGTTTGAGAGTGAATCATGCAGGTCATACTGCTCGAAAGAATTGGCAACCTGGGCAACCT
Organism: Alphaproteobacteria bacterium; assembly: GCA_022825705.1. Taxonomy (GTDB): domain Bacteria; phylum Pseudomonadota; class Alphaproteobacteria; order TMED109; family TMED109; genus VXPW01. The sequence goes on from JAJDWH010000010.1 coordinate 272,936, forward strand.
CGGTGACACCGTGGATGTTCGGCCTGGCTACGCGCGGAACTATCTGTTGCCACAGGGTAAGGTGCTGCGTGCGACCCCCGAGAACGTCCGCCGCTTCGCGGAGCAACGCGAAGAGATCCTGGCTGCCAACGCCGCCCGCCGCGAAAGTGCCGAGGCGACGGCCAAGACGTTGCAAGACCTGTCGATTGTCGTGATCCGGCAGGCAAGCGAGCGGGGCGTTCTCTACGGTTCCGTCAGCGCACGGGACATTGCACAGGAAGTTGGTCGACAGGCCGGCAAAATCGACCGGCACATGGTGCGGTCCGAGGGCACCATCAAGATGCTGGGTGTCCACATTGTGGAAATTGCCCCGCATCCCGAAATTGCGGTTCCAATTACCGTCAACGTCGCCAGAAGCGAAGAAGAGGCCGTTCTTCAGGCGGAGCGCTATGCACGGGGTGAGGACGTCCTGGCTCTGGGTTCCGACGCCGAAGCCGGCGACGAGGCAAGCGTGGACGAAATGTTCAACGATCCGACCCAGTTCCGTCCGCGGGTGCAGGAAGAGATACCCGACGAGCCGGACCCGGCGGAAGCCGAGGCCGACCGGGTCGACCGGCTACTGGACGGCGACAGGCCCCCGGAGTCTCCGGACCCGGAGGCGGTTCCGGAACCGGCTTCTGGCGACGAAGCCTGAGCCCACTTAGCTAGCCACATTTGGGCAGACGACGTGTTTGCCGAACGCGTGCTGCATCGACTGGTCCGTTTCGGCGGTGTCGAGGTGGTCTTGCCCGATGGCCGGGAGATTGTCGCCTCGGGGCCTGACGGGCCACACTTTCGCATCCGCTTCCGGAGCTGGACCGACCTGTTTCGGCTGCCGTTCCAGCCGACGCTGGCGTTCGCGGAGGCCTACCTGGCCGGCCGGCTTACGGTCGAGAACGGGTCCCTGCACGAACTGGTCGATTTCCTGTATGCGAATCAGGTCGATGCCGAGGCCACGGGGCCGGCGCGGCTGCTGCGGAAGATCATCTTTCCGGTCCGACGGTTCTGGCAACACAACACGGCGTTCCGCGCCCGGCGAAACGTCAAGCATCACTACGACATTCCCAGCGAAATCTACGAGCTCTTTCTTGATTCGGACCGTCAGTACAGCTGCGCCTACTTCCCGCGCGAGGACATGACGCTGGACGAGGCGCAGGAGGCAAAGAAGCGGCGCATCGCCAGCAAGCTTCAGTTGCAGGAAAATCAGCGGGTGCTGGATATCGGTAGTGGCTGGGGCGGCCTCGCACTTCATCTCGCCAAGTATCACGGGGTTGCCGTGAAAGGACTCACGCTCTCATCCAACCAGTTCGAGATCGCCTCAGGGCGGGCTGCCGACGACGGCCTTTCCAAGCAGGTGTCATTTGAACTCGGCGATTACCGAAACGAGTCGGGCCGATTCGATCGAATCGTTTCGGTCGGGATGTTTGAGCACGTGGGACTTTCCTACTATCGCGCGTTCTTCGAGACCATCAGGCGCTGCCTGGTGGACGACGGCGTTGCGCTGCTCCACACCATCGGCCGGTCCGCGGGGCCGGGAGTGACGGATCCATTCATACGCCGATACATCTTTCCCGGCGGGTACATTCCCGCGCTGTCGGAAGTTCTGCCCGTCATCGAGCGGACGGGTCTGCAGGTGACAGACGTCGAGGTGCTGCGGCTGCACTACGCCTACACGTTGAGCCATTGGCGCCAAAGGGTGCTGGCAGCCCGCGACAAAGTGCTCGAAATTGCCGACGAGCGGTTCTTGCGGATGTGGGAACTCTACCTCTCAGGCAGCGAGGCCGCATTTCGCCACGGCGGGATGGTCGTGTTCCAGATTCAGATGGCCAAGAAGGTGGACGCGCTGCCGCTGTCGCGGAACTACATGTCCGACTGAGGGGTGGCCTGTCCCATCTCTGCAGGAAAATTGGTCGGGAGAGCGACCGTCGGGGGAGACCCTTGAGCGCCCGGCACCATGCATTTTGTGCATGTGCCGCATGCGTGACCTCGATCCCCGGATCGCCGCACACGCCGTTGGTTTGGTATAAGCGGCCCGCCGCCGGTTTCTTCACCCTGAATCTTCCTGCCGCGTATCCAGCCTCATGATTCCTGCAGAGCGCCCGCATAATCCGTGCTTCTCGTCAGGGCCGTGCGCCAAGCGGCCTGGTTGGACGCCCGACGTTCTCCGCGATGCCCGTCTCGGCAGGTCGCATCGGGCGCCCGTCGCCTTGGATCGGATCCGCGAGGTGCTGAACCGTACGCGGGCGCTGCTGTCGCTCCCCGCGGATTACCGGATTGCGCTGGTTCCTGCTTCCGACACGGGCGCAATGGAAATGGCACTGTGGTCACTGCTGGGGGCCCGCGGCGTCGACGTACTGGCTTGGGAGAGCTTTGGCAAAGGGTGGGCCACCGATATCACCTCCCAGTTGCGGCTGGCAGACGCGCGCGTCTTCGAGGCCCCGTACGGGGAACTGCCCGACCTCGACCAGGTCGATTTCGACCGCGATGTGGTGTTCGCCTGGAACGGCACGACGTCTGGCGTGTGCGTTCCGGACGCAGCGTGGATCGGCAATGGCGAGGGGCTGGTGATCTGCGACGCGACATCGGCGGCGTGGGCGATGCCGGTTCCATGGAGCCGTCTCGATGTCGCCACGTTTTCCTGGCAGAAGGCCATGGGCGGGGAAGCCCAGCACGGCATCCTGATTCTGTCGCCACGTGCCGTCGAACGCCTGGAGTCGTACCAACCGCCGTGGCCGCTCCCCAAGATCTTTCGCATGGTGAAGCGGGGCCGCGTCGACGAGGCGCTGTTCCGAGGCGGTACCATCAACACCCCGTCGCTCCTCTGCGTGGAAGATGCCCTCGATTCGTTGCGTTGGATCACCGCCATTGGCGGGGAAGTCGAAACGAGAGCCAGAAGCCGGGCAAATCTGGAAGCAGCGAGCCGATGGGTCGCCGGTTCCCGGTGGGCCGATTTCCTTGCCGTCCGGCCCGAGATCCGCTCCTCCACATCGATGTGTTTCCGGATCACCGATGAATGGTTTGCGGGACTCGATACCAGCGATCAGCGTACGCGCGTCGAGCAGTTGGTGGGGTTGCTGGAAGAAGAGGGGATCGCCTATGACATCGCTTCCTATCGCGAGGCGCCACCGGGACTGCGCGTGTGGGGCGGCGCCACGGTCGAAACGGCCGATCTCGATCGGCTGTTTCCATGGCTGGACTACGCGTTCTCGGAAATCAAGCGAAAGGCCGGGGCGTGACTGACCGGGTCCTGATTGCCGATCGCCTGAGCCCGCGCGCCGAAGAGGTGTTTGCTGGCCATGGTCTCGAGGCCGTCGTAGAGACGGGTCTTGACGAGGCAGGGCTGATCCGCCGCATCCCCGAATTCGCGGGTCTTGCTGTGCGCTCATCGACCCGAGTCACCGAGGCGGTGCTGGAGGCGGCTCCACGGCTTCGGGTGATCGGCCGCGCCGGGATCGGGGTCGACAACATCGATGTGGCCGCCGCCACCCGCCGTGGCGTCGTGGTGATGAACACGCCGTTTGGCAACTCGATCACTACCGCCGAACACACGATCGCCCTGATGTTGTCGCTCGCTCGCAACATTCCGGCCGCGAGTGCATCAACGCATGCGGGCCGCTGGGAGAAGTCGAAGTTCGGAGGGGTTGAGCTCTATCGCAAGACCTTGGGACTCGTGGGCTGCGGCAACATCGGTGCGATTGTCGCGAATCGGGCTCTCGGGCTAGGGATGCGCGTGATCGTCGCCGACCCGTTCCTCGCCGAGGAGCGAGCCACCGAATTGGGTGTCGAGGTGGTCCAGTACGATGAATTGCTCGACCAGGCAGATTTCATCAGCTTCCATGTGCCGCTGAACGACTCGACCCGGAACATGATGAACGCGGCAGCGCTCGACCGTTGCCGACCGGGCGTGCGGATCATCAACTGCGCTCGCGGGGGCTTGGTGGACGAGGAAGCCCTCGGGGCAGCGATCGAGGCTGGCCGTGTGGCGGGAGCAGCCGTCGACGTATTCCAGGACGAGCCAGCCCGGGAGAATCCCCTGTTCGGTCTGGAACAGGTGGTGGCGACACCACATCTTGGCGCGTCGACCGAGGAGGCTCAGGAGAACGTGTCGGTCCAGGTGGCCGAGCAGATGTCGGACTTCCTGCGGACGGGTGCGGTCGCCAATGCGCTGAACATTCCTTCGGTAACCGCCGAGGAAGCGAAGAAGTTGGCTCCGTACATGCGACTCGCTGACCAGCTTGGTCGGCTCGCGGGCCAAGTGGCCGCCACGGGGTTTCGCAGTGTCCACATCGAGTTCGGCGGCCAGGCCAGCACCCTGAACGTTCGCGCCCTGACGTCCGTGGCTCTGGCGGGGCTGCTCAGCCCGCAGCTCGATTCCGTGAACATGATCAACGCCCCGCTGATCGCCGAGAGCCGTAATATTCGGGTGACGACCGCGACCAGCGAATCGCCGGGTGACTACGCGACGGAGATTCGGCTCACCGTGCAGACACAGCGGCAGCGGCGCGAGGTCGCCGGGACGCTGCTGGGGCGCGAACCTCGCATCATCGGCATCATGGGAATCGACATCGAGGCCCAGCTTGGACCGAACATGCTCTTCATCACCAATGCCGACGAGCCTGGACTCATAGGAGCACTCGGTACCGCCCTGGGCAACAACGGCGTCAACATCGCGACGTTCCATCTCGGGCGCAGCGCGCCCGGAGCAGACGCCTTGGCCCTAGTGGAGGTGGACCAGCCGGTTTCGCCTGAGCTCACCGAGGAATTGGCCAAATTGCCGCACGTGCGGAGCGTCCGCGTCCTTCATTTCTGAGGAAACTGCGCGCGGTAGCCAACCCTGCCGCGTGCTAGATTGAAGCGAGATGACCTCCAACGACCAAGTCCTGTTGCCGGCGGGGCTGGCGGACCTGCTGCCGCCAGACGCGGAACGAGAGGAAGCCGCATCGCGCACGTTGGTCGATGTCTTCCGCAGTCACGGTTACGAATCGGTGCGCCCGCCGCTGCTGGAGTTCGAGGACACGTTGACCGCTGGCCTGGGCGCCGCGGGCGCGGGGTCTACGTTTCGCCTGATGGACCCGCATTCGCAGCGGATGTTGGGAGTCCGGGCCGACATCACGCCGCAGGTCGCCCGCATCGCTTCCACCAGGCTGGCCTCGGCAGGTCGCCCGCTCCGGCTTTGCTACGCCGGCGATGTGCTGCGGGTCAACGCCAGCGCCAATGGCGGGGAACGCCAGGTCCGACAGATCGGCGCGGAATTGATCGGCTGCCCGGGCGCAGATGCGGACGTGGAGATCCTGCTCCTGACCATCGAAGCGCTGGGAACGCTGGGCGTTGAGTACTTCACGATTGACCTGACGAGCCCGAACCTGGTGCCGGCGGTCATGGAGTCGTTCGCGCTCGGCCCCGCGTTGCAGTCGGACCTGCTGGACGCGCTTCGCCGGAAGAATGCCTCCGCGCTCGAGCACCTGTCCGGCGATGCGCCACGGATCCTTGCGGAACTGGCTGCTGCTGCCGGTCCGGTCGAGGAGTCGGAAGGCCGGCTTCGATCGATTGAGCTGCCTGCGGAGGCGGCTGCAGTCCGCGATCGCACGCTAGATGTACTGGGTCGGCTGCGTGCCCAGGCAGCCGAGGTCGCGCTCACGCTGGATCCGGTTGAGAACCGGGGATTCGGCTATTACGCAGGTGTCGGGTTCGCGGTGTTTGCGCCGGGCGCCCGCCGGGAGATCGCGTTCGGCGGCCGCTACCGAATCAGCGCGGATGAAACGGCGTTCGGCGTCTCGTTCTTCACGGATGCGCTGCTCAGGGTGGCGTCGGATCCGGCATCGGCACGCAAGGTTCTCGTGCCCCGCGGAGAGAATCCGGAAACCGCCGCTGCGCTGCGTCGCGACGGTTGGATTGCCATCGTGGATCTCCTGGGGCCGGGCGACGCCGAGGCGGCACGGAGGGCCCGGTGCAGCCACGTGCTGCAAGACGGCACGCCGGTCCCGCTGGCGCCGGATTACGACTGATGGCGAACGTCACCGTCGTAGGTGCGCAGTGGGGTGACGAAGGCAAGGGCAAGATCGTCGACTGGCTGTCCCACCGGGCCGACGTGGTCGTCCGGTTTCAGGGCGGCCACAATGCCGGTCACACCCTGGTGGTGGACGGCAGGACCTACAAGCTGAGCCTGCTGCCTTCAGGCGTCGTGCGGGGCAAGCTCTCCATCATCGGTGACGGGGTGGTGATCAATCCGTGGGCGCTCCGCGACGAGATCGCGACCGTCCGGGAGCAGGGACTGCACATCACGCCGGACGTGTTGCGCGTGGCGGAAGGCGCGAGCCTGATCCTGCCCTACCACTGGGAACTGGATCGCTTTCGGGAGGACGATGCTTCGGACCGTGCAATCGGCACGACCCGACGCGGCATCGGTCCCGCTTACGAGGACCGGGTCGGGCGGCGCGCGGTCCGCGTGTGCGACCTGTATGACCAGCCGGGCCTGCATCGCCGGATCGAGACCGCGCTCGACTACCACAACACGTTGCGCCGCGGTCTCGGTCGGACCCTTCTCGACGGGAGTGAGTTGCTTGATTCGTTGACGGATGTCGCGGGAGAGCTGCGTCCGTTTGTCACGAACACGGCGGCGTTGCTGGACCAAGCCCGCAGGAACCGACAGACAGTCCTGTTCGAAGGCGCACAAGGGATCATGCTGGACGTGCATCACGGCACGTACCCGTATGTCACTTCGTCCAACACCGTTCCGGGACAGGCCGCCGGCGGGGCCGGCACCGGACCCGCGAGCGTGGGCTACGTGCTCGGAATCACGAAGGCGTACACAACCCGGGTCGGGGCGGGGCCGTTTCCGACGGAGCAGGCAAACGACATCGGCCGGACCCTCGGACAACGAGGGCGCGAATTCGGGACTGTCACGGGCCGACAGCGGCGCTGCGGCTGGTTCGACTCCGTTATGGTGCGTCAGGCGGTGCGGGTGGCCGGCATCGATGGCATTGCCCTGACCAAGCTCGATGTGCTTGACGGATTTGAGACGCTCCGTGTCTGCGTCCGCTACCGGGCCGGAAACGAAACCTTCGACTATTTCCCGCCCGGGGAGACTGCGCGCGCATCCGTCGAGCCGGAGTACGAGGAACTCGAGGGCTGGACAGACAGCACGCATGGCGCCCGTTCATGGGCGGATTTGCCCGCGACGGCTGTCAAGTACATCCGCCGAATCGAGGAATTGATCGGGGTGCCGGTCACGTTGCTTTCCACCAGTCCTGAGCGCGAGGACACGATTCTGGTTCGCGACCCGTTCGCCGAGTGAGGCTGGCGTCCGGCGGGTGGCCGTCGCTCAGCCGGCCGCATTACTGGACGGCTCGCCAGCGCGATGAGCGCAAGACTGACACCAACGACATTTCACTGCGGAGGAAACGTAGCAATGGATCTGGATCTACAAGGGCGGACGGCGCTGGTCACTGGTTCCACCCGGGGAATCGGGTTTGCCACGGTGTTGGGGCTTGCCCGTATGGGGGCCCGCGTCGTCCTGCACGGGCGCACCGAGGAATCGGTGGCCAAGGGACTTCAGCGCTTTCAGGATGCGCTCGGTACGGCTGGCGAGGGCGTAGCCGGTGACCTTGGCAATGCCGAAGGCTGTTCGAGCGTGTTCGCGGCAGTTCCGGAAGCCGACATACTGGTCAACAACATGGGCATTTACGAGATGCGCCCGTTTGACGAGATCGACGACGCTACGTGGCTCGACTACTTCCAGATCAACGTGATGAGCGGGGTCCGGCTGGCGCGCCACTACCTTCCCGCCATGCGTCGAAAGGATTGGGGCCGCGTGGTGTTCATCTCGAGCGAGTCCGGGGTGTTCATCCCGCCCGAGATGATTCATTACGGCTTCACGAAGGCGGCCCAGCTGGCCATCGGACGCGGACTTGCCGAGACCACGGCAGGGACAGGAGTGACCGTCAACTCCGTGCTGCCTGGTCCAACCTGGGTTGAGACCCAGGAGGAGCGCCTTGGCAAGCGGGCGAAGGACGAGAACCGCACTATCGAGGACGTGCAGGGTGACACGTTCCGCCTGCGGCGCACGTCGTCGCTGCTGCGGCGCTACGCGACGGTCGACGAAGTGGCGAACCTGATCTGCTACGTGTGCAGCAAGGCTTCGTCGGCGACGAACGGCGCTTCCCTGCGCGTCGACGGCGGGGTCGTGCGGACGTATATCTGAGCGACGAACTGCCTGTTCAATCCGTCGCCCCCCGGGTCACCTGCGCCAAAGGATCCACGTGGCGGGTGCCGGGTGTCCGGCCGCGCGCGGCAAGGCATCTTCGCCGTTTCAGCCCGGGAAGGTCCGCCTGCCGCCACAGTACCTGCCCGCGCTGGAGGCCCGGGCGGGCCCGCACGGGCTCCCCATCGCTGTCGGCCTGCACCGGGCGGCGGATCCCGAAACTGGCTGGATCCGGCATTCCCGGTGTCTGACCCCGTCCGAGCCCGTCGAGCCGACCGCGTGCGTCTGGCCGGCCGGCCAACCGCCTGAAGCCGACTAGAAGCTGTACCGTATCGAAACGACGGCTTCGGTTTCTTCCACCTGCAGGAACGTCGCGCCATCCACGGTGACATCGGCTTCCCTGTGATTCAGGCCCAGGTTTGCAGACAGACCGCGGGCAAGGTCGTATTGAAGTCCCAGTGCGGCTGACTGCTCATCCTGTCCCTCGATGCGTCCGAAGTGTGCTCCTATGGAGAACCCAACCACGCCGGCCTTGGTACGCACGCCTGCCGACACGAACCTGCGGTCAGCCTTCCGGCCGGTTGACGCCAGGCGTTCGAGGCCGACACCGGCATCAAGAGTGGTGCTGCCATAGATCATCTCAACGACCGCTGCAGCGGCCCGGGTATCGAATCGTTCCGAGGCAGTGCGATAGACGCCGTCTGTGGCGCGGAAGGTAATTCGGTAGTCGCGATTGCCGGCCGGCCGCTGGAACATGGCGCCGGCATCCAGATTCCCGTCTCCGTCCGCCACGGCGCCCACCACCCAAGGCCCGAACCGGCCCAGGTAGGCGCCTCCGAACTCATCGAGCTGGCCCATGACGTCGTCGAAGGCCAGGACACTGTTACCGACGCCCCGATGCCGTCGAGTCTGTTCGCGGACGATCCCCGAGACATCACCACCCAGTATCGTTCCCCACGCACTCCCGATGGAAACTGCGCCGTTACCGATGGTTCGTTGGTCGGAACGGAACCCGGCGGTGCCCTCCGTCGCATATTGGCCGAAGTAGGTCAGGGAAACCCGCCAGCTGTTCGACAACTGCGTCAGGATTGCCAATTGGGCGTTGCCGATCAGGCCGGTGTCGGAAGCGCTGTCGCCCTCCGCGCCATCGGATAGGGAGGCATCGAGAAGACCGGTCAACACCAGGGTGACGTCGCCGACTTCCGTCGCGAGCGGTTCCTCCAGCGATGACAGGTTCTCGTAGTTGAGGGAGACATCTTGGGCAGCCGCAGACTCGCATGCTGCGGCAAGGGTGATCGAGGCGACGCCAAGACCAAGAAGGGATCGGTGCAGGCATTGCGACGCCATTGCCCTAGACCTTGGCCGGAAAGGTGGTGCGGAAGGCCTGCCGGGCAATCGCGCGGCCGGCCTTCATGGCGGCGGTGTGGTCCATCTCCCAGTGCACGCCGCCGTAGAGCCGGCTCATCCCGTTCTCTTCCGCCATGTGAGACAGGCTGGTCCATCGCCGCGTGACGCCGTTCAACTGTGGCCACAGGACCGCGTCCGGCGACTGGCCCGAAAACACAACGTCATCTCGGCCATAGACCAACGCGATCAGTTCTGCGGCAGCGGCGCCGAACGTGGAATGGCCCGATGTGTAGGACGGAAACTCCGGGGTCGGGATATAGCTACGCCAACCTGGTTCCTGCGCGATTCGTGGGTCCGGATTCTCGAACTCGGGCGCGCGTACGCGTATCGCGCTCTCCGGACGGACGATGTCGTAGTGGTACTTGCAGTCCCAAGCGCAGATGGACGCGTCACACTGTGTCATGCCGATCAGGGCGAATGCACGTGCGAGCTCGATGAAGCTGAGATCACGTTCCTGCAGGATCTGCATCGCGACACAGACGAAATGCCCCGGCGGGGTGACACCCCAGGGACCGTCCTCCCAGAACAGCGCGATTTCCGACTCGTCGGCGGTTCGAACAGTGCTGTCCACACCTCCGAGCCGGCGAGTCATGTCGAACGCCTCAGCGAACTCGGGGCTCGCCGGGTCGTAGAAACTGGCTGGCCGGAACTGTGATCCGCTGGCCATCGTCCACGGTTTGATCTGACCCTGTCCCGGGTAAAGACCCCGATCAAACGACGAAAATGCTGGTCCGGGCTGGGCTCCGTAGAACGGACCCGTCGGCAGCCATCGCAGCGCGTCCGACCGTTTTTCGTAACGGTCCAGGTAATAGTTGACCTCGCTCGGCTCGGATCCGTCGTCGACCCTCATCTTGATCACGTAGCGCCCGACGGCTCGACCCCATTCGGCTCCCAGGGTCTTGGCTTCGCTCGCCGGATAGCGGCTCAGGAAGGCCATTCGCTCGAAGAAGAATGGCTGCTGAAAGGCTTCCGAGGCTGCGGTGGCGAAAGCCATTCCGTACGCGACCTCGGGGTCAGCGTCACGAGGGCCGGCGCCTACTCCGAAGGGTTCGTCGTACGCCTGGACAATGCCGTTCGCCGCCAGGAAACCGGCGGACATCGCCAGTCCGAAGTTGTAAGCGGCCCGCGGCACCAGCACCCGCTGATCCCGCACCTGCTGAAGCGCCACGTCCACCCAATGGAAGACCGTGTTCCAGTTCCGCGGCTGTACGACCTGGGTGGCGTAGGACGACGGATGGCCGAACGTGGCCACCCGGGGCGCGACACAGGCCGAGAGCGTGCCTACCGATGCTGCTGCCGCTCCAGCGGCCAGAAATTGCCTTCTTGATTTACGCATGATGAACCTGTTTTCCTGAGGCAGGGGACGAGACCCCCCGTTTCCGGGTTCAGCCGGATCAGATCGGACGAAGCTGGAAAGGAAACGAGCGGCGCGATTACCGACTGCTAGAGCCGGTGGGAATATCCGCTCTCGTGTTCACGCATGTACGCGGGCGAGGCCCGGGGTGCGTCGTGGTCGGACGGGGGCACGGCAATCCGGCTGCGCCGAGCACGTTCCGGAACGGCGGGGCGGCACACCCGCGTTGACGAGGAGCGGTCGTTTGCCCGCGCGGCCCCCTTGTTCCAAGCGCGCAAGCAACTCTTGGCGGTGCCACGCGTTGGAGCTTACCGCGACCCGTCGATCCTCAATTTGCTGCTGGTTGGGGCGTTGGCGGGTCTTTGACCCGGCGGCAGTCACCGTTGACCTTGAGGTGTTGTCTGCCGCGGTTGAAATTTGTTCGAATTCCTGACGCGGCGGCGAAACCCATTTGGCGGCGCGCAACCTCTCGTGTTTCCGGCAAGCCGGCACCAGCAGTGCACTAATTTTCATCGCCCAGATCTCTCCGCTGGTCGTTGATTTGGCACTACCGCAGGCGCGAGATGATGACTGTCGCGGCCCGGCGTCACAATTGCCGGCCAGCGACGCCGAGCGCAAATCTGCGAAGAATTGACAGGAATCCGGCACTGGGAGGGCGTCAAGCGGGCAGGCCGTTGCGACCACGATCGGAGCAAGCGCCGCCGGCGTAGCGTGACGGTGTCAACGCCGACTGGCGTCTCGATCAGAGATGTTTCAATGCCTGCTGCCGCGCGACAGCGCGCATCTGGCCCGCACATCCTCCATGTCTCGGCCCATCTCGTCCCAGGGCGAGCCAGCTATCTCATTCGGCTCGTCGTCGGTCTCGACCATTCCCATCGAACAGGGGCCATCCGTTATCGCTACCGGGTCGCGCTTCGCGCCGGGCGGCCGACTGTGTTCCTCAAGGTGTCCGGGCGCGGCTCCGCCTGCACTGGTGCCGAACAGATGGCCCGGGTCGGCCCGCTCCCTCGGGCCGTAACCGTTCCGTACGCGGTTTCACTGCCCCAGATCCGATCGCTTGAACGGCGGCAGTCGCCCCTCCTCGACGGCGTGGCAGGCAACCATGCCCCGGCCACGTTGCACTGGGGTCGGATCTTCTTGCCGGCAGCGTTCGTTTGCGAACGGACATCGCGGATGGAAGGAGCAGCCCGGCGGCGGATCAATCGGATCGGGAACCTCGCCCGGCACGGACACGCGCTCCCGGCCGGTCATCTCAACATCGGGGATCGTGTCGAGCAGCAAGCGCGTATACGGATGCTGGGGACGGCGAAACAGGTCCTTCGCGGCCGAAATTTCGCATAGCCGTCCGAGATACATCACCCCGATGCGGGACGATACGTGATAGACGACCGAGAGGTCGTGGCTGATGAACAGGTAGGTCAGGCCGAAGCGCTGCTGCAGGTCTTTCATGAGGTTGAGAATTTGCGCCTGAACAGACACGTCGAGCGCTGAGGTCGGTTCATCGCATACCAGGAAGTCGGGATTCGCGGCGAGCGCACGGGCAATCGAGATGCGCTGGCGTTGCCCTCCCGAGAATTCGTGCGGAAACTTGCGCGCGTCTTCCGGTGAAAGGCCCACTTGCCGGAGGGACTCGGCCACTTTCCCGCTCCGCTCGGACCGGTTGGCCACCAGCCCGAAGGCATCGATCGGTTCCGCCACGATGTCTTCCACTCGCCAGCGGGGGTTCAAACTCGCGTATGGATCCTGAAAGATCATCTGCATCCGGCGGCGGATCGGCGCAATGTCGGACCGTCGCCGGAGGCCCGCCAGATCCATGCCATCGAAGAGGACGCTTCCCCGGGTCGGCCGATCCAGGCCCACCACCAAGCGCGCCACGGAGGATTTTCCGCATCCGGACTCGCCGACCAGGCTGAAAGTCTCGCCCCGCCGGATCGTGAACTTCACGCCGTCGACCGCTTTGAGCGTTTGCACCGGCAGACGTTCCAGAACCCGCGCGAGCCAAGGTCTCGAAACGTCGTACGTTTTCACCAGGTCGCGTACTTCGATAAGAGGCCCGGAGGAGTCAGTCATCTGACCGCTCCTGGTCGAAGAGAAAGCAGGCTGCTGCTGCCTCCCCCGTGGTCTGCAGAACCGGACGCCTCCGACGGCAAAGATCGAACGCGTGGGGGCACCTGGAGTGGAATGCGCATCCGTCCGGGATCTCGTGCAGTCGCGGCATGGCCCCGTCAATCTGCGCCAGATCCGCGTCGTCGTGCCCGAGGCGCGGGATGGAATCCATCAGGCCTGTCGTATAGGGATGGGTGGGCGCTCTCAGGATCTGGCGGACACGCCCCACTTCGACGATTCGCCCCGCATACATCACGGCCACGCGATCCGCGGTCTCAGCGATCACCCCCATGTCGTGGGTAATGAGCATGATCGCGGTGCCCTGGTCACGGCACAGGCGCTTGAGAAGTGCAATGATCTGGGCCTGAATCGAGACATCGAGTGCGGTCGTCGGCTCATCCGCAATGATGAGACGTGGGCCTGCACAGACCGCCAAGGCAATCACGACGCGCTGGCGCATTCCGCCCGAGAACTCGTGCGGATAAGAGTCGATCCGATGTGCGGCGGCCGGGATTCCGACGTCCTCCAGTAGGCGAAGCGCGTGCCGCCGGGCGTCGTCAGCGGATCGATCGGAGTGCGCAAGGATGGTCTCGACCAGTTGCTGGCCAACGGTGAAGAGCGGATTGAGGCTGGTCAGCGGGTCCTGGAAGACGGAACCGATTTCTTTCCCTCTGATACGGCGCTTTTCTTCATCCGAAAGATGGTCGATCCGTCGACCATCAAATCGAATCTCTCCCCCAGCCACCCTGCCGGGCGGTTCGATGAGCCCAATGATCGCCGCCCCCGTTACCGACTTGCCGGCCCCCGATTCCCCCACCACTCCAAGGACCTCGCCCGCCTCGATCGTCAGGGAGATGTCGTCGACCGCGACGAGCGCACGACGGCGCGTTGGGAACTCGACGCGCAGTCGGTCGACTTCGAGCAGCGCCATGGTTACCGCAGTTTCGGATTGAAAGCGTCGCGCAGCCAGTCACCAAGCAGGTTCACAGCCAGAACGAGAATTGCCAGCGCCGCCCCCGGGAACATGGTGATCCACCACTCGCCCGAAAACAGGAAGTCGTTGCCGATTCGGATCAGGGTCCCGAGCGATGGTTCCGTTGGCGGCACGCCCACTCCCAGGAAGGAGAGCGTGGCCTCGGTAATGATGGCCACGGCCAGGTGAATCGTTGCGATGACGAGTACCGGGCCCATGGTGTTCGGCAGGATGTGTCGCAGCATGATCATGAGCGGATGAATGCCGATCAGGCGGGCGGCCTGGACGTACTCCTTGTTCTTTTCGACCAGCGTGGTACCGCGCACGGTCCGCGCGTACTGCACCCAGCCGGAGATCCCTATAGCCACGATCAGTACCGGAATCGCCAGCTGATCCTGCAAGTCCGCCGGCAGGATGCTGCGCATCACGCCATTGAGCAGCAGCGCGATCAGGATGGTGGGGAACGATAACTGGATCTCCGCCGTGCGCATGATCAGTGCGTCCAGGCGCCCGCCGACGTATCCAGCGAGGAGCCCCAGGCTCACGCCAAGCACCAACGCAAGCGCGACCGAGGCAAGCCCCACCCCGATCGAAATCCGAGAGCCGTAGAGAATCGCCGACAGCACGTCTCGGCCCTGGTCGTCACTGCCCAACAGGAACCGATGGTCGTCCGCTGCCATCCATGCAGGTGGGATGTGGGCATCAAGAATGCTGAGCGAGGTGAGGTCAAATGGATCTTGCGGGGCGATCAGGGGCGCGAAGAGCGCTGCCATCATCATGATCGTCGCGACCGCCGCGGCGACAACGACAGTTGGCGAACGTGAGAAACTGAACCAGAGATCGCTGTCGACAACCCGGCGGTACATTCCCCCCGCCCGGCCGCCTCGAGACGCATCCGTTCGCACCCGCTCAAGCCCCCGGGTCAGCGTTGCGCGTGGCGCGCAACCGCGGATCGATGACGTAGTAGAGGATGTCGACCACGAGGTTGATGGCCACGACGACAAACGCAATCAGGATCAGGTAGGCCGACATGATGGGAATATCCACGGTCTGGATCGACTGCAGGAACAGGAGCCCCATGCCCGGCCACTGAAACACGGTTTCGGTGATGATCGCGAAGGCGATGATCGACCCCAGTTGCAGGCCAGTGACCGTGATGACCGGTATCAGCGCGTTCTTCAGCGCGTGCCGGAAGTTGACCACGTACTCGGGCAGGCCGCGGGCCCGGGCAAACTTGATGTAGTCGGTCCGCAGGACTTCCAGCATCTCCGAACGCACCAGCCGCATGATGAGCGTCATTTGGAACAGCCCAAGCGTGATTGACGGCAGGATCAGTGCTTTCAGCCCGGCTACGGTCAGCAATCCGGTAGACCACCAGCCGAAATCAATCACCTCACCGCGCCCGAACGAGGGGAGCCAGCCCAGCATCACCGCGAACACGAAAATCAGCAGGATGCCGATGAGGAACGTCGGCAGCGATACGCCGGCCAACGACACCGTCATCAACACGTGGGCGAAAAGCGTGTTTCGACGCAGTCCGGTATACACCCCCATGGGGATGCCGAGCGCCAGCGCCAGCAGCGCTGAGAAAACGGCGAGTTCCAGGGTGGCCGGCATGCGCGACAGGATCATGTCGGCGACCGGCTTCTTGTGTTGGTAGGAAATACCGAAGTCGAAGGTGACGGCGTCCAGCACGAACCGGCTGAATTGCACGAGGATGGGGTCATTGAGCCCCAGGGCTTCTCTTAGTTCCTCTCGCTCTTCAAGCGTGGTCTCGATGCCAACCATCTGGTGCACCGGGTCACCGACGAACTGGAACATCGAGAACGCGATCAGCGCCACGAAGAACATCACCAGAAGCGATTGCATCAGCCGTTTCAATATGAAGGCAAGCATCGTCGTCGATTTCGCCTCGCGCGAGCCAGTCGCCGAATCGGCCGCCAGGGGAGCGGTGGGGAGCGTGTTGGGTCCCGATCTGCAATTGCGACCGTGGCCTGAGACTAAACATGCCTGCGGGGCGGGACAGACGCCAACACCCCGCGCGCCCGGTCGCCGTCAGGGTCCGATTCGCTGGGGGCGGGCGGCAAGTGGCGCCTGACCGGCCGGGAATCGGCTCTGATCCGGCAGGGGCGCTGCTACTCGCACGTGGTCCGTATCGCCGTGATCCGAGGCCAAGGCAGGTCGGACGCCGGCGCCCCTGACAACGCTGAGCACGGGGCGCAGAGAAACGGCCCCCCCGATTCGGCACGACATGACGGAACCGCAGAGACCTTGGAAGGTCCTTGCGCTACGGACAATCGCTCAGCGACAAGGCGGGTCGGGTTGCGTTTTATCGCTGGGTGAAGTTGGTCACGCCGTTCCGGGAGACGTCGACCGGGAGCTCCACGTTCGGGCGTCGGATACCGACGGTCCGGGCCGCGGCAGGGGGCGTCAGTGTCGCGTCACCTTCCGATCCAGGGCCAGCGTGTTAGCGGATGTTCACGTAGTACAACATGAACTGGTTGTCCGGGCTCTGCACCAGGTCGACCAGGTCGCTCTTTCCCCAGGCCAGGCCCTGCTGGTGGAGGGGGATGTACCCGAAGTCGTCGTGCACCAGCCGGTAGGCCTCCGCAATCATGGCGTCGCGCGCATCGGGGTCGGTCTCGACAAGAATCTTCTTGGTCAGCGCGTCGACCGCCGGATTACAGTAGTTGCCGAGGTTGAACTTGCCGGCGCCGTCGGCTTCCTGGCAGTGGATCAGGTTGTAGAGCACGTTCCAGCTGTCGAAGCTGCCCGGCGTCCAGCCCAGCAGATATAGACTCGTCTGGTAGGCGGGCCCCAGGACTTTCTTGAAAAAGAGGGCTTTTGGCTGGGCGAGCAGCTTCACCTTGATGCCGATCTTGGCGAGCATCGCACTGACGGCGATGCAGATTCGCTCATCATTGACGTAACGGTTGTTCGGACAGTCCATGCCGATCTCGAAGCCGTCCGGATATCCGGCCTCCGTCAGCAGCTGTCTCGCCAGCGCAGGATCGAAGGCGTGTCGCGCGAATTCGCCGGAACGCGCGAACAGTGTGGGCGAGATCATGAGGGCGGATGGCGTGGCAAGATTTCGCATGACCTTGCTCCCGATCGCCTCGACATCGACGGCGTGATACAGGGCGGCCCGAACCCGATCGTCCTTGAACGGATTTGTCCCCCGAACGTCGGATTCCAGCAGTTCGTCACGGCCCTGATCGAACCCGAGAAAGATCGTTCTCA
This sequence comes from Alphaproteobacteria bacterium, assembly GCA_022825705.1. Taxonomy (GTDB): domain Bacteria; phylum Pseudomonadota; class Alphaproteobacteria; order TMED109; family TMED109; genus VXPW01. Next base: position 290,234 of record JAJDWH010000010.1, read on the forward strand.
GTTCCGGGCCAACCAGCACCGATGTCCCGTCGTTTGCCTGCACCCGTCTGATGTCCTGCACGGGCACCGGATAGGCCATGTCGATTTGCCCGGAGAGCAGCGCCGCAACGCGCGTTGCGTCCGAACTGATGGGCGTCATCACTACCTCGGTGAGGTTGTGTTGGGGTTGGTCCCACCAATCCGGATTCGGCCTCAGGACCGTCCTGACATCGGTCTCCCGCTCCACCACCATGAACGGACCCGTGCCGTTGGTGTGGAAGTTGGCGTAGTTCTCGGTGCCCGCGGTAACGCTCGCCGGTTGCACGGCGTCGTGCTCTTCCGTCCACTCCTTGTCCATGATGTACCAAGTACCCCACTCGGAGTGGAGAATTGGATTGGGTGCCGGGGTAATGAAGTCGACGGTGTGAGTGTCGACCTTGACCACCTTGACGTCCGCCGCGATTCGGGTCTTGAGATCAGAGCCCGTGGCGCGGACCCGGTTCGCCGAAAACACCACGTCGTCGGCGTCGAACGCGTTCCCGTTGTGGAATGTCACGTTCTTCCGTAGGTAGAAACGCCAGCGTGTCGGCTCCAGGACTTCCCATCGCTCGGCCAGCGCCGGCTGAATTTCGAGGTCCGGGCTGCGCCGGATGAGGCCTTCGTAGACGTTGCCCAGGAAACCCAGCGTGAACGTCTCGTTCAGTACGTAGGGATCCAGCCCCTGGGCGTCCCCTTGGAACGCCCATCGAAGCGTCTTCGCTTCGACGGCGCCGGCTGTCGCAACAGCGATCAGGGCCGCGCACATCATCGCCGTTCGTGGCATGGAGGTTCCTCCCTGTCGTCGCTGCTTATCCACTCGAAACGGAACCGGCAGGTTCTGTCCCGAGGCGTCCATGCGGACACTAGAACGTGATCCTCCACAAGAGAACCGGCACCGGCCCCGCGTGAGGTGGGGGGAGCAAGGAGTTTGCCGCCGTCGGTGGTGGCCACTGCCGAGTACCCGAAGGCAGCTGGGGGCGTGCGGCGGACCATGCCGTCAGATGGCCGGACGGCAGTTTCAATGCACGGGCCTCCCGCCGGGTTTAGGCGCTTCCGCTCCGGGCCCCATAAACGATTGCAAACGCGGCCCGACACGCGGCGTCCGCATCCGCGGGTCGGCATCATCCCATCGAGAACGTCTGCACACCGGATCAATCAGCCGGCGCGGTTCCCCCGGCCGGACTGCGTCCGTCTAGATCACCGTTGGTCGATTGCGGTCTTGTCCGGCCTCACGAGCCAGGCACCCAGGGCCGGCAGCAGGACAACCGCCCCGATCATGTTGACCAAGAACATGAACGTCAGCACCGTGCCCACGTCCGCCTGGAACTTCAGTGGCGCGACGATCCACGTAGCGACCCCGACGGCCAGGGTGAGGGCGGTGAGGACGACCCCCGCTCCGGTGGTGGCCAGCGTCCGCTCATAGGCCGTGGCGAAGTCCAGGCCCTCCGCAAGCAGGGTGCGGAGCCGTCCGTAGATGTAAATGCCGTAGTCCACCCCGATTCCCGCCCCGAGCGCCACGACCGGCAGGGTGGACACCTTGAGGCCGATCTCGAGCAGCCCCATGAGGGCGTAGGCGAGCAGGGAGACCACCGCGAGCGGCGCAATGATGCACACGGTCGCCGCCGCCGACCGGAAGGAGAGCAGGCACAGCACGATGACCGCGGCGTACACGTAGGCGAGGATCGGGAACTGCGACGCTGCCACCTCTTCGTTGGTCGCCGCCATCACCCCGACGTTGCCGGAGGCGAGTCGGAACGCGGTGCGGTCGTCCGGATTCGCGGCGTCGAATGCCTTCACCGCGTCGACCACGCGCTCGATGGTCTCGGCCTTGTGGTCGGTCGTGTAGATCGACACCGGCATGACGCTGCAGTCGAGGTTGAGCAACCCGCTGCTCGTCGGCACCGGAGAGACCGACTGGACGATCATGTAGCGATTGCGGGGGAGGGTCCGCCACTTGAGGCTGCCCTCGTTCCACATCGCGTTGATGTTGCTCATGGTGCCGGCGAGCCCGCGCACCGACTGAACGCCCTCCACGTTGCGGACGTGCCATTCGAAGGCGTCGAGGGTGCGCATCACGTCGTAGTCGATGCAGCCCTCCGCCACCGTCTCCACGATCACCGTCAGGACATCCACACCGATGTCGAAACGGTCGGTGATCACGGCCGAGTCGAGGTTGTAGACGGACTCGGCCCGCAGCTCCGGCACACCCTGATGCTCGTCGCCAATCCGGACCTCCGGCGCCACGTACGCGCCGGCGGCCAGGAGCACGAGGGCCACACCGATCACGGCGGCGGCGGGGCCCCGGTGTGCGAGACGCGCCATCCGCGACCACACCGGCTGCAGCAGGTCGTCGCGCTCGCGCGTCGCGCGGCGCTGTGCGTCGCTTGCCTCGAAGTACGAGAGCAGGACCGGCAGCAGCGCCAGGTTGGTGAGGATGATGGCCGCCACGCCGAGGCTCGCCGTCATGGCGATCTCCTTCATGACCTGGACCTCGATGAACGAGATGGTGATGAAGCCCACCGAGTCGGAGGCCAGCGCAACCGCGCCCGGCAGCAGGAGGCGGCGGACGCTCGCCCGCGCGGCCGCGAGAGCGGTGGCGCCGCCCGCTTCCTCCGCGCGCATCGCGCTCACCATCTGGACCCCGTGGCTCACGCCGATCGCGAACACGAGGAACGGCACCAGGATGGACATCGGATCGACGCCGAAACCCAGCGCCGTGACGCCGCCGAGCTGCCAGACCACCGCGACCAGGGAACAGGCGAGCGGCGGTATCGTCAGCCGGAGCGACCGGGTGTAGGCGTAGACGAACAGCGCCGTGATCAGGACCGCGATCCCGAAGAACGCGACCACCCGGGTCGCGCCGGCCGCGATGTCCCCCACCACCTTGGCGAACCCGATGACGTGCAGGTCGACGTGCACGTCCACCTCCGCGTCCGCGGTAACCGTCTGGCGGATGCGTTCCAGCTCGCCCGCGACCTCGATGTAGTCGAGTCGCTCGCCGGTGTTGGGGTGGAACTCCTGCAGCTTGGCGGCCACGATCGCGCCGGTGAAGTCGTTGGCCACCAGGCGTCCGACGAGACCGGCCTTGATGATGTTCTCCCGTACCCGGGCGAAGCCCGCGTCGGTGGGCTCGAAGTCCACCGGCAGCACGTTCCCGGCCGCCACGCCATCCTCCACCACCTCGATGAACCGCACGTTCGGCGTGAGGATCGAGAACACTTGGGTCCGATCGACGCCCGGCAGGAAGAACGTTGCATCGGTCACTTGCCGGAGTGCCTCGAAGAACCCGGGCGTGAACATGTCGCCGTCGCGCGCCATCACCGCGATCAGGACGCGGTCGGCACCGCCGAACTCGTCGCGGTACTCGAGGAAGGTCTGCATGTACTCGTGCTCGACGGGTACCAGCTTGGTGAAGCCGGCATCCACGCGGAGCCCCGTCGCGGACCATCCCATCGCGATGGTGACGAGCGCGAATGCCGCCAGCACGAGCGGGCGGCGGGCGAACAGGAGCCGTTCGATGCGCTCCGTCACGGGCTCGGCCTGCCGGCGGCGCCCGCCGTCCTCCCGGCGCGCGCGCGGCACGGGCGGCGGTGCCTGCGCCCATGCGGCGAGAGGACGGACACGGTCTCCATCGGGGCGCTAGTCGGCGCCCGGCCAGCGCCGGACGCCGAATTCCCCGACCAGCAGCACGCCGCCGTCCGAGAGCGGCAGCGCCGCCGAGATTCCGGCGCGCGATGCCAGTCGGTTGCTGGCCACGCTGCGCGCGCCGTCGTCGCTGCTCAGCACGCTACCTTCCAGCCCGGTCACGATGATCCGCCCCGACGGGAGCCGGACGGCTCCGGTCAGGGTCGCACGGGTGTGCGTGGTCACCTCCGTCCAGGTCTCGCCGCCGTCCGCGGAGCGGAACAGATGACCCCTGAGCCCCACCAGCAGCACCTGGTCCTCGTCGAGCGCCAGCCCGCCGAACCATGAGCCGGCGTAGGGCGAGGATAGTTCGCGCCAGGTCGCGCCGCCGTCGTCGGAGCGGTAGGCGACCCCGGCCTCCGCGGCGATGAACAGGCGTTGCGACGGCGGCTGCGCCGAATCTGACGCCGGTCCCGCCACGGGCACCAGCGCGTTCAGGTGGAAGTCGTTTTCGCTGATGGTCCGAGGGGTCCAGGTCTCGCCGCCATCCTTGGTCGCGAGGAAGTAGCCGTAGGCTCCGACCGCGAAGCCGGTGTGCGCATCGCGAAACCAGACGTCGAGCAGGGGGAGTTCCTCCTCCGGCGCCTGGTGCACCATCGACCAGGTCGCGCCGCCGTCGTTGGTGCGGAGGATCACTGCGTCATGCCCGACGGCCCAGCCCGTTCGCTCGTCGTGCATGTGAACCGCCGTGAGCAGGACGCGGGTGGGCACCTCGGCCTGCGTCCAGCTGGCGCCGTCGTCGGTGGATACGAGCACGTGGCCGCGCGCCCCCACCACCACCAGCCGCGAGCCGACCGCGGCGCCGTCGAGCAGCAGGGATTCGATCGCGAGCGGTGCTTGAACGGCCGCCTCGGCACCCGCGCTCCCCGGCGCGAGGAGGGCCAGCAGGCCGACGATCGCGAGGTGCCCCGCCGACCATCGCGAACGAGCGCTGGCTCGGGTGCTCCGGACCGGCAGCGGGGGAGCCATCCGCCGTGCCGCGCGCGGAATCGCCGCGACTGCGGCGAACGCACCGGGCGCTTCACGCGTCCAAGTGGACCGGAACGGGCTCACCCCGGGGTGGCAGCCGAGGCCGCCGGCGATTCAGGCGCTCAGCGCCGCATTCACCGCCGGCCTGCGCGGCGCAGCGCCGCCGGTGTGAAGTCGCGTGACGTCAGGCCCGGGTCCCACGTGCACATCGGAAACTCGTTGTCGAGGCCGAAGGCAAGGTAGCGGCCGGCCTGGAGGTCCGTGTGCACCTCGAGCGTCGGCCACACCAGCGGCTTCTCGTAGTAGTTGACGACGTGGGCTTCCGACACCCGCCAGAGCTGGTCGCGGTTGTCGTAGATGTCCCCGACCAGAACCTGCCAGGAATCCTCGTCGACGTACAGGGTGCGCCGCTTGTAGATGTGGGTCGCGCCCTCCTTGAGCGTGGCTTCCACCACCCAGACCCGGTGCAGTTCGTAGCGCAGCAGTTCCGGGTTGACGTGGAGGGGCTGGAGGATGTCGGTGAAGGCGAGGTCGCCGCTGTGCAGCCGGTACGAGTTGTACGGGACATACAGCTCGCGCTTGCCGACGAGCTCCCAGTCGTAGCGATCCACGGCCCCGTTGAACATGTCGAGCTGGTCGGCAGTCCGGAGCCCGTCGGCCGACGTGCCCGGGTTGTCGTAGGCGATGTTCGGCGCCCGCCGCACCCGGCGCTGGCCGGGGTTGTAGGTCCAGGCGTTCCGCGGCTCGCGGAACTGGTTCATGGTCTCGTGCACCAGGACGATATCGCCCGCGAGCCGGGCCGGCGCGAGGGTCTCCTGCTTGAACAGGATCATCGTGTTGCCGAGCTCGTCCAGCGTCATGTTTGGGAGCGAGTAGCGCAGCTCGATCTCGAGGCTCTGCTTTACCAGCGTGAAGTCGCCGCCGCGGGTGACCGCGGCCTGGCCGAGGGTGCACGCCACCGACTCGCCTCGGTAGCGCAGCAGGTGGTTCCAGATCACCTCTAGGCCGTTGGCGGGAATCGGGAACGGGATGCCGATCACCGCGTCGCCGACGCCGTTGCCATCGTCCACGAGCCTGGCGTTGGCGGCGATATCCCGGGTGGCGTCGTAGATCCGCTGGGGAACCGAGGCGCTGCGCCGGGTCGGGTAGACCTGCATGTTGAAACTCGGATACGTCTCCAGCAGGTGCTGGTGTCCGATCGAGAGCAGGTCGCGGTGCTCATCTAGGTTGCCGGCGTCGATGACGAACAGCGGCGCATCGGCGGCGTATGGATCGGGGTGATGCTCGCCGACGCTGTAGCCGGCCGGCGGCTCCGTGATGCCGCCGGTCCACTCCGGGATGGTGCCCGCGGCGTTGCCCGCCCGTTCGCCGCCCAGCGGGGTGAGGTCGGCGCCGAGCCGCGCAATTTCCTCCGCCGGGATCTCGGCGGCGGCGGGGGCGGCGAGGACACAGCCGAGGACGAGGGCGGCGCCCAGACGAAGCGTGGTCGTTCTCGTGTCATTCATGGCGTTCATGGCCTCGGATCCTCAGAACGAGTACTTGACGGAGGCGGAGATGAAATCGCGGTCGAACAGCTCGTTGCCGTCGCCCGCGTACCGCGTGAAGCCGACGTCGGCCTGCCAGCGGCTGAGATAGTCGGCGCGTATCCCGACCGTCAGCGCGGTCCGCCCCTCCACGAAGGGGCCGCTGGGAGCGGGGCTGTTGCCGCTGACATCGTGCAGGAACTGTGCGTAGGGGAAGAGGTTGATGGATCCGATCGCGTTGTTGTAGTCAAGGCGCGCCGCGATCCGGTACCCCCATGAGGTGGCGTCCGCGTCGGCTTCATGGGGCGTGTTGTCGGGCGCCGTCGGGGGTGGGGCCGGCAGGATACCGCCCGCCGGACTCTCGAGGGGGGTCGTGCGCCTGTCCGGCATGTCATGGACGTGCATCAGCGCGGCTTCCGCGACGAACGCAAGGCTGTCCGCCCCCATGCTGGGCCCGAAGACCTTGGTCGCGGTGGCTTGGACTTGGCTCACGTCGCGCCGGATGTAGCCCTCCACCCGCGTCGGCTCGTAGGCCGCGAGATAGCCGGGGAGCTGCTCCGGCGCGCGGGAAGCCAATCCCAGCGCCGTGATGATCGGCCGGAGACCGTCCTCGAGGACCTTCCGCTCGGCCCGTTGCAGCGGCGCGTCGGCACGCAGGGAGTACTCCCCCTGCAGTGCCCAGCCTGAAGCACCGAGCACCGTGTTGAAGCTCACGCCGACGAGCCGGATGTCCTCGGGATACTCGAGGAAGTACTCTCCTCCCTTCCCGTACCGGTCGATCGCTAGCGCAGCGGCGATCCCACCGACTTGCGCTCCGACTCGCGCCTCGGTTTCAGCTTCGATGATTCCTCGGACGTCGTTGACTCCTGTTTGGATGGTGCGGGCCGCTTCCTCTGGCGGGAGCAATCCGGCCTGAACCGCCTGCTGGACATTCTGTGTGATCTCTGCGGCGAGGCGGGCAATCTCGGCACCGGCGGCCGCGCTCGCGGCAGCGCCCACGGTAGACGCGGTTGTGGAAGTCGGCCTGCCGATCGCGTCGGCCGCGAAGAGCCCCGCCTGCACGCTGCCTAGATCCGAGGTCTGCGCGCCGACCGTGGGCAGCCTGCTGTGGTAGTTGATGACGTAGAAGCCGAACTCGGTATCGTTCAGTTCCTCAGCGAGGTACCGCACCGCCATGCCCCACTGGCCGGAGTCGTTGGGCACCCGGTCCGCGCCGCGCAGTACGCTCGCGAAGTCGTCATCGAATGCCGCCTGCGGACGTTGCGGCGCGGGGATCGGATCCCCGGTCAGCGGGTGCGGCACCGTGTAGGCGGCCAGGTCCGCATTGATCGCCGCCGTCAGCGGGCCAAATCCGAACCCCTGGTCCCAGAGCTGCCGCTGGTCGGGCAGGAGCCCTTCATAGATGTTGGTAACGACCGCCTTTCTCGCACCTGGTCCCGCGTAGTCGGTGCTCGAGAAGTAGCTCCCGACCGGATCGATCCGGGTCTCGTCCCAGTCAAACTGGTAGAAGCCTTCGACCGACAGAGTGTCGGTTGGCGCGACCGCCACCGAGGCCAGCCCTGCGGGCAGCAGCGCTTCCCGGAGTTCCGAACCTGGCAGCCTGAGCTTGCTCACGTCGAACGGGTTGACGGCGTTGATGCCGTTCGGGATGAAGGTGCTCTCCCCCCAGTTCAGCACGTGCCTGCCCAGCCGGACGTCGATGGGCATGTCGCCGACGTCGAATGCGGCGGTGACGTACGCATCGAGGATCTCGACGTCGCTGCCCACGCGCTCTTTCGCCTCGTCACTCAGCGGGGTGCGCTCGCGATCTCCGTTCTGATTCTCGAAGTCGAGGAAACCCGTGGCCCTGACGAACGCGCCGAACTCGCCGGTCCGTAGGTCAAGATCCGAGGTGAACTTGGAGGCGTTGCTGACGATGCCCCGGTCGTAATTGAGATTGCCGTCGTTCCCGTTGGTATCGCTGGCAAGGGTGTCATCACGCTCCTCGACACGATAGGTCATGCCGTAGGAGATGATGGTATCCAAACTCCCTTGGTATCCATTTTCACCGAACTCGACCGCCTGGGCTGGAGATACCTGCAGAAGCACAACGAGCCCGGTAGCGGCTGTCGCCATCGCGACCGAGCCGATCACGTGCCGTGCACGGCGTCTCAACCCGTGTGTCACACATGCTGGCTTCGCCAAGCACTCCGGAAGGTGCCGCGTGGCGGTGTTGGGTTCGTTGGTGTTCCTCATGGACCATCCCCGTCGCAGTTTGTGTTGCAGCGTTGAGTCCGGTCCCTCAACGAAGAGAAGACCGCGATCCCCCGGTTTGGGAGATCCAATGCTTCGCCGTGATCCGGCGTACGAATCAAAGCCCTGTGCCCTTCGTGAAACCGACCACCCATTAGCACGCAAATCCGCACCTTGATTGCGCCTTGTATGACACCGCAATCATAGCCGAGAGGCATAAAAACATAACCGAGACGTATACAAAGTATCGTATCCGTAAGCTGTCTCAAGCTATGACTATTGTGTCCAGCATGTGACGCGCGCCTAGCCGGTACTATAGTCACAATTCGCAACCATCGCCCCGAGCCGATGCGCCGCTGGGGTGATCGTCGTTCAAATCCGCACAAGTCGGGACCTATCCCCGGGGATGGACACCTGAGCGGAGACGACCCTGAGAAGCACGATCTCGAAGCGTCCAGTGAGCGCGTCGCTGGACTTGGCGCAGCCATCTTGCGTATCAGCGCGAGCCTTGACGCCCACACCGTCCCGCCGGAAGTCGTTGACAGCGCCCCGCGCGCTTGTCGGCGTCCGTTACGGCGTGATCGTGAGTGTCGACTAAGCTGGGAAGGTTCAGGACTTTGCTGTTATGTCCTTCGCTCAACGCCGGAAGGGTGTCGACTTTCGACTGGCTGCTCCGCCAGGTCTGCGGCTGGCTGCATACCGGCGATGTCGGACGGTTGCGCACCGTCATGAAGAAGCTGCGCCGCAAGCTGGTTGACGACGCGGCCCGGCCGAGCTGGATCTTCAGCGGGCGGGGCGTTGGCTACCGCATGGCTAGACCTGGCGTCTCACCACCTCCGCTTCGATGACGTGGATTCCGGCGTATAGCCACACGTCCGCTGCATTCCGCGACGGCCATGACTGTTCCGCGCGCAATGCCCGGTACGGGCCGTGCCGGTCGGCCCTCGGTCGCACGACCACGACGCTGCCGGCGGGAAAGCTTCTGCCGATTGGGTCAGGCGTCAGAGCGCGTCGACAACCTGGTCTGAAGGGGGCAGTGCCTTCAGCGCCATCGGCACCGTTTCGCTCCTTGCGACGGCATCGCGCATGGAAGCCTGCACCTTCTGGAACGCGCGTACCTCAATCTGACGAATTCTTTCGCGGCTGACACCGAATTCCTCACTCAGCGATTCCAGCGTGCGCACCGGCTCCCTTAGCCGCCGCTCGGTGAAGATCCGGCGTTCGCGGTCGTTCAGTTCCGCGAGCGCTCGGCCCAGGAGGGCTCGTCGTTGCGCCAGTTCCTCGGACTCCGCCAATGCTTCCTCGATGTCATCCTCATCGCTTTCCACCCAGTCCAGCCATTCGGAGCCGTCTTCGGTGTCGCCCACCGGGGCGTTCAGCGACTGGTCCGCACCGGCGAGTCGCCGGTTCATCGACACCACCTCCCGCTCGGGAACGTCCATGCGCCGGGCAATTTCCTGCACCTGCTCGGGAGCGAGGTCCCCGCTGTCGATGAGCTTGAGGTCGTTCTTCATCCGGCGAAGCCCGAAGAACAGCTTCTTCTGGGCGGCCGTGGTGCCGATCTTCACGAGTGACCAGGAGTGCAGCACGTATTCGGTGACGGCCGCCCGAATCCACCACATTGCGTAGGTCGAGAGTCGGAACCCCCTTTCCGGATCGAACCGCTTGACCGCTTCCATCAGCCCGATGTTGGCCTCCTGGATCAGGTCGGTCACAGGCAAGCCGTACCCTCGGAACCGCATCGCGATCTTTGCGGCAAGGCGCAGATGGCTGGTGACGAGCCGGTGGGCCGCATCGATGTCCTGATGCTGACGCCAGGCGGTGGCGTCCATGTATTCCTCTTCCCGGCTCAGCATTGGAAACCGGTTGATTTCCTTCAGGTAGCGTGCGAGCCCCGTTTGTGTAAGGACCGGCAGAGCAAGGTTGGCCATGCGGGAACTGCCCAGAGACGCAGCGGAGTGTTGGGAGTAAGGGGAACTTGTCCCTTATAGATGACGCTTCGGAGCCGTTCCATCAAGGGCCGAGGCAGGATTTTTCCGAGCCGTCTGCATCGCCGCTAGCAGGCGGTCGAAATCGCGCGGCGGACTGGCTTCGAAGCAAAGCGGTGACCCGGTAGCGGGATGGGTCAGCGCAAGGCGGTAGGCATGAAGCGCCTGCCGGGGAAAGGCAGCGACCTGGGCGCTGAGCGACGGATCGAGCGTCGCCGGAGGCGTACGTGCGCGGCCGTAGAGCGAGTCGCCCACCAGCGGACAATGTACCGAAGCCATGTGCACGCGGACCTGATGCGTGCGTCCGGTTCCGAGCTGGCACTCCAGCAGGCTGACTTCGCCGTCCACGTCGTACAGCGTCCGATATCGCGTATCCGCTGCACGCCCACCTCGCGTGACCACCGCCATCCGGGTCCGATGCCGAGGATGTCGGCCGATGGCGCCGTCGATGCGGCCGGCTCTCGGGACGGGTACTTTCCAGCAGACCGCCTGGTAGGCACGCTCCACTTCCCGAGCTGAGATTGCCGCCGCTAGGCGAATGTGTGCCTCATCCGTCTTGGCCACGACGAGGAGCCCGGACGTGTCCCGGTCCAGCCGGTGCACGATGCCAGGCCGGGCGACGCCCCCGATGCCGGAGAGGCTGTCGCCGCAATGAGCGATGAGGGCGTTCACCAGGGTATCTTCACGATGGCCGGGAGCGGGGTGTACGACGAGGCCGGGCTGCTTGTTGACGACGATCAGGTGCTCGTCCTCGTGGATGATGTCGAGGGGAATGCTCGCGGCCAGCTGCGTTGGGGCGACCGGGGGAGGGATCCGTACCGAGACCCGGGTGCCGGGGTGCACGATGCGCGCAGGGTCGCGGGCGAGCACGCCGTCCACAGCCACCTCGCCTCCTTCGATCAACGCCTTGGCCCGCGTCCGGCTCAGGTTTTCCAGCTTGGCGGCGATCAGCCGGTCGATCCGCACGGGCAGGACGTCCTGCGGTACGATCCAGTCAACGTCGCTCGGAGGGCTGCAACTGTTCATCAGTAAAGATACCGTACAGGCATGGCTAGACTTGTACGACGCATCCGACTTTCGCACTGGGCGACCGCACACGGCATGACTGCCCGGGCCGCCCGGCAGATGACCGATTATCGCACGCTGCCGGCCGGTCTCGATCCAGTGCGTATTGGCAAGTTCTAGTATGTCCGGGCGCCCGGAGCTCGGCTATGTCCTCGTGGAGCACCGCGAGCGACTGGCCCGGTTCGGCTTTGAGAGGGTCGATGCCCTGCAGCGCACCCGGGGCGGTGGCGTGCTGCTGATCAACGATCGCGAGGACGACGACGACCTCGCCCGGGATATGACAGAGGTGCTCACAAGCTTCCGTGGCCGCCTGTACGGCCGCCGATCGGAGCGGCGGCGTGCTGACAAGGCCTTGGCGGCCGCCCGCGAATGAAGACGACTGCTATCTGCGTGGTTCGTCCCCCGAAGCCGGACCTGGAGGTCTTGCAGTGCGGCCTTGCTGTTCTCGCGCGCGCGACTCGTATCACCTTTGCGCGGATTCATCAGCGCGGCGAGGATCCGGCGCGCGTCAAGCGCGAGGTCTGCCGAGAACTCGGCTTGCTCGCGCGGCATTTCTCCGGCTGCCGGGCATCGGCGCTGGCTGCAGCCCGCGGCTGGCGCGAGCGCCTGCTGTTTGAGCGTGAGCGTCTCGGCCATCGGCTGGCGGCTCTGGCCCGTCATCGCGAACGCGACGATCGCACGGATGCCCGTCGGCGCCGGAACGCGGTGCGCACCCGCCAGGCGGAAACCCAGCTTATGCGGGTGGAGAAAGAACTGGCCGCGGGTCGTCCCCGGCATTGTTTCGGCGGTCGCCGCTTGCTCCGGCGACGTCACCTCGCGGCATGGCGGCAGCGTCGCAATGGTGCCGCCCTGTTCGCAGGCGAAACCGGGAAGATCGGCGGCAACGGCGTGGCCCGTTGGGAGCCTTCTACCTCCCGTCTGGTGTTGAGGCTGCCAGGCGGTTTGTCCAGCGTGACGCTGGAGGACGTCGACTTCGATCCGCGGTTCCGGACCGATCTCGAGCGGTGTATTGCTGCCCGCACGGCGGTTTCGTGGCGCATCGAGCTCCTGCCCCGCGGCAAGGTCAAGCTCTGCGTCACGTACGACGAGACTGAGCCTTCCGTGAAGTCGGACGCCGGCGTGGGCGCCGTGGCCATCGATCTCAACGCCGACCATGTGGCGGCGGTCGATGTCACCGGGAGTGGCCAGCTGCACGGCGTGTGTCGCCGGGCCCTGACTCGCGGCGGCGACAGCGTACAGCGGCTTGCTCGTACGCTAGCGGCTCGCGCGCGCCAGCGCGGCACGCCCGTCGTTGCCGAGGATCTGGATTTCCGCCGGAAGAAGGCGTGGTTGCGGAACTACGGCAAACGGTTTGCCGAGGTGCTCTCGTCCTTCCGAAGTCGCCAGTTCCTGGCGGCGCTCGAGCGCCAGTGCCGTCGGGCCGGGGTCGAGCTGATCGTCGTCGATCCGGCTTGGACGTCCAGGCTGGCGGAGTTCAATCGTTACCCTGCCCGGTTCCGGGTAGGGCGTCATCACGCCGCGGCGCTCGTCATCGGGCGGCGCGGCCTAGGATTTGCGGAGCGTGTGCCGAGGACGGCTGCACCCCTCGCGCGCGCCGACGTGAAGCGCCGGGGTACGTGTGGCTGGCAGAGCACGCTTGCGCAGGAGCTGCCCGGCGCGTGGCGCCGGCGCGGTCGGCCCGATGCCGGAAGCAGGTCAGGAGCTCGCCAGGGCTCCGTCGCGGCAATGCGCGCGCGGCACGATGGGCCTGTGGGGATCGCGGCAAGTCGATCTGCCGTTGGACCGGCGTCAGTGACTGTCGTCCGTACAGTCGCTTAATTTGCAACGGCTGGATGGGTTCACTGCTGCAGAGGCTCCCCAGGGACCGGACCACACGAATCTTGCTGGCGGTGGTGATCGTGATGGGCGCGGCCATTCTGGCCGGCACCGCAGTACTGATCGTAGCCCTCATCGACCTCGCCGGTCAGTTGGCATCAGGCGTGGGCTCCGAGCATGCCCATACGGCAGGTCGGCATGATTGAATCCCGCCCCGAGGTCCTGGCCGGGTCGTCAGTGGTGCAAGCGGTGCGGGAAGCTGCGCGAGCCGCTGCGCCGCTCGAGGCTTGCGGACTGCTGCTGGGCCGCGCCGAACCGGATCGGTTCGTGCTCACGGCCTGCGTGCCGAGTCAAAACATCGCCTCCGACCCGGTTCGGCGGTTCGAAGTGGACCCCGCTGTCCGCCTGCGCGTGCAGCGCGAGGCACGGGCTGGCGGCGAGCCCATGATCGGCCTGTATCACTCCCATCCCGCCGGTTCGGCGGCACCATCGGCGGTGGATCGCCGGTGCCTGCACGAGCCCGGGCTGGTTTGGCTGATCACCGGTCCGGACCCGGGTTGGGAGATCCGGGTCTGGCTAGCCCTGACGGACGATTTTCGCGAGCTCCCCCTTATCGTCGCCGACGCCTGAGCCGGTGTCAGGTGTCGGTGCCGCCGACGGTGAGCCCTTCCACCAGCATCGTCGGTTGGCCTACGCCGACCGGGACCAGTTGGCCCTGTTTCCCGCAGCTGCCGATGCCGGGATCGAGCATCAAGTCGTTGCCGATCAGCGTCGCCTTCTTGAGGACCTCGAAACCCGAACCGATCAGCGTTGCCCCCTTGACGGGCGCGGTGATCTTTCCGTCTTCGATCAGGTAGCTCTCATTCGCCGAAAAGACGAACTTCCCATTGGTGATGTCGACCTGGCCGCCGCCGAAGCTCTTCGCATAAAGCCCGTTCTTGACTGACCGCACGATCTCGTCCGGATCCTGCTGGCCGGCCATCATGATGGTGTTGCGCATCCTTGGCATGGGCTGGTGCGCATAGCTTTGCCGCCGCCCGTTGCCCGTGGACGCGGTGCCCATCAGCCTGGCGTTCTGGCGGTCCTGCATGTAACCCACCACCCGGCCGTGTTCGATCAGCGTGGTGTTCTGCGTCGGCGTCCCTTCGTCGTCGATCGTGAGCGAGCCCCGCCGCCCATCGAGCGTCCCGTCGTCGACCACCGTGATCGCCTCGTTGGCCACGCGCTCACCCATGAGCGAACTGAACACGCTGGTCTTCTTTCGGTTGAAATCGCCCTCGAGACCGTGACCAATGGCTTCGTGCAACAGGATGCCCGGCCAGCCCGGACCGAGTACCACGTCGGTCTCGCCGGCGGGCGCGGCCCGGGCATCAAGCAGCACGAGCGCCTGGCGCAGCGCTTCATCGATGTGGTGGGTCCACGTTTCGCGGTCGAGCAGGACCGCGTAGCCGTGTCGGCCCCCCGATCCGTAGCTTCCGGTCTCCATCCGGTCGCCGTCGCGCACCACCACGCTTACGTTCAGGCGCACCAGCGGCCTGATGTCGGTCGCGGTCGCGCCACCGGCACGGATGATTCCTACCGACTGGTGCGAGCCGGACAGCGTGGCCGACACCTGCTGGACCCGTGCATCCAACGCGCGCGCGTAGCTGTCGATTTCCGAGAGGAGTTCCACCTTCCGCTCGAACGGCACGGCCCCGATCGGGTCGTCATCCTGGTAGCGGCGCTCGTTGGCAAGCGGTGGCGCCAGCTCCACGGTGCCCGAGGCCCCGCGAGTCACCGAGCGCACCGTGTCCGCTGCCCGTCGGAGCGAATCGGCACCAAGTTCCGACGCATGGGCGTAGCCGGTCCGTTCCCCGACCACCGCGCGAAGACCGAAACCCTTGGAGTGGTGGAAGGCAGCCGAGCGGATTTGGCCGTCGTCGAGGGTCAGGCTCTCCGACCGCGCGTTTTCGACAAAGAGTTCGCCGTCGTCGGCGCCGGTCAGCGCGCGTTCGACGATCGGCAAGGCCTGCGTGCGGTCGAGACCGCCGAGGTCGGCGAAGACGGTGCCGAGGGCTTCGGAATGGGCCATGGGAATCAGTTCCGTGTCGGACGGGGTTGCTTACACCATATGGGGGTGTCGGCGCGTGTTCTCCAGTGGCTCACGTTCCGACCCGTGACGAGGGGCGAGCGTCGATCCCGGTCCGCCACCGAGCGAGATGCTCGAGCGATTCGTCGGGCTGGGCTTTTACCATCCTTGCGAATCCGACCGTGATGTACGCGGAGATGTCAGCCATGGAGAAGTTCTCGCCAGCGACGAACGGACTTTCTTTCAGGCGGGCATCCAGGTCCTCGAACCAGAAGCCGAGGCGCGCAAGACCGCGTTCCGCCAGAGCCGGAATCTGGGCAAAGTTCCTGGGGCCGGCGATCGCACGATCTTCAAACCGCGGATTGCTGTTTCGGAGCGCCTCGGCCACCGCTTGCATGCCCTCGAGTTCCACGCGGCGATGCCAGTTCTCGACCATGGCCTTTTCGAGCGGCGTGCTGCCGAACAACGCCGGTTCGGGCTGAACGGCTTCGAAATACCTGCAAATGGCGACGCTTTCCGTGATCTTCTGGCCGTCATCGAGCTCAAGCACCGGTACGGTGCGAAGTGGATTGAATTCCGAGTACGGCGGCAACAGGTTTGCGCCCTCCCGGATCTGCACTTCGATCTCTTCCAGCTCGATGTTTTTCTCGACCAGAAACATGTGGACGCGCCGGGGATTGGGGGCCGGCGCAAAGGTGTAGAGCTTCATGGATGCCTCCGGCGGGCCAGGACCCGTCCCCCCGCCCGAACGTTACGACAGGCGGCAATGTAGCAGTTGCGAAACTGCCGTCAGCGCCTATTCGTCCTTGAGGAAGTCGGCCAGGGCGGCAGTGAGGGCGAGATTCTCGTCTTCGAGGCCAACCGTGAAACGCAGGTGATGCGGGAGCCCGTACTCGGCGACGCGCCGACCAAAGATTCCCTGGCCCGCCAGATGGGCGTAGACGGCCTCTGCCGATCTCCGCCCGCTCCGTTCGAACCCGGCCAGGACGAAATTGGCGACGCCGGGTCGCACGCCGAGACCGAGATCGCGAAGCGTGGCTTCCAGCCAGGGCCGCCAGTGGCGGTTGTGGGCCTGCGCGCGGGCCAGGAAGTCGTGGTCCCGAATCGACGCCACGCCCGCCGCCTGGGCGGCGGCGTTGACATTGAAGGGGCCGCGGACCCGGTGCAGAACGTCGATAACCGTTGCCGGGCCGTACGCCCACCCGAGGCGCAGACCCGCAAGCCCATAGATCTTCGAGAATGTCCGAGTCATCACGACGTCGTCGCGTTCATCGACCAGGATCCGCCCGTCGTCGTACCCATCCATCTCGACGTATTCGGCGTACGCCGAATCGATGACGAGCAGGCAGCTTGCCGGGAGGCCTTCACGCAACCGCCGGAGCCCGGCGAGGTCCAGGGCGGTGCCGGTCGGGTTGTTGGGATTGGCAACGAAGCAGACCCGCGTACGAGGGGTTGCGGCGGCCAGCATTGCCTCGACATCGACGGTGAGGTCCGCTTCCGGAGCCGAGACGGGAGCGGCGCCGGCGATGCGGGCGGCGATCGGGTACATCAGGAAGCCATGCCGGCTGTACAGCACCTCATCGCCCGCCCCGGCGTAGGCGACGGCGAGCAGACCCAGCAGTTCGTCGGAGCCGTTGCCGCAGACGATCCGGTTAGGATCCAGTCGGTGGGCTTCGGCGAGGGCCTCACGAAGGGGGGTGGCGCCCGGCTCGGGATACCGGGACAGGTCGTCGGCTGCCGCCCGGGCGGCGGCGACGGCCTGGGGGCTGGACCCGAGGGGGGTCTCGTTGGAGGAAAGCTTGATGACCCGGCCGGGGTGACCGCCGCCGGAACTTCCCGGCTTGTAGGGCGTGATCCCGAGAACCGATGCGCGCGATACAGGTTCCATGAATCAGGCTTCCGGTCGCTGCCGTACCAACTGCACTGCTGCCAGGATCGCGAGCTTCACCGTTGCCGGGCCGAAACCGTAGATGACGGCGGTCGCGTCGGCGATCAACCTGGTCAACGCCTGTTGATCCGATGGGCGCGGGAGCGTGTGAAGGTTGTACGGAAAGCAAAGAATGGTCGGTACCGGCGCCGCATCAAGCAATGGCTTGATGGCCGCCGCCGGTTCTGTCGCGCCGCGCCCGGCGGGGAGCGCCAGCACGATCGCGTCCGCCCGACCCGCGCGCACGGACTCCAACGTTTCGTGGGCGCCGACGGGCCCGGCCCCGTCGATCGGCAGATCAGCGGCCGAGATCGTGGGTTCTCCGTCGACAGGTGGGACGGGTTGCCCGTGCTCCTGGATGAGGAGGACGCGGGTCATGGCGGCGGCAAGAGCCCGTTGGCAGCGCCGAGCCGGGGTGCCTGGGAAGGAGGACCGTCGGGCGCGGTCCGACGTGCGACCCCGTGGGCGAGCGGGACCGGCACGGCCGGGAGTTCCGAACCGTCGCCCACGGCTACCCGGGCCGCGAAAATGCCGCGTTCCGCGAACTGCGGATCCGCAACGGCATCGGCGAGTGACGGCACAAGCGTGCAACAAAGGTGTTTGGCGTCCTGCAGCTTGGGGCGCCAGTAGGCGGCGGGATGGGCCGCGACGGCGTGGCGGACGCCCTGTCGGGTCGCCGCCGGGTCTCGGGTGTCGTCCCGAAGGGCCTCCGGCAGATCTACCAGTTCGCAGAAGTTGTCCCAAAACCGGTCTTCCAGGGCACCGAGCGCGAGCATTCGCCCATCGGCGGTGGAGTAAAGTCCGTACCGGGGACTCCCCCCCAACAGGGGCAGCTCGCTCGGGTCCGCCATCGTGCCGGTAGCCCAGCCGTGGGTAAGCGCTTGCCAAAGGAAGGGAAACGTCTGCTCGGTCATGGCGACATCAAGGAAGGCACCCGTCCCGGTGGTCCGCGCGCGGTACAGGGCCAGAAGAATATTGATAACGGCGGGGTAGCTGCCGGCGCCGATGTCGGCAAGCTGTGTGTGCGGCATGACCGGATCGCCATGCCGGTCCGACGTTACGGCCAACAGTCCGGCCTCGGCGACGTAGTTCAGGTCATGCCCGGCCACATCGGCCCGCTTTCCCCGCTGACCGTAGCCGCTGATCGCGCAGTAGATGCATGTCGGATTTGCCTGCCGCATGGCTTCGTACCCGACGCCGAGACGATCCATCACGCCGGGACGGAACTGTTCGATGACGACGTCGGCACTCTCGGCGAGGGCCAGTATCTGGCTTGCGGCACCCGGTTTCTTGAGGTCAATCTCGATGCTTCGTTTTCCGCGGTTCAACATGGCGAAGGGCACGCTCTCCCCGTCAACGAATGGCGGGGAATGACGAGTCGGATCGCCGCCGGGCCGCTCGACCTTGATTACGTCGGCGCCTGCCTCCGCCAGTACCAGTGTTGCCAGGGGCCCCGGCAACAAGGTCGTGAAGTCGAGGACTCTCACACCTTCAAGAAACAACATTCACGTATCCCGTAACCCAGCCGGAGCGCAGCGTGCAAGATACATTGCGTGGCTGGATCGGTGACAGTAATGAAGTGCCAGGTGAGCCGGTTGTAGCTTGGGGGCCGTATGCGCACGCACCGTGTTCTCTTCCTTCCTTTCCTGGCGGTGCTGATCGCTGCTCCGGCCACTGCCATGATCGAGCACGGACCGCTCGCTCAGGAGGCTGCTATCGAAGCCGGATGCCTGGACCCGGACATCCAGCGGCAGGGCAACGAAGGGGCGGCCATCATCTACACCATGTCCTGTGCCGATGGCTCCACGGTGCCTGATGGGCGCATCCGCTGTGTGCTGGAGACGTGCGAACTCGAGGACCCATCTGGGCCGGGGGGCGAGTCGGAAGCGGACTGATGTTGGACCCCATCGATGGACGGATGTGAATCGGCGCTGCATACCTCGCCTGTCGCCCTCGAACCGCGGGCATGCTGGCACCGGAAGTTCCGATCGAACCACGGATGTTCCAATCTGCGCGAGTCCGCAGGTGCCGGGCGGCCGCCGTCGGCGGAAACACAATGCCCGAGCGCCGGCCCGGCAGGTTGGTCTGGATTGGACCTCCTTCCCTCCCAAGGCTTTGGCATCCTCTTGTCCGGTACGGCATGGTAGTGAGTGCGGTCGTCCTTCATGACCCGCGATATGTCAGTAGCCCTTTGCGCATCCACCACGAAGGAACGGCAACGCCATGAACCGTCGTGCCGTGATTCAAGGAATGGCTGGCGTCGCAGCCACAGCAATGCTGACGGCGTCATCACCGGCGGCCGCTGCGGTTTCAGCTTGGCGTCGTATCCCCAGTACCAACGTCCAGATCCCGGCGGTCGGGATCGGCAGCTGGATCACGTTCAACGTCGGTTCGGATCCGGTGCTGCTGGATCGCTCCACCAGGGTGATTGCAGCGTTCCTGGAAGAGGGGGGCGGCATGATCGACTCGTCGCCGATGTATGGCTCTTCACAGGCGACCATCGGTCATGCTCTCGAGCAGCTTGGAGACGCCGGCCGGGTGTTTTCAGCGGACAAGGTCTGGACGTCGGCAGCTGACGCTCGTGGGCAGTTGGAGCAGACCGGGCAGCGCTGGGGCATCGGCCGTTTCGACTTGCTTCAGGTGCACAATCTGGTCGATTGGCAGGCAAATCTCGAACTTCTCTTTGCCCTGAAGGAGACGGAGCAACTTGGCCACGTTGGCATTACGACGTCCCACGGGCGCCGCCACGGCGATCTGGAGCGCATCATGGCCACCCAGCCAGTCGACTTCGTCCAGCTGACATACAACCTCGCAGATCGGGAAGCAGAAGCACGCCTGCTGCCGCTGGCGCAGGAAAAGGGCATTGCCGTCATTGTCAACCGTCCGTTCCGGCGTGGGGCCCTGATCCGGCATCTTTCCGGCAAGCCGCTGCCAGCCATGGCGCCCGAGCTGAAGGCCGAGAGCTGGGCGCAGATCTCGCTCAAGTTCATCCTGGGACATCCGGCGGTGACCTGCGTTATTCCCGCGACCACGCGGGTCGACCACGTGCGCGAGAACAAGCGTGTCGTACTGGCGCCGATGCCAGATGCCGCAATGCGGCGGGACCTAGCGGCGCATTTCGCAGATCTCTAGGCATGAACTGGCTGGATTACCGGCTGCACGATTTTCTGTTGTTCGCCCCGGATGCATACTGGCGCCTGTTCGAACAGGCCAATCAGGGGGTCTGGCCACTGCCGCTCGCGTTCCCATTGCTGCTCGCGATCTGTCTCGTCGCGTACTGGCGCTTCAAACGGACGGTTCCGTACCTGGCTGTGGGCACCTTGGGGATGGCTTGGGCATGGTGCGGCGGGTTCTTTGTGGACCGGTGGTATGTCCAGATCAACTGGCTGGCGTCTTATGCGGTTCCCGCGTTCTACCTGCAGGCGCTGCTGATCGTGGGACTCGGGATCATCTGGGGCCGGCGTCAGGAACTTACTGTTTCGACTTGGCGCCGGCTGACAGGCCTGATCTTGGTCTTAGGCGCGTCATTTCTGTATCCGGTGGCAGCGTTCACCCGGGGTCAGGGCATCATGGGAGGGGAGTTTGTCGGGACCGCAACCGACCCGACGGCAGTGGCGACCTTGGGATTCGGTCTGATCGCACGAGGCCCCCTGGCGGCCATCTGCCTTCCAATACCGCTCGCGGTGTGCGTGATCAGCTTTCTCACTTTGTGGGCGATGGGGAGTTGGCAGGCCACGATTCCCCTGGCGGCCATCGCCACGATCTTGATCTCGCTCTGGCCTCCCTCCAAACCTTCAATTGGAGCATGGGCGGCTGACCGCTAGCGGTTACGTGAACTTGTCGGTCGCGTCAGGGCAGGCGGTAGTGGACTTCGGCCAACGCCCGAAAGGATGCTGCCAGGCTTGCACGAGTAATTCGAACCGCCGAGTGACGCGGACGGGATTCCCCGTCAGCCGGTAAGGATCACCTCGAAACCTTCGAATTGCGGGTGCCCGAGATAGAGATGCTGCCGTGACCCGGCGTCTGCATGGGCGTTGCGAAAGGCCTCCGATCTGGTCCAAGCCACGAATGCGTCCCTGTCGCGCCAGACAGTGTGCGATGAATACAGGGTGTGGTCGTCGGCTTCCGGCCCCCTGAGGAGGCGAAATTCCTGAAAACCTGGCACTGCTTCCAGATGGGTATCACGTTCCGCCCACAGTCTCTCGAATTCGGTTTCATGTCCTTTCACAACCTTGAACCGGTTCATGGCGATGAACATCGCGCGACACTCCTCTTGACCACTTGGAGACGCTAGCGGGAGCGCGATGTCATTGGAAGCCGGCAGCGGGGGTGCCGGGAGCGGAATCCGCCGGGCGTGCGGGCCACCTTGATCGTGCCGCCAAAACGCGGGCTCTTTCTGGCTGTTCCGCTGTCCCGCGCCGGCCACGGCCTGCGGTGGGTCACCGGGGCTATCCGCGGCGTCGGGGCCTGCCGTTGAACGGACGGGAGGCCCTTCCAGTCCAATCAGATCCGGGGGCAGTCGCCCAACGATGCGGCGAGGGCCCGCCACTCGCTGGTCTCCTCTTCCCCGGGGCTCCGCTGGCCTTGGAGGTTGGCGATTCGGCGGCCGGCAGCAGTAAAGATCTCGACCGAGGTGACGATGCCGTCGCACGTCTGCTCCTGGAGGGCCCACGCGCAGGCAATGCCATCGCTACGCAAGTGGAGGCTGAAGTCGGGATCGAGGACATTGAACCATGGGCCCACTTGCTTCAGGCGGCGCACGGGGCCCGTGTGGGATTGAAGCGCACCGCCGTTGCCGACGAGCAACGTCACGGGCATCCCCGCCTCGGCAGCTTGCTCCAGCGCGATCTGAAAACCATCGTCCTGAATACGTCTGAGGCTGTGCTGCGGCGATGCGTGGAGCTGCTGGATGCGCCCGATTGTCCATCGTTGCGGCGTGTCGGCGACATCGCGCGTACCGTCCCGGGAAAGGCCCTGATCGCGGGGGTTCCATTGTTCGGTGTCGTCGTCTGGTCGTTCGTACCGGACGGCCGGGTCGTCGGTCACCGCAAGATCCTGCCACCGGCCAGTGTGCCGGTATTCCCTGACCAACGCCTGGAAGGCGCGCTCATCGCTTCGCCTGCGCAGGTACACCTTGTGTACAGCGGTGCCGGCAGAATCAAAGAATTGCACACTGCGCCTGGTCCGGTTCTGAAACGCTTCGGCGACCGCGAACCCGTAGTGCCAGCGGGAGAAGAAGAGCCGAAGCTGCATTCCGTCACCTTGGACCTGACCGGTGCGGGAAAGCACCTGGATTTGTTCGAATTGTCCGACCTTCTCGTGGACAGCGTGGTCATTCCGCGTCAGCGCCATCACGGGCCCGAGACGGAAAATACCTGCGCTCAGTCGGTCCCAAGGTCCGTCGAGGCGGTGGACTTCCGCATCAGTCCGTGCGTGGATGAGTTCGGCTTCTGACACGCCGAGCCGGGTTGCCGCGTCGCGCGCCCGCAAGCGCGGCTCTTCAGACTTGAGTGCCTGCCAGCGCGCCATCAATTCGTGCCGCGTGTCCCGGCTATCCGGTCGGCCGGGATCGGTATCACGCGCGGGGGTGCCCGGAGACGAAACGCTCCCCGGTGGCAGACCGGTTCTCCCTACCATGCCAAGGAGTAGCCGGCCGAGATCCTGAAGTTGCGGCCGGGTTCGACCGCGGCCGTGTCTACCCGCGTGTACGCCTTGTCGAACGCGTTGTCGATTCCCAGGTCGACGCCAAATCCTGCCAGGGGTTGCAGAGGCCGCCAGGAGAAATAGAAGTCGTGCACCGCGTAACTGGCACGGGCGTCCGCCGGATCGTTCACCTTGTCAAAGCGGTCGGCCAGCTGCAGGCGCCAGCCGACAACGGAGTCGAGTCGGGGGAGTTTGAGGGCGGCATCGACGGTGAATTGATCCGGCGCCAGGCGACCGAGCTTCTGGCCCGTTTCTTCGTTTTCTCCGTCGATGGCGGAAAATCCGAACGTGACCCGCAGACCGTCGCCGTCGTAAGTTGCGTCGACCTCCGTCCCCCGGAGCCGCGCGTTCGGAACGTTGGCTGAAAATGCGGCGCCTTCGCAGCCGGTCCGGAACACGCTTGGAGGGCCCGCTGGCACACGGACCTGGTCCGATACGAACGGGACGCAGTCCCTTGGCACGGGAAACACCTGGCGTATCGCCCGATCGATGAAGTCAGTTCCTCGAACGCGGAAGTGAGTCGCCTTGATCTGGAGCTGGTCCTGCTTTGCAAAGACGTCGTTGAAGGTGGCCCCAGCCCCCACCTCGACGGTTCGGGTCGCTTGCGGCTTCAGCTGGGGGTTGGGCTCGAAGCGGTTGAAGCCGACCAGTTCGCCAGGCCCCCGAAACAGAGGGAAATGCGATCCCGTCAGGTAGATCTCGTCGGCAGTTGGCGCCCGGAACGCGTGGGCGTAGTTGGCGAATGCCATCAATCGCTCTGTCGGCAGCCAGGTCACGCCGATCTTGGGCGAGAGCTCGTTTCGGTTGTTGTCCGCTCCAAGCCGGTTCGAACTGGAAATTCGGTACGAGTCGTAGCGCGCGCCAGGGATGACCAGGAGGCTGCCCGATTCGTCGCCGAACGGATCGGGGAGCACGATCTCGGCTTGGGCGAAGATTCCGGCGAAGCGGGCGTCCGCATCCGGCACGCCGTGGCGCTCAGAGGCATTGGTGTCCGGTTGCCCCATGCGCATGCCGCCGTCGCCGCCGTCCTGCGAGTCGCGCCAGTACTCGGCGCCGTAGGTCAGCGTGACCCGCGTGGCTTCAGAGACGGGGAAGCGCGAGCGGTTGTCCATGCGCATGCCGAGCGTGCCGACATCCCGGCGCAGCAGCTCGCCAGCAGGGCCGCCGCTGACGTCCTCAAGTCGGAGTTCGTCCACCCGGAACAGTGTCCGATAGACGACGGCGTCGAGATCAACGTAGCGGTTCGTCGGATCGTCATAATGGTAGGCCGCACTGAACGATGCCGAGCGTACGTCCTTTTGCACAAGGCCGTTCGCGGCCACCTCCTGACCGAACCTTTGCTGGCCGTCGTTGGGTTCCCGCGCATCGTTTCGGAAAGCCGTGGCCGACGCTTCAAATCGGTGGTGGCCCGCAATTTTCACACTGGCCTTCGCCAGGCCGGCCAGGATGTCGTCGTCGGTGTCGCGCAGGTGGTTGCCGTCACCGAGCCGGATCGTTCCGGATCCGCGTGCCGTGACGCTGGCGACGGCATCCACCCCCTCTAGCGGCGTGCTGTACGCGGTGAAATTGCTGAAGCGCTCGGAATTGACGGATCGGTAGCCGCCGTTGACCTTCGTTCCCGCATTCTCGCCGGCGGCGAGCAGGTCCGCCGCGTCGAGGGTTTGAAAGGCGATCAGGCCACCGGTGCCCCCGCTCCCGTAGAGCGACGAGGCAGGTCCACGCAGGACTTCAACCCGCTTGAGCAGGCTTGGGTCGAGAAAGAAGCGGCCGTCATGGACGGAGTCGAAGTTCTGTCGCGCTCCATCAATGGTCACGATGACGTCGGCACCTTCGAACCCGCGGATCCTTGGCACTTCGCCCGTGCGTCGCGGACCGCCCGTGAACTCGACGCCGGGAATCATCTTCAGGACGTCATCGGGCGAGGACGGCTGCCGGGTCTCGATCTCCGCGCGGCCTAGCGCGGTGACCATGCCGGGAAAGCTGAACGCGTCGATCGGGTTTCTGGTCGCGGTCACGGTGATGGGTTGCAGCCGCCGGGCGTCGTCAGGCCCCGTCTCCGCATCGGCCGAGCAAGGCGCGACCACCAACGCTGTGAGCAGGCACCACACGCCGATGACAGCACTTCCGACGGCGCGGATGGCGACAACTGGAGCCTTCCGGCGAAGGACCATGAACTACTCCCCTCGGCAGATCAGTCGAATTGCGTGGAACGACTTCCTGCCCAGACGCGGGTCCACGCTCCGGAAGTCAACGACATGGCGGATCGCCCATCGAGCCATGCCTCACCACACCATATGGAGTGCGTTGTCACAGTGGCAATGCTGGAACAATGCTGGAAGGTCACGTGGCAGGAACTCGAAGAAACCTCTGCTGCATTCAAACCGCCAGCGGACGCCGTGGGCATCAGGGAGGGATCTCAGGGACCAGATGCAGGACCCGTGCTGACCTGCGAACGCCATACCGGTGCCATGAGGATTTGTCTCAGCCAATCCCTCGGACGGAAACTTACCCGCTAGCCGAGCATGTCTTGCCAGATCGCGCGGGCCCAGTCCCACGCCTGCAGCGCCACGGTCGTGGACCGCTGGCTCGATACACCACTGGAGCCGGGTCGGACCTGGAGCAACCCGGTCTCGAAATCGTAGCCGTACACTGCACCGACCGACGCCCCTTCCTCCGGGGAAACGAGGCTGTAGCAGGTGTTGATGAGGGACGGGGGCGGCGCCTCGTTCCCCGTGAGCGCGGCCACAGCGGCCCGCGCGGCCACCTTGCCCATGGAATTCGCGATGAAGCCCGATTTCGGCACCTTGCCCACGGTCGTCTGGTCCGTGGCGTCGCCCACGATATGGATGTCGGACGCCAAGGTGGACGTGAAGCCGTAGGGGTCGACGGGCGCCCACGTGGCACCGTCCGGCACCAAACCGGCGTCGTGGAGCAGGCGGGAGGCCCGCTGCGACGGAATGACGTTGGCGACATCGGCAGCCACGTCGTCAAAATCGCTGGAAACCGTCCCGGTGGAGGCGTCGACCTGGGCGAGCGGACTGTCAGGGCGGTAGTCGACGATGCCCGGATACAGTTGGTCCCAGGCCGCTTGGAAGATCTTGCCCTTAGACACGATCTTCTGGTTGGCATCGAGCACCGTGATGGTGGCCCCGGGGTTGTGCTGCTTGAGGTATGCGGCGATCAGGCTGATGCGCTCGTACGGTCCTGGCGGGCACCGGTATGGGCTTGGCGGGATCGTCAGCGCGACGCGCCCGCCGGCCGGCAACTCGGCAAGTCTGGCGCGAAGCAGCGCAGTTTCCGGCCCCGGGCTCCAGGCAGCAGGAAAGCGCCCGGCGGCTGCTTCGCTCCAGCCGTCGATTCCCGTGTAGTCGAATGCCACGCCCGGACTCAGGATCAGGCGGTCCCCCGCCACCACGCCGTCGGCGGTGACGATGGACTTCGCGTCGACGTCGACCGCCTCCACTTCGGTGTGAAGGATCCGGATGCCGTGCCGCTCCGAGAGTGCCGCGTAGGAATGGGTGATCTCGTCGACCGTCCGAAGATGACCGATCACCCAATTGCTGATAGGGCATGAGTGGAACGCGGTCCTTCGTTCGATCAGGACCACCTCGACGCCGGGATCCAGCAGTCGAACGTACTTGGCGGCCGTGAGACCGCCCCAGCCGCCGCCGAGAACCACCACCCGTGGGCCGGTCGCTGGCAGGATGCGTTCGGCACGGACGGGCAGGGCCGAAACCAGTGCAGCGGCGCCGCCCGCCAGAATGCTTCTGCGGGTGAAACTCATGGCTCGTTCCCTGGCGGCTGAGCCGCGAACCATTCGGCGAGTGCGGCGATCTCGGAATCATCGTAGCCGCGTGCGATCCGGCCCATTTCCTCACTCGGGCGTTCGCCCGATCGGTAGGCCGCAAGGAGGCCGGACAGTTCGGCCGCTTCTCGCCCTGCCAAGCCCGGAATGACGCTGCCTTCCGGCACTCGTCCTGCGGTGCCATGGCATCCGGCGCACGGCGCCGCCAGACGGGCACCATCACCGGACATGTCGGCAACGACGGGTCCCGGCGCCGCGATCGCAAGCGCGAACGCGACGAGCACGAGTCCTCCCGTGCGGGTTGGTGCAGGATCACGCGACAGATAGGGTGCCAGGATGCGCATGGTTCTCGCAGTCTTGGTGTTGGGCTCGGCCTTGCTGTCCGCAGCCCGGTCGGATACGGCCGATTCCGAACCGGTTGCAATTTACCAGATCGTGAATGACTCGATCCCGAAGCCGCTCGACGGCTTGGCCGGCGATCCGGAGCGTGGGCGCGCCATCGTCGCCGGCCGCGCCGGGAACTGTCTCGCCTGTCACCACGCGCCGATTCCGGAAGAGCCGTTTCACGGTGATCTTGGACCCCCGCTCGAGGGAATCGGGGACCGCGCTACCGCCGGTGCGCTGCGGTTGCGGCTGGTGGCGCCCCGAACACTCAATCCGGACACGGTGATGCCGGCGTTCCACCAGGTCGATGGCTTGCGGCGCGTGGCGCCCCAGCGCCGTGGCCGCCCGATTCTCACGGCGCAGGAGGTCGAAGACGTGATCGCCTACCTGCTCACACTTCGTGCCGACGGGCGGTAGCGTAAATCTGCGTTGCGAACTATATCGGTAGCATGACTGCCGGGAACTCATCGTTACCAACGGCCCCAAGCGTGCCGGTTCGAGATCTGCCGCGCGCCTCCCGACCCTCTCGTCGGGCGCTGCTGCAGGCTGGCGGCTCCCTGGCAGTGACGGGGCTAGCGGGGTCCCAGGCCCTTGCCCAGAATTCGGCCGGCAACCCCTTTAGAGACCGGTTTCAGAGCTTCCGCCAGACGTTTCGGGTCGAGCCGGACCCGGAAGAGGCGAAGCGTATTCTCCGGAACCTTGTCCGGGGCCGGGAACCCGTCCCGGGATTGGTGGACTTCACGGCCCCGGATATCGCAGAAAACGGCAACGTTGTCCCCATCACGTTCCGCGTCAACTGCTCCATGACCGGCGATGACCGGCCCGAGGTGGTGCATGTCCTGGCGATGGGCAATCCCTTCCCTGAGGTCGCCACGTACCACTTCACGGAGCAGTCGGGTCGTGCCGAGATCGCGATGCGATGTCGGATGCGGCAGACCGCGGACCTGGTGATAGTCGCGGAAATGGTGGATGGAAGCCTGGGCCTTGCGCGTTCGCGCGTGAACGTGACGCTCGGGGCCTGCAGTTAGGCGATGGCCTCACGAGCTGACGAGCGACGGCTGAAAGTGCCCGAGCAGGCCAAGCAGGGCGAAGTGATCGTCGTGAAAACGCTGGCGCGCCATCCGATGGAGCCGGGCGTCCGGCGCGACCCGGATTCCGGGGTCATCTATCCCCGCTTCATCATCCAGTCAGTCGTCTGCCGCTTCAACGGGGCGGAGGTCTTTCAGGCGCGATGGTACTCGGGCGTGTCCGAGAATCCCTTCCTCTCGTTTCCTCTGCGCGTGGATGAGTCGGGCGTGATCGAGGTGGAGTGGATCGACGACTATCTCAAGTCAACGACTCGTACCGCGTTCATTCAGGTGTTCGATGCGGAGGGTCGAGAGGTGTGGCCGGTCACGGCCGAGGCCCCGTCCGCCGTCGTTTGAAACACCTTCCCTGGCTGTGGCCGGCGGTGGCCGGAATGGCCGTCGCATGGCCGGCCTGGGTTGGCTCCGAACTCCCCGCCCCCGCGCCTTCTCCGCCGCGCTCCGGCTACGAGTTCGCCCGGCCGGAAACGCAGGCAATCCAGGACGATGAGTTTGCCAATCCCGGGTTGTTCTGGGTGGAGCGCGGTGCCGAGCTCTGGAATAGCCGAGACGGAATTGACGGGCAGTCCTGCTCCTCCTGCCATGGGGCTGCCGATGCATTGGCGGGCGTCGCCCCGACCTACCCGAAGATCGATCCTGCCAGTAGCCTGCTGATCAATCTCGAGCAGCGCATCAACGCGTGCCGCACGCGCCACATGGGAATCGAACCCTATCCGCTGGAGAGCGACCCGCTGCTGTCGCTGAGCGTCTATGTGACGCAGCAGTCGGCCGGGCAACCTCTTCAAGTGCAGATCGATGGTCTGGCGCATCCATGGTTCGAGCGCGGCCGGAGCCTCTACGCGGAACGCGTCGGGCAGATGAACGTCGCCTGTACCCAGTGCCACGACCAGCGCGTCGGGCATATGCTTCGGGCCGAGCGGATCAGTCAGGGACAGATCAACGGGTTCCCGGCCTACCTGCTTCGCTGGGGCACGGTGAGTTCCGTGCATCGCCGGTTCCAGTTCTGCAACGAGCAGGCCCGCGCCGAGCCGCTCCCAATCGGCAGCGACGACTACAACGCGCTCCAGCTCTACGTCGCCTGGCGAGGTACCGGCCTGGCGGTCGAGGCGCCCGCAGTGCGTCGCTAGCGGTTCAGCGGTCCAGGACGCCCGGCCAGTTCTGGTCGGCCCGCTGCACGTTTCCGGGGATGTCCTCTTCCCATTGCGCCTGCACCGACAGGCTGTAGTTCAGGTAGAGCTTGTCTTCGAAGATCGTCCAGGCCTCCGGGTCCGTTGACGCGGTGTAGCCGTTGGCCACCGCCCAGGCACAGTAGCCACCGTATCGCGGCGCGTAACGCTCGGGTTCGGCCTGGAATGCTTCCAGGTTTGCCTCGCTGCTGAACAGCCAGGTCGCACCGCGCCAATCGAAGGCGAAGTCCCGGCTGCCCTCGATCGGGCGCTCCTCCAAAAAGTATGCGACCGGATCGATCCCGCGAATCGCGACGGACGAGAAGGGCCCGGTGAAGACCGGGTCCTCCGCGGCCTGCGCCGGAGCGGTCGCAGCCCCGACGGCCAGGACGAGGCCGCAGGCCAGCAGGGCGCGACGGCTATTCATTCGCCTTGGCGACAAGTTCCTCGAGGTAAATCACGTAGTCGTCCTCGGCGAAGGGCAGGTGGCATTCCATGCAGGGCCGCGTGTCGACGTCCGCCTTGAGCGTGCCGTCGCCGGTGAAGAACCCGAACTCCCAGTCACCGTTCCGGATGTCCTCTGGGTAGCTCTCCCCCCAGCCCGGCTGCTTCTCCATGATGGCGACGGCCTTGAGGTTGGCCTTCTGCATGCGGCCGTCGGCGTCGTACACGGGCTCCCCGGCCTCGTCCACCACTGCGGCGTACACCTCCATCGCGAACTGCGAGCCGTGGTCGAGCGGGGCGCCGTCCCTGGCACTTTCGAACGCGGTGAGGTTGGCGTAGAGATCGCGGACCGTGTTGTTGTCGGGACGGTCCGACGTCATGAAGTAGACGAAGTCGGACTTGTAGTTGTCGGGATACGTGATGCGTTCCGCGCCAGCCAACACTTGGCCGGCCATGCCGAAAGCGGCCGCAAGCGCAACTGCAATACCAATTATGCGCATGGTTCTGGTTCCTCCACCCAGCAATCTGCCCTCGGCAGATGGGGAAAAACTATACATCATCACCTACGCCGCGCTCGTAGGGTGCGCCGACCACGATGTCCGCATCCGGCTGAAAAGCATGGAACACAAATGCGAATGTGACGTGGTGCGGCACATCCTTCGGGGGGCTCTCCTTGCTTTGCACCAAGATGTTGCCGACGTCCCGGCCCAACGCGACCATGTTGGCATCGAGCGCAGACGCCTGGCCCGGTTCCCAGGTGATGACGAATTCGCCGGCATCGACGGCGCGCACCGCTTCGAGATACTCGAAGCTCCATGCTCGGTTTCCGACCGCCACCACGCGCTCGAGCGGGGCGATGCCCTCCGGGAGTTCACCGCTGTAGCGGAACGGGGCGGGGCGGGTGTCGTAGCCGACGTACGGGTTCACGCCGTAGTGGCGGGACCGCGGATCGTTGGGCACGAGGACCTGGCCTTCGGGGTGGGCCTCCTGGAAGCGCTCCCACGAGGTGAGCCGCGACGCGCGTAGGGTGAGTGTTTGGCCGGTTAGTGCTCCGACGATGGCGTCACCCGTGTACTGCTGCCACCAACTCTCCGTTTGTCGGTCGTACATGACAAGGTCTGATTTACGGAGTTTTCCGGTGGTCCCGAAGTCGAGAACCTGCTCGCCGAGCTGGCGGTCGAAGACGATCGCAGCGTTGCATAGCGGACAGTACGTAACGGCGACTGGGACTCCGCCTACCGTGTCGTTGACGATTTCGTGCCACATCAGGACGCGCAAAGGGTAGGCGCGGGCGTCACCGGCAACGTCAAGACTGATCACGGGCTCCTTGGCCGCCAGGTCCGAAGCCGCGGACACGGGCACGAACGTCGGATTGTCGATCGAGGGGATTCCGTCCTTTGGCGGCCCGCCGGACCGGATCGATCGGAGGTCCACCGAGTGCTTCGCGAAGTCGGTGTCCGGCCACGCGAGCTTCCACCGTTCCGGGTCAGCGGCGGCCGGATTGGCGACCAGCAGCGTGAGCGCAACGGCAAGGAGGCGCCAGCCGCAAAGAACAACCGGGCAATTCGAGACCTGAAACGACATGACGCACGTGCTCCAAACGACGGGCAATGCCGACCTGCTGAGGGACCATACCGAAGTAGGGCAGTTGGCAATGGACAAAAATCTGTCGCAAGATGCGCTGCCTGCGTCTGCTACTGGGAAAGTGCCGACGATGCCTGCTCTCGACTTCGACCTGAACCGCCGCCGTCTGTTGCTTCGAGGGGGGGCCGGCGTGCTCGGTGTTTCGGCGCTCCCGCTGGCGCCGTGGGTGGCCGCTGCGCAGCAGGAAGAACTTTGCGCGGACGGCACCGCGGCAGGAACCTCCAAGCAGACGGCAGGGCCGTTCCATCTGGCGGACGCTCCGTTCCGTGACGACTTCCGCGTGGAGGGCATGGACGGCAAGGACCTCACGGTGCGAGGCCAAGTTGTCGACGTCGCGTGCCGGCCGGTGGTGGCCGCGGTACTCGACGTCTGGCAGGCGGACCCGGCCGGGGTCTATGACACTGAGAGTTTCAAGTTGCGCGGCAAGGTCCGTACGGATGCCGAAGGCCGGTACAAGTTCCTGACGCTGAAACCCGGGTCCTACGGGTCAGGCTTCGTGCGAACCCCTCACATTCATGTCCGCATCCAGGCAGATGGCCTGCGTGAGCTCACGACCCAGCTTTACTTCCCGGACGAGGAACTGAATGCGCAGGACGCGCTGTATCGTCCGGACCTCCTGATGAGCGTGTCCAAGGGGTACGCCGGTCTTTCGGCTACCTTCAATTTTGTGATGGAGCCTGCCTGAACCAGACCCGCCCGGAACGGCATGGCGCCGAGACGCCGTCCGTCTGTCCGCGACCCGTCGGGTACTTAGCGAAGCACTCGCAACCGGAGACGGAGTTTTCGACCCATCCACAGGGCCCGCTCGTCATGATCTCCGACCGCCTCGCCGGTTTCGGGGTGGATGAGGACGGTGAGGCCGCGGCGGTGAACCATTAGCCAAGGGACGATCTTGGCGAATTCCTCGGGCGCAAACGCGACTTGGTACATCGCTTGGGGATGCGGGCCGACCGGCTGGTCCCTCCACCGGCCGAGCCGTACGGAAAAATAGGCGGCTATTTCTTCGCGTACCACCGCTGCGTCGGCACGGCTCGTCTCGTCATAGTAGATGTGGGCGTGGTAGCCCGTAACCGGCGGCAGGCGCCGGACGAGCCATCGACCGCCGGATCGGGGCGGAACCTGTTCTTGACCGAAGATGCGGTTGGCCCGAAGCAGCCTGCGGAGCGGCAAACCGGGCCGACTCCTAGAATTGGGAAGCAAGCCTGCGTCGGCCAGCCATTGAGCGGCCTCCACGGCGGGGACGGTTTCCCGGTTGTCTTGCCTGAGACGAGATTGCAGGTGCTCATTGATGGCACGGAGGTTGTCGGGCACGTTTCTTCCTCCGGGGTTCGCTTGACAGTCGACGACGCGCTGCGGGCAGAATCATAGCCGCGCTCTGGCGCGCGCCTCTGATCTTCAACTGCGGCGGTCATGGCGCACTTCGGTGGCTGTGAGCGGGCACGGGAACCATGGTCCGGCCCAGGATGTTTGCGTTGGACAGCCGGCAGTTCGAGTTGGGCCCGATGCAACCCGCCCCGAACCGGTGGTGCGGCCTCGCGGACGCGGTTGGGGTGGGCCCTCCGACCGCTACCGGCACGGCGCCATGCCTGCCTAGTTCGAGTTCTGCGGCCAGGCGTTGGGCGTATCGCCGCCGGCCAGCGCAAAGAACACGTCCCGGTCACGCCAAAAGGTGATGCCAACGTTGTCGTACGTGGTTGCCGTGTCCACGACCGTTTCGAGATCGGACGTCAGTCGGGTGGCGTACAGGGTGTGGAGTTCGCCCGTTTCTTGGTCGCGCAGCCTGAGTTGTGCGGCGAGCCCGCCCTGGATCGAGCAATAGCGCCCGCCGAGGAGAGCGTAGCGGGCGGGCCATTGGCCCGGCGGACGAAGGGGGATGTCCAGGCGGTCGAGTGCAGCGGCAACGACCGCTACGTCTCCTGAAGCAATTTCGGCGTCCAGTTGCTTGCCGTGGTTCATCGCGACTTCCGCGAGCACCCGTGCTGCGATGTCACGCTCGATCAGATGGAAGTGCAACACCCCTAGGCCGACAACCAGTGCGGCGGCGAGCGAGCCCAGGCGGGCGTACCAGACTCGGGGGGGTGTCGCCTTGGCGGGAGCGGCAGCGAGAATTTGCTCGATGCGGGCGTCGGACAGACGCGCCCGCGCGTAATGTTCTTGCAGGTGAGATTCGAGGTCGGTCATGCCGCAGACCCTTTCCGCCTCCTTGCTGCCGGACTCGGCTCGACCGGGTCCGCCGCGAGACCCTGCCGCAGCTTCCGCTTGGCGCGGTGAATGAGACTCAGGACGGTGCCGCGCGGCCGGCCGGTGAAATCGCTGATTTCCTGGGCGGTATAACCTTCGA
The DNA here is from genome assembly GCA_022825705.1 of Alphaproteobacteria bacterium. Classification (GTDB taxonomy): domain Bacteria; phylum Pseudomonadota; class Alphaproteobacteria; order TMED109; family TMED109; genus VXPW01. Next base: position 324,095 of record JAJDWH010000010.1, read on the forward strand.
CGACGTTCAGGAACAGCGCTTCGCGCTCGGCGGCGCGGAGCGAAGCAAGAAGCCGAGCCAGTCTCAGCGCATCGTACCGCCCGTCGTCGATGGCGGTCCGGCTGTCGGCCACCTCGTCCACGTCGTTCAGCGGCTCGAACGCGATCAACCGGTCACGACGCCACCGGTCCACGTAGATATTTCGAATCACCGTGAACAAGTGCGCCTTGCTGCCGGCGCGGCCGCCGTGACGATGCAGCCGATACCAAGCCTCCTGGACTAGGTCATCGGCGTCGTCGGCCCCGGTCCGCAACGACAGGGCGTATCGGTAGCCGGCCTGCAGCAGGTCCTTGTCGTTCATGGCGGTGGAGGACCGCCACGCGGTCGGTCAGTCGTGGACGTGCAGCAGTCGCGTTTGATCGACCTTCTTGTGCGCGATGTCAGCCGCTCAGGCGAGCCGATCAGCTTTCCTCGAGGCTGCTGCCGACCAGTTTTTCGCAGAGGCCCGCCGGCACATAAATCCAGGCGTCCTTCTGGCCATCGACCGTCGAGGTGCCCTGGCACGTGGTCCCCTCGCCGGCTGCACAGTCATTCTGACCCGCCTTGGCGACGCCATAGCATTTCTCCATGTCGCCATCAGCGGCCAACGTCGTCGAGGCCGGAGCGGCGACCAGCAGCGCGGTCAGTGCGCCCGCTACGACCTTTGCAGCGGAAGCCCGTTTGTTGAGTAGTCTCGGCACGATTGTCTCCTCTGGGAATTGGTTTGCACCGCGGGCACTTGGTGGCCCGTCACGTATGTAGACGAGCACCACACTGAATTGATTGCGTCAGTGCCCGACCAGCGGGATCCCGGAGGCGGTCGCGGCGTTCAGCCGGCGGGCGGAGATGGGGACGCTTCGCCTGCCGCCAACGATGCAGCAAGCACTTCGGCGGCGTGACGGGGGCGCCGACCCGTGCCGTCCGCGATCTGCTGGCGACAGCTCGTGCCGTCGGCGATGACAAGCGTGTCGGCTGGAGCCCCATCCAACGCCGGGAACAGGTCCAGCCCGCCGATCTCCATTGACACGTCGTACGTTTCGGCCTGATAGCCAAACGCACCGGCCATTCCGCAGCAGGTTGACTCGATTACCTTGGCGTTCAGCTCCGGTACCCAGGACAGCACTTCACGGAGTTCGCTTAGCGCGTCGAACGCTTTCTGGTGGCAATGACCGTGGATGAGGCCGGCCGGTACGGAAAGCGGGCCAAACCGGGGGCTTCGTCGTGTGGGCCGACTCACCAGAAAGCTCTCCAGCGTCATGGCATGGTCGGCGACCGTCGCGGTGCCGGTGCCGGGGAGGAGCACGGTCCACTCATCGCGCAACGTGAACAGGCAGGACGGCTCAAGACCGATGACCGGGATGCCTCGCTCGCAGTATGGCTGAAGCACCCGCAAGGTCCGCTCGGCCTCTGCGCGCGCCTCATCGACCGCCCCGATGGCCAGGAACGTGCGGCCGCAGCAAAGCGGGCGCGTTCCCGCAGGATCTTCCGGCGGCGGCCGCACCACGTCCACGCGGTAGCCCGCCATCGTCAGGACGTTGAGCGCGGCGCGCGGAATCTCCGGCTCGAACCAAGTCGTGAACGTGTCGGGCAGGAGCACGGCATCGGGATTCTCTCCTGCCGGCAAGGGGCTCTCCAGGAAGGGTTCCCGATGCCATTCCGGCAGCGCCCTGCGGGCACTGAAACCGACCAGCGCTTCCCCGGCCCGCCGCAGGACCGAGGACCGGTTGCGGGTGTTCACCAGGTGCCGCAGGCGCCAGGCCGCCGGCGCGTACCGCGGCAGCCAGCCGATCAGGCGATCCCGCCCGCCAAGGCCGTGCGTCCGGACGCGCTGCCGCTCCACCTCGATCTTCATGCGGGCCATGTCGACGCCGGTCGGGCACTCGCGCTTGCAGCCCTTGCAGCCGATGCACAGGGCCATCGATTGGGCCATGGCATCGGACGTCAGAGCGTTGTCTCCGAGCTGACCGGTGAGCGCCAGGCGCAACGTGTTGGCGCGACCACGCGTGACGTGCTGCTCGTCGCCGGTGGCCCGGAAGGACGGGCACATGACCCCCGGGCTACGCTTCCGGCAGGCACCGTTGTTGTTGCACATCTCCACCGCATTGAGGAATCCACCGGCGTCGGCCCCCCACGCGGACCAATCGAGCGACGGCGCGTGCGGTTTTGCTGCGTAGTTCGGGTGGTAACGGAAAAGGGTGCGGTCGTCCATCGCAAGCGGACGGACGATCTTGCCAGGATTGAACAGTCCCGCCGGGTCAAAGCAGGTCTTGATGTCCTCGAAGGCATGGACCAGGCGGCGGCCAAACATCGCCTCGTGAAATTCCGAGCGCACGATGCCGTCGCCGTGTTCGCCGGAGTGCGACCCCTGATAGGCGCGCACCATGGCAAAGGCTTCCTCGGCGATCGCGCGCATGGCGCGAACATCGCACCCGTCCTTCATGTTCAGCACGGGACGCACGTGGAGGCAGCCCACGGACGCATGGGCGTACCAGGTGCCGTGTGTGCCGTGTCGACGAAACACCTCCGTCAGACGGTCCGTGTACTCCGGAAGGTCATCGAGTGACACCGCGCAATCCTCGACGAACGAAATCGGCTTGCCGTCGCCCTTCATCGACATGACGATGTTCAGTCCGGCCTTCCGCATGTCCCAAACTGCGGCTTGCGACGACGGATCCAGTACCTTGCCGACCGAGCCAGGGTGGCCTAGGTCGGCGAGCGTCTCCGTCAGCCGGTCGAGCTGGTGTTCCTGGCGAACCTTGTCATCGCCCGAGAACTCCACCAGCAGGATGGCTTCCGGTCTCCCCTCGATGAAGGTCTCGATCGTCGTTCGGTAGAGCGGTACGGCGCGCGCGAGGTCCAGCAGGTGACGGTCGGCCAGCTCCACGGCGGAGGGGCCAAGCGCGACAATCGACTTCGTGGCCGCCATGGCATCGCGAAGCGAAGCGAACCGGCAGATTCCGAGCGCCGAGTGCGGTGGGATGGGCTGGAGGTCGAGTTCCAGTCGCGTGAAGAAGCCAAGGGTCCCTTCGGAGCCGACCAAGATGCTGGCCATGTTATGACCGGCAGGCGACACCGAATCGATGTTGTAGCCGCCGACCCGCCGCAGGAGTTTGGGCATGCGGGCCGCGATCTCGTCCGCTTCGCGGGCCGCGATCGCCCGCACACGCTGGATCAGTGCCGCGTAGTCCAGCGAACCGGCCAGACTCTGGAGATTGCCCGGGGTGGGCCCGAAGCGGTACGCCACGCCGGACGGCAGCACAGCGTCAATGGCGTGGACGCTGTGTACCATGTTGCCGTAGCGGATCGACCGCGCCCCGCAGCTGTTATTTCCTGCCATGCCTCCGAGTGTGGCTCGGTTTCCGGTGGAGATGTCCACGGGGAAGAAGAGGCCGTGTGGTTTCAGGCGCGCGTTCAATTGGTCGAGCACGAGTCCGGGCTCGACGACCGCGCGTCGACGCTCCACATCGATGTCGAGCACCCGGTTGAGGTGTTTGGTGGTGTCGACGACGAGCGCTGGACCCACGGTCTGGCCGCACTGCGACGTGCCGGCTCCGCGCGGCAGGACCGCGACCCCTTCCTCGCGCGCAACCGTCAGCGCCGCCTCGACGTCTCCGGTGTGTCGGGGCACGACCACCCCGACCGGTTCAATCTGGTAAATCGAGGCGTCGGTGGCGTACCGCCCGCGGCTGAAGGCGTCGAACAGCACTTCCCCTTCGAGCACGCTGCGCAGGCGCGTTTCCAGGGTGCGGTCGCCGACACGCGGGCTGGTGGGTACAGGACCGGCCATCGGGTTTCCTGCGATTCATCACGGCAGGTCCCAACTATAGGGAGCAACGCCTCCGTGGTAGCGCGGGTGGACGCGGTTGCCGAAGCGGCCTGCCGGACTGACGACGCCGGGTCATGCACGCACTAACGGTGGCCGCAGGAGCATGGTCCCGGTGGACGGTATCGGTGTCCATGGGGTTGGCCGCCTCACTCCTCCGGGCAGGCCGCGGCAACCAGTGCCGGTATTCTGCACCGGTGCAAGGTTCAGCGAGCGCCAGAAGCTGTGGTTGCCGATCCGACTGTACCGTCCACCAGCTCGACGGCAGCGCGCCAGCCAAGAAAAGGTGCGGACCCGCCCCGGTATGGGCGTGTTGCGATGCAGACGGGGCGGTGCCGCCACGCAGCAAGCGACGCGCGGACCTCGCTGTTCCCGGCCAGGCTGGCAGCCGGTCAGTCGCCCGGAACTTCCGGCGGTGCCTGCCGGGGTGCCGGCTCATCCGGCACCAAATCTTCGGGCTCGGGGCGGACTTGGAGCGCGTGCTTTTGGGCGCGTCGGTCGTGGTGCGGGTCGCGGTGCTTGGCTGATACGGTGCGTTGACGATACCGACGTTTGGATAGTTCTCGATGAACCGTGCTTTGGCGGGTCGGTTGGGCCATCCGGAATCCTTTGTAAAAGCGTTAGCCTGCACCGGAGCGGCAGACCAAGTCAATGCGTGCAAGCAGGACGCTTGCGCCAGCGGTGCGCGCGCCAAGCGCCGCGAGGCGCGCCGAAAGTCTGCGGTCCGACGTATAGACGAAGGCGTGTGTCGGATCGGGCAGCGCTGCGACGCGTGCCACGATGGTGTCGTCCGCGGCGTCACGCCCTCGACGGGGAGCAGTGACAACCGTCACGTGAGTCGTCGAAGCGGGCGATTCGCCGTGCCGGGGCATCGGGTCGAGGACGAGGGTGCAGGCGAGTCCAGTCGTCTGGCAAAGCTGGTCGAGTTCGGCGGCCAAACGCCGGGCAGCCTGTGGGCGGTTTCGCCACCAGCCGTCGGGGCGGCTGCCGTAGACGTTGGTGCCATCGACCAGGATGACGGGGGATTGTGGCCGGGCTGCCGGTGCGGTCGGTAGGCGTTGCATGCGGTGGGTGGCGCGGGATTCGCGCCCGGCGCCGTCGCGGGGATGAGTCGCTGAGTACGATATCGGGACAGGGTTCCAGATATAAGCCCTTTATGCACCTCCGCAATTCCGTCTTGATATCACGCGGTCTGGCCGATATCCGGAGCCGACACGGTATCGGCAATCTGCCGACGCCGTGGTGAAGCGCGGCGTCCGGCAGGTCGGCCCGACGGGACCGCGACCGGTGTGTTCGTGGACGGAAGGCAGAAACTGAACTATACCGATAGCCGAATCGGTGATCGTGGCAAAGGGCGCGGCTGTGGACGGCTACGTATCTGGTACAGGCTACTCGGCTTGCCCGCACGACTGCCCCAGCACGTGCGCGCTCGAGGTGGAACTGCTTCCCGACGGGGACATCGGCCGCATCCACGGGTCGCGCGACAATACGTACACGTCCGGGGTGGTTTGCGCGAAGGTCGCCAGATATGCGGAGCGCGTTCATCATCCCGACCGGATCCTGCGGCCGCTGCTGCGAACCGGACCCAAGGGCACGCACCAGTTCCGGGAAATCGGCTGGGAGGAGGCTCTCGACCGGGTGGCTGAGCGTTTCCAGGAGCAGGTGGCGCGCCTCGGTAGCGAGACGGTGTGGCCCTACTACTACGCGGGCACGATGGGGCTCGTGCAGCGTGACGGCATCAACCGGCTCCGGCACGCTATGGGCTATTCCGACCAGAAGGCGACCATCTGCACCGGCTTGTGCGACGCCGGCTGGTTGGCCGGGACCGGCACCTTCCGCGGGCCCGACCCGCGGGAAATGGCGCAGTCGGATCTGATCATCTCCTGGGGCGGCAACCCGGCGTCGACTCAGGTCAACGTGATGACCCACATCCAGCGCGCCCGCAAGCTTCGCGGCGCCAAGCTCGCGGTCGTCGATCCGTACCGCACGCGCACCGCGAAGGTCGCCGACCTGCATCTGTGCCTCCGTCCCGGCACGGACGGTGCGCTCGCGTGCGCGATCATGCACGTGCTGTTCCGGGACGGTTACGCCGACCGCGCCTACCTCGAACGCGCCAGCGACTGTCCGGGTCGGCTCGAGGCGCATCTCGAGAGCCGGACGCCGGCGTGGGCAGCCCGCATCACGGGGCTCCAGGAAGCCGAGGTCGAGGCGTTCGCCTGCCTGATCGGCGAGACCGATCGCACGTACATCCGGGTCGGTTACGGGTTTACCCGTTCGCGGAACGGCGCGGCCAACGTACATGCCGCCACTTCGATCGCCACGGTCGGCGGCAAGTGGCAGTACCCGGGCGGCGGCGCGTTCTATTCGAACCGTGACATCTACCACTGGGACAAGACCCTGATCGAAGGGCTTGACGTACGGAATCCCGCGATTCGCACGCTGGACATGTCGAGGATCGGGCCGGTCCTGACGAACGACCCGCTTGATATCGGCGACGGCCCCCCCGTGACCGCCATGCTGGTCCAGAACACTAACCCGGCCGATGTGGCGCCGGAGCTCGGGCTGGTGCACCGGGGTCTGGCCAGGGACGACCTTTTCCTCTGCGTGCACGAGCAGTTTCCGACCGAGACCGTGCGATATGCGGACGTGGTGCTGCCGGCGACGACATTCGTCGAACACGATGACATCTACCAGGGCGGGGGGCACCAGCACGTGATCCTCGGACCCAAGCTGATCGAACCCCGGGGAGAGGCCCGCGCCAACCATCGCGTGATCTGCGATCTGGCCAAGCGCCTCGGCGCAAGCCATCCCGGTTTCACGATGACCGAACGCGAAATCATTGACGCGACACTTCGGGCGTCCGGCCACCGACCGCTGAGCGAGCTTGAGCCCGAACGGTGGTTCGACGTGCAGCCGGAGTTCGACGAGGCGCATTTCGAGACGGGATTCGGATTCCCGGACGGGAAGTTCCGGTTCGCGCCCGACTGGAGTTCGCTCGGCCCGGATCACGCCGTGATGCCGCCGCTCCCGGATCATCTCGCCAACATCGAAGAGTGCGACGCCGATCATCCCTTCCGCCTGGTCACGGCGCCGGCGCACAACTTCCTCAACACGTCCTTCACGGAGACGCCGACGTCGCAGAGGCAGGAGGCGCATCCGACGGCGCGGATCCACCCTGAGGACCTCGAGGCTCTCGGGATCGTGGACGGCGACCTTGTCCGTCTGGGCAACCGTCGGGGCGACGTGCTGCTGCACGCCCAGTCATTCGCTGGCCTGCAGTCCGGGGTCGTGGTCGTGGAAGGCATCTGGCCCGGAAACGCCTTCATCGAAGGGCAGGGCATCAACACACTGGTCGGTTCTGACGCCGGCCCGCCCAACGGCGGCCCGGCATTTCATGACACGGCCGTCTGGTTGCGCGCCGGCTGAGCCGCACGGTTCGGACAGGAGGACTGCATGGCAATCCGTATCCCGAGAGGCTGGGAACTTCCCGAGAGCGCCGTCACGCCCGAAAGCGTCTTCCTGAATCGGCGCCAGATTATTCAGGGTCTTGCGGCGGGCAGCATTGCGGCCGCCGCCCCGGGGCTCGCGTGGGGCGCCACGGATTCCGACGACCCGAGCGCCGGGCTGTACCCCGTCGCCCGCAACGAACGCTTCGAACCCGGCGAGGGGCGCAAGTTGACGGACGAGGAATGGGCGACGCGATACAACAACTTCTACGAGTTCGGAACGAGCAAGAAGATTTGGAAGGCCGCCCAGGCGCTGAAGATCCGGCCCTGGGAAGTGCGGATTGACGGCGAGGTCGAATCTCCGCGCACCATCGCTATCGATGATCTGCTGAGTCAGATGCCGCTGGAGGAGCGCGTGTACCGGCACCGCTGCGTGGAGGCCTGGTCGATGGTCGTCCCGTGGACCGGTTTCGCGTTCCGGGAGTTCGTGCGGTTCGCGAACCCGACGGCCAACGCCAGATACGTGGCGATGGAGACGTTCCTGGACCCGGAAACCGCCAAGGGCCAGCGTCAGGACTGGTACCCGTGGCCGTACGTGGAAGGCCTCACGATGGAAGAGGCGAATCACGAACTGGCGTTCCTTGTCACCGGCCTGTACGGGAAGCCGCTGCCGCGACAGAACGGCTCTCCGCTGCGCCTTGCGGTGCCCTGGAAGTACGGTTTCAAGTCGATCAAGTCGATCGTGCGGTTCACGTTTACGACCGAACGACCGGTCAGCTTCTGGGAGGAGATGAACTCCCGCGAGTACGGTTTCTGGGCGAACGTCAATCCGGCGGTCCCGCACCCGCGCTGGAGCCAGGCGACCGAAAAGGACCTCGGAACCGGAAAGAGGATCCCGACAAAGATTTTCAACGGGTACGGGGAGTGGGTGGCCGCGCTCTACGAGGGCAACACCGACGCGACGCTGTACCGGTAAGTCGGATCGGGCGTCCGGCCAGCAGCCTAGAGCCTGACCTCTCGGATCTTCTCCAGCAGAAAGTCCCGAAACACGTTCACGCGCAGCGTGTTCCGGAGTACCTCCGGGTAGACGAAGTAGGCCTCGATCAGCGGTCCCTCGATCTCGCGCATGATGTGTTCGCAGCTTCCCATCTGGTGGACGAGCAGGGTGGGAAGGGCGGCGATGCCGGCTCCCCATTCCACGGAGCGGACGATCCCCACCAGGTTGTTCAGCGTGAACGCGGGCTCGAAGTGGGGATCCAGTTCGCGCAGCGCCTCACCCAGCCAGTTGACGCCGGGAAACGGAATCGACGCCTGCTCCCCGTAGGTGACGATCCGGTGGTCGAGCAGATCTTCGAGCGTTTGCGGGGTCCCGAACCGCCGAAGATACGACGGCGCTGCGTAGATCGCGATGTGCCCGGTGAAGAGATGGCGCTGGATCAGGTTCGGGTGTCGCGGCGGCGCCATCCGGATCGCGACATCTGCCTTGAGCAGGTGGACGTCCACTTCGGAATCGTCGATCACCAGCGACAGGTTGATTTCCGGATACCGGTCTAAGAATTCATTGATCTGCGATGGCAGCCAGACGGAACCGAACCCGACGGTGGTGGTGACACGGAGCGGACCGCGCGGCCGTTCACGGTTGTGGTCGAGCTGCGCCTCCATGCGCGAAATCCGGTCAAACACGTCACGGGCAGTGCGCCGGAGGATCTTGCCCTGCTCGGTCAGAACGAGGCCGCGGGCGTGTCGCTGGAACAGCGTCACACCGAGGCTGTCTTCCAGCGAGCGGATTTGGCGGCTGATCGCGCCCTGCGAGAGGCGGAGCGTCTCGCCAGCGCGCGTGAACGAACCCGCGTCGGCCACGACACGGAATACTCGCAGGCGGTCCCAGTCGAGATGCGGAGGTTCCGTCATGATGGATCTCCGTGCTGCGCTATTTCAGCCAGGAAGCGCTCGGCTTCGAGGGCCGCCATGCAGCCCTGTCCCGCCGCTGTCACGGCCTGGCGAAACACCTTGTCCTGGACATCCCCGGCTGCAAAGAAACCGGGAACGCTGGTGGCCGTGCTGCCGGGCCGTGCCTTGATGTAGCCGTCGGCATCGGTTTCCACCTGGTCGCGCACCAGCACCGTGTTCGGATCATGGCCGATTGCGACGAACACGCCTTCGACCGCCAGTTCCCGTGTCGCGCCGCCGTTCGTGGAACGAAGGCGCACTCCGGCTACGGTCTGCCCGTCGGCATCGCCTAGGATCTCCTCGACGACGCAGTTCCATGCGATCTCGATACGGGGCTCGGCGATCAGCCGGTCCTGCAGGATACGCTCGGCCCGCAACTTGTCGCGCCGGTGCACCAGCGTGACCTTCGATGCAAACTTGGTGAGGAACAGGGCCTCCTCGACCGCCGTATTGCCGCCGCCCACCACGGCGACTTCCTTGCCCCTGAAAAAGAAGCCGTCGCACGTGGCGCAGGCCGATACGCCGTGCCCGCGGTACTTCTGCTCGGAATCCAGGCCCAACCAGCGGGCGCTGGCGCCGGTTGCGAGTACGACCGTCCGACCCCGGTAACGGGTGCCGGACTCCCCCGTGCAGACAAACGGCTGGCTGCCGAGGTCGATCGCCGACACGATGTCGTCGACGACGTCCACTCCGACGGTCCGGGCCTGCGCCTCCATCTGCTCCATCAACCACGGCCCCTGCACGACCTCGGCAAAGCCCGGGTAGTTCTCGACGTCGGTCGTGATCGTGAGTTGGCCGCCGGGCTGCAACCCCCGGATAACGACCGGGGCGAGCGCCGCCCGGGCCGCGTAGATCGCAGCGGTCCAGCCCGCCGGCCCGGAGCCGACGATGAGAACGGGGCAGTCGCGGGTGTCGCTCATGACAGGGGGATCAGCGCCGGTAGGAGACCTCGGTGACGGTATAGCTGGAAGTCCCTCCTGGTGTTTCCACCTCGACGGACATGCCCTTGCGTTTGCCCAGAAGGGCCTTCGCGATGGGGGACTCGAGCGAGATCTGGTCGAGGTCGAGGTTGGCCTCGTCGCTGCCCACGATCTGGTAGGTGTCCTCGGCACCGTCCATCGCACTGCGGATCGTCACCCAGGCCCCGAAGCGGACCTCGTCGCCCGACAGATCGTCGGCGCGGATGACTTCGGCCATTCCGAGTCGCCTTGAAAGCCGCGCGATGCGAGCCTCGATTCGCCCCTGCTTCTCCTTGGCGGCCTGGTATTCCGCATTTTCCGAGAGGTCCCCGTGGGCGCGTGCTTCCGCCAGGGCGGCACTGATGGCCGGCCGCTGCTCGTTCTTCAGGAGGTCGAGTTCCTGTCGAAGAGCGCGATAGCCTTCCTCGGTCATGGGCACTTTCGGCATCTGCGAGTTCCTGCGTCGTGTCCAGCGTGCGATCAGTTCCGGTCACCGCATCCTCAGCCCAAGTACGACTGCAGCGGGGCTACGTCAAGGCTGGCGGAACGCATGCCCTCAATAGCCTCCACGACGGCCAGGCTTCCCGCGAGGGTGGTGAAGCAGGGGATGCCGGCGTTCAGCGCTTCGCGCCGCATCGAGAGGCTGTCGGCGATGGACTGCGCGCCTTCGGTGGTGTTGAAGAGCATGTCGACTTCGCCGTTGCGGATGGCATCCACGACGTGGGGGCTCCCCTCGTAGACTTTCTTGACCGGCTCTATCTCGATTCCGTGAGCGTGCATGAAACGGGCTGTGCCGGTGGTCCCGAGTAGCCGGAAGCCATAGCGGGCGAAGGCCTTGCAGACGGGGACGAAGTCCTCCTTGTCCGCATCGCGCACGGACAGGAACAGGGTGCCGGTGGTCGGGAGTACCGTGCCTGCGCCGACCTGTGCCTTGGCGAACGCATTGGCGAAAGAACGGTCGATTCCCATCACTTCTCCCGTCGACTTCATCTCGGGTCCGAGCAGCGTGTCGGCCCCGGGGAAGCGCCGAAACGGGAATACGGCTTCCTTGACGGCGATGTGGCCGTCGCGCCAAGGACGCACATTGAGGTCGGCAATCTTCCGACCGGCCCCCATCACGAGGGACGCCATGTGGGCAAGCGGATTGCCCGTCGTCTTGGACACGAACGGCACGGTCCGGCTGGCGCGTGGATTGGCTTCCAGCACGTAGACCTCGCGCGGCCGCTCCGGCGTAGCCCGGGTAACCGCGAACTGCACGTTCATGAGCCCGACGACGCCAAGCGACAGCGCCAAGGTCTCGGTCTGCTCCTTGATGGCTTCGATGACCTCGTCGGGGAGGGAATGGGGTGGCAGGGAGCAGGCGGAGTCGCCGGAATGGATGCCGGCCTCTTCGACGTGTTCCATCACGCCCCCGATCACCACCGTGGTCCCGTCTGACAGGGCGTCCACGTCGACCTCGATGGCGGATGACAGGAACGCATCGATCAGGATGGGGTCATCGCTGCCGTGCCGGTGGACCGCTCGCCTGACGTAGTCGACCAGCGACGCTTCGTCATGCACCACTTCCATCGCGCTGCCTCCAAGCACGTAGGAGGGGCGTACCATCACCGGGTAGCCGATTCGCTCGGCGATCCGGACCGCTTCATCGGGGGTGCGGCAGCTGCCGTTTTCTGGCTGCCGGATATCCAGTCGGGCGAGCAGGCCGCTGAACCGGTCCCGGTCTTCGGCAAGGTCGATCGCGTCGGGGGACGTGCCGATGACCGGGATATCGGCAGCGACGAGTGCCTGCGCCAGCCGGAGCGGAGTCTGCCCGCCGAACTGCACGATGCAGCCGACGAATTCCCCGGCCCCTCGTTCGGCGTCAATGATCTCCACCACGTCCTCACCCGTGAGCGGCTCGAAGTAGAGCCGGTCCGAGGTGTCATAGTCGGTGGACACGGTCTCCGGGTTGCAGTTGATCATGATCGTTTCGATGCCAACGCCGCTGAGCGCCAGCGCCGCATGCACACAGCAGTAGTCGAACTCGATGCCCTGTCCGATCCGGTTGGGGCCGCCACCGAGGATCACGACCTTGCGACGGTCGCCGGGCGCGGTTTCGCCGCTGTCGGAAACGCCTTCCTCGTAGCTTCCGTAGAAGTACGGCGTACTGGCAGCGAACTCCCCGGCGCACGTGTCGACCCGGCGGAACGCCGGGCGCACGCCAAGGGCACGGCGGGCGGCGGCGACCGCGGACTCATCGCAGTTGGTCAGGAGGGCGATCCGCGCGTCAGCAAAGCCGAGCGACTTGATCCTGCGCAACGCGTCCGGGCCAGCCGGCAGACCGTGGCTGGCGAGTTCGGCCTCCACGAGGACGATCTCTTCAATCCGGGCTAGGAACCACGGATCGATGCTGGTGGCGGTGTGGATCTCCGACAGCGACAGGCCCTCCCGAAAGGCTTGCGCGAGGAGCAGTACCCGCCGCGGCGTCGGCTGGGCCAAGCGCTCGAGCAGCGCCCGGCGGTCAACGCCGTTGCGACCCCGCGGGACGTCGACGGCGTCGAACCCCGTCAGGCCCAACTCGAGCGACCGCAGGGCCTTCTGCAAGGACTCCGCGAAATTGCGCCCAATCGCCATGGCCTCCCCGACCGATTTCATCGATGTGGTGAGGGCCGGGTCGGCGCCGGGAAATTTCTCGAACGTGAAGCGCGGCACTTTCGTGACGATGTAGTCGATGACCGGCTCGAACGAGGCCGGTGTGGTGCCGGTCACGTCGTTCATGATTTCATCGAGGGTGTAACCGACCGCCAGCCGTGCCGCGACCTTGGCGATCGGAAATCCGGTGGCCTTGGAGGCCAGCGCGCTGGAACGCGATACGCGCGGGTTCATCTCGATCACGACAATTCGGCCGTCAGCCGGGTTGATGGCGAACTGGACGTTGGAACCACCGGTTTCGACCCCGATGGCTCGAAGAATCGCGATCGAAGCGTCCCGAAGCGACTGGTATTCCTTGTCCGTCAGAGTGAGGGCTGGCGCAACGGTAATGCTGTCGCCGGTGTGGACACCCATGGGATCGACGTTCTCGATCGAGCAGACGATGATCGCGTTGTCCGCGCGGTCGCGGATCACCTCCATCTCGAACTCTTTCCAGCCGATCACGGACTCTTCGACCAGGACCTGCGTGACCGGCGAGAGGTCCAGCCCTCCCTGGACGATCGAACGGAACTCCTCCGGCGTCCGGGCGATGCCGCCGCCGGCGCCGCCGAGCGTGAATGAGGGGCGTACCACGGCCGGGAGACCGAGCTTCGCCACGACCGCTTCCGCCTCGGCCAGAGTTCCGGCCGTGGCGCTTTCCGGGGTGGCGAGACCGATGGAGCGCATCGTCTCGCGGAACCGCTCACGGTCCTCGGCGCGGTGAATCGCGTCGATCGACGCGCCGATGAGTTCGACCCCGTAGCGTTCCAGGGTTCCGTCCTCGGACAGGGCTAATGCGATGTTGAGGGCGGTCTGACCGCCCATCGTCGGAAGCAGCGCGTCCGGGCGCTCCCGGACGATGATCTGGTGCACGGTGTCAGGCACGGTCGGCTCGACGTAGGTCACGTGGGCCAGTTCGGGGTCGGTCATGATCGTCGCCGGGTTGGAATTGACGAGGATCACGCGGTATCCCTCGTCCCGGAGAACCTTGCAGGCCTGCGATCCCGAATAGTCGAACTCGCACGCCTGACCGATGACGATGGGCCCGGCGCCGACCACGAGAATCGTTTCAATGTCGCGTCGCCGCGGCATTCAGGCTGCCCCCTCGACGATCTGCGACCGAAAGCGATCGAACAGGTAGGCGGAGTCGCGCGGGCCGGGCGAAGCTTCCGGGTGGTACTGGATCCCGGACACCGGGCGACCGCGCAGGCGAATTCCCTCGATGGACCCGTCGAACAAGGACGTGTGGGTCTCTTCCACCGTTTCCGGGAGTGCTTCGCGGCAGACCACGAAGCCGTGATTCTGGCTCGTGATCTCGACCTTGCCGGTTGCGCGGTCCAGCACCGGCTGGTTGGCACCCCGGTGCCCCTGATGCATCTTCTCGGTGCGCGCGCCCAGCGCGTGCGCCAGCAACTGGTGCCCCAGGCAGATTCCGAACAGCGGCAAACCGGAGTCGATCAGTTTGCGGATGATGGGCACCGCGTATTCCGCGGTCGCAGCCGGGTCGCCCGGTCCGTTCGAGAGAAAGATCCCTGCCGGACGACGGGCGAGGATTGCTTCGGCAGGCTCCGTCGCCGGCACCACGGTCGGCGTCAGCCCCCGGTCGACCAGGAGTCTGAGAATGTTGTGCTTGACCCCGTAGTCGACGGCGACAATGGGTACCGCGTCCGTGGCCGGAACCGGGGTTCGCCCGAGCCCGGGCCAAAGCCCGTCCGTCCACGTGTACGGCTCGCGGCAGGTGACCTCGCTGGCCAGGTCCATGCCCGCGAGTCCAGGCCATGCGGCGGCCTGACTGACCAGCCGTTCGACGTCGAAGGCTCCGTCCGGCTCGTGTGCGATCACGCCTGCGGGCGCGCCGCCCGCGCGGATCCGGAGGGTCAGGGCGCGCGTGTCGATGCCGGAAAGGCCCACGATTCCGGCAAGCCGCAGCCAGGCGTCAAGCGGTTGCTCGCTCCGCCAGTTCGACGGCGGTGTGGGATCGGCTCGGAAGACGGCTCCACGCGCGGCCGGGGATGTGGCTTCGTGATCGGTCGCGTTGCAACCGACGATCCCGATGTGCGGGAACGTGAACGTGATGATCTGGCCCGCGTAGCTCGGGTCAGTCATCACTTCCTGATAGCCGGACATCGAGGTGTTGAAACACACCTCGCCAACGGCGCGGCCGGTCTTGCCCCACCCGCGGCCCCGGAATACGGTACCGTCGGCGAGCACCAGAATCCCCGATTCCGCGCGTCCGGGAACTCGGGGGGGAGATCCGGGCTGGGTCATCGATTTCCAGGGTGCCCCGGACCATCCGGGATTGCCAAGAAACTACGGGTGGCAACAGAAAATGCAAGACGGTTCAGCAGACAATGCATGCGCTGAGCGCTGGCTCGCGGCTACCTGTATAATGCGTGGTTCGGGCCGTCGCCTCCGGGCGCTGGAAGTTGTGGGCCGCCTCACCATGCTTCAAACGAATGTTCGCGGACGCCTGCGCGCCGATCTCAAGGCCGCAGTGCGTGCGCAGGATGGCGCGCGAGTCGCGACGCTTCGGCTCGTGCTTGCCGCGATCGATGACGCGGAGGCCGACCTGCCGGACGGAGAGACTGGCCTGGATGATGCCGCTATCCGGGACTTGATCAAGCGCCTGCACTGTCATTCCGAAGAGGCAGCCGCCGGGGCCGGCAGCGGCGTGGAGGGCAACGCCCAGGTCCGCGAGTTGCGCCGGGCAGAGCGGGCAGTGCTGGCCGAGTACCTGCCCGAGCCGATGAATGAATCCGAGATGGCGCTGGCGGTTGAGCAGGCCCTTGGTGCGGCGCAGGCGCGTTCCATCCGGGACCTGGGCAGAACGATGGCGGAACTCCGCAAGATCTGCACCAATGCCGAGGACTTGGCCCGGGCCCGGCGCGAAGCCCGGCGACGGCTCGAGGCCTGAGCCGGGCGGGTTGTGGCGCGACTTCCAGACAGCTTTCTCGAGGAACTGAAGTCCCGCGCTCCCTTGGCCGCCATTGTCGGCCAGACCGTTCGGCTGAAGGCGGCCGGGACGGGGCGGCACAAGGGACTTTGTCCGTTCCACGACGAGAAGACCCCGTCGTTTCATGTCGACGAGACCAAGGGCCTCTACCACTGTTTCGGCTGCAAAGCGTCTGGCACTGCCGTCAATTTCGTGATGGAGATCGAGAACCTTCCGTTCATGGACGCGGTGCGGAAGGTGGCGGCGCAGGCCGGCATGGAAGTGCCCCGGACCGGTGGCCGGACCAATCCGGCGCGCGAGCGTCGGCGGCGGCGGGCGCGCGAGGCGCTTGAAGCGGCCCAGGGCATCTTCGAGGCCGAGCTACTCGCGCCTGGCGGCAGCGCAGTGCGGAAGTACCTCGCGTCGCGCGGAATCCGGGGGCCAGTGGCGAAGGCGTTCCGGCTCGGCTACGCCCCGCGCCACGGCGGCGGTCTTGTCAAGCAATTGCGGGCGGCCGGCGTTTCCCCCGAGGCACAGATCGATGCCGGTCTTCTCGTCCACGATGACCGCGGCCGCTCGTACCCGTTCTTTCGCGACCGCGTGATGTTTCCGATCGCCGACCGCCTCGGCGACATCGTGGCCTTCGGCGCCCGTGCGCTCGACCCGAAGTCTCCGGCCAAGTACTTGAATTCAAGGGAGACCCTTGTGTTCGAGAAAGGCCGCACCCTGTACAACCTTCATCAGGCCCGCCAAGCCGTGCGGGCAGCCGGCGCCCTCTACGTCGTGGAGGGCTACATGGACGTGATCGCCCTGTCCACGCAGGGCTTCAAGGCGGCAGTTGCGCCCCTGGGAACGGCCCTCACGAGCGAGCAGATCCGCGTGGCCTGGCAGCTGCACGAGGAGCCGGTGCTCTGCATGGATGGAGACGATGCCGGGCGGGCCGCCGCCATTCGTGCCATGGAGAACGTTCTGCCGATGCTCGGGGCCGGTCGATCACTTCGCTTCGCGTTCCTGCCGGCGGGCGAGGACCCCGATTCGCTGGTGCGTGATCGTGGCGCTGATGCGTTCCGCGAGGTGGCGGCCAATGCTCTCCCGCTGGTCGACCTGGCCTGGCAAACCGAGTTTGCCCGGGAATCGCTCGATACCCCGGAACGCAAGGTGCATTTTCAGGAGCGGCTGAATCGCCTGGTGCAGGAGATCGAGGACGGGGCAGTTCGGGACGCGTACCACGAAGAGTTCGCGCGCCGCTACCAGCAAACCTGTCAGGGCACGCTGGAGATCCGCAGGCCGGCCGAGGCGCCCACGCGGCGCCCGGCCGGCCAGCCGGCGAGTTTCCGCGGCCGCTTTGCCGCCCGCGGCCCTGATCGGCTGGTGAGCGAGCGTCACCAGGATGGGCAACCGAACCAGGGAGCCGCGCGCCGTGAGCGGTCCATCGTGCAGGCGGTCATCAACGTGCCTGGCCTTCTGGACCGGGTCGAGGAAAAGTTTGCCGAAGTGCCGTTTCGAGCTGTCCCGGACCTTGACGCAGTGCGCACCGAACTCCTAAATAGACACGCACAGAGCGACCCCGTAGACCCGTCGAGCGTCCGTCCGTGGTTGGAAGGCCGCGGCTTGGCCGGACTCGTTGACGAGGGAGCGCCGTCCAGCCGTTGGGATAGCCGCCACGTAGTGGAACCGTTTGTGCTCCCTGACAGCGGGCTCGACGCAGCGCTTGCGGGCTGGGAGGCCGCCGTAGACGTCCAGCTTGCCTGGGTGCACCGCAACGACCCCCCTCCGTCGGCGACGGCGAACCAGGCTGTTCCGTCAGGGCCCGACCATGAGATCCCGTGGAGCCAGTCACAGCCATGAATGATGCCAACAACAGTGCCGCGGCGACCCGGGAAGCAGGGATGGAGGCGGTGCGCGCCCTGATCCAGAAATCCATGGCGCGCGGTTGGGTCAGCACTGAAGAGATCGCAGAAGCGGTGCCCGCGGACATGGTCGAGAATCTCGACAAGATTCACGGCTACTTCACCGCGAGTTCGATCCGGGTGCTGAAACCCAACGAGGTACCCAGCGAGCAGAGCGGGCCGCTGCCGGGCGGCGTGATCGACTCGTCGGCGCGCGCACCGGCGCAGCCGAACGAAATTACGGGCCGGACGGACGATCCCGTGCGGATGTATCTCCGCGACATGAACGGGATTGACCTCCTGACGCGGGAAGGCGAGATCGCGATCGCCAAGCGGATGGAGATCGGCCGCCGGAAGGCGGTCGAGGCCTTGGTCGAGAGTCCGCGCACGCTTGACAGCGTGGTCGAATGGCGACGCCAGATCGATGCCAAGGAGGTGCCCTTCCGCGAGGTCATCGACCTCGAGGCGACCCACGCCCTCATGTCCAATCGTGCATCGCCCGCCGCGCCATCCACCAAGGACGGCAAACCGACCCCGACCACCGGGGGAGCCAAGCAGTCAGTCGCATCGATGGAGAAGACGGTCCGACCGGCCGTCATGACCATTCTTGCGGAGCTTGAGAAGCTCAAGGTCTGGCTGGACAAGGTGCACACGCGCCGGATTCGGTATGCGACCGAGGGCAAGCCGCTCCCGAGGACCACCGACCTGCGTTACCGACGCGCACGCGCACGTGCGCTGGTGCTGCTGAGCGAGTTCTTCCTGATGCCGTCCAAGACGCGGGAACTCGCCGACGAACTCTACGGGTGGAACCGCGAACTGACCCGGGCCGAAGGAAAACTGCGGGCACTTGTCGAGCAGAGCGGTACCACGTTGTCGGAATTCCTGCGCCAGTACTCAGCCAACGAACTGGATGTCGTCCAGTTCGCCAAGCTGGTGCAGGGGCGGGGATCGGAAGCGGACGAGCAGGCCATGGCACGACTGCAGGCCTGTTGTGATGCCATTCGCAGCGTGGCCGAAGAAAGCAAGCTCCTTCCGAAGGAGTTCCGGGCCATCGTCGGGCGGGTTCACCGGGCCGAGCAGGAGTCTGAACAGGCAAAGGGCGAGATGATTGCCGCCAACCTTCGGCTGGTGGTGTCCATCGCCAAGAAGTACACCAACCGCGGCCTTCAGTTTCCGGACCTCATGCAGGAAGGCAATATCGGCCTCATGAAGGCGGTCGAGAAATTCGAGTACCGTCTGGGCTACAAATTTTCGACCTACGCGACCTGGTGGATCCGGCAGGCGATCACGCGCTCGATCGCTGATCAGGCACGGACCATCCGGATTCCGGTTCACATGATCGAGACGATCAACAAGATCATTCGAACCCAGCGTCAGATCCTGCATGAGAGCGGTCACGAAGCGTCGCCGGAAGAGATCGCTGAGAAACTCGGCATGCCGCTCGAGAAGGTGAGCCGGGTGATGAAGATTTCGAAGGAGCCCATCAGCCTGGACAAGCAGGTTGGCGAGGACGAGGACACCAACTACGGGGAATTCATCGCCGACGAGAACGCGATGATGCCCGACGAAGCGGTCGTCCGGGCCAAGCTCGGCGAGCAGGTGTCGTGGGCGCTGTCATCGCTCACGCCACGCGAGGACCGGGTGATCCGGATGCGTTTCGGCATCGGCACGCAGACCGACCACACGCTGGAGGAGGTCGGCAAGCAGTTCAACGTGACGCGTGAGCGGATCCGGCAGATCGAGGCCAAGGCCCTGCGAAAGCTGAGACATCCCTCGCGGCGGCAGAAGCTCGAAGGCTTCCTCGACGACCGGTAGACGAATGGCGCCGGGCCCGTAGCTCAATTGGTCAGAGCTGACCGCTCATAACGGTTAGGTTGCAGGTTCGAGTCCTGCCGGGCCCACCACGTGGGCGTCAGCGTCCCTGATAGATCCCCGGACGTTTCTCGAAGAAGGCCGCCAGCGCCTCATGGTGGTCGCGCGTTTGGTGAGCCACGCCCTGGTACACGGCGCAGGTGTCAAGGAACTGGTCGAGCGGCATCGACTGCGCCATCCGCAGCAGCCGCTTTGCATAGCGCAGCGTAACGGGGGGCTTGGCTGCCACCGTGGCTGCAAGCGCCAGCGCCCGGTCCCGAAGTTCGTCGTCCGGCACCACTTCAAGCAGCAGACCGATGGCGAGAGCCTCGTCGGCCCCCACCATGCGTCCGGTAAACGTCATCTCGGCCGCCCTCTGGGTCCCGACGGCACGCGGCAGGAACCATGCGCCTCCGTCCCCGGGGATGATGCCGAGATTCACGAAGCTCTCCGCGAAACGCGCGGACTCGCCGCCGATCCGGATGTCGCACATGCACGCGAGGTCGCAGCCGGCACCGATCGCAGGACCGTTCACGGCGGCGATCACTGGTATGTCGAGGTCGAAGATGGCACGCGGCATCCGCTGAATGCCATGTCGGTACGCATGTTCGACGTCCTGCACGGGGCCTTCGAAGTCGCCGGACCGATCGCGCATGTCCTTGACGTTGCCGCCGGCCGAGAATGCACTACCGTTTCCTGTCAGCACCAGCACTGATATCGCGCGCGATTGGTTGATCCAGGCCGTCACGGCCAGCAAGTCCTCAAGGATCTTCGTGCCGGTGAGCGCGTTTCGCACGTCGTGTCGGTCAAACGCGAGCACGGCGGCGCGGCCGTGGAATTCGAGGGTGCATTCCGAGACGGCGGGAGCGTCGGTCGGGCTTGGGTGGTCCATCGGTCAGGAGTTCCGGGTGGATAGCGCTGCTGATGCGAACCTGCACCCTACACACGCAGGCTGGGTGTGCACGGCCCTTCCCGCAAGGGCGCCGAATGTCGGCTAGACCTGAAGACCTGAAACGCCAGCTTCGTCCGGTCATCTACGTTACGAAGTTCATCCGGGCGGACCCGTGCCATCAGGGGGTGAACCTGCACCCCGCTCTGTTACATGAGCAATTGCCTTCAGACGGGAATGTATCGACGTCTGACGTCGCGACCTGGATGAACGAGGCGCGGGCTTTCTTGAGCGTCCCGGCCGCAACCCAATTGCGGTATTCGGCGCGGTTCGCTCACACTGAAGTTTCCTCGGCGTGCCCGGATGCGAGGCGGGGTCCCACGGTGTACCGGCCACCGCGGGTCAGCGGTTGACCAGCAATCGCTCTGGACGCCCGGTAGGGACACGGAACGGGGGCAGGGAGGCGGAATCGACGTTTGACGGAGCCGCGCAGGATTGGAATGATGCGATCACGTCCTCCCATTTGTTGAACTGCCGTGCCTCGAGCTGTCTGGGCCCTGCTGCCCCTTGCCGCAGCACTTGTTGCCGCGTGGCCGTTGCGTGCGGCAACGCTCGACGAGGTCTCGGCCTTGGTTTCCGAGCTGCAAGCGGCCACCACCGCCGAGCGCGCCGGGGCTGCAATCCGACTTGGTGAACTCGGATCCAACGCCAATACCGCCATCGACGCCCTGATCATGTCGGCGCTGCACGATTCGGATCACCTGGTGCGCATCCGGGCCATTCGCGCGCTCGAACGCATCAGCGGCCAGGCCAACGTGACCGTTACCGCCCTGATTGAGCTGCTTGATGATCCGCACCCGGAAATTCGGTGGGCCGCAGCGGGTGCGATGGAGAGCTTTGGCCTCAAGGCGGTAGTAGCCACGCCGGCGCTGGTGGAGATGTTGGACGATCCTGACCCGGCAGTTCGAGGTTCTGCAGCTTCGACGCTGGGCAAGATGGGGCCGGTGGCAGTGGCGGCGTTGATGCAAGTGCTGGACGACCCAAACCGCGGCAAGAAGCTGAGCGCACTGAAGGCGCTGGCCGGCCACGGCGCCCGCGCCGGGGTGGCAGTGCCCCGCATCACGCCGTTCGCGGGAGACCCCGATCCGGAGCTGCGCGCCGCTGCGTTGCTTTGCCTTCGCCGCATTGCCGGGGACCGGAACTGGCCCGGCGAGTCCGGCTGGCTTACCGATCCGCAGGCGCAGATCTGGCCGAAAGCGATGACATCGGCCGAACGTCTGCGGGGATATCCGTCGCTCCGCCGCGCCATCGTGGAGGCCGCCCTGGGGGTATTCGGCGAGTTCGTCGGCGATCCTGACCCGCGGGTGCGCTACGAGGCGGTCAAGGGGTTTGCCGATCTGGGCGAGGAAGGGCGGTCAGGTGCGCAGCAGGTGGCGCCGCTGCTGCGAGACCCGGAGTCGCGTATCCGGCGGGCCGCGGCCGATGCGGTGGGGGGAATGGGTTCGGAGGCCGTGTCCGACCTGGTCCCGGAGCTGGTCTCGGCACTGGCGGACCACGATGACAACGTCCGATGGGCGGTCATCCAGGCGCTGCGAAACGTGGGATCTGACGCTTTGCCCGAACTCACCATCGTCCTGGAGTACGGTGATCCGCTCTTGCTGCCAGGCGTGCTGGCCACCATCGTCGAACTCGGCCCGATTGCTGCCGAGGCCGCCGCGTACCTACTGCCTCACTTGGGGGCAGGGCAGCCGGAGATTCGAGCGCTTGCGGCCGAAGCGTTGGGCAGCGTCGGCGCTGTCCAGGCGACTGGCGCCCTTCACACCGCGCTGGACGATCAGGCCGAGGAAGTTCGCCTGGCAGCGGCTTGGGCATTGGCGACTCTTGGTGCGGATGGCCCGGTAGCCCGATGAAGCACCTGTGGGGTTTCCTGGCCGTCATGACCCTGACGGCAGCTGGACATGCTGTCGCGGCTGAACCGGTCGACATGGAGCTGATCATTGCGGTCGATGTCTCTTCGAGCGTCGACGAGAACGAGTACCGGCTGCAGATGGGAGGAATTGCCGCCGCGTTCCGAAACCCCTCGGTGCTCGACGCGATCCGTTCGCTTGGGCCGGGTGGATTGGCAGTGCTCGTGATGCAGTGGTCAGACAACCGTGAACAGGCGCCGGTTACCGGATGGCGCGTCATTCGGAGCGCTGCGGATGCAGTCGCATACGCGCGTGAACTGCGGGAGGCGCCGCGGGCAATTCCCGGTGGACAGACCTCCATCGCCGGCGCGATCGAGTTCGCCATGGGGGAGCTGGCGACCAACGGTTTCGAGGGCAACCGGCAGGTGATAGATGTCTCGGGCGACGGTCGGGCCAACAACGGCGTCCATCCCATGTCACTGCGCGATGAGGCGATCGAGCAGGGGGTCACGGTCAACGGCCTCGCGATCCTGAACGAGGAGCCGTTTCTCGACGACTACTTCGAGCACAGCGTCATTGGCGGTGCTGGCGCATTCCTGATGGTGGCCGACGACTATCGGGATTTCGCCGCATCGATCCAGCAGAAGCTGCTTCGGGAGATCGGCTTGCCCATCGCCATCGATGAGTCGCCAGCCCGACGCACTACCGCCGCATTGCGGCAACTCGAGACCCGCTGAGCCCGCAGCCATCGGGCTGCGGGCTCAAGGAAAGCGTGTGATCGGGGGGTGCACCGGACACTCAGGCCGGTCTGGCGTTTACCGTTGGGCCTCTTCCGCCACCGGGTTGTAGCCTTCTTCGAACTCGCCCCTGGCGAGCCGGTCCTTGTACTCTTTTCGTAAGTAGGCGATGATGGACCAGATGTCATCGTCTGAGAGGGTCCGCGAGAATCCACCCATCTGGGTGGGGCGACCGTTGATCGTGAGGCCCGCGGCAATCACGGAATAGATGTCGAGATTCCTGCCCCCGCCAGCCTTGAACTTGTTGCAGCTCAGACATGGGCCCTTGGCCCCGATGCCGCGGCTGCCGTGGCAGAACCCACACCTCGCCCCGTACCGCTCCTTGCCGTGCTCGATGGCCGCGGCATCGCCTTCCAGCGGGTTCTCGATGTCGTCTTCACCGCCGTAGCCAAGGTCTTCGGCGGCGTTCGCGGTCTGCGCCAGCAGCACAAAGGCCGCGAACAGCCAGACGAGAAGGAGAGAGGCTCGGCGTAGGGATAGAGGGTGCATGGAATTCATCCGGGCAACGGCAGCGTCAGCCAGGGAAAGGTGCGTAGTAGGGAATCTGGTAGCCGGTGACAATCGACTCGATGGTGCCGTCGGCCAGCATGTTCGCGAGTTCGGCATTGACCAACTCGATCAAGCGGGTTTCACTTTGCGGGATGGCGGCGCCCACGTTCCAGCGGAGGCCCACGATCGGTTCAAAACCATCAACCAGCGAAAAGTTGGATTCCTTGTGCCGTCGGCGTTCGATAGCGAGGGCAGGTGCCCACACCATGGCGGCCTTGGTCTCCCGGTTGCGCAAACCGTCCAGGACGCGCCGGTTGCCGAGGTAGAGTTCACGTTCAATGCCGTTGTCGATCAGATAGCCGTCCATGGCCGTCGACATGGCCACCCCGATGTCGGTGTGCTTCGCGATGTCTTCAAGCGTGGCGGTATTTGCGAGTTCGGGGTCGACCACCGGGATGTAGGCCAGCCCGAGGTAGGGTGACGAAAAGATCAGGCCCTTTTCCCCGATTTCATCGACGTTGTCCGGATGGATCGCAATACCGGCGAACACCTGACAGCGCCCTTTGGCGATCGAATTGCGCAGCGCTCTGCCAAGCCCGCCCCGGGTTCCGGTATTCGACCAGTAAATCTCGGTGCGCCAGCCGTTGTTGGCGGCGATCTGCGAAAAGATCTCGACGTCAAAGCCTCGTGGATAGTCGGTCGAAGAACTGTGTGGCCAGTTGTACGGATCGGCGCAGATGGTGATGACGCCGCGGTCCTCGATGTGGTCGAGCGAGTCTTCCGCTTGGGCGTCCAGACTCATGGTAAACGCCAGCGCGCATGCCGCGGCGCAGGTGGAGATCAGTTTCACGGGGTCGACTCCGGATTAAAGGGGGATCAGTCCGGTGCAGATATATAGGTAGAAGAAAAGGGGGAAGGCAGCGAACTGCCCTCCCCCGAAAAAGTCGCGGATGCGAGCTTTTTAGTCGATGCCAAAGGCGAACAGGCCGCCGCCCTTGGTGTGGTTCTGGAGCCACTCGCCGAAGGTGAGGGGCCAGATGCCACCACCACCTGCACCGACGACGATCGTGACGTACTGCTTGCCGCCGGCGGTGAAGGAGGTCGGGTTACCGTGCACGCCGGTGCCCACGTTGAAGGCCCAGAGTTCTTCACCGGTGTCGTCGCGGACGGCGTGGAAGAAGCCCTCTGCGTCACCGTAGAACACGAGGCCGCCAGCCGTGGCCATCATGCCGCCCGTGGCGGGCGTGCTGTGCGGACGGATCCAGGCGAGTTCACCGTTCGAGGCGTCGTACGCTTTCACCGCACCGTTACCCTTGTTGAAGGTCAGGACCTTCGCGCCCAGGTACCACTCACCGCGACGCCATTCCATCTTCTTCGCCTGGAGGTCCATCGAGAAGTTGTACGTCGGGACGTAGACCATGTTCACGCGCGGGGAGTAGGCCATCGGGTGCCACTCTTTTCCGCCGTCAAGCGAGGGGGCGATGTCGTTGGTACGACGGTCGTAGACCACGTCCATTGCCGGGTCGCCACCTTCTTCCCAGGCCATGATCGGACGACAGTTGTCCTTGAAGCCAGGGGTCCAGTTAATCCGGCCGAGCGGAACCACCCAGTTGCAACGACCGTTGGTACGGTCGATCGAGTAGAGGTGGCCGTTCCGGTCGCCGTGGAGCCAAACCTTCTTGCCATCGATGTCGGCCAGGATCACCTCGTTCACGCCGTCGTAGTCATACGGGTCGTTCGGGGTGTACTGGAACCAGAACTTGAGCTCGCCGTTGTCAGGGTCAAGCACGATGGTGGAGTTCGAGTACAGGTTGTCGCCAAGACGGACGTGACGGTCGAAGTCCGGGCCCGGGTTGCCGACCGGCACGTAGAGCAAGTGCAGGTCCTGGTCGTACGAAGCGGTGATCCACGTTGAACCACCACCGTACTTCCAGGATTCGCCGGCCCACGTGTCGTTGTTGGGCTCGCCTTCAGCCGGAATGGTGTAGGTGTTCCAAATCGTGTCACCGTTCTCGTGGTCGAGGGCGCGGACCCAGCCGCGGACGCCGTACTCGGCACCGGCGGTGCCGATGATGATCTTGCCGTCAAGCGCCAGCGGCATGACGGTGAAGGTCTCGGCGTAGGTGTAGTCACCAACGGTCTTGTCGAAGACGACTTCACCGGTCGCGTTGTCAAGAGCGACAAGGTGCGCGTCCAGCGTTGCGAGGTAGACGTTGTCCTTGTACGGAGCGACGCCACGGTTCACAACGTCACAGCACAGCTGCGGGTACACGTCGGCCGGAAGCTCGCGTTCGTACTTCCACTTGATCAGACCAGTCTGACCATCGGCCGCGATCACGCGGTTGAAGGACGTCGTTACGTAAAGGGTGCCACCGACAGCGACGGCCTGGCTGTCCTGCCCCTCAAGGGTACCGAATGACAGGTACCACTCAGCCTCGAGGTCCGCAGCGTTGTCCTGGTTGATCGCCGTCTGCAGGGCGTACCGGGTGCTCTCGTAGTCGCGGCCGTAATGGAGCCAGTTCATCGGGTCCTTGTCGGCGTTCAGAAGCATGTCGTCCGAAACGTAGTTCGGCTGCTGCTTGGGTGCCGCAAGGATGTCAATACCCTGAGCGAACGCGGACGTCGCGAGCCCAAAGCTCACGAGCACACCGATCGTCAGTTTGGTTAGGAGATGCATTAGGTAATTCCTCCCGTTCAGCATCTTTTCATTAGGTGGGGCCACAACCCGACTGCCCGGTCGCGCTTGCGCGGCACCGGTTTCACGTAGCCGTGTCTCGCCGAAACGGCGGCGAAACCTGAAAGGCCCTTCCTTTTGTGCGGCGGACTATACGGGTTTACGCAACGGTATGCCACCGGTTCGCGCCGGCTGAATCATCGGTCGGCCGTTCGGCTACTTGGCGAAACTCCCCGGGGCCAGCGAACGCCGCAACTGGGCCAGTGGCGGGCAGCGCCGTTCATCGTGGTACTCGACTTGGCAGTCCAGGCACTGGAAGCATTCGTTCATGTTGATGACGCCGCTCGCGGGAATGGCCTGGACCGGACACGCCCGCTCGCACAGTCGGCACGGATTCCCGCATTCGACCCGGCGCGCCAGGTTCCCGAAGATCCGGATCTTGCCGAGCACGGCGACGGCGGCACCCAAAGGGCACAGGAAGCGACAGTAAAAGCGCTCGACGAACAGCCCGAGCGCCAGCAATACCCCCGCATACAGGACGTACGGCAGGCTGCGGTCGAACCGGAGCGTGATGGCCGTCTTGAACGGCTCGACTTCCGCGACGGTTTGCGTGGTGCCCATCCCCAGGGTCAGGGCGCTCCCAATCAACACCGCCAATACCACGTACTTGAGGGCCCACAGGCGCTCGTTCGCGGTTTCGGCGATTGCGAGAGTGGGTAGCCGGACAGCGCGCGCCAGGCGGGCCAGCAGTTCCTGCAGCGCGCCGAACGGGCAAAGCCAGCCACAAAAGACCCCGCGCCCGAACAGCACCAGCGACACGAGCGTGTAGCCGGCGATGATGACGATCAGTGGTTCGTAGAGAAAACTGGTCCAACCGCCGGTGAAGATGGCCTGCGCATACGTGAGCACGTTGACGATGGTGAGTTGCGCGTTCGCAACCCAACCAAGCCAGCCGATGACGACCACGAGGAAGGCGAGGCGCACCCATTGGTGAACCCGGCGGTGGCGCGAAACGACGTTGGGCCGGGCCACGAGCACCGAGAGCACCAACAGCAGCAGCACGAGCCCCATGATGGCTTCATCGTGCTCGGCCCAGACGCGCCGCCAGCCGTCAAGTGCGCTGGTTCTGACCAGCCCGAAATAGGCCGTCTGGACCGGTCGGAGGCCAGCGTCCTCAAGGGCGATCGGATCCCCGCCGATCAATTCCTGGGGTAGCGAATACCCAACATCGATTGCCCCACCGCCCTGGTCCGCGGGTACGCGAAGCTCCAGGGTCCATGGCTTGAGCGGGTCGAACTTCCAACCACGCGGGATCCGGAACAGGCCAGTCTCAGAAAACAGCGGTCGTCCGTCGGCACGGACCGCGGTCGCGGTGAGCGATTCCGACTTTGTAAAGCTGAAGGATTGCTCGCCCTGGACCAGCCGGAGCCGGTCGTACTGACCGGTCCGCCGGACGGCGTTCCCCCGCCAGGAGATTCGGCCGCTCCCGAGGACGGCGAGGAGCTGGTCGCCGTAGCCGATCTGCGAGATATGGTGATTGAACCACTGGCCGCCGAAGAGATTTCGACCAACGTCAGCGGGGGTCGCCAGCGCGGCATACAGTGACAGCACGGCTTCGCCCGGCTCGTGGCCCTCGCCGCCGATTCCCAGATCCTGTGCCGTGTACTCGCCGCCGACCACGCCGCCCCAGTCCAGGAGCGCTTGCCAGGATCTCGGTTCAAACCGGTCGACGTCGAGCTGAAACGGACCGGTGTTTTCCTCCTCGCCCAGCAGCCCCTGGATCCGGGCCATCTTTCGCGCCGAAAGGACGATCGCGTTGTACGTGAGCGTGGCACTGATCGTCGCGCCCCGAACCCCGTCCACCCCGCGCCCGGTGAACCGCACCGGCCGACGGACATCGAGGTTGCGAAGTCCCTCGAAGAGGTCCTCGAGCTTGGTTTGCGGGATCAGGCTGGGGCCCACCATCGGTTCGTGGAGTTCGAGGACCGCCGAGCCGGTGATGCGGCCGGCGTGATCCAGGCCGACGATGATGTCGAACGGTTCCCCGGAGTAGCCGCGCGGGTTCACTGTCTCGAAGGTCGAGAACAGCCATCCCTGCACCGCGTCGCCATCCCGCACCGTGGCAACCGGCGGCGATCCGTCGGGCGGCTGTACATCGCTGGCCCCGGGAAACGTCTTGGCGATGACGCCCGGCGTGAGGCGGGTTGCGAGCGGGTCGTACATGTCGGCGCCGGCAGGGTCGGTTGTGGTCACCAGCGCAGCCACGATCGCGGCCGCGGCACCCGTGGCGCCCGCGGTCCCGCGCCCCGGCTTCCGCGCGGGCTTCGCCTCGGGGCAGAACGCAGGGTCGAAGTAGGCCTCCTGGCACCGGAGGCACTGGATGCATTCCGAATGATCGATGGTGCCGTCGGCCCGGATGGCACGAGTCGGACACACCGGCTCGCACTTCGTACAGCTGGTGCCGCAGGCTCGGCGGCGCCGGAGCCAGTCGAGCATCCGCAGCCGCCCGCCGAGGCCGAGCGCGGCGCCGAATGGACAGAGGTATCGGCAGAACGCCCGCTCGGTAAACACCGCGATGGCCAGGCAGGCCACGGCCCACACCACGTAGGGCCAGGGCCGAAGGAACGCGTCCCCGATCGCGGTCCCGAAGGGCTCGGCCGCCAACGCCGTATCGAGCATGGCGGGTATGAACACTGCGACGGCCACGATGCCGGCCAGGACGGCGTACTTGAGGAACCTGAGACTCCTGTGAACGCGCGCCGGGGGCTCGTATCGCGGCACCCCCAACAGCCGCGCGGCCCGATGAATGAAGTCCTGCAGCGCACCAAAAGGGCACAGCCAGCCGCAAAAGGCGCCGCGTCCCCAGAGGAGCAGGGCGACCAGCGTGAAGACGACGACCAGCACCAGCGCCGGGATGCCGAGAAGCGGGCGCCAGTCGCCAACCGCCGTCGCACTCCGTACGGCATCGACGATTTCCTGCAGGCCCGGCTGCACGCCGAACCAGCCGCCCAGCCCGATCAGCGTGGCGGCGAGCAATCCCCCGCGGACGACGCGGTACAGCCGCGGGCGACGGGTCAGCGGGTCGGCCAGGACGATGGTCGCCACCACGGCGCCGATCAACAGGACCACTGCCAATACGCTCAGGCCGGACGTGTGCCAAACGCGCTTCCAGGGCGGACCCCACACGTCGACAAAGCCTTGTCGGTTCGGCATCTGCACCGCGGGCAGCGTCGAAGCATCCAGGATCAGGTCGCGGCCAATGATCCGGTTGGTCCAGAGGAGGTACGCGGTCACCGCATAGACTTCGTCGTCTGTCAGGGTGAGGGGCGCGTTGTGCGGCATCGCCCGGCGGATGTAGTCGAAGAGCGTCGTGGCGTAGGGCCAGTACGAGCCAACCGTCTTGACCGGCTGCGCGGTGGCGAGCGTGCCGACGCCGCCGGTGAGCATGTCGGCATCGGCGCCGTCGCCCTGCGCGCCGTGACAGACCAGACACTGTGCCTGGTACACCCCTTCGCCGGCTTCGACGGTGCCGGAACCGTCGGGCAGCGTGGCGCCGTCAGGAGCGATGGAGATGTCCATCTGCTGCACGACCGCTTCCGACGCTTCCCGCCCGAGGTCCGGGGACACGGGCAGTTCGTCGGCCATGGCGGCCGCTCCTTGGACAAGCAGCAGAGCTGCCACGACGACGGGTCGGGTCACAGGCTGCGGGAAACTAGAGGTAGACGTTGGTGACACTGCCGTCCGAGCCAATGTGCCAGCTCTGGATGGCATTGCAGTGGTAGAGCTGGCCGTGCGCATAGCGCGCTGACCATTCGGCCCGGGATTCCTGGCGATGGCCGGCCTGGTCGGTCGCGCGCGACAGCAGGGTCGCCGGCGAACCATCCCAGGTCCAGTTGTGCCGAAATCGGACAGGTGCGTACGTCATCGGGCGGCCGTCGAGCGCGGCGGTGTGCCATGAATTCCCGCCGTCCGTCGAAACTTCCACGCGGCGCACGGCGCCGTGCCCCGACCATGCCAGCCCGCTGATGTGCTGAAAGCCGGGGGCGATCGTCTGGCCGCCGCTCGGTTCGGTGATGACCGACTTCACGTCCATGGGGTAGGTGAACTGGAGGGCCTTTCCGTCCGGCCGCAGGTCGCTGTACTTGGAGGTTTCGTCCCGTGTGTGGACCGGCTCCTGGACGACCTTGAGCCGGCGCAACCACTTGACGTTGAGATTGCCCTCCCATCCCGGCACCACCAGCCGCATCGGATAGCCCTGCTCGGGCCGAAGCCGTTCGCCGTTCTGGTACAGCGCCACCAGGACGTCATCCAGCGCCTTCTCCATCGGCAGGCTGCGGCTCATCGCGTTGGCGTCGGCGCCTTCGGCAAGAAGCCACCGCGCTCCTCGTCGAGGCCGAGCCTCGCCGAGGAGCAGTGACAGCGGGATCCCCGTCCACTCGGCGGTGGACACCAGCCCGTGGATCATGCCGCACGTTTCGTCGACGGCCAGGGGAAAAGCGTTCGAGTTGAAGAAGCTGTTTCCGGCGCACTCGATGAAGAGCACCTTCGTCGCCATCGGGTAGCGCAGCAGGTCGGCCGGCGAAAACAGCAGGTTGCGTTCCACTTCGCCGTGAATGAGGAGTTCGTGGCGCAGCGGATTAATGGCGGGCACGCCGTTGTGGCTGCGCTCGAAATGCAGGCCGTTCGGCGTGATCGTGCCTTCGAGGTCCTCGAGCGGCGTCATGGCCACGCCGGCCCCTGGCGAAACGTCCTCGTACGGCTGCAGTATCTCCCGTCCGACGTCCGCCTCCTGGGGAGCCGGCGCTCCGTACTCCCGGAACGGGCGTCCCGGTACCTGCATCCAGTCGGGTGCGGCGTCCCCCGCCCGCGCGGCCATCGCGGTACCGGGCGCCATGGCCCCGGCCGCCGCGCCCCCCAGCAGGGTCCGCCGGTTCAGACGTGGGCCGCGCGGACGGCGCATCACCCGGTTCCTTCTCCGAACCGCTCATGCAGGCGCCGCATGCCGCGGATCCACCGGTCATGGTCAGTGGCCTTGCGGCGGACGTACTCGGCCACATTCGGGTGCGGCAGGACGAGAAAGGTGCCGGCCGCGATGCCGTCGAACGCTGATCGGGCGACATCATCTGGCTCCAGCACGCCATCGAGGCCTGCGACGCCACCATCTTCAAGGTTGGCGATCATGTCGGTGCGGACCGCTTGCGGACACAGGGCCGAAACGCCGAGGCCCCGGTCGCCCCAGGTGATGGACAGCCATTCGGCGTAGGCGAGCGCAGCATGCTTGGTCACGGCATACGTCGCGGAGCCGATTTGCGACAGAAGGCCCGCCGCCGAGACAGTGATCAGGAAGTACCCTCCGCGTCCTGCCATCGGCGCCGCGAGGCGGCGTGCGGCGTACACGTGGCTCATGACGTTCACGTCCCAGCAGGCCTGCCAGTCGGCCGCGCTGGTGTCCACGCCGCCCGGGCGATGAATGCCAGCGTTCGAGCAAAAGACGTCGATGGGCCCGGCAAACGCCTCAGCGCCCTCGATGAATTGTCCCATCGCCGCGTCGTCGCCGACGTCCGTAGCCCAGGCACGGCCCCCGCACGCCGCCGCGCAGGCTTCGGCGGCGGCGCCATCGAGGTCGGCCACCGCGACGGCGCGCGCACCCCGGCGGTGTGCTTCCATCGCCAGCGCGCGCCCGATCCCGTTGCCGCCGCCGGTGATCGCAACCACCTTGTCCTTCACATTCATGCTCATTCCCCCCGGGGAGCCGCGACCAGCAGCGTAAAGATCCCGCCGATGGTATTGCGTTCGATGATCTTCAGACCAGCATCCGCAAGGAGGGTCGCTTGCTGGCTGGCGGTCGGTACCACGTTGCCCCAGGTCATTTCATTGAACTGGGTCTGGACGGCAAGCGCGGCCTCCGGAACGCGGAGATCGGCATCCTCTGGATAGGTTTCGTCAAGGATCACGAGTCGACCGTCTTCACGCAGCAGGCGTCGGCAGTGGCCGAGGACTTCCGCGCGCACGCCCTCGGGAATCTCGTGCAGTACCTCGACCATCGAGATCACGTCGAAGCTGGCGGTGTCGCCCTGCCATTCGTTTCCGTCCTGAATGGTGACTCGATCCTCAAGGCCACTGGCGGACACGTTCCGACGAGCCTGCTCAAGCCCGTCCTGATGGACGTCGATCCCGGCGCACCGGGCCTGCGGGAAGGCTTTGGCCACCTGGACAACAAGGCCCCCGACGCCACAGCCGTAATCCAGGAATGTGCCGCCACCCGTCAGGGCTGAGCGCACCTCTTCAATTTCGGGGAGGAGACGGCGGGCCATGAGTACGTGCAGCCCGGCCGTGGTGTTGCCGATCGCCTCGGCGAAGGCATGGCCGTGCTCCTGGAAAGTGCGGACCGACCCGTCCGCCATGGCTGCCGTATGGGTGGCCAGATCCTGCTGAAAATGGTCGAGCGTGGCGATGACGTAAGGAAGGAGGAACCGGGGATCACCGGGCTTGGCCAGAATGGCGTCGAAGTGGGGCGCAAGGCGCGCCCGCCCGTCGGTCAGCGGGTCCAGGACTTCCCACGCGATGGCCGTTTTCCACCAGATCCGGACAAATGGGAGGTGGAGCCCCTTGGGGGCAGCGAGGTCCTCCGGCGTCAGACCACGGTCTCCGGCTTCGGCGAGGAGACGAAACCAGCCAAGATCGGCTCCGGTACGAATGAGATGAAGGACGTGGAGGCCGCGAATGTGGCTCCACAGCTTGTTGATTTGGGTTTCGAATGGAACGTCGGGTGCAGGCATGCGGTGCGCTCGCTGATGGAAAACGCCCGGAAGGCAGTCTCGGGTCGATGCCCGGTGGCGGTCGGTTGCGGAATGATGCCGGGAACGGACGACAGCTTCTTATAGCACTATTGATAGGCCGCATCGGCGCGCGGCCGGCCGCGCGCCGGCAATGCGTCGGGAAGCCCGCGTGGCGGGGCCGCGCGAACTCCCGATTCCAGGGGAGAACAGCCGCATCTCTTGCCGAGACGGTGCGCCCGGAACGGCGTGGGCAAGCGTCCAGCGCGCAGCCGGTCGCCGAGCCGAACTCTGGCTCCGGCGTCCCGGCCGGCAGGTGAACGGACTGATGCTTTCTCCCATCGCTGGAATGCGCGTGAAGGCTCGGCATTGCCCGGCGGCGCCGATTTTTGTTAACATGGTTAACTAAATTTTCGTGTGTGGAACTCAGGGCAATCCGTGCAGTCGCAGACCGAATCGCCAGCAATCGGGCCCAAGCCTGATCCAGCGGTCGGGCCCGTTCGTCGTTGCCAGAAGCCGGAGATCACGTCCCCGCAGATCGACCGAGCAACTGTTCACGGTGGCGTCGCGATCGGATGCGGCCGCCCGCCCTGCGGACGAGTCACCCGTCCGGGCTACCCCCTGTTTCACGCACCGGCGGGGACGATCCATTCGCCGATTCCGATCACCTTCGCGGTCGTCGAGGGTGCAGACAGGAGAGGTTTGCCATGAAGCGTACGATCTTGATGGCGGCTGTGTCCGCCGTGGCCACAATGCTCGCGCTCCCGGCTCAGTCCGAGCGACTGCAGGGGCTGGTACCGTCTGCGGTTGAGTCGCCCGACGGATTGACCATCGCCGTGGTCGAGAGCGGAGAAACCTCCGGACAGCCGATCCTGTTCGTTCATGGTTTCTCGCAGAGCGCCGCCGCATGGCGCCGGCAAATGCTCAGTGACCTGGGCGACACCCATCACATGATTGCCCTGGATCTGCGCGGGCACGGGTACTCCTCCAAGCCGGACACTCCCGAACGCTACGCGGCCAGCAAACTGTGGGCGGATGACATTGCTGCCGTCATCGATGCCAAGGGATTGAGTGGCGTGGTCCTCGTGGGCTGGTCGTACGGCGGCCTGCCGGTGCTCGACTACGTGAGAGAGCACGGTCAGGACAAGCTGTCGGCGCTGGTGTTCGTCGCGACCGGCTACAACCTCGATCTCAGACCGCCCGAGGCTGGCGGACCGGAACTGGTCCTGGGCCCGGGCGTGCTTGAAAATACCGGCCCGATGGCGGGCATTCCTGCCGGCCCACCCGGGGCCGACCTTGACGGGTGCGGTGCCGCCGGAACGTGCGGCGCCTTTGAGAGGCAGCTGGCCGGCACGATACGCTTTCTGGACATGGTTCCGGGTGAGCCGCTGACCGGAGACCTGGCGGCGGAAGCCCTCGCCTACAACATGCAGACGCCCACCTACGTCAGGCGCGCCATGGTGATCGACCGGTTCGAGCTGGGCGGACCACTCGACCATTCGCCGACGCTTGGCGAGGTCAGGGTGCCGGTGCTGTTCATCCACGGAACCAAGGATCAACACGTGCTGCCGCGTTCAACCGAGATCATGAAGGAACTCGTCGACGCCGGCGGCGGTACATCGAGCCGGATCATTTACGAAGGAATCGGACACGCCCCGTTCATTGAGGATGTGGCGCGCTTCAACCGTGATCTCGGCAGTTTCGTGTCGGGCCTCTAGCCGGCCGGAGCCGATCTCGAGGCGGGTGGCCGAGGAATGTGGCGGGTTGGAAGCACGAGCTCCCCGGGCGTGTCGCTTCGCTGCCCACGTCCGGTGTGGTAAGGCGCCCGGTCGCAGATGGGGGTCTGATTCCTTGATATGGTTTCAAGTGAAACGGATGATTCTCGGAGCTTTTTGGGTTGCAATTCGGCTTTAGGAGCGGTTCGTTTCCTGAGTTGCCGGCTGATCCGAGGTAGGTCCGTGCCATGAGAAGTTGGGTGGAATCCGCCAACCTTGCCGATTGCCATTTTTCGCTGCTGAACCTCCCGTACGGTGTCTTTTGTGCTGATTCGGGGCAACTCCGGTGCGGTGTGGCGATTGGCGACCAGGTGCTGGATCTTGCCGAGCTCGAGGCGGCCGGACTGCTCGAAGTAGGCGCGGATCGTCCCGTCTTTGACTGCGATGCCCTGAACGCATTCATGGCCCTCGGCAGCAGTGCGTGGGCTCGCGCACGAGCTCGGTTGACGGAATTGCTGGTGGCCGGGGGCGACTCGGCGCTCGCTGACGATTCGGTACTGCGTGCCCGGGCACTGGTTCCGGCCGCGAGCGTCCAGCTCCATCTTCCGTTCGAGGTCGCGGAGTACACCGATTTCTATTCAGGGCGTCAGCATGCCTGGAACGTCGGGGCGATGTTTCGAGGCCCGGACAACGCGTTGCCATCGAACTGGCTGCACGTTCCTGTCGCCTACAATGGCCGCGCATCGACGGTGGTCGTCAGCGGCACGGACATCCGGCGACCACTGGGCCAGACGAGAAAGCCGGGGGCCGCCGGCCCGGAATTCGGGCCGTCACGCCGCCTCGATTTCGAGGTCGAGCTTGGCGCCGTTGTGGGCCAGTCCAGCGTGATGGGAGAACCGCTCACTGTCGCCGAGGCCGATGCAATGATCTTTGGCTACGTGCTCCTGAACGACTGGTCCGCCCGCGACATTCAGACTTGGGAGTACCGGCCGCTCGGACCGTTTCAGTCCAAGGCATTCGCGACATCGGTCAGCCCGTGGGTGGTGTCCCGGGCCGCACTTGACCCCTTCCGGATCCCGGCGCCCGAACCGAAGCCAGCCTTGTTGCCGTATCTGCAGCGATCGGACTCGACGTGTCTGAACATCGAACTCGAAGTACGCCTGCGGCCGGCGGTCGCGGCGAGGGCGACGACCATTTCACGATGCAACAGCCGCCACCTGTACTACTCGGCCGCACAGCAGCTCACGCATCATGCAGTCGGCGGCTGCCGCATGAACGTGGGTGATCTGCTGGGCTCCGGCACCATTTCGGGACCGGAGAAACACCAGTACGGTTCGCTCTTGGAGATCACCTGGGGCGGCAAGGAAGCGCTCAAGCTGGACACCGGCGAGACGCGCACGTTCATCGAAGACGGGGACACGCTGACACTGACCGGCTGGGCGCAGGGCGATGGCTACCGGGTCGGTTTCGGCGAGTGTACCGGCAAGATAGGTCCCGCCCTCCGCAAGGCGGCGTGGGGTTGTTGACGTGCCACGGCCGTTCGGCAATCGACCGTCTCCCGCTGGCGCGGCAGGGCATTCCGGAGCGAACCCCCGGGAGCGTCGGTCTCAGCACGCAGCCGGGCAGGCATGCCGTCCGGCGGAGGATGAACCATGAATGTTGAGCGTATCCATCACGTTGCCTATCGCTGCAACGATGCCAAGGAAACCGTCGACTGGTACGTCGCGAATCTGAACATGGATTTCGTATTGGCGATCGCGGAAGACCGCGTGCCTTCGACGCACGAACCGGACCCGTACATGCACGTCTTCCTCGATGCGGGCGGCGGCAATGTCCTCGCTTTCTTCGAGCTGCCGACCAAGCCCCAAATGGGGCGCGATCCCAATACCCCAGAGTGGGTCCAGCACATCGCGTTCAAGGTCAAGGACTACGAGACCCTGCTCGCTTTCAAGAGTCGTCTGGAGGCGAACGGCATCCCAGTTCTCGGGGTCACCGACCATTCGCTGTTCCATTCGATTTACTTCTTTGACCCGAACGGCCATCGGATCGAGCTGGCCTGCCCGGACCCGGACGAAGAGGAAAAGCTGGCCAGGCTCGATGCCGTCAAATGGGCGATGTTGGAGGAGTGGTCCGAAACCCGACGCGCCCCGCAACATGCTGCGTGGCTGCACCAGGCCGAGTTCCAGGACGACTGATCGGCGGCCTGGCCGGACTTTCTGGCCTCGGGGGCATCAAGCGCGAAGCGCAATCCCGTGCCCAAACTGCCAACGGGACGCGAATGGGGAGGACGATCGCCGTTTCGCTGGCGACACAGGTGTTCCCGTCCGACCGGTCCCCCGTCTCCGCCCTCGAGATCACGCGTGATCGTCAATGCAGCACGGCAGATCGGTGATGTCCCGATCCCGAGGTGCGGTGCCGGACGTCGCCTCAAAGAGCGGCGGCGTTCCTGCGCACTTTTTCCATGAGCCGCACCAAGGCAGTCCGTTCTTCGTTGGTCAAGCCACTCAACAGCCGTGCCTCGCGTTCACGCACCAGCGGGACCAGGGTGCGGAGCACGTCGAGGCCGTCGTCCGTGAGACGAAGAACTGCCCGGCGCCGGTCACTGCCGTCAATTTCGCGACGCAGATAACCCGCTTTGCGCAGCCCGTTGATGGCACGGCTGACATTCACCTTGTTCATGCTGGACCGAGCGACGATGTCAGTGGCGGAGATCCGATCGGTTCCGAGGACTGCCATGGTGCGCCATTCGGAGACGGACAGACCGTAGCGGGAAGCGTAGATGTCGGTGATCGAGGAGCTTACTGCGCGGTAGTAGATGCGGACGAGATAGGGAAAGAACGAGTGAAGGTCGAAGTCTGCAGTCTCCCTGCTTCCGGGCGGCATCGTGCCCATCGAGTCATGTCCCCGCACACAGTCAAGAGCCCGGAAACTATACACGCGGGCGCGTCTTGGACGGCACGCAAATCGAGATCGCCGCAGCCGGGTACGCGTCGGGAGACCTGGGCATCGGAGGGGCGACGGCACTTCAGGAACCAGATTTCCGGCGGCCGTGTCGGCGCCGGCCGCCGGCAACTCCCCCAGTGCGAAACCTAGGGCTGCTGCACCTTGACACTCTCCGTGGCGCGACTAAACGTCAGGCCGTTGCTGTGGCTCAATGTCGGGGGATTTGAAGATGCGCCGCCTGCCGATTGTCGGAGACCTCGTGAAGCTTTCAACGATTCTCGTGACTGCAGTTTGCGTTGGTCCGATTGCGGTCTCCGCACAGGATCACGCCGGGATCCTGCCGCTGGATCAAGGGCTCACATTGGCCCGGACGATGGTCGTTGGCACGCCGCACGTGCTCGCCGTGGTCCGGGACGAAGGGGAGACCGTAACGGCAGTCGACCTGAGTGCTGCCCTCGTTACCTACCCGAGCCAGCCGCTGGACCTGTTCGCCGGAACCTCGTTGGCGGAGTTGGTCAAGCTGGTCGGCGATGCGGTCAGCAGCGGCAAGGCGTTCGACCTCGCCAAGTCGGACCTGATCAGACCGATGGACACACGGGGACAGCACGTCGCGACCGCGGTCAACTACCCGGCCCATGCGGTCGAGGCCGGGGCGCCCCCGCGCCAGCCGTTCCTGTTCGCGAAGTTCGCCCCCGGCGGGCCATCGGTCGCGCAAGCGGCCGACACGCCGGGCGGCCTGTTCGACTACGAGGTCGAACTCGGCGTGGTGGTGGACGGGCCGGTCGCCTCGGCGGCCGATCTCGACGACGCGGTGATCGGTTTCGTCCTGGTCACGGACATGACCGACCGCTACAGCCTGGTCGGCGACCTGTACCCGGGGGTCGTCAAGAGCGATGCGGGAGTCGCTTCGTTGGCCATCGCGAAGAGCGGCCCCGACCGCATGCAGATGGCAGACTACGTCGTGGTGCCGTTCGACCGGGCTGCTTTCCAGGACCGGGTCGAGATTCGCCTTGCCGTCAACGGCGAGACCCGCCAGCAGGAACGGGTCAGCAGCATGACCGAAGACGCCGACGCGCTGATCCGCCGATCCTTCACCGCCGAAGAACGGCGCAATTTTTCCTACCGCGGTGCACCGATACGCCTGTTGCCGCGCGGCGCCTGGGAGCCAGGCATGGTGCTGCTCACCGGCACGCCGTCCGGCACGGCCTTTCGCGCGCCAGCGCCGCCTGATGACCCCGCCGCCATGAGCGCGGACGACATCCGCGCCGCGGTCGAGGCCTGGGCCGACACGCAACGTGCCGCAGGCACCTACCTCAAGGTCGGTGATCGGATTGACGCTTCCGGGACCTATCTCGGCAGCATCCAGGTCGAGATTGTCCCAATGGCCAGTGACGTGAATTAGGACCGCCTCGGAGGAACACCCTTTTTTGACCGGGGGCATGGCGGGTTCCGTCTCGCCGACCTGCGCTCCCCAATGATCCTCTAGGGCTGGCGATCCCGCGGCGCGCTGGCCCGGCACGGCCTTGCCGTCCCGTCCTGCGTGAAGACGGCAAATGGCCGCGGGGGATGTCGGTCTTGCCCGTGGCTCAGTTAGCTGTCTGGCCGCGCCGGCAGGCTGCCCTGTCCGCGCGGCGGTGCGGCGCTCCGATGGTAGGGGCCGGGCTGGTCGCGAACGGTCGTCGCGTCAGCGGGTTCCATCTTCCGAAGGCGCGACGACCTAGAGACTCATGCCGCCATCCAGAACAATGGTCTGTCCCGTCATGTAGCTTGACGCGGGGGAGGCGAGATAGAGCGCGAGATAGCCCACCTCACGCAACTCGCCGGGACGTGCCAAGGGAACGCTGCGGGCAGCCATGTCCCTGGCTTGCTGCACGCCATCGTCGCCAACCGTTACCGGATCCGGAAAGATTCCCGGCGCGATGCTGTTCACGTGCACGCCATATGGCGCCCATTCGAGCGCCTGCGCCCGGGTAAAGCCAGCCAGGCCGGTCTTGGCAATCGAGTAGACGACCATGTCGCCGCCGCCTTGCCGGGCGGTCCAGGACGAGATGTTGATCACCTTGCCGGCACGCCGCTCCAGCATGTGCGGCCCCACGGCCCGTGTGCACAGGATCGCCTCGGTCAGATTGACGTCCATGACGAGTTTGAGTTCCTCGTCGGTCAGTGCGGCAGTTTCCTCCCCGGGCAGTGCCACCAGCGGCTTGCGAATGGCATCTCCCAGATTGTTGATCAGCACGTCAATCCGTCCGAATGCATCCATGACGGTACCCACTGCCTGTGCCACGCCGTCATTCCTGGTGACATCCGCGATCACGGGGACCACGCGTCGGCCACTAGTGGCAGCAATCTCGGCCGCGACGCTCTCGACGTGGCAGGGGGTCAGGGCATTGATGGCGACGTCGGCGCCCGCCTCGGCGAGCACCTGGGCAATGCCCTTGCCGATACCGCGTCCCGCGCCGGTTATGAACACCACCTTGTCGGTTACATCAAAGGCGTCTGGCGGCATGATCGAATTCTCCAAGCACAGGTGCGGCCCGTCCGTGGCGTGGCCATGGTGATAGACGCGGCTGGCCCCTGTGCGCCAGCCTCGCGCGGGGGCAGACAGGTTCGCGCGCAGGCCGGCCGGGTCGCCTAAGGCGTCAGAATCGTGGAGCCGGTGGTCTTGCGCGCTTCAAGGTCAGTGTGGGCCCGAGCCGCATCGCTCAGCGGGTAACGCTGGTTGATTTCGACCTTCAAGACTCCGTCGGCGATCAGGCCGAACAGCTCTGCAGCGTTTCGCGCGCGAACCTCCGGATCCTTGACGAAATAGTACAGGCCACCGCGGGTTACATGTTTCGCCTTCATCGCCAGACGGGCGGTATTCAGGGCCGGGGCCGGGCCCGAGGATTGGCCAAAGGACACCATCCAGCCGCGTTCGGCCAATACGTCGATGCCGGTGTCGAACGTGTCCTTGCCGACCGAGTCGTAGACAACGTTGACGCCCTTTCCGTCGGTGAGTCCAAGCACCGCTTCGCCGAAATCGACCTCGCGATAGAGGATCGGGTGGTCACATCCGTGCGCCTGGGCCAGCGCGGCCTTTTCCCTGGTCCCGACCGTGCCGATCACCGTCGCGCCGAGATGCCTCGCCCATTGGCAGACCAGCAGCCCGACACCGCCGGCGGCAGCGTGGACTAGCACGACGTCACCGGGTTTCACCTTGTACAGGTCGCGCACCAGATAATGGGCGGTCAGCCCCTGGAGCGTGGAGGCGGCGGCGATCTCTTCGGTCGTCTTGTCGTCCAGCTTTATCAACCACTTGGCGCCGATCACGCGTTGCTCGGAATAGCTGCCGCGCTCCATGCAGTAGGACACGCGGTTACCGGCAACAAAATCGGTCACGTCGGGCCCGACCTCTTCGATAACGCCGGCACCTTCCATGCCCAGGACGACCGGCAAGTCCTTCATCGGATAGCCGCCGGACCGTTGCTGAACATCGATGTAGTTCAGCCCGACCGCGGTATGCCGGAGACGCACCTCGCCCACGCCCGGAGCGCCGATGGCGACGTCCTCCCAGCACATGGCGTCCGGCCCACCCGTCTGGTGAATTCGAATTGCCTTGACGATCGTCTTGCTCAGGGTTGTTTCCTCCGCATCGCTAGATTACCGGCCCGACCGCCGTTATCTACCGGCCCTGACCTTGAGCAAAAGCAGGTGTCGCCACCATGACCATCCGAATCAAACGAATTGGGCTTCTTGCAGCTTTGGGGGTTCTTCTCTCCGCCGCCGCCGCGACGGCATGTCCCGACGATCGAATCGTCGGTGCGACCGTCGAGGCCTTCCTCACGAAGACTCCCGGGCCCGGCTATCCCGACGGCACGTCCCTTGAGGATGGCTACTGCGCTCAAGGGAAGTACCTCGCATTGCTCAGTGAGACACTCGGAGACCGAGCGGGATACAAGGCCGGTCTGACCAACAAGCCGCTGCAGGATCGGTTCGGCGCTGCCGAGCCGGTGGGCGGCGTGCTGTTCAAATCGATGCTGCTGCCGTCGGGGTCCGAAATCGAGGCAGACTTCGGGGTTCGGTCAGTCTACGAGGCCGACCTGATCGTCACGGTCGCCGACGAACGGATCAACGAGGCGCGCACACCGGAGGAAGCCGTACGTTATCTGGGTGAAGTGATCCCATTTGTTGAGCTGCTGGACTTGATCGTGGCCGAAGGAGAGCCGCTCAACCTTGCGACGATCGCCGGCTACAACGTGGTGTCGCGGTACGGCGTGGTTGGCGAGGGCATTCCCGTCGAGCCGACCTCAGCATTCATCGAGGCGCTCGGGAACATGGAATCCGTCACGATCGACGACACGGGACGCGAAATCCAGCGCGCCAAGGGGACCGCGATTTTGGGTCACCCCTTGAATGTCGTGTTGTGGCTTGTCGATCACGTGAACGCCCAGGGAGAGCGATTGCGTCCTGGCGACATGCTCAGTCTGGGTGCCATGGGAACCTTCCGCCCCACGGAAGCGGGACGCACCATCACGGTGCGCTACACGGGGCTCCCGAGCGGCGAATCGAAGGCCATCGTCACGTTTCGTTGAGCGAAATCCGGCATTTCGACCGGTTGTCGAGGCGGGATTGGCGAGCCGCCGAAGTGCCTGAGGCTGTCAACTGGTGACGGCCCCCGGCCCGTTTGCCGACCACAGGAAACGACCCAACGGCCGTCAACGGTAGCCACCCTACGATCATCGCTTTCTCGGTCTGCCGGCCCCCAGCTACCGGCGGATGGGAATCGGCCCGAGAGGCCGTACGGCCACGAAGGGGTTTGGCCGGGATACCGGGACGCATCGGGTGGATTTCAGTGCTTCCCGCGACAGCTGAATTCAGGCAGTCAGCAGATGACACCGAAGAATCGGCCAGCAACTCGAGGGCAGGCCAGTGCTGCGGCCGGCGATGACCGAGCGGGAGACCCATGCGGGGGAGGGCGAGGAGCCGCGCCATGGTCGGCTGGGTTCTGACAAGGCCCTCGCATTGCCGGCCAGGCAGTTAGGCCGCCTGCCCGCGGCCGTACATCTGGACGGGTTCATGCGAATCGGATTGAGCGGACGTTGCTATCCAGCCGGCTCCGATTGCCGCAACCACCGGGCTAGACCGTGCCCGATGGTGACCATGCGCGCGACGCCGCTCGGTCCGGCCACGTAGGCGGCGACCATTTCGACCGCAGGGTCGGGAATTGCGTTAATATCGCCCCGGAAATGCGCAAGTCGGGCGCCTTCGGCTTGCGACTGCTCAAATACTTCTTGAATGGCGCGGTCGATCGTTCCATCCGATTGCAGTGGTGCGAAGACGCGGTCGATCAACTGGAGCAGGCCGGGGTAGTGCGCGAGGTGGCGCCACAGGGTCGCTAGACTGCGGGAATTCGCGCCTGCGCCAAGACGGTTGACCCGTTCCAACCGCATCCAGACGTCGGGAGCGATCTCGGATTTTTCGAGCAGCTCCGGCGGGTTCGGCAGGACCGGTGCCGCCGGCGGGACCGAATCGACCGGGCTCGAGCCGACCGGTGACAGCACCAGGCCACTCAAGGCCATCATGTTGAGGCTATTGGAGCGGGTATAGGCATCGATGATGCCGCGTGCGGCACGCAACTCCTCGGCGCCTATGC
Source organism: Alphaproteobacteria bacterium (assembly GCA_022825705.1). Lineage (GTDB taxonomy): Bacteria > Pseudomonadota > Alphaproteobacteria > TMED109 > TMED109 > VXPW01. The sequence goes on from JAJDWH010000010.1 coordinate 367,455, forward strand.
CGGCGTCGGCCAATTGATCAGCCCCCAATGGCGCCGGCACCGGGAAGATATCGGTACGCGATAGACGGCCAAGCGCTGCATCCGGCTGGCCAGACAAGTAAATCGGCTTGGTGGCCGCCCAGACCGTCGGCAACCCCCTGTCGATGCTCACCAGCGTGCGCCAAATCGAGGTCAGCAGCGGGATCTGCATAACCTTGCGTATCTCAGCGAAGATGGCCGCGGTCGGGCCGATTGCCATCTTCTCGGGGAGCGCCGTGACTGGGTCCGTGCCGAGGCCTTCAGCCATGCGTGGTGCTGCGGTCTTGGATCTTTCCGTCATTCAAGAGTTGCTCCCCGGCGCGTGGGTCAGTCTCGGCGCAAGTACTGGTCATCTTGCCCACTGATGTCCTGAAGAATTCGGCGCATTGGGGGTCTATCACAAGAATCAACGGATCCGAAGGCGCCATTAGAAGAAGCGGCGAAGGAGAGCGAAACCAGGCAAGCTCGTGCGACACCTCCAGCGCGCTGGAAGTACTCTTCGGGGCGATCAAGTCGCTGTCGTCAATTGCGGTGAAGAGAGGAGGCGAAGCTCACGACCGTTGAATCGCCTATGCGGGAGGTTCTGGAGGAAACCGGCAAGCGGTGACGTGACGAACCGTCGGGCTCCGGGCCTAATCCTCCGTTAATCAAAGTTTTTCGAAGTGCCCGGCAACCCCAGGTTGTCACGGATTGACACCCTCTGGCCTCTTTTCCACAGACAGGCGTATTTCCGGCAACCAGGGCAGTGGTGCCGCCGGAGTGAATTGAACACTCGACCCCACCCTTCGCACCACTACCGCTTTCGCGGCCGCCGGCAGCGCCCGTTGGGGCACAGCTGGCGTTTGGTGGTCCGGACCATCCCTTGACCCGCGAAGGGCCCCGCCCGTCTGGTCTCTACACCTTCCCGCGCGGACGCGAGCTTGGCTCGGGATTGGCATGGGCCTCCAGGCCCGCAGCGTTCCCCGAATTTGAGCGGTTCAGCCCCGGCAATTTCTCGCCGGGCAGGCAATTCCTACCAAGGGTGTGCTCTACCACTGAGCTACGGCGGCAGTGACGGCGGGTGCCACGACCCACTGTCATCGTCAAACCTAACATGGCCTGAGCATCGGCGTCATGCAGCCCGGCTCTTGTAGGTCCGCCGGACCTGGCGGCCCAGCAGCCTTGAGTCCAGCGCAAGACGCGGTAGGGCAGGTGGCAGAACCTACCCGTGCTCCGTAGATCGCATTACCGCCCGAAGAATCGAGGCTCCAGATATCACCTGGCCGGTTGGACCCCGAGCCTGAATGTAAGGCACTTGTTTCCTCCGGGGCCAGCTTCTGGCGAGCGGATCGTGCATGTGGGCTCTCGCCTGGCATGTGGATCATGGGACGGATCGCCCCGAACGTGTGCCGCGTTTGTGACATCCGCCGCTCCAACTTCAGTGCGATACTGAGAATGAATTGCATTCTCATAATCTGCGTGCTAAAGACTGCTGCGAATGCGAGTAAGTCGCACTCTCAAAATCGGAGTTTCACTATGGACAGCAGTCATACCGCGGTGGTCGGACGCCGCGGCGTTGTGCTCGGTACGGCGTGCGCAGCAGGGATCGCGCTCGCGGTGGGTGGCGCCACGGCTCAAGAGCTGCCATCACCCGAGGAGATGTGGCAGATCATCCAGCAGCAGCAACAGGAAATCGAGGCGCTCAAGGAACGGATCGGCGCCGGCGAGGCGGTGGCGGAAGAGACGGCAATGGCTGTCGAGGCCGTGGTCGAATCTATGGATGCAGGGACGACTGGCGCCGGTTGGTGGGACCGCACCCAGATCGGGGGATACGGCGAACTGCACTACAACATCAAGGAGGACTCACTGGACAGGGTCGACTTCCACCGCTACGTCCTGTTCTTCGGTCACGACTTCAACGCGACGACGCGGATGTTTTCCGAGTTCGAGCTTGAGCACTCCTTGGCTGGGGAAGGCAAACCGGGTGAAGTCGAGCTCGAGCAGGCCTACATCGAGCGCGACTTCAGCGACTCGGTCACCGGCCGGGCCGGCATCATGCTGATGCCCGTGGGTCTCCTCAACGAGGTCCACGAGCCGCCGACCTTCTACGGCGTGGAGCGCAACAAGATCGAGAACGTGATCGTCCCGACCACCTGGTGGGAAGCCGGCGTCTCCGGCACGATGACCACCGAGGCCGGCGTCCAGTTCGACATGATGCTCCACAGCGGCCTGAAGGTGCCGACGGACAGCTTCAAGATCCGCAGTGGTCGCGGCAAGGTCGCAAACCACGACTTCGAAGACGGGGCGGTGACCGGGCGGATCCGCTACACGGGAATGCCAGGGGTCGAACTGGCCGCCGCGCTGCAGCACCAGGCGGACCTCACGCAGGGGAGCGACGCGAGCGGTACCCTGATCGTGGCCAACGCCGACGTGACCCGGCCGATCTCCAATTCCATGTCGCTTGGGGTGCGGGCGCTCTATGCCGGATGGGAAATCGACGGCGAAGAGGCAGCGGCACTCGGGGCCGACTCCCAGAACGGTTGGTACCTGGAGCCGTCAGTCCGGATGGCCCTCGGCGGCGACGAGTCGGTCGGCTTCTTTGCTCGCTACGAGACATGGGACACGAGGGCCGGCAACAGCGCCGACACCGAGGAGAACCAGTGGGTCGTAGGCGTCAACTACTGGCTGCATCCCAATGCCGTGCTGAAGGCCGACTACGCAACCCTCGAGAAACCTGGTGCGGATGACGCGAGCACGTTGAGCCTGGGTGTCGGTTACCAGTTCTAGGCGGATGGATTCGACGGCCCGCAGCTTGGCCTGCGGGCCGTCGTCCCGGTTCTGGATCGCGTTTTCGCTCGCTGCCGGAATCCTGTCGGCGGTCACCCAGCATGCGTTGGCGGAAGACGTTTATCTCCCGCCGGCCGACTTCGTGGACCTAGCGTTCGACGGCGAGCCGCCTTCAGGCAAGAACCTCTGGCTGAGAGGCGGCATCCAGGACGGCATCACGACCATCCTTGGCCACCGGTACGGCGGGCTGCGGATCAAGTACTGGCGGGACGGAAGCCGCACCGCCTGGATCCTGGAGGAGATCGGGAAGTACGAGCCGATTACTGCGGGGTTCATCGTCGACAACGGCAGGCTCGCTGAAATCCGAATCCTCATCTATCGTGAATCCCATGGCTGGGAGGTTCGGTATCCGTTCTTCACTGATCAGTTCCGAGGCCTCGAGCTGAACGAGAACCGGCGCTTGACCGGACCCATCGACGGAATCTCCGGCGCCACGCTGTCGGTTTCTTCGATCACCCGCCTGGCCGCTCTCGCCCTGTTTTTGGATGCGCGAGTTGCCGCCGATGCCGGAGGCTAAGGAAGCCAAGGCAGACTTGAGGAAGCGCTGGCGTCGGTGGGCGGCGACGGCACGGATCTGGCATCGTCGCGTTGGCCTGCTGGTGGCGGCACTCGTGGCAGTGCTGGCGATCACGGGACTGCTGCTGAACCACAGTGACCGTCTGGGCCTCGATCGCACGAACATTGTGACGGACTGGGTGGTCGACTGGTACGGGCTGACGCCGGTCGAAGACCCCGTTCACTTTCGTGCCGGCGAACATTGGGTGAGCTGGATCGACGGCGCCGCCTACGCGAACGGGAAGAGGGTCGGCGAAGCCGGCGGAACGGCACGGGGTGCGGTTGCCTTCGACTCGCTGGTCGCGATGGCGACATCGGAGGCCGTGATCGTCTTCACCAGTGACGGAGAGCTTGTCGAGCGCTTGGGCGTGGCCTTCCTGCCTGGCGCGATCGCACGTGTCGGGACGGCGGCATCCAAGGATCGGATCGTCATTCGCACGCCGGCGGGTCAGTACGCCAGCGATTCGGATTTGCTGGCGTGGAGCCCGTTTGGGGACGAAGTCGTCTGGTCCCAGGCCGGAACTCCGACCGATGTAGTGCTGGAGAGGCAGCTGGCAGCTTACCGGGGACAGGGATTGCCGCTCAGCCGCGTCCTGCTTGACTTGCATTCAGGTCGGCTGTTCGGATCCGTCGGGGCAGCCGTGATGGATGCGGCGGCGATTCTCTTGCTCGTGTTGGTCGCAACCGGGATCGTCAACTGGTCCGGCTTCCGGAAGCGGCGGAGGTAGTCGCCGGACCCGCAGCCGACAGTCGGCAAGCCGAACGGCCGCCCGAGTGCTGCGCTTGAGGTGCTGGTGGCGTGAAGTCGCGAGTTGAGGGTCAGGTTGCGACGATCGCGAACCCCTCGCGGGAAGCAGCCTCGTTCAGCCGCGCATCGAAACAGACAAAACCGATACTCGCAGGATCTTCTTCCGCCGCCGCCAATGCGGCGGCAAGCTGCAAGGAATGGGCAGCACGGAGCGGATGCACCCGAAGCAGCCGTTCGGCCACTCCCTTGACCCGTTGGGTGGGTTGGATTTCGTACCAAGTTCGCGACAGCGCTTGAAGACGGCCGAAGAGGGTCGAGACGTTGGTCGGCGTCAGGGTTCCTTCACGTTCCCGCCGACTGAGAGCAGCAGTGTATTCGACCGTCGCGCCCCACCACACCGCCATTCGTTCATCTCGCTCCAGAACCGGAATGGCTAAGATTCGACGGGGTTCGTCGACCCCGAGCTCGATGAGGGTTGAGGTGTGCCAGAAACTCACCGAAGACCGTCGCGCCGTCCTTCCGCACGCTCCTCGAGCAAGGCGTCCAGGATTCGAGCTCCTGACGGAAACGGCTCGCCAAGCACGTCCAAGGGGCTCTCGGTACTGCGGCGCGACAAGACACCGGCGCGTTCCAGTCGAGCGACCTTGGCAGCTTCATCGACATTGTTTGCCGCGCGCGGGCTCTCCAGGTCACGTCCGACCGGGACAATGCGAGCCACAGGCGTGTTGCGGTCGAGGACCAGGACCGATTCTCCAGAACGGACCTTTCGCAGGTAAGCGCTCAGTGCGTTTTTCACTTCAGAAATAGTCGCCCGGACCAACTTTTCGCCCCCCCCCCATCCATATGTCCCCATGAAGGCTACATCTTCCAGCCCAATTGAACCTGATCATGTGCAGTTGGATGCTTCGTCGCCTGTATGTTCGTCAAGTACACACCGGCAGTGGGCCGGGCTGGGATAGGCCGAATGAGGAGCGCCGCGCTGCAGATCGTTTCGGAGTTGACGTGTGCGATCACGTTGCCAGTACCGCATGCACTCCTGGTGATGGCCAATAACTTCGTGGCGCGGCGCCGCAAATTTTACCGTCGGTCGGTGCGGGCTTGGCTGCACGCATGCCGCAGACTGCGATCCCGATCAGAATAGAAGAAGCGACAGAGTCTTGGACAGGAACGGAAGCGCTGTCAGCTCGGAAATAGGCCCGCGGACACGTTGTCAGTGAATCCAGTCGGATTTGGGCTTGGCCTAGCGTCCGGCTGCCCCCGCGATGCTCTGCACCGGTCGTTCGCGCAGGTGGGCGGACAGACGGCGCTCGGCACGGCGGGCGACGAAGGCCACGAGGTACGTGATCGCGAGGTAGATCAGGGCGACCGTGATGTAGAGCTTGTAGGGCTCGAAACTCCGGGCCACGATGATGCGGGCGACGCCGGTCAAGTCCAGCAGCGTGATGATCGAGACCAGGGATGTGGCCTGCAGCAGGAATATCGCTTCGTTGGTGTAGGCGGGGAGGGCCAAGCGAAAAGCCTTGGGGAAGATGATCCGACGGTAGAGCAGCAGACCGGACATGCCGAGGGACCGCGCCGCCTCGATTTCGCCGCGTGGCACCGCAACGATGGCTCCCCGCAGGATCTCCGCGGTGTACGCCGCGGTGTTCAGCGTGAGCGTCAGCACCGCGCAGAAGTAGGCCTCCCGGAACAAGAACCAGACGCCCGCCTGGTCGAGAAACGGCTGAAATTGGCCCGAGCCGTAGTAGACGAGAAAGAGCTGCACCAGGAGCGGTGTGCCCCGGAAGTACAGCATGTACCCGTAGGCAGGCATCCAGAGAATTCGGCGATGGGAAAGGCGTGCCACGGCTACGGGCACCGCCAGACAGAACCCGGCCAGCAGGCTGAGAAACGTGATTTCCAGCGTGAGGACGGCGCCCCCCAGCAGGCGTGGCAGGCTTTCCCAGACGATGGTGAGATCCATCTCAGCTCTGCCCGCGCGGCGCGCCGCGATACGACCACGATTCGATCCGGCGCTGGATCAGCATCGATGCGATCGTGATACCCAGGTAAAACAGTGAGGCAGCGAAAAAGAAGGTGAATGGCAACCGCGTCGCCCGGGCGGCGATATCGGCGCTCCGCATCAGCTCCTCGAGCTGAATCACCGAGATCAGCGCCGTTGCCTTGATCAGAACCATCCAGACGTTACCGAGGCCGGGTAGGGCGAAGCGCCACATTTGTGGGAGCACGACGCGGCGAAGCATGAGTACGCGGCCCATTCCAAACGCCCGGGCAGCCTCGATCTGGCCACGGGGGACGGCTTGAAACGCGCCCCGAAAGACCTCGGTGGCGAACGCACCATAGATCAGGCCGATCGTGGCAATTCCGGCCACGAACGGATTAAGGTCGACCCGGAGATCGCGGCCGGCGCTAGCCGCGAGATCCTGGATTAGGGTTGGAACGCCGTAATAGACGAGCAGGATCAGAATCAGTTCCGGCACGCCGCGAATGACGGTCGTGTAGGTGTCGGCAAGCCAGCGCGCGACGCGATAGCGAGAGAGCTTGCCCCACGCGCCGATGAGACCGAAAGTCACGGCGAGTCCCATGGCGCCGAGGCCGACCAGAATCGTCAGTCCCAGGCCACGCCACAGCATCCACCCGTAGCCGTGGAGGTCGAGTGTCACGATGGGCAGTCTGGAAGGACGCCGCCGGCTACTGTCGTCGGCCGTTTCCGGTTCAGATCAGGAGACCCGTCAGTCCCCGTACACGTCGAAGGCGAAATAGGCGTCGTTGATCCGTTGATAGGTGCCGTCCGACCGAATGTCTGCGATCGCCTGATTGAGCGCGGCCAAGATGTCCGGCTCCTCCTTGCGCACCGCAATTCCGACGCCTTCGCCGAACCAGCGGGGATCCGTGAAGTCCGGCCCCACGAATTCGGCATCGGCACCGTCCGGAGTGCCAAGAAGTCCTTCCAGCAGGACGAGCGAGTCGGCCAGCACGAGATCGACCCGGCCCGCCATGAAGTCCAGATTTGCTTCGACCTGCGTGGCGTAGGCCTTGATCGAGACAATATCGCCGTAGTTGTCGTGCAGGAAGTTCTCGTGGATGGTCGCACGCTGCACCCCGACCGATTTCCCGTCCAGTCCGGCCCTTGAAATTTCGACCCCTGATCCCTTTTTGCGGACGAACTTGGCCGGCGTGTTGTAGTACTTGGCCGTAAAGCCCACCTTTTGCTTGCGTTCGTCGGTGATCGACATCGAGGCGACAATGGCGTCGTATTTCTTGGCCAGCAGCCCGGGAATGATCCCGTCCCAGTCTTGGACGACCCACGTGCAGTCGAAGCCGGCGGCGGCACAGATCGCGTTGCCGATCTCGATATCGAAGCCCTGAAGGTCCCCATTCTCGTCGATCCAGTTGAACGGCGGATAGGCGCCCTCGGTGCCTAGCCTGACGGTCATGCGTTCGTCTGCAGCTGCTTGAACGGTGATGGTTGCGGCCGCACAGACGGCGGCGAGTAAGAGCTTCTTCATGGTGTTTCGCTCTCTCCAGTCTGGCTGGGCGTGGTCAGGGCGGGACGACCCCAGTTACCGCCCGAGAGAAATCGCCTGAACCGCTCGGAGCGCGGCTCGTCCAAGATCTGCCGTGACGGCCCGTGTTCCTTGACCATACCTTGATGCAGAAAGACGGTTCGGGACGATACCGCCCGCGCAAAGCCGATTTCGTGCGTGACGATCAGCATCGTGCGCCCTTCTGCGGCAAGGTCATCGATGACCTTGAGGACCTCCCCGACCAATTCGGGATCGAGAGCCGAAGTCGGCTCGTCGAGCAGCAGGACCTCCGGTTCCATTGCCAGTGCACGGGCGATCGCCGCCCGTTGCTCCTGGCCTCCGGACAGGTGGGCAGGGAAGTCGTCGCGCTTGTCGTAAAGGCCGACCTTGCGCAGGAGGTGGTCGGCCTGCTCGATCGCCCGGCGGCGCGGAACGCCGAGTACGCGGATGGGCGCCTCGACGATGTTTTGCAGTACGGTCATGTGGGACCACAGGTTGAACCGCTGGAATACCATCCCGAGGCGGGTGCGGATCCGGTCGACCTGGTGCGGGTTCGCTGGCGTGCGTTGACCGCGCCTGTCGAAGCTCATGTGGATCAGTTCCCCCCTGACATGTACCTCCCCGGCATCTGGAACGTCCAGGAGGTTGATGCACCGGAGCAGGGTGCTCTTACCGGAACCACTGGCCCCCATGATGGCGATGACGTCGTGTTCGTGCGCCGCGAGTGATATGCCCCGCAAGACATCGAGTGAGCCGAAGGCCTTGTGGAGGTTCGTCACGCGAAGTGCGGCTTCGCGTGGGCCCACGTCAGGAGTCACGGTCGTACCTTGCGTCCGGGTCGGCTAGGGGCGGCCTAGTCGGCCGTGTTTGATAGTAGCCCGTAGCATCGTGGGCCGAGAGATGGCGTCCGGTTCCACCCGGGACATCGTTGCGTAACCGTCGCCCCACGCGGCCGGTGGAATCACAGGCCGTCCGCAGCGGCCTTCGCCCTGGGCCCCCGAGCCGGCGATGGCCGGGCTCCGAACCGAAAGCCCGAATGTCGCTCTATCCTTTCGCGGGACGTTGCGCATCGAGACTGCGGACGGCGACTCTCGCAACAGCGGAGGTGGAATTCACGTGGTGACCAGCGCGCCTCCCGTGCCTTCGCCCGCGCGGCATCCCATCCGTCGCTTGATCCAGCGCTGGGGTCCGAAACACGCTCGCACCTTCGTCATCGCGAACCTGCTGGTCGTCGTGGTCGCCGGTGCGACCGCCGGGTATCCGCTGCTGATCGACTACCTGGTCGACGCACTCCAGGCGCGCGAACGCCTCGTCCTGGTCACGGTTCCGATTGCGGTGCTGCTGCTGACGCTTGCCAAAGGGGCTGCACTCTACGCGCAAACCGTGTTGGTCAGCCGCATCGCGCAGCGGATGATCGCGGATATCCGGGCCGATCTCTACATGGCGATTCTCCGGTTCGACCTCGGGGTGCTGGCCGGCGATCGCGCGGTGAGTCTCCAGGCGCGGGTCCTCCACGATACGAATCTCCTGAACGCCTCCCTCACCCAGATGGCGGGGCGGGTCCCCCGAGACGCGCTGACCTGTGCGGCCCTACTGGGATCCGTGATCTACCTCGACTGGGTGCTGTCGCTGATCGTGATCGTCGTCTACGGCATCAACGTGCGCCCGGTGCTGTCGATCGGCCGCAGGACGCGCAGCACCACCACCGACGTGCAGGCGCACTACGGCGCCCTGTCCTCCTTTCTCGCCGAGACCTTCCAGGGCATGCGAACGGTGCGGGCGTTCAACCTCGGAACTGCGCGGAGCCAGCAGGGCAAGTCCCTGATCGAGCGGCTGTACGCGCTGCAGTACGCCATCGAGCGACGCCGGGCGCAGCTGTCGCCACTCCTCGAGTTCGGGGGCGGGGTGGTCGTGGCCCTCATCATCGTGGTCGCGGGCTGGCGCATTCTGGAGGGCAGCAGCACGATCGGAGCGTTCTCGGGCTTCGTGAGCGCGGTGCTGCTGGCACTGCGTCCGGCCCGGGCGCTGGCGAACTTCAGCGTGACGTTTCAGCAGGCAGCCTCCGCTGCCGAGCGCGTGTTCGAGAAGCTGGAGCAGCCACCCGGGCTCGTCGATCGCCCGGACGCTCGCGTCTGTCCGCGGCCCGAGGGCGAGATCCGCTTCGAGAATGTCGGCTTCCGGTACACGGAAGGCGGATCGGTCCTCCGGGATGTGAACCTCGTGATCCGGCCTGGCGAGCGCGTTGCGCTGGTCGGCCCGAGCGGCGCCGGCAAGACCACCCTGATCAACCTGGTGCTGCGCATGTTCGATCCCAGCGAGGGCCGGATCCTGCTGGACCGCGCCGATATCCGGGAATTCACCCTCGAGTCGCTGCGAAGCCACTTCGGGCTGGTGGCGCAGGAGGCCACGCTGTTTCACGGCTCGCTTCGCGACAACGTGGAGATGGGCCGGCCCGGGGCCGGCGATGCGGCCATTCGGGAGGCCCTGCTGGCGGCCGCGGCGGACTTCATCGACACCCTCCCTGATGGTCTCGATACCGTGGTCGGTGACCAGGGTGACCGGCTGTCAGGCGGCGAGCGGCAGCGTGTTGCGCTGGCTCGGGCCATCCTGCGCGATCCGGCCGTCCTGATCCTGGATGAACCCACCAGCGCGCTCGATGCCGAATCCGAGCATCGCATTCAGGAGGCGCTTGGCCGCCTGACGGCGGGACGTACAACCATTACCATCGCCCACCGGCTATCGACGGTGGTGCGCGCCGACCGGATCCTGCTGATGGAGGGAGGCACGATCGTGGACCAAGGCACCCACGCCGCGCTGATGGCGCAATCGGCGCCGTACCGACGGCTCGTCGAGCTCCAGGCCGTGCGATCGGAGGACCGCTCCCTTGGCACGGCGTGACATCCGGACGCCGAAGGCGGACAAGCAGAGCGAACGCTTCGAGCGCGAGGCTCGGGCGCTGCGCGCGAACCTGCGGCGGCGCAAGGAACAGGCGCGTGACCTGGCGGCCGCAGAAGTTGGTGACCGGCCCGCGAAGGCGCGCGGGCGCAAGCCCGATGGCTGAGCGGGCGCCGGTCGCGCCAAGGCATTGCCGTCAAGGCAGGGGGCTGTCGCCATGACGGTGATGCCGGATACCTGGATCCGCTCGATGGCCTTGGAAGAGGGGATGATCGATCCGTTCGTCGAGGCGCAGCGCGCCGACGGCGTGATTTCGTACGGCCTGAGTTCGTACGGCTACGACGCCCGCGTCGCCAATGAGTTCCGGGTGTTCACGAACGTGGAGAACGCGCTGATCGACCCCAAGGACTTCTCTGATCAGAGCTTCGTCGCCCGCACGGCCGACACGTGCATCATTCCGCCCAACAGCTTCGCGCTGGCCCGGACGGTCGAGTACTTCCGGATTCCTCGCGACGTGCTGGTCATCTGCCTGGGAAAGTCTACCTACGCCCGTTGCGGAATCATCGTCAACGTGACGCCACTCGAACCCGAATGGGAGGGGCACGTCACGCTCGAGTTCTCGAATACAACGCCGTTGCCGGCCTGCATCTACGCGAACGAGGGTGCTTGCCAGTTCGTGTTCTTCAAGGGGGCTGAGGCCCCGAAGGTCAGTTACGCCGACCGCAAGGGAAAGTACATGGGTCAGTTGCAGGTCACGCTGCCGAGGATCTGACCGGGTGGACTGCATCCGTATTCGGGGCGGACAACCGCTCCAGGGGACGGTGGCAATCGACGGCGCGAAGAACGCCGCGCTGCCACTGATGGCGGCCTCCCTCCTGACCGACCAGGCGGTCACCCTGACCCGCTATCCGCAGCTCGGCGACACGCGATCCATGGCGGATCTCCTGCGCCGGCTGGGCGTTGAAGCGACCACGCCAGGCAAGTGCGCGGGAACGATGGACCTGGTGACCCCGAGCGTCACGTCGACCACGGCCGACTATGACCTGGTGCGTCGCATGCGGGCCTCCGTCCTCGTGCTGGGGCCGCTTCTCGCGCGCTCGGGTCACGCAGAGATTTCGCTGCCCGGCGGCTGTGCCATCGGAACCCGGCCCATCGACCTGCATCTCAAGGCCTTGACCGAACTCGGTGCATCCATCGAGCTGGCGGGGGGCTACGTGCGCGCGCGCGCGTCGCGGGGCGGGCTCCGCGGCGGGCGGGTCCGTTTTGCGCAAGTCTCGGTGGGCGCCACGGAAAACACCCTGATGGCGGCAGTGCTGGCTCACGGCGAAACCTGCATCGAGAATGCCGCCAGGGAACCCGAGGTCACGGATCTCGCCCGATGCCTGGTGGCGATGGGCGCCCACATCGAGGGGCTCGGCACCAGCACCCTCCACGTCCAGGGCGACACGGTGTTTCGGCCCGCATCGCACCGGATCCTGGGGGACCGTATCGAGGCCGGAAGCTATGCCGCCGGGGCTCTCATCACCGGCGGACACCTCAGGCTGGCCGGCGCCCCAGCAGACGCCATGACCGCGACGCTCGACGTCCTGCAGTCCATCGGCGCCGAGGTCAAGATCACGGCCGGCGACGTGGTCGTCAGCGGGTCCGGCACGCTGGCGGCAACGGATGTCGAGACGGGTGTGTATCCCGCCTTTCCGACCGACATGCAGGCCCAGATCATGGCGGTGCTGTGTCTGGCGAGAGGGCGTTCGCGGATCGTTGAGAACATCTTCGAGAATCGGTTCATGCATGTCTCGGAGCTGGTCCGCATGGGTGCCCGCATCAAGGTCAGGGGAAGGACCGCTGAGATCGATGGCGTCCAGCGGTTGCTGGCCGCTCCGGTCATGGCGACCGACCTGCGCGCTTCCCTGTCTCTGGTATTGGGAGCCCTTGCGGCGGAGGGCGAATCTGTCATACGCCGGGTTTATCATCTTGACCGGGGTTACAGCCGGCTTGAAACCAAGTTGCGGGCGGTGGGCGCCATCGTCAGGCGTACGTCCGAGGACGAATCGACGTGAGCACGCATGCGATCGAACCGGTGGATCCGCTACGCCTGCGTGCAGTGGATGAACAGTCGGTCGAGGTTCTGGCCGAATGCCTGTTCGAGGCGCTCGCAATTGCTGCCGGCATGCGGTTTGATCAGGAAGCCAACCGCTTCATCTTGGCGCTGGAGCGCTTTACCTGGGAGGCAGCCGGTGGTGACGATTCCCGTCTACAGCAGGTTCCTTGCGTGCTGACCATCGAGCGGGTCGTGCGGGTCGCGCAGACGGGTCTGGGTCCGCATGCTGGCGGTCGCATTCTCAGCCTGTCGTCATTTACGTGTGAAGCGGGCACGCTGCTTCTGGTGTTCGATGAAGGCGCAGCGGTTCGGATCGACGTTGAGGGCATCGAGTGCCGACTGGAAGACACCCGCCCGGGACGGTTGCCGCCCGTGGTGCCCGGGCACCGACGGGGGCTCGCGTGAATCGGGACCGCTCCGACGACGTCGTCCTGGCGGTGCCGCGCGGCCGGATTGCCCGCGAGGTGATTCCGCTGCTGGCCGGCATCGGTATCGAGCCGGAGCCTGCGTTCCGGGATCCCGATTCGCGCCGGCTCGCGTTCCGGACGAGCGTCGACGGCCTGTCCCTGATCCGCGTTCGCAGCTTCGATGCGGCCACGTTTGTGGCGTTCGGCGGCGCCGACCTGGGCGTGGTGGGCTACGACGTGCTCCTGGAGTTCGACTATGACGATCTCTACCTGCCGCTCGATCTCGGCATCGGCCGCTGCCGGCTGGCGGTAGCCGAGCCCGCGGAAGTGGCTTCAAGCGACGACCCGCGCCGCTGGAGCCACGTGCGGATCGCGACGAAATACCCGGCGACGACCCGGCGGCATTTTGCCGCTCGGGGGGTGCAGGCCGAGTGCGTGAAGCTGAACGGTGCGCTTGAACTCGCGCCTCAACTCGGGCTTTGCAGGCGCATCGTGGACCTTGTCGACACGGGTTCGACCCTGCGGGCGAACGGCCTGGTCGAAGTGGAGAAGATTGCCGACATATCGTCGCGGCTGGTCGTCAATCGCACGGCGATGAAGCTTCGACCACGCCTGCTCAATGCCCTCGTGGACCGCTTCCGGAAGGCGATCGATGGCGCGCCGGATTGACGCGCGGATCGAGGATCTCGACACGGCCCTGGCGCCGCTGCTGGCGGCGCGCGGGGCGGTCGAGCAATCGGTCAGGGAGACTGTCCACGAGATCGTCGCAACGGTGCGCGAGCGTGGCGACGAGGCCCTGCTCGAGCTGACCCGGAAGTTCGACCGGTTTGCAATTGACCGGGAATCGATTCGCGTGGATGCTGCCGCTATGGCGGAGGCCCGCGCGGCTTGCGGCAACGAGGCCCTGGACGCGCTCGCCCACGCGGCCGAGCGGATCCGGGCCTATCACGCGAGACATATCCCGGAGGACACGTCCTATCAGGATGAGAGAGGGGTCAGGCTCGGCGAGTACTGGACCCCGATCGAGGCGGTGGGGCTGTATGTTCCGGGCGGCACCGCCAGCTATCCGAGCTCCGTCCTGATGAACGCCATTCCAGCCCAGGTGGCGGGCGTGCCGCGTCTGGTTGCCACCGTGCCGCACCCGGACGGGAAGGTCCTGCCGCTGGTGCTCGCCGCCGCCGAACTGGCCGGGGTCCAGGAGATCTACCGCGTGGGCGGTGCCCAGGCGGTCGCTGCCCTCAGTTTCGGCACGGACACGATCGCTCCGGTCGACAAGATCGTGGGGCCCGGCAACGCCTACGTGGCGGAGGCCAAACGCCAGGTCTTCGGCACCGTCGGAATCGATCTGATTGCCGGACCCAGCGAGATCCTCGTGGTGTCGGATGCGACCAGCAATCCCGAGTGGGTGGCGTTGGACCTCCTGTCGCAGGCCGAGCACGACCCGGCGGCGCAGGCGGTCCTGGTGACGGACGACGGCACGTTTGCGGATGCCGTCGAGAGCGCGGTGGAGCGGCACCTCGAGACGCTGCCCAGGCGGGCGATTGCCGGGGCGAGCTGGCGCGACTTCGGGGCCGTGATCGTGGTTGCCGGACTGGCGGATGCGCCGGCGGTCGTCAACCGGCTCGCCCCGGAGCACGTGGAACTCTCCGTTGCGGATCCCGAGCCGATGATGCGGGCGATTCGTACGGCGGGCGCGGTGTTTCTGGGGCGGCATACACCCGAAGCGATCGGCGATTACGTGGCCGGCCCGAGCCACGTGTTGCCGACCTCCCGGAGCGCACGGTTCTCATCGGGCCTTTCGGTGCGGGATTTTCTCCGCCGCACCTCCGTGGTTGGATGCAGCGAGGAAGGGCTGGCCGCCATCGGGCCCTCCGCGTCTGTCCTGGCAGAAGCCGAGGGACTGGATGCCCACCGGCTGTCGGTCGATGTCCGTCTCGGGCGCTGAGAGGCCGCCCGCCGACCAACTCGTGCGGGTGACGTTGGGCAATGCGGGTACCGCTCACGGTGCGGCTGAACTTGCCCGCGAGCGGCAACTGGCGGTGCAGGATCTCCTGGAATGCAACCAGTTCGCGCCCGAAAACGGGCCGCCCGGGCCATATGCGGCGGAAATCTCGCTCCAGGGCGAGCGGATGGTGTTCATGATCACGCCGGTGGAGACGGACTCGGATCCGTTTCGCGTGGCAGTGCCGGTTGCCGACCTGACCGGGCTGGTACGCGACTACCACGCGATCTGCCAGAGCTACTACGACGCGCTGCAGCGGGCATCGGTGGGCAAGATCGAGGCCATTGACATGGGGCGGAGGGCGCTGCACGACGAAGGCGCCGGATTACTGGCGGACTGCCTGAAGGGGCGTATCCGGACGGACTTCGATACGGCACGTCGCCTGTTCACGCTCCTGTCCGTCCTGTTTCTGACCGCGGACATGCGCTTCGTGCCGATTCGGCTGTCGCCGAGGCCGGGCGCGCGCTAGGGGCCGCGCCCGCCAAGCTGGAGAACCACACGGTGCCGGTGCCGTGAAGAGGATTCCTTCCGGGAATCGAGCATCCTCCCGGAATTTCCCTTGACCGCTGCGCCAGCTACTCGCATGGTGCGCGTCTTGGCCGCCCGAGGAGACACAATGGAAAAAGAAGAGTTCATGGAGTTTTTCGGTACGGTTACCGAAATTCTCCCCAATGCGATGTTCCGCGTCACCCTCGATAATCAGCACAAGGTGCTGGCGCACACGTCCGGGCGCATGCGCAAGAACCGGATTCGCGTGCTGGCCGGCGACAAGGTGACCGTGGAAATGACGCCCTACGACCTGACAAAGGGTCGGATCACGTACCGCCACAAGTAAGCCTGCTCGGCGCGCTGGTCGGCCCATGCCAAGCCAACCGTCGCCGAAGTTGGTTCTCGCGTCCCGTTCGCCGGCGCGCGCAGCGTTGCTTGAGCAAATCGGTCGGCACCCTGACGTCGTCGCGCCTGCGGGAATCGACGAGACGCCTGCACCCGGCGAGCTGCCGCGCCTCTATACCGCGCGCATGGCGGCGGAGAAGATGCGGGCCGCGGGGCCGCTCCATCCTGAAGCCTGGATCGTCGTGGCCGACACGGTGGTCGCTTGCGGGCGCAGAATCCTGGCGGCGACGGAAGAAATTGAGATCGCGCGGCGACACCTTCGAATGCTGTCGGGCCGGGCGCACCGGGTCTGGAGTGCGGTTCGTGTCCGGGGGCCGGACGGAGCCGAGGCCGCGCGCCTGGTCTGCACCCGGGTGCGATTCCGCGGGCTCAGCACGATCGAAATCGAGGACTATCTGATGACCGGGGAATGGCGGAACCGGGCCGGAAGCTACGCGATTCAGGGCCGTGGCGCGGCGTTCGTGCACGGGATCAATGGGTCGTTCGAAAACGTGGTCGGATTACCCGTCGCCGAAACCGAGCTGATGCTGCGGGGGCTCGGGATGCCGCCAGCGCGGGTCGATACGTGACCAAACGGAGCGAGCAGGGCGGCAGGGCTCCGGTTGGCGGACAACGGCCTGGTCGCGCCGCGCCACAACGAGATCCGCCATGTCCGGTCTGCCGCCGGCCGGCCGATCCCGGGGAGTCCCCGTTTTGCAGCGTCCGCTGCCGCCAGGTGGATCTCCACCGGTGGCTGAGCGGCGGCTACGTGATCCCGGGCGCCGACGACCCGGGCGACGATTCGTGAAGAGAACGTCGGCCTAGACAGGACCCGTCCTGATCCCGTATACGGGGGCCGCGCCCAGGTAGCTCAGTTGGTAGAGCACGCGACTGAAAATCGCGGTGTCGGTGGTTCGATTCCTCCCCTGGGCACCATCTCCTGTTCCAGAACATTCTCTTGAGACCCCATAAACTCCTTGTTTATATAGGAATATTCTCTCTTAGGCGGCTTGCACATTCCCTCACATTCTTGTATCTTCCCACTCACAGTGTGGGAAGATTTGTGGGAATAATTCGTGTCGAAGCTTACCGTTGCACGAATCAATGCCTTGACCGCTCCCGGCAGGCATGGTGACGGGGCGACCCTTTACCTGTTTATCACCCCGGGCGGCACCAAAAGTTGGGTGCAAAGGGTCATGATCGCGGCTCGTCGATGTGACATCGGACTGGGTGCGTACCCAACGATCAGCCTTGCCAAGGCGAGACGATTAGCGGCAGCCAACCGCACGTTGATCGCCGAAGGGGGTGACCCGCTAGCGGACAAACGGAAGGCGGCGCCCCCGACATTTCGGGAGGCTGCTGAACGCACGTTCGAGGCGAACAAGACCCGATGGCGCAATGCCAAAGCGACCGCGAACTGGATGCAGTCGTTGGAGCGTTATGCCTTTCAGTCAGTCGGAAGCATTCGCGTCGACCAAATCAACCGTGAACACCTTCTGCGGATTCTGACGCCGATTTGGACTAGCAAGCCGGAAACAGGCCGGAAGGTCCGACAGCGGATCCGGGCGATCCTGTCATGGGCACAGGCCCATGGCTATGTCGAGCATAATCTGGCAGGGGATGCCATTAGCGGGGCATTGCCAACACAAAAGTCGGTCCAGGCTCATTTTCGAGCGTTGCCGTACCAGGAAGTCGGTATGGCGCTGGAAACCGTCGAAAGTTCGGGGGCGGCCCTGTCGGCCAAGCTGTGTCTTCGATGGGTGGTTCTCACTGCGACGCGGAGTGGCGAAGCTCGAGGTGCTAGGTGGGCCGAAATCGATCATGAGGCGCGTGAATGGCGCATCCCGGCCGAACGCATGAAATCGGCCGTAGATCACGTTGTCCCGTTGTCGAATGCAGCGATGTCCGTTTTGAGAGAAGCCGAGAATCTGCGTGAAACCAGTTCAGACCTAGTGTTTCCGTCTCCTTCCAAACCGGGCCGGGCCCTTAGCGACGCCACCCTGACCAAGGTTCTCAGGACGGTAGGTTTGGCTGACCGAGCAACCGTGCACGGGTTCCGTGCCACGTTCAGGACGTGGGCAAGCGAGCGCACGTCAACTCCGCACGCAATCATGGAGGCTGCGCTCGCTCATCGAGTCCCCGATTCCACTGAACGAGCCTATTCGCGGAGTGACTATCGGAACCGACGGCGGATCCTGATGCAGCGATGGGGCGATTACGTGACCGGCAGTCCTGCAAAGGTGTTGGCGTTCCGGTGAACTGCAGGAAAAGCCCCCCGGGCATTGTGGCAAGCGATGCAGTCCAGCGCGCCCGGCAGATACTGAACTACGTTTCAAAGATGCTGACGTCACTAACGCCGTTGCTCCGTTCTCACACTCGTCCCGCGTTTTCTCCCACATCCCAGCCTTACCGGGCCGGGCCGGGCCGGGTTTGCCCTCCTCTCCCGCTCTGGCCGAATCTGATGCCCACGAGGGCCCTTTATCGAACTTGGGCTTCCCGAGCACACTTCACATTGTCATGGAATTGGTGCCGAAACGGCTCAATGCGCGGACCGTGGTACTGGCCTCCGCGCACTGACGCGGCGCTGACTGGACAGAATCAAATTCTCGCAGCCCGGTCCGGCGTTGTGGAACAGCACGGCTAGCGCGCGCTGAGTGGTACGATTGTCTGCTACCTAATGCGCTCAACACTGGAAGCGTGGAAATCACCTAACATGTTGTTTGACATATGGTAAAAACACACAGTATTGTCCTTGCGCCAGATGAAATCGTGAGGAGTTGTCCCGTGCAGACAGTAGACCGGATGCTGCGCCGAGAAGAAGTCGAACAGCGAACCGGCATGAGTCGTTCCACAATCTATCGATTGATGCGCGAAGGCGACTTTCCGTTGCCCCACCGAGTTGGGCAGCGCGCCGTTCGCTGGCGCGAGAGCGAGTTGGAGGCCTGGCTGGCGTCGCGCCCGCTTGCTACTGGCCTGAAGGCGGCGGCTTAACTAAAGAAGGCCCATAACCAAGGACTTGTCCGGCGGTGTAGCAGACCTGAGGGCTTCGTTGTGGGCCCGTCGAGGCCGCGCTATTCATGCATGATGAGTTGCTAGACCTCATAGCCGATCTCCACGGATCGGCATCTGGTTTCGGTCATCGTCTCTGGTCACCAGCAGCGGACCGAGAGGTTTGCGGTAGGGGTCTCCACCAACCGCCGCAAGGCGTCTCCTATCCCGCTGCGGGGGCGACATAAGTCTTTGCACTTCGGAAGACACCGGATAATTCCGGACGAAACCGTTGAAATAGGCTGCTTTGCGACGCGATGGCCGCCTGCAGCGTGGATCAAAAAAGCGGCAATTGCACGTTTTCGGCGAAAACGGCCTGTCAACATCATTTTCTCGGTGTTGCAACGAGCATGAATGCCGGGACATTTGTCGGCAATTCGGCCCCCTGAATCGCCGAAGAAACGAATGGCTGCTACAGTCGCCGCGCCGCCGTTGGATGGAACGCCTCGAACGGGAAACTCGGCGTGGCCAAATTGCGCAGACGCAAGTTCTCAAAATGGCTGGCAAACGGAATTGTTCCGGTCTGCCTGGCCGTTCTGGGTGTTCTGATCGTGCTCGTCGTAGCAGCCCTGTGGCGGGCGTTGCAACTGGTGTCCTAGACTAGGATCGAGCCGTCCGCGTTGTAGAGGATCTCGCCTGGGTCGGCCTCAAGGGGCTTTAGGCCGTCGAACACTGCGGGCAGCGTCGAGCGCAACGGCTCCCGCAAGGCCGGCCAGTAGAAGTCACCCAGCATCGTCAGGAACTCCCGCGCGTCGTGCGCCGGATCGAGAAGATCCCACGTGCCGCCGGGGTCACCGATCGTGACCGGCTTCGGCGCGTCGAAAACGCGCTGGATATCCGCCACCTTGCTGTGCATGCCCGCGACCGTCCCGGCCTTGTCGTCCCAGACAATCGAGCGGATCTCGTCGCCCCTGAGCCAGTCGGGAATCATGATGGTGTGCACGGCCATTCAGGGATCGTAGTGGAACATCGTGCCCAGCGCCAAATCCGGCATCTGGGGATCTTTGCGCACCAGGGCGCGCAAATGCGCAGTCCGCCAGACTGGGTGGGACGTCATCTGCATGGCCATCGTGAGCACCTCGAGTGGCCCCTCAACGGCGCGGTATTCGCGCCCGGTGTAGGGGCGGACGTAGCCGCCTTCCCGCCCATTGCCGCTACGGATGGCGGCGCGCTTCTTGCCCTTAGTCCACAGCCGATGCAGATTCGCAAAGTGGACGTCACCCGCTTCCGACCTTCTCAAGCGTCCGGGCCATGCAAACCGTTATCTGGCTGGTGGTTCGCCTGAGCGGCGCCTGACCGGCTGCGCCCGCCACGCGGCTTCCGAGCGGCACTATAGATCCTACGAGGCCCGGGCAGGGTTGGGCGTTACGGTCCTGCGCCTGCTAATCCGCATCAGGGGACCTTCAGATGTCTGCCAACCATGACGTGGTTACGCCGATCGTTCCCGAGCACCGCACCCTTTATGCAACATCAAGACTGTCGAGAGGAACTGGGACCTGACAACGGAGTCGCTGACGACAGCGGTTCGGCTAATCTCGTCGTTCGGCTTCGCGGGCATGAACTTCGGCAAACCGAACGCGGTGATGATCATCGCCTACTCTCTCAGCCGCCGCCCCGACCGCAATCGCTTCCTCGAAGCGCCGGACAGCTGCGAAGACCGTGGGGCCGTCCGCAGATGGCTGATGACAGTGCAGGTCAAGCGCGGCCTCTGGGGGGAGCATCGACGCTTCGCTGGGCCGTGCCCGCACCGCCAGAAGCACGTCCTTCACTGAAGACGGGGTAGAGGATCTCGCCGACACGTCCTATGGCGACCGGTCGGCATATTCGCTGTTGTCGCTACTGTTTCATGTTGATACCGCGAACCATGTTTTTCACATCGACCATGTCTTTCCGCGCGCGCAGGTGACGGCGGCGAAGATGGACCGGGCCGGTTTGGGCGACCCCGACCGCAAGTACATCTCAGATGGCATAAACCGGCTGTCCAATCTGCAGCTGCTCCCCGGCCAGGAACACGAGAAAAAAAATCGACGATGTCTCCGCGTCAATGGATGGAGTCGGACGCCTTCACGGATAATCGCCACCGAGACGGCTACGCGCGAGAGCAGGAGTTGGGAGATTGGCTCGCCCTGCAGGAAGACCGCCGTGGTTTTCGCGATTTCTGTGATGCGTGCCGGAGGCCAATCGTGCAGCGCCTCAAGGGGCTATTGCGCAGATAGACACTCCAAGAACTCCGGCTCCCTGCAGAAGGGGAGGGGACGACTAGCTCAAGCCGCGCTGAAGTCTTTCCTTTTGAGCTTCGGACGACTTTGGTCAACCAGTGCCGGCAGCGGCACCCGAAGGGCTTCCACGGCCCCACTACCAACCCCAAACGATTATTGCCTAACGCAGAAGCACATCCACGCCGATGGCATCCGGCGCCGAACGGGAACCGAAAATATGGGGCTGATTGGACAATAGTTGCACCTCAGTAAGTGAGTATCGGAAAGCAGGATGCAGTTGAGCTTAGAGATCGACAGGATGCCACTTTCGGCCGAGGCATCCACTTCATCCTTGGTGTGCCGCTCCTGAAGCCCCGGCGATTTTCTTCTGTTGTGCTGCACCATCAAGGGTGAGCAGTTAGAAGCGTTTGATTATGGCGAGAAGGTCGGCGGCAGACTTGATCCATTGGAAGGGTTGTCGTAGCAGCGGATGGTTTGTTCAAGTTCCTGAGTCGAATGATGAACTCCGCGCCCGAGTTCTATCTCGGTCGAGAGTGCGCAGCAGCGCCTGTTCTGGTTCAGCCAGGAGGTCCCGGTCGGCATGAAGTGAACGGATGCAAGCGCGGATAGGCAACCCGTCAAAGCCGGACGGCTAGGAAGGCCCGCAGGATCTGGCCGGGGATGGCGTCGCGATGCCGGTGCGACGCACGCAGGAACTCCGCCCGCTAGGTCGGGCGAAAACACCCTCCTTCGCGCAGAAGGCGGTCCGTGCAGGAAGTCACCTAACTAAAGCCTGTTGTAGACGATATTTGTTCTATTTATGTTCTTGTATATGGCACGATTGGACGATCAGTTCCGTACCGCACTACGCGCATACCTGACTCAGCGTGGGATCAGCGGGCGGCACTTTGGACGGAAAGTCCTTGGCGACCCCGGCTTTGTCGCGTCGCTTGATCGAGGCCGGCGGATCGGCCTGCGGACCGCCGATCGAGTGCTTGCCTTCATGGGTGAGCCAACCATTGGTCCTGCCTTCCGGCGCGAGGTCGAGGCCTTCCTTTGTCACCGTGGTGCGAAGGCGTACGTGCTCGGCCAAGAGACGACGGGGGACTTCTCCTTCGTCAAGCGGTTGCGCAAGGGCGACTCCTTCCGGCTCGAGACCGTGGACCGGGTGCGGGCCTGGATGTGCGCACGGGCCGACGAGTCATGCCTCAGGGCGATGCACGAGGCTGTGGCGGGGAACCCACTGCTCGCGCCGCACGCCGATACCGATGCTCCGACCGGACCCGCATTCACACAACCAGGAGAGACCAGCATGATGAACCAAGAGGGAACTTATCTCAGCACGCGCCGGGCGGCAGCCTACCTGGGGCTGTCGCCTCGCACGCTGGATCGCTACCGGGTGAGTGGCGGCGGACCCGACTTTCACCGCTTTGGCGGCCGGGTCCTGTACCGCCAGACCGATCTTGGGCGCTGGGCCACTGAGCGCAGGGTGAGTTCGACGCCCGAGGGGGACATTCAGCCCCGGAGGGTGGCTTGATGGGTCTCCGCGTCCCGTCGGCGCCGGGGAGCCGCCGGGATCGCCTGGTCAGGATGGCAACCCTCGCGATCGTGGCGCTCTTCCTCGTGTTCCTCGGGGTCGACCTGGCGTTCGCCACCACCGACACGACGTTCGACGCCCCGCTCGACACCGTGACCGACATGGTCTCGGGCACCGGCGGGCAGCTCGCGGCGGCGCTCGCAGTGGGCGCGGCGCTGGTGGGTTCGGTACTTCGTTTCAACGCCATGCAGCTGATGGGCGCGGTCGGTGTGGGCGTCGCGGCCGGCGCCGGCACGGGCATTGTGACCGGCCTTGTCGGCACGGCGATCGTCTGAGGACGCGATCGTGTCCGATCCCGCCCGCCATGCCATCCCGCGCCGGCTCGACGATCCGGAGCGCTGGCTGTTCTGGACCGTTGACGAGGCGGCCGTGCTGATGGGCCCGGCGCTTCTGGGCCTCGCCGCCAACGCCTTCGTGCCCGGGCTGGTCGCGGGTGTCGGCGGGTGGCTGCTGCTGCGCCGCATCAAGCGAGGCGGCGGGGCCAACATCGCCCGCTACGCGCTCTACTGGTTCCTGCCCGACTTCGTGCTGCGCCTCCGGGCGACGCCGCCGAGTCATGTGCGCCGGTTCGTTGGGTAGGCCAGCGATGCGACGCGAGGTGATGGAGACCGGCCTCCGCCGTGCCCGCGACGCCCGTGTGGCGCTCGCTGGCCTGCTGGTGCTCTCGATGACGGCCAACCTCGTCTTGGCGCTTGGTCTCGCCGGGCGGGAGGCGGTCACGGTACTCGTTCCTGCGGTGACGGGGCCGGCCTGGGAGGTCGGCGCCGGGCGTGCCGGGCACCGGTACCTCGAGGACATGGCGCGGACGGCAGCGGTGACGCTGCTGTCGCTGACGCCGGAGAACGCAGAGCACGTGCGCGAGGCGGCGGCCCGCCTGAGCCACCCCTCGGCGCGGGGCGCGATCAGTGCCTGGGTGGCGTCGGAGGCCCGGCGCATGGCCGGGCGCGATCTGGCCGCGGCGTTCTACCCCAAACGCATCGAGGCGGATCCGGGGACGCTTGCCGTCAACGTCGAGGGCGAGCTCGCCACCTGGATCGGGCGGGAGGAAGCCGCCCGCGAGGACAGGCGCTACCGCCTCTCGTTCCGGCTCGACGCCGGACGGCTGGGTCTGGTGCGCTTCGAGGAGATGGAGGAATGAACATGTACCGGAACCCGACATACAGACAGCCTGCCACCGGTCGCCGCGCCGGCCATCGCGCATCCGTACTCCTGGTGGCGTGCGTCGCGTTTGGTGCCCTGCCCGGACCGGCCGCGGCGATCCAGACGCTGGAGGCGACGGACCATGCCGAGCTGGAGGCGGCAGTCTCCGCCACGGGCGTGAGTCGCGTGGCCCTGGCCGACGACCGCATCCGGCGGGTCATCCGGAGCCCGGGCGGGTTCGATGTCGAGCACGATGCCATCTCGGGTGATCTGTATCTCCGTCCCGTGGAAGCATTGGATCCGGCGTCAGACGGGATGGTTGGCGCCCCGTTGCCGATCACACTGTTCCTCGGCACCGAGCGGGGATTCACTTACCGCCTCTCGCTGATTCCGGACGTTCGGCCCTCGGCCCAGGTGCTGATCCGCAATACCGCCGCCACTCTTCATCACCCGTCGCCCGCCGCGATGCGCGACACCAGGGTTGCGGAGTTGGCCCGGCTGGTGCAGGCCGCCGCGCGCCGCGAGCGCCTGCATGGCTACGCCGTCGAGGCGGTCCCGGCGGGGCCGGGCCACCGGGCTATCGAGACCTGGCGCGGGGCGCAGTTCACGGCGCATGTCATGGCAGTCGATTCCGCCGCTGACGCAGGTGTGCTGGCCGAACGCTTCGGGACCGGGGTCGCCGCGGTCTGGATCGCCGCCCCGCAGCCCGGCGCGACCCGGGAACGGATTGCGGTCGTCGTGACGGAACCGGGCCGGGTGGGGGCCCGGCGATGAGTGCGGCTGCAACCGAGGCCCGCGCGCAAACGGTCGATGCCGATGCCGGGGGCGTACGCCGTCGCCAGCTGCTGGTCTTCTCAGGATTCGCCGCCGCGCTGCTGGTGGCACTCGCCCTGTGGCTGGGAATGGGCAGCGGCGGCACTCCGCCTGCTGCAACCGGTATCGTTGCCGAACTGGCGGGTCCGGATACCGCCGAGGAGGCGTGGACGCGGCGCTCCGAGGCGCGGATTGGGACGATCGAGGCCCGCCTCCGCGAGATGCAGACCGACGCCCGGCGCCTCGGCGCGGAGAACGAGCGGCTGCGGGAGCGGCTCGCGGCGGAAGCGGCGGATGCACGTGCGGTGATCGACCGACAGGCCGCGATGATCGATGACCTGGAGCGGCGCGTGACGGAGCGGCTGCCCGCGGTTGTGGATCCCGGGCAGGCGCCGGTGTTTCCGGGTGTGCCCGTTGGTTCGGGGCACGATGTCGACGAAGGACTCCCGCTCCCTGAGGCCCCGCCGCCGCTGATCGAGACCTTCGAACTGGACGGTTCGTCCTCCGGCGCCGCTGTAATCGAAGCCTGGAAGCCGCTCTCCACGTGGCTCCCCGCCGGGAGCCACGCCGCGGCCGTCGTGCTCGCCGGCGTCGACGCTTCGGCCGGCATTTCCTCTCAGGGCGACCCGCGGGCCGTCCTTCTGCGGCTCACCGGCCCCGCCTGGACCGCCGCCACGGACGGCATTGCCCAACGCGTGGACATCGCGGGCTGCACCGTGACCGGCGCTGCGCACGGCGACCTCTCGTCGGAGAAGGTCTACGCGCGGCTCCGGACCCTGACCTGCGCGGGTCCCGAGCCGGGGAGCGTGATCGAGACGGAGGTGGCGGGGTTCATCGCGGGCTCGGGCAAGACCGGTGTGCGTGGGCCGGTGGTGAGCCGGGAGGGGGCGCTGGTCGAGAAGGCGTTCCTCGCGGGGCTCGTCTCGGGCGCCGGACAGGGGGCTGCGCAGGCGTTCCAGCCGCAGGCTGTCGCGACCGGCGGCGGCGCGGCGGCAGTCGCCAACACAGGGCTTGCGGACATCGGCCGGGCCGGCATCGGGGCGGGTGCGGCGTCGGCCGGCGGCAAGGTCGCCGACTACCTGATCCGCCGTGCCGAGCAGTACCAGCCGGTCATCCAGCTGCGTTCGGGCACGCGCGTGAGCGTCGTGTTCCTGGAAGGTGCCCGCCTCGACGGCGGGCTGCTCGGCGACCACGGCAACAGGGGAGAAAGCCAATGAAGACGAACGTGATGCGATCACTTGGAATGGGCGGGATCGTCGCGGCGGGGATGATGCTGGCGGGGTGCTCTTCCACCCATGTCGGCGAATCCTGGCAGTGCCCATTGGCTCAGGGCACCTCGTGCACGACCATCACCGAGGCTGATCCCGCCGTGCCCGCCAGCGCCGCCCGGCCGGCTGTCCTGTTCGGCGAGCCGCTGCGGGAAGCTCGCCGCCCGCTGGACGGGAAGGCTGCCTGCGATGACGGCTGCAAACCGTTCAGCGGGCTCAGGGGGTTGTTCGGGATCGGCGCCGGCGACGATGCGGGCCCGCGTCCATCGGCAGCGCCCACACCGGCTGCTGAAACCGAACCTGCTGCCAGGCCGGATGGCATTGCCATGCCTGTGACGGACGAAGCCCTCCGTGTACCGGAGGTGCTGGGCCGCATCTGGATCGCGCCCTTCGTCGACGCGGACGGCATCTACCGCGAGGCCCACTGGGTGCGGGTGGTGCTGGAGCCCGCCGGCTGGAAGCTCCCGTGATCGGCCGCCTGTTGGAACTCTTCGAGGGTCCGGAGGCGCCGGCCCCCTGGACCCCACCGCCGCTGCCGGCAGCGCTCCACCAATTGCTGCCGTGGCGCGCTTGGGACGAGAGGAGCGAACTCTACGTCAATGCAGGGAGCACCGGGTTCATCCTGGAGATCCCGCCCTTCGTCGGGATCGACGAGGAGGTGGCGGGCGCGCTTGCGGGCACCCTCGCCGACGCGGCACCCGAGCACTGCACCCTCCAGGTGCTGCATTGGGCGAGCCCCCGGTTCGGGGCCGCCTACGACGAATGGGCCGCACCCCGAGCCCGCGCGGGCGGGGTCCAGGCGCGGATCGGCGAGCGCCGCGGCGTCCTCCTGCGTCCGGCCGGCTGGCGCAAGCTGCACGCCGGGGGCCCGCCGAACACGCTCTCCGACTACCGGGTCTTCGTCACCGCCTGCCTCGCGGGCCCGCCGGGCCCGGCCGCGGAGACCGCGCTCGGCGCGTTCCGCCGGGCGCTCGAGGGCACGCTCGCGTCGGCGGGTGCCTGGGCGCACCGGCTCGAGCCCGACGCGCTGCTCGCGCTCTCCGCCGAACTCGTGGCGCCCGACGTCCGGGGCACGGACGACGGCGGCATTCGCCCGCCGCCCCGGCGCTGGTCGCCGCGCGATCCGCTGCACGAGCAGTGCATCGCGCCGGGGCGGGCACTGACCGTGGCCCCCACGGGGCTCACCTTCCACCACCCGGACGGCGAGGACGTGGCCGTCCGGGTGCTCTCCGCGATCGCCTTTCCGGAGGTCTGGCCGGGGTGGCGGGGTAACGCGCTGATCGGCGACTTCCACCGCGACTTCCTGCAGCCTGGCTGCCCGGTGCTGACGGCTCTCGTGTTCACGACGGGCGACGAGGCTGCAGGGGAGAAGGCATTCCTCAAGTCGGCCCGCGCCACCCAGCAGGCGGGGACCGGTCTCGCACGGTATCTCCCGGGCCTCCCCGAGAAGGCGCGCGACTGGCAGGCGGTCACGGAGCGCGTCAAGGATGGCGAGAAGCTGGTGCGGGCCGCGTACATGGTGGCGGTATACGCACCGCTCGACGCGCTCGACGAGGCCGAGCAGGCGGTCCGCGCGATCTACCACGGGCAGGGCTGGCGGGTCGCGGCCGAGCGCTACGTGCAGCTCCCCTCGTGGCTCGCGTGCCTGCCGATGGCGGCCGCGGGCGGGCTCGACGCCGACTTCGAGCGGCTGGGGCGCATGAAGACGCTCCTCACCTCGTCGGCGGTCAACCTCGCCCCCGTGCACGGCGAGTGGCGAGGCCAGCCGGCCAGTCCGGACAACCCGCCGGCGCTCTTCCTGATCGGGCGGCGCGGCCAGCCCGCGTGCTGGTCGCCGTTTGCGAACGACGCCGGGAACTACAACGTCGCCGTCACCGGCAAGTCGGGCTCCGGCAAGTCGGTGCTGATGCAGGAGCTGGTGACGGGCATCGTGGGCGCTGGCGGCGAGGCCGTGGTGATCGACGACGGCCGCTCGTTCCAGCACACGGCAGAGGCGCTCGGCGGTGCCTTCATCGCGTTTGGCAAGGACGCGGCGACACTCAACCCCTTCGCCATGATCGACGCCGGGACGGCGAACCACGACGGCGACTACCGCGAGGAGTGCTTTGCGATGCTGGCCGGCGTCATCGGCCGCATGGCAAGGCGAAGGGGCTCGATCGACGATATCGAGGCCGCGCTGATCGCCGAGGCCATCGCGCAGGCCTGGGACGACGCCGGCAACAATGCCGATCTCGGCAGTGTCCGGAAGAACCTCGACGCCCGAGACGACCGCCGGGCGAAGGACATGGCGACCGCGCTCGGCCCCTGGTGTCCGGGCGGGGCGATGGGGCGGCTGTTCGCGGGCGCGCGCACCCCGGCGCTCGACCGGGCGCTCACCGTGTTCGAGCTGGCCGAGCTCAAGGGCCGGGGCGATTTGCAGGCAGTGGTGCTGATGCTGGTGGTCTTCCTCGCCACCCAGCGCATGTATCACGGAGAGCGCACGCGGGCGAAGGCGATCGTGATCGACGAGGCGTGGGACCTGCTCTCCGGCGAGGACAGCCGCGCCTTCCTCGAAGGCGCCGCCAGACGCGCGCGCAAATACCGCGGCGCGCTCATCACTGGCACGCAGTCGGTCAACGACTATTACGCCAATCCTGCGGCACGCGCCGCCTGGGAGAACTCGGACTGGGTGATCTTCCTCGCCCAGAAGGACGAGTCGGTCGAGCTCCTCAAGCAGGAGAAGCGCATCCATTGCGATCCCGGCATGGAGCGGGCGCTGAAGAGCCTGACCACCGCCGACGGCCGTTATGCCGAACTGGTGCTGCACGGCCCCGACGGCTGGCGGGTCGCGCGGCTGGTGCTGGATGCCTGGTCGGTGGCGCTGTTCTCCTCGCGCGGGCCCGCCTTCGCCGCGGTCGAGCGCCTGAAGGCCGAGGGGCTCTCCACCGTCCAGGCCATCGACCGGCTCGCGGGGGACGCTCCCCTCGCCGGGGGCACCCGTCCCGCTGGCGCTGCCACCGAACATCCCGAAACCACCGAACCGAAGGGAGGAACCGAATGACGATGAAACGGGCAGCTGCGATCCCGCGGGCGCCGCTCATCTGGCCGGGCGATCCGGAGGACGTGACGGCCGAGGACATCGACTTCGAGGCGCTGGCCCATGTGCTGGCCAATACCTGCCGCCGGGGCGGCTGCTGCCGGCAGTACCACTCCATCGCCGCCCATGCCGTGATCGTCTCGGAGGAGATCGCGGCGCTCGACGGGCTCGAAGACGAGGACCGGCGGACGCTGGCGCTGCATGCGCTGATCGCGAATGCGCCGTCGGCCTGGCTTCGGGGGCGCCTGCCGGACTCGCAGCGCGCGGCGGAGCCCGGATCGCGGTCCGGGCCAGGCCGCACCGGGAAGCTCGCCACCGGGATCGAGACCGCCGTGCGCCGGGCGGCCGGGCTCGACGCCGTTCTGGAAGAGGAACAGGCGGAACTGCTCCGGTTCGTCGAGCGCATGGCCGAAGCGGCCGAGCGGCGCGACCTGCTGGAGCCCGGAGGCCGGGACGGCTCGGGGTCCGCCGTCGCGGGGCTTGCCTTCCCGCCGATCAAGCGCCGCATCCGCAGCCTCCCGCCCGACAAGGCGGCGCAGGCCTGGCTCGCCCGCTTCCGGGCGCTTGCCGGGCCGGAGGATGAACGAAAGGGGCGCACCGCAGCGGATGCCGCATCGGAGGCCGGGGATGCCGCGCGGGACTGACTGGCAGGTTCTGGTCTCGGCCGCGCTGCTCTCGGGCGCGGTGGCGGCGGCGGTAGCGGCCGGGGTGATGCGCTACGGCATGGAGCCCGCGCCGCGCATCGCGGGCGTGCGTCTCGCGGAGATCACGGCGGACTACACCGCGCGCGCCGCGACGACCGGGGAGACGGCGGAAGACGTGCGCGTCTGGGGCGTTGCGCTGGAGGCCGCCCTCGACCGGGTGGCGGCGCATCATGGCGTCGTGCTGCTGCCGGCGCGCGCGGTCGCGGCTGGCGCGCCGGACATGACGCCCGAGGTCGAAACCGCGCTGGAGCGGCTGCTGGTTCCGGGAGAGAGCCGTTGACCGAATCGCGCCCGATATTCGCGAAGCGGACGGCAGGATCGCGCCGGCGCAGGATCGGTCTTGCCGTCATGCTTGCGCTGGCGGCGCTCTGGCTCGCCGCAGCCTCGCGCGTGCATGTCAATGCGAGCTGGTCCGACGAAGCCTGGGGATACGCGGCCTTTCCGCTGTTCGGCGCCGAGCCGCGGATCGGCGACCGGGTGCTGTTCGAGCCGCCCGATTCCGTCGGGTCTCCCGTGCCGTACATGAAGACCGTGCGCGGCCTGCCGGGCATGGCCGTTACCGTCGATGCGGACAGGACGGTCTTTCTCGACGGCGAGCCGGTCGGGCAGGCCAAGACCCATGCGCTGGACGGGCGGCTGCTTGCGGCGATCGCGCCGGGAACTATCCCTGACGGCCACTACTTCCTGCTTGGCCGTCATGCCGACAGCCACGACAGCCGCTATGCCGAAATCGGCCTCGTGCCACGCGCGCGCATTCTCGGCCGCGCCGTGGCCCTGCCCGACCTGCCCTGGATCGGCCTGAAGGGACCGCTGGTCAGGCCGGAGGATATCGGCCGCGATGCGACGCCGGAGGAGCGGCAATGACGCGCACCATCGTGCTTCTGGCGGCGATACTCCTCGCCTTGCCGGCGGCGGCGAAGGACCTCGGCGTGCGCGGCGCGACCTGGCCGGTGATCGAACCCGATCTCCTGGAAGAGATCGAGGCGCGTCTGGTCGGGATGCAGCGCTCGGGCGAGCTGGCGCGGCTGAAGGAGGAAGCCCGCAAGCGGGCCCTGAGGAAGCTGGAAGAGCCCGATCCGGTTCCGGGCGTCGCGCCGGCACGGGACCATCGCAGCCGCCTGTTCGATCCGTCCATTACGGTCGCCCGGGATATCCGCACGCCCGACGGCGTTCTCATCGCGGCGGCCGGCACGAGGGTCAGCCCGCTGGAGCGCCTGCCGCTGACGCGCGACCTGGTCTTCGTCGACGGCCGGCGCCCCGCCGAAATCGCCTGGGCGCTCGCCCATGAGCGGCCTGTGAAGATCGTGCTGCTCGCCGGGCGCCCGCTGGATCTCATGCGTCGCCATCGCCGGCCTTTCTTCTTCGATGCCGGCGGCCGCCTCGCCGAACGCTTCGCCATCACGGCGACGCCCACCCTGGTCGTGCAGGACGGACAGGCGCTGCGCATCACCGAGTTTCCCGTCCCGGACCGGGACCCCGTCGGAACCGAAGAGGAGGACTGAGCCATGCTGACCGTCAACCGCGCAACCCTTGTCGGCCATGCCGGTCGCGACCCCGAGATCCGCGATCTGAAGAACGGCGGCAGGGCGGCGACCTTCTCGCTCGCCACCGCCGAAAAATGGACCGACCGCGAGGGTAAGCCCGTTGAAGCCACCGAATGGCACCGGGTGGTGGTTTACGGCA
>JAJDWH010000041.1:0-155000 GCA_022825705.1 Alphaproteobacteria bacterium
GCACCACGCGCTCGCGAAGGTCGTTCGAATAGGGTCGAGTCATGGGTCCGGCCTCCAGTGCAGCCAAAACCCCTTTGAATCACATCCTTACCCAAAATGGAATCCCCCCGGGGATTCTCTCAATGACAGACACGCTCTAAGGCGGATAACCAAGCATTGTTACACGGGAATTATATAGCAAGTCGCACCACGCAGCCGGTGATGATGCTAACATGATGCCACCAGACGATGAAGGCCGTGCCCCCAAGACGTTTTGTGCCAGCGGCGGGGTGCGGCCTTCGCCAGAGGATGAGGACTGGCTTGCCCGGTTCTCGTCTAGGGGCCGCCCGCGATATTTCAGCACACCTTTCAGGCCGTCGCGGGCGGCTTCACTTGTGATCAAGTCGATGATGATGGTTGTACAGGCGCGGCAGATCGTGCAGCGCAATCTTGAACTGCGTGTCGTGGTTGCGTAAGCCACGACCGTTCAGGGTCCGCGCGTCGAAGTCGATGGCAACCGTGCCGTTGGCGACCATCCGAATGAAGCCTGTTGCCTGCGGTTCCCAGCAGAGCCGTTCCGCATCGTAGGCGACTTGGCGGATACCATGCCG
This sequence comes from Alphaproteobacteria bacterium, assembly GCA_022825705.1. Taxonomy (GTDB): domain Bacteria; phylum Pseudomonadota; class Alphaproteobacteria; order TMED109; family TMED109; genus VXPW01. The sequence continues at coordinate 591 of JAJDWH010000041.1, forward strand.
CGTTCGCGGACGGCCTCGGACTGCGACGAGTCTGCGCAGTCTGCCCACAGACGCATTGATGAGCCGGTCGTGCGCCATCAGGAGCGGCTCGATCAGCCTGCGCCACGTGAGAGTGATCTCGTCGGCACTTGAATGAACCTTCTGGGCCCAGCTGTCCTGCAAGTCCCCCTGTCGGGATAACATGGCCTCGATGACCGCAATGTGGCTGCCCGCCGTTTCCGGGTTGAGCGTTCCTTGGACGGTTGCCTGCAACCAGCGCACCAATTCCCGGTTGTCGGCGTAGATGCCCCATCGTTCGTCCGTCAGTTCGCTCCTGACAAACAGGGCATGGCCGGCGCCCCTGGGGCGAATAGGTGATCGTCCAGAGGCTGGCATCGCTCGAAAACGGTCCACCCGGCGCACGGCTGAGTCGAATGAACGGCTTCTCGCCGTTCAGGATCAACTTCCCCGGCACAATGGGGGGAAGCCCTGGCCCGGTCCCGCTGAACTTGTCGAAGCTTGCAGTTGTCATGAGCTGTGTTCCCTACGTCAGCGATCGATGGCCAACGGCCGCTTCCGCTCCGCGATACGCACGGCTCCCCGGTATCAGGGTGTCCATGCAACTTGCATAGGCGGTTTCCGCATCGTGGGACCAATCGAGTTTCAAGAGCGCTGGACATCACCATCGACCCTGACCCCGCGGAGGCCTATTCCGGCGCCATTCGTGTCGACGGGGGGAGAGCAACGGCCAGCCAAGCGATCACAACCGCAAGAATTCGCTCCTTGGCTTATGGCTCCTTGAGGAGACCCGGTGACGGGACGGCTTGCCGGCTTCCCGCCGCCGAACCTCCGCAGGCAACCTGACGGGAGTCAGGCCGATTACCAAGGTGCATGCAGCAGGGGAACTGCAAGACACATGACTCGCCCCCCTTCAGACAGGACACCATGAAACGTTAGCGACGGGATCCTATCCATTAACTTATCATGTCAAGACTGGTATTAAAGGCCGTTAAGTCATAAAGCGAGATAGAAATGAGTAAAAATACCCGTGACTTCCAACGGTTGGTTTTCCGCGAACGCGGTGGGTCTACAGGTGCATTCGGTGGCAGACACCGTTGGCAGCGGCCCGGCCGTTGCGCCTGGATGACTGTCTTCCGTTCTCCGTGGCACTCCACGTGCTGCACGCCGGCATGCGCATCGCCCGCGAAGGCTGGGACGGAAAGGGGCAGTGGGTGGCCCTGCACGTCAACAGCGCCGACGACCGCATGGATCGCCCGTTCATCTACATCAACCCGGTCGACGGCATGCGCGTGCCGTGGGTAGCAAGCCAGACGGACATCCTTGCCGACGACTGGTGTGTGCTCACCCCCGCCGTGCCGGACATCGTTCTCGCCGCCTGAGCGCGGTCTCACCCGAAGGAGACCCTTCATGCGAAACCTCTTTGTGTCACTCGGGATCATTGGTTGCGTGCTGGCACTGATCTATTGGGCTCTGCCAGCCACGGCGCAGGTGGAGTTCAAGCCCCTCTACCAGCCGGCTCCCGGCCTCTACGACTTTCAGCCGATGGTGCCGCTCTATCAGCCGGTCGTTGTTCCCGACGCCGGCACCGCGCACCGGAACTGGATGCGCAACTTCGAGGCCGAACAGGCGATGCGCGACGAAAGCTATCAGCGCATGGTCGAACGCAACCGGTATCGGATTCAGCAGAGCGAACGGAGCTTCCTCGAGCGCTGCGCCCAGTACAACCGGGGGTGCCTCAGAAAGCTGCTGGATCGATGAGCGTGCGTCAGCCAAGCGGTTTCGACGTGTCGCTGGTACGTCGGAAAGAACTCGAAGCATTCGCTGCCCCTGTTATTGCCAGCCTTCTTCATGCTCGGCGTAGCCCTGCCGGGGCAGCGCTCGGAAGCGGCCGGACAGTCAGCGTGAGCGCGACCGCAGCTGCTGGCTGGGCGTCGACGTTTCGGTGATCCGGCCTTTGGGTTTCATGGCTGGAGGCTGCAGGGAGGTGCGCTGGACCGACTTCGAGAGCGACTGGTCTCCTCACACGCCGGCGGCCGAGGATCGGGAGGACGGGAGGCGAAGCCTGCGTTTCTCGGTCCACAACCGGGCTTTTGCGCTAATGGGCTTCAGTCCCACGCTTGTGGCGGTGCACGAGGAACGGGAGACCAACGCCCAGCTCTACGACTGCAAGCGCACCCGGGGGGGCAGCGCTTCGTGCGGCAGTTCTGACGGGGCGGGAGTGCGAGGGAGTGGCGTTCCTGGCTCGCGCAGGTGCCGGCGGCCGGCGGGTTCGACGCGCAAGCCCGCGGGGACCTTGGACGGCGGTCGTCCTTGCCGAAGGACTGGCCATGAAACGCTTGCTCGCAATGGGCGTGGCGCTCGCCCTAGGCGGTCGTGAAACCGCCGGCGTGCATTTTGGGGGCGGCTGCCGGCGCTTCTTCGCCGACGGTGCGAGCCTGAGCGCCGATGAGTTCGCCCTTCATGTGCCGGATCACTGCTGCGGCGTGCCGATGACGCGCGGCGGATGCGACATGCCGCCGTTCGTCACGCTGGAGGCCGAAGTGAAGGTGACTGTCCGGACCCTGCGCGTATTTGTTCTTGTGGGCGCCCGATTACCGGCAGCCTGGCCTCTTTGGGCGATGCTTCGGGGCGCGCAAGCGGCGCCCGCCGGGCTCGCGCCCGGGTTGCCAGGATCCGGTCGCCCGGGACTTCGCGAGAACGGTGGCGCGGCGGCTGCAGAACGGGCAATTTCCAGCGATCACCGGACACACGCCAGGCCATCCCTGCGGATCGCAGCCGACGACGTGCGCGGCTTTGCGGGAACTTGTGGCGTCACACTTCCTGGCGGCGACGCATGATCCGGGTTGGTCCGGTGGTGGTTGCGGCGGCGGCCCTTCTGGCGCTGTCCGCGTGCGACGGCGGCGACGGCGGCGGGCCTTCGGTCCTGCCTCCTCCTCCCGACGCCGAGCCTCCTCCCCCGCCCGTCGGCGATGAACCTCCTCCCGGCGGTGACCCGCGTCCTCCCCCCGCCGGTGGCGAGACCTTCACGCCGTACCGCGAAGTGGTGATCGGCTTTCCCGAACTTCTCGCCACCTCCAGCGCTCGTCTCGCGGAGATCGCCTGGGACGAAGCCGACCGGGTCGGTGCCATGCACCGGCGGGGCGGGACCGGTAGGGGCCAGATCGTGGGCTTGACGGACTCCGGTGCGCATATGGACCATCCGGATCTCGAGGGACAGTTCGCGCATGTCTGCGCCGTGGGCTGGACCTGCAACGACCGGGGCGACATACCGGCGGCGGCGGACCGGTACGGTGGGAGAGACTTTTCCAGCGACCTGTGGGACGGGGACGGTCACGGCACCCAGGTCGCCGGCGTCGTCGCCGCGAGGAAGAACGGCGCCGGGGTCTACGGCATCGCCTACGAGGCCGGGGTCGCGTCCTACGCGAACCAGGTGGGCCAGCTGCACGAGGGGTGCCACCGTCACGAGGACTGTCACGACCGGGGTCACGCCTGGGGCGAGATCTTCGACCGGGAGAATGCGCGGGGTGTCCGGTGGATGCAGGGCCTCGGCGTGCGCGTCGCGAGCAACAGCTGGGGACGGTTCCTGCACCGCCAGGGGGTCACGCCGCAGAGCTACACGGCGGCGCGCCTTCGCTCCATCATGGCCGAGAGCCTGCCGGCCTACGAGGCCTATGTCGCCGCCGGCGGCGTCATGGTCTGGGCGAATGGAAACCAGCCCGGGGACCGGCATCCGTACCCGGAGGTGGAGGGGGTCCTGCCGCGCTTCTTCCCGGCGCTCGAGAAGGGCTGGCTCACGGTGGGCGGCCTTGGCGGGGACCGTCTCGACGGCGGAGGCCAGCCCTGCGGCGAGGCCGCCGCGTGGTGCGTGGCCGCTCCGTATGTGGTCGCGACGACCGCCGTGGACGGGCTCTGGACGCTGGCGGTGGGCACCTCCATCGCCGCCCCCTATGCCGCCGCGGCGCTGGCCGCGTTGAAGAGCATGTTCCCGAACCTCAGCCACCAGGAGGTTCGCGAGCGCATTCTCGTCACGGCGGACGACGCCTTCCCGGGCTACAGCCGACACATCTACGGGCAGGGGCGGATCGACGTGGAGAAGGCGTCAAGGCCGGTGGGCGGCACCTACTTCGCGCTGGGCGCCCGGGACCAGGGTCCGGTGGTGTCGACCGCGGGGGCGCGGGCGGGGCTGCCCGGCGGCGCGATCGGCCGGTATTTCGCGGGTCGGACCGTCACCGTCCTGGACGGTTTCCAGCGGGCGCCTTTCGAAGTGGGTCTGGAGGCCTTCGCGGAGGCCCGGAGGAGCGGGTACCTCTCGCTCGACGACCTGGCGCTGGCGCCGCTGCGGCGGGGCCAGCGCTCCGGCGGCGAAGGGCGCGCGGTGGTCGCCGTGTCAGGCACCGGTTTCCAGGCACACGGCCTTGCGGAGGGAGGCTTGCTCGTGGGTTTCGGCCGGGGCGCGGGCGTGGCGCAGGGTCTGGCGGAGCTCGCCGGATCCCCGCTGGTCGCCGGGGGCTGGCGGATGTCGAAGGACGCCGCGGGGATCGCCCTGGGGCTCAGCGGGGCATCGGGCGAATGGCATGCGGTGGGGGTCTCCGGCACCGCCGGGACTGGCGCCCCGGGGTTCGGGATCGCGGGCTGGAACCCGGCCGCGGTGCTGGCTGCGTCGTTCGCTCCGCGTCGCGCGGGAGGGGCGGGCGGCGCTGACGCGTTCGGCGTTTCCTTCGCCTCCGGGCTCGGCCGGCCGATGGGCTGGGACGGCGCCGGCGCGCTGGAGATCGCGGGCGACAGCGCCGGACTCGCCTGGAGGCGCATCGTCCCGGCCGGTGAGACCGGCCGTCTGGACCTGACCGGCCGCGTGACGCGTCTGGCAGTGCGGAGCGGCCCGCTGCTGCGCTTCGACGACGTGCTGCTGGCGGCCGCGGACCTCGTGATCTCGTTCCGCCCCCACCGCCTGGTCACGGTGGCGGCGCGGCTGGGGGCGGAACGTCCCGCCGCAGTGGTGTCCGGGCGCATCCGGGCCGCCACCGGCGTGGACGAAAGCGGGCAGATCGCCTATCAGGACATCGTGATCGACGGCCGCGATCTGCTGTCCTTCGACAGGGCTGGGCTGAGCGTCGTCTTCGCCGACGATCCGAATGCCGCTCTCGGTCTGGGCGTTGCGGCGGTGCGCGACGGCTTCGGCCGGACGGAGGCCCTGGCGGGTATGCGGATGGACCTCGAGTTCTGAGTTCCGCCTGCGGGCCTGCTGCAAATGCGGGACCCGGGCAACACGGGAGGAATACGCCTTCGTGGACAGATGGTCGGTCCCGGTGCTCTGCCTCGCCGACGCATGCGCGGTGATCGTGGTTTCCTCACCCGGGCGGTCGACGGCGGGTACGGCTCGTCGTGATCGGCGGCAGGAGGACTTCACCGCCTGCCGGGGCTCTTACACTTGGCGGTCGCTCCCATCCTCATCCTGAATGGCGCCCGCCGGGCGCATGGCGAAGGACGACGCGGGGACAAGACTGCATCGACTGCCCTTCTCCCGCCCGAGTACTGGGGATTTACTCCATGAAACACGGCCTGCCCGCCATTTGTCCCGCCGTCGCCCTCGTGCTGGCCGCCTGTGCTGGCGGCGGCGACATGGCCGATACCGTCTCCGCCGCCCCGCCGCCAGCTCCCCGCATCACCGATTTCGACGGCGAGGTGCTGCGCATCTCGGTGCCGCGCCCGGACGGCGGGCGGGACAACCTCAACTCGCTGCGCGACGAATGGTACAGCTGGTCCTGGTTCCCCTTCATGCCCAATCACGCCGGGCGGCGCTGGACCCTGGGCAAGTCCGACCGCGACGGTGTCACGCTGGCCTACGCTTTGGTCAGCTGGGACAACGACGATCCGACCGACTACCTCTCGGCCGGCTTCTGGATGCGCTTCGACGGGGCGACGACGACGCGTCGTCTCGACCCGGCCGTCGCGACGATCGTCCCGTTCGTCGACGGGCGCGAGCTTGACCCTGCCGCCCCGCCCGAACTCCCGCTGGCCGGGACGGCCAGCTATGCCGGCAGCGCCGGCGGAGTCTACCGCTACCGCGCGGCCGGCGCCGCGGAACCGGTGGCCGAGGAGTTCACCGCGGCGATGACGCTGCAGGCCGACTTCGCGGCCGGCGCGGTCGCCGGCTGCATCGGCTGCGTCGGCGACATCGCGCTCGAGCGCGAGCACCTCTACGCGATCCTCGGCTGGCGCCGCGGCGAGGGCGACATCGAGCACCCGCCAGCCGGGTACGAGATCCGCTTTGCGCTGACGCCGGTCGGCGAGGCGGGCGGATTCGAGGGCGAGCACGTCTCCGTGACCCATCCCGACCGCGACGTGACGCGCTCGGACGGGGCATGGTCCGGTCGGTTCTCCAGCCGCCCCGCCGCCGACGGCACCCCTCGCCTTGCCGCCGGCCAGGCCAGGGCCGACTTCACCGAGGCCGACGGCGCCGCGGGCAGCTTCGATTCGGTCTTCACGGTACTTCACCCCGAGCTGCTACCGGCACTGCCGGAGGAGTAGTGGGCGGGGCGTGGGACTGCGCCTTCATCCGTCGCTGAGAGGTGAGGGATTGGTTGCTATCGCTGACGGGAGGTACGGTACGCGCGAGCCAGTCCATCTGGGCGAGACACTGCGCGAGGATCTTGAGGCGATCGGCATGAGCGCGTCGGAGTTCGCGAGATGGATCGAGGACCAGTTACGCGTCTGCCGCGAGCACGCGGAGCGCGAGGGCTGGAGGATCGCCGGCGCCTACCGCGACGCCGCGGTGTCGGGTGCAAGCACGCTCGTGCAGGCAATAGCCGCTGCGCAGATCACGTCACGAGGCCCGTTCGGTGGGCCAGCCAAACCAACGGTAGTCCGAGCCAAAGTCCGGCAGCGAGAGCCAGCCCAGGGTATGCGAAAAGCACCCGGCATGTTGCCACGCCGAGCATGCCGCCAATCCGGGCCGGCACCAGGATGAAACAATAAGCGGACGGAATCATGCTGGACAGAAACAAGACCCCCCAAATGTGGATGGGTTGGTCAAGTTCTGGACCTGCGGCAAGGATCCCACAAGCGACCGAGAAAACCAGCAAGTAACAGAGCGTCGAGGCGTAGACGATATACTCAATAAACGTCGGTGCATTGCGAAGATTCCTTATGCCAAGGAGCGATCCGTGCGCATACGCAATGCATAGCGTCCCTGACAGCAGGACTACTTCGACGATTAGGCTCACCATCAGGTAGGCAATGGGACCCGTCGACGCGAGTCCCAATTGCTCGATCGTCTGCTGCACCTTAATGCTGTTCCACCAGATGCTGGCGATGGACACGGTGATCGCGACCGCGCCCACGGCGTATGCAAGGGGCGGGAGTGGCCGTCGCCAAGGGTTGCAGATAGCGCCTTCCTGACGACCAAAGAGGAGCAGCCCTCCGTCGACACCCTGCCCGTCTGTACTCAACGCTGCGAAGAAGCGTCCGGGAAGAAGCAATAGCGGTAGCGTGGTGAAGATGAATCGGGACGCGAACAGCAACAGTTCCCGTAACCGCTTCCAGAGATAGTTCGTTAACGGTGTCACGGTATCATCGACAGTGGCGCCACAGCGGGTGCAATAATGCAAGTTGCCTCGACAACCGCAGAAGCGGCAGGTGCGGTTTCGGTCGGGCTGGGTTGCGAATCCGTCAGTCATGTTCGGCTGCCAGTTATCGGAGGAGGGAAGACGCAGCCTTGCAGGTGGGCCTGGTCGTGGGACTACAGAATCATCGGGGTGTTCCGGCCAAGGGAATGGCGCCAGACGGAGTGACTGCTCGGAGCACCGCCATGCATGCCGGCTTCCTGCGCCCTGGTGAACCGTAGCTGGCGGCATCGAGACCACGCTTGGGCCTCCACCATAGGGCTGTCGACAAGTGCGCCGGCACTGCTGCGACCGCAGGCTGGCTGGAACGCGAGGGAGAGATTTCCGGAGGACCAACGCGGGCTTCGAAGCCTTGACGAGACGCTCAGCGTCAATACGCCATCCGAGCCCGGAATACAGCGGCCTGCGCTGCGGAGCGTCGCGCGCTGGTGAATGTCAGGCGAACTCTGACGTGGACAGCCGGTGCAAGTCCGGCGGGAGGAAGGGTGTAACGAGCCGCCTTCGCCGTGAGCCGTGCGCAGGGCGACGTGAGGCGTCAGGCGAAGTGTCGGTAGCGGCGCGTGCGGGCAGGGCTAATGAGCGTCAATACATCGTAATCCGGAGTGCCGAGGCGACGACCTCGTCCGATCTGTCAATCGGGCGACACGACGGTCCAGTCGCTGGCATTCGCCGCGCTTGCCAGCCGCCTGTCGTAGCACACGAATCGGTGCAAGGACTCTCCCAGGAGAGACGCCGTGGCGAGGTGGATGGCGTCAAGGGTACGAAGGTCCGCCGGGTCCATGGTCGCCGCGCGGGACAGCACCTTGGCGTTGATCCGTATGAGCCCAATGCAGGAGAGTACCTCCCTGGCCGTGCGCAAGGTTGGGGCTCCATGCGGCATGATTGCCCGAGTGACCTCCACCCCGGCGAGTGCACTCGACACCAGTGCGCGGCCACGGAGATATCGCCTCAACGCGGCGGACTCATTTTCTCGCACCACGAGCTTGACGACGGCCGATGAATCGACGTAGCAGAGGCGTTCAGCGTTCATCGCTGCGCAGACGCGCGAGCCTGGCGGAAGGCGGTTCAGCACCGGGAGCGAGATCGACAGGCTCGGGAAGTTCGTCTGTCGAACGGGTCGCTTCATCCAGATCGCCCGCCGCGCGGAGCCGGTCGAGCGGCGATGTGTTCGGAATGGGAGTCAGGAGGGCGATCGGCCGTCCGCGATCGGTCACCTCGAATGTCTCGCCTGCCGCTACCCGCCTGAGGTAGTCGCTCGCCCTCTGCCGCAATTCACGGATTCCGATCGCATCCATGTGCTACATGTAGCACTGTCGCGAGCAAAACTCAACACGCCGAGTGACGCGACAGGGCCGTGCGCGTTGAGGGGCGGCGCTGGATGCTCCTGCGTGCGGCAGGGGATTCAGAACTCCAAGTCGTGGTTGAAGGATGTCGGCTCGTCGCTAGGTTTGACATCATGAGGCCCTATGCGCGGCTGAACGTGAGCGACCGGGTCTCGGTCTGGGGCTTGGCGGGCCACGGCACGGTCGACATGTCCATCGTGCAGCAGGTCAACGACGCGACCGGCCAGCCCGAGCGCATCACCCGCACCGACCTCTCGACGCGCCTCGCGGCCATAAGCGGCCGGGGCACGCTCCTGCAGGCGGACCAAGCCGGCGGCTTCGACCTCGCACGCAAGGCAGACGGGCGCTTCGTGGAGACAACGGCGGAGACGGTTGCGAACGAGGGCGACACGAGTGCGGATCCGAGCCGGGTGCGGCTCGCGCTGGAGGGTAGCCGGGCGTTGCTGGTGGGCGGCAGTGTACTAGGCTGGGCCTGGAGTTCGGCGTGCGCCATGCCGGCGGCGACGCGGAGACCGGCTCAGGTCTCGAACTCGGCGGCGGCGCCTTCGCCGGCGCGGACTCGGGGCGCTCGATCGAGGCCCGGGCGCGGATGCTCGCGGCGCACGCAGACTTGGACTACCGCGAGTGGGGCGTGAGCGCCACGGCGCGGCGACCGTGGCCTCCCGCATAGATCCTATGGGCCGCCGGGCGGACGGTACTCGGCATCGGGAGCCGTGGAAATGCGCGCCCGACCACGCACTGGAAGCGACTGAACCAAACCTCGAGGCCTGGCGCGAGGCGCCATCGACACACGGCTGCGGGCCCGTCCCTATCGCGAACCCGGTCGCGACCGCAGCGGAACTGTGCCGGAACGAGGCACCGGGCCGCACCGGGGTTGCCGGGAGGCTGGCGGCAACGACCGCGGCGTCAACTTCAGCCGCGGACACGCGGGCGAATCGGGGGACGAAGCTGCCACCGAATATGCAATGGAGCCGACGCCGAAGTCGGTCGAACTCGACCTCGGCCTATGGCGATGCGGCCCGGTTGCGGGTGCGCGGGCGGCCGTCACTGGTTGTACATCGGACGGGCTACCGGTCCTGAACTGCACGAAACTGCCGCCCGTCCGGCCGGTTTCTTCGGACGGACGTGCGCAAGTCTTGTTGCGCCGCAAGCAGCCGCGGAAGCGCGGCGGCGTGGCTGCTAGTGATCAAGGCAATAGACGATCTGGTCGAAGCGGTCCCTAGGAAACGTGAACACGAAGACCAGCGGCTCCGTGCCAACGCACTGTAAGGCGTGCGAGGCATTGGGCGGAATGTAGACTGCGCAGCCCGGCCCGACCTCCGTCGTCCGGTCACCGATTTCAATCTGGCCGCGACCGCTCACGATGTAATAGGTCTCCTCCGGCTCGTGGTGATGCAACGGCAGCCGCGTGCCCGGCGGAATTTCTGCGATACCCGTGACGATGCCCACGGTGTCCGTGCGCTCACCTGCGACGAGCAGCTTCCAGCGGATCCCGCCCTCGTCAGCGAGGCCGGTATGGCCCCAGAGATGCCAGTCGACGGCAGTCTGATCGACGATCACTGGCTGCGGTACGCGCATCGCCTTTCCCCCGCATCTTGAAGCCACTGCTCCGGCTTGTTGGGGCGATCTAAGGTGTCGCTCCCGGCTGAGCAAGGCCATCGACCATGCGGAGCGGGCCGGGAACGTCACCGTGACGGCTTCCCTTTGTCTGCAACGCAGTACCTGAACACGTCGGCACGTCAGGGGAATGTGTGTGAGACGTTTCTGCGGCACCGGCCCAGCCCCGCGCCTTCGTTGGATCCGTTGGCCGCGCACCACGCCAAGCATCCTGCTGTAACCGGCGCACCGCAGGGTCGACCGGTTGCCCGTCAGTTCCCGATCGACGGCTAGTTCCCGGGATCCTTCTCTGTCGCGAGGCGCTTGCCTTCGGCCGCGGCCGGCGTGGTGAACACCAAGAGAAGAGTGAAGGCCGGAACCAGGGATTTGGGCAGCCTGCAGATCACCGATAAGATTCTCGCGGTGGCATGCGAACCTGAGCCGGAGACGATTGAACACCGGCCGCGCCGCGCGGTGCGACGCGTGCCCGGACACGACATCTTGGGGTACCCGGACCGCCGTGATCAAACGGGCACATGGCCCTGCGGTTGTCTGCGGACCTGCCATAGGCCAGCCTGCGTGCGATGGAGCCATGAGGCCGATGCCGCCGTCCGGGGTGCGGTCCTGGCGCGCGAAAGACCGGAAGGCCGGCCCGCCGCCTTGTTCGTCGACTTCCGCACCAACGCCTATGCGTTCGATTTGACGACGGGCGCGTTGCTTTGGAAAGAGCGCGTCGGACGCGCTCGCTGATACCGAAAGCGCTGCCCCACGAGCCACGCACGCCGGCCACCTGCCCGGTCGCGGTGGTGACGCGACGGCGCGCAGTACGTATTCCGTTGGCGATGTCCAGATCGACAGTTGTGATCTTGGAAGGGAACGAATTTATGCGATACATATCCTGATAAACGAATATAACATGGAGATCGCATGAACGGAGGTGCGCGCGATGGCGCGCAGTGGCATACTGAAGTGATGAACGGCCGGAAGAAGCGGAATACGTTGCTTCGCCGCTTGGTATTGCAACTGCGTTCAGGGTGACGTTTTTGGGGACGGCGCGCCGGTTGACATTGACGCGGACCGCGTCCAGCGGCGCGGGAGCGCATCGACCGGTTGCCCGGCGAATTGCCCGAGTTGTTGGAGGTCTGTCACGGCCGGCACTTCGCGAAGCAATCATGGCCATGTCCAAGTGGAAACGCCCATCGATCATTCGCCGGCGCTGGCGAATTAGCCGGGCATTGGCAGTGCGAAGACCCGACGGGCTGCCGTTCGGCTTGATGGCGGCCGGTTCGATGGTACCGGTGCCCGGGGTCGGGTGCGGTCTCCCGCTTTGTCCGGATTTCCTGATGGGGTGGGATCCATCTTGACGTCTCCGCCACGCGGGAAGCGGCAATCCGACTCCGATTCAGCCCGTGGACATTCTTCACGTACCGCCGCGAGGGAAACCGGTAGATCTCCTGCAGGTTCCGCCGGCGAATCTGGTCCCGGGCGGCGGATCTCGGGCGATGGGCCGGAAACCCGTAGTCCCGGTCGGGAGCCGTTGCCCGATGCGCATCCGTTGGACGAGGAGTCGCTGGAACCGCGGCCGGGACCACGCTGATGACAGGCCGTCACACATTCGCCGCGGGCCCGTTGTACCGGGTGATGATGGCGGCGGTGGTGTTGGCCCTTCTCGGATGTAGTGGCGGCGGCGCGGTTTCCGTGGGCGGTTCCGATGACGATGACAGTGAGACATCGCTCCTGGACAAGTGGCAGCGCTTCCAAGACGGCGTTCCGACTCTCCAGATGACGGCTGCACAAGTGTCAGGCGCCTGGAGGTCGGCTGGGAGGAGGTCCACCCACAGGGTGATCCTGGCGGGGCCCGCCAGTGTCGGCGCCGATCCCGGACCGGTCATCCCGGTAGAAACTAGGCCGGCCTTCCCGGCGGATGCTGAAGCATGCTCGTCAGGCGACTGCGACTTCGAACCGCCTCCGGACAGCAACTGGAAATTCGCACCGGTCCTGGAACACAACGGCGTCCCTATCGCCCGATTCAATAGTCGTTTCACCAATACCTTAACCCTCGAATCGGAAAGGGGAACTGACGGCACGCGAACAGATCTTGTCGATTCTCTCACGTTCGGCGGCTGGCTCGAATACATGCACTTCAACGTCTCACTCACGCGCTGGTGCAGGATTGGCGCGCCGGGCTGTGCTGAAACCAGTGACACCGATGATGTTGATCTGCTCTATGCGGGGGGAGGTGTCCTTGGCTACACGGCCGGCCGTTACTCTGGAACGACGCCAACTGGTGTGGGGTCGGCCACATGGACGGGTGTCATGGTCGGGATGGAAGATCTGGCCTCGACTGCGCTGCGGCACGCACGGCCAGACGCGCTGCTCGGCGACGCGACGATCACGATCGACGATCTCGCAGATCCTGCTGTCGACGTACTTTTCACCAACATCCATAACGTCACCGAGGCGACTCGGCACCATGACATGAGCTGGAAGGACCTTCCTCTCAGGGGCGGCCTGTTCGGCAGGTTTGCTCGGGAAAGCGACCAGGAACGCCATGATCACCTTGTCGGGATGTTCGCTGGCCCCATGCATCAGGAAGTCGGCGGCGAATTCCGCAAGGACGGTATAGCGGGAGCCTTCGGCGCTCGACGTCAATAGCTCCGAGCCCGAGCACATGAGGAATGGTACGCGCGGAGGTATCGAGTTTCCGCGCCCGGTCCGCCCGACCCCGACTTCGATATGTGCGTCGATGCGACGCGGCGCGAGTCCGCGAACGACGGCGGTGTCCGACACACGGCATCGTGCGCGGACATCGGATCCGGTGACAAGGGCGGCGACACCGGGTGCCGGGGGCGATGGGCTGGGTGCGCGGGTCGTCTCGATCATCCACATCGAAGGGCCCGGCTTTCCGGAACGCCGCGGATTCCAGTGGAGCCCAGGTTGAAGGGGGTTCGAAATGTGCTTCAAGGCTCGACTTGACGAACTGCAACATCTGAGGAGGACACAACATGAAAGACGCACGCACCCACTGCCCGGTTAGCCCGGTCCTGAACCGGCGAAGGTTCGTCAGCGGTGCAGCCGCGCTGGGTGCCGCCGCAGCGGCGGCGTCGCTTCCCGGCCGCTTGGACGCGGCCAGCGCCGCGCACAGGGACGCGGACTTATTCCTGATAGGCCTGGAGGAGCATTTCGCGACGACGGAATTGATGCGGCTCAACGGCATCAGATTCCCGAAGGGCACGCCGCGGTTCGACATCACCGATGTGGGCGCCGGGCGCGTTGCGGAGATGGACGCAGCGGGGATCGGCATGCAGGTGCTTTCGGCGCTGACTCCCGGGGTGCAGAACCTGCCGGGCACGGAGGGCGTCGCCTATGCCCGCAGGCTCAACACCTGGGTTGCCAACGAGGTCCTCGCGGCCCATCCGGAGCGCTTCCGGGCGTTTGCCACGTTGCCGCTGAGCGAGCCCGGGGCGGCGGCGGATGAACTCGAATATGCCGTGCGCGAACTCGATTTCGTGGGCTGCATGACCTACGGGGCTACCCACGGAAAGTTTCTCGACCACGCCGACTTTGCGCCGGTGCTTGCCCGCGCCGAGGCGCTCGGCGTGCCGATCTACATTCACCCGAACTGGGCATCCCCCGAAGTTATGGAGGTCTATTACGACGGCCTGGGCAACGAGTGGGTGAGCCGGGTGCTAAGCGGCGCCGGCTACGGCTGGCACCAGGAAGTGGCGCTGCAGTGCCTGCGGATGATCGCCAGCGGCGTCTTCGACCGGTATCCGAAGCTGCAGATCATCGTCGGCCACATGGGCGAGGGGTTGCCGTTCTTCTACTGGCGCTTCGGGGACGACCTGGCGCGGATCACGGCGGACAAGCTGCAGAAGCCCGTGCAGCAGTACTTCCACGACCACTTCTGGATCACGACCAGCGCGTTCTTCCGCGACGAGTTGTTGCAGCTGGTGCTGTCGGTGATGGGCGAGGACCGGGTGATGTTCGCGGTCGACTATCCGTTCGTGAGCAACCGGGACGGCGCGAACTGGCTGCGAGCGGTCGACCTGCCCCGGGCGGTAAAGGAGAAAATCGCCCATGCCAACGCGGCGAAGCTGCTCGGGATCGGCCCATTCTGACGAGCGATGGACCATGTGCCGACGCGTTCCTCGCTCACCGTCTCGCCAAAGTAGCGGAAGGCAATGCACGGATCGGAACAAATTGCCGGATTGGCGCCAACATCGCTCACGCGAAAGTTCGCAAGCCGGTTCTGATTGCCCGCTGCCATGACAAGGCGGACCGGCATTCCGTCAACGACAGCCGCGGCTGCCATCCGGGAGTGATTGCGGCCGTTACAGCTTTGACGGCCTTCACGGTCGCCAGCGTGGACACAAGGCAGACGGCGCCGTCGAGGCGTCGGTCGGTACCGGCAGTGGCTCGAACAGCGCCCGGTAGACGATCTGGCGATGCTCGACATCGTCACGCACGCCATGCGGCGGTTGGCCGCTGCTCTGTCGAGCGGGGCGGGTTGTGAAAGATGTTTCGTTCCTGTTCTCGTATCACGAGAACATTGACGCCGCAATCAGGGATGGGCCTGCCTTGTCAAGTATTCGACATAAGCCCGGTTCTTGCGGCTCGCTTGAGCGTTTCGCCGTTCCGGGCAGGCCAGTGGAATGTCGGGCGCAATCGATCAGCGAGGGCGGCGTGTTTCACGAACAGACCGGCCCATGCAAAAAGTTCGGGCTCGCTTGCAGTCTCGGTTCAAGTTGTTTGCGTGGGGGCCCGCTGGCCGACCGGCGGGAGCAGTCAGTTCCAGGCACCTGAAACGTCGGCGACTGGTACAGTCGCTGCTCGAAGCAACGGCTCTTGGCAAGATTGATGCCGATGAGACGAGGCTTAGGCGTTGGCTCCAGCAGAAGCGTTTTCTTGTAGTCGGTCGAGCGGGATGCTCTTGTTCTAGATGCGCATCGTCTTGAGATGGGCGTCGATACGTTCTGTTACCCGTCTTCGTTGCGGCAGGTTCTTTTTCTCTTTCTCCCAGACTTCGTGGAACCGCTCCACCGTCTGTCTGGCGGTGTTGAGCACCGGTGTCTCAGGGAGACCGGCCTTGCCTGCCAGGTAGGACAGCTCATCAAACGTGTAGCCGTCGAAGCGTTTCGTTCTCGCGAACTTGAGGGCAGCTTCCTCATCCTCGATATAGGGAATGGTCGAGACCAGGTCATAGGCCGGTGACAGAGCAGGCGCCCGCTTGTCCGGATAGATCAGCGACCAGTTCTTCAGATGCATATCGGCATTGCCGGTCAAGGTGCAGAAGGTCAAGCGCCTGATGAATTCTTCGATGTCGGTGTCACCGGTCTCCATTCGAAGTACGGTTGCGATATTGCGGTAGCTTGCCGTGTCATACTTCTTCTCGGGGTAGACGCCGAAGACCTGCGCGAAGTCTTCTGTGTGAACTGGGCGGTCCGGTGTGCGGTCAAAGCGCCTGATCGCAAAGGCTTGTCCTGTGAAATCCCCGACCCCCTCCGGCAGGTTTGCGATCGCATCGACATCTACGAGCTTGAACTCAGGTACATCGATGCCGACCAGTCGGGCTAGGGTAAGGAGCGCATATTCGTTTTCGGGTATGCCTTCAAATCGCAGGGAGGGCAGCTTGACGATCCACGAACCGCCGACGCCGGATGCCGGTATTGTCAGGCCCTTGCTGGCTTCGTCGTTATCGACCGCGGAGAACTTTAGCTGCACGCCGGCAAGCGAGAAGCGCAGCGCATTCTCGCGCTTCTTTTTGGCGCCTTCGACGCCTTCGTTCTCAAGGCCGGGCGGCCATTTGTCGCCGTTTGCGGGCTCGACAGTGATTGCGCCCGGAAGGTCATGGCCCAGGGCCCAGAGCAGATAGAACTCGCGCTCTTGATTTACGCCGGCAAGGCGGGCGAGATACTTCCGCAGGTAGCCCTCGGGCAGTAGATTTGAAAAGAAGGGCAACAGGCGCTTTTGCTTAACTGCAAAATCGATAATCGGATTCCCGTACACGTCCTTGAACCACAACCCGAGAGTCGGTCGGTCCCTGTCAGCGGTATATTCGTCCGTGAAGCTGAAATATGTGCGGTCGCCGCCAACATTCGTCAACGTGCCGATTGTTTCACCGTGTAGATGTATGTTCAGGACAGGTATTTCAGCCATCGTCGTTCGCCCCGTCATCATCAAGCCGGTAAGCGGGTCGCGGCGGCAGAGGCTGCTCGGGGATGGTGTCCACAAGCTGGTTGTGCAAGTTTTGTACGGTGCCTACCGCTCTCCGCAGCGCCAGAAGTTGTTCCGCCGGAATTCTCGCTGCGTAGGGGGTTGCCTTTTGCTGCTCGGCGCGCCCCTGCCTCTCGCCCGCAAGTTTCTCGAGGGCCTGTTTCAGCTTGCGGATCGGCCTGCCTATATCTCGCAGCGCTTCCAGTTCTCTGCCAACGTTGCGTAGGCCCTTGAGAGCCTGGAGGCTGTTCTGGAGCTTCTTCAGTTCACTCAGATCGGGGTAGACGTAGCGAAGGTTCCTGACGGTATCTAGGGTACGGTTGAGTTCCTTAACTGCCGGCATTGCCGCGACGGCCGGCGCGGTGCTGCGCACGACACTGTCCACCGCAGCCGCGGCCTTGCACGGAACCAGCTTGAGGTCGAGATCGAGCGTGCGCGCCAGTTCGATCAGGCTCGACAGGCGGATGTCAACTCCACCGGTCTCGATCTTGGAAATGTGGCTTTGCGGTACGCCGGTGCGCTTGCTCAAGGCCCGCTGACTGAGGCCCTTGGCTGCTCTCGCTGCTTTGAGCGCGTCGATTAGTTCCTGCGTTGCGTAGCTCATTGATATGCTTTCCTATATTAGGCTGTCACAATTATATAGATTGGCATATCATTATCAATGTTCTACAAGTCATCGATCAGGCATCACAGATCAAAGAAGGGAGATTATCTGCTAAAGCTGATCAAATGTGGCGCCGGGTTGTGGTCGTGTGGAACCTTCGTGGATGTCCGCGGATCTCGCGCCCGTGCATACCGCGGCCTACATCGAATTCATCTTGTCGTTGAACCCGTCGATCCGAATTCGGCCTTCGCGAACGAAGTTTTTGATCGAACCGGCGGTTGGGTCAGATAACCTCGAAGGCGCCTTCTCCGCGACACCGAATACAGCAAAACCCATAACGAGCCCGACCAACAACCAGATCGAGTGCTCTGCGCAACCGTCCATTCCGATGGCAATTCCCCCTCGGCAGCGCAGTGGCGCTGCTGCCGCCTCCACTGGAATGTCCTCCGGCGCAATACCGGTCTGCCATTTCTTTCTTCCTCACAAACCGCGCTGATTGCCCTGTTCGTCAGCTCTTTCCCCCGCTTCCTGATCGGTTCCGCCACGCAGAGGTATTCGGGCTACGGCGTGTACTGCAAGAATTAGTTGACGTCCTCTCGCAACGCGAACTCCTTCTTCATCCGGCCAGGGCTAATCGCACGAGTGCTTGTCAGACGTTCGAAAGCTTCTCGATTTCACGCATGGCAGCAGTGAGGATGGCCGAACTGGCGCCATCCGCACGTGGGCTGCGGGTTTCGAGGTCCGAATAGCGAATCCGTTCGCCGATCCTCGAAACCGTCACATCGTTCACGGTCGCAGCACGGGAAAACCCGCGGGCTTCGAGAGACCACTTGAGGGTTATCGAAATACCGAAGTCGGCATCCCCGGGACGGTTGTAGTCTGCGAGGTGGTAGACCTGCGTAATTGTCACCGGGCGATCATCACTCAACGTGAACCCCGGTTTCACCAAGAGATCCTTCTTCGTTCGGTCCCAATCGCTGGCTCTCAACAAACCGCTTGAGCTGAGACTGCTTCGGCCGAGCTCCACGGTGGAACTTTGAGCGTGGTTCCGGAAGAGCCGCGCCACATGCTCCCCGAGAGCGCCATCGATCGCGTCCAGGACGGGACGGATATGCTGGCGATAGACCCTCTCGAGAACGTCGACGTCTGTCGACGAAGGCATCCGCCCCGTCCTGTCTTTCACGAAGGAAGCCACCTCCCGTTCGACCTCGAAGCGTTCGAGGAATCCGTGCAGATCGTCAAACGGCACGACCTCGCCGGCGCTCCGGGACTGGCGGGTTGCGCCGCCATAGACGACGGCCTTCATGGTGATGTCCGGCACTACTTTGGCGACAGCATTGAGGGCGATGAAGAAGTCAGTGGTAACGGTCGCGCCCGACTTGATTTCAATCGCGCCTGTACCGCTGGCGGTTTCGAACAGGATGTCGCATTCCAGTCCCCGGCTGTCGCGGAAAAAGGACAGGTTTGAAGCACGTCCGAGATTGAACCGCTGCTTCAGGATTTCGACGGCGACCATGTTTTCGAAGAGCGGTCCCCGCAGAGGGTGCGTGGCGATCTGGTCGGGCCGTTCGATTCCGATCAGATGGGCGGCCAGGCCGACATCGTAGAAATAGAGCTTGGGTGTCTTGACCAGACGCTTGCGAACATTTGCGTGGAACGGCGGCAGGCGAAAAAGGATGTAACTCCGGTCCAGAAGATCGAGCCAGTTCCGCACCGTCGTGTGGGACACGCCGACATCCGCACCCAGAGACTGGAGGTTGATCAGTTGTCCGACCCTGCCGGCGCAAAGCCGGACGAAGCGCTGAAAGTTCGAAACATTGCGAATTTCACCCAGCCGACGCACGTCGCGCTCGACGTAGGTTTCGAAGTAGTCGCCCAGTGCTTGCCTTGGCTCGATCCCCTGATCGTAAATTCGCGGGTAAAAACCCGCATAGAGGATATCGTCCAGCGCACCGGTGGCGCCGGTTCGTTCCCGCTCCCCGAGCGTGAAGGGCAGGAGGCGTAGCAGAGCGGTACGTCCGGCGAGCGATTGGCCGATGGCTTCTGACAGCTGGAAATGTTCGCTGCACGTCAGGATGAAGAGGCCGTTTCGCCTTTTCTCGTCGGCGAGAACCTGCAGATACGACAGGAGATCCGGAACGCGCTGAATCTCGTCCAGAATGGCGCCTTCACCGAGGCGGGCGAGAAAGCCTCGTGGATCGGCCTCCGCGAACTCCCGTTGATCGGGCGCCTCGAGATTGACGTAGGCCAGATCAGGAAAGGTCTCGCGACAGACGGTGGTCTTGCCCGATTGACGCGGCCCGGTCACGGTCACGAAGGGGTATTGCCCGAAGAGACGGGTCAGGCAGGGGACTATTTCGCGTTCAATCATGGACGCAGGTTACCGGGCTAGGAACAAATAGCAATTACTACTTTCAGATTGTGCATATCTTCCAGCAATCCTTCGTGCCTCTTGCTACTCGTGCAGCGTCAACATGCAGCTATCCCGATACGCGGCTGTCCAAGTCCGCACCCCACGAAATGCGCCCAACTTCTTGCCGTTCCGGATGTCGAGCGCACTGCGTTCAGAAACGCTTGGGCGCCCGGCGGGCAGGAAAGGGGGGAACTTCGAGTCCGTTCTGCGGTGCGGGAGGGGAGAGCACCGCACTGCGTCTGCGGGTGCTTGGCACGTACGGGCGGCTATTCCGCTTCGCGCACGTCGGCGTAAACCTCAAACTTCTCCGCGTCGAAGGCAAACGGCTGAACGATCCCGCCGGCTTCATTCAGCACCGCGGCCGCTTCCGGCACGGCGATGGCATTTTCCCAGACCCGCGATAGCGTCGGAAATTCCCCGGGAAGGTCGATTCCCGCCAGGAGAGCGTTGCGCACCTGGGGTACCAGAAAGCAGTCCGCGAGCGTGATCGCGTCTCCGACCGCGAACGCTCCCGCGCACCGTCGCAGAATCGATTCCAGCGCGCCGAACTCCCGGCGGAGGAAATGCAGCCGCAACGGGTGCTCCGTGGGCGCTGCCTTCACCATGCCCCACTCTCCGATCGCCTGAATGATGAAGGGGATGTTCTGGTAGGGCTGGGTGTCCGCGGCGACAATCCACATGATGCGGCGCATCTCGGCGCGGAGCCAAGGGTCGACCGGCGCCATCGGCCGGTGTCCGGTCGCGCCGATGGAATCCTCGAGAAAGTCCACGATCGGACCCGACTGGGTCATCTTGCGCCCGTCGGGCAGCAGCAGCACCGGGATGCGCCCTTCCGGGTTGAAAGCGGTGAGGTCGGTGGTGCCGAGCTTCCTGGTCTCGGGATCGCCCTCGGGCATCGTGAAGACAGGGATGCCGCGGTGGTCTGTCTCGAAACCCATGTCGACCAGTTCGACGAGTGACGGCGCAATGCCGCGACACCGCAGGTAGAGCGTCACCCGCATCGAGGCGCTGCTGGTCGGGTGGCGGAACAGGCGCATTCGTCCGCCCTGCAACGCTGCTTCCGTCGTCAAGTCGTGTCTCGTGTCACCGGCGCTTCCGCTTGGCGGCCTATCGTATCCAAGCTTGTATGAGGCAGATAACCCGAAGGGCAAGAAGTTATCAACAGTGTGGATCATCCACCGCCGGGTCGAGTTCCGTGGCGACGTGGCGGACGGTGGATTTGGCAGTTGCTGACTCACATTGTCGCGTCGTTGGTCGTGAGCAGACGTTCGGTGTCCTGTACCGCTTGGACGGTCCCGACGTGAAACCAGTCACCGTGGTGCACGATTCCGAACAGGCGTTGCTCGAGGCGGGCACGGCGGTACAGGGCACCCAGGGAAAAAGGGCCGTCCGGAGCGTTTTCGAACAGAGTTCTCGACAGGATCTGAATGCCCGTGAATACGTAGGGCTGTCGGTCGGCTTCGGTTCGTACTAGCGCTGCTGCGCCCTTGGGAAGAAAGGGAAGGTCAAAGTCGCCTGGTCCCGAATAGCCTGTTGCCCGATCCCGGGGTATCACCAGCAGCAGCGCATCCATGACCCGGCCATCCCAGTGCTGCTCCAGCGACCGAAACGCATGCTCGGCCCGCGGCAACACGATGTCGGCGTTGGCGACCAGGAACGCACCGTGTCCGAGATGGGGCAGGGCTCGCCGCACGCCCCCTCCGGTTTCCAGGCGTTCGTCTTCCAGGCTGACGTGGACGGGCGGCCGCGTCCGCCGTTCCAGCAGGCGCTCGACCTGCCAGCCGAGGTGGCTCGCGTTGACGACCGCGCGCGACACGCCGAATCGTTCCAGCGCATCCAGCATCCGGTCCAGCATCGACCGGCCGGCAATCCGGACCAGGGGCTTCGGGATGCGGTCGGTGAGCGGCCGCATCCGCTCGCCGCGGCCGGCGGCGAGCACCATGGCCGTGTGAATGGCCCTCATGCGCCGGTCGGGGCGCGGGGCAAGCGAGCGCGATGGCTACGGATTGCCGGGGCCATTGAACGCGTCCGGCTGCCGGAGCGGGGCCGGAACGTGCCGGTCGAACCACTCCCGCACTGCAAGCAATCCGTCGTTCTTGAGGCGGTGCTCCAGCAGCCTCCAGGTCGCAGGCAGCCACGACAGGTAACGGGGCTTTTGGTCCCTGCGGGCCAGCCGGGTGAAGATGCCGAGGATCTTGGATGATCGCTGGGCGGAGAGCGCGGCAAACGCGGCGCAAAATGCGGACGGCTCCAGCGACGTTGCGGCAAGGAACCGCTCCATCAATCTGGCCACGAGTCCCGGCGGCAGGGGATTCCGAACATCATCGAGGAGCGATGCAAGGTCGTACGCGGGATGGCCCGCGAGCGCGTCCTGGAAGTCGATCAGTCCGACATTTGCCGGCGACGGTCGGCCACGGAGCCACAGCAGGTTGTCGACGTGGCAGTCCCGGAGCACGAGGACCGGCGAGGCATCGAGCTGGGGGGTCAGCACGGCAGCCCATGCGTCGTGCCATGTGTCGCGGCGCTCCTGGTCGGGTTCGACGCCGACGGTCGGTAGGTACCAGTCCAGGAACAGGTCGGTTTCGGCCAGCAGGGGCCCGAGGTCGTACGGGTCCAGCCATGGCGGCGGCGGATGCTGCGTGATCGTCACCAGCACGTCGACCGCCATTTCGTAGAGCGGCTCGGGGGCCGCCCCGGTCGCCAGAATGCGGGAAAACAGGTCGTCGCCGAGATCCTCCAGCAGCAGCCAGCCGTCATCCACGTCCGCGGCCAGGATCTCCGGAGCCGACAGCCCGAGGTCCCGCAGATGCCGCGCCACGCGAACGAATGGCCGGACGTCCTCGAGATCGGGGGGAGCATCCATCAACACGCCGCCGGGCGTGCGGAAGTACCGGCGGTTCGACGCGTCGCCGGCCAGCAGCACGGCGGCATCCGGATCGATTCCCTGGCGTTTCAGAAAGGTGTCCAGCCGGGCCCGGCGCTCAGCCATTGCGGGCCACCTTCCGGAGGCGTGGGCCCCACGTGGCCCCCGGCTCGAGCGTCACCGTCCGGCCGGTCCCCGCATGATCCAGGCGAAGCGTGAGGCGGGCCGGAGGAAGCAGGCGTTCCACGATTTCCGGCCATTCGATGAGCGTAATCCCTTCGGCGAGCGCGTCTTCCAGGCCGAGTTCCCATACATCGTCGGCGCGCTCGAGCCGGTGCAGGTCAAAATGCCACACGTCCCCCGCGCTGGTCGCGTGCTGTTCCACCAGCGACCACGTCGGACTGGGCACCAGTCCGGCACCGCCGAGGGCGCCGATGAACGATCGGGCGAACGTGGTCTTCCCGGCGCCGAGTGGTCCCACCAGTTCGATGACGTCGCCTCGGCGCGCCAGCGGCGCCAGGCTGGCCGCGAGGTCTCGTGTGGCGTCGGTATCCGGGAGCAGCAATCGGCGCGGGCCGGTTGCGCCTGATGCCGGGGCGGGTTCCACGCTAGTAGCGGTAAGCAGCCGGTTTGAATGGGCCGTTGCGGTCGATTCCCAGGTAGTCAGCCTGGCTCTGGGTAAGCTGGCTGAGCTCCGCGCCAAGGCGCGCAAGGTGCAGACTCGCCACCTTTTCGTCGAGGTGTTTGGGCAACACGTGCACGGCGCAGTCATACCGGTCGCTGCGGGTCCAGAGCTCGATCTGCGCGAGGACCTGGTTGGTGAACGAGGCGCTCATCACGAAGCTGGGATGGCCGGTCGCGCAGCCAAGATTCACCAGGCGCCCCTTGGCCAGCAGGATGATGCGGTGACCGTCGGGAAAGCGAATCTGGTCGACCTGGGGCTTCACTTCCTCCCAGATGAAGTTCGAGAGCGCCGCCACCTGGATCTCGTTGTCGAAGTGACCGATGTTGCAGACGATGGCGCGATCCTTCATGGCCCGCATGTGGTCCAGCGTGATGACGTCGGTATTGCCGGTGGCCGTGACGAACACATCACCCCGAGGCGCCGCCGCATCCATCGTGGTTACCTCGTAGCCCTCCATGGCGGCCTGCAGGGCGCAGATCGGGTCGATTTCGGTGACGAGCACCCGCGCGCCCGCATTCCGCAGGGATGCCGCCGACCCTTTACCTACATCGCCGAAGCCAGCGACCACGGCAACCTTGCCGGAGAGCATGACGTCGGTGGCGCGGCGGATGCCGTCGACGAGACTTTCGCGGCATCCGTAGAGGTTGTCGAACTTCGATTTCGTCACCGAGTCGTTCACGTTGATGGCGGGGACGAGCAGGCTGCCCTCCTGCGCCATCTGGGCGAGACGGCGCACGCCGGTCGTGGTTTCCTCGGAAACTCCACGCACCTGCTCGCGCATCAGGTCGGCGTGCTGTTCGTGCAGGACCTTCGTGAGGTCGCCGCCGTCATCGAGAACGAGGTTCGGTGTCCAGTTCTCCGGGCCGTGAATCGTCTGGTCGATGCACCACCAGAATTCCTCTTCCGTTTCATCCTTCCAGGCGAACACGGGTACCCCGCGCGCAGCCATCGCCGCCGCCGCATGGTCCTGCGTCGAGAAGATGTTGCAGGAACTCCAGCGGACTTCGGCGCCGAGCTCGAGCAGCGTCTCGATCAGGACGGCCGTCTGGATGGTCATGTGCAGGCATCCGGCGATGCGGGCACCGCCCAGGGGTTTTCGGCCGGCATACTCGTCACGGACGGCCATGAGGCCCGGCATTTCTGTCTCGGCGATCTCGATTTCTCTGCGGCCCCAGTCGGCGAGTCCCAGATCGGCGACCTTGAAGTCGCAATGTCCAGCGGTCATGGCGGCAATGATCCTTCCAGGAGAGCGGCGCAGCAGATCGGGCGATGGACAGGGGATTTGGCACGCGGCAGCAGCAAGCTGCGGCAATCGTTCACCCTTGTTGCCCTGCAATCAAGAATCACAGAATATCTGATGAGAAGTAATGGGCCGATTATAGAACTGGGCAAATCGAAATGGAGCCCGAAGCGTTTGTAAGTTCGGCGGCATCCGCAGGACCTGGCAATCGTTATTCATGGTTCGGTTGATCGGAGCGAGAAACTGCCGCACCCGCGGAGTCGTCGCCGTCGCCGCGCTACTGATCCTCGCAACTCCACCCTTGATTGCGTCCGTGCATTCGTACGACGCTGCGCCCGGCTACCAGGTGAAGCATGCGGGAGCCGCAGCAGATCCGGGCGAAGTTGCCGGCAGCCGCGAGGCGGCACCCCTTTGGGAGGAGCATGCGATTGACCCTCGGGGCCGCGCCATGGTGCACAGCGCGACGTTGACGGAACTCCCGAAGGGAGGAGTACAGGCGTTCTGGTACGGCGGCAGCCGGGAAGGGGCGCGCGACGTGGGGATCTATGCGGCCCGTCTTCTCCCGGATGAGCGTTCGTGGACCCTCCCGCGGGAGGTCATGACCAGGGCCAGGCTTTCGGAAGAGCTGGGGAGATACATCAAGAAGCTGGGCAACCCGGTCGCATTCCTCGATGTCAGCGGCCAGGTGTGGCTGTTCTTCGTCAGTGTTTCGGTCGGCGGGTGGTCCGGCAGCTCGATCAACGCAATGGTGTCGCAGGACGGCGGGGAGACATTCGGCCCGGTGAAGCGGCTGGTTACCAGCCCGGCCTTCAACGTGAGCACCTTGGTGAGGGGCCGTCCGGTCCAGATGCGGGACGGGAGCATCACCCTGCCCGTCTATCACGAATTCCTGGGCAAGTTTGCCGAACTGCTGCGACTGGATCCGGAAGGCGTCGTGCTGGGGAAGAAACGCCTCACCCTGGGACGGAGTCACGTTCAGCCGGTACTCGTGCCCGAGGACGCGGAGACCGCACACGTATTCCTGCGTTATGCGGGGGACGCGGATAAGAAAATTCACTACGTCAGCACCGACGACGGCGGGCTTGAATTCGCGTCGCCAAGAGGGTCAAACCTGCCGAATCCCGACAGCGCGATCGATGCCGCGCCTCTCGCGGGCCGCGAACTGCTGATGGTCTACAACCACTCCGAGGTGGCGCGAGACATCCTGGCGCTGGCGGTTTCCGACGGAGACCCCGGCCGCTGGACCCGAATTCACGACCTGGAACATGCCGAAGCCGGCAAGGGTCAGCTGTTCTCCTACCCATCGATCCTGCGTGACCGGGCTGGCAGGACACACGTCGTCTACACCCACAACCGAACCTACATCAAGCACGTGATGTTCAACGATGTCTGGCTCTCGGATGTAAGGCGCAGTGCTACCTCGCCACCATGAACGCATTCGGATATGTCGGCTGGGCGTTGGTCCTGGCGTCGCTGGGAGCCTGTTGCTCAGCCCGTTACACGGACGACTGGCGGATCAAATTGGGGATCGCCACCGCAGTGGTAGTGGCAGCCTTCGCGATCCAGCTGGACCGGGTTCCGCTGATCGGCTTCGTGGCGTCCGTGCAGAGCGAACCCAGCATGGCCATGATCCTGATCCTGGGGAGCCACGGCGCGAGCAGCCTCTGGCCGCAGCGGCTCACGCGGCTGGACATGGGCCCGCTGCACCTTTGCATCGTCCTGCTCGGCTTGGTGATGTATCCGTCGGCATTGGGCATTGGCTACATCGACCTGTACGCGGCCGGGTACCATCCGTACACGGCGATCGGGATGCTGCCCCTTGCCTTCGTGCTCGCCTGGTTTGCGGGCACCCGGCTGCTCGCGTTCTGGGTGGTCCTCGCGGTGTTGATGCAGGGCTACAGCGTGGGCGAGAGCGACAATGCGTTCGATTACTTGATTGATCCAATTATTTTCATGTACGCGTGCTGGCGTGCTGCCGCCTACGCCTGGAGACGTTACGACGGTGCCCGTTGAGACGACCGAAAAATTCATCCTGATCAACGCGGTGATCTTGTTCGGTCTGGGCGTGTTTCTTGGCCTAGTCAATGAAGACTACTTCCACCACGTCTACACGGCGGAGGACGGGCTGCTGGAGTGGCTGACGGTCTTGGCGCTGGGGGCGGTGGCCGTCGTCCTGGCAGCCCGGCTCTGGAAATACCGGCATTCGTTCAACTGGCGACAGCGTTCGGTTCTTGCGGCGCTGGTCGTGCTGGCGACCTTCGGCGCCGGTGAAGAGATCTCCTGGGGGCAGCGGCTGCTCGGGATCGAAACGTCGGAGTTCTTTCTGGATCACAACCGGCAACAGGAGATCAACCTCCACAATCTCGTGGTCGGAGACCTGTCAGTTAACAAGGACATCTTTTCGAAAGGAATCTTGCTGATCTTCCTGGTGTACCTGGGTGTGATCAAGCCGCTGTACCATCGATCCGATCGCATCGCGCGCCTGGTCGACAGCTGGGGCATCCCGATCCCCAAGCGATACCAGTATCTCGGTTACTTGCTCGTAATCATTCTCGTGGAAGGTTTGGTGAATGCGGTTACCGGCGCGCCCAGGCGAGGTGAGCTCACGGAATTCATGATTCCGGTTCTCGCCGCACTGAACCTCATTTATCCGCTGAACCAATGGGAACCCGGGAGCGCCAGGTCGTAGCGCCGAATTGACGGCGACGGGGGAGGAACCGGTTCGACCGCAGTTGGTCCCAGCCTGCGGCACGGAGATGACCGGCGCCGGCGCGGATTGAGGACCGACGCTTCCGCGTGCCTGCCGGCTCGCCGAATGAAGGGCGCGCACCGCCTGACAAGTCAGGTCGGGACTGACGTGATGGGGATCAGCGTTCTTCGCCGAACCCTTCGTCAATCAGTTGTCCAAGCGTGGCCACCGCGTCAGCAGCCTCGGGACCACTGGCTTCGATCAGGACGACGGTTCCGAGCGAGGCGGACAGCGCCATCAGGCCCAGCATGGACTTGCCGTCCGCGGAGAGGTTGTCCTTGCGCACGGTGACCTCCGCCCGGAACTGGCTGGCACACTTCACGAAGCGCGCCGCTGCGCGCGCATGCAGGCCGCGGAGGTTGCGGATCTCGGCCGTCCGGGAGCTGGCGGGCTCCTCCGAACTCATTCGCTGGTGTCCCGGCCGCCCCGCAGCGCTTCCCCGAGCTCGAGCATGTTCTTGCGGCCGGCCGAGCGCACGGTGTGCAGGAGGTCGGCCAGCGGCATGTCCCGCGCCCGCGCCTCGGCAAGCTTGTACATGACCGCCAGGTTCGGGTTGGCCAGCATCATCGCCTGGCCTTCCGGTTTCGTGTCCTGCACGACCGATCGGGTGAGGTTGGCCGGCGTGCTGCCGAATACGTCGACGATGTAGATCACGCCGCGTCCTGAATTGACGGCGTTGCCGGCCTGGCGGATGGCGCGGCGTCGCTCCTCGATGTCGTCGGTCGGGCCGACTTCGAGCACGCGGACGGCGGGCATGCTGCCGACGGCATGCTCTGTCGCAGCGACCAACTCCGCCCCGAACCGGCCGTGGGTGACGACGACGATGCCGACGCCGTCAAAGTTGTCGCTCGAACGATCAGCCGGATCGCTCACGCTGCGTCTCCCATCACTCCCGCCACGGATTCCGCCGCGCCGAGCACCAGGCGGACACGGGCGGCGGCCGACGAGGCTTTCGCCGATAAGCGGATCGCCGGCAATACATAGCCGAGGATCGTCGTCCGATGCAGCGCGGGGAGACGTTCGCCCGGGCCGTCGACGAGGTCGGCAACCAGGGACACCTGCACGCTAGTCCGGTAGGGGAGACGGAAAACACCGAGCCCCCGCACCTCCATCAGCCCGCGGAGCGCCGGCGGGGCGCTGGCCGTCAACACCCCTGCGCTCGAGACCAGCGCAACCCGGTCGTCGGCCACGAGTTCGGCGCCGCCGTCAATGAGCCGCAGGGCAAGGTCGGACTTGCCGGCGCCGCTCGGCCCGCGCAGCAACACCCCGCGGCCGTCCACCGCGACGCAGGTTCCGGAATGCGTCATGCGGCCTCGGGCTGGCTGTGCTCCTGGTCCGTCAACAGCGCATGAATTGCGTCCGCCTCGTTGGCGCCGCGGAGCACCCGACGCAGGTTCGGCCGGCCGAGCCGTCGCGAGATGGCTGCCAGGGCGGCCAAATGCAGGGCATCGTTCTGAGCCGGAGACAGCAGGCAGAACACCAGTTCGACGGGCCGGCCGTCCGGCGCATCGAAATCGATGGGCGGTTCCAGCCGCGTGAACACGCCGGTGATGCGGGCGAGGTTCCGCAGGCGGGCATGCGGCAGCGCCACCCCGTTGCCGAAGCCGGTCGAGCCGCGCTGCTCGCGCGCCATCAGCGCCTGAAAGATCGTCCGCTCTCGGAGCCCCGTCTCGCGGGCTCCGGCCTTGGCGAGCGTGTGCAGCAGCTGCCGGGTGCTGTTGACCGTCAGCCTCGGGATGATGGCTGTAGGAGCAAGAAAGCTTTCCAGCTGCATGCGAGGATTTCCGTGCCGACGGCGCGCAACGATGAATTTCCGGGACCGCGCGCAGGCGGCCCGGCGGATGACAGCACCCACTAGGGAAGGTTCAACTTGGGCCGTGCTTGGCGTCGAGTCAAGGCACCGCGCTAGGGTGCCGCTGGCTGCGTGGTGCCGGCCCGCGATGGGGCCCGCTTCATCAGGCGACGGCGCCCGGCCGCCGACGGAATTCGCATCATGCGCCGATACTTGGCCACCGTGCGCCGGGCCACCCGGATGCCTGAATCGGCCAGCGCGCCCACGATCTGCTGGTCCGACATGGGCGGGTGAGCAGGGCCCTCCGCTGCAACGATCGCCTGGATCCGGGCCCGGACCGCGCTCGGCGAGTGCACCGTCTGCCCGTCGGTGCCACGGAGCTGGCGATCGAAGAACGAACGCAGGGGCAAGGTTCCCCTGGGGGTGGCCATGGTCTTGTTGGCGACTACCCGACTGACCGTGCTCTCGTGGAGGTCGACCAGCTCGGCCACTGTCCGCAGCGACAGCGGCCGGCGGTGTCCGGCGCCGTGGCGCACGTAGTCGTCCTGCACGCGGACGAGCACGCTGGCCACGCGGTAGACGGACTGGGCACGCTGGCGAAGGGCCCTGACCAGCCACGCGGCCTCCTGCCACTGCCGGCCGAGCGCGCCGTCGTCCGTCACGGCACGTGAGTGCCCGCGTACCGCCTGGTACCCCGCCCGATCGGCATAGATCCGGGGGAAGCACTGGGGGTTGAGTTCGATCCGCCAGCCGTCGGCGCTCGGCGTGGCCACGACGTCGGGGGCACCGAGGAACTCGCGCTGGCTGGCAAAGGCCTGCCCGGGCCTCGGGTTCAGCGACCGGAGCTCGACCAGCAGGGCCTGCAGGTCGCCGGTCGAGACGTCGAGGACGGCGCAGAGTTCGTCCTCGTCTCCTTCCGCCACAACGTCAAGGTGGTCGATCAGGATCGCCAGCTTCGGGGGAACGGATTCCCGCAATGCCAGCTGGAGGCGAAGGCACTCGGCGAGCGACCGGGCGCAGACGCCGGGCGGGTCGAACGTCTGGAGCCGGCCCAGCACGCGGAGCACGTCGGCCACCGTGGTCCGGGACGACTCGGCGATCTCGAGGGGGTCGAACCCGGTGAGGTAGCCGTTGGCATCGACCAGGTCGATCAGCAGTTCCGCCGTCGTCCGGTCGCCAGGCGCGAGATCGACATGCGCCTGTTCCGTCAGGTGGGCGCGGAGATCCGGTCGATCGGCCTCGATCTCGTCCGTGAACGACTCGCTCCCGGCCTGCGGACGGGCCCAGAGGACGCTGGTGTCAGACCAGGAGTCGAGCGGTGCCGCCTTCGGATCCCGGTGCTCCGGCGCGGTGCGGTCGACGAACGGATTCGACGCGAGTTGCTCGTCGACGTAGCGGTTGAGGTCGGCGGCCGCATGCTGCAGGAGACGGACGGACTCGAGCAGCTGGGGGGTCATCGTGAGCCGCTGACTGATGCCGATCCGGAGACCGGGGCTGGCTCGCATGGCGCACCCTACATGCGGAACCGGTCGCCGAGGTAGACCCGGCGAACATCTTCGTTGGCAACGATGTCGTGGGGCGGACCGTGACACAGGACCCGGCCGTCGTGGAGCACGTACGCGCGATCCACGATGTCGAGCGCCTCGCGCACGTTGTGGTCGGTGATCAGCACGCCGATGCCGCGGTCGCGGATGTGCATGATCAGGGTTCGCATCTCGCCGACGAAAATCGGATCGATGCCCGCCAGTGGCTCGTCCAGCAGGAGGTAGCTAGGCCGGCACGCGAGCGCGCGCGCAATCTCGACCCGCCGGCGTTCGCCGCCGGAGAGCACGAGGGCGGACGCCTTGCGTAGGTGGAGCAGGGAGAAGTCCGTCAGCAACTCGTCGACCGTCTGCTCGCGGAGCGACACGACGGGTTCCACGGTCTCGAGCGCGGCCCGGATGTTTCCCTCCACCGACATGTTCCGGAAAACGGAGGGTTGCTGCGCGAGGTAGCCGATGCCGTGCCGCGCCCGCCGGTACAGCGGCCAGTGGGTGATGGTGTGGCCGTCCAGGCGAATGGTTCCTGCGTCGGCGGGCCGCAGCCCGGCGAGCAGATGAAAGGTGGTGGTCTTACCGGCCCCGTTGGGGCCCAGCAGGGCGACCGCTTCACCGCGGGCCAGACGCAGGGACACGTTGTTGATGACCAGCCGCTTGCGGATGCGGTGGGTCAGGTTCTCCGCAACCAGCCCACTGTCTCCTTGGATCACCTTGAGCGGGGCTGCCGCAGGCGTGGTCACTCCGCCTCCTCGTCGCCGGAACCGTTGAACTGCAGCGATGGTCGCTCGCCGCCTTCGCCCGTGACCTGACTGGTGCCGCCCACGAGATCGATCGTGAGCGTGGCCCCCCGGAGGAGGTTGCCGTTGCTCTCGAGCTCCACGTCTCCGCTCAGCGTGATGACCCCGGCGACGAGGTCGTAGCGCCCGGAATCGCCGCGCGCCGTCTCGGCCGCAGTCTCGTAGACCACGCCTCCCGTCGCCTCGATCAGCCCGATCTGGCTCGCGGACCCGTCCTCTGCCCGGATCGCGTGCGCGACGAATCGTTCGGCCCGCAGCACCCGCCCGGCTTGCCGGGCCACGGCGTTCCCGATGGCGGTGGCGACCGCGGTCTCGTCGTTCCACTCGAGCGAATCCGCCGTGATCTCCGTCGGCCCCAGGTCGTGCCCGTCCTGGGCGTGTACCGCTGTTCCGATGGGTGTGAGAAGGCTGGCGGCAAGAGCAGCCGCACAGGCGAAGGCGACCGGGGGCCGCACGATCAGGAGTTACCGCCGGGTAACAACTGCAGCACGGGCCTGCCGGTGAATTTCAGCATTCCGGACACCGTGTCCAGCCGGAACCCGCCGGCGCGCACGTTGCCCCAGGGACCGTTCACCTGCACGGGATCCGTCCCTTCCACCAGGCCCTGGGCGGGGAAGTAGGCGGACGATTCGGTCTCGAGCACTGTCCCGCCCTGCGTATCCATGCGCACCCCACCGGACATGATCACCTGACGTGTGGCCGTGTCGTACCGGCCTTCGCCAGCCGTCAGGGAAACCTCTCTTGTACCAGAAAAGAACCAGGCGCGGAGATCATCAAGATGCACCACGTGCGCGTGGCCGGTCTCCTCGAAAACCTGGTCCGCCGTGACCCGGTACCGTCGGCCCTCGCTGTCGGTACCGGCCAGCCGGGCGCCCGACATGATGTGGCTCGGAGCGAGCGTGGATCGCGCGGGCGGGTCTTCGTGGCCGGGAAGCCGGCCCTTGTCCCACAGGACGATGGTCGCGATTGATCCCAGCCCGCCCAGGAGCAGCAGCAGCTTGATCGCCCGCAGAACGTGCAGGCGGGACCGGGCGGGCGGGCGGTGGTTGCGTCGGCGGTGACTATCCCACCCGTGCGGAAACGTGGCCGGCGGTGCGGGGGCGGCCACTATGCGATTCCGGCACGGACGCAATCGTGCATGTGGACCACGCCCCGCGGGAGTCCGTTCTCCGTCACGAACAGGCTCGTGATGCCGCGTTCGTTCATGGTCGCCAGCGCCTCACCGCCGAGCGCTTCCGCCGGGATCGTGGCCGGATCGGGCGTCATGACGTCGCGGGTGCTTCGCTCCAGGAGTTCCGGCGCCATGTTCCGCCGGAGGTCGCCATCGGTGACCGCGCCGGTGAGCCGTCCGTCCGCATCGACGACGCCGGCACAGCCGAGACCCTTCTCGGTCATCACGAGAATGGTCTCCCGCATGGGGGCGTTCTCTTCCACCAGCGGCAGTGCCGACCCCGTGTGCATGAGGTCGGCGACCCGCACCAGGCGGGTGCCCAGCCGGCCTCCCGGGTGCAGGCCGCGAAAGTCCTCGGCCGTGAAGCCGTTGCGCTGCAGCAGCACGGCAGCGAGGGCATCGCCGGCGGCGATGGCCAGCGTCGTGGACAGCGTCGGGGCCAGACCGATGGGGCAGGCCTCGGGAACGTCGGGCAGGACGATGGCGGCGTCCGCCGTCATCGCCAGCGTGCTGGTGGCGACGCCGGTGACGGCCACCAGGGGTATCCGGAACCGGCGCACGTAGGCCAGCAGGTCGGACAGTTCGGCGGTTTCGCCCGAGTTCGAGAACGCGAGCACCGTGTCGTTTCGCGCGATCATGCCGAGGTCGCCGTGGCTGGCCTCGGCGGCGTGCACAAAGTGGGCCGGAGTGCCGGTCGACGCCAGGGTGGACGCTACCTTTCGTGCAATGTGCCCGGACTTCCCCATGCCGGTCACGATCACCCGGCCACGGGTTGCGGCGAGCACCTCGGCAGCGGCCTGGAACGCCGGTCCGATTGCGTCCGCGAGTACGGCAAGTCCCTCCGACTCGGCCCGCACCACCCGGCGGGCGATGTCGAGATCCGAATCGGTCTCGGGATGCAGGCTGGCAGCCGCTCTGATCGGTGCGGACGTCATGTCAGGGGCGATTGGGATACATGTCGTGCGAGAACGGGTCGGCGTCGGCCCAGCCCATCAGGTCGAGGCTGACGCGGGCGGGAAGGAACTCGAAGCACTGGTGCGCGAGTTCCTGCCGTCCCTCCCGGGTCAGCATGCCGTCGAGGACGCTGCGGAGCCGGTGCAGATGGAGCACGTCGGTTGCGGCGTAGCGCTGCTGCTGGACGGTGAGCGTGTCCCCGCCCCAGTCGGTCTGCTGCTGCTGCTTCGAGATGTCGATGCCGAGCAGCTCCTTGCACAGATCCTTGAGGCCATGGCGATCGGTGTACGTCCGCGCGAACCGGGAGGCGATCTTGGTGCAGTAGTTGGGGTAGGATCGGACGCCGAGGTGAAACTCTAGGGTGGTCATGTCAGCCCTGGCGAAGTGGTACAGCTTCACCGTGTCGCGGTCCTCAAGCATGGTCTTGAGGCGCGGCGCATCGTAGGCGCCCCGCCGGAACCGGACCAGATGCGCGGTGCCGTCACCCGCGGAGACTTGCACGAGACAAAGTCGGTCCCTGGCGACCGCCAGTCCCATCGATTCGGTGTCGACCGCCGCACCGTCGGGAAACGCCAAACCCGAGGGGAGATCGCCTTCGTGGAAGTGGATGTCCATGGGGTGCGAATTCCGGTGGCCTCAGGAAGCGCAGTGTAGAGCCCGCCGTGGATTTGTGGCGGGATTGGACCCGCGGCCAGGGCGCCGAACGGCCGCCCTGGCCCGCCGGACCGCTGTGCGGGTATGCGGCTGTTCCCGGTCGTCTAGGCCGCGACGGACGGCAGTCCCGCCAGTGCCATCGCGAGCTCGCCCTCGTCGTACGCCTGGTCGGTCAGGTTGTCGGCGAAGTAGTCGCTGTACGCCTGCATGTCGAAATGACCGTGGCCGCACATATTGAACAGGATCGTGCGCCCGGCCCCGGCAGCGCGGCATTTCATCGCCTCATCGATGGCGCCCTTGATCGCGTGCGTCGCCTCCGGGGCCGGGACGATCCCCTCGGTGCGGGCGAACTGCACGCCGGCGGCGAAGCATTCCTTCTGGTGATAGGCGCGGGCCTCGATCAGGCCCAGCTGGTGGAGATGGCTGACGAGCGGCGCCATCCCGTGATAGCGGAGGCCGCCCGCGTGAAATCCCGGGGGCACGAAGGTCGATCCCAGCGTGTGCATCTTCACCAGCGGCGTGAGATGCCCGGTGTCGCCGAAGTCGTAGGCGTACTTCCCGCGGGTCAGCGATGGACACGCCGCCGGCTCGACCGCGACGACCCGGACCTTCGGGCCTCCCCGCAGCTGCCGGCCGAGGAACGGGTTCACCATGCCGGCGAAGTTGCTCCCCCCACCGGTGCATCCAACCAAGATGTCCGGGTAGTTGCCGGCCATATGCATCTGCTCCAGGGCCTCCTGGCCGACCACGGTCTGGTGCAGCAGGACATGGTTCAGGACGCTGCCGAGCGAATACTTCGTGTCCTCGTTCTGGGCGGCCACCTCCACGGCTTCCGAGATGGCGATGCCGAGACTGCCGGTGGAGTCGGGATGTTCCTCGAGCACGGCCCGGCCGGCCTGCGTCTCGGTGGAAGGACTGGCTACGCAACGGGCTCCGTAGCTTTCCATCATCGCCTTCCGGTAGGGCTTCTGCTCGAAGCTGACGCGAACCATGTAGACGTCCACGTCGATCCCGAAGAGGCAGGCCGCGTAGGCCAGTGACGACCCCCACTGGCCGGCGCCCGTCTCCGTGGTGATGCGCTTGGTGCCCGCGTCCTTGTTGTAGAACGCCTGGGCGACCGCCGTGTTCGGCTTGTGGCTGCCGGCCGGGCTGACGCCTTCG
This sequence comes from Alphaproteobacteria bacterium, assembly GCA_022825705.1. Classification (GTDB taxonomy): domain Bacteria; phylum Pseudomonadota; class Alphaproteobacteria; order TMED109; family TMED109; genus VXPW01. The sequence continues at coordinate 35,989 of JAJDWH010000041.1, forward strand.
TACTTGTAGTAGATCTTGGCAGGCGTATCGAGATCGGCCTCGAGGCGCCGGGCCCGATAGAGCGGGCTGGGACGCCATTGCCGGTAGATCTGCCGCACCGGCTCGGGGATCTCGATCTCGCGCTCGGTCGAGACCTCCTGGCCGATCAGGGCCATGGGGAACAGCGGTGCAAGATCGTCCGGTCCGATGGGCTGCCCGGTGCCTGGATGCAGGACCGGCGGCAGCGGTTCCGGCAGGTCCGCCAGGATGTTGTACCAGGACCGCGGAATCCGGTCCTCCGACAAGACGTACTTCACGATGTCGCTCATGGTGACCCAATTCTCCACAGAAAGCTTCGACCCGTCGATGCGCGACGGCCATGCTGCAGGTTCGGCAAGGCGGTGCCGGTGCTGCCGGCACTGCCGTCCAGCCGCACGCACGAACCGCGGCGATACGCCGAGCTACGGTTCTTCGGCTCGCAGGACTGCCAGCATAGCGGATTGAGGAATCTCGACGTTCCCGATCTGGCGCATGCGCTTCTTGCCCGCTTTCTGCTTCTCCAGGAGCTTCCGCTTGCGTGTGACGTCGCCCCCGTAGCACTTTGCCGTCACGTCTTTGCGAAGCGCCGCGATGTTCTCGCGGGCAATGATCTTGCCCCCGATGGCCGCCTGCAGCGACACCTTGTAGAGCTGGCGCGGGATGAGCCCCTTGAGCTTGGTGCAGAGGGCCCGCCCGCGTCCCTCGGCCCGGCTGCGGTGGGCAATGAAGGACAGGCTGTCGACCGATTGCCCGTCGACCAGGATGGCGACCCGCACCAGGTCGCCGCCGCGGTAGTCGTCGAGTTCGTAGTCGAACGAGGCGTATCCGCTGGTCGCGGACTTGAGACGGTCGTAGAAGTCGAACACCACCTCGTTGAGCGGCAGGGCATAGACGGCCATCGCCCGGTTGCCGACGTAGGTCAGATCGGTCTGCTCGCCACGTTTCTCCGTGCAGAGCTTCAGGACGTTGCCGAGGTACTGGTCCGGCACCAGGATCGTCGCCCGGATCCAGGGCTCCTCCACCGACTTGATGCGGCTCTGGTCCGGCCAGTCCACGGGGTTGTGCAGCTCGATGTCCCGCCCGTCGGTAAGGCTGAGGCGATAGACCACGCTGGGCGCCGTGGTCACCAGGTCGAGATCGAATTCGCGCTCGAGGCGCTCCTGAATGATCTCGAGGTGGAGAAGCCCCAGGCATCCGCACCGGAATCCCAGGCCGAGGGCAGCGCTCGATTCCGGTTCGTAGTGGAGCGAGGCATCGTTCAGGTGCAGCTTCGCCAGCGAGTCGCGGAGATGGCGGTAGTCGCTGGCGTCCGCCGGATACAGGCCGCAGAACACGACGGGGACCGACTCCCGGAAGCCGGGCAGGGCAACGGTGGCCGGCTTCCGGGAGTCGGTGATCGTGTCACCGACCTGCGTGTCGGCTACTCGACGGATCGACGCCGTGAAGAACCCCACCTCGCCGGCAGCGAGCGATTTCGTCGGTCGCGGACTCGGTTCGAAGACGCCGACCCGATCGACCTGGTAGTCGGCGCCGCTGGCCATCATCCGAATCTTCTGGCCGACCTGGAGCACGCCATCGACGACGCGCACCAGGACCATCACGCCAAGGTAGGGGTCGTACCAGCTGTCGACCAGGAGGGCAGCCAGGGGCGCGTCGGGCGCGGTCGCCGGCGGCGGGATGCGCTCCACGATTGCGTCGAGAAGGGGATCGATGCCGTCGCCGGTCTTGGCCGACACGCTGAGCGCCGTGGCGCTGTCCAGCCCGATCGTGTCCTCGATCTGGGTCCGCACGCGGTCCTGATCGGCGGCGGCGAGATCAATCTTGTTGAGTACCGGGATGATCGTGTGGTCGTTGTCGACTGCCAGGTAGGCGTTGGCGATCGTCTGCGCCTCGACGCCTTGGGTGGCGTCCACGACCAGGATCGATCCCTCGCTCGCGGCCAGACTGCGGCTGACCTCGTACGTGAAATCCACGTGGCCGGGCGTGTCGATCAGGTTGATGAGGTAACGGGTCCCGGCGACCTCGTGGGCGAGGCGCACCGTCTGCGCCTTGATCGTGATGCCGCGCTCCCGCTCGAGCTCCATCGAGTCGAGCACTTGCGCGCGCATCGAACGGGCCTCGAGCGAACCCGCGCGTTCGATCAGTCGGTCCGCGAGCGTCGACTTGCCGTGGTCGATGTGGGCGATCACGGAAACGTTGCGAATGTGGGCGACCGGGTGCGTGCGCCCTGGCTCAGGCATGTCCCCCTCGCAGCCGCCCGCCCGCATCCTTCGCGACAGCGGCGACGATGGCGTCCGCAGCGCGCTGGATCGCGGCGTCGTCCAGCGGCTGGTCCTGGGGCTGGAGCACGACCTCGATCGCGATCGACTTCATGCCGCCGGGCAGGTCCTCGCCGTCCCAGACATCGAAGACGTCCACCCGGCTGACCAGCTCCGGAACGGCGCGCGCGGCGGCCCGAACCACGGCTGCGGCCGGGGTCGCGGCCTCCACAAGAAACGCGAAGTCGCGCGTGAGCGGCATCAGGCTGCTCCGGTCCAGCGCGCCCCGGTTTCCCGACTTCCTTCGGCTTGCCGGCACGGCGTCGAGGAAGACTTCAGCCGCTGCCACCGGCAGATCGAGGCCGGCGTTGCGCAGCAACCGGGGATGCAGTTCCCCGAACACGGCCAGCACGTTCGGGCCGAGGGCCAGGACGCCCGAGTGGCCCGGGTGGAACCATGCGGGCGCTTCCGCCCGCGGCTGCAGCCGGGTGACCGGCGCGCCGGCGGCGGCCAGGGCAGCCTCGGCATCGGCCTTGGCGTCGAACAGGTCGGTCCCGCGCGCGGCTTCCGCCCAGTGGCGCCGAGCGGCGTTGCCGAAGCGCAGGCACGCGGCGGCACGACCTTCGCCGTCGGGGGAGGGATCGCGGTAGGCGGCCCCGACCTCGAACAGGCCGGTATCGCGCACCCCCCGGGCCACGTTGGCCGCGGCGGCGCCCAGCAGCGACGGCAGGATGGAAGGCCGCATCGTGTCGAGTTCCGGCGAGATCGGGTTGGCAAGCTGCAGGGCTTCATCCCCGCCGCCGAAGGCGCGGGCCAGTTCAGCGCTCACGAACGAAAACGTCACGGTCTCGTGCAGCCCGCGCGCCGCCAGGGCCGCGCGCACGCGGGCGGCCTGCACGACGGCCGGGCCGGCCGCGCGCTCGGGCAGCACGCCCGTGCGTTCCACGGGCGTCTCGGGGATGGCGTCGAAGCCGTGGATCCGCAGGACCTCCTCGACCAGGTCGGCCTCGCCGTCGATGTCGGGACGCCAGACCGGCGGCGTGACCTGCCAGACCGGAGCGGAATCCTCAACGCCGAAGCCGAGGCCACCGAGGATCGCGGCCTGGTGTTTCGCGGCGACCTCCACGCCGCCAAGCGACGCCACCCGGCCGGGGCGGAACGGGACCGGCGCGGGCAGGGGCGGCATGGCGCCGGCCTGGACGATCTCGCTAGCTTCGCCGCCGCACAGCTCGAGGATCAACCGCGTGGCCTCGTGGACGCCCCAGTCGGCGGACGCCGGATCCACGCCGCGTTCGAAGCGGTAGCGGGCGTCCGACAGGATTCCCAGCCGGCGCCCCGACCGGGCGGTGCGGACCGGATCGAACAGCGCGACCTCCAGGAAGACGTTGCGCGTTGCTTCCGAGCACCCCGTCTCCTCGCCCCCCATGATCCCGCCGATGGCGCACACCCGGTCGTCGTCAGCGATCACCGTGATGTCCGGGTCCAGCGAGTACGTGTTCCCGTCGAGCGCCGCGAGCGACTCGCCCGGACGGGCCATCCGCATCGTCAGGGCTCCGGTCACCTTGTCGGCGTCAAACACGTGGAGCGGCCGGCCGCGGTCGACCGTGACGTAGTTCGTGATGTCGACCAGCGCGGAAATCGGGCGGAGACCGATCGCTTGGAGGCGGCGCTGCATCCAGTCAGGACTGGGGCCGTTGGTCACGTTGCGGAAGTACCGCCCGGCGACCAGGGGGCAGGCCTCCCCGCGCTCGCCGAGGGTGCGCGTCCAGGCGACGGGGCTTTCGTACGTTCCCGACACGGGCGCGAACGGAGGCTCGCGCAATGTCCCGACACCGGCCGCGGCCAGGTCGCGCGCGATGCCGCGCACGCTCGCGCAGTCGCCGCGGTTGGGGGTGAGCGCGATTTCGAAGACGGGATCGTCGGCGCCGGCCCACGGCGCGTACGCGGCCCCGACCGGGGCGTCCTCGGGCAGTTCGATGATCCCGTCGTGATCTTCGCCCAGTCCGAGCTCGTAGGCGGAGCACAGCATGCCTTGCCCGGTCACGCCGCGGATCTCCCTTTCCGACAGCGTGATCCCGCTACCCGGAATGTGCGTCCCGATGGCTGCGAACACGGCCTTCATGCCGGTGCGGGCATTGGGTGCGCCGCACACCACCGGCAGCGTGGCGCTGCCGGTGTCCACGGTGCAGACGCTGAGGCGGTCCGCATTGGGATGCGGACGGGCTTCCACGACCCTGCCGACCACGAATGGAGCCAGCTCCTTGCGGCGATCCTCCACCGCCTCGATTTCCAGGCCGATTGCGGTCAGACGGTGGGCGATGTCCGCCACGCTGGCGTCGGTGTCGAGGTGCTCCCGAAGCCAGGACAGCGTGAACTTCATGGGTCGAGACCGTCCAGCAGGTTGGGCCGGGCCAGCATGTCGAAGCCGTAGTGGCGGAGCCACGCGACATCGGACTCGAAGAACGTCCGGAGATCGGGAATGCCGTACTTGAGCATGGCGAAACGTTCGACCCCGAGCCCCCAGGCGAATCCCTGCCAGGCGTTCCGGTCGACGCCGCAGTTGTCGAGGACCCGCGGGTGGACCATGCCGCACCCCATCACCTCAAGCCAGTCGCCGCCCGCGCCGATTTCCAGGCCCCCCGCGGTCCGCCGGTAGCTGATGTCAACCTCTGCGGAGGGTTCGGTGAACGGGAAGTACGACGGGCGGAACCGCACCTCGACGTCGTCCCTGGCGAAGAAGGCCCGCACGAACGTGGCGATCGTGCCCTTGAGGTGACCCATCGTGAGGTCGCGGTCGACGGCCAGGCCCTCGATCTGATGGAACATGGGCGCATGGGTGGCGTCACGGTCGCACCGGAAGGTGCGGCCGGGCGCGATGATCCGAATCGGCGGCTTGCTCGCCATCAGGGCGCGAATCTGCACCGGGGACGTATGCGTGCGCAGGACCTTGCGTTCGCTCCCGTCGACGGACCGGAGATAAAACGTGTCGACGTCCTGGCGGGCCGGATGCTCGGGCGGCATGTTGAGCGCGGTGAAGTTGTGGAAGTCATCCTCGATGTGCGGGCCTTCGGCAACCCGGAAACCGAGCTCGCCCAGAATCGACGTCATTTCATCGAGCGTCCGCGAGATCGGATGGCCCCGGCCGGGAGGCTGCCGGCGCGACGGCAGCGTGATGTCAGCCCGCTCGGCGGCGAGCCGCGCTTCCAGGGCCGCGTCCTCCAGGGAGGACTGGCGTTCGCGCAGCGCGCTTGCGAGGCGTTCCTTGACCGCGTTCAGATGCTGGCCGGCGGCGCGCCGTTCGTTCCCCGGCAGGCCGGCCACCGAGCGGAGCATGCCGTTGAGCTCGCTCTTGCGGCCGAGCGCCCTGATGCGGACGGCTTCAAGTTGGTCCGGGTCCGTGGCGGCCTGCACCGCAGCGAGCAACGCCTCTTCAAGAGCGTCTGCCTGCGAAAGGAACGTGCTCATCGGGCCTCTCCGGAGCCTGGCCCGGTTGCTGCGGGGAGTTGGGTCAGCGAGCCTCGAGGGCGGCTTGCGCCTGTTTGACCACCAGTCCGAAGGCATCCGGGTCGCGCACGGCGAGATCAGCGAGGACCTTGCGGTCGAGCTCCACGCCCGCCCGATCAAGTCCGTTGATCAATTCGCCGTACCGCAATCCGTGCGCGCGGGCGGCGGCGTTGATCCGCTGGATCCACAGGCTGCGGAAATCCCGCTTGCGGGTTCGGCGATCCCGGTACGCGTACTGCAGGTTCTTTTCGACGCGCTGGACCGCGGCGCGGTACGTGTTCTTCTGGCGGCCCCGGGCGCCCTTGGCTGCCTTGATGACCCGGCGGTGGCGTCGGCGCGTGGTCACGCCGCTGGTGACGCGTGTCATGGGAAAGGTCTCGGCTCAGGAGTTCCGGAGCAGGTGGCGCTTGATGTAGCGCGTGTCGGCCGGCGACGCGGTCGTGGTGCCTCGCGCCGTCCGAATGAACTTGTTGGTGCGCTTGATCATGCCGTGCCGCTTGCCGGCGAAGTTGCGGCGCACCTTCCCGGTGCCGGTCAGCCGGAACCGCTTCATCGCGGAACGCTTGCTCTTGATCTTGGGCACGGGCCACACCTCGCGGAGCAGGCCGTTCCGGCCGACCCCAGCACGGTTCCTGCGGTGGAAGAGGCCGCAAGTTACAAGCGCCCCGCGTCTTCTGCAACTGTTTGCCGGCGGGCGACGCGAGCAGTTGGTCGGGTATGCTCTTGCGCCGGCAGGCCGCCCCCCGGAGTACGACGAATGGCGAAACCTCTTCCCAACTATGTGGCCGGTGAATGGCGCGTGGCGACGGCGACGGTGCCCAACGTCAACCCGTCGAACACGGATGACGTCATCAATGAGCACTGTTTCGCGACCGTCGGCGATACCCGGGCTGCGGTGGAGGCCGCTCGCTCCGCCTTTCCCGACTGGGCGCGGACCACGCCGCAGCAGCGGCACGACGTGCTGCGCCGGGCATCCGACGAGATTTTCGCCCGCCGGGACGAGCTCGGCCGGCTCCTGGCCCGGGAAGAGGGAAAGACCCTGCCGGAAGCCGTGGGCGAGGTTGGCCGTGCCGGTCAGATATTCGATTTCTTTGCCGGCGAGACCCTCCGACTGACCGGCGAGAAACTGCCGTCCGTCCGGCCCGGCGTCGACGTGGAGATCACCCGCGAGCCGCTGGGCGTGATCGGCGTGATCACGCCATGGAACTTTCCGATTGCGATCCCGGCCTGGAAGATCGCGCCGGCGCTCTGCTACGGCAACACGGTCGTGTTCAAGCCGGCGACCCTGGTACCGGGCTGCGCTTGGGAACTCACGGACATCCTGGTGCGAGCCGGCCTGCCGGAGGGGGTTCTCAACCTGGTGGTGGGGCGCGGGTCCGAGGTCGGCGAAACGCTCCTGTCCGACTCCGGTGTCGATGCCGTCACGTTTACAGGCTCCGTGGACACTGGGGGACGGGTGGCCACCGCATGTGCGGCGCGCAGGGCCAAGTTCCAATTGGAGATGGGTGGCAAGAATCCGCTGGTGGTGCTGGACGATGCGGATCTCGACACGGCCGTCGAATGTGCGGTGAACGGCGCCTTCTTCTCGACGGGCCAGCGCTGCACCGCCTCTTCGCGCCTCGTCGTGACCGAAGGCATTCACGACCGCTTCGTCGAAGCCGTGACCCGACGGCTTGAGGGACTGGTGGTCGACGATGCTCTCAAGGACGGCACGCACATCGGTCCCGTGGTGGATGAATCGCAGCTGGCGCAGGACCTGGACTACCTCCGGATTGGGACGGATGAAGGGGCTGTCCTCCACTTCGGCGGCGAGCAACTGGCACGGGCCACGCCTGGGCACTACCTCCAGCCGGCCCTGTTCACGGAGACCACGTCCGCGATGCGGATCAACCGGGAGGAGATCTTCGGCCCCGTCGCTTCGGTCATCCGGGTCGCCGACTACGACGAGGCCCTTCACGTCGCGAACGACACGTCGTTCGGGCTGTCCTCCGGCATCTGCACGACCAGCCTGAAGCACGCGAATCACTACCGACGGAACGCGGAAGCTGGCATGGTGATGGTGAACCTCCCGACGGCGGGCGTCGACTATCATGTTCCGTTCGGTGGGCGGAAGGGATCGTCCTATGGTCCGCGGGAGCAGGGACGTTATGCGGCCGAGTTCTACACGACGGTCAAGACCGCTTACGTCGCTTAGGACGGCGGTTGTCGCCGCGGCCGTCGCGGCGGCGGCGCTGGCGGGTCCGGCCGCCACTGCTGATCAGACAGCGCCTGAGCTTGAGGGCTTGTTTTCAGCCCTCAGGACAAGCACCGACCCGCACGAGGCCATCAAGATCGAATTCCAAGTCTGGAAGCTTTGGCTTCAGCACCCGGACTCGCTGGCGCGAGACACGATGACCCGCGGCATCCGGTCCATGCAGTCCGGGGACTACCAGGGGGCGCTTGCCACGTTCGATGACCTGGTGGAACGGAATCCCGAGTTTGCGGAGGCGTGGAACAAGCGGGCCACGGTCCACTACCTGCTCGGAAATGACGAGGCGTCGGTCGCCGACATCGTCGAGACCCTGGAATTGGAGCCGCGGCATTTCGGTGCGCTGTCAGGATTGGCGCTGATCTATGAACGCAACGATCAGCCCGCCGCCGCGGCCAGTGCGTTGCGCCGCGCGCTCGCCGTACATCCGCAAATGGGTGGTGGCGAGCGTCGACTCAAGCGGCTCGAGGACGAGGCAGGCCACTCCATCTAGCCGGGCGTCGGCAGGGCATCGCCCGCGCCTGGCCGGCGCCTACGCTCGGGCCGGCACCAGGAAGGCCCTGAAGTCGTTCACGTTGGTACGTGTCGGGCCGGTGATCACGAGATCGTCGAGCGCTTCGAAGAATCCACCGGAATCGTGCGTGTCGAGCAGATTCCGTGCATTGAGACCGCGTTCAGCACCACGCGCCAGCGTGCCCGGATCGATGTGCGCGCCGGCGTGGCTGCCGTTTCCGTCGATTCCGTCGGTGTCGCACGCGAGGCCATAGACATTGATCCCGTCGAGCGCCAAGGCGGCCGCCAGGAGGAATTCCGTGTTTCGGCCGCCGCTCCCGCTTCCCTGTAGCGTGACGGTCGTTTCGCCGCCTGAGATGAGGGCGAGGGGCGGTCTTGCCGGCTGGCCGGACTCCAGCACGTGCCGTGCGATGGCCGCATGCATGACCCCGATGTCCCGTGCCTCTCCCTCGATCCGGTCGGACAGGACGAGCGGACGAAATCCGGCGGCGCGCGCACGACGAGCGGCAGCGCGAAGCGCGTCGCTGGGCCGGACCAGAATGCGGTGGGAGGTCCGCGCGAGTTCGGGGTGGGCGGGCTCCGGCGTCTCTGCATCCGGATGCTTGAGGGCGTCCCGCACCCTGGGTGGCGGTTGAATCCCGTACCGGTCCAGGATGGCCTGAGCATCGCCTAGCGTGGTGGCGTCTCCGAACGTGGGACCGGAACCGACCACCGCAGGATCATCGCCGGGCACGTCGGAAATCAGCAGGGTCACGATTCGCGCCGGGGCGGCATGGAGTGCCAGCCGGCCTCCCTTCACCGCGGACAGGTGCTTCCGGACGCAGTTCATTTCGTGGATGGTCGCGCCGGACCGCAGCAGCGCCGCGGTGACCTTCTGCTTGTGGGTCAGGGTGATACCGGACGTCGGAGCGGCCAGCAGGGCGCTCGCCCCGCCAGAAATCAGGCAGAGCAGGAGATCGTCCGGACCGAGTGCCTTGGCCTCCTCCAGGAAGCGCGCGGTGGCCATCTGTCCGGCCTGGTCGGGAACCGGATGGGACGCTTCGATGACTTCGACCCGCGGGCAGCTGACGCCGTGGCCGTACGGTGTGACCGCCAGTCCGCTGAGCGGCGCGTCCCATGCCTCGTCGGCCGCTCGCGCCATGACCGCCGCTGCTTTGCCAGCACTCAGAACCAGGGTGCGTCCGCGCGGCCGGCGGGGCAGATGCCGGACGACAAGCTGCTCCGGATTGGCGGCATCGACGACCGCGTCAAACATCTGCCGAAGCGTGGCTCGATGCTGCGGGTGGGCGTCGCGGCTCAACGTTTGGTGTACCGGCAGGGCCGATGGCCGTGGCGCGAGCCGCGCTTCGCAGGGCACGTCGCGGCGCCGGGAATGAAGCTGCGGCAGTTCATCGTGCTGCGGTTCCCGGGAAGTTGGCAAGCCGGGGGTGACCGAACCCGTGCCGGCTCGTTGCGTCCATCCGCGCCGGCCAAATCGGCAACCTCCGCGCGTGCAGCGGCGCCTTGGAGCCGGCGTGGCGTTGCCATTCGGTATCGACGGAGCACGCGATTGCGGACGGGGCCTGGTCGGGACGCATGCCGACTTCGGTGCCGGATGGTGTGCCCCTCTTGTACCCGAAGCATCTTGCGAGGCCAGGCGTCATCGTCGGTCCCTCGTGTGGACGGCCGGCCACCATTGTGGGCGTCCCATGCGCGGCGGCTAGCGAAGATACATGGACTGCACCTGTATCGGGGGTTCTCTTGGCATGCCCGCCGGTGCCGTCCATGCGTTCTTGACAGCGGCGACGGCGTGTCGGTCTTGTCGAGTTGCCGCCCGGCCGCGCACGACCGTGCGGCGACCATGGGTGCACGGGGCCCTGGCGGGTATGTCGTCGCCATGCCGTTTTATGCTGATTCGTGTCGTGCTACGGTCAGGGCCTGTCGGCTCGGTACCACGTTCGGAATTCTCTATCGCCAATCCGGCGGACGGGGTGGCTCGTGACGTGACGAAACGATTGCGGCCGGTTCCGCATGTTTCGGCGGCCAGCTGAGGTCCACGACAGTCAATCGTTGGGCCCTAGTCTCCGGGCTATACTGACTTAAATCTTGTAATAACGACACCTTTCTCGGGACCATGGCGACGATGCGGCTTGCGACTGTCACCCTTGATGACAAATACGAACTCGACGGCGGACGGGCCTTTCTCAGTGGCACGCAGGCCTTAGTACGGCTGCCCCTGGTGCAGCGCCGGCTCGATCAGGAAGCCGGGCTCGACACCCGCGGGTACATCTCGGGATACCGTGGCTCCCCGCTCGGCATCTACGACAAGGCGCTGTGGGATGCGCGGCAGTTCCTCCAACGGGGCGGCATTCATTTCAATCCCGGTCTGAACGAAGACCTGGCTGCCACCGCAATCTGGGGCACGCAGCAGATCGGATTGGTGACCAACCCGAAGCACGACGGCGTGTTCGGTATCTGGTACGGCAAGGGTCCAGGAGTCGACAGGACGGGTGATGCGTTCCGGCATGCCAATTCTGCCGGTACGGCGCCTCATGGCGGGGTGCTGGCCTTGCTCGGTGACGACCATCTGGCCAAGTCGTCCACGACGGCGCACCACAGTGAACTGGCCATGGTTCATGCCCAGATCCCGATCCTGAATCCGGCCAATGTCCAGGATCTGCTGGATTTCGGCCTGCGCGGCTGGGCGATGTCCCGGTTCAGCGGTCTCTGGGTATCGATGAAGTGCATTACCGCGACCATCGACAGCTCGGCATCCGTCTACGTGGACCCCGGACGGGCCGAATCAGTCATTCCTGACGATTTCGAGATGCCCGAGGGCGGTCTCTCCATTCGCTGGCCGGACGACATCCATGCCCAGGAACACCGGATGATCGCGCACCGGCTGCCGGCCGCACAGGCGTTCGCGCGGGCGAACGGGATTGACACGCTGGTATGGCGAGGACCGAGCGATCGGATTGGCATTGCCGCGACCGGCAAGGGCTACGCCGAGGTGCGGGAAGCCCTCGACGTCCTGGGCATCGACGCCGCGCGCGCACAGGCGCTCGGGCTCCGCCTGTGGAAGGTCGGCATGAGCTGGCCGCTGGAGGAAGAGGGCGCCCGGGCATTCCTCGACGGCCTCGAGGAAGTCATCGTCGTCGAGGAAAAGCGGGCACTGGTCGAGACCCAGCTCAAGGACATTGCCTTCCATCTCGCGAACCGTCCGGACCGGATCGTCGGCAAGACCGACGATGCGGGATACTCGCTCATTCCTGCCACCGGAGAACTGACGCCTGCCATCGTCGCCAAGGCGCTGAACTCGCGAATTGCGCGACTGGGCGCCTCCGACGTGACCGACGCCTTGGCTCGCTTCGAGGGCAACATGCCGCCTCCGGGTGCGCCCGCACCGGTCGAGCGGACGCCGTACTTCTGCTCGGGATGTCCGCACAACAGTTCGACCAAGATTCCCGACGGCTCGATGGCCATGGCCGGCATCGGCTGCCACTACATGGCGGTGTGGGCCAATCGCAACACGCACCTCACCACGCACATGGGTGCGGAGGGCGCCAACTGGATCGGCATGGAGGAGTTCGTCGAGGAGCCGCACATCTTCCAGAACCTGGGCGACGGGACGTATCAACACTCCGGACTCCTGGCGATCCGAGCCGCTGTCTCTGCCGGCACGAGCATCACGTACAAGGTGCTCTACAACGATGCGGTGGCGATGACGGGCGGCCAGCCGCACGACGGTGCGCTGACCCCGGAGGGGATCACGCACCAGCTGCGTGCCGAAGGCGTGCGGCGGATCGCGGTGGTGACGGACGAGCCGGACAAGTACGGAATCGACCGGGCGTTCGTCGAGGGCACCACGATTCACCACCGCAGTGAACTCGACGCCGTGCAAAAGGAGCTCCGGACGTGGCCGGGTGTCTCGGCCATGGTCTACGACCAGACCTGCGCCGCCGAGAAGCGCCGCCGCCGCAAGCGGGGTCTCCTGGACGATCCGGACCGTCGGGCGTTCATCAACGAGCTGGTCTGCGAAGGCTGCGGCGATTGTTCGAAAGCGTCGAACTGCATATCAGTCGAGCCCCTGGAGACGGAGTTTGGGCGCAAGCGCCAGATCAACCAGTCCACCTGCAACAAGGATTTCTCGTGCGTGCAGGGCTTCTGCCCGAGTTTCGTGACGGTCTCCGGGGCGCAGGTGCGCAAGGCGCCGCCTTCCCACGATGGCGCCGTTCTCGGCGATCTGGTGGCGCGCTTGCCGGATCCCTCGCAGCCGGACCTCGACCGTCCGCGCAACGTGGTCATTACCGGCATCGGCGGGACCGGTGTCGTGACGGTGGGGGCGGTGTTGGGGATGGCTGCCCACATCGAAGGAAAAGGTGTCAGCGTCCTGGACCAGGTCGGGCTCTCCCAGAAGGGCGGAGCGGTGGTCTCCGAGGTCCGCCTGGCGGCGAAACCTGAGGAGATCCACTCCGTCACGGTTGGACGCGGCCGTACCGACCTGCTCCTCGGCTGCGACATGGTCGTCGCGGCCGACGCGGAAGTCCGCGGGTGCCTCAGCCCGGAGGTCAGTGCAGCAGTCGTCAACGCCCATCGCGCGCCAGTGGCCCAGTTCGTGCTGGACCCGGACTTGTCCTTCGGGACCCGCCGCATGATGGAGTTGATCGCCGAATCCAGCCGCGAGGAGGCGACCGATTTCGTCGACGCGACGCGCCTCGCCACCACGCTGTTTGGCGACAGCATCGCGGGCAACCTGATGCTTCTGGGCTATGCCGTCCAGCGGGGGCATGTACCGGTTGGCGTCGATGCACTTGAGCGCGCCATCGAGCTGAACGGGGTCGCCGTTCGAATGAATCTTGATGCGTTCAGGTGGGGACGCGTGGCCGCCGGCGACGAGAGCGCGATCGGGGAGATCCTGGGTACGGACAACCTCGCAGCGGAAGAACCGGAAGAGTCGCTGGATCAACTGATCGAACGCCGCGTGCAATTCCTGACGGCGTACCAGAATCGGTCATGGGCCGAGCGCTATCGCGAGACCGTTGCCTCTGTGCGCACGCTCGAAGCGGCACGGGTCCCCGGCGAAGAGGCGCTGGCACGGGCGACGGCCAAGTACCTCTTCAAGCTCATGGCTTACAAGGACGAGTACGAAGTCGCGCGCCTGTACACGGACGGCACGTTCCTCCAACGCATCAAGGAAACGTTCACAGGCCGGCCCAGCCTGACGTTCCACCTGGCGCCCCCGCTGTTTGCGCCTCGTGACCCTGCAACCGGCAACTTGCGGAAGCTGACGTTCGGCCCCTGGATGCTGCCGGCGTTTCGTGTGTTGGCGCAGATGCGCTTCCTGCGGGGTACGCCGTTCGATCCGTTCGGCTGGACCCGCGAGCGGCGTTCCGAACGGGCAGAGATCCGGCGGTACGAGGACCTCCTGCAAACCGTCGGCAAGCGCCTGAGCCCGGACAATCATCCGACGGCGGTGGCACTGGCTTCGCTTCCCGAGCACGTTCGGGGATTCGGCCACGTGAAGGAAGAGCACCTTGCACGGGCTCGGACGCTGGAGACAGAGCTGCTGGCCGCCTTTGACGCGAAGGAAGACGCTCCGCACGAAGGGATGGGAGAGAGCCAGGCCGCCTAGTGTGTCTGGCGGATGCCGGTTCACCCCGGGAGTGACGAATCCAGAGAGGTGCTGTGAGCGGTTCGGCGTCAGTGCATCACCGCGCTGGCCGCCGTGTAGCCGGACTGGATGGCACCCTCGATGGTCGCCGGAAGGCCGGTGTCGATCCAGTCTCCTGCCAAAAACAGGTTGGCACATTCGGTTCGAGTCGTTGGTCGGCGACGCACCTCCGCTGGGGTTTGCGCGAAGGTTGCCCGTCGTTCCTTGATCACCCGACAGGTCGGGACGGTACTGGGTTCGCGATCCAGCGCCGCTGCAACATCACGCCAGGTCGCGCGCGCGATTTCATCGGCCGAGCCCTCGGCCACGGCGTCGCCGGCACTGATGGTGATGGAGGCGACGTTGCCCCGGACGAACAGCCAATGCGCAGTGCCTCCGATGAGGCCGAGAAACGGTGACATGGCGGGCAGTGCCGCGGGTTCGTCCAGCACGAAATGCGCATTGACGATGACATGGCTCGTCTTCGGAACATCCAACACCGGCAGCAGACCACCGGTGGCGGCAGGCGGCAGCGCGAGGACGACGCGATCTCCCGCGTCCAACGGCACGGATTCGCCAGCGAAATTCAATGTCCGCACCCGATCGGCATCGCGTTCAACCTGACTGAGCCGGCACCCGAACCTGATCGTCACGCCCGACCGTCGCAGAAGCGCCAATGCGGGTTCCACGAACGTATCCGACAGCCCTTTCTTGGCGACGCGCGGTCGGCACGCGGCCTCTCCCTTTGCGAACGTATCGCGAAATACCGGCCACAGCAGGCGCGCTGCGCCCGTCTGGGCCGGAGTATTCAGTACCGCGACGGCGAGCGGCTCCCAGAATCGCTTGAACAGGACTGTGTCCTCCCCCACGCAATCCGTCACCGTGCGTTCGTTTCCTGCCGTCACAAACCGCAGGGCGGACAGGTAACTCCAGATCGTCGTATCGGGTACGCGTCGCCCGGTGCTGAGAAGCCACCAGGGCAGCGGCCCGCCGTTGGGCCGCAGGCACCAGCGCTGGCCCGTCGCGAGGTCAAGAAACGGGAAGCGCGCGGACGGGGGACCGCTCAGTTCCTGGGAGGCGCCGATGTCGGCCAGGTAGCGCATGGCCGCCCGATTACCGGAGAGCAGCAGGTGGTTGCCGTTGTCGATCGTGCAGGCGAGCTTCGCGTCCACGTAGGATCGGCACCTGCCGCCGGCCTGGCTACTTGCTTCGTACAGCGTGACGGCGTGGCCGTGGCGCGCCAGCGATACGGCGGCGGCAAGTCCCGCAAGACCGGCGCCTACGACGTGTGTTCGGGCCAAAGTGGGAGCTGCTAGAGCAGGCCGTAGCGGATCGCCAGGCACATCTTGCGTACCGGCGACAGGCGGATGGGATCGCCGATCTGGCTCCATCCGCGCTGCTCCAGGCGATCCAGCGTTTCCCGGTAGATCGCCATCATGAGAGCCGCCGGGCGCATTTTCCGCCATCCCAGCTGGGTCAGGAGCCGGCTCGCTTCCGCGTAGTAGCCGCGGGCGATACCGGCCAGGTCGGCACAGACATCGGGGAAGCCCGGATCACGGAAGATGGCGCTGGTCGGATGCGTTGCCACGCCGTGCTTGCGCAACAAATCGAGCGGGACATAGAGGCGCTGCAATGCCGCGTCTTCCTTGAGGTCACGCAGAATATTGGTGAGCTGCAGCGCATTCCCCAGGTTCTCCGCGATCATCGGCCCCGGTTGCTGAGGTACGCCGAAGGCATGAATCGACAGCATGCCCACGGAGCCGGCAACCTTTCGACAGTAGTTCAGGAGGTCGCCCAGGTTTTGCATTTGGACGGCGGGCGCAGCATCGATCTCCATCCCGTCGATTACCGCGAGGAACTCACGTTCCGGCAAGCCGAAGCGTTTCACCGGCCGCAGTAGCGCCTTCGTTGTGGGCCATGTCGGGTGTCCGGCATACAGACGGGCGATTTCTTGCCGCCACGCGGCCAACGCCCGCGCCTTGTCGGCAATCTCACCTGGTTCATCGGCGATATCGTCAACCTCACGGCAAAACGCGTAGATCGCGTGCATTGCACGACGGCGTTCGGACGGAAGCACGCGCAAACCCCAGAGAAACGACGTGCCGGATCGCGCGACGACGCTGTTGACGTGGGCCCTCGGCTCAACCGCATCAACGGGTGCGTCGACGTGGGGCGCCGGATCACAGGAGGCACTGTTCACGTCGAGCGATCTCCTCGTACGGGCAGCTCCGGAACTACTCCCGAACAGCTTGCCGCGCGTGCGGGACGATCGGTTGCAAGCTGGAACGGAACGTCGGTCTCCTCTGCCCAAGCGTCAGTCGAGCGCTCGAAGTACGAGCACGGATCGCATGTTAGCTGACTTCCTGGCAGCAACGCAGCATCGGCACCGCAGCGGGATCCGCGGGGAGGCGTCGTCGTGGATGAACATCGTCGTGTCTTTAAGACGCCTAATCAACGGAGGAAGGCCGCGTTGCAGCGGCGCTGAGCCAGCGAGGGACTCTCTGATAGAGGGCGTGACTGACTCCGAGCACGCCGCAGCCGACGAACTGGGCTTTCGTGAGCACGACGCGCTCCGCCAGGGGATCGCGTTTCCGCAACTCGAAACTCAGTTTTCTTGCGATGGCAACGATGGTTGCGGTTTCCATTGCAAACCGGACGTCACGGAACTGAGACGGAAGGCGATTGGCAAGCACGAGCAAATGATCGGTCGCATCGAGACAGCGGTCCAGCACGCCTCGCAGGGCCTCCGTTGCCCGACGGTCAGCCAGTGCCGACACATCGACATTCGCTGCTGTCATCCAGTCCTGTGGAATGTAGACCCGGTTCAGGGTCCGGTAGTCATCACCACAGTCCTGCAAGTGGTTGATGACTTGCAGGGCGTTGCACAGCGCGTCCGAGGCCGGATACGTGGATGAAGATTCTTGATGCAGGTCGACGAGATAACGTCCTACCGGCGCTGCTGATCGATTGCAGTAATCGATCAGATCGTCCCAGTCGTCGTAGCGGAACTTGACTGCATCCTGCTTGAAGGCGCTGATCAGATCCATGCAGTGTTGATGCGTTACGTGCGTCGCCGAGAGGCTTAGACGGACATCGTGAGCTTTTTGAAATGCCGGGTTGCTGGTGTCGGTGCCGCACAGTGCGTCGGCAAATCCATCCAGCCGTCTGATCTTGTCGTCCGGTTGCAAATCCGGATTGTCGGCGACATCGTCGATAGCCCGGGCGTACGCGTAGAAGGTTGCAATGTGCGGTCGGAGCCGTGCGGGCAGCAGCCAGGATCCGACGGGAAAATTCTCGTCCCCAGCGGTCTTCCCAGACGGAGTTTCCATGTAAGCCGCCATTTTCTCCGTCAGTCGGGCAGAGCGCTCGGCTGTTGTTCAACAGCCGTCCCGACGGAAGCTCCCGAGCCTGAGGCTGGTGGCCCGACGTCAGCCGGGCCGGGCGCCCGACGCATTTCCCGGCCGACGAGCGCACGGTACCTCTCGTGCAACTCACCGGGCCACCGGCGTGAAAGAGTCGCTGGCCGCGGATTGATCCGCCGGCGCTCCGTTACCGGTCGACGCGGCCTCTGATCGGGAAACCGCCTCGCCTGCTGTCGGCTACGTTCGGCCCACTGCAGCCGGCCTTCCCATGTCCGACAGCTTCCGTCCTTGCGCACGAGAACGTCGGCACCTCGCCGCCTAGCGGTCGCGCGTCAGCACGAAAACCGCGACCGAGCGGAGACGGTCGGCACGTGGCCCAAAGCAGTCCAGATGTGCCAACGCAGCGTCCGACGTTCGGCGTGCCTCCCGGTGCGCCCCTTCCACGCCGAGTAGGGAGACCAACGTGGCCTTGCCCGCAGCCGCGTCCTTGGCCGCACGTTTGCCCAGACTCGCTTCGTCGCCTTCGACATCCAGCAAGTCGTCTTTCATCTGAAAAGCGAGTCCGAGATCTGAACCAAAGTCTCGCAGCGCCTGGCGAGCACGATCATCGGCCTGCCCCAGGATGGCGCCGGCCATCGCCGAAAACGTCAGCAGCGCACCGGTCTTCAGTCTCATGATGTCGAAAACGGCATCCACGCCAACAGGGGCATGTTCGCTTTCGAGGTCCATCATTTGACCACCGACCATGCCCCTTCCGCCCGCACAATCCGCGAGCGAGGCCACCAAAGCCGCGCGGACTGCCCCATCGGGGTGGGTTTCAGGTTCCGCGAGAGTCCGAAACGCCAGAGTCAGCAGGGCGTCCCCGGCCAGAATGGCGGTCGCCTCATCGAACGCGCGGTGGCAAGTCGCCCGGCCCCGCCGCAAGTCGTCGTCGTCCATGGCCGGGAGATCATCGTGGACCAGCGAATACGCGTGAATCATTTCCACTGCGGCCCCGGTCCGAAGGCTCTTAGTCTGCGACACCTCGAAAATACCAGCGGAAGCATCAACGATATACGGGCGAAGGTACTTCCCACCGCCCAACAGTGCGTAACGCATGGCCTGATAAAGGCGCTCTGCCTTGCCCGAGGCGGGCACCAGGCTGTCAAGAACTGCCTCAAGTTGCTCGCCGAATGCAGCGAGCATGCCTGCCATCTCCTCAGCGGACGCTGCAGCAGGGCTGGACGCGATACCGCTAGCCATACGCCGCACAGCCTGGATCTGCCGTCAACGCGGTCCCGGTGCTTCCTGTCGAACGGAACATGCTGGACGGCCGTTGCTCCGGAGTTGTGCCTTCCGGAACGCCCGCGACGAGTGGCGACGCCGACATATCGGCTCGAGCCGCGTTATCGCAATAGCCCTGTGGAACCCTTGACGTCGTGGTGAACTGCAAGCTGCATTGGTCGCGGCGCGCGTTGGCGGTTTGGATATCTAACTCGAAGTGCGCGCCCTTACATGAGGTGAGCTGATAGCGCTCCAAGCATATTGTTTGCCCTCTGATCAATGGAGTTCGCACTTGACTATTGCCTGTCAACACATCGGGAGCAAGTACTTGACAATTGTCAACAAGTCAACGGAGACGCGGCGTGCCGACTACGCGGTATCGTGTCAACGTAACTGGCTGGTACGTGCGGTGACGGACTGAGGAACGGCCGCGGTGACCGAGGGACGGGAGTTGTGCCGATTTACGGTTCGGACTGTGCACAACGAGACATCGTGGTCGGTGCGAGCGAAGGTCTGGGCCATCGGAAACCGACCTGAAACTGGTCGGCCCCGTCGCCAACGGTCAGAAACTGTAACTGAGGTTGAGGCCCACAAAGCTATCATTTTCGAGACCGTGCTGTAGGAAATCCATGTCACCGATTTTCAGGAAGGCGATTGCTTCCACATTCATCGCCCAATAGTCCGTAAGGCGCCGGTTGAACTCCAGGCTCAGCACTCGCGTATCAAGATCCACGTCCTCAAAAACTCCGAGCGTGAAATCGGTGCTTTGAACGTCGTTCAGTGCGTAACGTACGGCGAGAAAAAGATCGTTCTGGAAGACATTGGTCGCGTTTTGCCCGCGCTCGTCATAGTTCCATTCGGCCAGGACACTGAGATCAGCCGGCGAATCCCAGACGGAGTAAAACGCGTATTCACCGCCAACAACGAAGGCGCCGTAGTCCTCCTCCTGCTGGCAGAACAGGTTGCGAAAACCCTTGCGCCTGATCGCCTCGAGCTTCAGAAGCCAGGCATCGATGGTGATCTGTGAATCGATCCCGAATTGGCGAATTTGCTCGTAGTGTTGTGTCAGCTGGGCACCCGGGACCGGGGAAGGGCAGATCGAGGGCTCGCGGCTGGTCCCGTCGAACGCACTCAGACCGATGTCGACGGGGCCGAAGCTCTGGGTGTAGCGAACGGCCAGATCAAGATTCCACTCGCCTGCCGAACTCTCATAGGAAACGTGCTCGTCATCGATGACGAACAGGCCCCGCATTCGGCCTGCCGGCCCAGGAAAAGTGCGCGCCCGGTGATAGGTAAGTCCGAATAACTCCAGCACTCCCCATTCGGCCGACCACGTGAGATGGGCCATGGGCTGACCCAGTTTGGTTTCTTCATTCGGGTGCTCGACGAGGTCCACCTGATTGACGATGTCGACCAAGTGCCGGGATTCGGCGACCCCCCAGAACACTTGATCGATGCCGACCCGAATTTCCCATTCGCTGTTGCCGGCCTCACCGAAGACCAAGGCAAAGGCCTCACGCAGGTCTGCGTGCGTGCGACGCGTATCAGCGCCGTCGTAGCGAAAGAACGGCGCGACCGTAATGCTTCTGCCCTCCGCATCTTCGACGTACAGCTTGGGATGAAAGACCAGTCCAGTCGCTTGGGAAGCCTGGCCCGGAAACACCGCCGATTCAGGGAACTGCCGGCTCTCCAGGCTGATTCGGCCCGAAACCTCTTCATAGACAAATTCGGTGTCCGCCCGTACTTCCGCCGAAACCAGAGCGAGGCTTACGCAGGCCGCGCACAGGACGCCGCCGCGCAGAAACGATGGGGATGGCATCAACGCGCCCGTCTCAGGCTTGTTTGCGTGAAGTCACCATCGTCCAGCCCTGTCTGGAACTCGTAATCGGACCAGTTCAGTACGGTGCTCTTGCCCGTCAGGTGGTTCATCATGGTCATGGTTCCTGCGAACCAGTACTGGTCCAGGTACTGCTGGTAGTCCGCTATCTCAAGCGTCTTCAGGTGCTCGTCCTTGCGGTCGTAGTACTCAACTTTCCAGATACGCAACGCGTCACGGTCGTGCCAGACGACCTGACGGCTGTAACCCGACCCCTTCTCGACCGGGGTCCGTTCGGTGACCGAACATGTCAGTTCGCCGCAGGCCTCGTCACGCAAGTACTTGTAGGTGAATTTTTCCACCGCCTGGGCGGTCATGTCCTCGTAGGCGAACTCGCTACCCATGAACGATCCAGATCGATTCGACGAACTGATCCGTTTCACCCGCTTCAGCGCCGGGAGGTAGAGCCACTGGTCGTCGGGCTCCGTCCGATGCGCATGGACGAGGAACGCTGTCCCCTTCACATCACGCGGCTGGTCGAACACGAACATGCTTCGATCGCCGTCGTCGTCGACTTCGAGGATCTTGATACGCACATCGCGCCGGCTTTCCTGGCCGTGCCGATTACGCAACACCATGGTCTGCCGCGCCGTGAAGTCGCCAAAGCCTGTCCCGCGCTCGTGGGCTTCCAGGGCAATCTGCAAGCCCGCCTCCTCTGGCGCATGTGTATCTGCTATCGCCGTAGAAGGAGCAGCAAGCCATGCCGAGAGCACGAGAACCGCAGCCAGCAGAAGGCAGCCGGGCTGCATGGAATGTGATCGGTCAGTCATGATCGTTTCCCCTGCCGGCCTCCAGCCGATGCCGACGCCGACGTGGCGCCGGCGCCATGTCAGCCAGCCTCCAGGTCGCAGCAACAATCATAAGCGATGTCCGATTTGGCTGCGTGATCGCGAGGCTGCGTGTACCGCCGACGGGCTCGATCCTGGCAGCTTCCGGTCCCCAGGCGCACTGACCCGTCGTGCCGGCGGGGATCTCTATGCCGGTTCGGACGCTCAACGCCACAGGTTTGTTCCAGATTCGCCCGGCGGAACGCGCTCCCTGGCGGAGTTCGATTCGGCCCGCCAAAGATGTGCGGAACCCGTCATTGGTGCGTCGCTGCCGGTAAGGGCGCGGCTCTGCGTGAAGGGTGGCGCGGCGCCTAACGGCGTGTGTTCGGGATGTCTACGCCGCCCGCTTCATTCGTCATCGTCGCCGCCAAACCAGTCGAAGATGTCCAGCCATTCCAGCAGGCCGCCGCCGTCGCCCTCACCGCCGGTTTCGGTTTCCTCGGCGCCGGGCGGGACCTCTTCAACCACAGGCTCTGCGCCGGGCGCGGCCTCTTCGGCTGCTGCCTCTGCGACGGGCTGGGCCGCTCCAACGTCGTCGTCGTCACCGAACCAGTCGAAGATATCAAGGAAGCCCAGCAGGCCTCCGGATTCTTCCTCTTCTGCCGCCTTCAGAGCCTGATCACGCTCCAGAAGCTGCCGGATTTCCGGGTCCACGTCGTGGGCGGCGGCTGCCTCGAGGACGGCCGCCTCGCCCATGGAGGCGGGGGCCTCCACCGCTTCTTGGGACGTCAGGGTTTCGCCCGGCTCCAGGGCAGCCTGGGCAACGGTCAACGGAGGGCGAAGCTCGAGATTCGGGGGAACGGCAAGGGGGTCCTGGCGGATGACCCGGAGCGGATTGGGCGAGATCTTGCCAATTCCCAACGTGCCTTGGATCCGTTCGCAGCCGGCCAATGCAACGGACAACCCCAAGAGCAGGAGGATGGCAGGGTTCAGGCGCATGTTCCGATTTCAGCGGCCGCGACGGGGCGCCCGGAGCCTAGCAATGGCCCGTTGGAGCGGCAACGCGTGGGCAATCACACAGAACGCTCCGATGGTGATTGCCATGTCCGCAACATTGAAGGCTGGCCAATGATAGTCCGACACGTGCACATCGATGAAATCAACCACGCTGCCGCGCGTCAGCCGGCATATGGCGTTGCCGATCGCACCGCTGGCAATCAGGATTAGACCGACGGCGTACAGCCGTTCCTTTGCACGCGCCTGCATGACAAGAAGCGCTACCGCAATGACCGCCGCAAATCCCGCCAATGCCCATTGCTGCGTCGTTCCGCCATCGCCCAGGAAGCCGAAACCGATCCCGAAATTTCGGACATGCACCAGATTGAGCAGCGCGCCCAATCGGATCGGATCCACCGGCGCCGTCAGATAGGTGGTTACCAATGCCTTCGTGATCTGGTCGACCGCCAGGATGGCGAGAAACATCCCAAAGCGTGCGGCACCGGAGCTCACACGGCCTCTCGGCACCGGCCGCAAAGCTCGTCCGGTGTCTCTCCCACTTCGGCCAGGACGCGCCAGCACCGGGCACATTTCTTGCCGTCGGCTGCGGTCGCATGGACCGCTACTTCCGGCACGGCCGGGTCTCGGTAGGCGTCGGGCGGCGCGGGTTCCGCGCTCAGCGTGATCCGCGAAGCGATCGCCAGCTCAGCCAGGTCGTGGGACGCCAGGTCGCTGAGCAGGCCGGCGTCTGCGTGCACGCATGCCTGCGCCTCCAGGCTGGAGCCGATCTGTTGATCGCGCCGCATGATCTCGAGTGCGCTGGTGATGAGGTTTCGTACCCGTCGCACCTTGGCGAAGGAACCTGCAACCGCTTCGTTCTGCCACGCCTTCGGTATCTCCGGGAACGTCCGCAGGTGTACGCTCCCGGTCTCTGCTGGATGGCGTTCCAACCATGCTTCCTCTGCCGTGAAGCAGAGGACCGGTGCCAGCCAGGCGGTCAGGATGTCGTGCAGGAGGAGCAGCGTCGAGCGCGCGGCGCGGCGCCGTCGGGAGTCGGCCCGGTCGCAGTAGAGCGAGTCCTTCCTGACATCGAAATAGAATGACGAGAGGTCGTTGGCGCAGAAATTGTGGAGTGCCCGGTAGAACGCCTGAAAGTCGTACGAGGCGAAGGCCTCGACGCGGGTCCGTTCCAGTTCGTGGAGACGGTGCAGGACCCATTTCTCGAGGTCCGGCATTTCCTCCACGCCGATTTGTTCGGTCTGGCTGAAGTCGGCCAGGTTGCCCAGGACGAAGCGGAGCGTGTTCCGAAATCGGCGGTAGGCATCGGAAATTCCGGCCAGCACCTGGTCCCCGATTCGAAGGTCGCCGGTGCTGTCACTCAGCGCAACCCAGAGCCGAAGGATGTCCGCCCCCTGGGTATCGTTGATTTCCTGCGGCCGTACCACGTTGCCGGCGCTCTTGGACATCTTGCGCCCGTCTCCGTCAAGGACGAACCCGTGCGTAAGGACGCTGCGATACGGCGCCCGGCCGCGGGTGCCGCAGCTGGCAAGGAGCGAGCTGTGGAACCATCCGCGGTGCTGGTCGGTGCCTTCAAGGTAAAGGTCGGCCGGCCAGTGCTGGTCCGGATTGTTCTCAAGCACGAATGAGTGCGTGCAGCCGGAGTCAAACCAGACGTCCAGGATGTCGCTGGTGCGATCGAAGTCATCCGGGTCGCGGTCGGGCCCGAGGAACTCGGAGGGAGGACGCGTGAACCACGCGTCGGCACCTTCGGCCTCGACCGCCTCGACGACCCGCCGGAGTACGGCTTCATCCCGAAGCGGCTCGCGTGTGCGCCGATCGACAAAGACGGGAATCGGAACGCCCCATGTGCGCTGCCGCGACACACACCAGTCCGGCCGGTGTTCGATCATCCCCCGAATGCGGTTCCGGGCACTGGCGGGGACCCATTCGGTCGCGTCTACGGCGGCCAGCGCCTTGGCCCTCAGCCCATGCGATTCCATGCTGATGAACCACTGCTGGGTCGCCCGGTAGATCACCGGTTGCTTGGATCGCCAGGAATGCGGATAGCTGTGGACGTGCTTCTCCGTGGCCAGGAGCTTTCCGCGCTCGTCGAGCGCCGCCAGTACGGGCTGGTCGGCCTTGAAGACGTGGATGCCGGCGAAGCGCGGCACGATATCGCTGTACCGACCGTCGTCCCCGACGTACTCCGTGACCTTGAGACCCACGCGCTGGCCCAGTTCGAAGTCATCGTCTCCATGGGCCGGCGCCACGTGGACCAGACCAGTTCCTTGGTCCGTACCGACGAAGTCGGCGGCGTGAAGCGGCACGGGGTGGTCGTACCCCGCGATGGGGTGTGAGCAGACCGTGCCCGTGAGCACTGAGCCGGACAGCGACGCAATCGGCTCGAACGCCTCGATGCTGGCGGCCGCGACGACTGCGGGGACCCGCGCAGTCGCGACGACCAGCCGGTCGCCGGGCCGGGCCCCGGAAGACGAGGCGCACTGCTGGACTTCAAGGACCGTGTAGTCGATGTCGGCGCCGAATGCGATCGCCCGGTTCGCGGGCAGGGTCCAGGGGGTGGTGGTCCAGATCACCACGTCGGCTCCCTCCAGGGTGGGAGCGCCGGGCTGTGAGATCGGAAACCGGGCGAACACGGCCGTCGACGCGATGTCCCGGTACTCGACTTCGGCCTCGGCCAGCGCCGTTCGTTCCACCGGCGACCACATGACGGGCTTCAGCCCCCGGTACAGGCTCCCTTCGAGCAGGAACTTGCCGATTTCCCGAACGATCTGGGCTTCCGCCTTGAAGTCCATCGTCAGGTATCGACCAGCCCAGTCCCCGACGACAAAGAGCCGCCGGAAGTCCTCCATCTGGACCCCGATCCATTTTTCGGCGAAAGCCCGGCACTCGCGGCGGAATTGCGCAATGGGCACGTCCTCGCGGGACTGCTTTCGCTTGCGGTACTCCTGTTCGATCTGCCATTCGATGGGCAGGCCGTGGCAGTCCCATCCCGGGATGTAATGGGCGTCAAAGCCCGCCATCTGTCGGGTTCGGTTGACGAAGTCCTTGAGGATCTTGTTCAGGGCGGTGCCGATGTGGATCTGGCCATTGGCGTACGGCGGCCCGTCGTGAAGGATGTACTTGGTTCGTCCCTTGGCGGCTTCTCGCAGCCGGGCCCACAAGTCCATTTCTTCCCATCGCGCGATCATCTCCGGTTCGCGTGCGGCCAGCCGCGCGCGCATCGGGAAACCGGTCTTCGGCAGGAACAGGGTGTCGCGGTATTCAGGTCGGGAACTCATGGGGCTGTATCCCGTGGCGGTCCTTCTTCTGCCGCGATGGACCGAGTAAGGCTTACGTCCTGGGCCATGGCCGAGATCAGGGCGTTGGTATTGGCGAACTTCCGTTCGGGACGAAGCCTGCGCGAAAAAGCCACGCGAATCCGCTGCCCGTACAGGTTGCCCTGAAAGTCCAGGACATGCGCCTCCAGTATTCGCGTGGTCCCCGCGAACTGCGGCCGGGTGCCGGTGCTGATGGCTGCCGGCAGCCAGCCGCGTTCCGGCTGACCCTCGATCCAGGTCCACCCTGCGTAGACACCGTCGAGCGGCGCGAGCTGGGAGAGATAGAGGAGATTTGCAGTCGGGAAACCGAGCCGCCGGCCGCGCGTTTCCCCGCGTCGGACTCGTCCTTCGACCTCGAAGGGCGTCCCCAGGACCCGCGCCGCTTCGTCTACGAGGCCTTCCGAAATCGCCTTTCGAATTGCCGTTGATCCGAATGCAACCCCGGCATCGTCGGTAATCGGGTCGATCACGGTCAGGCCAAAACCGGCGCTCGGTGCGAAACGGGCCAGCCTTTCAGCGTCACCTGCCCGTCCCGTGCCAAACCGGAAGTCGTGTCCCACCACGATGTGCTTGGCCGCCAGGGCACGCGCCAGCACTTCTTCCATGAACGCGTCGGCGGTGAGGGAAGAGAAGGCCAGTGAGAAGCGTTGGATGTAGAGGATGTCCACGCCGGTTTCCGCAAGCTTGCGCGCCTTGCCGCGCAAGGGAGTCAGGCGGCCGGGCGCGGATTCCGGTCTGAGCACGGACGCCGGATGCGGCTCGAACGTCAGGACAGCGCTGTGGGCATCGCCCGTAGCGCCTGCGGTCTGGCTGGCAACGGCCAGCAGCTTCTGGTGCCCGAGATGAACGCCATCGAAATTGCCGAGGGCGACCACCTGGCCCTGGCGTGAGGCGGGGCGTCCCGGCTGCACGCGGACGAGTTCCATGAGCACTCACGGTCCAGAACCGAACGGGACCGGCACTATAGGGGCTTACGTCGCTGCCTAGCCAGTGGCCTCGGCCAGCGCCGCGAACTTGGCGAGAGGCGGGATCGCGATCCTCGCTGCGGGTGCCGTCTGCCTCGCCGGGCTGGCATGCTAGCGATCGAAATCGTGCGATCGCCGAAGGATCCGGAGAGCTCCCCGCAAGCATGCGCCCGATCGTGATCATTCCTGCCCGCATGGCGGCGAGCCGTCTGCCGGGCAAGCCGTTGGCCGACATCTGCGGGGTGCCGATGGTGGTCCGCGTGCTACGCCAGGCGGAGGCGGCCGAGGTGGGTGATGTGGCCGTCGCCTGCTGCGACGCCGAGGTGGCGGATGCAGTTGCGGCCGCTGGCGGGCGGGCCGTGATGACCGCCCCTGACCTCGCGTCGGGCTCGGACCGTGTGTGGGAAGCGCTTGGGGTCCTTGATCCCGGAGGAACGTGCGACGTCGCGGTCAACCTGCAGGGCGACCTGCCCGACATTTCGCCTGCGGCGATCCGGCAGGTGCTGGCGCCGCTGGAGGTGTCGGCCGTCGACATCGGGACGCTGGTGGCGCCCCTCGGACCTGGCGAACTCGACGACCCGGCGGTCGTCAAGGCGCACCTTGCGACGCCGACACCGAGTTCGACCGTGATGATCACCACCTTTTCGCGGACGGTACCCGGGCCGGACGAACGTCTCCGGCATCACGTCGGGATCTATGCGTGGCGGCGCTCGAGCCTTGGCCGGTTTGTGGCCCTGCCCCCGAGCGAGCGCGAGCGAGCGATGCGCCTGGAACAGCTCCGGGCGCTGGACCACGGCATGCGGATCGACGGAGGACTGGTTGACGCGGCTCCGGCCGGGGTCGACACTCCTGCCGACCTGGATTCAGCGCGCCGCCGTCTGCGCGCGTGACCGTCTGCGTTGTTCCGCGGCACCGTTGCCGCCCTGCTAAACGGTGTTGCCTATGAGCCGGCCTCTCAAAATCGCGTTTCAAGGGGAGCTGGGCGCGCACTCGCACATGGCGTGTCTCGACATGTTCCCGGATTCGGAGGTCGTCCCGTGCTCCGCGTTCGAGGACTGCTTCCAGCAGGTGCGCAGCGGCGGGACCGACCGAGCCTTCATTCCCGTGGACAACTCCGCGGCCGGCCGGGTCGCCGACATTCATCGGCTGTTACCGGCTTCAGGCCTCCACATCATCGGCGAGCATTTCGCAGGCATCAGCCATCATCTCATGGCCCGGCCCGGCACCTCCGTGGCAAGCATCCGGCAAGCCGCCAGCCACTTCCATGCGCTGAGTCAATGCCGAAAGTTCCTGCAGTCCAACAGGATTGAGCCGTTCCTGTTCGAAGATACGGCAGGCGCGGCCCGCCATATCGCCGAGGGGGACAGTCGCGCGGAGGCGGCGATTGCATCGGAGCTCGCGGCCGAGCTCTATGGACTGGAGATCGTCGCGCGCGAGATCGAAGATGACCCCGGCAATACGACCCGCTTTCTGGTGCTTGGACTGGAGTCGATTGAACCCGAGGCTGATTCCGAGCACACGATCACCTCACTGGTGTTCCGGGTCCGGAACATTCCAGCGGCGCTCTACAAGGCGCTGGGCGGCTTCGCGACGAACCGCGTCAACATGTTCAAGCTCGAAAGCTTCATGGTGGATCGTTCGTTCGCCTCAGCCGAGTTCTATGCGGACATCGAGGGGCATCCGGAGCACCCGAACGTGGCTCTGGCCCTGGAGGAGCTTGGCTTCTTCTCGCGGAGTGTCCGGGTGCTTGGCGTGTACCCGGCGTCGAAGTTCCGCCGCGACGGGATGACCTAGAAGAGCGGCCGCGGCCGGCGGAAGGGGCTGCTTGCGGCAGGGCAGGGGGCGTTTTTCATCAGGCAGTCCGCAGGAACGGTGCGGGCGGTCCAGACGAATGACTTGGGGACCCTATCGCGCCGGGATGTCGGACATCACGCTTCGCTGATCCATTCTTCCACCAGCCGCCGCGCAATCGACACCTTGCCGGGCAGTCGAAACGTCTCGTTCTCGGGGCTCGCGCGCAGTTCCTCGCGGGTGAACCAACTGGCCTGTTCCAGTTCGTCCGTGTCGATCTGCAGGTGGTCGTCTGCGGTCTCGGCCCGAAATCCCAGCATCAGCGACGAGGGAAAGGGCCACGGCTGGGAGTGCCGGTACTCGGGGCGGCCAACGACGCGCAGTCCTGCCTCCTCGGCGACCTCGCGGATGACCGTTTCCTCCATGCTCTCGCCGATCTCGACGAAGCCCGCGAGCGTGGAATGCATGCCCGGCGGCCACGTCGCTTGGCGGCCCAGCAGGCACCGATCTCCATGCGTGACCAGCATGATGACGGCCGGGTCGACCCGGGGAAACCAGCGTTCGCCGCAGGTCGGTCGCGTGCAGACGCGGGCGTGACCAGCGTCAATCGAAGATGTCGGTGAGCCGCACTTTCCGCACCAACGCGCCCGCCGGTGCCAGTACAGCAGACCGCGGGCGGCCGCCATGATCGCGCCGTCGTCGCGGGTCACCAGCGGTGCGAGGGACCGCAGATCGGCGAACACGCCCCCGGTTCCGGCAAGGATGTCGACGAGCGGTTCGTCGGCCGCCGAGATGTCGCATGCATAGTGCGGCACGGCGTCA
The DNA here is from genome assembly GCA_022825705.1 of Alphaproteobacteria bacterium. Taxonomy (GTDB): domain Bacteria; phylum Pseudomonadota; class Alphaproteobacteria; order TMED109; family TMED109; genus VXPW01. The sequence continues at coordinate 65,339 of JAJDWH010000041.1, forward strand.
CGTTCGCCGAGAAAGACGGTGTCATCCGCCGACTTCACAAGCTCCCGGGCGAGCGCCCCCTGTTGCCAGAGCGGCTGCGGGGTGGCTTCGTCCTGCACGTGATGGCGGTTGCGCCACAGCGCGAGCACGCGCACATCGCGGCCGGATTGAATGGCCTGGAGCCAACCGGCTTCCGCGCGCCGCGAGTGGGCCCGATGCAGTGGGTATCCGCTGTAGAAGTTGGTGGCAGGCATGGGCGTCGTGAAGCTACTTGAAGGACGGTGGCATGCAAGCGTCGGGAGCGATTGGCAGAGTGTGCCGTCGAAGCCGCAGCCCGCCATTGGCCGCCGCACCGACAGCATGACGAACCCACTGCGTCCGGTATAGTCGAAAAAGGCCTGGCGCGGGCCGGAACGAGAGGTTCGCGTGATAGAGACTGGCGGCTTGCTGGAGCTTGGCGCGGCTGGCGATCCGGAGGCCAAGGGCCCGCCGGCGGCAGATCAGGAGCAGGGAACGGATTCCGGTCAGCCTGCGTACCTGGTGCTGGCGCGGAAGTACCGTCCGTCGACATTCGAGGACCTGCTCGGCCAGGAAGTGCTGGTCCGCACGTTGACCAACGCGTTCGAGCAGGGGCGGATCGCGCACGCATTCCTCTTTGTCGGCGTGCGTGGCGTCGGCAAGACCACCACCGCACGCATCATTGCCCGCGGCCTGAATTGCCTGAGCAGCAGTAACCCGACGGTGCGCCCGTGCGGCGAATGCGCCTCCTGCACCGAGGCGCTCGCTGAACGGCACCTGGACATTCTGGAAATTGACGGTGCGAGTCACACCGGCGTCGATGACGTGCGGGAACTGACCGATGCCGCGCACTACCGCCCGACGACGGGGCGTTACAAGGTGTACATCGTGGATGAGGTCCACATGTTGTCGCAGGCGGCGTTCAACGCGCTTCTCAAGACACTGGAAGAGCCGCCGGCGCACGTCGTGTTCATCTTTTGCACGACGGAAGTGCGGCGCGTTCCGGTGACCGTGCTGTCGCGCTGCCAACGGTTTGATTTGCTGCGGGTTCCGCAGGAACTTCTCGTGGAGCATTTTCGCCGAATTGTGGAACTGGAGGCAGCGCGCATCGACGATGAGGCGCTGCGGCTGATTGCCCGGGCTGCCGACGGGTCGGTGCGGGACGGGTTATCCATCCTTGATCAGGCCATCAGCCACCAGGGCGGCGTCATCGAGGCACCCGCTACGCGGGACATGCTGGGGTTTGCGGATCGCACCCTGGTCTTCGACCTGTTCGAGCGGATCATGGCCGGTGAGGCCGCAGCCGCCCTTGAGCAGCTCACCCGGCTGTACGCCGCGGGGGCCGAACCGCGCGTGGTCCTGGAAGACATGTTGGGGCTGACCCACTGGCTGTCCCGCATCCGCGTGGCTCCGGAAAGCGCAGAGGCGCCCGAGGTGCCCGAACACGAACGGACGCGCGGCCGGGAACTGGCGGAGAAACTGTCCGTGCCGGTACTGGCGCGAACCTGGCAGATGATCCTGCGTGCACTGGAAGAGGCCGGTTCCGCCCCGGATTCGCGCAGCGCGATCGAGATGGCCGTCATTCGCCTGTGCTTCGTGGCCGACCTGCCGGATCCCGGCACGCTGGTGCGGCGTCTTGGCGCCGAAGGCGCGGCAACGGAGCCCGATCCGGCGCCGGCCGCCGCGCCGCGACCGCCGCCGTCTCCGGGCGGACAAGGCCGCGCCGTGGCGGCAATGCCCGGCGGCTCGCAGGCGGTCGCGGAGCCGGTCAGCGCGCGACCGCCGCCGCCCCGAGGGTCGGCGGCTCCCGCCACGTTCGAGGGTCTCGTCGAGCGGTTGCGGGACCGCAAGCATGTGCGCCTGGTGTACGGGCTCGAGAATTACGTCCATCTCGTCAGGTACGATCCCCACCAGCGGCAGCTCGAGTACCGGGTGTCGGAGGGAGCGCCGCAGGGATTTGTCGAGTCGCTCGCAAAGAACCTCGAACGCACCACCGGGTTTCGCTGGTTACTGGTGCTCGTACAATCCGGCGGGCAGGAAACCGTGCGCGAGCAGCGCGTGAAGCAGCACGAGGTGCGCATACGCCATGCCGAAGCCCAATCCATTGTCAAGACAGCGCGCCGGCGGGTTCGCAACCTGCCCGACGGCATGCGGGTCGGCGAGCCGACTGTCAACGAAGTGAGGAACCGGTCGGTGACCAAGGAGGACCAAGCATGAATTTTGCCGACCTGCTCGAGAGCATGGGGAGTCTGAAGGAAGGTCTCGCGGACCTGCAAGGAGAACTGCGCGGCCTCGAGTTCACCGGCGAAGGCGGCGCCGGGCTGGTACGGGTGACCGTCAACGGGGTGGGAGACTGCGTGCGGGTCGAAATCGATCCGTCGCTGACCTCCGATTTGCCGATGCTGCAAGATCTCGTGGTGGCAGCTCAGAATCAGGCAAGAGCACGGATGGAACAGAAGGTACAGGAAGAAGTGAAGACGAAGATGGGCTCGATTCTGCCAATTCCGCCATGGTTGCTGTCACGGCTCTAACCGTTCCGGATGTCCGACCAGACTGAGCCGATTCAGGTACTGGTGGACCGCCTGGCGCGTCTGCCGGGTTTGGGTCCTCGGTCGGCGCGACGAATCACGCTCCACCTTCTCAAGCGCCGCAACGCCACCATGCGAGAGGTGATCGAGGCATTGCGAACGGCTGCCGAAGCGGTTCGTCCATGCAGCGTCTGCGGGAGCCTGGATACGAGGGACCCGTGCGGAATATGTCAGGACCCGAAGCGCGATGTGCGGGCGCTCTGCGTGGTCGAGGACGTTGCCGATGTGTGGGCGCTTGAGCGCGCGCGCGCGTTCTCTGGGCGGTACCACGTGTTGGGCGGCACGCTCAACGCGCTCGACGGGGTGGGACCTGAGGACTTGACAGTGGAAACCCTGGTGCAGCGCGCGGCCGAGCACGGGGTGCAGGAGGTGATTCTGGCACTTTCTGCCACGGTCGACGGGCAGGTTACCGCCCACTACGTGGCTGAACGGCTGGGCGGAATCGACGTGCGCGTCACCCGCCTTGCGCAGGGGGTTCCGATCGGCGGCGAGCTCGACTACCTGGACGAAGGAACGCTGGGCGCCGCCCTGGCCGCGCGGCGTGCATTCGACGGCGCTGACCCGCTTTGAGATCCCGGCGCTACCGGACGCCCGCAGGCGGCGCACCCTGATCCGCCGCTGACCCGGCAATTGCGTCTGCGTCGCTGCCGACCTCAACCTCCCGGATCTTCTCTGCCCGGCTCTGGATCTTGCGGCTCGACGTCTCGATGTCGCGCAGGTCCTTGTCCGCCTGTGCGAAGTGCCGCTGGAGGTTGCTTACGCGGGTGTCCAGCCGGTTCAGATCCTGCATGAGATGGCCCAGTTCAACCTGAATCAGGTTGGCGTTCGTCCGGAAGTCGGCGTCGCGGAGCACACCCCGAATCGTGTTGAGAAGTGCCATGGTGGTCGATGGCGAAGCGATCCCGATTCGAGACTCGAACGCGTACTCGACGGTTTTCGGAAAGCTCGCGTGGAGTTCGGCGAACAGCGATTCGCTGGGCAGGAACATCACCGCCCAGTCAGAGGTCTCGCCCGGCACGATGTAGCGATCCCGGATGTCGGAAATGTGCTTCTTGAAGGCCGATTCAAGATTCCGTCGGGCGTCCCGCTCCTCCGCCGTGCCGCGAGCATCGAGGAAGGCGCGGAAACTCGTGATCGGGAATTTCGAATCGATCGCGATGGGCCCCGGCGGGTGCGGCAGCATGACCAGGCAGTCAACCCGATTCCGGTTGGAGAGGGTTCGCTGGAACGCATACGCCTTCGGCGGAAGCGCCTGGTGTACGAGGTTCTCGAGCTGTACTTCGCCGAAGGCGCCGGCGGCCTGTTTGTTGGCCAGCAGGTTCTGCAGTTCAATGACGTGCGTGTCGAGCTTCTCGATCCGCCTGTGAGCTTCGCGGATTTCACCGATCCGCTCGCGGAGCCCGGCCAGCGTCCGGTTCGTTTCGCTGGCTTGTCGGCCGGACGCCTCGTCGATTGTCTTCCAGCGAAGTTCGAGGGTCTCGACGAACGATTGGATCTTGCCCTCCGTCCGGTTGATCGAGTCCCGCAGCGTGACCAGATCGCCATCGGGCCGCCGGGGCCGCAGCAACAGGCCGACGACCAGGCAAAGGACGCCGACCGCCGTGCCGATCAGCAGCTCGAGCGCGCTCACATCCATGGTTGGCACAGCAACTTCAGATGTAGTTGCGGACGATGCCGCCGTCGACGCGCAACGATGCACCGTTGGTCGCGATCGACGCCGGGCTGCAGACGTAGCAGATCAGGTTCGCCACCTCGTCCGGCGTCGTGTACCGGCCGAGCAGGGAAGATGTCTTGCGAACCGTGAAGGTCTCTCGCTTCAGCTCATCCACCGGACGCCGTTCGGCCTGCGCCAGTCGCTGCAGTCGATCGGACTGTGTCTCGACCCAGGTGGGTCCGGGCAGTACCGAGTTGACCGTCACGCCGGTGCCGCCGGTCGTTTCTGCCAGCCCGCGCCCGATCGCCAGCTGGGCCGCCTTGCTGAATCCGTATGGGATCATGTCCGGCGGGATATGGACACCTGATTCGCTCGAGACAAACACGATTCTGCCCCAGTCCTTCTGCAGCATTGCCGGAAGATAGTGTCGAGCCAGCCGCACGCCGCTCATGACATTCACTTGAAAGTACTCCTGCCATTCCGAGTCATCGAACTCGGCGAACGGGCGCATATGGTAGATGCCGAGATTGTTGACGAGGACATCGACCACCGGCACCGCGGTCGTGAGCGCGCGACAGCCTGCGGCGGTGCCGAGGTCGCCCGCAACGGTCTGTACCGACGCGCCTGGCCGTCCGGCGCGAAACTCTTCGCCCGCCTGCGCGACACTTTCCGGCGTACGTCCGTGCAGCACCACCCGGGCCCCCATGTCCGCCAGCCCGCGGAGCGTGGCGTAGCCAATTCCCCGGGTCGAGCCGGTGACCAGCGCCGTGCGGCCGGCGAGATCAAGATCCATGGTTGCCAGACTCGGTTCTCCAGGAAGCGTCCAGCATGGAAACGCCGCGTTCGCGCCCCAGTGCGACCCCCGTCGCGACGCGCGGTAGAATGAGCGTCCCACGAGTTTCCGGAATCAGGTTCATGTCTTCCAACCCCGCTGCTTCCTCTCAGACCTCCACGTTGGCCGCAGAACTCCTGCCGGCACCCGCGCTGCCGCGACTGATGCGGGACGCCATGCTGGTACTCGCGGGTTCCGCCATCGTGGCTGCATCGGCGCGCCTGACGATTCCGCTGGAACCGGTGCCGGTGACGGGGCAGACGTTCGGAGTACTGGTGGTCGCCATGGCGCTGGGTTCGCGACTCGGAACGTTGGCGCTCGCAGCCTACCTGATCGAGGGGCTGGCGGGCCTTCCGGTGTTCGCCGGAGGAGCGTCGGGACCGGGCGCGATCGCGGGCCCGAGCGGCGGGTACCTGATCGGGTACTTGCCGGCAGCCTGGTTGATAGGGCGTCTGGCGGAGCTGGGTTGGGATCGGACCGTGACCCGCACGGCGCTGGCCATGCTTGCGGGGAACGTCGCGCTCTACGTGCCCGGGCTGCTGTGGCTCGGTTGGCACGTCTCGGGGCTGCCGGCAGAGGAACTAGGCAGTCAGTCGCTCGTGATGGTGGTCCTGTGGGGCGGTCTGATTCCCTTTATTCCGGGAGACGCCATCAAGCTGGCGCTGGCGGCAGTGGTCATGCCGCTCGGCTGGAAGCTGGCGCGGTGGAAGGGCGGCCAACCGCTCTAAGTCCCGTGTCCGTCCGGGGCGGCCATGCCGACGCCGGCTGCCCCGGTTCCGGTCAGGCCGACATGTCAGCGGTTCTTCCCGATTCCCGGGCTTCCGCGATCGGCCGCAAGCCTTCGGCCTCGCGAATGGCGGCTTCAATGAGACCCGCCACGTCGGGATGTTCGCGAAGATAGACCTTCGCGTTCTCACGACCCTGACCGATCCGTTCGCTGTCATAGGAGTACCAGGACCCGGCTTTCTCGATCACGCTGTGCTTCACGCCGAGGTCCAGCATCTCGCCCAGTTTGGAAATGCCCTCCCCGTACATGATGTCGAATTCTACCGTCTTGAAGGGAGGGGCCATCTTGTTCTTGACGACGCGGACACGCGTCTGATTGCCGACGACGTCTGCCCCGTTCTTGATCTGCCCGATCCTCCGGATGTCCAGGCGCACCGAGGCATAGAACTTCAGCGCGTTACCACCGGAGGTGGTCTCCGGACTGCCGTACATCACGCCCACCTTCATCCGGATCTGGTTGATGAAAATCACGATCGTCCGGGACTTGGAGATGGAGCCGGTCAGCTTGCGCAACGCCTGACTCATGAGCCGGGCCTGCAGACCGACATGGGTATCCCCCATCTCGCCCTCGAGTTCTGCACGCGGGACCAGGGCCGCCACGCTGTCGATCACCAGCACGTCGATCGCGCCTGACCGCACCAGGCTGTCCGCGATCTCCAGAGCCTGCTCCCCTGCGTCCGGCTGGGACAACAGCAGGTCCTCGACGTTTACTCCGAGCCTCTGCGCGTACATGGGATCCAGCGCGTGTTCCGCGTCGACAAAGGCGCAGATACCCCCGGTTCTCTGTGCTTCGGCCACCGTATGCAGCGCGAGTGTGGTCTTTCCCGAGCTCTCGGGACCATAGATTTCGATGACCCTGCCGCGCGGAAGACCGCCGATGCCCAGCGCCACGTCGAGGCCAACCGAACCCGTGGAGACCGCCTCCACCTCGATCGCACGGTCCGTTCCCAGGCGCATGATCGAACCGGCGCCGAAATTCCGTTCAATGTCTTTCAGTGCGGCATCAAGATTGCGTTGCCGATCGTCGGTAGGGGTGTTCACATCGATCACCTTGAGGTGGTTTGCGGCCATTCTAGTCGTCCTTCGTCTCGACACGAGACTCACTGAGAGCCAGCTTCGTGTTTTCTGAATGTGAGAATACAATGGAAACATGAAGGCATCAACAGGGGAAAAATTGCAGTCCCATTGCCGGAATGTCCGGCCCGCGTGCAACGACGCTGCGACTGACCCAAGCGGCCGCACGTCGCAAAGTTCGGGCGCTCGAAATCGACAGCGATGTTCGCGGTTCTTCCACGTCCCGCCCACCTGATTGCCGACTGCGACCGCCGAGGACGAACCGGGTTTCGCCGGGTTGCACCAGGAGGTCGCGAGGACGGGAGGAATTGATCGAGGCTTCCGGGCTGTGTATCGCTGTGCCGGCCGGCCGGTTGCCGGCTATCCGGGCTCAAAGTCCCGGAACCGGGAGCGGACACGAGCGGGTTCTGACGGTGGGCCATCCCCTGCAGCACCGGACGGCTGCACTGAAGCACGTCGCGATGCACTACGTCGCCGCTGCAGGTGCCGGCGAGACGGTCGTGCTGCTGCACGGTTGGCCGCAGACCTGGTATGCGTGGCGGCTGGTCATACCGCACCTCGCCCGGGCAGGCTTTGCCGTGATCGCCCCTGACCTGCGTGGCCTCGGAGACACCTCCCGACCTGCCGACGGATACGACAGCGGGTCAGTGGCCGGCGATGTGGTGGAATTGCTGCAGAGCCACCTTGAAATTCCGCGCTTTCACCTGGTCGGCCATGACTGGGGCGGCGCGACGGCATTTGCCGTGGCTGCAGCGGCCCCGGCCGCCGTGCGGTCGCTTACGGTCGTCGACGTGACGGTGCCCGGCCTCGGGCCGGACCTGTCGCAGGGCGGGCGTCGGTGGCACCACGCATTTCACATGACCCCGGATCTGCCGGAGGCGCTCACCGAGGGTCGCGAGCGCGTGTATCTCAGCTGGTTCTATCGCGCGTTTTCGCATCGGGCGGACGCCATCGACACGGCAGCGGTTGATGAATACCTGCGGAGCTACGGTCGTCCCGGCGCGCTCGGCGCGAGCTTCGCCTACTACCGCAGCATCCCCGACACCGTCGCCGCCAACCAGGCGCTGGCGAAGGGCGGATTTCGTCTCGCGATGCCGGTGCTTGCGGTGGGCGGCAGGTGCACGGTGGCCCGTGGCCGCGCCCGGGAACCGGCGATGTCGCTGCGGACGATTGCGGACGACGTGACGGAGGCGGTGATCGCCGATTCCGGCCATTTCGTGCCGGAAGAGCAGCCTGCGGCCTTCGCGGACGTCTTGCTTTCCTTCCTGGTCGGGCTCCGCGGCGCCGGCCCGTGAGCCGGCCGATGGTCCCGTCGCGGGTCCCCGGTGTCCTCCTGCGCCTATCTCCCCACGGGCGGCGCCGGCAACCGTGCCTCGAGGGTTCCGGTCAACAGCCGAGCTGAGCGGCCAGATCGAGGAAGTCGCTCGCCGCGACGTCCCAAGCCTCGTCCGGTTCCAGGTCCAACGTCTGTTGCGGTCCGTACTCGGCGGGTCGCGCGACGAAGGCGGTGCGCATGCCGCGCCCGCGCGCGGCGCGCAAGTCGTCATTGTGGGCCGCGACCATCATGGTTTCCTGCGGACGGAGTCCGAGCATCCTGATCGTGGTGTCGTAGACCTCGGCGCACGGTTTGTACTGATGGGCCATTTCAGCACCCAGAGGTGCATCCCATGGCAGCCCGGCGTGACGCGCCATGTTGACGATCAGCGCGACGTGGCCGTTCGAGAGCGCGGCAAGCAGGAATCGCTCGCGAAGTCGGCGCATGCCCTCGCCCGCATCGGGCCAGCCGTCCAGCCGGTGCCACACCCGATTGAGGTGGCGGCGCTCTTCCTCGTTCAGACCGGAGAGTCCGAAGCGGGGCAACAAGCCGTCGAGAATCTCTCGGTGCAGGACGTCAAGGTGGACGTACTCGCGCACGTTCTCTCGCACCGGCGCCATCGCCGGCTGGTAGCCGGCACGCCAGGCGTCGGCAAATCCCTCGCAATCGACCTGGAGGCCTTTCGTGGCGCTCAGGGCCTCGCATTCGCGGATCACCGACCCGCGCCAGTCAACCACGGTACCGAATACGTCGAAACACAGTGCCTTGACTGCAGCTGGGGAGTCATTGCGATCATTCATTGGTTCATCTCCGGCACGTGGCGGGCCCGGACGCTACAGCACCGGCGTCGAGGCTGCGCGCTTTCGTCGCGGTGCCGCGCGGATGGGGCCGACGTTTGCGGGCATCGGTCCGGTCACCGGTTCGGGGGTTCGGTCGACCCCGGCAGGGCGCGGCATTGCCGAATATCCGCTTGCCCGCCGGTAACCGCCGCAATGACGTCCGGTTGGAGGCGTTGCAGTAGTATCGCGACGCGCCGGCAGCGGGCCTCTGTAGCGGCAGACCCGTTGCGGCTTGGTGGCCGCGGTCGTCGAAGCCTGCGAGTGCAAGCTCGGTTGGTGCGGCGACAGTGATGATCCTGGTTGCCCTGACGGCGCCGGTGGGAACGTTCGGGTGGTGTTCCGCTCCCGGTTGACGGGAGGTCCCGACGACCGGTTGGCGCCGCCGTTCCGCGTGTATCAGGGGTGACCAGCCTGCGCGCAGAATGCAGCAACCCGTTTGCTGCGAGCAGCGGGAGGCGTGGGATTGTCAGCTGCCTGTCGACTAAGATGACGGCCCAGTTTGGCTTTTCTTTCTGCGATGGGATGCGCCAGGGGAAGGAACGTCGGTTTCTCGACTGTCCCGGCGGCAGGACTTGGAAGAAAGCCGCACCATGAAACACGGAACTGCCTACGATGCGCCGCCGGTGTGTAACAACAGCGGGAGCCCCCGGGCGATGAGCGGTGAGATGCGACTCGACGACTTGCGTGTTGAAATCGACGACGTGGACGATCGCATCCACGACCTGCTGATGCGTCGGGCAGAGATCGCGTCCATGGTCGGGGAGTCCAAGCGGAAGCAGGCCGGGGACGGGCCGCCGCGGCTGTTTCGGCCGGCCCGGGAAGCCCGGGTGCTTCGCCGGCTGCTTGCCCGGCATCGCGGCCCGCTGCCTCGGGCCGTGTTGCAGGATGTCTGGCGCGCGATCATCGCCGGCAACCTCCTGCTGCAGGGGAACATGGTGGTAGCCGCGACGCCCGGCCCCCATGTGCGCCTCGCCCGCGATCACTTCGGATCATGCGTCGACATTCGGGAAACGCCAGCTGCGGAGGAGGCACTGGCCGCCGTCGTTCAGCACCAGGCCGCGGTAGCCGTGCTGCCGTTTCCGGGTCAACCCGCCGATCACGACCCCGCCTGGTGGCCAACGATGTTGCAGTATCCAAATCTCCACATTGTCGGGCAGATCCCGGTGCTTCGATCGCCATCTGCCCCGACCGCCGCTCTCGTCGCCGAACAGGCCCCGGAGGCATCCGACGCGGACGTGACGCTGATAATCACATCCGCGGCGACGGTTCCCGTGGGCGCCAATGCCCCCAGCGTGCTGGCCACAGCCGCCGGCAGCACCGGCACGCTCCGCCTGCTCGCGCTCGAAGGCCACGTACCGGAGCCGCCGGAATGGGCTGGGCCGGGCGCACGGGTTGCCGGCATCGTGGCGGCCGGTGCGACATGAGCCGGCCTGAACCACTGTTCTCGCGGGTCGCCTACATCGGCTGCGGACTGATCAACAGCTCGCTGGCCAGGGCCCTGGCTGCAAGCGGCGTGGCGGGACACCAGGTGGCGTTCGCACGCACCCGGGCGACGCGGGACCGCGTGCGCGAACTCGGGATCGTGGACACGGTGGCCGACGCGCCGGACGCGGCTGTCGAGGGTGCTGACCTCGTCGTGATCGGCACGCCGGTGTCAGCGTACGGCGAGGTCGCCGCCGCGATCGCGCCGGGGCTCCGGCCCGGTGCGGTGGTCACCGATGTCGGGTCGGTAAAGACGTCGGTGATCCGGGTAGTGGAGCCGCACCTTCCGGACGGGGTCCACTTCGTGCCGGGCCATCCCATTGCCGGGACCGAGAAGTCCGGGCCGGACGCGGGATTCGCGGAACTCTTCCACAGCCGGTGGTGCGTCCTGACGCCGACCCCCGAGACGGACGGTGCGGCAGTCGCAAAGGTGCGGCGCATGTGGGAAGCCGTCGGCATGCAGGTGGACGAGATGGACCCCGAGCACCATGACCGGGTCCTCGCGATCACGTCGCACGTGCCGCACCTGATCGCCTTCTCGATCGTGGGGACGGTCACCCTCCTGGAGGAGCACCTCCAGGCCGAGGTCATGAAGTACGCGGCGGGCGGCTTCCGCGACTTCACGCGGATCGCGGCCAGCGATCCGCAGATGTGGCGCGACATCTTTCTCAGTAACAAGGACGCCGTGCTGGAAATGGTCGCGCGGGCGACCGAGGATCTCGCGAGTCTGCAGCGGCTCATCCGTCACGAGGACGGCGACGCACTCATCCAGCTGATCACCCGGACCCGCGAAATTCGCCAGGGTGTGATCGCCTTCGAACAGGATTAGGCGCGGGCACCGGGACCAGGGGCGGAATCTCCAGGAGCGGCACGCCCGCCACGGCCAGCGCGCCGTCCTGCACGGTGACCGGAATCGAGGTTTCCGCCGTGTGGCGCCCGGCTTCGACCGTCGCCGCCTCCGCGGCGCGGGCGGCGGCGGACGGTGTCCATCCCTGGTCCTCGAGAAATCGGATCGCGGCCGGGAAGTTTCCGGTTCGCAGCGTGAATGCGCCAAGTGGCCGGCCCGCGCCGTCGAGCGTAACCGTCCCCTGTGCGTCGCCCTGGAGCGGACCCCAGGCGAACGTGAACCGGGAAATCTCGAGGATCCCGCCGGCCAGCGCCCAGCCCGCCGGATCAGCCAGCGCCCGAAGGCCGGGCACGGGCGCGAGCGTGCCCTCGAGCAGCGCATACTCGATCGTCGGCCGGGTCGCGGCGCCGTGGTCCACGGAGCGACCGCCCTCCAGCTTGCCCGCGGTCTCGAAATCGCCACCGGTGCGGCGGGCGTGCAGCTCCATTCGGTCCAACGACCAGTGCGGTGCCGAAAGGCCGGTCGCCTCGATCGAGATTCGCTCCAGGGCGCCGTCCCGACCGTGGACCAGGCTGGCGCGAAAGACATCCGAAGCCAGCGCCATGCCGCCCGGCTCGCCGCCCCACCGGTGGGCGGTGCCCGCCAGCACCACCAGGTGCCGCAGGTTCCAGGGTTGCGCAAAGACCTGAACCCGTTCCGGCGCCCAGCGCCAGTCGCGGCCTGCCGCGACCGGTCCTTGCAGGGCCAGCTCCACCCGGTAGGGGAAGCCACCGACCTCGGCCGTGCCGGGATCCACGACGATGCCCGCTTCCGCGCATGCAGCAACCACGAGCGGGACGCGCGCCCTCACCGCGTCCGCGACGGCGTGCCACCACAGCGTGTAGCCGCCTGCGGCCAGGAGCAGGCCGGCCGCCGGCAGCAGGATGCGGAGCCTGGCTAACAGCGCCGGCATGCCGCCCGGCCCTGCTCAGCCGTCGACGTAGTCCCCGATATACGTCTGGATGATCTCGTCCACGTTGCGGTCCTTGGGAAGACCGAGCCGCGCGGAACGGCGGTTGTCCGTGTCCCGCGGCCAGCCGGACGTGACCTTGGCGACCAGCGGGTCGGCGTCGATCGTGACCTTGCCCAGCGATCGGTCGCCCGCCACCCGGTGCAGGGCGTCGAGCATTTCCGTCACGCTCGCCGAGAGGCCCGGCACGTTGACGGTGCGATCCGGCCCGATCTCGTCACCATCCAGCTCGGCCATCCGGATCAGACACCCGACGCAGGTCTCGTATCCGATCATCGGCATGCTGGTCTCGGCCGACACCGGGCACACGTAGTCGATTCCCGCGAGCGGCTCGCGGATGACCGCGCTCGCGTAGCTGGACAGCGCCATGTTGGGCTTGCCCGCTCGAACGATCACGGTCGCGAGTCGGGCGGCCCGGGCGTCGACAAACCCTTTTCGTGCGTAGTCGTTGACCAGAAGCTCGCCGATCGACTTGCTGACGCCGTAGGTGGTCTGTGGGCTCTGCTTGGTGAAGTCGCCCACGGGCTCGCGGACGTAGTCGCCGCCGAAGGCACCCATGGTCGACGTGAAGACCAGACGCGGCGCCGACCCGACAGCCCGCGCCGCCTCCAGGACGTTGCGGGTTCCCTCGACGTTGACCTGCCAGGCCCCGTCGAAGTCTTCCTCGCAGCCGCCGCTGACCATGGCGCCGAGGTGAAAGATGGCGATGTCAGGCCGGTCGATGGCGCCGGCCACCGACGCGGGGTCCGCCAGGTCGCCCTTGACGACCGTCGCGTCGGGGGCTTCCCGCACCGGTCCCTCGGGCGCCACCGCATCGAACAGCACGATTTCTTCGATGGACTGGCGGGTGCCGTCGGGTCCGGCGAGCTCTCCGCGGGCGGCGAGCGCCCGGGCGAGGCGACGGCCGACGAAGCCGGTGCCGCCCGTGATCACGACCTTCATGGATGATCTCCTGACATTGTCTGTGGTCGATTGTACAGACGCCTATAGAATTGCCGGTATCGCCGCCCCCGGAGATCACCAATGCGTTACCTCGTGCTCGCCTGGGACGGGGACGATCCCGATGCACCCGCCCGCCGCCAGAAGGCGCGTGCCGCGCACATTGCGTGCGCCTCGCGTCTGCAGGCCGAAGGCCACCTCCTTGTCGGCGGCGCCCTGCTCGACGACGACGGCAACATGATCGGCACGGCGGCGATCGCCGATTTCGCAACCCGCGATGAGCTCGACCAATGGATCGCGACCGACCCCTACACGACCGAGGGTGTCTGGAAGAAGGTGTCGGTGACGCCCTACCGGGTCGCCGAGCACTACACGCACCTGTATCAGCCCGACTGAGGCCGGCCCGGTCGGTCCACGCGACCAGGCGACGCGGGATGGCGTCCACGGCGGGGCGTGCCGGCCAAGTTCCGCCACCCGGCGTCGGGAAGGCGATAGCGGTGGATAGGTACGCGGAAGGGGCGCGGCTCCGGGTGGTGCTCGGGCCGACCAATACCGGCAAGACGCACCTGGCCGTCGACCGGATGCTGGGCCACGCCAGCGGGCTGATCGGATGCCCGTTGCGTCTGCTGGCGCGCGAGATCTACGACCGCATCGTCCGGGTCCGTGGCCGACAGGCAGCGGCGCTGATCACCGGTGAGGAGCGGATCGTTCCGCGCGGTGCGCGCTACTACGCCGCGACCACGGAGGCCATCCCGAGCGATCTCGACGTCGAGTTCCTGGCCGTGGACGAGGTCCAGTTGGCCGCGGACCCGGAACGCGGGCATGTGTTCACGGACCGCCTCCTGCATGCGCGCGGGCAGGCCGAAACCATGTTCCTGGGCTCCGCGACGGTGCGCCCGATCCTCAGGCGCATCCTGCCGGGCGCGGAAATCGAGGAGCGGCCCCGGTTCTCGACCCTGCGCTGGAGCGGCGAACGCAAGCTGACCCGCCTGCCGCGGCGTACCGCCGTCGTCGCCTTTTCCGCCCACGATGTCTACGGGATCGCCGAGCAGATGCGCCGGCGGCACGGCGGGGCGGCAGTCGTCCTCGGCGCCCTCAGCCCGCGCACCCGCAACGCGCAGGTCGCGCTGTACGAAGCCGGCGAGGTCGACCACCTGGTGGCCACCGACGCCATCGGCATGGGGCTGAACATGGACATCACCCATGTCGCCTTTGCCGGCCGGCGGAAGTTCGACGGCCGCGAGCACCGAGACCTGCTGCCGGCCGAGCTCGGCCAGATCGCCGGCCGGGCAGGACGGCACGTTCAGGATGGCACGTTCGGGACGACGGCCGGCTGCCCGCCGTTCGATGCGGCCCTGGTCGAGGCGCTGGAGGAGCACCGGTTCGATCCCGTGCGACGCCTCATGTGGCGCAGCCGCGATCTCGACTATTCCTCGACCCGGGCGTTCGAGCGGAGCCTGGAGGCGCCACCCCCCGACCCGATGTTCGTGCGGGTGCGGGAGGCCGACGACGAGCGGTCGTTCAAGGTGCTGGCCAGGGATCCGGGGGTGGCGGCGCGCGCCACCAGCCCGGCGCGGATCCGGGTTCTCTGGGACGTTGCCTCGACTCCGGACTTCCGGAAGAACCTCGACGACAGCCATACGAACCTGCTGGCCGACATCTACCTGCGGCTGACCGACGGGAACGGGACGCTGCCGTCGTCATGGACCCATCCGCAGGTGGCCGCGCTCGATCGCGTGGACGGCAGCCTCGACCTGCTAGTCGCCCGCCTGGACCATGTCCGGGTCTGGCGCTACGTCGCCCACCGCGTGCACTGGGTCGAGGATGCCGGCGGCCTGCGCGACCACACCCGCGATGTCGAGGACCGGTTGTCCGACGCGCTGCACGCGGCGCTGACCCGCCGCTTCGTGGACCGCCGGATGGCCACCTTGATGCGGCGCCTGCAGGATTCGGGGGAACTCGTGGGGGCGATTCGCCGGGACGGCGAGGTGGTGGTTGAAGGACAATATGTCGGAACCCTCGCCGGCTTCCGGTTCACGCCCGATGCCTCCCGGGACGAATGGGATGCCCGGGCCGTCCGGACGGCCGCGCGAAAGGCGATCGCGCAGGAGGTGAGGAACCGCGCGGACCGGTTGGTGGCCGCGGCGGACGACGATGTCCGGCTCACGGCGGACGGGCAGCTGTGCTGGGAGGAAGCGCCGGTCGCGAAACTCCTCCGTGGCCAGTCGTGGTGGCGTCCGGAGGTGAAACTGGATGCCGACGACCTGCTCGACGGGACCGTGCGGCGGCAGGTCGAGCAGCGCCTGCGGGCGTGGCTCAGGGGACATGTCGACCGGGTCCTGTCGCCGCTGGTGGCGCTCTCGGACCGCTCGCTGCCGGCGTCGGTGCGGGGGCTCGCCTGGCGGCTCCGGGAGGAGGCGGGTGTGCTGGCCCGCCGCGAGGTGCAGGCCGTGCTCACCACGCTGACGCGCGCGGATCGTGCCCGTCTCCGCCGGCTCGGCGTCCGGGTGGGCCGGGAGTGCCTCGATGTTCCCGCTCTCCGGCAGGGAGAGCGCGGTGCGCTGGTGTGGATGCTCAAGGCACTGAGCGTCGACGAGGCCGGGCCGCCGCCGGACGTGCCGTGGTGCGATGCCACCACCTGTCGGCCCGCGCTGTGGACCGCCGCCGGGTACGTGGCGGTCGGCCGGGTGGCAGGCCGCGTGGAGGTCGTGGAGAAGCTCTCGGGCCGACTGGCGCGCCGCGCCAGAAGCGGTCCGTTCGCCTTCGATCCGCTGGCCGAGACCGGGCTGCCCGCGGCCCCGGCCGCCCAGCTGATGGGGAGCCTGGGGTACCAGCGGACCGGGGTTCAGGAAGGGCAGACGCTCTGGGTGCGGCGGCGCAACGGCAAGCGGAGCCGGAAGGGGCAGCATGCCAGTCCGCCCGCGGACCGTCCCTTCGCCGTACTGGCCGAACTCAAGGCCTCGGCGCGCTGATCGCAGCGCCGCTGTCGGCGTCCCGGCCGGCGCCTACGCCTGCAGGAGACCCCGGGCCGCGAGGTTCGCCATCAACGCCCGGCTGCCGAACTCCCAAGGCGGGCACTGGTCGGTCGGGAGGACCCGATTGATCAGGCCGCCGAACTGCGGGGAACGGATCCTGACGACATCGTGTGCATGGTGCGTGAAGCCGGAGCCGGGCGTGCCGCGATCCTGGGTCGGGGCAAACATGGTGCCGAGAAACAGCACCGCGCCATCCGGAAACGGGTGGTGGCGATTCACCAACTGCCCGGCGAGATCGGCGGGAGTCCGAGAGATCAGCGTCATCGAGATGGTGTCGTCCAGCCGGAAGCCGTCGGTACCGTCCACTTCAAGCCGGACTTCCACGGCGCCCGCGTCGTCGAGCCCGAAGTTCTCGTCGAAGAGCCGGATGAACGGTCCGATCGCGCAGCTCGCGTTGTTGTCCTTGGCGCGTCCGAGCAGCAGCGCGGAACGACCTTCGAAGTCCCGGAGGTTGACGTCGTTCCCGAGGGTGGCGCCCTGAACCTTGCCGTCGGAGGCAATGACCAGGACCACCTCCGGCTCGGGGTTGTTCCATGCGGAATCCGGATGCACGCCGATGTCCGCGCCGGTGCCCACCGCGGCCATGGGCTGCGCCTTCGTGAACAGTTCCGCATCCGGGCCCAGTCCGACCTCGAGATACGGCGACCAGAGATCGCGGGCGCTCAGATGCTGCTTGAGTTCCGCGGCTTCCGGGCTTCCGGGGCGGACGTCGGCGATGCTGGATCCGAGGATCCCGGTCATCTCGGCCCGCGCGGTCTCGGCTCGGGCAGGATCCCCCCGGGCATGTTCCTCAATCACGCGTTCCAGCATGCTCCGGACGAAGGTAACGCCGGACGCCTTGATCGCCTGGAGGTCGACCGGCGCCAGCAGTCTGGGCCGGTCATCACTGCCGCTTGCGGTTGCGGCGAGGCAGTCCTCGAGGTCGGCGATTCGCTCGCCCGACGCCGCGCGCAGCGCCGCCGCCGGCGCCGGTTCCTCGACCAGATCGCGCATGGTGGCCCAGCTGCCGGTCACGTCGACCACGCCGCCGGGGTCCAGGCGAACCACGCTCGGTCCCGCGACATCGGGTCGCCAGACGCGGCCCGCGAACGTCCCCTCTCCGAAGTCCTCCGGGAGGACGTCGGCGGCCGCGAAAAGGGCCATCAGACTCTCGTTCCGCGTCGCTTTTCCTCGTACTGCTGGTGATAGTCCTCGGCCAGCCAGAAATGTCCCGCGTCGACGATGTCGGTGGTCACCGGCCGGGCAAATCGAGCTTCCCGCGTGACCCGTTCGCGAGACGCGCTGGCGAGCAACGTCTGGCCGAAGTCGACGGGAAAGAGCATCGAACGGTACTGCGTGCCGACGTCCGGGCCCTGCCGGTCGCCCTGCGTCGGGTCATGGATCTGCCAGAACATTTCCAGCAGGTCCTCGTAGCCGACGGCGGCCGGATCAAACTCGACCCGCACGGTCTCGGCATGCCCGGTCGTGCCCGTGCAGACATCTTCGTACGTGGGATCGGCCTGCGTGCCGCCCATGTACCCCACGGAGGTTGAACGCACGCCGTCGACTTTCCGGAAGGCGGATTCGACACCCCAAAAGCATCCAGCGGCGAAGTATGCAACGGCCATAGCGGTCTCCTTGTCCGCCATCCTTGCCCCCCGTTCCCGTTTCGTCAATCACCCGGCGGCACGGAAATCGAGCCCATGCGGTTTGCGGCGCCGTGCCGGTTATGGAAGAGTCCGAGTTGATCCGGAACGGGATCGCACCGCTGGGAGGCTCAGCCATGGACTCCATTGCACAGGCGCTGGCAAGCCCAAAGATGATTTGGCTTGCCATCTTCGTCGTTCTGTACTGGGGATACTGCATCTTCTGGGGGATCAAGGGCGCGATAGCGTCCCGTACCGCGTCGGACTACTTCATCGCCGGTCGGCGGATTTCCATCCTGGTCTTTGTGCTCGCCGCCACCGCGACTTCGTTCTCGGGCTGGACGTTCATGGGGCATCCGGGCCTGATCTATCGGGACGGATTTCCCTACGCGTACGCGTCGTTCTACGCCATCACGATCCCGTTCACCGGCGTGCTGTTCCTGAAACGCCAGTGGATGATCGGCAAGCGTTTCGGGTTCGTGACGCCCGGCGAGATGCTGTCCACGTACTTCCGCTCGGACGCGATCCGTGTCCTCGTGGTCATCGTGGCGCTGGTGTTCTCGATTCCGTACCTGGGGGTGCAGCTGCGCGCGTCAGGTTTCCTCTTCAACGTTCTGACCGACGGCTTGCTCAACGTCGAGGTCGGGATGTGGCTGCTGTCGCTGGTGGTGCTGATCTACGTGGCATCGGGCGGGCTGCGCGCCGTTGCGTACGTCGACACGCTCCAGTGCATCCTCCTGGCGGGCGGGATCATGATCATCGGGATCGTGACGCTTGCCTACGTCGGCGGCATCGGCAACCTGGTGGACGGCATCAAGGTGCTCGCCGAGCATGACACCAACCTGACCCCCGATGGCTACAGCCACTATGTCGCGATCCCGGGGGTGATCCAGTTCGTGGAAGCCGGTCCATCCGCGGTCGGTGGAGCCTGGACCGGCATCATGGTGCTCACCTACATGTTCGCGCTGATGGGCATCCAGGCTGCGCCCGCCTTCACGATGTGGGCGTACTCGAACCGCGATCCAAAGCCGTTCGCGCCGCAGCAGGTCTGGGCATCGTCCTTCGGAATCGGCTTCATCCTGTTCACGTTCACCGCCATCCAGGGCATGGGCGGGCACCTCCTGGGCGCCGACGCGGCGTTCCTGGCGGCGGCCCCGGAGGCCGTGACCAACGTCATCGGCCCCGGCCTCGCCAGCGGCGACCTCATGACCGAGGCCGGCAAGCAGGGGATGCTGGTGCCACAGCTCATCAACCTGCTGGAAGGGACCGCCCCGTGGCTGCTGGCGCTGCTCTCGGTGTGCGCGCTGGCCGCCATGCAGTCGACCGGCGCCGCCTACATGTCGACGGCCGGCGGCATGCTGACCCGCGACCTGATCAAGCATTACCTGATCCCGGACGCCAGCCACACCGCCCAGAAGGCCTACGGCCGGCTCGGCGTCGCGTTCATCGTGCTGGCGGCGCTGGTGGTGGCGACCGTCTCGAGTGACGCGCTCGTGCTGCTAGGCGGTCTTGCCGTCGCCTACGGTTTCCAGATGTGGCCGTCGCTGATTGCGGTGTGCTGGTGGCCGTGGCTGACCCGCGCCGGGGTGGTCTTCGGGCTGATCGCCGGACTCGTCGCGGTCACGCTGACCGAGAACCTCGGTCGCGACTGGTTCGGAATCGAGGCCTGGGGTCGATGGCCGCTGACCATCCATTCCGCCGGTTGGGGGATCATGTTCAATCTCGGCATCGCCGTGATCGTGTCGTACTTCACGCAGGACGAGACGGAGACACGGCACCGGATGACCTTCCACTCGTTCCTGCGCGAGCATGCCGCGCTGCCTGAGGAGAAGCGGTCCCTGGTGCCGATCGCGTGGATCATCACGCTGGCGTGGTTTTTCTTCGGAATCGGGCCCGGTGCCGTCATCGGCAACTGGATCTTCGGCGATCCGAACATGCCGAGCGAATGGATCTTCGGCATTCCGTCGATCTGGGCCTGGCAGATCCTGTTCTGGGCGATCGGCGTCTACATGATGTGGATGCTGGCCTACCGGATGGAATTGTCCACGCCCCCCAAGACGGCGGTGCAGCCGATCACGGAGGACATCGGCGACCAGCCGGCGCCCGCCACCACCACGGCGTCGTAGGGCTGTGACGGGGGCGCGCCGGGCGCGCCCCCGTCCCGCGGGAGGCTCGGCATGGCGTGGTTCGTGCTGACCACCGGACTGCTCGCGGCCGCCCTGTGGATACCGGTGTCGCGACTGGTCTGGACCCTCAGTATCCGGCGCCTTGAGCGGCGCGCCAAGCGCCGCCTCGACGCCGCGGAAATTGCCGGCCAGAAGCGCCGGGCCGGTTTCATCGCGTTTCTGGTCGTGGTGCCGTTCGCGTTGCTGTTCAACTTCTGGCTGTTGTCGCCCGATGCGTGACCGCCGGTACCGGGTGCTGTACTGGGTCGCGATCGCGATGGCGGTGTTTACGGTCGTCTGGATGCTGGCGGAGTACCTGGATGTCGCCGGCAAGTATCCCGGCCGCATCGCCTACCGCGAAGGAAACCGGGCGTTCCTGGACGGGCGGTACGAGGAGGCGCTGCAGAAGTACGGGGCGGCATTGTCCGAGGACGCGCGAAACGTGTACGCGGCGGAAGGCATCGCCCGCAGCCTGCAGCGGCTCCAGCGGCACGACGCCGCCCTTGACGCCTTCGACGCCGCCCTCGCGATCGATCCCGAGTTCGCGGCCGGGATCGCCAATCGCGGCATTCTGCTGGACACGATGGGGCGTCACGCGGACGCGCTCAAGGCGTACCAGGCGGCGCTGGCACTCGACCCGGACCTGTCGGACGGCATGCACTGGATCGACCGTCTCCTATACAACGTGCAGGTGCGGCCGCCGACCATCGATGATCGCATGCGCTACCTGGAGGAGCAGCTGGCCCTGCCGGCACACCGCCGGGTGCTGGTCCGGCCGCTCGAAGACCTGCTGCAGCGTCCGTACGAACGCTGAAGGAGCGGCAGCGTGGGCGGCCTAGCCGAAGACGGGGAGTCCCAGGATATCGACCGCCAGCACCCGGAGCGCGAAGATCAGGGCGATACAGCCGAACAGGAGCCGCACCCAGTCGCGCTCGCCCTCTTCGTCCCGGAAGGTAATCCCGTGCCAGGCAATCGCGCCGGTCGCGGCGAGGAAGACCCAGTCGAGCAGCGCATCCATGGCGGGTGTCGGACGGCTCCCGGGGTCAGTAGCAGGGCGGGAAGAAACAGCCTTCGGGCGGGTTGCCGGCAGCGGCCAGCGCGACCACGAGCACAACCGCCCCGAGGACCAGCCCGCCAGCAATGACGCCCTGGCGCGGCGACGGAGTGGGCGGAGCAACGGCATCCGCCAGCGCTTGCGGCGGCACCCCGCGCCGCAGTGTCAGTCGGGCAAAATGGCGGACCCACACCGGCACGACCTTGTCCACGAGGTAGGCGGTGAACGCCCGCTCCACGGCCACGGAATCCAGATCGCCAAACCAGTTCCGATGCGCCAGGGCGAACACCTGGTACTCCGCGATGTCGAGATGCTGCGCAGCGCCGAGCACGAGGTCCAGGTCCTGGCGGCCTGGGGTGCCATGAATTCCTGGCCGCTTCGAATGCATCTTCCTGGTCCCGTAAGCGCGGCGTGAGCGTCAGAATACCCATCAACTAGGTCTTCCGGCGGCCGTGCCCATCACGGGCGCGGCAAACGTGCCGGCCGTGGGCCGCCGGTGGCAGCCTGTTCGGTGGCCGCCGCCTCCTCCGGATCTCTGGCCGGCCGGGCCGGCTAGCGGGTGTGGGTTTGCGCAGGGCGCGAAATGCCCCGCGATTTGGGCTATTTCAAGCTTGCGTATGGTGGGGGGCCGCACCGGGGAACACGATGGGTCAGGACGGCGACAAACCCGGTGGGGAGGCGGTTGACACCCGGGTCGGCGGGCAGGCGCGGCGGCATGCCCGCCTCGGCCTGGAAGCCGGCCGGGTGGCCGCTCGCTACGTCGGAAGGCGGGCCAGCGGCCGCCAGGACGACGGCGTATCCGGAGCATCTGACCTGGTCCGGGCACTGGGGGGTCTCAAGGGGCCCATCATGAAAGTCGCCCAATTGCTGGCGGCGGTTCCCGACCTGCTGCCGCCGGAGTACGCTAAGCAGCTGAGTACCCTGCAGGCCGATGCTCCCCCGATGGGATGGCTGTTCGTGCGCCGGCGCATGGCGTCGGAACTCGGACCCGGCTGGCAGGATCACTTCGAGGAATTCGGGCGTACGGCGGCGCATGCGGCATCACTCGGGCAGGTCCATCGCGCCCGCGCCGACGGACGCGACCTGGCGCTCAAGCTGCAGTACCCCGACATGATCTCGACGGTGCAGGCCGACCTCAAGCAGCTCCGGTTCTTCCTCGGTTTGTACGGTCGCTACGACCGCGCAATCCACACGAGCGAGGTCTACGCGGAACTGGCTGCGCGGCTGCAGGAGGAGCTCGACTACGAGCGCGAACGGCGGATGATGCGGATGTTCGCGAACATGCTGGCCTCGGCGGACGGTGTCCGGGTTCCCGAGCCGGTCGAGACGCTCTGCACCGACCGGTTGCTCACCATGAGCTGGCTGGAAGGCCGGCGGCTCAACGAATTCGCGGACGCGCCGCAGGAAGTGCGCGACCAGGCGGCGCTCCGGCTGTTCCACGCGTGGTACCAGCCGTTCTACTGGTACGGCGTGATCCACGGCGACCCGCACCCAGGCAATTACTCGCTGGCGGAGGATGGAGCCCTCAACCTCCTTGACTTCGGATGCGTACGCAGCTTCGAGGCACGATTTGTCGAGGGGGTGATCAACCTCTATCGGGCCAAACGCGACCACGACAAGGAACTGGCCGTCGCGGCCTACGAATCATGGGGTTTCACCGGCCTCTCGCGTGAGATGCTGGATGTACTCGACCTCTGGGCCGACTACCTCTATGCGCCGCTGCTTGATGATCAGACCCGCCCAATCCAGGAAGGCACCACGGAGGGTCGCCGGGTCGTCGTGCATGTCCATCGCGAATTACGGCGCCTGGGCGGGGTGAAACCCCCACGGGAGTTCGTGCTGGTCGACCGGGCCGCGATCGGCTTGGGGTCGGTCTTCACCACGCTCGGTGCCCAGCTCAACTGGCATCGGCTGATCGAGGAGATCATGGGCGGCTTTTCCGTGGAGGCGCTCACCCGCAACCAGCATCGCGCCCTGCAACAGGCCGGTTTGGCCCCGACCGAGGCATCTCCGATACAGCGCTCGCCCAGATGAAGCCGATGGTTCGTGCTCGCCGGATCGCGGCGCGGGGAAGCGGCGAGACAGCTGCATGCCGAGATCGGGCGGGAAGGCCTGCGTGCCGGATCACCGGCGTGGGCTGCGCTGCCACCGCGACCGCCGTGTCGGCTGGTTGGCTAGGAGAGCGCAGGTACCTATAGTCGGAGCCCGTATCCGGCGGGCGCGTAGCTCAGCGGGAGAGCACTACGTTGACATCGTAGGGGTCGCTGGTTCAATCCCAGCCGCGCCCACCACCGTCTATGCCGATACCGATACACCGCACTGCGGTCTCCTGTGGAGCATCGTTCGCGCGATGCCTGCGTCCTCCTATCGCGGTCTGGAGCTCGGTGCCGGGCGAAATCGTCATGTGGCGTCGCCTCTCCCGGCTGAACGACATCGCTCTTGGTGCCAGGTTGCAGATCGACGATGCGGGCTATCGAGAGTCCTTGCCGAATGGTTCCTCTCGACCGCCAGCCACGTCTTGCCGAAGCAGGTCGTCCGTCGTCTCGAGTTCGTAGACCACCTCGATTGACTCGCAGCATGCTCGCATGGCTTGACGATGCGCCTGCGATTCAGCGTCCGATTCGACGCGCTGCCGTTCCCACACATGGCGGCTAGGCCATTGGGCATACCCGATATGCTCGCCGGTGTCGGCTCGATGCAGGCGTGAACCGAGACTTCCGGCGTTGCGATAGTACCATCTGGTGACGGCGAGCCAGTGGCGGCGGAATTGGGCCTCGCGGTCGGGCTTCACGGTGAACCGGTAGATTACGCAGAACATGGGTTGTCCTTCCCTTTAGGACTGAACATGAATCGAACCGAAGTGTCGGCCGACGCGCGGATGATCGGATGCCAATCGGCAAGCCAACTGCCGCTTCCGCTTCGCTTCAGGGGGTCAACATCTGGTACCGGATGCTTCTCCGGGGTGAAGTGAGCCCCAGGGCTGGACAGGATCATGGCGGGGTCTTGACCGGGGTGCGGGGAATCGGCTCCATGTCCCAGCCCGCGTCGGCAGAACGAACGCCCCGGGTCCGGCTTCACGAAACCCTCCGGCGCACGCCGACGCTCGGTGACCTGCTCCTTAGACCCTGGACCACGGATAACGAGAGAATTCTTGGTTAGGTCGTCATGGACCCACGGGGAAAGAGGCCATGTTACGGTCGAAATTCGGCGAGCGTTCGGTCGTGTTCATGCTGTGCCAGGTAGAGGAAGGGACGGTCGTCGAAGACGTATGCCGGAAGGCTGGGACCTACGAGCAAACGCATTCTCATGAATTCCTGCCCTGTCGAGCGGCCGTTCCGGACGTCCAGCAGCCAGAACACCGTCCGGCACGGCTACTAGCCGTACAACCCCCGCCACGATCGGCAAGTCCCTCACAGTGTTCCGGAACGAGGCGAACTTCATCGGCGTCCGCACGGACGGCAGGACGCCCGCGATGCAGCTTGGATTGGCGAATCAGCCGCTGACCTACGAAGACAGCCTGTGGCCGGGGGAGACGGCGCCACCGCCGCAGCGCGTGCGCCGCAAGGGAAGGCGGCTCAGCGGGCCGCGGCTCACCTGACTGGAGTCGGTTTTCGGGCTCTCTTGTTGAATGTGGCGTTTTGTTACATTATCTGGCTATGACGAACCCACGGGGCGATGTTCCAGCACATGAGAAGCAAACTTGGCCACCACCCGAAGCCACGCGACGTATCAGAACGCTGTCGCGAAATCCGGGTCCCGATGACTTCATTTACACTTCGCATGCGAAGGAGCAATTGCTCGAACGAGGACTGATCGTCAGCGATGTCCTCTATGTGTGCCAGCATGGAACGGTGCACGAACCGGCGGAACGAGCCACGAGACTTGGTCTGTTCAAGTACCAGATCGAGTGTGTAACTCCGAACTTCGAGGGCCGTACCGTTCGAGCGGTTGTTATTCCGGACGTCCGGACGCTGACCATCAAAAATCGTCACTGTCATGTGGGTTGATGGCACATGACACGTTCAAGAAGGGAGGGAGCGCTCAGTGAAGACCTACCAGTACACCGAGTGCGGGCTCAGTAACGTCTTCATCCACGATGTTGACGTTGTACAAGACGATCAAGGAGAGGAGACCTACACGATCAAGAACATCCTCGGCCTCCACAAGCTGATCGCTCACACGATCATCAGCCGCCCGCGTCAGCGGATGACAGGCGACGAGTTCCGATTCCTCAGGAGCGAAATGGGCCTGACCCAGGAGGAAGCAGGAAAGCGACTTGGTCGTGACCGCGTCACCATTAGCCGGTGGGAGCGGGGGGAAACGACGATTGACCCTGCGGTCGAGACGGTCATGAAAGCGCTGACCAACGAAAAACTCGGTATTGACCCTCAACTGACCATCGAAGAAATGGCATCACAATCGGACTGGGCGGTGGAGGTTACTGAAATACGAATTGACGGCAGAAATCCCAGCCAGTACAGGCTTGCAGCCTGAGAACGGTACCCCCCAGCGGAAGTAGCACGACGACAGATCCAGACCCACGACGCTCCCTTCATGAGGGGCGTTGAGGGCCTACACTGCTTATGATCTACGGTATTGGCCAAGTTATGCGCCGAAATTCGCGCCATTGGCCGAGTTATCGTCCCGATGTCCCCCGCTGCCGTGGTATAAGCGCCTTGATTCGGGGTTGACGGCGCGATTTCCGGCCAGCTTATGGCGTCGGGTGCGGCCAGCAATTGGCAATACCGACAGTCATGGCGTTGGCCTCGTCCCCGCAAGGCTTCGTCTCGTGTCTTCGTTCCCGATAGCTTGGCCGGTGGGTCTCGGTCTGTCGGCTTTGGCCTCTGTTCAGTAAGGTGGAAGCGTGTCTGGACGACCGCGTCTTGCCCCGTCGTTGCTAGCGGCAGACTTCGCCTCGCTGGGAAGCGAGACGCGGGCCATGGAAGCTGCGGGCGCGGACCTCATTCACGTCGACGTGATGGACGGGCATTTCGTCCCGGTGCTGACCTTTGGCCCCGCGATCGTCAAGGCGCTGCGCCCGCACACGAACCTGCCGTTCGACGTCCATCTGATGGTGGAGCCGGCGGAGCCCGCCGTGGAGGCGTTCGCCGCCGCCGGTGCCGATCTCATTACCGTCCACATCGAAGCCTGTCCGCATCTCGACCGCACGTTGCGCCGGATACGCGAACTGGGGAAGAAGGCCGGCGTGGCGCTCAATCCGGGTACCTCCGAGAGCCTGCTGGAGCCGGCGCTCGGGATCTGCGACCTGGTCCTGGTGATGACCGTGAACCCCGGCTACGGGGGCCAGACGTTCCTCACCGACCAGCTCCGCAAGATCCGAACGCTTCGCGAACGCATCGATGCCCGATCGCTGTCCGTGGACATCAGCGTGGACGGGGGCGTCAATCCGGAGACCGCACCGCTGGCGATCGAGGCGGGAGCCGACATCCTGGTGGCCGGGGCGGCGGCGTTTCAGGGCGGCGCTGCCGAGTATCACGGGAACCTGGCCAGGCTGAGGTCCGGCGGACGCGCGCAGTGATCGGGAGCGGAGCCGCCCGCGACTTGCATGGCTCCGGACCTCAGTGGCGCGGTGCACTGTACGGATCGGCGCTCTGGAGACTGTGGCTGCGCCGGGGCGGCACTGAGACGATCGTCCGTCACGTGGCGGATGCGGTACCCGGGGACGCCAAGCTGGGCGACGCCTTGTTCACCGGGAGCTACTCGTTTCAGGGTGAGACGCTCATCTCCCGGAGCCAGCCGGTCTGGGAACCGGAAGGGCACAGTGCCGCTTGGCTTGAAGACCTGCACGGCTTCCTGTGGATTCGCGAATTGCGCGCCGCCGGCGACGAGCTTGCAGCCCTGCACGCTCGCAAGCTGATCGAGTCGTGGCTCGAGGCCTACGCGGAGTGGCATCCAAGTTTCTGGCGCCTCGACATCCTGAGCAATCGCGTGTCGGCCTGGATGCTGCATGCGGATTTCCTGCTGCGACGGGCGGACGATGACTTTCGCCGACGTTTTG
This sequence comes from Alphaproteobacteria bacterium, assembly GCA_022825705.1. GTDB lineage: Bacteria > Pseudomonadota > Alphaproteobacteria > TMED109 > TMED109 > VXPW01. Next base: position 92,599 of record JAJDWH010000041.1, read on the forward strand.
AAACAGCACTGACGGCACAGGTTCGTCACCTGGCGCATGGTGCCCGCCCCTCGCGTCTCCCGTCCCGACCCATGGCCGCCGCGCGCGGGCTCCTGCTGTCGTCCCTGCTGCTGAGCGGCGGCGCCAAGCGCCTGCGACAGGCGCAGTCCCTCCTGCCGCAGGCGCTCAAGACGGCGCCGGGCTACGATCCAGCGGTCTCTCCCGTACCGTCCGAGTGCGTGGGATTGCTCGAGCAGCTGATCACGCTGCGCGGAGTCCTGATCGAATGCGGCGACGAGCCGACGGCGGCGACGCTCGCTCCGGCGCTGCGCGAGACGACGTCCTGTCTCAGCACCTGCCTGCTGGGAGACCACCAGCTTGGGCGGTTCCACGGCGGCGTGGCCGGCGAGGCCAGGGAGATTCGCCGGCTGGTGAACGTCGGCCGGGACGCCGGACCCGGTTCGGTCGACGCGACCGGTTACCGGCGGATGTCGGTCGGCGGCACCACGGTGCTCGCGGACTTCGGCCTTCCCCCGACCGACGGGAGCAGCGCGCCGCTCTCCTTCGAAATGAGCGACGCCGATCTGCGCATGATCGTCAACTGCGGTCCGGTCCGGACGCTCGCCTCCGTGACGGGTACCACGCTGGCCGACAATGCCGCGCATTCCACGCTGTCGGTCGACGGCAGCGATGCGCGGCTACGGTCCGATCGGCGCAACCCGATGGTGACGGCGGAACGTCGGCCGCGGGACGACGGCGAAGAGGTGACCGGCATGCATCGGGGGTACGAAGCGCGCTACGGGATCGTCCACGTGCGCCGGCTGGTACTCACCCGCGACGGCCGGACGCTGACCGGCACGGATACGCTGACGGGGCGCCGCGAGCACCCGTTCGCGATCCGGTTTCACCTGCATCCGAAGGTGCACCCGATCGGCGGCGAGGATTCACATTCGATCTTGCTCAGCCGGAGCGGGCGCGAGTGGGAGTTCCGGTTCGAGGGCGAAGCGGCGTTGTCGATCGAGCCGTCGGTGTACGTGGACAACGGCGGGGACGTCGCGGACACTTGGCAGGTGGTGCTCTCCGGTCGTTACCGCAGCCCGGCCAGCGCGGTCACTTGGCAGTTGCTCCGCTCGGACAGCAAGTGAGCAGGCGGCGTGAACGTGTCAGGTGCGGATGACGCAGCCGGCGAGCGACAGGCCGACGCCGAACCCCATGACCAGCACGGTCATGCCGGCCTGCAGGCGACCCTGCTCCTGCGCCTGGCGCAGCGCGATGGGGATCGTCGCGGAGACGGTATTGCCGACGCCGTCAAGGTTCTGGAACCATTTCTCCGGGACCACACCCAGCTGTTCACGGAGGCGGTCGAGCACCACGGCGCTCGCCTGATGAAAGACGAACAGGTCGATATCGTCCTGGACCAGATCGGCGCGCTCGAGCAACTCCCGGACGGCATCGGGTACGACGCGGAGGGTGAAGGCGAGCACCTTCGGACCATCCATGAACAGCACCGGCCCGTCGACGTCGGCAACCCCGTTATTCGGCGTGAGCGTGAGATAGGGTGCGCCGGATCCCTCGGTGGTGAACACGAACGGCCCGATCGTTCCGGGTCCGTCTCGTTCCACGACGCAGGCCGCTGCTCCGTCGCCGAAGATCGGCCGCGACGTGCGGTCGTAGCGTGAGATGTAGCGGCTGTAATGGTCCGTGCAGATCAGCAGGATGCGGGCAGGGTGGGCATTGGCGATCAGCGATGCTGCCACCGACAGTCCGTACACGAAGCCGGAACATCCCTGAATCAGATCGAAGGCGAGGAGGGTGCTGGGCAGTCCGAGCCGTTCCTGCAGGAGGCAGGCCGTGGTCGGCAGGGTCGACTCCGGAGACTGTGTAACATGGATCAGGCCGTCCAGGGACGCGGGATCAACCCGCTCGAGCAGCTGGCGCGCGGCGTCCTCGGCGAGCACGGTCGCGTTTTCCTCCGGCGACGCCACGCGCCGGGTGCTGACGCCTGTCTTGGCGTGCAAGCGCTCGATTCGCCAGTGAGGGTTCAGCGCGCCGAGTTCTTCGAGGGTCTCGGTCCGGGAACCCAGCCGGTACTCAATATCTGCGATCTGCAAGTTCGCGTCCGGTGGCAGTCCTGTCACCGACCAACCTATCGGGGGCTCGCGATTCCGTCAAAATCGACTCCAACTTCGCGAGGGCTGGAGCCATGGCGTTGACCCTGCCGGACGACGGGGGCATCGGCGAGATCGAGCGGGCGATGCGCGCGGCCGGACAGGCGATCCTGGCGGTCCGTGCGGCCGGCGCGGCCGAGCCCGAGTTCAAGTCCGACGGATCCCCTGTGACCGAGGCGGATCGCCGGGCCGACGCCATTCTGGTGCCCGCGCTGCAGGCCCTCGACCCGGACACCCCGGTGGTGAGCGAGGAGCGCCAGCGCCCGGCAGGCCTCGACGGCGCTGCGCGTCACTGGCTGATCGACCCCCTTGATGGAACCCGGAGCTTCCTCGCGGGCGGCAACGATTTCACGATTAACGTCGGGCTGGTGATCGGCGGCGAACCGGTGTTCGGCAGCATGCTGGACCCCGTCGGCGGCCGGTTCTACTGGGGCGGCGTCAACGTGGCGGCGCGCGCCGCCGATGCGGATGGCAACCGCACCACGCTGCGGGTGCGCCCCTGCCCGGCCGACGGACCCACGGTTCTGACGAGTCGCTGGCACGAGGCCGCGTTCGAGCGCAGCATGGGGCGAATCGAGGGGGGACGGCGTGAATCGATGAGCAGTGCGCTGAAATTCTGCCGCGTGGCCGAGGGGACCGCCGACCTGTATCCCCGGCCCGGCCGCACCATGGAGTGGGACACGGCAGCGGGCCACGCCATCGTGGTGGCCGCCGGCGGGTCCGTCTCGCAGCTGGCCGGCGGGCAGCTCCGCTACGGCAAGCCATCCAGGGAGAATCCTGCGTTTCTGGTTGAGGGTTCTCCGGAATGGCGCCGGTTTCTCCGTCCCCGCGACCGCTCGGCGGCCGCTTCATGAGCGCCCTGGACCCCGGCACCGTACCGGTGCGCCGCGCGCTGCTCTCAGTATCCGACAAGACCGGCTTGGTGGAATTCGGCCAGGCGCTGGTGGCGGCCGGTGCCGAGATCCTGTCGACCGGCGGGACGGCGGCGGCGCTCCGCGACGCCGGGGTTCGGGTTACCGAGGTCGCCGACCACACGGGATTCCCGGAGATCCTGGACGGCCGGGTCAAGACGCTGCACCCCGTCATCCACGGCGGCCTGCTGGGCCGCCGCGACTCGAGGGACCACCTGGAGGCGATGGCCGCGTGTCAGATCAGTCCGATCGACCTGCTGGTGGTCAGCCTCTATCCGTTCGAGGCCAAGGTGCGCGACGGCGCCGCCCCGGCGGATTGCATTGAGAACATCGATATCGGCGGGCCGGCGATGATTCGATCGGCCGCCAAGAACCACGATTCCGTCACGGTCCTGGTGGATCCCGCCGACTATCGCGGGGTGGCCGCGCAGATCGCCGAGACCGGGGGCATCAGCGCTGGGGCCCGCCGATGGCTGGCGGCCAAGGCGTTTGCCCGCACGGCCGCGTACGATTCGATGGTGGCGGAATGGCTGGCCCGGCACGCGGGCACCGAGGTCGGCACCTTTCCCTGGTACAGCGTTGGCGGGCCGCGCCGGAGCACGCTCCGGTACGGCGAGAACCCGCACCAGCACGGCGCCTTGTTCGCGACGGGAACGGCGGAGCCCGGCGTGGCGCAGGCGCGCCAGTTGCAGGGCAAGGAGCTGTCCTTCAACAATCTGAACGACGCCGACGCGGCCTTTCGGCTGGTCGCCGAGTTTGCCGATCCGGCGGTCGCCATCATCAAGCACGCCAACCCATCGGGGGTGGCCATGGCGGCAGTGACGGCCGACGCCTTCCGGTTGGCGCTGCGGTGTGATCCGGTGTCCGCGTTCGGCGGCATCGTCGCGCTCAATCGGCGGCTGGACACCGAGACGGCTCGCGCCATCGCGACGCTGTTTGTCGAAGTGGTGGTGGCGCCCGAGGTTTCGGCCTCGGCTCGAGCCGTGTTCGAAGCGGCCGGAAGGACCAGCCTTCGTCTGCTCGAGACCGGCGGGATGCCGGATCCCGCCAGCCCGACGCCGGACGTGCGCACCATCGCCGGCGGTCTGCTGGTGCAGGATCGTGACAGCGGACGGGTCGGCGAAGCCGATCTGGAGGTGGTGACGGAGCGGGAACCGACGGCAACGGAGAAGCGTGATCTGTTGTTTGCGTTCACGGTCTGCAAGCACGTGAAGTCGAACGCGATCGTCTACGCCAAACACGGTGCGACGGTCGGTGTGGGAGCGGGCCAGATGAGCCGTGTGGACTCCGCGCGGGTCGCGGCCGGCAAGGCGGCGGAGGCGGCTCAGGCAGCGGGCCTCGGCGCATCCCTAGCGAACGGGTCTGTCGTCGCGTCAGACGCCTTCTTCCCGTTTCCGGACGGACTGCTGGCGGCCGTCGAGGCGGGTGCCACCGCAGTCATTCAGCCGGGCGGGTCGGTTCGGGACAAGGAAGTCATCCGCGCGGCCAACGAACGTGGCGTCGCCATGGTGTTTACGGGGATGCGGCACTTCCGGCACTGAGGCGCGGCGTCAGGCGGCAAGCGCCTCCTCGATGGCCGCCGCGACGCGCAGCAGGGCGCGGTTCTGATCGGCCGGCCGGGCCACCATGAAGCCGACCGGCAGCGAGTCGGTCACCGGCAGCGTCACGGCGGCGAGGCTGAGCACGTTGCCCAGTCGAGTGTTCCGCAGGGCGAGGGCATTCGCGCGGGCGTAGGCGTCGCGATCGGCGGTGACCTTGGCGATCGGCGGCGGCAGGATGGGCAGCGTTGGATGGACCAGCGCGTCCCAGCCGGCAAGGCGTCCAGCCAGCGCCCCGGCCAGCCTCGCCGAGGCATCGCGCACGGTGAGAAAATCCACTCCGGACATGGCCCGGCCTTCGGCCATGCGCGCAAGCACGTCCGGATCGATTTGTGCTTCGCGGCCGTCGATCAGATGGCGGCAGGTTACGTAGCCCTCGGCTGTCACGATGCCGCCGTGACGCTGCAGCAGGTCGTGAATCTCGGTGAATTCCGGGATCTCCGCCTTGACAACGGTCGCTCCGGATCGTCGCAAGGCCTCGAGTACCGCCGGCATCGCTTCGACCACCTCGGCATCCGCCTCGTCATGCACGAGATTGCTGGCTGCCAGGAGGCGCAGGCCCTCGGTACGGGCGCCCGCCAGATCGACCGGGCTGTCATTGGCGAGGATCGCGAACATCTGTGCGGCGTCGGCGACCGAACGGCACAGCGGCCCGACCGTGTCGAGTGTCGAGGACAGCGGCAGGACGCCGTCCCGTGGCACGGCGCCAATCCCGGTCTTAAAGCCGACCAGGCGGTTCCAGGCGGCGGGGATCCTGACCGAACCGCCCGTGTCGCTGCCGATCCCGATGGGTACGTGCCCGCCGGCCACCGAGACGGCGGCGCCGGCCGAGGAGCCGCCGGGAACCCGCGGGACATCAGTCATCGCAGCGTTGGCCGGCGTGCCAAAGTGCGGATTCGTGCCGATGCCGCCAAGCGCGAACTCGACGGTCAGCGTTTTGCCGATACAGACGAGACCCGCCTCTCGGCCGCGGCGGACGACTTCCGCGTCAAGCGCCGGCGTCCGACCCGCCAGCTGCGGGGAGCCGCCCTCCGTGAGCACGCCGGCCGTGTCGAAGAGGTCCTTCCACGAGATCGGCACGCCGTCCAGCGGGCTCCGCCGGAGGCCGGCGGCGGCGCGGTCCGCGGCAGCAGCCGCCTCGGCGCGCGCACGGTCCGGCGTGAGCCGGACGAAGCCGGCGGATTCGAGGCCGGCTTCTTCAATCCCGGCAAAGCATGATTCCGCCAGATCGACCGGGCTGACCTCTCCCGTCTCGATTGCGCGCCCCAGGGCAAGCGCGGTCGGCTGGCGTGCGTCGTCGGTCATGGCTGGAACGAGGATAGTGATTGGCGACGCGTGCGGCAGCCGGTGACATCTTCGGTTTCCGGTCGGCTGCCGTATGCTCCCCGAGAGGTGGCGGCGGAGGAGTCCTCAGAGCATATGTCGGAGGCACCGCTCCGGACGGAAGTGTTGATCGCGGGCGCCGGTCTTACCGGAATGACGCTGGCGACCACGCTCGCCTCCGCGGGTATCGATTGCAGGATCGCCGATCCCGCGGCGGGCAGTCCGCGGCGCGATGCGCGAACGACGGCCATCACCTGCGGATCGCGGCGACTGTACGAGGCGATCGGAGTTTGGCGGGCGGTGCGCGCGCGGGCGCAGCCGATCCGCCGGATTCGTGTCGCGGAGAGCGATGTTCCGCTGTACCTGCACTTTGAAAGTGATGACCTCGGCGAGGGGCCGGTCGGGCACATCGTTTCGAACAACGATCTGTCGGGAGCCCTGGGATCCAGGCTCCAGCGACTCCGCGTGGCCACGGACGCGTATGCCGTCGAGTCCTTCGAGGAGTTGCCGGGCTGGGTGCGCACCCGACTTTCCGACGGCTCGGCGATCGACAGCCGGATACTGGTCGGCGCCGACGGGCGGGCCTCGCCCGTCCGGGAACTGGCCGGGATCAGCAAGCGCACCCGGGCCTACGGGCAGACCGCAATGGTGTGCACGATCCGGCACACCGAACCGCACCAGGACACGGCCGTGGAGCGATTTTTCCCCTCCGGGCCGTTCGCCGTGCTCCCCTTGCGCGGTCGCCGGAGCGCTGTCGTCTGGACCGAGCCGCGGAGCGCGGCTCGGCAGCTGATGCAGTTGCCGCCCGCCGACTTCCAGACGGAACTCGAGGCACGGTTCGACGGGATGTTCGGGGCTCCCACCGTGGAGGGCGCACCGACGGCATTCCCGTTGTCGCTGGTGCTTGCCAGGCGGCACACGCGGGGGCGCGTGGTCCTGGTCGGAGATGCGGCCCATGCGCTGCATCCCATCGCCGGCCAGGGGTTCAACCTCGGACTGCGCGGGGTTGCGCTGCTAGCGGAACTGGCCGCCGATCACATGCGGCTGGGGCTCGAACCCGGTGACCCGAGGGTGCTCGCCGAATTTGCCGACCGGCGGCGCATGGACACGGCGAGCCTTGTTGCCGTCACGGACGGCGTCAACCGCCTGTTCTCGAACGGACTGCCGGGTCTAGGCGTGGTCCGTGCGCTCGGCCTGGGGATGGTCAACGCGATTCCCCCGGTGAAGCAGGCGCTCATGCGCCAGGCGATGGGCATCGCTTCCGGCATTGGCACGCCGTTGCCGCGGTTGATTCGGGGCGAGCCACTTTGAGAGAAAGCCCGCTCGGCTGAACTTGCTTGCGAGGGGGACGACCGGCCATGCCGGGTTCCAACCGGGCCGTGCGGAAAGCGCCCGAGGCTAGACAGCAGGGGGAGTAGGGATCCGAGGGAGCGGTCCAGATGCCGCGTTGCGGCGAGCCGTCCTCGCCACCGCCGACCGGATGCGACCGCGATGCCGGCTGATGGCTACGTCGCCCAGTCTCGTCGGCTTTGTCGCGAATCTGCCGTTCGCCAGGCGCGAAACACACGGTCGGCACCGCGCTGGAATTCGAACGGGACCGCTTCGATGGCGACTCGTACGTTTCTTCGTTCCAGGAATTGCCGGCACGCTTCCACATGGGGTGACGGCGTACCGTCCAGGCTGATCATCGGAAACACCCGCACTTCAGCAGCAACCCGCGTGAGTTCTGACAGGGCGCTCAGGTGGAACTCCAGGTCAAGTTCCTGGCTGTACAAAAACAGTAGATGCGAGCAAAATGCGAGGTCGAAACGAGAGGTGGCGAATGGGAGGCTGGGCAGTTCTCCGCAGAGGTATCTTCCGGTCAGCCGACCCTGTGGGTAATCGCGAAAGAACAGCTCGGCGGCCTGGTGACGCGCCGCCAACAGACCGTTGACATCGCCGTAAAAGTCCCAGACGAAGCGGTCCCGCTCGGTAGCCAACGCTTCCCCGATTTGGTGCTCCGCATCGGCGAGCATGCGCCGCATCGCGGGTATTGAGAGCCGGTAGCAAGGGTCGACCGCCCTGACGTCGACGCCCGCCCGAGTCATTTCCGCGGTGAAGGACGATGGACCTGCGCCGCAGTCGAGGACCGTTCCCGGCAGCTGATGTGCTCGAAGTCCGAAGAAGGCCAGGTATTCGTAAGCCCGTCGCCCCCAAGGCGTCACCCCGGCCAAGCCCAGGCGCGCGGTCGGCCGGCTCACGGTTCACGGCTCAGGCCGGCCTCTTGCAGTGCCTGCAGGTAGTCCTTCCAAAGTGCCGCCTGGTGTTCGCCCAGTTCCCTGAGGTAGCTCCAGGAATAGATGCCGCTGTCATGGCCGTCATCAAAGCAGATGCGAATGGCGTAGTGCCCCACCGGCTCGACCGCGGTAATGCCGACACTGCCTTTGCCCGGGACCAGCTGCTTGGGGCCGCTGTGTCCCTGGACCTCGGCGGACGGGCTTTCTACCCGGAGAAACTCGGCCGGTAGCTGGAATGCCGCCCCGTCGTCAAAGGCGATGTCGACGACGCGTTCCGCGCGCCGCACTCGTACTGTCACCGGTCGCGTACCGGGAGAGGTCATCAGGGCTCGTCTTCCTCCAGCGCCCTTGCTTCATCCACCAGCATGATGGGAACCCCGTCCCGGACCGGGAAGGCAAGGCCGGCCGCGCGGCTGATGAGCTCGTTGCGTTCACGGTCGTACTCTAGGTTGGTCTTGGTCACCGGGCAGACCAGGATCTCGAGCAGGTGCGGGTCCACCGCAGGTCCCGGGGGTGCGTCCGTCAATTGATGCTCCCGGACCCGGACCCTGAACGCTCTGCTTCCTTCATGGCCAGTGACGCCAGCAACATGCGTGATCTTTCGACGACCCCGCCTGCTTCCAGCATTCCCTGCTTTTCGCGGTTGTCCAGCTGGCAGATGCGAATCCCGAAATGAAGGAGCATTTCGGTCGCGTCATCCGCGAGATTGTCCCAGTTTACCTTCAGGCTGTGCGTTTGGGCATGCCGCCGGAGCGCGGTCAGCAGGCCCTGGTGGTCAAGGTCGCTGCAATCGGCGGGGTCGAAGTCGGGCTTGAATTCATCCCAATCCACGGTGGCGCGCCGGTACCCTCCCTGATCGAGCGCCTCGGACGTGATCCGGAATCGCGAGACCCCCGTGAGTTGCAGCAGGTACCGCTCGTCGTCGGTCTCGTGGAACGCCTGGATGTAGGCTGCGCCGCCCACCGAGTAGAGGGGGCAGTCGTTGGGAATCGGATGGGTGGGTGTCGTGCCGTCCTCGCGGGGCTGGATGATGCCGAACAGGCGCGATCCCGCGAGCGCGTGGTTCACCATGCGGAGGTAGCGGGGCTCAAATGCCTGGATCACGATCCGGTCACGCGGAAACATGACGGCACCAGGCAGCGGAAACAGCGGAAGGTGTGTCGGTAACTCCTCTGGGCCGGGCGGGGGCACAGAACGGCTCAGGCGAACAGGATCGCAGACAGCCGCATACGCGTGTGCGAGGTCAGAGGATCACCCTCTCCGAAAACCTCGAACAGCTTCAGCAGGCGCTTCCGGGCGGCGGCATCGTTCCATTGACGGTCGCGTCGCACGCTTTCGAGCAACTGGTCGACGGCTTCCTCGCGGGCATCGTTGGCCAGCAACGCGTTCGCGAGATCGATGCGAGCCTGGTGGTCGTCAGGTTCTGCCTCGACCTTGGCCCTCAGCGCTGACACATCGCCGGCCTTGCTTGCTTCAGCGGCGAGCGAGATTGCCGAGCGGAGCGACTCGATCGCCGGGTCCTTGGCGAGATCTTCCGAAATGTTCTCCAGGATTTCCCGCGCGTCAGCGGCGCGGCCAGCCTTGAGCAGCGCTTTCCCGAGCCCGGCGATCGCGCGCGCATTGGCGCCGTCGCGTTCCAGCACGCTGGTGTAGAGATCCGCCGCCTTCTTGGCGTCGTCGGCAAGCGCGGCGTCGGCAGCGTCAAGCGTCTCGCTGATCGCCTGCTGCACCGCGCCCACGGACTGCTGGGCAATGCGGTCGACGAAGGCACGCACCTCGGTGTCAGGCAACGCTCCCGCGAAGCCGTCGACCGGTTGACCGTCGATAAATGCGTACACCATCGGTAGCGACTGGACACGCAGCTGTGCGGCCAGCGTCTGGTTCTGGTCGACGTTGACCCGTGCGAGTGCCACCTTGCCGCCTGCCGCGCTGACCGCCGCCTCCAGCATCGGCGTGAGTTGCTTGCACGGGCCGCACCAGTCCGCCCAGAAATCCACGATGATCGGCCGATTTCGGGACGCGGACAGCACATCCTCAGCGAACCGGGCAGTGTTGGTATCGAAGATGTGGCCCGTGGGAGCGGCCTGAGCGCCGCCGATCAGGACGTCGGAATCTTGCATGGATTTTCCGATGGAGGGAGGGCTTGCCGCGTGCTGAAGGTTGCGCAGCCGGGACCTTACATTATCATGCCGAACCCGGCCGAGCGGGCGTAGCTCAGGGGTAGAGCGCTACCTTGCCAAGGTAGAAGTCGTGAGTTCGAATCTCATCGCCCGCTCCAAACCGGGCTCCGCGTAGCATCGTCCGCCGCCGCCGCTGACCGACGGTCGCTGCGGGACTGGGCCGATCGCCGTCCGCCCGACGCGGCCCGAACAACACGCCAGTTCTGGATGGGGCGCTGGCCGACGCGCGGCGCCGAAACCGGGCGGTGAGCCGCGCTCACAGCCGCTCGTCGAAGTTCCCGATTTCCGCGAGCACCAGCGAGAAGTATTCGTCGTCCGTCGTGTAGTGGCGGCGCAGCTTGAAACCGGCGCTGCGGACGAGGCGTTCCAGCGATTCGCGGCTGAATTTCCGGCTGACTTCGGTCAAAATCGACTCGCCGCGGTCGAATCGGATTTCCTCGTCCAGGCTGTCGAAGGTCACGGTTTGCGGCTGCATCGCCACCAGGCGCATCTCGATCTGGGCGTTCTGCTCGCTGTAGACGGCGTCATGGCGGAAGGCCTCGGGCTCGAAATCGGCACCGAGGCGCGCGTTCAACACGCGCAGCACGTTCTGGTTGAAGGCCGCGGTCAATCCATCTGAATCGTTGTAGGCGTCGTGCAGGACCTGGCGGTCCTTGATCCGGTCAGCCCCCATCAGGAGGAAGTCGCCGGGCTCCATCTTGGCGGCGAGATCACGCAGGAAGCGGATGCCTTCCGGCTCGGTGAAGTTGCCGATGGTCCCGCCGAGAAACAGAAAGAGACGAGGTCCTTCCGGTATCGGCAGCGCGTCGAGGCCAGCCGTATAGTCGCCGACGAACAGCTGCACCGACATTTCGGGATGGCTCCGCCGTAGCCCCTCGCCACCTGCCCGCAGGGCGTCCGGCGAGATGTCGAACGCGGCATAGGTTGCGAGCGGCCCCACCTGACAGCACGCGTCGATGATCTGCGGCGTCTTTCGCGACATCCCGCTGCCGAACTCGAACACGGTCGCCGGCCTGACGGTCGCGGCGACATTCCCGACGACTTCCGTCAGGAGCGCGTCCTCGGTGCGGGTGACGTAGTAATCCTTGGTCCGGCAGATCCGGTCGAACAGATCGGAACCTGCTTCGTCGTAGAGATATTTTGGGGGCAAGGAACGCGGCGAACCGAGGAGAAGCTCGCGCACGTCATCCGCTAGCGTCGGAATCGGTCGGGACGGAGGAATGACCTGCGTGGTGAGCTCACCCAAGCCGCCAGTGATGTCCATGATGGTCGTCCGGCTCGGGAGCAGTTCGGCCGCTGTTCGGACCCGGCACAGTGTCCGGCGTCCATCGGAGCCTTGGGCTGCGGAACGTACAGGACCTTCAGTACCCGCACAACTTGCAGGCGGTTCACGTGCCTGTCCTGCGTTCTCGCTCGGCGCGGTGGCGCGCGGCGAGTTCGTGCCAAGGTTGCGGTCGCCAGAAAGTCTTCGCCCGGCCTGAAGTGGAAGGCAGGACCCAGAGGCGCGTCCCGGCAATGGCGTGCGGCTGCAGACCGTAACCGTCCGGCCCGGCGGCGAGGGCTACGCCGAACTGTTCACGCAAGAACACCCGCGCGGGCGCCTTGGCGGTGAACGCGAGGAAGCGCGGCCGGTACCGTTCGATTTTCTTCCGGAGCGCGTTCGACTGGTAGGCCTCCGTGGACAGGTCGGCATCGTTGCCGAACTCGTACTTGGCGAGATCGGTCAGGCCCAGGCCGTAGCCGGACACGAGCGGGTACTCGTCCGGCCGGAGCCGCCGGTCGGTGAAGCCGGCCTCGTGCAGGACCGCCCAGAACCGGTTCCCGCCTCGGGCGTAATACGCGCCGACCTTGGCCGACGTGAAGCCGACCGCCGAGCCGCAGAACACGGTGACCAAGCCCGTCCGCAGGACGTCGGGGAGGACGTAGGCGGGGTTCATGCGGCCGGATCCCGATGGCGCAGGCGGCCGGAGCCGGAAGGGCAGTGTTCTCGCTGCCGGAATCCCTCTTTGGCACTGCAGGCGTTCCCGCGGGCTTGGTGCCGGAGCGCCGGCGGGTGCGGGCGACGGTCCGCCGACTTGACGATGCGCCAAGTTTTCGATAATTCGCGAAGTATGGAAAGCAAACGTGCACTGGAGGCGCTGAGCGCCCTGTCACACGAGACCCGGCTGTCGGTGTTTCGGCTTCTCGTCACGGCGGGTCCGGGGGGACTGTCGGCTGGCGTCATTGCGGAACAGCTCACGGTGCTGCCGAACACCCTGTCGACGCACCTCGGGCTCCTGGCGCGGGCCGGGCTGGTCGTGCCGGCCCGCAACGGCCGGACCATCCGGTACTCCGCCAATTATGACGGGATGCGCGAACTCATGGCGTTCCTCGTGCGCGACTGCTGCGCCGGAAATCCGGAAATCTGCTCGTCCCTCCTCGCTGTCGCCACCCTCGGCGCGGCGGGTCGACGGCACTCAACCGAGAAGAAACACATGAGCCGCATCTACAACGTGCTGTTCCTCTGCACGGGAAACTCTGCCCGCTCGATCATGGCCGAAGCCATCCTGGGGCGCGAAGGGTTCGGGAGGTTCAAGGCCTACTCCGCGGGGTCGTACCCGAAGGACGAGATTCATCCATTTGCCTACGAATTTCTCGAGGGCCTGAACTACGACATGTCTTTCGCCCGATCGAAGAGCTGGGATGAGTTCGCCGAACCCGGAGCACCGGACCTGGACTTTGTCTTTACCGTTTGCGACCAGGCGGCGGCGGAGCCCTGCCCGACCTGGCCCGGCCAGCCCATGTCCGCTCACTGGGGCCTGCCGGATCCTGCCGCGGTGACCGGCAGCGAGGCGGAGCGGAGGTTCGCGTTCGCCGACGCGTACCGGATGCTCTTCAACCGCATCTCCATCTTCGTGAACTTGCCGATTGCCTCCCTCGACGAACTCACGTTGCAACGGCAGCTGGAAGACATCGGTCAGCGGCGGGCTTCCGCCGCCCCCACCACGCCGGAATAGTCGACGCCGTGGAATTCGATCGTATCCGGCAGCACGCAGCCGAGGCGGTCGGCACGGCCGGCCTCGTCGCCACCGTCGTGGGGTCCGGCATCATGGCGGAAACCCTTGCCGACGACACGGCCGTGGCGCTCTTGGGCAACACGATCGCGACCGGGGCGATCCTGGTGGTGTTGATCACCGTCCTGGGTCCCGTGTCGGGAGCACATTTCAACCCGGCCGTGACCTTGGCCTTCGCGGTACGTCGAGAGATCCGCCCTGCCAAGGCAGTCACGTTCGCGTCGGTCCAGATCATCGGCGGCGTGATGGGCACGGTCATAGCCCACCTCATGTTCGAGCAACCTCCTTTGCAGTTCTCCGAGACGGCCCGGACCGGCCCGGCGCAATGGTTCGCGGAAGTGGTTGCGACGTTCGGATTAGTCGCGACCATTCTGGCCGGGCTCCGGTTTCGGCCGGCGGCGGTCCCCTGGCTCGTCGGCCTGTACATTTCGGCCGCGTACTGGTTCACCGCGTCAACATCCTTCGCCAACCCCGCCGTCACCATCGCGCGCAGTCTGTCCGATACGTTCTCCGGTATTCGACCCGCCGACGTCCCGGGCTTCCTGTCCGCGCAGGTGGTCGGTGCGGTGCTGGCCGCGCTCGCTGTGGGATGGTTGTTCAGGGAGGCGACTGCCAGGGCGCGCGTTCGGCCGGATTGACCGCCGCGTCGTGGCGTCGGCGCCGGGATGACGCCGTAGGCCCGAATGGGTGGGGTCGCGCCTTCGAGAGCCCGGCGGTTCGGCCGGATTCGCCCGGTCGTGCCGGAACGCCCTATGTTGCGCTGCAACGCGACCCCGAACCGCCTGAACGGAGGACCTTCTGCCGTGTCTCGATTTGTCGCCGCCTGCGTGGTGCTGTCCGTTGCAATCGTCACAGCACTGCCGGCTTCAGCCAAGCTCATCTGCGTCCGCAATGACGGTGCCGATGCACTGGGAGTCCGGTCCGGCAACGCCATGTTCTGGCTGGACGGCGGGAGCCTGCGATGCTTTCGCACCGACGAGGAACTTGCCACGCTGCAGAACTGGGATGTGCAGCAGTGTGAAGAGCGCGACATTTCCGTCGAACTCCGGGAGCATGCCTGCCTGATCGCGATTGGTGCCGACAGCGTGTGCGTGCCGGCGCTGGAGACGCGGCCGCTGGCCGACGCCTGCCGCAACTGACCCGGCCGTCAGTCGACCTGGGCTTCGATCTGCTCCATGTCTTCGTCGCTCAGCCCGAAGTGATGGCCGAGTTCGTGGATCAGCACGTGCCGAACGATGGTCTCGAAGCTGTCGTCGGAATCCGCCCAGTAGTCGATGAGCGCGCGCCGATACAGGAACACCATGTCCGGCCCGTCGGCCACCGAACCGGAGTCCTTGTGGCCGATCGCCACGCCCTGATACAGCCCCATCAGCTCGAACGGACTGTCGAGCTGCAGGTCGCGCAGCACGTCGTCGTCGCAAAATTCCTCGACACGGAAGGCGATTGCTCCGACCTGCGAGCGAAAGGGCTCCGGTAACCGGCCCAGTTCGACCGTCGCGATTGCGGCGATGTCGTCGAGCGAGGGCGCCAGGCCGAAGGCCCGTGGCGTCCCGCCGCTTGCAGCTTCCGTCACGGTTGGGCACCGTGTCCCTGAAGTCCGAGATCGGGCTGAGGAATTGGAGCCGAGCGCGAAGCCATGGCCACACCCCTGACGGAACCGGAGCTGGCCGGCGCACTTGATCGTCTCGCCGGCTGGGAGCGGCATCCGGACCGCTCGGCGATCCGGAAGACGTACCAGTTCGATGACTTCCGGGCCGCGTTCGCCTGGATGACCCGGATCGCGGAAGTCGCTGAGCGCATGAATCATCACCCGGAGTGGTTCAACGTGTACAACCGGGTCGAGGTAACGCTTGCCACCCATGACGCCGGCGCGGTCACCCGGCTCGATGTCGACCTGGCCCTGGCCATGGAGCAGGCGTGGAGCGACCGAGGCCCGTAGACCCTACCCCGCCCGGGGCCTGGTTGGCCACGGCCTGCGCCGCTGCGCCGTTTGTCGCGACGGCCGCGGGCCTCTGGCTGCTCGAAGGAGCCTGGAGGGACTATCTCTACCTGACCGGTCTCAACTACGCCCTGGCATCACTGGGATTCCTCGGCGCACTGCATTTGGGGCTGGCGCTGGCGGCCACCGGGCGCGGGTTTCGCCAGCACGGGTTCTGGTGGGTGGTTCCGTTCCTGCCCGCGACCGCGGGATTGGCGGCGCTGGCGGGGTTCGTGGACTATTTCTGGGTCATCATGCTGTTTCTGGCTGCGTTCCTTGCCTCCCACGCGGCCGACCTGCGCGCGGTGCGCGAAGGGGTCGCGCCGGCGTGGTATCGCACCGTCCGCAAGTGGGTGACGGCAGCGGTGCTGTTCTGGGCCGGCACCTTCCTGGTCCACGCACCGATCAGCGTCGCCGGATGAGACCCAGCTCGGCCGTGGCGACGCGTTCACCACGCCGCGCGATGTAGAGCGTGGCGGCGACGATGACGCCGGCGCCGGCGATGGTTGCCGGGCCGGGGAGTTGCCCGAAGAGAAGGAAGCCGTAGAACGTCGCGAAGATCAGCCGCGTGTAGTCGATCGGCATCACCGCGCTCGGCTGCACGCCCCGCAGCCCGAGCACGGTGAACATCTGCCCGAGGGTTCCGGCGCCGCCGATCGCCAACAGCAGCAGCAGTTCGAACGGTTCGGGCCATCGCCAGACGAAAAGTGCCGGGACGAGCGTCGCCAGCGTCGCGAAGCCGGCAAACCACAGCTGGATGGTGAGCGTCGCCTCGGTCTCCGCCAGCGATTTCACCGTCAGCTTGACGCTGGCAATCGTCACCGCCGACGCCAGCGACAAGGCTACCCCGGCCGCCGGCAGGTCCGTGCCGGCCGGGCTGATCATGAGCACGATGCCGCCGAACCCGATCAGGGTCGCGATCCAGCGCGGGAGATCGACGCGGTCCCCCATGATCAGGACCGCAAGCGGAATCAGGAACAGAATGCGCGTGAAGCCCAGGGTCACCGCCTCCGCCAGCGGCAGCAGGGACAGGGCCGTGAAGCCCATCCACATGGAGACCACTCCGAGCAGGCCTCGAAAGAGATGCATGCGCGGCCGTGCGGTGACGACCGCCGCGGGACGCCGGAGGAAGAAGGGGATCAGGACCACGCCGCCGAAGAGGCACCGGAAGAACGCGAGTTGCAGGGGATGGAAGTCGGTGGAAAGGAACTTGACCAGTGCTGCCATCACCGGGAACGTCGCGGCCGCGCAGAGAATGAAGAGCGTCGCGCGCGTGTGCGCCGACATTGGACCCTGAAACACGTGCATCATTGGCGCCGCCTGTGGGCGCGGCTTTCCCGGTGCGCCATGTAGACCGAGCTGCCGAGAATGACGGTCGCACCGAGCCAGGTCCAGAGATCCGGGATCTCGGAATAGAGCGCGTAGCCGGCCAGGGCCATCATCGGCAGGCGGACGAAATCGTACGGCAAGACGGCCGTGGCTTCAGTGACCGCGAACGCGCGCACCCAGCAGTGGTGCGCCAGCGTGCCGACTAGGCCGAGCACCGCCATCAGCACGAGATCCGTCCCGGTGGGGGGCGTCCAATCCAGCAGCGCCGGCGTGACGGCGAACACGGACAGGAACAGCGGCACGTAGAGCACCACCGAGTTCGGGTGGTCGGTGCGGGCCACCACCTTGACCACGGTCGCTCCGACCGCCATCAGCATGGACGCGCAGAGCGCAGCCGCGACCGCAAACGAGAATTCCGCGAAGCCGGGTCGCAGCACGATGAGCATCCCCACGAACCCGAGCGCGGTGGCGGTCCAGCGCCGGGCCCGCATGCGTTCCCCCAGAAAGACGGCGATCAGCACGGCCGCGAAGACCGGCGCCGAGAAGTTGATGGCGGTGGCCTGTGCGAGGGGGATGTTGCTGACGGCGAAGAACCAAAGGTACATTGCGGTGAACCCGAGGAGGCCGCGAACGACCTGCAGGCCCGGCCGCTTGGTCTTGAGCGAGCGGATTCCCGCGGGCCAGACCAGCAGCAGCACGAAAATGAGCCCGAACAGCGAGCGGACGAACAGGAGTTCGAACAGGCCGTAGCGGGACGACAGCTCGCGGACCAGCGTGTTCATGAGGGTGAAGAAGACGTTCGCGACGATCATCCACAGGGCGCCGCGCACGGGAGGAGGGATGGCGGCCCAGAGAATTCGGATCCTGTGCAGACTCATTGCCAAGACCTGGGAAGTTGCCGTCCTACAGGTCTTGTCGGACCGCCGGTTCGGCGATCAGCGGCGATGTTCGTTGAGTCGCGGCATCAGTTCGACAAGGTTGCAGGGGCGAAACCGATTGTCGAGTTGGTGGACGAGAATGTCGTCCCAGCCGTCGCGGCAGGCGCTCGGCGAACCCGGCAGCGCAAACAAGTAGGTGCCGTCGGCGACTCCGGCGAGCGCCCGGGACTGCATCGTGGAGGTGCCGATCTTCGAGAAACTCAGCATCCTGAAGAGCTCTCCGAAGCCGGGGATGTCTTTCTCCACAACGCGCTGGAACGCCTCCGGCGTGACGTCGCGTCCCGTGATGCCGGTGCCGCCCGTTGCGATGATCGCATCCACCGAGGGATCGGCGATCCATTGCCGCAGCTGCTCCTCGATCAGGCCGGCCTCATCCCGGACCAGCGCGCGCGCCTGCAGGATGTGACTCGCGGCCGTGATGCGTTCGGCCAGCAGGTTGCCCGAACGGTCGTCGGCCAGCGACCGCGAATCCGATACGGTCAGGACGGCGATCTGCACCGGCAGAAACGGCCTGGATTCGTCAAGACCCGACATAGAGCTCCGTATCGTCTTTTCTGGCTCCGGAGTCCAGCGGGACGTACTGCGGCCACTTGCCGTGGCTCAGGGCGGTCCGGGCCGGTTTGTGTTGCCGGAAGCGGTCTCGATACATCCAGAGACTGGCGAGGACTCGCTTCACGAACCAGCGCGTTTCGAGCAATGGAATGCTCTCGATGAACAGCAGCGGATGGTCGGCGTCGATCCGCTCCTTCCAGGCGACCCAGTGGCGCGCCCCCGCGTTGTAGGCCACCAGGGCGCCGATCAGGTCGCGCCCGATGTCGGGGTGCTTCAGGATGTCGCCAAGCACGCGCTGGCCTAGGCGCAGATTGAATACGGGATCGTAGAGGTAGTCGGCGCCGGGACCACGGAGGCGGTTGTCACCGGTAAGTTTCCGTCCAATTCGCGGCAGCACCTGCATGAGCCCGCGGGCACCGCGCGAGCTCTTGGCACGGATGTGAAAGCCGGATTCCTTGTGCACAATCGCGTGCACGAGAGCCTGGTCGATTTCGGTTGAGGCGCTGCCGAGCCAGTCCGAGGCCGGGTAGAGCGCTGATAGATTACGGGACCCTGAACGTTCCAGGCGGCTGCCCAGCCGGATCTGAACGCCAGGCAAGTCGAGCGCCATCGCGAAGGCAAGGAGTTCGGTGTCCGCGGTTCCGCGGTTTTCTCCGGCAAGCAGCCTGAATTCGGCATCGGCCTCGTAGATGCGTCCTGCCTGGACCAGCGCCACCGCGCGTTGGGCGGCGGGCAGCGTGAGCATCGGCGATTCCGAATTGACTGTAACCGCCTGCCGGTCGATCCAGCTGTTGCGTTCGGGCAGCCCCAGTTCTTCGAGCGCGAGCTGCCCGTAGAGGGTGAGGGGAAACTCGGCCGCGGTGCGCAGCATGTCCTCGGCGTCCCCGTCGTGGCCGATGCGGGCGTGGATCCGGGCCGCCCAGTAGGCGCCGCTGGCAGTTTCCCAAGTGCTGCCGGGCGTGATTGCGGCCTGACCGAAATGCTCGAGCGCGGAATAGGTCAGATCCAGTTGCAACGCCGCCAGGCCCGCCCGCAGATGGATCCACGAAAATCCGGGCTCTACCGACGTGCTTGCGGCCGCCGCCAGCGTGAACGCCCGCCAGTAGTCGCCGTCCGCGTAGTAGCCGATGGCGATCCGGCCCTCCAGCTGCGCAACGTCTTCGGGAGAGAGGTTGTTGGGTCCGCCGTGCAGGCGCGCCAGGGCACGGTCGTACTGCCCCCTGGTGACCAGGCGGATGATGTCCTGGGCGAACCTCCGTTGCGACCGCGTGTCGCCGATTTTCAGTGCGTGGCTTGGCCAATCGGGGCCGTAGCCGCCAAGGCGCTTGATGCTGCCCGGTGTCGGAGGCCGATCATCGTCCGGTCCCTGACGCCTGAGTGCGAGGCGATGGATCAGGCGCGCGCCCGGATGATCGGCATAGGACTCCAGCCATCCGGCGAGGTCCGCGAACGACGAGCGGTACTCCGTCGGATGCATGAGTTTCTGGTAGCGCACGTGGCCAAGCAGGACGCGGTTCCGGAGTCTGGCGATTTCGGATTCCGCCGTGGCCCAGTCACCCTGATCCTGCAGGGTGAAGATGCGCCGATAGCGCTTTGCATCCTCCTGCGAGAGTACGGGCGGCACGCCTGCCCGGAGGAGTTCCTCCGTTACCTGTGCAAGCGGCTTCACGGGCTTGCCTTGTTCGATCGCCGGCGTCGCAGTGTGGCCCGACCCCGCCAGCACGATCGTACCGGCGACCACGACAGCAGTAATTCGTGAGGCTGTGGCCATGTGACGCGCCGCGCTCCCTAGCCGATAAGGGTAGCGCAGCCGGGTCCAAGCGCCGGTTTGCTAGGGATCGCGTATGCCGGTCGTCGCTGCGGACAATGCCGCGAGCCTACAACCGGTACCGGTTTCGGGCGCGGGCGGCCGTGCCGTTGCCGCCCGCCGAAGTCTTTCTTACTCTCTTGCCGGCCGGAGTGGCCAATGGTCGGGATCATGGCTCCATGAACAAGGTGTACGAGGACGCTGCCGTCGCGCTCGATGGGCTGGTGGTGGACGGGATGACGGTGATGGCTGGCGGATTCGGACTCTGCGGCATTCCGGAGAACCTGATCCTTGCGCTCAAGGAAACAGGCGCGCGCGACCTCACGGTCATCAGCAACAACGCCGGCGTCGATGGCGCCGGTCTGGGCCTCCTGCTGGAAACCCGACAGGTGCGGAAGATGATTTCCAGTTACGTGGGCGAGAACAAGATCTTCGCCCAGCAGTACCTGGACGGCATCCTGGAACTCGAATTCAATCCCCAGGGAACACTGGCGGAACGGATTCGAGCCGGCGGCGCCGGGATTCCCGCATTTTACACGGCGACCGGAGCCGGCACGGTCGTCGCTGATGGCAAGGAAACCCGCACGTTCAACGGCCGGGCGTACGTCATGGAAACGGGACTGGTGTCAGACCTTGCCATCGTGAAGGCGTGGAAAGGTGATACCAAGGGCAACCTGATCTACCGCAAGACCGCCCGGAACTTCAATCCGGTGATGGCCACTGCCGGCAAGGTTACGGTTGCCGAGGTCGAGCACCTCGTTGAACCGGACGAGCTCGACGGCGACCAGATCCACACGCCCGGGATCTACGTCGACCGGATCCTGCAGGGATCCCAGTACAGTCGGGTGGTCGAGCACCGGACTACCCGGCCCAGGCCCTGAGCGCGCGAACGGAGGCGACCATGCCTTGGAATCGAACTGAAATCTGTGCCCGTGCCGCGCAGGAACTCCAGGACGGGTTCTACGTGAATCTTGGGATTGGCATGCCGACCGAGGTGGCGAACTTCGTTCCCGAGGGCATCGACATCACGCTCCAGAGCGAGAACGGGCTGCTGGGCATGGGGCCGTTTCCGTACGAGGAAGAAGTCGATGCCGACCTGATCAATGCCGGCAAACAGACGGTGTCGGAGCTTTCCGACTCCAGCTATTTCTCGAGCGCCGAAAGCTTCGCCATGATTCGGGGCGGGCATGTGGACCTCTCCATCCTCGGTGCCATGCAGGTGGCGGCCAACGGTGACCTCGCCAACTGGACCATTCCCGGGAAGATGGTGAAGGGAATGGGCGGGGCGATGGACCTGGTCGCCGGCGTGCGCCGTGTCATCGTCGTAATGGAACACGTCGCCCGCGACGGAAGCCCGAAACTTCTCGAGGCCTGCACCCTGCCGCTGACCGGACAAGCGTGCGTCGATCTCGTGATCACGGATCTCGGCGTCTTCATGCCGAAGGACGGCGTGGTTCAGGTCGTGGAACTGGCGCCGGGCGTCCAGTTCAGCGACGTCGAGGTGAAAACCGGGGCGCCGCTGGCCGAGGCCCGCCGCGCGGCCTGAACGACTGGCGCGCCCTGCAGGACTCGAACTTGCGACCTGCGGTTTAAAGGGCGGTAGCTTCCCACGAGCAAGAATGCGCGAGCGCCATACTCAGATTTGCTGAGTACGAGCAGCGCAGCCGAATAGTGCCGGGGGGGCTCTTGGCGGTTCAGAGCGACAGTTGCACGGCTTGAGATATTGTCCGGAGACCTTGCACAGAATGTGGCCCGCTAGGCCGATACCTAGCGACGGCTATCAGACCGATGGCAAGAGGCGGAGGGTGGCGTTCGGGGTAACGTGACTGAGTGCGCCGCATGTGCCATGCCTCGAGTAGAACATCTAGCTGGAACAAGTCCGGAGATCCAAACTAAATTCACGCGATCGCCGTGCGCCGCTCCTCCGACATCCCGGGCGATGCTTCCAGCGGAGCCGTCTCTAGCACCGGCAGTATGAGCCTGGTGCTGATCCGCTCGTGGGTTCTCGGCGCGTGTGCGAGCCCTGGCAAGTGGGCACAAACTTCACGCTCGATACGGTTGGGGCACCGTGCGACGCAAGTCGAGCTTGTCTTGTTGGGTCGCGAACCGGATGGCGGGCCTGAGCGTGGAAGGTCAGGGCTCTGCAGACGGAGGTGAGCGGCACGGACCCCCGATCTCCGGCCTCGACTCCCGGGCCACCGCGGTCCCGCCAGGTGCCGCTGCCGCGACTTCGAGCACCTCGACCCGGCGCGCTACGAGTGGCTGCCCGCTGTCGCTCCGAGCGTCCCGCCATTGCCGGCTGACGCTGCAGCCCCGGTCAGAACGCGTGGGTGTAGCCCACCTGGACGCCGACCTCGCGCACGTGGAACCGGTGGTCGATGCGGGGCATCCCGAGCGCCGATCCGTCCCCTCCGGTGCGGAACTCCAGCTCAGCGGCCGAGTACCGAACTTCCAGCCCGATGCGGCTTGCCGGGCTCCCCCATTCGGCACCCATGCCGACCACCCGCGGCCGAAGCGTGTGCTCGGCCACACTTCGGATTGCGCTGCCACCGATGTCGGAACCGCGCCGCACGGTTGCCCGTTCCCAATGCACGCCGGCGACGAGATAGACCGATCCCCCTTCGCCCAGCAGCCCGCCCGGCGCGTACCCCAGCCGGGCGTTCATGCCGACGCCGCCTTCCTTTTCCACGCTCCACGGGCCGGGCCACACGTCCCGGTCGCCAACGCCGGTGCCCTCCCGCAGGTAGCCCGCCGGGCCGCCACCCCCGTGGAATGCCGCTTCCAACTCTCCCGAAACGTACAGGCGGTCGGCGACGAAGGTTCGGTAGCCGAGCGACGCCCGCAACGTGCCGGCCCCGCGCCGCACCTCGTTCGTCGCGGTCTCGTAGCTCGCGGGTGGCACGTCGAGACCGATTCCCTTTGTGTAGTCGGCGCTTGCCCGCTTCCAACCGGCCGCGACGCCGACGTACGGCCCTTCCTGCGCGTCGGCGTACTGGGTGGCCGTGAGCAGTAGAACGCAGGCCGCAAGCAGCGTGCCCCTGTAACCTCGCATCCGATCACCCGACAAGGCCATTCCGTTGCGACCCGTACGGGATAGCGTCACCCCGCCGCCGCAACTTCCGGATCGTACGCGATACATGCGGCCGTTACCATTTCTGGAAGCCGGTGCGGAAGGTTGTGCGGGATGTGCTGGAGGCGGACAGGACGGAGCACTGGATGTCGACGGTAGCGACCGGGCCAGGGTGCGGCAGTCAGCCGCGGCGATCGTGGACGACTACTCGGACGACACGGACACCACGGGCACGGTCGCGGTCGGCGGCGAGGCGTCGGGCGAGATCAACTACAGGAACGACAGCGACTGGTTCGCGGTGACCCTCGAGGCGGGCAAGACCTACGAGATCACGCGGTCGGGCACGAAGGACGGGGCGAAGACCTCCCTGATCCTGGGCTCCATCTTTGACGACGAGGGGGAGTTCATCGACGGAACGCATTGTTTGCCGGGGGAGGCGACGAAGCGGTTCACGCCGGACGAGGACGGGACCTACTACGTGTCGGTGTCCTCGTATTCCTCTGCGCCCGTCCTCGGCTTGCTGGGCGCCTACACGCTGTCCGTCGACGAGGTGGATGCCCTGTAGCGGCACGGGCGCGGCAGCGCAGCGGGACGGGCGGCGGCGGTCAGGCGGAAACCCGCACGACTCGTACCGGGTGCGCCCTGGCGTCGACTGGGACTTGCCCCACTTCACGCAAAGCCCTTCGCGCAGCGGTGCCGCGGTGACCAATCCACTCCTCCGGGACGCGGCCCGTTGCGTTGCAAGCAGTCGTTGCATACGCTGCATGTGTTATGGGCATGCAGTACACTATCCGTTCGATTCCCGAGGCCGTCGACCGCGCCGTGCGGCACCGCGCCCGACGAGAAGACAAGAGCATTAATGCGGTCGTGGTCGAAGCGCTCGCCCGTGGTCTGGAACTGGAGGCCGGATCAGCCGAGCATACGGACCTCGATCATCTGATCGGCACCTGGCAGGAGGATCCAGCCTTCGACCTCGCCGTCGCCGATTTCGAGCGCGTCGACGCCGACGCGTGGCCGTGAACGTCGCCCTCGATACCAACGCGTACAGCGATTTCATGCGCGGCGACGGCGACCGGGTGCGGGTGGTCCGCGCCGCGCGCACCATCGCCCTGCCCCTCATCGTCCTGGGCGAATTGCGTGCCGGCTTCGCCGCGGGCAATCGGGAGTCTGCCAACGCCGCCAACCTCCGCCGGTTTCTGGCGAGCCCGCGGGCATCGATCCTCCTTCCGGACGAGCAGACCGCACATCATTACGCGCAACTCCACTTCCAACTCCGGGCCAAGGGAGCTGCCATCCCGACCAACGATCTCTGGATCGCCTCCTTGGTCGTCCAGCACGACCTGATTCTCTGCACCTCCGATAACCACTTCCGGCAGCTCCCGCAGGTCGCGACCTGTTGAGCCCGCCGCAAAGCATCCGGACCGGCCTGTTCTCGGCCTCACCGACACGGTCCGGCGCTCGTGGCCTTCCGCACAGATCCCATGTAGGCCGCTTGGCGGCTGGCGGCTGGCGGCGACGGTGGACGGATCTGTTCACAGCAGTTCGGCGGGATCAGGCCGCTGGACGGCGTACATGTGGCCGTTCCGCAATCCTTTTGTGCTCGGGCGGGCTGGCGCGTCGCGCCAGCCTGTGTCGTGAGGTCAATCGCAATACCCCAAACTGCTAGTTCCGGAACGGCACGACCAACCCCAATAAAAGCCAGTTTCTCCTGTTGAGACCGTGTGTTGCGGTTGATATTTGTCGTCGACCGCCGTCCAGCCTGCCTGCCCGGGCGGGCTTGACGTCGAGGTCTGGATCTGCGCTGAGGGGGAACCAACATGGCTGACGATTACAGGGCCAGCACCAAGACCACGGGGACCGTCGCCGTCGACCCGAGTTCCGCGAGGCCGGACGTTTCCAGGTCGTCGGCCGGGCGCCCCACCGCGCGCACCCGCGACGCGCGCCCGGTCGGCGAGAATGGCTTGACGACGTAGTCGGCGCCGCCCGCCGCCAGCACCCGCGCCGGGGTCTCGTCGCGCCCGTCCCTTGGGATGAAGATGACGGGCAGGTCGGCGAGTTCCGGCAGCGTGCGCATCAGCCCGGTGCCGTCGGCGCCAGGTAGCGCCCGCGCCTGTGGCTCGAACGCTGGCGATGCCGTGCTGGACAGCATCGAACCCGTCCGTCCACGCGTCGACGAGGACAGGGCGCCGATGCGGCACGGCTACTGGATGTGCTGCAGGACCGCACCGCGGCAGGTGTGCATCGTCGTCGTCTCCCGCCTTGTCCGTTACCGCGTCGAGAGGATCCGGCTGCCGGACTACTCTGGCCACGACATTCCCCTTGAGCGCGAGAAGGAGGTCGACCTGCGGTTGAATCTGAATTCGGAGCCTTCGCCCGCAAGCTCCTGTTCGAATCATGCAGCCGGGCAGGGACTCGGTCAGCGGGTGATAGAGCGGAACCGTACCGCTGCCGATGTGGCGGAAGCACCGGGCCAACCGGGCTCGCTCAGGACGCTGAACGCCATCGACTTCGAATTCCCACTCGGTGACCGAACGCAAACGAACGGTTACCCGGAAGGTCCTGGCTGGCGCACAAGACAAGTCAAACGCTGTCACTCACGGTCAGAAAACAAATTCAAAGTGTTAGCCAGTAGTCTGCCAACCGGGCAAACAGGTGCCACAACGAGTACGACACAGCCTCGGTTTATTGCAGTCAATCAGTGACTTGTGGTGGCGCGCCCTGCAGGACTCGAACCTGCGACCTGCGATTTAGAAGACCGCCGCTCTATCCGCCTGAGCTAAGGGCGCTGAACAGGACACTACCCGTTGCGTCCGCGGCTTGCACCGCGCCTCGGCCGGATGGAAAGTAGCACCGCAGGGTGGCCTTTGGCGCAGACGTCGCGTCGGGTGGACAAATCCGCCCGCCTGGGTGCAGGGGAGCGTGCCGCGGTGCTGTCACCCTGATGCGAGACTCGCGAGCTAAGCGGCGAAGACGCCTGCTTCGCCTTCGGGCAACGGCACCTCGAACGCGTTCAGGATGAACGAGACCAGCGTGTAGTAGCCGACCAGCGTGACAAGTTCGACCATTCCGCCGTCGCCAACCAGCTCGCGGGCGTCCTGGTAGGTCCTGTCGTCCACCTTGCCGGTCTTCAGGAGCGCCTTCGCCACGTCGTACGCCGCCTGCTCGACGGGGTCGGGGAGGGACGGGGTCTCGCCGTTCAGGATGGCGGTGAGGGTCTCTTCAGGGACGCCCTCCTGTCGCGCAATCTCAGCGTGGGCCCACCATTCGAACTCGGCCCTCCAGGTGGCTCCCACCACGAGAATCGCGATTTCCCGGGCGCCGCCGGGCAGCTCGCCGCGAAACCGAAGCTGCGCGCCGAGCGGCAGCACGCTGTCACCCAGGTCCGGCCGGTGGGCCCAGGCGTTGAACGGCCCGGCGAGGCCGCCGCGCGGATCGATGAAGGTGTTGGGGGTGTGCCTCCGCGCCCGCTCGCCGCCGGTGACGGCGTCAAAGATGGCGCGCTGCGCCGAAGTGGCCTCGCGAAGGGTGATGGCGGGGAGTCGGCTCATGCTTGCTGCTCCGGTTCCAGTAAGTGATGCGGGTCGCTGACGGTCTCGAATCCGGTCTGCCCGCGGCATCGGGTGCGAATGCCGGGCGTCGGGACGGCGGATGGTCGGTGAGCCGGTTCGCGCGGGGACCGCGCAACGCAGCTCACGTCGGGCGTTGGGGACGGAAGTTGTCGGCGTAGCTTTGCTGTCCCGGCTGCTGGCTGGCGGGATCGGCGATCTCGTACTGCAGTCCGTGAGTCTCCGCGAAACGCACGGCCGACGCCCGGTCCGGGAAGGACAGGGACACCTGCTCGGCCGTGTCGTTGGAGGCGGTCCAACCCATCAGCGATTCCATGCTCTGCGGCACCTGCGCGAGAAACTGGAGGCGCCAGCGACGGGTCTTGCGCAGGCCCGACTGCATGGCCGTGCGCGCTGGACGGTAGATTCGGACATCCGCCATACACGACTCCCAGTGGTCGGGGCGGCGTGATTCGAACACGCGACCCCCTGCTCCCAAAGCAGGTGCGCTACCAGGCTGCGCTACGCCCCGTGCCGTGCAGGCTACCCGATGTTCGCGTCATACGCTGCAGTCGTAGGCTACGCGAACGCCGGAAAGGATATGCCGCGTGGTCGGCGTGTAGTAGTTGCGAAAGGTTGCACGCCGGACTTCGGGTTCGCTGAGACGGCTGCCGCCCTTGAGCACGTAGTGTCGTCCGTCGAACCAGGGCAGCGAGTACTCGCGATACGGAAACGGTCGGAAACCGGGATAAGGATGGAAGCGGTTGGCGCACCATTCCCAAACCCGGCCGGTATCGCGAAGCAGGCCCGCCATCCGGGCCGTTTCCCACTCGTGCTCATGGGGCAGGCGCCCACGTCGAAACCGGGCATAGGCGCCGGCCTCGTGGCGACTCACGCCGGACACGAAGTCGTCAGGCGCGGCGGCAGCGGCATATCGCCAGGCATCGGGTGCCTCGACGCCGGCGTGTCTCCGCCAGCGCCAGCCGTCCGGCGTCCACCAGCGGGGATCCTGGTAGCCGCCGGCCGCGACGAACTCCTCCCATGCGCGGTTGGTGACCGGCCGCTCCGAGATCCGGAACTCCTGCACGCGGACCCGCGAACGCGGGAGCTCGTTGTCGTGCGCGCGAACCGCGTCGGCGCTGCCGACGCACGCAGACCCGGCCGCAACCCGCTGGACCGACGCATCGGTTGCACCTGCCTTCCCGGCCGCCCGCGCCGGCGCCTTCCCGCCTTCGGAATCGCCAAACCGGAGGGCGATCGTGCGCATGGTTTCAAGGTGTTGGGCATGGTGCGAGACAAGAAAATGCAGAATGCGGTCGCCCTTCCGAAGCGGGTCTGCGGCGTTTGGGTCGCGGACCTCGCGCAGGAGCGTATCGTTGTGCCGCATCGTCTCGCTGGACCACTGGAGCAATTCCGACCGCGGCGGCAGGCGGCTGCCGCGTCGGGACTTCGGCGCGAGTTCCGGCAGACAGCGATGCGCGAGCCGGTCGCGAATTCCGTGATCGTCGAGCAGCGCCGACCGGATCCACACGCATTCGACGAACACGCAGTGTTCGAGATGCCACCCGATCGGGCTCAGGTCGTCGTGCGCCTGAGCCCGAAAGCAGTCCTCGGCCTGGCTTGCCGCGGCGCCGACGAGTTCCCGCTGCAGGTCCCGCCACCGGCGCAGCGGATCGGTCGTCGATGTCACAGCGGCTGCATCTCGATGCCGGCCTTCGTGATTACGACCAGGCGGCCGGCCGGCACGGATTCCCACGACGGGTCTCGATCAAACGGCTCCGAGGCGACGAGCCGGCCGTCGGCGAAGGCGCCGTGGCCTGCTGCCGTGTACAGGCTGGGGCTGGGCCGACTGCCGATGGCGTACCGGGTGGCCACGATCTGTTCAGGTGTCGCCGCAATCACGTTGAGCAGGGCGTCCGCGTCACCGGGAAGGAGATGGGACAGGACCTTGAACGCCTGGCGGACCGCCCCGGGCAGGTCGCTGTCGGAGATTCGCCATTGCCGGCGAACCAGCGCAAACAGGAGTTCAGAGTCGCTGGATCCCGTGACCGTTGCGTCGAGGTCGGGCGGCAGGAGCTGGCGGACACGTGAACGCACCGTGCACAGGAACCGTTCGATGTAACCGTTGTGCGAGAACAGCAGGCCGTCCGCCTGAAACGGGTGCGTGTTCTCGTGGCTCACCGGTAGCGGCGGCGTAGCGCTTCGGACATTGGCGACCCAGACCCGTCGGGTCAGGGCATTGGTCAGCGGCGCCAAGTTCGGATCCTGCCAGATGGGAAGCGTACTTCGGTAGTGTCCGCAGCTGCGGTCGTCATTGAACCAGCCGAAGCCGTACCCGTCGGCGCACACGAGCGTCCGTTCAAACTCGCGGGCAGCATGGCTCTGAACCACCAGCGAATGCGCGGGTGCGGTGAGAAAGGCGTCCAGGGGGCACGGAGGGCCCATGTAGGCGGCGTGGCGGCACATGTGGCTGCTCGAAACGGTAGGCGGGGGCGTTCGCCGACAGTGCTGGAACGAAGTCGGCCGGATCGTGGGCAGCAAGTGCCGGGGGTCACGATGGCAGACGACTATAGGAGCCTCGGGAAAGCCCGTCTCCACATCCGGTCTGCGGAGCGCATCATCACCGCTGGTCGGCGTCGTGGAAGCCCCCCTCGAACCCGGACAGCCGGTTCGGGCTGGGCCTGAACCGGGGGGTGCTCCGGCGTCCGGCAGGGGTATCAAATTGCCGCCGTACTCGCCCTTCGATCGCGGCGCTAACCATTGTTTGCAGTTGGGTTTCTGGGTCGTCGCGGGCGGTTGGCGCACGTCCTCGCGGTATTTCGCATCCTTGGTCGATCTGGTAGGCTGGAACCGAAAGCCGGCGGCGCGAGTCTTCCCGGCGCGCCAGACACGGGGCCTGTTAGAGGGAGCGCGCCGCATGGCCCTACCGAAGATTGCGTTGGTGGGCGGCGGCCAGATCGGCGGGACGCTCGCGCACCTCGCCAACCTGCGCAACCTCGGTGATGTTGCGTTGTTCGATATCCAGAAAGGGATGGCCGCCGGCAAGGCGCTCGACCTTGCCCAGGCGACGCCTGTTTCCGGGAGCGATGGCGCCGTCCGCGGGGGCGGTTCGTACACGCTGCTCCGGGGCGCAGACGTGGTGATCGTGACGGCGGGTGTCCCCCGGAAACCCGGCATGAGCCGGGACGATCTCCTCGGGATCAACGCCCGCGTGATGCGGGACGTGGGGGCGGGGATCAAGACGCACTGTCCGAACGCTTTCGTCATTTGCGTCACGAATCCGCTTGACGCGATGGTCTTCGAACTGCGCCGTGCGTGCGGGCTGCCGCATCGGAAGGTGGTCGGCATGGCGGGAGTGCTCGACAGCGCCCGGTTTCGCCATTTTCTAGCCGAAGAGATGGATGTCTCGGCGCGCGACGTGTCGGCGTTCGTCCTGGGCGGCCACGGCGACACGATGGTGCCGCTGGTTCGGTATTCGACGGTGGCCGGTATTCCGGTCCCTGAACTCGTACGTATGAAGTGGACGACGCAGGAGCGTCTCGACGCGATTGTCCAGCGGACCCGCGACGGCGGCGCGGAAATCGTGAATCTGCTCAAGACGGGTTCGGCCTTCTACGCGCCGGCCCATTCCGCGCTCGATATGGCAGAGGCCTATCTGCACGATTCTCGCCGTGTGCTTCCGTGCGCGGCATGGTTGCGCGGCGAGTACGGCGTCCGCGGCATGTACGTGGGTGTGCCGGCGGTGATCGGGGCAAGGGGCGTGGAACGGGTCGTTGAGGTGGAGCTCGACGCCAAGGAACGTGCGCAGTTCGGCAAGTCTGTGGAATCGGTCAAGGGATTGTTGGCGGCACTGCGGAAGGCGACGCGCGCGAAGTGAACGTTCACGAGTACCAGGCCAAGGACATTCTGGCCGGATTCGGCGTGCCTGTTCTGCGTGGTCGCGTCGCCTATACGGCGACCGAGGCGCGAGCGGCCGCCCAGTCGCTTGGCGGTGAGGTATGGGTCGTCAAGGCCCAGGTGCACGCCGGCGGCCGCGGCAAGGCGGGCGGTATCAAGGTGGCAAGGTCCCTTGACGAGGTCGCGGCCGCGGCCGACGAACTGATCGGCAAACGTCTGGTCACGCCGCAGACCGGCGCGGACGGCACCGAGGTTGGCCGTGTGTACATCGAGGAAGGAGCGTCGATCGCTGCCGAGCGATACGTGGGGATGACCCTCGACCGCAAGCGAGGCCGCTACGTCGCCATGGTGTCGACCGAGGGCGGGGTGGAAATCGAGCAGGTCGCCGCGTCGACGCCCGAGCGAATCCGGACGGTTGTCGTCGACCCCGCCGTGGGAATGCGGCCGTATCAGGCGCGCGAGCTCGCGTTCGCCCTGGACCTTGATCCCGATGCCCGCCGATCGGCCGAGCGGACGATCCTGGCCATGTCGGAGGCCTTCGTTGCCACGGATGCCAGTCTCGTGGAGATCAACCCCTTGGCGGCAGTCGGCGAGGGGATGGTGCTGGCTCTCGACGCAAAGATGAACTTCGACGACAACGCGCTCTACCGGCATCCGGACATCAGCGAGCTGCGTGACGAGACCGAGGAAGACCCCCGGGAGACCGAGGCGACCAACTATGGCCTGAGCTATATCAAGCTCGACGGGAACATCGGGTGCATGGTGAATGGCGCCGGCCTCGCCATGGCGACCCTCGATCTGATCACCTTCGAGGGAGGTCAGCCTGCCAATTTTCTCGATGTCGGCGGCGGCGCGACCGAGGAGCGGGTGTCGCAGGCGTTCAAGATCATCCTGTCCGATCCGGACGTGGAGGCTGTGCTGGTCAATATCTTCGGCGGCATCATGCGCTGCGACACGATCGCCGAAGGCATTGTCGGGGCGGTGCGGGAGGTGAGCCTGCACGTGCCGCTGGTCGTGCGGCTCGAGGGCACCAACGTCGACATCGGCACGCGGATCCTGGCCGAGTCGGGGTTGGCGATCACCACGGCCGGGGATTTGGGAGACGCGGCCCGCAAGATCGTGGCGGCCATCGGTGATCGTCGCTGATGGCGATTCTCGTGAACGGCAAGACCCGGGTCATCTGCCAGGGATTCACCGGGGCCCAGGGTACGTTCCATTCGGAACAGGCGATCGCCTACGGCACGCGGATGGTGGGCGGCGTGACGCCGGGCAAGGGGGGCACTACTCACCTCGGGCTGCCCGTGTTCGATACGGTCCGCGAGGCCGTCGCCGAGACCGGCGCCGACGCGACCGTGATCTACGTGCCGCCCCCATTCGCGGCGGACGCCATCTTGGAAGCGGCGGATGCCGGGGTTCGGCTGGCCGTGTGCATAACGGAAGGGATTCCCGTCCTCGACATGGTTCGGGTGCGGCGGGTGCTGGAGGGTTCGCGGACCCGTCTGGTGGGCCCGAATTGCCCGGGCGTGATCACGCCGGGGGCCTGCAAGATCGGCATCATGCCGGGCCATATCCACCTTGCCGGAAGCGTTGGTATCGTGTCGCGGTCCGGCACCTTGACGTATGAGGCGGTGGCGCAGACGACCGCAGCGCGACTTGGGCAATCGACCTGCGTCGGCATTGGCGGCGACCCGGTTCCGGGTACCACGTTTGTCGACGTCCTCAGGGAGTTCGTCGCCGACGACGCGACCCGGTCGATCGTGCTGATCGGGGAGATCGGTGGCGTCGCGGAAGAGGAAGCCGCCGAGTTCCTTCAGGGTGCCGGGAGCGACAAGCCGGTCGTCGCGTTCATCGCTGGCCGGGCCGCACCGCCAGGCCGCCGGATGGGACACGCCGGCGCCATCATCGCCGGCGGGTCGGGCGGCGCGGACGCGAAGATCGAAGCGCTTCGCGAGGCCGGGGTCACGGTCGTGGATTCGCCCGCCGAAATTGGTTCGACCATGGCACGCGTCGCTTCCGGCTAGCGGCTCCGTGGCATCCGCGTTCGCCCGAGAGGAGGGTCAGCGTGACAATCGTTGAAGGTTCTGGTGCACGCCAGGAAGAACTCCGGCGTCTCTATGCAGCCTTTTCCGCTGCCCCCGAAACGGTTGATCCGGCCTGGCGCAGCTTCTTCCACGCCTTGGCCCCCTCGGCGGTGGACTGGCTGGAAGACACGAATTCGTCTGCAAGCGCATCGTCCGTGGGCGGCCCGCCGACGTCGATGCTGGAAGGCACGCGGGATTCGATTCGCGCCCTGATGCTGATCCGCGCGTTCCGCGTCCGCGGCAACCTGCAGGCAAATCTGGATCCGCTCGGGCTCGCGCCGGTGACGCCACATCCGGAACTGGACCCGATGACGTACGGGTTCACGCCGGCGGATTACGACCGGCCGATCTTCATCGATTACGTGCTGGGCCTTGAGTGGGCCACCCTGCGCGAGATCATGCGGATCCTGGAGGAGACCTATGCCGGGACGATCGGCGTGCAGTTCATGCACATCCAGGATCCCGACCGGAAGGCCTGGATTCAGCGCCGGATCGAGTACAAGGACGCGGGCCCCGATTTCACGGATCTCGGGAAACGCACGATTCTCGAACGTCTGACGGACGCCGAAACGTTCGAGCGGTACCTGGCCCGCCGCTTTACCGGCACCAAGCGCTTCGGTCTGGAAGGCGGCGAGTCCATGGTCCCGGCCATCGAGCAGATCATCAAGCGCGGCGGCGCGCTCGGTCTCAAGGAGATCCTGTTGGCCATGGCCCACCGTGGCCGGCTGAACATGCTCGCCAACGTGCTCAACAAGCCCCTGGAAGCCATCTTCGCCGAGTTCCGTGGCGCACCGGCGCTCCCGCCGGGGATCGACGCCTCGGGAGACGTCAAGTACCACCTAGGCACGTCGGCCGACCGCACCATGGGCGACGTGACCATGCACCTCTCGCTGACGGCGAATCCGTCCCACCTGGAGGCGGTGAACCCGGTGGTGGTGGGGAAGGTCCGCGCCAAGCAGTCCATGCTGCCGAAGCAGGCAGCGCGCCGCCAGGTGGCCGGCGTGACGCTGCACGGCGACGCCGCGTTCGCCGGCCAGGGGCTGGTATCCGAAACCCTGGGGCTATCCCAGCTCGAGGGCTACAACAGCGGCGGCACGATCCACTTCATCATCAACAATCAGATCGGCTTCACCACCAACCCGGTGCACTATCGGCCGGGTCCCTGGTGCTCGGACGTGGCCCTGATGGTGCAGACGCCGATCTTCCACGTGAACGGCGACGATCCCGAGGCGGTCGTCTACGCCGCACGGGTGGCGACGGAGTATCGGCAGCAATTCCAGTCCGACGTGGTCCTTGACATGATTTGCTATCGGCGGTTCGGGCACAACGAGGGCGACGAACCTGCGTTTACCCAGCCGCTCATGTACCAGCGCATCGACGAGCACCCCACGACCCGGGAGATCTACGCGCGCAAGATGGTCGAGGAGGGCGTGGTCACGACGGCCGAGGCTGACGGGATGGTGACCGCCTGCCAGGAACGCCTCGAGCAGGCCTACTCGGCCAGTGAGGCGTACGTTCCCAACAAGGCCGACTGGCTGGAAGGCGCCTGGGAGGGTTTCGTCGGCGAGGCCGGACCGGGTTCGCGGCGCGGCAAGACCGGTGTCGATCTCGGTCGCTTGCGGGACATCGGCCGTCGCGCCTCGACGCCCCCCGAAGGATTCGAGGTGCACAGCAAGATCGCAAGGCAGCTGCAACGCCGCATCGCAAACCTCGAGAAGGGTGAAGACATCGACTGGGCGACCGGCGAGATGCTCGCAATCGGATCGCTCCTCATGGAGGGAGTACCGGTCCGGATGTCCGGGCAGGACTGTGGCCGCGGCACGTTCTCGCAGCGGCACGCGGTACTGGTCGACCAGCGCAACGAAACGCGCGTGGTGCCCCTCAACAACGTGGCCGAGAACCAGTCCGACTTCGAGATCGTCGACAGCCCGCTCGCCGAAGCCAGCGTCCTGGGCTTCGAATACGGTTATTCGCTTGCCGCGCCCAAGACGCTGGTGATCTGGGAAGCCCAGTTCGGCGACTTCGCGAACGGGGCCCAGGTCATCATCGACCAGTTCATTTCCTCGGGGCAGTCCAAGTGGCTTCGCATGTCGGGTCTCACGATGATGTTGCCGCATGGCTACGAGGGGCAGGGCCCCGAGCATTCCTCGGCCAGGGTCGAACGGTTCCTGCAACTGGCGGCCGATGACAACATGCAGGTGGTCAACTGCACGACGCCGGCCAACCTGTTCCATGTGTTGCGGCGACAAATGCGGCGAAAATTCCGTCGGTCGCTGATCATCTTCACGCCAAAATCGCTGCTTCGGCACAAGCGGGCCGTATCGAATCTCGCCGCGTTCGGACCTGATTCCAGTTTTCACCGGGTGCTGGGCCAGGACAACGGGCCCGACCCGGCTGACGTCAGGCGCACCGTGTTCTGTTCCGGGAAGGTTTACTTCGATTTGCTGGCCGCATGGGAGCAGCGTGACAGCCAGACCCAGCACGGGATTCAGCTCGTGCGCATCGAGCAGTACTACCCGTTCCCGCTGGAGTCGGTCATGGAAGTGCTGTGGGAATCGCCACGGGCTGAAGTGGTCTGGTGCCAGGAGGAGCCCGCCAACATGGGAGCGTGGTCGTACATCTATCCCCTTCTCCACGATGCGATGGAACGGGCGCAAATGGTCGGCCGACCTGCCTTCGTCGGGCGGGCCCCGGCCGCGTCTCCAGCCACCGGCCTGTATGCGTCGCACGCGTCCGAGCAACGCGATCTCATCAACCGCGCCCTGACGCTCCCGCCCACTGCCGACTGACGGAAACCGCCATGGCCATCGACGTCGTCGTCCCTGTACTCGGTGAATCGATCACCGAAGCCACGGTGCTCAACTGGCGCAAGAGCCCCGGCGATCCGGTCACCCAGAGCGAGATCCTGGTCGAGCTTGAAACCGACAAGGTGACGGTGGAAGTGGAGGCGCCGGAAAACGGCATCCTGCTGGAAATCTCGGCCGGCGATGGCGACGACGTCGCGGTGGGCGCGGTCATTGCCCGGATTGGTGCAACGGAAACTTCGTCGGTCGAGGCAACGACGACCCCGGGCCCCGCCGATTCAGCTTCGCCGGCACCGGCTTCCGCTCCGGCAGCCGCCGCCGCCGCAGAGCCGTTCGACGAGGCTCCGGTCAGCGTTCCAATGCAAGAGGACGCGTCCCCTGAGGAGGCCGCCGTCGCCGCCGCTGCCGCCGAGCCCGTCGAGAGTCGATCTCCCGCATCGGCGCGCGCGCCCTCCACAGGATCATCCGCGGGCTCGCCGGAGCTTCCTGACCCGACGCAGGTTCGCCGCAGTGGCCGCGGCGATCGCATCACCGCCGATGATCTCAGGGAATTCCTGGGCGCGCAGGAGCCGCCGCTGTCGCCGGCGTCGCGCCGGGCGGCACGCGAGCATGAGATCGACCTTGCGGCAGTCAAGCCGACGGGTCCCGGCGGGCGAGTCCTGAAGGAGGACGTCCTGGCGGCCGCTGCCGACGCGCCGGCATCGCCTCGCGCTACGCCCATCCCGGCCCCTGGGGGTGAAGCGGCAGCCGAAGCGGCTCTACCCGCTCCCGCTGGCAGCGAGCCGGCACCCCGGCTAGGGACGCCGGATTCTCCCAGCGATGCCGGCGGCCGGTCCACGGCGCACGCTGGCGCGACTCCCGAGACACCGGCAGATGCGTCGCCGCCGCGCACGCGGAGAGTGCCGATGTCCAGGCTGCGCCGCCGGATGGCGGAGCGGCTCAAGGAAGCACAGAACACCGCTGCCATGCTGACCACGTACAACGAGGTCGACATGAGCGCGGTCATGGAGCTCCGAAAGGCCAGCGGCCAGTCGTTCGAGCAGCGGCACGGCGTGCGCCTGGGACTGATGTCGTTCTTCGTGAAGGCCAGCGTGTCGGCGTTGCGGGCGGTGCCCGAGGTCAATGCCGAGATCGATGGTACCGATATCGTCTACAAGGATTTTTACGATATCGGCGTGGCGGTGCATTCGGAGCGCGGCCTGGTCGTGCCGGTGGTACGGGATGCGGACTGCAAGGGATTCGCCGATATCGAGCGCGACATTCGAAGCTTTGCTGAACGCGCCAACGCCGGGGGGCTGGCGGCGGATGAATTGGAAGGCGGCACGTTCACGGTATCGAACGGGGGCGTCTACGGTTCGCTCATGTCCGCGCCGATCCTGAATCCGCCGCAGTCGGGCATTCTTGGCCTGCATCGCATTCAGGAGCGGCCGATCGCACACGACGGGAAGGTGGTCGTCCGGCCGATGATGTACCTGGCGTTGTCCTACGATCACCGGATCGTGGACGGCAAGGGCGCGGTCACGTTCCTGGTTCATCTCCGCAACCTGCTGCAGCAGCCCGCCGTGCTCGCGCTCGATACCTGACGTGGCCCAGCACGACGTTCTCGTGATCGGCGGCGGTCCCGGTGGCTACGTCGCCGCCATCCGGGCTGCCCAACTGGGGCTCAACTCGGCTTGCGTGGACGAGCGGGCGGCACTCGGCGGGACCTGCCTGAACGTCGGGTGCATCCCGTCCAAGACCCTGCTCCACAATTCGCATCTCTTCGCCGAAGCGGGCGAGCTCGGCACCCGCGGAATCCGGACCGGCCCGCTGGAACTCGACCTGGCCGCGATGATGGCGGACAAGGACGGTGCGGTGGACGCGCTCACCGCGGGTATCAACCAGCTATTCCGGAAGTACGGGGTGGGGCGCTACGAAGGCAGGGGGCAATTGGCCGGAGCCGGCCGCGTGGTCGTTGAAGGGAAGGACTCCGGCGAGCTTGCCGCCAGCCACGTTGTGATCGCGACCGGCTCGGTCCCGAGCCCGCTGGCCGGAGTGGACGTCGACGAGAACCGGATCGTGTCCTCGACCGGCGCGCTCTCGTTTGCGGAAGTGCCGGACACGCTGGTCGTCGTGGGGGCGGGGTACATCGGCCTGGAGTTGGGATCGGTCTGGCGGCGGCTGGGATCCAAGGTGACCGTGGTGGAGTTCCTTGACCGGATTGTTCCTGCCATGGATCAGGAAGTTGCCCGCCGGTTTCATCGAGCGCTGGCCGGGCAGGGGATATCGTTCCAGCTGGGTTCGAAAATTACGGCCGCGCAGGCGTCGGGCGACGAGGTTGCCCTGCAAGTGGAGCCGACTGCCGGCGGAGAGGCCCGGACGCTGCGGGCCGACAGGGTTCTGGTCGCAACTGGGCGAAGCCCGCGGACCGAGGGCCTAGGGCTTGCGTCAGCCGGCGTGGAGGTGGACTCGCTCGGACGGATACAGGTGGATGAGCAGTTTCGCACGTCTGCGGCCGGGATCTACGCCATTGGGGATGTCACCACTGGACCGATGCTTGCCCACAAGGCGAGCCAGGAAGGGCACGTGCTGGCCGAGCTGCTGGCTGGCCATATTGCAAGCGTCAACTACGGCGCCATTCCGTCGGTCGTGTACACGGATCCCGAGGTCGCTTGGGTCGGCGCTACGGAAGAGCAACTCAAGGAGCAGGGAACGGCCTACAAGAAGGGACGCTTTCCGTTCACTGCCAACGCACGCGGACGCACCACCGGACAGACCGAGGGGATGGTGAAGATTCTCTCCCACGCCAGTACGGACAGGATCCTGGGTGTGCACGTGATCGGTGCGTCAGCCGGGGAGCTGATCGGGGAAGCCACGGTGGCCCTCGAACTGGGGGCGTCGGCGGAGGACCTGGCGCTGACGTGTCACGCGCACCCGACGCTTTCCGAATCCGTTCGCGAAGCCGCCGCTGCGGCCGCTTTCGGCAGGGCACTGCACGCCTAGACGATTCCCGCTGGCAACCTTGAACGGTGACGTCGACCTGGCATCGCCGGTGGCGGGTTTGCGACGGGATGGCGAAACCGGGCGTTTCCTGGTTTCCGGCGCCTTCTTCCGTGGCATGATCCGGTCCCCCGGCCGTTCCCGGTGCTCCGTACCCGCTAGGTCCGGACGCACGGCTGCCAGCGGGCTGCCGATAGGGCTCGCCCTGACCCAACGATTTGGACGGAACCCGGGGTGGGGCGACCGGGCGGAAGAGGCAACGCCATGCGACGTCTGGAGAGCAAGGTTGCGGTGATTACGGGAGCGGGCGGGGGAATTGGTGCCGCGATTGCCCGCGCGTTTGCAACCGAGGGAGCCGCCGTGCAATGCCTCGACATCGACGTTGCGGCTGCTCAGGCGGTTGCGGCGGAACTCCACGATGCCGGTGGTCGCTCCCTGGCACGGGGATGCGATGTCCGCAACTCGGAATCGGTGCGCGATGGCGTGACGGCGGCCATCGAGGCGTTCGGCAGGCTCGACATCGTGGTAGCCAATGCGGCAACCGAAACGCCGCGGGTCACCGTCGACGCGCTGTCGGTCGAGGACTGGCGCCAGGCCCTCGACGTCAATCTCACGGGCGCGTTCCTGCTTTGCAAGCACGCATTGCCACACCTGCGGTCGCAGAAATCCGGTTCGATCATCCTGCTGGCGTCACAAATGGGACGGGTTGCTGACCGGGGCCAGGCCGCCTACTGCGGGACCAAGGGCGCCCTGGTTCAGCTTGCGAAGGTCATGGCGATCGACCACGCCGACGAGGGCATTCGAGTCAACGCGCTGTCCCCCGGGGGCACGGCAACCGAACGCCTGGCAAGACGGTTTGGGACGCTGGAGCGGGCCGAGGCGGCTTGGGGCCAAGCCCATCCGGTCGGTCGGCTCGCCCGGCCCGACGAGATCGCCCGAGGCGCGGTGTTTCTTGCCAGTGACGAATCGTCGTTCATGACGGGCGCGGACCTGCTGATCGACGGGGGCTACAGTGCCAGGTGAAGGTCCATCGCGGGGCGTGGCTGCACGGCCGTGCCGCGGCACGCTCGCAGTTGGGCTGGCGCCCCCCGCGCCCCGCGGGTCGTGTCGGCGCCTGGACTCATGTCGCCCTTGACCAGCGGCGCTGCCGAGTGTCGCGCCGATCGCAGGGCCATTTTCTGCACCGGTCGCCAGACAGCTGCTGCATGCGGTTTGACCTGATCGCTGAACGTGTCAGCGTTTGGCCCGTGGATGCGTGCGCTCGAAGGTGTCGCGCAACTGCGGGTCGGCAACTTCCGTGTAGCGCTGCGTGGTCGCGAGTCGAGCGTGCCCCAGGAGCTCTTGCAGCACCCGAAGGTCGCTTCCCCCTTCGAGCAGGTGCGTGGCGAAGCTGTGCCGCAGCGCGTGCGGGGTGGCCGAGTCGGGGAGCCCCAGCCGAGCGCGGATCTCCTGCATGCGTTGCTGCACAGCCCGCGCTCCCAGACGCCGGCCGCGGGCGCCGAGGAACAGCGGATCGTCGGGGGACCCGTCGGGCGCAGCGGCGAGGTAGCGTTCGATGCCTTCGCGTACCGACGCCAGCAGTGGCACCAGGCGTTCCTTCTCTCCCTTCCCGACAATCCGCAGGACGTCGCGGCTCCCGGTGACGTCGGATCGATTGAGCGAGAGCGCTTCATTGATCCGCAGCCCGGCTCCATACAGGAGCAGGAAGACCGCCTGGTCCCGCAAGTCCTGCCAACTGGCGCTGGCCGGTCGCGACTCGTTGATGACGGCCTGGGCTTGATAGACGCCGAGCGGCCGGGGAGCGCGCTTCGGCACGCGCGCCGGACGGAGCGAGCGGAGGCTGATTCGACGAAGCCCCTGGTGCCGCGCGAGGTGGACAAGGAAGCCCTGAACGCTGGAGCGCGCGCGGGCAACGCTTGCCGGTGCCAGAGGCCGCGGCGGCCGCATCAGGTGGGCAAGCCAGGCGCGATAGTCAGCGGTTGTCAGCGAGTCGAGCAAGTCGAGGTTGACGACGGCACCCGTGTGCTCCCCCACGAATCGGAGAAACCGAGTGATGTCGTGCCGATACGCGGTGACCGTGTGCTCGGACAGTCTGCGCTCCTGATGCAGGTGAGTCAGGTACCCGGTCAGGCCATCGGCAATCTCAGGGGCGATGTCTTCCATCGATGTCGCGCGTCCCTCGGTCTGCCGACGGTCCGGTCGGGCTAACGGCCGCGCGCCGGGGCCTGGTCACCTGGCGTCGGTGATCCCCCATGCTTCCGCGGTATCCGGCCGGACATCCGCGTCTCGTGCCGGACGCCCTGCACCGCCCGCTCGGATCCGGTCCGCGCCAGCCCGTCGGGCATGCCTAGTTGCCGACGGCGGGACGCATCAGCTTCTGGACCCCGCCGATGCCTTTGCCTTTTCCCAGTCCGCCAGGAATGCCGCCAAGCCTTTGTCGGTCAGTGGATGTGCGACCAGCTGCCGCAGCACGCCCGGCGGCACCGTGGCGGCATCGGCCCCCAACTTGGCCGCTTCCAGCACGTGGCCGGGCCCACGGACCGACGCCACCAGGACTTCGGTCTTCAGCGTCCGCGGGTAGGATCGGTAGATGTCGACGACGTCTCGGATCAGCGCCATGCCATTCTGGCCGATGTCGTCGAGGCGTCCGATGAACGGGGAGACGAAACGGGCGCCGGCCTTCGCTGCCAGCAATGCCTGCGTTGCCGAGAAGCACAGCGTGACGTTGACGTCGATCGGGTCGTCTTGGCCGGCCAGCACGTGGCAAGCCTGGAGCCCTTCCCACGTCAGCGGAACCTTGACCACCACGTTGCCGGCGATGCTGGCCAGTTCGCGACCCTGCGTCACCATCCCTTCGCAGGAGGTCTCGGTAACTTCCGCGGATACCGGACCCGGCACCAGCTGGGTAATCTCCGTGATGACGTCCCGGAAGTCACGTCCGGTTCGCGCCACCAGGGAGGGGTTCGTAGTCACCCCGTCCACCAGCCCAGTGGCGGCCAATTCAGCAATCTGGCCAGTATCAGCGGTGTCGACAAACAGTTGCATGCGGGCACTCCCGTCCCAGAGCGGATCGGCGCCGACGGCCGGCGGCCTTGCCCAAGTCTAACCGTTCGGCGGGATCGATTCGCTCGCCCCGGGACGCCGCAAACCGGCTCCCCGAGAAGGATCGGAATCCCACCAGGGTGGCGGTCTTGCTGGCCCGCCCCCTGTCGAGGACGTTCGATTACCGGTTGGACCGTCCGGTGCCCACGGGTTCCTACGTTTCGGTGCCGTTCGGGAACCGCGTCGAGACGGGCGTGGTGTGGGGCCCGGCGGCAGGTGAGGTGCCGGAGAGTCAGCTGCGGGATGTCCGCAGGGTTTCCGATCTCCCGCCGATGAACCCGCGCATGCGGGAGTTGGTCGCATGGGTGGCTTCGTACTCCATGGCGCCGTTGGGCAGCGTTCTCAAGATGGCGATTCCGGCTTCCGGTGCACTCGTGCCCCCCCGCACCGCCGCCGATTTTCGCCTGGCCGAGCCCAGACCGATGGGGGCGAAGCTCACCCCGGCGCGGCAACGGGTCGTCGATGTCCTGACCGGCGCGGGGAGCGCCCTTTCGGGACCGGTGCTTCAGCGGGAGGCACGCGTGAGCGCAGCGACCGTGCGCCGCATGCACGGGATAGGACTGCTTGAGGCGGAACCCTTGACGGAAGTGACCGCACCCCACCCGGATCGCGAAGGGGTGCGGCCCGAATTGACCGCGACGCAGCGCCGGGCGGCCACCGAAATCGTCGAGAGGGTGCGGGCCCGGGATCCTCGGCCGGTGCTTCTCGGCGGCGTGACGGGTTCCGGCAAGACGGAAGTCTATTTCGAGGCCGTGGCCGCGTGTCTGGCCAGCGGTCGCCAGGTGCTGGTCCTGCTCCCGGAAATTGCGCTCGGCCCGCAGTGGTTTGCACGCTTCCAGGCTCGCTTTGGCACCGCCCCAGCAAGGTGGCATTCGGCGATACCCGCGGGCGAGCGCCGCCGCGCCTGGAGGGAGGTGGCGGGCGGCACGACGCCGGTGGTGGTGGGGGCGCGGTCAGCCCTGTTTCTGCCGTTTCCGGCGCTCGGGCTGATCGTGGTCGACGAGGAGCACGACGCCTCGTATAAGCAGGAGGACGGCGTGATCTACAACGCGCGCGACATGGCGGTGGTCCGTGCCGCCAAGGAACGTGCCGCGATCGTCCTGGCGTCGGCCACGCCTGCGCTCGAGACGCACGTCAATGCGCATGAAGGTCGATACCACGCTCTGACACTGCCGCGCCGGTACGGGGACGCGGAGCTCCCCGACGTCGAAGCCGTGGATCTGCGCGCGAGTCGCCCAGAAGCGGGCTCGTGGCTCGCCAAACCCGTCGTGGATGCCGCGGCGGCGGCCCTCGCGCGCGACGAGCAGGTGCTCTTGTTTCTCAACCGTCGGGGCTATGCCCCCCTCACCGTCTGCCGGACTTGCGGCGGACGGATCGGCTGCACCTCATGCTCGACCTGGCTGGTGGAGCACCGGCGCGACGGGCTCTTGACCTGCCACCACTGCGGTCACCGGATGCCGGTGCCCGCGGTGTGTCCCACCTGCGGTGTCGAGGATTCCCTGGCGGCCTGCGGACCGGGGGTCGAACGCATCGAGGAAGAGGTGCGCCGCCTGTTCCCGGGCGTGGAGCCGGTCGTCATGACCAGCGACACCATGCGCGGGCCGGCAGACCTGGCGCGACTGGTCCAGGGCATGGAATCCGGCGAGACCCGGATTCTCATCGGCACTCAGATGGCGGCCAAGGGACACCACTTCCCGAACCTGACCATGGTCGGGGTGGTGGACGCGGACCTGGGGCTGGGGGGTGCCGATCTCCGGGCCGGCGAGCGGACCTACCAGCTGCTGACGCAGGTTGCCGGTCGGGCGGGCCGGGAGGGTCGGCGCGGGCGCGTGCTGATGCAGACCCGGGAGCCGGAGCATCCGGTCATGCAGGCGTTTCTGCGCGGGGACGGGGATGCCTTTCGGCGGATGGAGGCGGCCGCCCGGGCCGAGGCAAAGATGCCGCCGTTCGGGCGGCTTGTGGCGCTGATCCTGGCGTCGCGCGATCAACCGGTCCTGGAGCGCTTCTGCCGGGCGCTGGCCCGCGTGGCCCCGCAGCACGATGGGGTCGACGTGTTTGGGCCGGCGCCTGCCCCGCTCAGCAGGATTCGCAGCCAGTACCGGGTCCGGTTCCTCGTTCGCGGCGGCCGAAATCAGCTGCTGCAGACGTACGTGCGGACCTGGCTGGGCTCCGTCCGGGCACCGGCGGGGATTCGGATCAAGGTCGACGTCGATCCCTACAGCTTCCTGTAGGGCCTCGCCGAGGGGCGCCGGTCGGTCAGCGCGTGCCGGGACCCGCTGGGCGGGGTCAGTCCACCCGGTAGCGGGCGACCAATTCGGGGTCCGGGTCGCAACCGAGGCCCGGTCCCTGGGGAAGCTTGAGCCGACCGTTGCCGTCCGGGACCGTCAGCCCACCGAACAGGTCCGTCTCGAGATTGACGAACAGCCGCTCCACGTAGGCTTCGGGAGCCTTGGTGGCGATCAGGTGGAGGCTCGCCAGGAACCCGGGCCCAAAGTACGGGGAATGCGGCGCCACGGCGGTGTCGGCCGCATGGGTTGCGTCGCACACGGCCGCGAATTCCGCCACGCCGCCGACCTTGGTCACGCTGGGCTGCGTGTAGTCCACGGCCCGCGCGTCCAGCATGTGCCGGAACTGCCAGACGGTGCACAGGTTCTCGCCCGAGGCCAGCGGCAGTCTCGCGTCCCGGGTGTCCGCCAGCAAGGGAAAATTCTCCGGCGGCCAGATCGGTTCTTCGAGCCAGAGCAGGTCGGCTGCCTTCAGGGGACTGATCAGGTCAGGGA
The DNA here is from genome assembly GCA_022825705.1 of Alphaproteobacteria bacterium. Taxonomy (GTDB): domain Bacteria; phylum Pseudomonadota; class Alphaproteobacteria; order TMED109; family TMED109; genus VXPW01. The sequence continues at coordinate 136,949 of JAJDWH010000041.1, forward strand.
GATCGTTCTCCCGCCAGCTGCAGTTGACATCGACCATCAGCGGGGTGTCGGGTCCGATCGCATCCCGCGCGGATAGGATCGGCGCCATGGTGTCCTCGTGCAGCTTGATCCGCTCGTAACCGCTTTCGCGCGCCGCGGCTGACACGCTCGCGGTCACCTGGGGATCGATGTACTTGAACAGGCTGGCATAACTCGGAAGCGATTCGACGTCCGTGCCACCGAGCAGCGCGTGGAGCGGCTTGCCGGCCTGCTTGCCGGCGATGTCCCATAGCGCGATTTCCAGTCCAGAGAGCGCGAACAGCGTGACGCCGTAGCGCCCGAAGAGATGGAAGATCACCTGAAGCCGGTCCATCGTGCCCGCGATGTCGTCCGCGGGAAGCCCCACCGCGTGCGGCGCCACCATCGTCTCCAGGGCGGTTCGTGCGGCAGGAATGCAGTTGTACCCGAAGGTTTCCCCCCAGCCGACGATCCCTTCGTCCGTTTCGACCTTGACCAGCAGGCAGGCCAGGGTGTTCCAGGTCTCTCCGCCAAAGCCGCTGGGCGGCCCCGCCTGGGTAAAGGGGACGTCTACCGTGATGGCTTCGACCGATGTGATCTTCATGCTGTTTCCTTAAGTTCGCTGACCACCTTGTCCACGATGACCCGAAGGTGGACGAGCTCGGTGGCGACCGAGACCATGGAAAAGCCCATGTCCAGAAGGCCGCGAGCATCCTGGATGCTGCTGGCCATCACCCCGGCGGGTTTTCCCGCCGCCGTAATCTTGGCCAGCGCCCGTTCGAGAGCCCGACGCACCGAATCGTGCTGGCGGTCGTGAATGACCCCGAGATCGGCCGCCAGATCACCGGGACCGACGAACACCACGTCGACGCCGTCCACGGCCGCGATGTCGCTCGCTGCCTCGATGGCGGCGGCCGTCTCCACCTGCACGACCAGGCAGATGCGCTCGTCCGCTTCTCCCCAGTAGCCGGGCTCGCGCCCGAAGGCATTGGCTCGGGTGGCGCCGGCCGCTCCGCGGGCGCCGACCGGCGGGTACCGTACCGAAGCCACGGCTTCCCGGGCTTCGTCAGGGGTCTGGACGTACGGCACCACGATCGTTTCGGCGCCGCTGTCCAGGATGCGCTTGATGGCAACGCGGTCGTTCCACCAGGCGCGCACCGCGGCCGGGGTCGTGCCGCCGGCCGCACACGCCTGGAGCTGGGCGACGATTTCGGCGGCGTCGTTGGGGGCGTGTTCGGAATCGATCACGATGAAATCGAGGCCGGCACCGGCCAGCACTTCGGTCGCGAGCGGGCTCGCGAGGCTGGCCCACATGCCGACCTGGGGCCTGCCGGACTGAAGGCCGGCCTTGAACGCGTTCGTACGGGTCATGAATCGGTACCTGTGCGGGCGGCCTGGATCTGGACGCCGCCGATCGCCTGCTCCGTGGGGATGACCTCGATCGTGGCGATGTTGACGTGCCACGGGGCGTTGACCGCGTGGACCACGCACTCGGCCACGTCTTCCGCCTCGAGCAGGGTGAAGCCGCTGGTGAACTTCTTCTTCTCTTCCTCGTCATCGAACGCGACGTCGAAGAAGCCTGTCATCACGCGGCCCGGACAGATCTCGGTGACCCGTACCCCGGTTCCGGAAAGGTCCATGCGGAGGTCCTGGCTCAGGAGGTGCACGGCGCCTTTGCTGGCGCCGTAGATGACGGGGGCGCAACCGTGCAGGCCTGCGACCGAACCGATGTTGACGATGTGCCCGCGGGCGCGGTCGACCATGCCCGGCACGACCGCGCGGGTGGCATGGAGCACGCCCGTGACATTCAGGCCGACGGTCGTCTCGATGTCCTCGGGCTGGGCCTTGGTGATGCTGGTGAAGCCGCGCCCCACCCCCGCATTGTTCACCAGTACATCGATTTCGAGGTCCCCGAAGGCGTCGTACACGGCCTGCTTGTCGCGCAGGTCGCAGACGATGAAGCGGGCACCGATTTCGTCGGCCAGGGCCTTCAGGTGATCGCCGCGCCGCGCACACGCGATCACCTCCAGGCCTTGGCGTCGGAGCGCGCGCGCAGTGGCGGCACCGATGCCGCTCGAGGCGCCCGTAACCAGCGCAGTTCGATAGTGGGCGTCAGCCATGGGGAAGCATCCCGTTGCGGGTTCGCGATTCTGGAGTTTGGCCCTCGACCGCCGTCAGGAACTTCGCCTTCACCGAGGAAACAACGGTCGCAGGCTCCGCCCGCGACGCGGACAGACGGGCGGGAAGTCTACACGGGAGCGGTCACGTCGGGGAGCGGCCCCCCGGTCGGTCCCGCCCCGAGCGAAGCGGGCGGCACCACGCGCGCGTGCTCATGTCCCCGGTTGCCGTGCGTTCGGCCCGCTGTCGCCGGTCTCGGTCCCGTGCAGCTGTGCCAGGGTTGTCCGGGTGGTGATCTGATCGGGGTCGACCACCAATTCGATGACCGCCGCCGTTCCGCTGGCGCGGGCCCGCCCCAGCGCGTCGGGAAACTGGTCCGTCCGGGTCACGCGTTCGCCGTGCGCCCCGTAGACCTTCGCCAGCACGGCGAAGTCGGGATTCTTGAGGTTGGTTCCGATCGTGCGGCCGGGGTACGACCGCTCCTGGTGCATCCGGATGGTCCCGTACATGCTGTTGTTGACGATCAGCACGAGGGGGCGCGCGCCGTGCTGGGCCGCCGTGGCGAGTTCCTGACCCGACATCAGGAAGCCCCCGTCCCCCACGAAGCTGACGACCTCGCGTTCTGGCGCCAGGATGCTGGCGGCGACACCGGCGGGAACGCTGTACCCCATGGCGCCGCTGGTCGGGCCGAGTTGAGAGCGCGGATGCCGAAACCGCCAGAACCGCTGCGCCCACCCGCTGAAGTTACCCGCGTCCACCGTGATCACCGTGTCCGACGGCATGGTCGCGCGCAGATGCAGCATGACCTGTCCCATGTCGAGATCGGCGGCGTACGGCTCGGGAGTCGAGGCGCGCAGGTAGTCGCTGTGGGCGGCCTCCCGCCACGCCTGCCGTGCCGGACCGGCCGGGAAATCACGATCGGCCAGGGCCGCGGCGAAGGCCCCGGGATCGGCTGCCACCGCCAGGTCCGGGATGAAGACGCGGCCCAGCTCGAAGGGGTCCGGATGCACATGGACGAGGGGTACCAATTGGCGGCCCGGCCGAAGCGTCGCGTATCCGCCGGTGGTCATTTCACCGAGCCGGGCTCCCAGCACCAACAGGAGGGTCGCGTCCTTGACCCGTTCGACCAGGCGCGGATCCACGCTCGTCGACAGATCACCGGCATAGTGGAGGTGTTCGTTGTCCACCAGGTCCTGCCGCCGGAAGGACACAGCCACCGGCGCGTCAGCCACTTCAGCCAGTGTCGCGAGAGCCTCGCGACCGGCCGGGGTCCAGTTGCTGCCCCCGGCGATGAGCAGGGGCCGCTCGGCTTCCGCCAGCAGCCGGTGTGCACGTTCCACGTCAGCCGGGGCGGGATGCGCCCGGGCCGGGGTCCAGGTTCCGGCGTCTCCGACCTGCGCGGCCTCCTGGAGCATGTCTTCCGGCAACCCGACCACGACCGGTCCGGGCCGGCCGCTGGTTGCGGTCCGAAATGCCGTATGCAGGAGCTCGGGGAGCCGGCCGGTGTCCTCGATCTCGACGGCCCACTTCGCCATGGGGGCCTGGAACATGTCGCGAACGTCGATTTCCTGGAAGGCTTCCCGGCCACGGGTATCGCGCGCGACCTGTCCGACGAGCAGGAGCATCGGCGTGGAATCCTGGTGCGCCGTGTGGACGCCGACGCTCGCATGGCACGCGCCCGGGCCGCGGGTGACGAGACAGACTCCCGGCCGCCCCGTGAGCTTGCCTGCTGCTTCGGCCATGTTGGCGGCACCCGCTTCGTGGCGGCACGTGATGAGGCGAAGGGCGTCGCGCCGGTCGAAGAACGCGTCGAGGACCGGCAGGTAGCTTTCGCCGGGCACGGCGAAGACCGTGTCCACGCCGTGGATCAGCAGCTGGTCGGCGAGGATCTCGCCGCCCGTGCGGCAGTCAGCGGTCATCCTTCACCTTCCGCGTGCCGACGGAATGCGTCGCGCTCGGCGAACGCCACGGACTTGACGAGGGCATACAGCTCCAGGCCGACCTTGAGCGACAGATCGTCGGCCGACCGGCGAGTGATCCGTGCACGGATGATCTGCCCCGAGTCGATGCTCACGTCGACATGCCCATCGCCTCTCGGATGGATCCCCGTGACCGTGCCAGGCAGCACGTTCATCACGCTGGAGCGTTGCGGCGGCTCGAGCGCGAGTGAGACGTCGCGGGCCAGGATTCTGAGCGCCAGCGGCGAGCCCTCGGCACGTTCGGTGCGGGGGACCAGCAGCGTGTGTTCGCCGAAGCGCAGAGCGCTCAGGTGATCGTCGTCGAAGTGGCCTGCCACCGTGGTCAGCAGAATGGTGCCGGCGTCACGCCGATCGTTGAGCACGGGCAAGTCCGGGCGTGCCATGACGTCCTGGATGGGCCCGCAGGCGAGGACGGAGCCGTTCGCCATCACGGCAAGATGGTCGGCCAAGCGAATGATCTCCTCGATCGAATGGGTGATGTACACGGTCGGCACGCCGGTATCGGCCGCGAGCCGCTCGAGGTGGGGCAGGACGTCGTCACGCCGCTGTTGGTCCAGCGACGACAGGGGTTCGTCCATGATCAGGAGATCGGGGCCGCTGAGCAGGGCGCGTCCGATGGCGACCCGTTGCGCCTCGCCGCCGGAGAGATGCCGCGTGCGCCGGTCCAGCAGCGGCTCGAGCCCCAGCAGGCCGACCACCTGTTCGAAGGTGTCCGGGCTGGCGGCGCCACGCCGGCGACCGCCAAAGTGCAGATTGGCCCGGACGTTCATGTGCGGGAAGAGACGCGCTTCCTGGAAGACGTAGCCGATCCGTCGACGTTCCGGCGCCACCGCCACGCCGCGTGCACTGTCGAACAGGACGGTCTCGCCGATGGCAATGCGACCGGCGTCCGGACGGATCAGGCCGGCGATCGCGTCGGCGACGGTCGACTTGCCGGCGCCGGATGTGCCGAACAGGCCGGTCACGCCGCTGTCCGGCACCTGCATGCTCACGTCCAGCGAAAAGCTACCCTGCCGGTGCGAGAAGGCGACGTCGATCACGGTCCGCCACTCGAGTAGTGCCGCGTGCGGCGCGCGAGCCATTCAGAGCCGATGAGCGCGATCATCGCCAGCGTGATGGAGATGACCACCAGCCGCGTGGCCTGGGCCTCGCCGCCGGGAACCTGAGCGGCCGCATACAGCGCCAACGGCAGGGTTCGGGTCTCTCCGGGAATGCTGGATACGAACGTGATGGTGGCGCCGAACTCGCCGAGCGAGCGGGCGAAGCTGAGCACCATGCCTGCGAACACGCCCGGCGCGATGAGGGGCAGGGTCACGGTGCAGAACGCGTTGGCCGGGCTCGCGCCGAGCGTCCGCGCGGCCTGCTCCAGTCGCCGGTCCACGCCTTCGATCGATTGCCGGATCGCACGCAGCATGAGCGGAAACGCCACGATCGCGCTGGCGATGGCCGCACCCTGCCAGGTGAAGCCGAGGGTGATCCCGAAGACGTTCTCCAGAAACACGCCGCCCGGACCGCGCCGCCCGAGGAACACCAGCAGGAGGTAGCCGATCACGACCGGCGGCACGACCAATGGGATGTGCAGGATGCCGTTCAGCAACGCGTGGCCGGGGAAGCGCGTGCGCGCCAGCAACCAGGCAATGGCGATGGCCGGGGGCAGGCTGCCCAGAACGCTCCATACGGCCACCCGCAGGGACAGCAGAAGCGCTTCGGTTTCAGCGGGTGTTGGCATCGAGTGGAGGTGCGAATCCGTGGCGGGAAAAGATGGTCCGAGCGACGTCCGATTGCAGGAACGCAAGAAACGCCGAGGCAGCGGCCGGGGCCGGCGCGTCGGCCAGCTGGGCGACCCAATAGGCTATGGGATCGTGCAGTTCAGGGGAAAAGGCCCCGAGGACCCGGATCTCCGCCGTGTCGCGCGCGTCCGTCCAATAGACGATCCCCAGGGGCGCTTCGTGCCGCCGCACCAGGAGCGTGGCATGGCGCACATCGCTGGCTGGCGCGACCCGCGCCTGCAGCCGGTCCCACATGCCAAGTGATTCCAGGGCCTGCCGCGCATAAATCCCGGCCGGAACCGAAACGGGATCGGCGACGGCTAGTCGACCGCCGTCCAGCATGGCTTCGACATCCAGCGAGATGTCCACGGCCACCGGGTCGAAATCCGTGTCCGAAGGTGCCACCAGCACGAGGCGGTTGCGGAAGAGGAGGGTCCGGCTTCCGGCAGCCAGGAGCCCGGCTTCATCGACCCGGTCCATCCAGGCGGTATTGGCCGACAGGAACAGGTCGGCCGGCGCGCCCGATTCGATCTGGCGAGCTAGGGCGCTGGTTGCGGCCAGAGAGAAGCGCACGCGTCCACCACCGACGGCGGCATAGGCGTTGGCAACCTCTGCGAGGGCGGTGCCGGTCGAAGCGGCAGCGAACACCAGGATTTCCTGGCCGGCAACCGGTCCGGCCGCCGGCCCCCCTTGCGTAAAGGGGGCCGGGACCGAAACCAATCCGAGGAGGGTGAGGCAGGCGACCGGCCATCGGGAGATCCGCACGGCGCGATTCCGATGGACTTCAGGCCGCTGGCGCCACGCGGCTATTATATACGACAGAATATATTGCATTGCAAGCTCTGCCTGACCTCTACTCCGAACTGCCGCCAACCCAGGGGCCCGGGTCTACAAAGTGCATCGTTTTCCGGACGATAGACCTAGCGTCGCAGGTCGGCTGCTGCGGCGACCGCGGTGCACCAGTCAGGTGCCTCGCCGGATATCGGGCGGACCGCAGGGTCGCATCGTGTCCACGCGCCGGCAGCATCAAGCGCAGGTTATATCCAGCTGGACGGATCGCACTGCAGGCCCCGGCAGGTCCCTATTCCGGCTCGCCCGCAACCGACGGACCGGGTTCGGCGGCGACCATGGTCTGGAGGTCTGCCAGCGGTTTGCCGGCGGCGCGGGCGGCGTCGACCTCCACGGCATGGTAGGCCGCGAGCACGCGTCGCCCGAGGTCGGTGACGCGCGAGCCGCCAACGCCGCGGCCACCGGGACTCGCGGCCACGAGCGGGCCCGTGAAGTTCTGGTTCATCGAATCGACCAGCAGCCAGGCCCGCCGGTACGACATGCCGAGGGCCCGGGCAGCGCCGGCGATCGAGCCCACCTCGTCGATCGCCGTGAGCAGGGCGGCCTTGCCGGGCCCGAACAGCGGCAGGTCCCCCAATTGGACCCGGATTCTGATTCGCGCTTCGGTATTCACTGGCCAGGGCCACGTTCGGCGGCAAAGTGGGGATGACGCACACGGTCGCCGGGACGGAGGCCAAGCCGTTCCGAGGTTCCCGCCAGGACTTCCAGGACACCGTTCACGTAGACGTCAGGGCCGATCGGCGTGAGCGACAGCGGGATGGTGTCTTCCGCGATCGCGGCGATGGTGCCGTCAGGCCGAATGAACAGCATGTCCAGCGGGATGTAGGTGTCCTTCATCCACATCCGGATGCGCTGCGGCGGCGCATACAGGAACAGCATGCCCTCGTTCTCGCCGAGCGTGAGGCGGTGCATCAGGCCTTGCCGCTGCTGCGCCTGCGTCACGGCCAGCTCCACCTGAAACTGGTGTTGTTCTGTTCCCGATTGAATCTCGACGGTGCCGACCTGGAACGTCTCGGCCGCCGCGACCGTCGTCGGCGCGAGCAGCAGCGCCAGCATCAACAGCCGCACTGCCGACCGTCCGCCGACTCCCTTCATCCCGTCCGGCTCCCCAGGTGAGCAAACCCCGCTTCCAGATCGTCCTGGAGGTCAGCCACGTCTTCCAGTCCGGCATGGACGCGGAAGGTCCGTTCGGGCGCGGGCCACAGCGCGACGTTACGCGCGCCCCGGAGCATCGACGGGATGATGAGACTCTCGAAGCCGCCCCAGCTGTAACCCATGCCGAACAACTCCAGCCCGTCCAGGAAGGCATCGTAGGCTGCCGGCGGGGCCGGGCGGAGGATCATGCCGAAGAGTCCCGAAGCCCCCAGGAAGTCGCGCCGCCACAGCGCGTGTCCGGGGTCTCCCTCGAGGCCGGGGTGCAGTACGCGCTCCACTTCGGGCCGGTCAGCCAGCCAACGCGCCAGTGCAAGGGGATTATGTAGAAAAGTGCCGAAGTCACGCGGCACGGCGGCGCTTGATGAAGCCTTTGTCTGTCAGGCAAGCAAGCAAGTATTCATGCGGTCGGTCGCCCTTCACTGAATTGCAGGCACCGCAAAGCAGTTGCAGGTTGCTGATATGATCCGTTCCGCCACGTGAACGCGGGATGATGTGGTCAATGGTCAAGTTGCGCGGCGGAAAGTGTTCCTCGCAGCCCAAGCAATACCCGCCCTGTTCGCCGTAGAGATAACGCTTGTTCTTGGCGTCATTGTATTTCAGGACTGTGCCGATATCGGTGCGGCGCGGGATGTCCTCCCGGTGGGCTCCACGGTAGAACAAGCCCAATTCGTCTTGCATGCGCGACTGCACAAGGTCAGCAGCCTTGGGGCTGATGTCGATACCCACCCATTGCCGGGACAAGTCTTGTGCCGCGATACAGGCTGTAGCGCAGCCACAGAACGGGTCTAGCACCGTATCTCCGCTATTGGAGCCGACAGCGATTATTCGTCTCAACAATGCCAGAGGCTTTTGTGTGGGGTAGCCTGTTCGTTCTGTTGTATCCGAATTGTTTAGCTTTTCGATCCTCCATACATCATCAAGCGGAATACCATAGGACATTGCATCGTCAAGATAACGTTTCACTCGTTGGCCTGAACCTCCATCAGACAAGACATATTCACTGCCATCATCATCTATACGGACTTTTTGCTTTCTGGTTTTGATGTACTCGTCTTTGCTAGCCCACGGGCGCGTGGGGTAATTGAATGTCATTTGCTCCTTCTTGGAATAGAAAAGAACCACATCGTGGCGGCGCTCAATATGCCTCTTTAGTCTTTTATTCCAACCGGAGTATGACCAAATAATCTCATTTCTGAAACGCTTTCGCCCGAACACAGAATCCAAAAGAAGTTTGAGATAGTGGCTGGCTGTTGGGTCACAGTGCAGCCATATACTTCCCGTCAACTTCAACAGTCGCCGCATTTCGGTGATGCGGATTGCCATGTAGATCAGGTAACTCATCATCGAGTCACCGTGAACCTGACGGGTGGCGTTCAACAGGTCATACAGACCCGGATTGTCGTGCTTGATTTCGCCGTGCCAAGCAAGATTCACATCGTCCAGGCCCCAAGTGTCCTTGAACGCGGCACCGGCAGCCTTGGAGCCGATAGGAGCGGAATAATCGTGCTTGGAATTAAACGGCGGGTCCAGGTAGATCAGGTCCACGCTTTCGCTGTTCATGCCCCGCATGATGTCGAGGTTGTCACCCGTCCAAATGGTCTGGTTTGCCCAATTGGGCTTCCCCGCGTCAGGGAACGGAAGATCAGCCATCGTCCGGCTTGTCGATGTATTGGACGTTGACGGGGCGGGTCAGGGCCTCAATGGCTTCCTCGAACGTCGCATTGACCCTGACATCCTCTTCCAGTTCCCGTCTGGAAGGCTGGTAGTCGTGCCGGACGATCTTCACGGTCGGCTTGCTGGCGGGCTTGTCGTGCTTGGAATCTGTCATGGTCAGGCACTCTGCGCACCGGAGTCCAGCCCGTTATCGGCAATCAGTTCGCGGTAGCGTAGCCGCTTGCCGATGGAACCGGCAACCAGCGATCCCATGATGTCGATGGTGTCCTGTTCACGCAGGTTGTGACGTGCAGCAAATTCTTGAACGTAACGATCCAAGTGTTTTTCGCTCAACTTGTGGAACGTCCCCTTGTGGGCTCGTTTCATCATGCTCCAAAGCGATTCGATTCCATTGGTGTGAATGTCGCCCTCGACGTATTCGGACAGTGAATGCCGGACGGTCTCATGGTCGAACGGCATGCCCTCGTAGGCCGATGCATCGTCACTGTAGACCTTGGCACCGGGAGCCGCGTGGTCGCCGACAAAGCCTTGCAGCGTTGCTTTGTCCGTCTCTGAAACGACCTTTGCCGCAACCCTGTTGCTGTCGCGATCCTTGGCGCCGACCACCGCAGTCTTGCCGACTGTGCCGCGTCCGGTGTTCGCCAGTTCCTTGCGCTTGGCGTTGCTCATGTTCTTGCGGCGACCGCCGAAGTAGGTCTCGTCCACTTCGACCGGACCGTCAAAGACACCGCCCTTTTCGGCCAGTGCCACGCGCAGCCGGTGGGCAAGGAACCACGCGCTCCGCTGATTGATGCTCAAGTCCCGGTGCAGCTTCATGGAAGATACGGACTTGAGATTCGTGGAAAGCAGGAAGGTTGCAATCATCCACACTTGGAAGCCCAGCTTGGAGCCTTCCATGACCGTCCCGGTCTTTGCGCTGAATCGCTTTGCGCATTCCTTCTCACGGCACCGGTAGGGCATCGTCTTGTGCTTGGCACCGGTCTGCACGTTAGTCGAACCGCAATGCGGACAGTGAATGCCCTTGGGCCAGCGGCGCTCAATGAACCACGCTTCCGCCGTCTCGTCGTTGGGGAACTTCCGCATGATCTGCACCAGTGAAATGCCTTTGCGGTCTGATTTACCTGTTGTCTTGTGGGCCATCGGTCCGGTCCTCTCTTCGCTTCCTGATGACCGTCAATTTACAGGAGAGTGCCGAAGGAGTCAAGCGTTCGGCACTTTCCTACATAATCCCCCAGTGCAAGCCCGGTTTCCATATGACGCCGGAGACGGACGTCCAGCGTGCGCAGTCCGCGCAGCCCCAGGTACAGGTCGTCCGGTCCGACGGTAGCTCCCAGAGCCTGGGCGGTCTTGCGCACGACGACGTGGGTCTCCTCGGTAGTCGTGACGGCCCCCAGCATGACGTCGGAATGTCCCGACACGTACTTCGTCGCCGACTGTATCGACACGTCGACACCGTGCTCGAACGGTCGGAAGAACAGCGGGCTTGCCCACGTGTTGTCGAGAATCACTGTGCAGTCGCGCGCGTGTGCGGCCGCTGCGATACCAGGCACGTCCTGCACCTCGAACGTGTGCGAGCCGGGCGATTCGAGAAACACCACCCGCGTGTTGTCGCGGATCTGCCCCGCGATCCCGGCCCCGATGCAGGGGTCGTAAAAGGTGGTCTCGACCCCGAACCGCGCGAGCCAGCCGCCGGCCAGGCCGCGGGTGGGTCCGTACGCCGAATCGACCATCAAGAGGTGGTCCCCGGCGGCGAGGAAGCTGCTCAGCGCGACCGCGACGGCGGTCTTGCCGGAACCCACGGCAACGCTGCGTGCGCCGCCTTCCGCGTCGGCCATCGCTTCCTCGAAGGCAAAGGTCGTCGGTGTGCCGAAGCGGCCGTAGACGACGTCGTCCAATCGGTTGGGGCCACGGGTGCGCAAGTCCGCGGTGTCCCGGAACAGGATGGTCGACGCATGGTACACGGGCGGATTGACAGCGCCCCGGTTCTCGTGGGGATTTCGGCCGGCTCGGCCCAGAACCGTTGCCGGACGACGCTTGCGCTTGTCAGGACGTGACCGGGACATCCTCGCGCCCTCCCCACTCCGACCACGAGCCGTCGTAGACCGCCCAGTCATCGCGACCGGTCAACGTGAGGCCGAGGGCAAGAGTGCAGGCGCTGACTCCGGACCCGCAAGTGAACACCGGCGGCCGATCGCCGGCAACGCCGGCCGCCTCCAGGCGCGCACGCAGTGCCTCGGGGGGCAGCATGCGAGGGCCGTCCAGCAGGGTCTGGTAGGGAACGTTCACGCTTCCGGGGATATGTCCGCCGCGAAGTCCGGGGCGCGGTTCCGCCTCGGTGCCGGCGAATCGGCCGGCGCTCCGGGCGTCGACCACCAGCTCGGTCGCCGCCTGCAGATTGGCGCGAACGGCTGTCAGGTCCCGGATCCGCGCCGGGTTGAACGTGGCCTGGAAGGCGCGGGGCCGCGGTCGGGCCGGGCCCTTGACCAGGGTGCCGCCGGCGGCGGTCCATGCCGGCAGGCCGCCGTCGAGCACCGAGACGCGTTCGTGGCCGAACAGCCGGAACATCCACCACGCGCGCGGGGCGGTGCCGATGCCGTCCGTCGCATAACAGACGACATGATCGCCGGTACCGACACCGAGGGCCCCGACGGCCGCCGCGAACGTGTCGGCGGTCGGCACCATGTGGGGCAGCGTCGAAGCCGGGTCAGCGATCCCGTCGATCGAGAAGAACGCGGAGCCGGGGATGTGGCCGAGCTCGAATTCGCTCGCGCCGTCTCGTCGGGTCGCCGGCATATGCCAGGAGGCGTCCAGCACCACGACGTCGGGTCGCTCGAACGCGTCGCGCAGCCACTCTGCGCTTACCAGCGGGGACGCAGACGTGTGGTCGGGCACGTCACGTTCCTCCTTCCAGCCACGGCGGGACCGGGAGGTCACGCTCGGTCAGAAAGGCCGGATTGAAGATCTTCGAGGCGTACCGGGTGCCATGGTCGCACAGCATGGTGACCACCACGTGCCCGCGCCCGAGGTCCCGGGCCACGCGTTCGGCACCCGCAATGTTGATGCCCGTCGATCCTCCGAGCAACAGCCCCTCCTCGACCGCCAGTGCATAGATGACCCGAAGTGCCTCTTCGTCCGTCACCCGCAAAGAGTCGTCAATGCGCGCACCCTCGAGGTTGCCGGTCACCCGCCCCTGCCCGATTCCCTCGGTGATCGAGGTGCCGTCCGCCTTCGGGGTGCCCGTTTGCACCCACGCATGCATCCCCGAGCCCGTGGGGTCAGCGAGCACCACTTTCACGTCCGGATTCCGGTCCTTCAGCCCGTCGGAGACCCCGGCAATCGTGCCGCCGGTGCCGATGGCACTCACGAACGCCGCGACTTTCCCGCCGGTCTGGTCCCAGATCTCGGGCGCCGTGGATACCCGGTGCGCCTGGCGGTTCACCGGATTGTCGAACTGGTTGGCCCAGACGGCCCCGTTGGGCAGGGTATCGGCGAGTTCCGCGGCGAGCTGGCCGGAGTAGCGGATGTAGTTGCCCGGATTCGAGTACGGGACGGCCGGCACCAGTCGGAGGCTGGCGCCGATCGTCCGGAGGGCGCTGATCTTCTCCTCGCTCTGGGTCTCCGGCATCACGATGACCGTCCGGTAGCCCAGGGCGCTCCCGATCACCGTCAGACCGATCCCGGTATTCCCGGCCGTACCTTCGACGATGGTGCCGCCCGGCCGCAGCAGACCGCGCTTCTCGGCGTCGCGGATAATCCAGAGCGCCGCCCGGTCCTTGATGGATTGGCCGGGATTCAGGAACTCGGCCTTGCCCAGGATTTCGCAGCCGGTCTCGTCCGACAGCCGCCGCAGGCGGATGAGCGGCGTGTTGCCGACGAGCTCTGCGACGCTCGCCGCGGGTGAACCAGCGGGCACGAGCTTCAGCCTCCAGCCGGCGGACCACCGCCGCCCGGGCGACGGCGGAGCATGCCGCGCTGTGGGTCGTAACCAAGGACGGCGGCGGCGAGGAACACGATCGTGCAGGCCACCGTGACGATCAAGCTGTGCCAGTGAATCTGGCCCTGGCTGGCCCAGCGCACGAGTTCGACCCCGTACGTGAACGGATTGAACTGGGCCAGCCACCACACGATTTCGGCGCCGTTTTCCAGCAGGCGCCACAGCGGATACAGCGCGCTGGAGATGAAGAACATCGGGAAGATGACGAAGTTCATGGTGCCGGCGAAGTTCTCGAGTTGGCGGATGTGGACCGACAACGCGAGGCCCGCGGCTCCGAGCAGCAAACCGAACAGCACCGCGGCCGGGAACATCCAGACCCAGCCGAGCAGGGGGGTGTTGAGGCTGATCTGCATGCCGATCAGCGGCAGGCACACGATCAGGAACACGTACACCTGAAGGATCGAGAGCATGGTGCCTGCGAACAGTTTGGCGGTCAGCAGGTACCAGCGGGGCAGCGGTGCCGTGAGGAGCAGCCGCATGACGCCCATTTCACGGTCGTACACCATCGACAGGGACGACTGCATCCCGCTGAACAGAAGCACCATTCCGACGAGGCCGGGAACGATGTACTCGAAGTAGTTCACGCTCTGCACCGGATAGGGACTCACCATCCCGGGGTCGATCCCCTTCGTGGAGCCGATGCCGGCGGCGAACACGAACAGCCAGAGCGCGGGACGGACGAAGGCCGACAACAGGCGCCCGCGCTGCTGGAAGAATTTCACGACCTCGCGGGCGGTGAGCCCGACGAGTGCACGTAGCGCGTGACTGGCTGTCATGTCGGCTGCTCTGGCGTTGCGAACTTGCTGCAATCGCTGGTGCGCTCGTCACGCCCCAGCGTGTCGAGATCATTGACTTGATGCACGAAACCGGCGAGCGGAGCGACTGCGGTTACCCAGTCCTCCGTCGCCAGCATAATCGGTTGGCGAAGTTGACCGTTCCAGGGACGGAACGACAGCGCCGGTCCTTTCGAGCCGTCGAGGCGAAACTCGGGTCCGAGCAGGTAGGCGTGAACATCGCCACGCTCGGTGGAGCCGCTCCGCACGATGGCCTCGCCGATGGCGCGGATCGCTACCCAGGCCGCCCAGTCACCGCCCTCCATGCGCCGGCCGGTCTGGCGCTCGAAGCGGCCGTGGACCTGCGGCGCTCCGTGCCGGAGATAGCTCCAGTGCCATGGGGTCGGACGCAGCCCGGCCGCGCCGGTGACGGCGGCCGGGTCCTGGGTCGAGTAGGGGACAGAACGGGCAAACTCACGGTCGACGTCGGCGACGAAGACCGACTCGTAGTCTGCGCGGCCCGTCAGCAGGTCAAGATCATTGCGATCCCGCATCCGCGGGTCGTTGGACAGCACGAAGGTCCGTTCCTCGTCGATCTTGAGGCCATAGGTGCCGGCCGAGTGCCGGAAGGCCGCAACCATCCGCGCGTCTTCCTCCAGCGGCCCCTGCAGGACCAGAACGTCGTTCCAGTCCCGGGCAATCAGGTACTGGGCTGCTGCATCCGTGAGCATTTGCCGACTGGGCGCGGTGTGAAGGAGGTGCGCCTCGCAGGCTTCCCCGCGCAGACCGTCATCCACGGCGGATACGTTGACCAGAATGACGTCCCGTCCGATCGTCGCTGCCGCCAGTTCACGAAGCGCGGCGGCAGGCGCGTCGACGAGAAACACGAAGGCCCCGGTTTCGGCCCGGATCGCATCGAGGGCGGCCGGGAGCTCGTTCGCGTCGGCGACCCGCTCGGCCCGCAACGTGAACTGCACGCCGGCGCGGCGCCCGAAGGACCGGATATCGCTCACGCCCATTTCGGCCCCGGCCAGCGGGCGGCGATCGATCCGGTTGGTCTCCGAGCGGATGTCGACCGGATGGACGCCCCAACGCGAGTAGCGGATGTCTTCGGCAAGATCGAGATAGCCGAACACGAAGACGGGCCGGTCCTGGGCCGCCGCTACCGAGCCGAGCAGTAGTGCCGCCAGCAGGCAGGCGGCCCCGCGCATTGGTGATGTCACGATGGCGTCAGTCCCGAATTCGAACGGTGTGCGGCGTGCGCCCCACTGCAACCGAACGGATGGCGCGGTTTGCCTCGGTATCGATCACGGAGATGTCGTCGCTGGCACCGTTGGTCACCACCAAGATGGAATCATCCGCCGTCAGGGCGGCGCCCCAGACGCGACTTCCAGCGAGGATATAGGCCTCGACAGTGCGCGTGGCGACGTCGACACGTGCAACGTGCCAGGCCCGGCCCAGCGTGACGAAGGCGGTTGTTCCATCCCTGGTCATGACCAGATCAACGGGTGTGATGTCGGCCTCGCGGAGCCCTTTCTTCTCGAAGCTGATCGTATGGGTGACCTGCAGGGTCTCCGTGTCGACCACGCTGATGGTTCCGCCGAGCTCGTTGGTGACCCAGTACTCGCGTCCGTCAGGGGTGAAGGTGCCTCGCCGTGGCCGGTTGCCCACCAGGATGTCAGCCAGGATGACGCCTTCCCACGGGTCGATGACGGCAATCGTGTTGGTGGCTTCTGCAGTGACAAACACGCGTTTTCCGTCCGGAGTGAACCGCACCCCTTCCGGTTCGATTCCGACGTCTTCGATGACGGTTCGGATGGTACCGCTAGCAACGTCGATGACCGTCGCTTCGGCGTCGTCCTCGTTGGAAACGACGAGGATTTCTCCGCTGGGGTCGATATCAAATAATTCCGGGTCATCGCCGGTATCGATGTAGCCCGTGATGGTCTTCGTCTCGAGATCAAGCACCTCGATGCGGTCGGCCTCGCTTGCGGCGATCAGCAATTCGCTGCCGTCCGGACTGAAGCGCATGTCGCGAGGGCGGCCGCCGGTTTCGATGACGTGCTGAATCTCAAGGGAGTCGGAATCGAGCACCACCACCGTGTCGTTGCCCTCATTGCTTACGTAGATCTCGCCGCAATGCGCGGGGAGCGCCACTCCCAGCACCAACGTCAGCGCTGCCGATCCCGTCAAGATCCACCTGGGCATCAGGGCGTCTCCTTCGTCTGACTGTTCGTCGTGAAATGTACCAGCGTGTCGTGAAGGTTGGAAAGACCGGCCCGGCTTACCAGTTCCGCCGGTTCGCCCGCCTGCCGGATCGTACCCCGGTGGAGCATGATCACGTGGTCGGCGACCTCCGCCTCGTCGACCAGGTGCGTGGCCCAGAGCACCGCCATCGACCGCTCGCGCTTGAGTTGGAGGACGTACTCTAGGAGGTCGCTGCGGCTGGGCGGGTCCAGTCCAACGGTCGGCTCGTCCATCAGGAGAATGCTGGGCTCGTGCAGGAGGGAGCGCGCAAGCTCGACACGGCGGCGCTGGCCGCCCGAGAGGCTGCGCGCGCGGTCGTCGATGCGGTCTTCAAGGTCGACCTGGCGGAGTTCATGCTCCGTGCGCTGGCGAATCTCGGACCTGCTGAGACCATGCAATCGCCCGTGGAACGCTAGGTTCTCGCGCACCGTCAGATCAAGGTCGAGCGTGGCCTGCTGGAAGACGAAGCCGATCGACGACAGCGCCTTGACGGCCTCGCGCCGCATGTCGAAGCCCTGCACGTGCACGGTCCCCGAATCGGGCACGAACAGACCGGCAAGCAGCTGGAAAAGCGTGGTCTTGCCGGCACCGTTGGGACCGAGCAGCGATACGTACTGGCCGGGTTCAATGGCAAACGACACGCCCTTGAGAGCGGGCCGGTTGCCGTAGCTCTTGGAGACCTTCTGGATCACGAGAAGCGGTTTGGTGCCCGTGGCAGTTTCAGGTGCGGTCATGGGGTCGAAGATCCGGAGTCGGTCGTGGAGCCCGCAGCGCCGGCGAGCAGGCCACCGTGCCGGTCGAGAAGACCGGTGCGAAAGGTGTTGATGACGGGACTGTCGGGGGTGCGCGGACGGGGCAGGTCAACTGCCGCATCGTGCACCACGCTCGACGGCGGTTGCGACAGGAACAGGATCCGGTCGCCCAGGTAGATCGCCTCGTTCAGGTCGTGGGTCACGAACAGCACGGTCGTCGGCTGCGCCTGCCAGAGGTCAAGGAGGATCTCGCGCAGCCGGTTGCCCACCGGCTGGTCGAGCGAGACGAACGGCTCATCGAGCAGCAGGAGGGCCGGGCGGATGGCAAACGCGCGGGCGAGCGCGACGCGGCGTCGCTGCCCGCCGGAGAGACGGGTCGGATAGGCATCCAAATAGCCCCCGAGCTCCATGCGCTCCAAGAGTTTGACGCCGCGGCCATCGGCGCGGGCCGGAGGGTCAAGCACGATGTCTACGTTGTCACGGACGCTCATCCAGGGAAGCAGGCGCGGCGTCTGGAACATGTAGCTGACCGCGGGGCGCGTCTGGGCGGTCTCGCTGTGGAGGTCAACGGAGCCGTCGACTTCGCTGTCGAGTCCCGCGGCAATGTTGAGAAGCGTGGTTTTCCCACAACCGGACGGGCCCAGGAGGCAACAGAATTGGCCGAGCGGAACGTCGAACTGCAGGTTCTCGATCGCGGTGTGCGGCGGCGTCCGGCCATCTCCTGCGAACCGCTTGCGGCGGATGT
>JAJDWH010000003.1 GCA_022825705.1 Alphaproteobacteria bacterium
ACATCGTGGCCGCCGAGCGCGACCCGGTTGCGGATGCGGTCGAGCGCGTGGTCCGGCGAGGCGACCGACACATAGTGCAGGACGATCCGGCAGCCTGCCCGCCGTGCGGCCTCCATGTGGCGAAGAACGCCGGAACCGGCAAGCGTCGTTTCCACCAGATGCGTCCGGCCCGCGCCGAGCGCAGTCTAGCGCCGGCGCAGCGCCTCGCGCGCCGCCTGTCCGGGACCGCCGGCCGTCATGCCGCGCGCAATCGCATCCGCGTCGATGATGTCGAGCCCCCTGAAGCCGCTCATGCGTGTGAGGGTTGACTTGCCGCACCCGTTCGGGCCGGCAACGACGACGAGGATCGGCACCGATGCCGGCCGGGTCAGGCGGACTTCCGCTCGGGCGCAATGAGCACCCGGTCCCCTTCCCTGGTCCGTGCGATATAGGCGCCGTCCGAACGGACGCCGTAGAGCGTGCCGCCGGCCTCGACCTGCGCCGCCAGGCCCGCCTTGATCTCGTCGCGCCAGCCCTTCGGGAACCCCG
Source organism: Alphaproteobacteria bacterium (assembly GCA_022825705.1). Taxonomy (GTDB): domain Bacteria; phylum Pseudomonadota; class Alphaproteobacteria; order TMED109; family TMED109; genus VXPW01. The sequence goes on from JAJDWH010000003.1 coordinate 529, forward strand.
GTATGTCGGGCGGCGGCGCGGGAGTATGCCTGTGCTCGCTCATGCCGCCGACCCTACATCGAACCGACGCGCCGTTCAATCCGCTTGCGCCACTGCAACGCCGCTCAGTTGCCGCCGGCACCGCACTGCCGCAACTTCCGTTGCACCGCCAGCGCCACTCGCTCGGAGGCCATGCCCACCCGGAGAGAAGACACCCAGTTTGCCGGTGATGGCGCAGGGTGCCCGAAGCGGGGACCGCGCCCCATCCTGCACGACCTGAATGCGCCTTGTGGCGCCTTGCCGAGACCGGTTGACCGCCGGTTCGGGGTGCTGCACCTTCACAGACTCCCCCACAGCATCAAGGAAACGCCGGTCATGCCATTCCGAGAGGTCCTGACGACGACTCTGGGCCGCGGCCTTCCGACGATTCCGGGCCTCTGGCTGCTGCTGGCATTCCCCCTGGCATCGGCCGAAGACGGCATGCGCGGCTCCCCCTGGGAGGGCAGCTACGCAGGGCTTTCGCTCGGCGCGGGACGTCTCTCCAGCGACGTTCGCGATATCGACGGATTCGCCAACTGGGGCAATCCCGGCGCAACCCAAGACTACGGTACCGGCGGTGCGATCGGCGGCGCGTTCGCGGGCCGACGTGTCGCGCTCGGTGGCATCCATCTCCGCTACGAGGTCGAGGCGATGCTGGGCGACCTGTCGGCACGCACCGACGGGCTCGACCCGACCTGCCCGGACGAGGCGGCCGCCACGCGGCTTCGCTGGGCCGTCGCGGCGCGCTTCGGCGTGGCGGAGGAGACCGGCAACGTCCGGGCGTTCGCGTTTGCCGGACCGTCACTGGCGCGCATCGTCAATTCCGTGACCGACACCGACTACTCCGGAGGCTGCCTGGAACGTGACCTGCGCTTCGATGCCGACGATTCGTTCCGCCACGAAGGTACCCGGCTCGGCTGGACCCTGGGGATCGGGGTCGAATCCGAGGTGACGCCACGCTGGGCGCTTCGCCTCGATGCCGCGTATTTCGACTTCGGGGAGGAGCGCTACCGCGTCAACCGTTCGGGCGATAACCCCTGCGGGCCGGGCGGGCGGCGGGTGCCATGCATTTATTCGATCGACAACCAGATGACCGCCCTAAGGGCTGCAATCGTATACCGGTTCGGACTCTAGACATCATGTAGAAGTTCTTTTTCGTCATTAAAGTCAGCGACTTAGACGAATGTTCATAAAGCGCAGATTATATTGTTCGAGTTCCAGTTTTCAATCGTGCCGATTTTCGACACCGTACGAACTCGTAAGCGAATTGAAGGCGGATTCGTTCCTATCCGGGCGCACTCGAGGCCGTTACCGTCGAAAAGTTCTCCTGGATTCCTGTTCCCGTTACGGAATGCCGAATTGCAACGTCAGCATGAAGGAGTACCGATCCGTGTCGCCGGTCCGGGTCCAGGTGGAAACGGGCTCGCTGCCGTCCAGACGCAGATTCGGTGGATGGCTGCGGAGTACGCCGCCCCCGTAGGCCCCGGAATCGAACGAGTCGAAACGTTTCCACTGGAGCTTGAACGCGACGTCGATAGTGTCCGTAAGTTGACGCGAGACGCCGGCAAGCACGAGGAACCCGGCCATCGTGTCGTTGAGCGCCGACCGGCCTGCGCTGACCGTCCCTGCGAGATTGCCGAGAATCTCTTGCGCGTTGGGCTGGTCGCGCCCGGTCAGGATGTCATCGGGGTCGGCGCTGCGGGCCCAGACCCACGAGAAGTCCTTGCGTACCTGCGCCACGCCCACTCCCACGCCCACGAAAGGCGTCCACCGGCTGCGGTTGGGCCAGTCGCGATAGGTAACCGCAAACAGTTCGTGGGAACTGGCGGTCCCCAGCGACTCCTCGCCCGTGGAAAGTTCGTTACCGATCTTGTCGAAGTCCACGCCCGAGGCGTCCGTCGAAGATACCGTCTGATCGAATTCCGTCACGTTGTAGCCATAGACCACCGCAGCCCTGAAGCGCGGCGAAAAGCGATACCCGAGTTCCGCTTCCGCAGAGAAACCCCGGCCACCATCGAACGGCGCGGCCCATCCGTCACCCGCGCCGCGGTCGGGCGTCGTGCAGCGGGCTACGGACAGGGCTCGCGGGTTGATGTACTCGTCGCAAATGCTCGCGCGATCATTGCTCCGGCTGCGCATGGTGACATCGCCCGAGACATTGCGGCCAAGCGAAACGCTCGCATACAGCGGGTCGGCCCATCCATGGGCACACACCAGCAGCGTCGAGCCGACAAGTCCGAGCAGCACGGCAATTTGCGTAGGTCGGGGCCAGCGGTTGCCGATGCGCCGGAGCGCTGGCGTGTTCGGCCGGCAGGTAGAGTGCTTCATGATGGAGGGGCGGGCGCCAAGGCGGTTACGGTATTGATGGCCACCACGTTCACTTGCCGATCCCGCGCCGAAATGCGAGCATCAGCGTCCAGTGGCGTGCACCGCTGAATGCGTTGGTGTTCGTGAAGGCCGGGTCGATCCCGTGCATCGGGTGCGTCTCGTAGCCGCCCACGGCCTCGGTGTCGCCGGTTTCCGCCCAGGTGAGCCTCAGCCCGATCGTCGACTTGCGGCTCAGCGCATAGTCAGCGCCAGCATGCACTCGCCAAACGAGAGTCGTGTCGTCAAGGTCGGCATCCTGCACGCTGTTATAGAAGGAGAGGGGCGGGTCGTAGGCCCCGACCGCAGCCATGGTGTTCCGGTAGTCGCTGGCGAACCGCACCCCCGAGAATTCCACGAACGCCTGTCCGAGCCCGACGCCGACGTACGGTGAAATCGTGCCCCATGCGTCCGGAAAATCATAGTAGGCATCCAGCGAAACGGAACGCACGCGACGCTGATCGATCGTTCCGCGTCCATTGGGGGCGACCGTGCCGCCAGTTCGCGGCCGGATGGCCACGCCATCCTGATAGGTGACGCCCGTGAACATCTGGCGGGTGTCGTTCGCCTGCTGCGCGAGCGCCAGCTCCAGCCGGGTTCGACCGAAGAAGCGACCGAAGGACAGTTCGAATGCCGCGCCGCGGTCCACTGCAATGTCGTAATGCCAGCGGTATCCGGGGATGTTGGGAAGCGGCACTTCGTCGAAACAGGCGGCATCCGGATAGCAGAACGTGTCCTGGTTCCAGCCTTCCTGTCTCAGGTCCGAGACCTGTCCGACGCCGAGGCTGGCGCCCAGATACCAGCCCGACCGAGCCGGCCTGTCGTTCGCCGCACTGGTCGCAGCGCCACTCGCCACAAGCACGGCGATAACTGCAATCGTCGGCATCCTGCTCATTGGTGGTGCTTCCCGGCTACCACTCACCCGAAACCAGTCCGGCATCGTAACATCGCCCCTCAGCCCAAGTTGCGGCGACAGTGTGCAAGTCTGCTCCGGACATGCTCGACCACCCCATCTTTGGAGGCGGGCCAAGTCGGGCCAATGAGTTTGCCGTGCACTCGCGGCGCAGACGGGGCGCTCCCCGAGAAAAGCGAGAACTTCGTTGGGTTGGGCCCTCAGCATCCTTTACGGAAGGGATGGCGTGTTCTTAGCGGCGACGATCGTCACCGCCGTCGGCGGTCCGTTGGCTGGAGGAATATGGCTCGGAGGCTACGCGGCAGAAATTCGGACAAGCGTTTTTCTGGTGGCCGCGAACACCGCAGCAACCGCGACGGAAGAATTTTGGTCGTGTGGCTGAAGCCCGATTGTAAGACAAGCTTACCTCGGTGTGCTGCCGGGGCATCGACGGCGATTTGCACATCGGGAGGAAGGGCTTCCAACAGGCCAACCCTGGCTCACGGGGTCTGCAGCGCGCGCCTGACCGCCTCTGGCTCCTTCTGGATCACCCGCAGTAGCGTCGCCGCCGGGCCGCTGACTCGCCGGACTCCCTGCTCCCACTTGCGGTAGCCAGACAGGCTCATGCCCATCAGGGGGGCCATCTGCGCCTGGGTGAGCTTCGCCTGCTCGCGGACCTCGCGCGGGGTCACGGGCGTGTGAACGACGGCGGGGCCTTCGCCCTTGGCATGGGCCAGCGCCTCATTGAGGGACTGGATCAGGTTTTCTCCGAACGTGCTCATGGCCTCTCCTTTCGGGTTTCCTTGATCGCCGCGACGATCCCGGCCACCGCGCGCCGCTCTGCCGGGTTCAGGTCCGTTCTGGCGGACTTGGCATAGGCGAGGAGCGCATAGATGGGGATGTCCTCCCCACCGTAGAAGTAGACGACCCGCGCGCCGCCCCGCTTGCCCCGGCCCAGCGCCGCGAACCGCAGCTTTCGGACGCCGCCGGTTCCGGGAATCTCGTCGCCCGCCAGCGGACTCTCGGCCAGATGGTCGATCAGTGCGCGCCGCTCCTCCTCGGTGAACAACTTGTCCGCCTGGCGGATGAAGGTCGGAGTCTCGGCGACCGTTTGCATCCGGCGATCTATAACCCAATGGGGCATTCAAGGCAAGCCGATAGGATTGGTCCGCATCTGCGCGTTGTCGGACTTCTCCGGCGATGTTTCGGCCTCGAACCCCATCGCCTTCGCGATTCTGCCCGCCGCCTTTTCGGCGGCGGCCTGCAAGGCGCTGTCGTCAAGGTGCGCGTAGATCGCGGTCGTGGCAAGCCGCCTGTGTCCAAGCAACCTGCCGACGGTGGGGAGGCCCACGCCGTTCCTGACGCCCTGCGAGGCCCATGTATGCCGGTAATCGTGGATACGCAGGCCGGGCAATCCGGCTTCCTCGCGGACGACGCACCAGAACTTGTAGAGGCGATGCGACGTAAGGTCTTCGGGAAAGACGCGCTCCGCGCCGTCCTCGGACAGCACGCCGATCTCGTCCCATCGCAGGTTGAGCACTTCCGACAGCCGTGCGCCCGTGAGGGTCAGCAGGCGAAGCGCCGCCACCCGCCAAGGGTGCTCGTCGGCACGACTGTCAAGCACCGCGCCGAGCCGCGCAAGCTCGTCCTCGTCGAGATAGCGGGCGACGACCTTCTTCGGGTTCCTGACGATGTTGGCGCAGGCGTCGGGGACGTGCTCGCCGAGCTCGCCCCACTTCCGCGCTGTCTTGAGCATGGCGCTCAGGATGTCGAAGGCGCGATTGGCCGAGCCCGGCCTGTCCACGCTCGCCGCATCGAACCACGCCGAGACACGCGCATGGTTGATGCTGTCGAGCTTGAGCCGCCCGAACGCGGGCAGGAGCCGCCCGCGCATGTAGATGTCGAACGTCTTGAGCGAGGACGGCTTCCAGACGCCCTTGCGGTTCTCCCGGTAGCGCGCGGCGAAATCGCGGAACACCGGGGCCTTGGGTCTCTGCGCCGGGGCCGGGTCCTCGCCTGCCCAGATACGGGCGAGGACGGCGGCGGCCTCCTTCCGAGCGTCCATGATGCCCATGTCGGGGAACCGCCCCAACGTGAACTTGCGCATCCGCCCCCGGACGCGGGTTTGGACGACGAAGGACTTCGCTCCCGACGGATGAACCCGCAGCCCGAAGCTCGACAATACGCCGTCCCAAAGCATGTATTCGCGTGCCTTCGGCCTCGCGGCGGCGACGGCAGCGGCGCTCAGCCGGGGCCTTTTCGCCTTACTCGCCATGATCCGCCTCCCGCTTCCGGCCAGCCGTCAACGCACCGCCGACGATCCCGGATATGCGCCCCGCCGCCTCCCGGACATGCTCGTCTGCAAGGTGGGCATAGCGTTCGGTCGAACCGGTATCGGCATGACCGAGCAACCGGCCGACGGTGTAGAGGTCGAGGCCGCTCATCACGGCATGGGAGGCGTATGTATGCCGGCAGTCGTGAATGCGCACATCCTCAAGCCCTGCGAGCTTGCGCAGTGCAAGCCAGCGTTGGCCGAGGTCGGTCATCGGGCCGTCGCCCTTTCGGTTCGGGAATACGAACTCGCCGTCGCGCGGCAGGGTTGCGAGCACCGCCCTTGCAGGGGCGGGAAGCTGGATCGTCTTGGGGCCGGTCTTCGAGTCGGGCAGCACGGCGCGGCTTCCCCGTATCCAGTCCCAACGCAATCCGGCGATCTCCGACGACCGCGCCCCGGTGAACAGCAGCAGCCGGATTGCGGCGGCGGCCTGCCGGTCCCCGTCGTGGTCGAGCACGAAGCCGAGGCGCTTCAACTCATCGCCCGACAGGAACCGCTCGCGCGGTTTCATCCTGTAGCGGCGCATGTTGCGGCAAGGATTGGAACCCTGGGGCCGCAGGTCCCAAAGCTCGGCGGCGGTCATCATCACCGACAGCACCGGCAGGGCGCGGTTGGCGACGCCGGGCGTGCCGCTCAGGGAATCGAACCACCGCTGCACGTCGGCGCGGCTGACCTCCGCGACCCGCATCCCGCCGAGACAGGGGAGGATGGTGCGCCGGAGCAAATGAAGATTGCTCTTTCGGGTGGACGGCTTCCAGCGATAGGCGCGGCGGCGGATGAACTCGTCGGCGAAATCGCGCATCAGCGGCCCGGTCTTGCGTTCGGACTGAGCCGGCCCGATCTCGGCGACGGCCTTCCCCCGCCCCTCGTCGGCGGTCAGTTCCGTGGTCTTGCCGAGGACGATGTTGGCCGCCCCGAGCTTGCGGACGACGCGGACGAAATACGTCCGCGTCTCGTCGGCAGCAATGTTGAAGCCGAAAGCGGGCAGCGTATGGTCCAGCACGGTCAGCGGGCGCTTGCGGTGCTTCTGTTCCCTGAAACTTCGGCGGGCGGTTCGGTCGTTGACGGTGGCGTAGATGCGCATGGCGCGGTCTCCCGGTCTGTTCCCTCGGATGCCGCTCCGCTCTGGGGGAACGGGGACGGCGGTTTGGGGAAGACAACGGGGTCCGCACGCGGGATCGCGGGTCAGGCGCAAGCGCCTCTAACGGTCTGAACCGACTATGGAAATCGATCTCTCGGGAAAGCGGGGGGAGTCTCGCTCAAGGCAGTGGTCTGCGGCAGGTGGGCAACGGCCTCCACTTAATCGGAGGTCGATGACTTTCGAAACACTGATGGCGTCGATTCGCAGTGAACTGGCGCGATCGAGCAAGCCGGCTGACGTGCGTGCGTTCCTTACTGCATACTCTCCCCGCGACGTTGAAGCTGGGCAACTTCTGATCCAAGCCTTCGATGCCAGACTGTTGCGCGGTCGACTCTGTACGAACTTGGCTGACTTCGACGGTCATATGATCGCTCAAGGAATTGGGTGAGGGCTCCCAATGATCAAAGCAACCGTTCTCGCTAGCGTAACGTTGGTGCTGATTGCGTCCTTCTCACTGTCCGGTTGCAACGACGCGCAAATGGCGATTCTCGATGCTCAGATGTCCGATAGCCCGGTGTCAGAAGCAGAGGCCGTCGGTTTATTCGTGGACCTCTTGATGTCCGCTAAAGAAGGGCACGCAGCAGCAGCATCTCAGCAAACCTATGCGCCACCGGTCCCGTGGACAATCACGAACGGCCCCAACGCATGGGCAAGGGATATTTGGCGGGGTCTAGAGCGGAGCCCGACCGGTGTGCCGCACGTCTGGAGATACCAAGACGGAGTGGCCTGGTTAGGAGGGGGCCGCATCACCCCTCTGGAAACCCGAATGGGGATGGTCCCTTGCAGACAGTTCACATTGGTTCTCGACTTTCGCGGCACCGGCGAGCTGACGTCGCTGGCCTCGAGGGAGATCTTTGAAGGTGACGCATGCAGGACCAGCCAGGGGAGCTGGGTCGTGCAGGAGGGATATCCCAAGTTGCGCAGCCGGTTGGCCGAAATTGGAGCCATCAGGACGCAATAGCCGAGTTACGATCGCGCTGGGAAACCAGCCACTTGGGAGGCAAGCCATTGCCAGCATAGGGAATTACTCACATGCGACCCATTTTCCTGATGTCACTTGGCCTAGTCTTCATCGTTGCCGGTATCTGTATCGGTGTTGTTGAATTGATGAGTGAAACCGCTCAATACACGATCGATTTGGCACCCATCGAGCCCCTTGCGCAACTCGAGATACCTCCGGAGCCCGATTCTGGATTGCCGTGGAACGAGTGGCTTAAACTCGGATTGATGGCCGTTGGCGTGGGTATTGGTGGAGCTGGCCTGGTCCTCCAGTTCAAGACTTTTCGTCGTTCGAATTAGTCTCCCTTCCAACGTTTCGGCACATTCATACATAATCCCCTGAAATAAGGGGCCGCAGAGGTTGCATACGATCCGGAGGTTGCGGCGGCGACGTGACGTCGTCCCGTCCGGGTCGCGAAGGCATGACCTTGTTGGGTGGTCAGATGCGAAGTTCCAAGGGCACGTTGCTTGCGGCCTGCATTCTACTGCTCACGGCGACCCAGTACGCGGGCGCGCAGGAAGGGCCGTACGTCGGAGTGGCGGCCGGGTTGAGCCAGGCAAGCGCCGACTATACCAAGGGAATCGGTCTCGACGTGCCTCCCTCGAGCCACGAGACGGCGACCAGTGACGCGCAGGATGAGGTTGGCAGGGTGCGGGCATCGCTCGGCTACCGAACCTTCGTCGCCCGCCGCCTGTACCTCGCGGGCGAGTTCGAGGCGGCGCTCCACGGAGGCGGTCGCCCGGCGGGTTACCTGCGGGAGGGAACCGGCGTTGGAGACCGCGACGTTTGGCCCGGCCCGTGGAGCGTGAAGAAGAAAGGCGGAGTCGGCATGAACGTCCGGCTGGGACACATGCCGGGCGGGCTGCTGGGCGAAGGCGGATCCGTCTATGTTGTCACCGGCGTGCATTGGGAGCATGCAACCGTGCGGCGCGGTTCCGACGTGGACGGTGTATCGACCCGGATCGTGGCTGATCACACGTTGCGGCCGTGGGCGGTCGGCGTGGGCGTGGAGTGGGGAAACCTGGTGAACCGGTTCGGTCTGGAAGTCCGGCATTCGGCGGCGGCGCTGGAATTCCGCACCGGAGGGGATGGGTCGGCGCTCGGGATGCCGCGCGTCGACCACCGGTTCGACGTGCGCGAGGTCGGGGTTCAGGTAGGCTACATCCGCTCGTTCTGATCTGCTTGATCGGACAATGCTGACGTGTCGTCCCCGGTTGCCGGGTCACGGCGTTGTGAGCATGACCATGCGTCCCGCCCATGTCGGGGACCGGGAGATCGAGCCTATCCGCCGAGCGGGTCGGGCAAGCCCTCGGCGTTAGCACGGGCATGCAGCCGAAGGCCCTGCCCGAAGCAGGCAACGGGGAGGAGGCTCGCGCCCCCGGCATCGGCGCCACCGCATGTTGACCTCAAGCCCGACACCGTGCACCGGGGGAGCAGCGTCGCTATTCCCGCGCGTCGACTGACATCGAACGACAGGCTGGGCGCGGGCGCGGCTTTCGACTTACCCCCTGCCGTCTTTCCGGGACCGGTCCGAAGGGGGGCCTGGTCTGCCGTCCCGATGCGATTGCAAACGGAGACAGTGCATGCAGGGCCGGCGCGGACCACGGTCACCTTCTCATAACTCTTCCTGGGGGCCCCTTCATTCAGCGGGAAGGGACGCCCACGAAAATCACCGTTCCGGCATCTGCCCTTTCGCTTGTCCTGCCCTCCGGAGCCACCGTCGTCATGCTGGCTGCGCCGGGACCTCCGGCCGTCGCGCAGGCCAATACGAACTCGCCGCAGGTCAGCTTCAGCCGATCCGCGTATTTCACGGGCAAAGGCGAGAGCGCGGCGGTGAAGGTAGTCAGGAACGGCGACGGCGAAGGCGTCGTCAACTACACCCCCGCCGATGCCAGCACCTCCTCGGGCGAAGCGACCGCAAACGCGGACTATACCCCTGCCTCCGGACAGGTGGCGTTCCACTCGGACGAGACCGAAAAGAGCTTCACCGTGTCCGCCCTTCAGGACACCGAACCGGAGAACGCTGAATCTCACATTGTCGAACTGCCCCTGCCCTCCCCGGGCGGAGACGGCCAAAGCGTGCCGGACGTCGAGCTGGTGATACAGTCATCTGGCAGCGGTGATTATCCCGAATGTGGCACCGTGATGTACCGTTCCGGAACTGACGGGCCAGTCCGTCGATACCGGCCCGGCGGATCCGGAGGCCGTCCTTGAATGCCGCCCATGCCACACTGCCCCGCCGTAGAACGGCTCTCGATTGTCAGACCGACGCCTCCGACATCGCTCCGCCCGAACCCGAGCGTCCGCTTCGGACGTTTTCGCGGCAACGGCGAAGGCCTGCCGTCCCTGCGTGACGGTTACAGGGTGTTCTCGGGCCCTTGAGCTTTTCCGAGCGGAACTGCGACTGCTGGAACGGCACCCTGTTGTTCCGGGGCAGGGGGATCGGGTTATCGGCCGAGGACGATGTCGATGCCAGTGAGCAGCAGGCCGATCTGCGCTGGCGGGATCCGGCCCACTCGTTCCTCGAGCAGCGTCCGGTTGAGAGCGACGACCTGTGACACGTTCGCGACAGAGTCCTTCGACAGGCCCGTCATACCCCCGGTCAACGGCACGTTCCCAGGGGCGTCGGCCCACCGCAGATTGCTTGTGAGCGGCACGCATACCGTGGTGGCCAGCCGGCTTCGATTCAAGGCATCACCCTGGACGACGACAACCGGGCGCCTGAAGCCCGGTCCCGAACCTGTAGGCTCGGGCAATTCTGCCTAGCACACGTCGCCCTGGGAGATCACCATTCGACGCGATCGAGCACCTGCCGGCCTGCGACGTCGAGGAAGGCGTCACCGCTCTCGCCCAGCTTGTCGCATACACGGTTCATCCTGTCGGTGACCTCGTCGCGCACATGGCGCGCAAGATATTCGTCTATTGCCGTTGCATAGACTTCGCTTCGGGTCCGCCGCTCCCGGGAAGCCAGGCGCTCCGCGCGTGCGAAAATGTCGTCGGGAATCGATACAGCTGTCTTCATACCAACAGTATAACCGTATCGTGCGCCCGACAGTCTATTGCCTTGACCTCTGGTCTCCATGTCGTCTTCGCTCGCCTCTCGCACGACGGCAGAGCGAGACCGATACCGCGAACCTCCCGCCCCGGCCCGGCGTCGTGTAGCCGGACCGACGCGGCAGCGCTGTCCGATCAAGTGCTCAATTCTACACATCAGTGTTCTCTCCGAAACTTCTCCAACCGATCCGAAGGATCGGTTCACCAACAACTTCTCGACATTTCGCGGCACGGTCCCGAACGGTGTTTCCCGCGGGAAACCACACGTGTAACCTTCTGCCACCACAGCCCATCGTTGACGCTCTGGGGAGCGTGGCTGGCTGTATCGGGCTGGAAGACGCACCTCTTCCTTCTTGCCATGCCAACGTCGGATCACCTCCCAGCTTGCCGCTGAGGTGAATCGGCCAGGGACGCCCCCGCCATCTTTGTCGGAACCGAGCGCACACCGGCCCGACCCGCCAGTGCCAAGCCCGGATTTCGCCGAGGTCAGGCGCAATTTCATTTCCGGATGCCCCGCGAAGGGGTGATCAGGCCCGAAACCTCGGGCAAGAAGCCAAGGTCGCCAAAAGGGCGGTCGGGGGTCCCGCGCCCAGATGGCAGACAGGAAAGTTCCACCACCTCCGCAAGCTCGACATTACCAGCAGCCCGATCGCCAGAATCACCGAAGTATCCGGCACACATACCATCGCTTCATCGACACGGAGCTCCGGACCGTCCCTGTAGAGGAGCGTGAGTGACTGGCGTCCATGACCCGGGAAGCGCCCCGGCACGCCGCACGCTGCAAAAGGAAGCAACCCATGACCATCTCCGACATTGTCCAGCGGAGCGACACGACACCGGGACGCATCTTCGATGCGACGGTAATCGCGCTCATCCTCATCTCGACCGTTACCGCGTCCATCGACACGCTGCCGAACCTGCCGCCCGGCTTGCAAACCGTCCTCTCATGGTCCGAAGTCATCATCGTGGGCCTCTTCACGATCGAGTACGGGTTCCGGATCGGAACAGCTCCGGGGAAACTCCGGTACGTCCTCAGCTTTCACGGGATCCTGGATCTTGCAGCCATCCTCCCCTTCTACCTCACGCTGGGCAGCGTCGACTTGCGGACGCTGCGGGTCCTGCAGCTGTTTCGCATCGTGCGGATCCTCAAGCTCAGCCGACATAGCGAGGCGATCGCCCGGTTCGGGCAGGCCATGGCGCTCGCCAGGGAGGAAATCGTGCTGTTCGCCGGTCTTGCCCTCGTGCTCCTCTACCTGTCGGCGGCGGGTATCTGGTACTTCGAGCACGAGGCGCAGCCGGAGGCCTTCGCGAGCATCCTGCACAGCCTATGGTGGGCAACCGCCACCCTCACGACGGTCGGCTACGGCGATGTGTACCCGGTCACCGCCGGAGGCAAGCTCTTCACCTCCGTCATCCTGATGTGCGGGCTTGGAGTGGTCGCAATGCCGGCCGGGCTCGTCGCCGCGGCGCTGTCGCAGGTCCGCCGGGAACAGATCCGGGATGAAGCCCGACAAGAGCCCGGTGGTGTGCCTGCCGCATCGAACTCAACACCACGCTAGTCTGAAGTTCCCCCTGATTGTCACCGGATGATGGAACCAAGCGCTTGTGCTGGCGGGGTTTACGTGCCCGCCCGTGCCAGCATTCCTAGCCATGTAAGGATAGATGTGATGGCGGTGCCGGGCACGATCGGCCAGCTCCGTCTCGACCGGCTGATCGATCCCAAGCCGTCGCCGGAGCGCGAGCGGGTGCTGGCGATGATCGCCGCGCAGGTCCTCGATCCCGGCTCGAAGCTGGCCGCCCCCGGGGGCTGGATCTCGGGCCGCTGGACGAGGATGACCTGTATGCGGCGATGGACTGGCTGCTGGCGCGCTAGGGGCGGATCGAGCGGCGCCTGGCCAAACGGCATCTCCGGGACTGGACCCTGGTCCTGTATGACCTGATCTCGGTGTGAATGGAGGGCCGGACCTGCCCGCTGGCCCGGCGCGGGCACTCGCGGGACGGCAAGCGCGGCAAGCTGCAGATCGTCTTCGGGCTGCTGTGCGACCGGGCAGGGTGTCCGGTCTCGGTCGAGGTGTACGCCGGCAACACCGGGGACCCGGCCACGGTGGGCACACAGGTCGAGAAGCTGCGCACGCGGTTCGGGCTGTCGCGGGCGGTGCTGGTGGGCGACCGGGGGATGCTGACGGATGCGCGGCTCCGCGACGACATCCGGCCGGCAGGGCTGGACTGGATCAGCGCCCTGCGGTGCCCGGCGATCCGCTCGCTGGTGGACGCCGGAGCGGTGCAGCTGTCGCTGTTCGACGAGCAGGACCTGGTGGAGGTGCGCACCGATGCCTACCCCGGCGAGCGTCTCATCGTGTGCCGCAATCCGCTGCTGGCCGGGGAGCGGGCGCGCAAGCGCGAGGCCCTGCTGGCGGCCACCGAGGCAGTGCTGGAACCCATTGCCGCGGCGACCCGGCGGGCGCAGCGGCACCTGAAGGGGGCGGCGAAGATCGGCGAGTGGGTCGGCAAGGTCATCGGCAAGTACAAGATGGCCAAGCACTTCGAGTGGTCGATCGATGCGGACGGGGTTCTCGTCTACCGGCGACGCACCGACGCCATCGCGGCCGAGGCCGCCCTGGATGGGCTCTACGTGATCCGCGCCAGTCTGCCCGCTATGTCGTGCAATACATAGGCGACATACAGCTGCTACCCACATGCTACGATCGGGAGTGGACTTGAATACGATCCGTGCATGGCTGGGCCATGCGAGCCTCGACACGACAAGCGTCTATGCCGAAGTCGACATCGAGAGCAAGGCACAAGCGGTCGCGCTCTTCGACTTGACGCAACCGACGCCAAGCAGATCGTATCGTGATCACCGCGGCCTCATGCGGTATCTGCAAGCACTGTGACCACCACCGTTATGCGCTGCTCAAACCCGGCTCACCCGCGGTCTCACAACGGCTCGGGCGCGTCCAGCGCATAACTGGGAACAGCCCATAAGACGCCATATGCGCTGCAGCACATATGGTGTTCGCTCGCGCTCCGGCCTGCATGGTCTCTGAGCCGCCCACGGCGGCCCTTCTGCCTGAGTGCTTCAGTCCATGGCGTTACCTTCATGAACCGCCCAGACTGCCACCAACCGGAGCGACAGGTGTTGGTCGGGATTTGCACCCGATAGAGGGAAGCGCCTTTCCACGGCGCACGGAACTTCGGCTTAGAGCGTGTCTGTCATTGAGAGAATCCCCGGGGGGATTCCATTTTGGGTAAGGATGTGATTCAAAGGGGTTTTGGCTGCACTGGAGGCCGGACCCATGACTCGACCCTATTCGAACGACCTTCGCGAGCGCGTGGTGC
>JAJDWH010000035.1 GCA_022825705.1 Alphaproteobacteria bacterium
CACGAGCCGGGTGCCGGCGGCGGGGGTGCGTCTGTCGGAATCGCTCGCGGTCTCGCACGAGGAGCGCGCCGCCGAGGCGCACTCGATGGCCCGGAACTGGGACGTGCAGGCGGCGACGGCACGGACGGCCGCGGCCACGGATGCCACGCAGATTGTGGAGCGGTACTCGCACGACGTGAGCGTTGGCAAGGCGCACGCGCGGGGCGTGACAGAGAGCGAGAGTGCGCAGGCCCAGGAGCTTGCGAGCCATATCGAGAAGCTGGCGGACGCCGGCGGGATCACTAGGGAGCAGGCGGCAAGCCTGACCGGCGAGGCCAAGCTCGGCGGGGGGTTCAACATGATCGCGCGGTTCGGTGCCGACGGCTCCGCGATGTGGCGCGGCCAGACCTTCGAGCGCGAAACCTGGGAGCGCATGCGCGACTATGCCGAGAGTCAACAGGTCACGGACCTCTGGTCCCGTGTCGCCGAGGCGTCGCGGCGCTACTCGACCTCGACGGGCGACAGTGAGCTTGCGAGCCTGGAGGAGAGCTTCGGCGCCAACCTCACCCGGATGCAGCGCTTCGAGGATCGGGCCGCGCTGAGCTACGGCGAATCGGAGCAGTGGTCGGAGCAGGCTGCTCAGGTGCGCGCCGACGCGCAGGCGATCGAGCGCGACCTCGGGCAGCCCTTCTTCGCCTGGCTCGCGGAGCGCGAGGGCACGGCCGGGAGGCCCATCGGCGTCGCCGGGGCCATGCGCCTCGCCTCCCCGCAGACCCCGGAGGACGCCGAGGCGCTCCGCGAGCACGCGGCGGCATTCATCGGCGAGCGGTTCCCGGCGCCGGCCGGGCCTGACCCGGCGTCCGTCGCCGGACGGGCGGAGTACGAAGTCGAACGTGCAGGGTTCGGTGAAGCCCGCGGGCCGGCGCCCGCGGCGGCGCACGCTGGCTGGACTGCGGACATCCATGACCGGGCCGCGGCGGCGGGTGCGCCCGAAGCGGGCGAGGTCGGGGCGAAGGCCGGGACTCACCGGGCCGCCGCGGAAGGCGACCTCGCGCAGCGCGGGAAGGTCCGCGCCACGCGGACGGAACTGACGGAGGACATGGTCCGCGACGGCCGACATGCGACCGCGGGTGAAGTCGAGCGACCGTTCGCGGAGCATGCCACGGCGGGCGTGCCGTTCGGCGGCGAGTGGCTGGCCGGGAAGCTCTACGGCACGGCCAGGAACGCTGCGCCCGACCGGGGAGAGTCGGCCCGGTGAGCGGACTAGCGGAGGTGGTCGTCGTCGAACCCGCGCCGGTCTTCCCACTCGCGGAGCCAGGCGTAGCGTCCGGTGCGGGAGGACCAGTCGACCAGGTCGGCGTTGTCGGGGAACTCGTAGCCGCGGAAGGCGGACCAGTCGCGGTGCCGCAGGCCGCGCCGGAAAGCCAACGCGAAGCTGGCCAGGACGGCCCAGCCGGCCGCAAGCCACCAGACCGCGCCTGCCGCATCAATGCCGCTTCCGGTCGCCACCGATACGGCCGTTGCCGCCGCCGCGACCCCGAAGCCGCCGAGCACGAGCAGGCGTTCACGCCAGGTGACAGGATTGCCGGAAGAATCCCTCTCTGTTGGTACTGTGTGCATGACGTCGCACTATACGCATGCAGTATGAAAAGGGAACACTTCGCGACTCCCGACACCCTGCCGCCGCCCGCCCCGGACGTTCCAACCCCGCACCTCGACCGGAGACCTCCCATGCTGAACGTCAACCGCGTGACCCTGCTCGGCCATGTCGGGCGCGATCCCGAATTCCACAGCCATGCGAACGGCGACCGCGCCGCCCGGTTCAGCCTGGCGACCACGGAGCGCTGGAAGAGCCGGAACGGGGAGGCCCAGGAGCGGACCGAGTGGCACCGCGTCATCGTGTTCGGCGGCGCGGTCGGGGTGGTGGAGCGGCTGGTCCGCAAGGGAACGGCGGTCCTCGTTGAGGGCCGCCTGACGGTTCGCGAGTACACCGACAGGGAGGACCAGCCCAGGCGGGCGACCGAGATCATCGTCGCAGGCCCGCAGGGCATGGTGAACGTGCTCGCCCCGGGAGCCGGGCGCGCGCCGGAAGCACCGGCGGCGATGTCCGCGGCTGCGAGTCCGGACGCCAGCCCCGGCGACTGGGCCTGACCGCGCCGCCGGGCATGCCCCCGCCACGGTTCTGAGCACGCACGATGCGCGGCATCGGTGGGAGCACCTTGCGTGGTGGCCAGACGGTCTTCCACGGCATCCGCATGTGGGGGCAGTTGCTGCAGGCCGGGATGATGCTGGGCGCCCTCGTGGTCGTGGCCGTGCCGGCTTGGAACCTCTGGCACACGACCACGGGCGCCGACTGGTACGCGACCGGCCTGCTGACGCTGGCCGAAGCCAAGCTCGCGATCGGCTACCAGCCGGATTCGGGTCAGGTCGTCCGCGACGCGGGCGGCACCCGGCGGGTGCTCACGATCCGCACCATCGCCTCCTCGGTGCCGGCCGAGCGCATCCGCGAGCGGATCCTCGACGAGATCATCCGGAGCGCGTGGCGCGGCGGCCAGGCGGGGGCCGGCGTGATCGCGCTCTTCCTCGCCTGGTTCTGGTACCGCGGCGTGCAGCTCGGGCGCAAGCACCGTGTCCGGGGCGCAGAACTCGTGACCGCGGCGCAACTCCGCCGCCGCATCCGGCCGCTCCACCGGCGCGCTCTGGAGAGCCTGCCGGGCACGAAGCGGGACCGCGCCTACCGGCTGGCCAGTATCCCGTTTCCGACGCGAAGCGAGACCCAGCACACGATCGTCTCTGGCACCACGGGCTCCGGCAAGACGGTGCTGATCTCCGATCTCGTCTCGCAGATCCGGGCGAAGGGCGAGCGCTGCGTCATCTACGACAAGATGGGCTCCTACACGCGCGCCTTCTTCGATCCCGCGCGCGACGTGCTGCTCAACCCGCTCGACGCCAGGGCGCCCCGGTGGTCGCCGTTCCTCGAGGCCCGGAACGCCCGCGACTTCGACATGATGGCGGTGGCCCTCATCCCGCAGCAGCGCGACAGCGCCGATCCGTTCTGGGTGACGGCGGCCCGGCAATTGTTCGCCAACGGCGCCGCGGTCCTCGCGCAGAAGGGCGTCACCGCGAACCGGGTCCTCGTCGACCACCTCCTGAAGGCCGACCTCACGGCGTTGGCGCAGGCGATGGAGGGGACGGTCGCGCAGTCGATCGTCGATCCCGACAACCCGCGCACTGCGCTCAGCGTACGTGCCATGCTCACCGCCAACTTGTCGGCGCTCGAGGTCCTGCCGGACGACGGCGTGCCGTTCTCGATCCGGGAGTGGGTTTCCCGTGAAGACCAGGACGGGTTCCTGTTCCTCACCTCGCGTGGCGACCAGCACGCGAGCCTCCGGGGCCTGATCTCGACCTGGCTCGAGATCGCGGTCAACGCGATGCTCTCGCTCGACCAGGCCGACGACCGGCGCATCTGGGTGATCCTCGACGAGCTCCCGACGCTCCACCAGGTGCCGTCGCTGCAGCCCGGGCTCGCCGAGAGCCGGCAGTTCGGCGGCTGCTTCGTCCTTGGCGTCCAGGTGGCCTCGGCGCTCCGTGATCTCTACGGGCGGAACGGCGCCGAGACCATCTCGGGCCTCTGCGGCACGCGCGTTGTGCTCGCCGCCCCGGACCGTGACACCGCCCAGTGGTCGGCCGACAGCCTCGGCCGGAGCGAGGTTGAGGAGGTGGCCGAGAACGTCAGCTACGGCGCCAACACGATCCGCGACGGGGTGTCGCTGACGCCCCGGCGGGAACTCCGTGCGCTGGCGCTCCCTGCCGACATCATGCGGCTCCCCAACCTCCGCGGCTTCCTCAAGTTCCCGGGGCCGTACCCGGTGGCGTCGATCAGGCTCAGGCCGGTTGACCGGCCGGTGCGCGCCCCCCGGTTCGTGCCGCGCGATGACCGGGAACCCCCGAACGCGTCGGGTGAAGCCCACGTCCCGGCATCCCCGGCGGGCGCAGCCGACGAGCTGCCCTGGCCAGATGAGCCGGTCTCCGGCCGCGGCGAAAGCGTGCCTCAAGAGCCTGCCGGCGAGATGAAAACTGCGCCCGCGGACGTGGACAACATCGCGGCGCCGGTGCCCGACCGCCCGGCGGCTGTTCCGGAAACAGCCCGCGGGGCGACCCCGCCAGGGCACGCGCCCGCGCCGTCGGCCGTGACGGACGGATGGGCCTGACATGCTGTCGATCGGTGCCATTACCTCGGCGGCCCAGGGCGCGTCCTACTACGAGAAGGACGGGTATTACGCGAAGGACGATCCGGAGCACCGGGACGCCAGCGCCTGGTTCGGGAAGGGTGCCGAGGGGCTGGGGCTCAGCGGGCCCGTCGACCCGGAAACCTTCCGCGCAATCCTCGAGGGCAAGGTACCCGACGGCTCCGGGACCGAGCTGGGCAAACGCGGCAGGGACGGCGAGATCACGCACCGGCCCGGCCGCGATCTCACGTTCTCCGCGTCCAAGTCCGTCTCGATCGCGGCCCTCGTGGGCGGCGACGACCGCATCGTCGGTGCCCACGACC
This sequence comes from Alphaproteobacteria bacterium, assembly GCA_022825705.1. Classification (GTDB taxonomy): domain Bacteria; phylum Pseudomonadota; class Alphaproteobacteria; order TMED109; family TMED109; genus VXPW01. The sequence continues at coordinate 4,532 of JAJDWH010000035.1, forward strand.
GGGCGGTGCAGGCGACGCTCGCCTGGGTCGAGAAGAACGCGGTCCAGACCCGGATGTGGGACCCGGAGACCGGTCGCATGGTTCACGTAGGCGGCCAGAAGTGCGTCGTCGCGACATTCCGCCACGACACCTCGCGCAACCTCGATCCGCAGCTCCATACCCATTCCGTGCTGGCCAACATGGTCCAGGGCGAGGACGGCAAGTGGCGGACGATGGCCAACGAGAAGCTCTACGACTCGAAGATGCTGATCGGCGCCATCTACCGGAACGAGCTCGCCGCCGGGCTCACGCGGCTCGGGTACGACATCGAGAAGACGCACGCGGACGGTCGCTTCGAGCTTGCCGGCGTCTCCCGCGAGGCGATCACGGCGTTCTCGACCCGCAGGGGCGAGATCGAGGCGGCGATGGAAGCGCGCGGGCTCGACCAATCGGCCGACAACCCCCGCCACGCCGAGCGCGCGGCGTTGATGACACGGGCCACGAAGCGGGAAATCGACCGCGACGAACTCCGTCACGTGTGGCATCGGCAGGCGGCCGACCTGGGCCTCGACGTCGGCGGGTTCGTCGCCGGTGCGCTTGCCCGCCGCATCGAGCAGGAGAGGGGATCGGGGAGCCGGGTACAGGACTTCGTGCCGGGCGGCGCTCTCTCGCCGGAGCCGGCGCTGAATCCCGTTGCCGACCCGGCGCCGGCGGCGAAAACGGACAGGCGGCATGAGGGGCGAGTGGCACCGGTTTCGGGCAATGAGCGGGACACGCCGCCGGACCCACCGAACGCAGTTGAACGACCGGGGCGCCTGCCGACCGGGAAAGCCGCACCGGCGGGGCCAGAAGAGGCGCTGCAGGATCGCGGCACGGTGAGCTCCTCTGTGGCGTGGGCGATGGCGCACCTTTCGGAGCGCGCGGCCGTATTTGCGCGGGCGGATCTGCTCGCCGCAGCCCTGACCCACGCCCCGGGCAGGCACGCCGTCGGGGACGTCGAACACGAGGTGGCACGGCTGGAGAAGGCGGGAGCGCTGCACGCGGTGACACTGCCGGGGGCCCGGGACTCGCTTGCGACCGACCGCACGGTCGGGGAGGAGCGCGAGACCATCGCCCTGATGCGCGCGGGCGCGGGCCGCGGGCAGGCCCCGATGCGCCGCTGGGCGGTCCGCGATCACCTCCACAAGTCGTCGCTCACGGTTGGACAGAGGGACGCGGTGAAGCTGATCCTGTCGGCGAAGGACCGGGTGGTGAGCGTGCAGGGCTACGCGGGGACGGGGAAGACTACCATGCTCGACCGGGCGCGCGCGCTGGCGGAGAAGAAGGGCTGGCGCATGGTGGGTCTCGCGCCGTCCGCGTCGGCGGTCAAGACGCTCGCCGCCGAGGCCAGCATCGAGTCGCAGACCTTGCAGGGGTTCCTCGCCCGCAACGCCGGCGTGGCCGCGGGGCGCCTCACGAAGCACGGCGCGCGCGAGATGCGCGCAGCTTTCGCGAAGACGATCCTGGTGGTCGACGAGGGCTCGCTCGCCTCGACCATGCAGGCTAGGGACCTGCTGCGCATCGCGGACGAGCTCCGCGTCCCCCGCGTCGTCTTGGTTGGCGACGCCAAGCAGCTTGACGCGGTCGACGCCGGGAAGCCGTTCGCCCAGTTGCAGGCTGCCGGCATGCAGACGGCCGTCATGGACGAGGTCATGCGCCAGCGCGACCCGGCCCTGAAGGAGGCGGTCGAGGCGAGCATCAGGGGCGACATCGGCCGGGCCTTCGGGAAGCTCGGTGCCAACGTGGCCGCGGTGCCGCGGGGCGGGATCGCGGCGGCGGTGGCCGCGCGCTGGCTGGCGCTGGCGCCGGAGGTGCGGGAAAAGACCGGCGTCATGGCCCCGAGCCATGACCTCCGCCTGAAGATCAACGGCCATATCCGCGAGGAGCTCGCCCGCGAGGGATGGCTCCACGGGCCCGTCGTGCAGGTCGAACGGCTGGTTTCGAAGGGCTACACCAATGCCGAGAAGGCGCTCGCGGGCAACTATGCGAAGGGCGACGTGGTCGCCTTCTACCGAACCTACCGGCGGATCGGCGTCGAGAAGGGGGACGAGCGCCGCGTCGTGGGCGTCGACGGCAGGCGCCGCGCGGTGCTGCTGAGCGACGGCAAGGGCGGGACCGTCGCCTGGAAGCCGTCGCAGGTCGGCGGCCTCAAGGGCGGCACCGAGGTGTACCGGTCCGCCGGGATCGAGCTCCGCGCCGGTGACCGCATCCGCTGGACGCGGAACGACGACGGCCTGGGCGTGGTCAACAGCCGCACCGCCGAGGTGCTGGGCGTCGGGCAGGGCCGTGTCGCGTTCCGCCTGGAGGACGGGCGGCGGCTGGAACTGGTGAGAGGCGACCCGCAGCTCCGGCATCTCGACCACGCCTGGGCCTCTACGGTGCACGCTTTCCAGGGCCGCACGGTCGACAATGTGATCGCCGCAATGGAAGCGAGGCACCCCCACCTGACGACCCAGAAGAGCTTCTACGTGGAGATCAGCCGCGCACGCGAGCACGCCGAGCTGGTGACTGACGACGCGGCCGAGCTCCGCGCGCAGCTCCAGGCGGTCACGGGCGCGCGCATCGCCGCACTCGAAGGCATCGGCGAGATGCCGGTGGCCGGGTCGGAGCGGGCACCGGAGACCGGTGGAGCGCGCGGGAAGGCGTCAGGAAAAGCACCGGGGAACGGAGCTGACGGCAGAGATGCCAGCGCAGATGCGCGGGCAGCGGAGCCGAATGCGCCCGCCCGGGACCGCGGCCGGGGCGCCGGGCTGGACCTCGAGCTGTAGGGAAATGGCGGGCGGGCGGCACCAGGCCGGGCCCCGACGGGCCCGCATCGCGCGCGGAACGGCAGTCACGGGAGGCGAAAGATGAACCGGAATATGGTCCGGCGACCGGTCGGCGAGGACGGGAAGTGGGGAAAGCTGACGCCGCGGACAATCCGGTTCCATGACCGGGACTGGGACCGGATCGAGACCTACGCCGTCATGCGGGGCATGACCGTCACGGAACTGATCCGCGCCACGGTCCTGACGGCGCTCGGCGAGGAGCCCGGGCTCACCGATTCGGGTGGCCGGCTCACCCGGCAGATCGAACAGATCTTCCGGTACACGCACATCATTGCGACCGCCCTGCGCGATGACATGCTGAAGAACGGCCGTGGCGACGAACTGGAGGAGCTGGTCCGGTCGGCGCGCGAGCTGCAGCGTGAGCTAAACAAGCGCGCTGCGGCCCGTCCGGACCAGGCCTCCAGGGAGTAAAACACACCGGGATCGGTGCCCGACCGGCGGGATACGGAAGCACCGGCGGCCGAGAACGCTCCCGACTGCTGGCAAACGCGGCACCGGACTCGACTGGAAGCGGGGCGGAAACGACACCGGAATGGGCCCGGTTTGCGGCCGGTGGAGCGATGCGCGTCAGCGATAGAGCGTGTGTCAATGCCCGGACAGGGCGCGGATCGGGCGGGATTTGCCCGCTTCGGAAACCGCCCGGCGCGTATGCTCGCGAGCATACGGCGTATGCTCCGGAGCATACAAAGGCGGCAGGGCAAGCGAATACAGGGCCCTGCGTGTATGCTCGCGAGCATACACGCGCCCCTCATAGCCGAGGCGCCGTCAGGCACCTGAAGTGCCCGTCAGGGCACGCCATAGCGCACATGCGCGCATCCGCAGGGACCTGCGTCGGGTGTGGTCCCGAAACGCCGAAGGGCGTCTCCATCCCGCTTCCTGGCTGCTCAAACGATCAGGCGAAGCAAACCAATTTGTAACTGGCAGTTAGCCTGAGCGGCGCTTGAGCGACCGCGTCCGCGACGCACCTCCGGAAACGGTTCCCGATCCGCCACGCGGCTTCCGGGCGGGAGTGTAGGAAGCGGGAGGTAATAACACAATGCAGAAAGATGCACGCTCACGCACTGGCAGCGTCATTTGCTCGGTCTGCGCCCTCGGAGGGCACGGACGCCCCACCGTAATGAACGCGAGCATGAGTTTGTCCGTCAGCATCCTTTACGGAAAGCGTAAGAAGAGTTACGGTCGGCGCACATGATACGGAGCTTCAGGGATCGGGAGACGCGCCGCTTCTTCGAGGGGCGACGCGTCGCGGCGTTTCATGGCTTCACCAATCAGGCAGTGCGCCGACTGCTCCTGCTGGACAGCGCAGAAACGCTCGGAGACCTTGCCGCATTGCCGAGCAACCGGCTGGAGGCGCTGCGGGGCGACCGCGCCGGTCAGCACAGCATTCGGATCAACGTGCAATGGCGCGTCTGCTTCCGGTGGGCGGATGACGGGCCATTAGACGTGGAGATCGTGGATGATCACTGAGGGAGTCTGACATGAACGCAAGGAACGGCATGAGGCCGGTGCATCCCGGCGAAATCCTGCGCGGCGAACTCGACGAGCTCGGGCTGTCGGCCAATGCGCTGTCGAAGGAGCTGGGCGTCCCGGTGAACCGGGTGACGATGATCCTGAACGGCCAGCGTGGGGTGAGCGCGGACACCGCGCTGCGGCTCGCACGGTATTTCGGGACGACGCCGCAACTCTGGCTGAACCTGCAAAAGACCTGGGAGCTTCGCCAAGCGGAGATCGCGGCGGGCCGCGAGATCGCAAAGCGCGTGACGCCCCGACAGTCGGCGGCAACGGGCGCGATGACCGATGCCCGTCCCTGATTTCCAGTCGCTGATGCTCCCTGCCCTCAAGGCGTTTGCCGGTGGTGGGGAGCCGCCGCTTTCGGAAGTCCGCGAACGGATCGCCGCCGCGGCAGGACTCTCGGCGGAAGATGTCGAGGAAGTGCTCCCGAGCGGCCGGCAGGCAATCTTTGTGAACCGTGTGAGTTGGGCCGTGATCTACATGGTGCGGGCCGGGTTGCTGGAACGGGTCCGTCGCGGTGTCTATCGGCTCACGGAAGAGGGTGAACGCCTGTTGTCCCGCGCGCCCCCGCACATCGACATGAACCTCCTTGGCGAGTATCCCGATTTCGCCAAATGGAAGCAGCGGGCGAACGCTTCGCTCCCCGGCAGGGCTGCGACACCCAAACCGAACGAGGAAATCTCCTACACGCCGGAGGAGGCACTGGACCGCGCTGCGCGACAGTTGAGCAGTGCCTTGGAGGCCGACGTGCTGCATCGGGTCCGCGATGCAGCACCGGCGTTTCTCGAACGGTGGTCGTCGATTTGTTGATCGCGATGGGCTACGGCGGCGGCGATGCTGCGATGGGCCGTGTGACCGGACGTTCCGGCGATGGTGGAATCGACGGCACGATCCGGGAGGATGCGCTCGGCTTGGACGAGGTGTACGTGCAGGCGAAGAAGTATGCGGCAGGCAATGCCGTGGGCGAAGGCGACCTGCGCAACTTCGCAGGCGCGATCGACGCTGCGGGCACGACCAAGGGCGTGTTCGTCACCACGTCCGGCTTTACGCGCGCTGCAAAAGACTACGTGGCGCGGAGTCCCAAGCGGATCGTCCTGATCGATGGCGATGAACTGGCACGGCTCATGGTCCTGCACGGAATCGGCGTGCGAACGCGCCTTCCACGTTACGAGGTCAAGCGGATCGACGAAGACTACTTCGATCAGGACGCGCCGTAAGCCGTGCGCCTGTCGTGGAACGAGGTTCGCGCCCGCGCGGCCATCTTCGCCGAAGACTGGAAGGACGCAGCCTACGAGAAGGGCGAGACGCAGAGTTTCTACAACGAGTTCTTCGAGGTCTTCGGGAAGCGCCGTCGCGAGGTTGCCCGCTACGAGCAATACGTCTCCAAGCTCGACAATCGCTCCGGGTTCATCGATCTGTTTCGGCCCGGCGTACTGATCGTCGAGCAGAAGAGCGCCGGGCGCGACCTGACGGCAGCCTACAAACAGGCCGGGGAGTATTTCGACGCGCTGCCGGAATGGGAGTGCCCGCGCTGCATCTTGGTGAGCGACTTCCAAACCTTCGATTTCCACGAACTGCAGGAGCGAGGGTCGTCGCCCATCCCTGGCGGACTCGCACCAACATGTGCGGTGGTCCGATTTCACCTCCGGTGTGCGGCGCCGAAATCTCCGTGGCCAGAACCCAGCGCACATCGGGGCCGCCGAACCGGGCGGGCGGTTGCTCGACGCACTTGCCGACGCCGGCCATAAGGAACACGATCGGGACCGCTTCCTCTTGCGGGTCGTGCCTGCGAGACTCTGTTCCCGGCGTCGTACGCTACTCTGCCAGGGTAGCCCCGTGTCGTCGGTGCGGACCATCTGAAGACAATGAACAACATGAATGTTTCAGCGGCCGACATCCAAGAGACGCTTCAGGCATTAAGAGGCCTTCCGACACCGGTCAGCAGTTGGCAGGTGGAGACGGGCTTCGACGCCACCGACGACCCCGCAGTCTGGGTCTGGGCGTGGCTTGAGAAGGACAAAGTTGACCGACGCTCCCTTTCTGACCTCCGTGCCAAGATTCGTGATGCGATTCACGAGCAAGTGCCTGAGCGGGTTTGGGTCTATACACGCTTCCCTCGCGCCTCCGAAATGGGCTCATAACGGTGAGCTTACACACCGATCTGCTGAAGCAGGCCCGTCATCTGGCACGTAAGGAGCCCAAACGCCCATCGCAGGAAAGCCTTCGCCGCGCTGTGTCTGCTTCCTACTACGAGTTGTTCCACCTTCTCATTGGTGAGGCCACCCAGCTCATGCTCTCCGGTCGACGTCGTCGGCCACTGCGGCAGTCTTTGGCCCGCGCGTTTGCCCATTCGACGATGAAACGGGTGGCGCAGCAATTTGCAAACCAGAGCGTTTCAGACAAGCTTATTCACGGCTTCAACGATGAGGCACTCGATTCCGACCTAGTCGATTTTGCTGATGCCTTCGTCGAGCTTCAACAAGCTCGGCACGAAGCAGACTACGCTCTGCACCGTCGGTTCACTCGCAGCGAAGTGGTCGAACTCATCGACCGCGTGGATACGGCATTTCAGAACTGGACACAAATTCGAGGTTCGCTTCAAGCGGATACGTTCCTCGTGGGATTGCTCGCATTTAACCTCATGCAAGGCTGACACTGATATGGATTGACCTGTCAACCTGCAACAAGATCCAGTGGTCGTGGGGCCCGTCCCGTGTCTGGGAGCCGGAGCGGCAGCGCTTGCAACGACGGTAGATCACTCTGATATCCGCGGATTGGTTACCGCCTGACCTTTCTTCGTCGTGGAGCTGCCTCCCTCTAGCGGCGTGGGTCGTCCGGGTGCGAGCCCGGCGCCACGTAGTGTCATCGAGGGTTCTCCTGACCGGCGCTGGCCGCTCCGGCTGCCAGACACGGGCCCCGGCCCGTGTCGCGACGGCTGCTGTGACGTGGGGTGATCTCATGCGCTCGCGCGGGGCCGGACGTCGACCGTGCGGGCGATGGCCCACAGGTAGCCGGCCAACTCTCGGGCGATGGCGGTGGCGACCTTGCACGCGGGCTTCCCGGTCCGGGCGAGTGTCCGGTAGCGTCCGCACAGGCGTTTCTGCGCCTTCCAGGCGATGGCCTGGACCTCGGCGGTGGCGTGGCCGCCCTTGCGCTGCAGGTGGTCGGTCTGGCGCGCCGGGAAGCGATAGCTCCAGGCCGCTTCGACAAGCACTCGGCGGGCGTGTCCGTTGCCGGTCTTGGTGATCGCTCCCTGCCGGCGGCGCGCGCCGGACGAGTGCTCGCCGGGGATCAGGCCGAGGAAGCCCATCAGCTGCCGCGGGTGGTCGAAGCGGGTGAGGTCGCCGAGCTCGGCCGGCACGGTGACGGCGGTCAGCAGGTTGACGCTCCGCAATGCCATCAGCGCGAGTGCGACCGGGGCCAGGGACCAGCCGGGCACGGCCGTGCGGATCTGCTCATCGAGCCCCGCCACCCGGTCGCCCGCCGCGGTGACAGCGTCGACATACTCCTGGAACACGATCTGCTGGACGGGCTGGGCAAACGACTGGGCCTGCAGCCAGCGCGTGCTGCTGGGTCCACGCGCTCTTCCCCTCCCGGTAGACCCGGCCGTGGCGCAGCAGGAACGCGCTCAGGCGCTGGCGCGCCTTGAGCTGGGCAGCCTTCATGTCCTCGCGCGCCCGCGTCAGGTCGCGGATCGCCTCCTGCTCCGGACCCGGCACCCAGACCGGGGTCAGCTCGCCGGCACGGAGCAGCCGGGCCAGCGTCAGCGCGTCGCGCCGGTCCGTCTTCACCCGCTCGCCCGGCTTGCGCGGGACCAGGCCCGGCGCGACCACACGGCAGCGATGACCCATCTCTCTCAACGTCCGGTACAGGCCGTAGCCGCAGGGGCGGGCCTCGTAGCACAACTCCAGCATCTGCCCGTTCGGGCCCAGCTTCGCCAGCAGCTTCCGCATCGCCGCCGGACGGTGCGCGATCACCCCGAACGACGTCACCTCGCCACCACGCGGACGGGCCACCGCCACCGCGATCGTCTCCTTGTGGACGTCGAGCCCCACATACGCGCTACACTTGCTCATGACCTGCCCTCCTTGAGGTGGCACTGCCTGCCTGGTCTCCACCGGGGAACGTAACCCACGGTTTCAAGGCAAGGGCAGGTCAATCCATGATGTCTAGTTGGGTCTTAAGGCCTTGCCGGTGGCTCTAACCAACTTTCACAAGGAAATTGCAGGCCCATGAGAGCATGGGAAGCTTCTGTTAAGAGCCCCGAAATCTCCGAAGAACCAAGTAGTATCAGTAGATCAGATAAAGCCAGTAAGAGTTCTTGATTTAACCGGCCAAGGGGATGCAGGTGAACCACAACGAGCCGGTGCCCCTCGTGCGCCGCTTTTGCCCTGCCTGTCAGTCAGGTGACGATTCGGACGAACACGAAGTCCGGGCGCTTCTGGGGTATCCCAACTTCAAGACTTGGCGAGAAATCGACACGGGATACCGCTCCGTGATCTTGGCGGAAGCTGGAGCCGGCAAAACATTCGAAATGCTAGCCCGGGCGCGACACGTTGAGCAGCAAGGCAATCCGTCGTTCTTAATTCGCATCGAGGATATCGTCGATACCTTCGAAGACGCGTTCGAAGTCGGAAGCGCGGAGTCGTTTGAGCAGTGGCTCGATTGCCAGAAAGAGGCTTGGTTCTATCTCGATTCCGTTGATGAGGCCAGGCTCGGCAATCCAACCTTGTTTGAGAAGGCGATCCGCCGCTTCTCCGCCAAGATTCGGTATGCACAGTTGCGAGCCCGCGTTTGTATTTCCAGCCGGCCATATGCCTGGCGCGCGAAGTCCGACCGGGAACTGGTGCTTCGATATCTGCCATTCAAGAAACCGCTGGCCGAATGCAGTGGCAAGAATCAAGAATCGACTGAACGAACTGAGTGTCCCCGTGATGCGCTTGAGGTTCTCCTCCTGCAGCCTTTGGAAGAAGACGATATTCGAACGTTCGCTGCACACCGCTCGGCGCCAGATATCGACCGCTTGATTAGGGAGCTGGAGCGGACCAACCTAATGGGAATGGCGGGCAGACCCTTCGACTTGGAGGAGATTCTCGACAAGTGGAAAGCGCGCCGCGCACTCGGCGGCCGGAGGGAGTTGCTGCGTCACAGCGTTGGACGAAGACTCGGCGAGCCGGACCCGGACCGAAGTATCCGGCAGCCATTGAATCCGGAGAAGGCACGCATCGGCGCGCAGGCACTCGCTGCAGCGGTCGTGCTTACCGGCGTGGCCGGCATCCGCGTCCTAGACGGCGGACATGCTCGCGCCGGCATCGATCCTCAGGCCGTCCTCATCGACTGGCAGCCGGAAGAAGTTCAACACCTTCTGGCGAGGGCCATCTTCGACGATGTGACGTACGGGTGCGTGAGATTCCGCCAACGCGATGTTCGCGAGCTATTGGCAGCCGAATGGTTCTGCGAACTGCTGCGGAGGGGTCACTCGCGCCATGCGGTTGAAACGTTGTTCTTCCGCGAACAGTACGGGGTGGCGTTCGTTTCGCCGCGCCTGCGTGTCGTACTGCCTTGGTTGATTCTCGAGGACCATAGGTTCCGCAATCGGGCACTGGATACAGATCCCGAAATCGCGATGGAGGGTGGCGACCCCGCCCTACTGCCATTGCCGGAACGAAAGAAGATCCTTGCCGACGTCGTTGACCGAATCGCCAGCGGCGAGGATGACGGCGCCGCACGCGATAACCATGCGATCGCGCGCATTACCCAGCCCGACCTCGCTCCCGAAGCGGGTGCGCTAATCGGCAGGCATGGTGACAACGACGATGCCATCTTCTTTCTCGGCAGGCTCGTGTGGCAGGGGGACATGGTGGAGTGCGTGCCGCCAATGATTGATCCAGCCGCCGACCCTACGCGTGGGGTGTTTGCCCGCGTTGCGGCTGCGCGGGCAGTCATGACCTGCGGGACGAATGCACATAAGGCGACGCTCTGGAACCGCCTGTGCGCCCCCCAGAGGCTTCCGCGCGAACTGCTCGCAGAACTGGTGCAGGACACTGAAGCCAATGCTGACTCCGTATCTCTGCTTCTTGAATCGATCGAGAAGCTAGCTCCGTACGAGCGCTTCCGGGTGACGGGATTGACGCTGGCCCTGCACGGTTTCATTGAGCGTTTGCCGCTACCTCTGAACACGAACATTGAGCAACCGCTTCCCATGCTGGTAGCCGGCTTCGCTGCCATCCTTCGCCGACCGCCCTTCATCAAACCGAGTGAATGCCATGTTTCAGCAGAGTTGTCTTGGCTTCTGGGGCCCGCTCTCCATGCCGTAGAGAGGCTCGTCTTGGGGCGCGCCGAAGCGGCAATGTGGGAACCCTCCCTGGCAATCTTGCTCAAGGCCCCGAGCGCTCGCCGCTGGCATGATCGTGGCATCGACGAATACAAGGACCGATTGGACGAACTGGTGCCCGCCTGGCCAGTACTAAATGACTGCCTGTTTTGGAAGGACGTGAATTCCGCCCGAATCCGGCTCGAAGACGAGGGAAGGAAACTCGACGACGATTGGCCGGTGCAGTGGCCGAAACGCTACTGGTCGTTCGGCCCTGACAGTTTTCCCCGGATACTCGAATGGCTGAGCGAGCGCGAACTGGAAGACGATCGGCTGGTCGCTCTCTCACTTGTATTCCGTGTGTACCGGGAAGCGGAGGAGCCCGCCGAATGGCTTGCACGGCTACGCGCCTCGGTGATGAACGACTCGGTGCTGGTCGGGCGACTGAACAGACTGCTGAATCCTCCCGTGTCGAAGGAGAACCAAGAGTGGCAGCGGCAGGAGGCAGAGTGGAGGCAGGAGCGCGAGCGCCAGGGTAAGGAGGACCGAGAACAAAGGTTGGCTTGGGTAGCCAGCCTCAAGGCAGACCCGAATCTTGTTCGGAGCCCGCCCGGGCTGCAGCCAGGCGAGGTCAGCTCGGATCAATGGTGGCTCCTCGCGGAGATCGAAGGTGACGGCCTACGGACCAACCGTGCCCAAGCGGCGAATTGGCGGTCACTGATCGACGAGTTCGGAGATGACGTGGCCGTTGCCTATCGCGACGCAGCTATGGCGCACTGGCGACACTACAGACCTGGGATCAGGTCCGAAGGGGCGGATATGCGTTCCATTCCGGCCTCCGTTGTGTTCGCCGTGGCAGGGCTTGCGATCGAGGCGAATGAAGTGGAAGGCTTCCCTGAACATCTCGGCGTGTCCGAGGTGCGCCTGGCGCTGCGATACATCGTTTGGGAACTGAACGGCTTTCCGGCTTGGTTGGAAACCATGTATCGGGCCTGCCCAGAAGCCGTGATGGAAGCCATCAAGGCTGAACTCTTCTGGGAGTTGGCGCACACCGAAGCCGGTCAGCCGATGCACTACATTCTGCATGACCTTGCCGTCTACGCTCCGTGGTTGCACGGTTCGCTTGTCACGCCGCTTCTGACCTGGCTCCGAGCAAGCGACCCGCCAAGCGACGATGCGCTGCGCCATATTCTCCACATACTCAAAGGCGGTTGCTCGAATCTGGTAGAGCTTGCTGCCCTTGCCGAGGTCAAGGCCACGCAGGGGACCGTCGACGAGCATCGCCCGTATTGGTACGCCATTTGGGTCGACGTCAATCCAGACACGTGTATCGAGGCTATTGCGGACCTGCTTGCCGGGCTCGAGCGGGAGGAGAGTTCACGCATCGCGCAGATTTTCGTCACGGCGCTGATGGGCGGCCGCCATGGTATGGCCGAGGGGTACAAGTTCGGAAAGTTTCTGACGCCGAGGCACCTCAAACGCTTATATGTGCTTATGCACGAACATATTCGTGTTAGCGAGGACGTAGACCGGGTCGGCAAAGGCATCTATTCGCCCAAACTGCGGGACTACGCCCAAGACGCCCGCAACAGGCTGTTCAAGCTGCTTTCCGACATTCCCGGTAAAGAAGCGTATATCGCGCTCGCGGAACTCATTAAGGACCATCCCAATCCGGGTCACCGGCCCTGGATGGCGAAGCGGGCCCGCCATCGTGCGCAAGCGGACGGCGACATCGAGCCGTGGACCGCCGAACAGGTCTGCGAGTTTTCTTCCTATCTCACCACCACTCCAGCAACCCAGCGCCAGCTGTTCGATTTGACGGTCGCCCGTGTAACCGATCTCAAGAACTGGCTCGAGCAGGGCGATGACAGCCCGTACCGCACTTGGCAGAGGGCGGCAGATGAGCGCGAAATCCGAAATTTGGTAGCAGGTTCGCTCAATCAGAATTGGGGCAATGCGTTCACTATCGCGCAGGAACACGAGCTCGCAAATAGCCAGCGCCTGGACATCCGGCTACAAAGCCCGAACGTCCCATTGCCGATTCCTGTAGAGCTCAAACTGCTCGACATGAAGTGGAGTGGGCCGAAGCTTTGTGAACGTCTTCGCAACCAGCTAGCCGGCGACTACCTGCGGGAGGCAGATGAGCGCTACGGCGTGATGCTCCTAGTCTGGAAGGGTAAGAGGCCCGGGCGGCAATGGTTGATCGATGGCAAGCGGGTCGGAGTATCTGGCCTTTGTCCTGCTCTCAAGCAATATTGGGAAACCGTTTCCAACTTCTTCCCCAACGTCGCAGCCGTTGAGGTGGTCCTGATCGATTTGACGACGAGGGCACTTCGGTCTAGCAACCAACACTGCGGGTAGAAGCTGGCGTGTTGCTTACCATAGGCGAACAAATGCGCTGCCATCCGCCTAGTTTTCGGAGTCTTGACCACCTTGAATTACTTCTACGCTGAACGACGGGCTGCGACTACAAGCGACAGCGTGGCGGTCGGAATCAAGACGCGGTTGCCGGTGATGGCGAGCGCGAACGATCATCGGCCTTGCGCGGGCCCGTAGGCAGATTGGTCTGGCAAGCCCCTCCCACAACTCCCGGCAGCTAGTCTTCCGCAAACGACGATGTGTGCGCTCGCGTCTACCGATTGTTAGAGGCGTTCGGCTTGGTTCTGACATCGCAAATGTACTAGCATTTCCATTGAACTCGTCGCCGGGGAGACGTTGATGGTTGATATCAGCGAACTTACGAAGCGCCATGTTTTTTCCTTCGAGACTGAATCTCTAGGCACCGTTCGGTGCGGCTTTCTCGCAGTTGGGATGCTTCCCAGCATCGAGAACGTTCTGAAAGCTAAAGAGCTGGATGCTGTCTCTTTTGCACGCCAATTGCTTACAAGAATTGGGCACCGTGTCACTGTGTTGGATGGCGATGAGGCCGGAAACGGGACTGACCAGACCGATCATTCAATGCTCAGCGAAGAAGACACACATTACATCTCCGATGACGAAATAGAAGTGTTTTCCAGAGAATTCGTGGCCCATAACGACTGGCTTCTGACGTCCTTTGAAGATACCCAGCGTTCGGATACGAAAAACAGCGATGGCGAAAGCATAGCTAGCGTTCAAACTGCACCCGACAACCTACTGAAAGACGAATCGGAACGTGATAGCGACTACCTTATTCGCATTGTTCGCCACTACCTGGATGAACAAGCGGAACGAATAAATCGGATGTTTGGGTCAAATTCCACACCGCTTATCAGGAGCGCGCTCTCACGGCCGACGAACGATCTCCTGAAGAAGCACTTCTCTTTGTCGGATCAACTAGGCACGGCCCTGCGTGGTCTTTCTAATGGCCCAACTGAGCCACACGTCGGTGGAATAGCCGAACTTGAACGTCCAGATTTGACGTTACCGGAGAATCCAATTCGAGAAACTAACCGGCACCTCGGCGATGTAGTGGGCCACGCGGAGGAGCTCCGGGCAATCGTTTTTCAATGTGCTGAACTATTTCGAAGCATGAGTGATTCTGCTTTACACATGCATGCTGACTTCAACAAAAGTGCAAAACGCTCGACAGCTGTCTCGTTGCTTGTTGCAAGTATAGCGGTCGCTAGCCTATTCGTTACTGCGATGTATTCCTGGTGGAGTTATGGGGAGTCTTCGACTCAGGAGGTATTCAACCAACGTACGCTTCAAGAACAGCAATCTCACATTGAAACCTTGATAGAGCAGCAGGATCGGCGGTATGAACAGATGCTGGACCGTCACCAGAAGCAATTGGAGACATTACTTGATCGGCAAGACGAACGGATTGAACGAATTGCGGAAGACCTTGTAACCGCTGCCGCCGATCAATCCCAGAGAAATAGGAGGCAACTGGCCGAAATGCTCTTGAATCTATTGCGGCTGGATCAAGGCGAACAACCTGAATAGCAGGAGTGTTTGATCTTCAGTGTGCCCGACCAACTTCCGCAGGGACTGAAAACCACTTCGTGCCCCGCACGCTGTTGACGGCGAGCCAGCCGCCATCGCAAGTGATTCGAGCCCTGATGGAACTTAAGCGAGACAGCAACAGCAATTCCTGTTTGCCGACAGCGTTAGCGTTGCGATGTACCACAACAGGCACCTGGAAGGCATACGAGTTCTTGCTCGAACGCATACAGCATTACATGAGAGAGTACCACCCGAAGCATCGGGCGCTCATTGTGATGGATGATACGAGCAGACAGTTGAACCGCGCAGTTGCGATGAAACACGCCTCGTTTCAGCGAGTCGGCAACCGGAACGTGAAGTTTCCAGCAGTCGTGGAATATCCGTTCTTTACGCGGAGCGAATTATCGAATGGCGTACAGCGTCTACCGTGCGTTCACGTATAAGGATTTCAGTTACCCGTATTTCGAGAAGTTGCAGCCCAGTATTTACCGCCGCTCAGGGGGAAACATTCTCAACGGGCTCAAGGTGTGGCCTGATGATTCGCCGCCCCTCAGCGCAGCTAGGCAAGCTTGAGAAGCGCACAAACGCAAGGACTTGCATACAGGGAGCGGGTGATGTCAGGTTGGGCGAACCATATCGAGCCCATAAAGGGCACCCGACAGTCAGTATTTGGCACGCGAGGAAGGCGGTGTCAACCCCAGCCGAGAGAAGCCACGCTTGGCATCGGAAATGGCGCCCAGGCGGGTCGTCCTATGCGATCGACAATCCGATGCTGTCGCCGACCCGTGAGCCCGACGCCTTCACCGAGTTATTCGCCAGGTGCGCATACCGTGCGGCCGTTTGCACCTGGGTGTGACCAAGCAGCTTCCCGATCATCGTGAGGCTCTCGCCCAAGGTCAGCGCCCTTGAAGCATACGAATGCCGCAATTCATGGTCCGGCCTGTTGACAGGTGTAGTCGCCATTGACAACATACTTCATGAACCATGACACAAGGCCTGTCGGTTGGGTCAAGGCAGCGCGGAAGACGTTCGAGTCGTTCCCCGCAACGGTGCGGGATCGGGTCGGCACGGCGCTTACGATCGCGGCGGAGGGCGGCAGGGCGGACATCGCGAAACCGCTGAAGGGCCTCGGGGCGGGCGTCATGCAGATCGCCGTCCGCTATCGCACGGACGCTTGGCGGGTGGTCTACGTGACGGAGCTGGCGGGCCGGCTCTGGGTGATCCACGCGTTCCGGAAGAAGTCGAAGACGGGGATCGGGACGCCGAAGGCCGAGATCGATCTGGTCCGGGGCCGGCTGGCGCGGCTGAGGAGGGAGACGATGCCATGAGCGAGAGCGAATTCGAGCTGGTTGAGGGCAGCGGCAACGTTTTCCGCGACCTGGGCGATTCCGACGCAGACCTGAAGCAAGCCAAGGCGGTGGTGGCGGCCCGCATCATCAGGGTGCTCGACGACCGCGGTCTGTCGGTCCGCAAGGCCGCCGCGCTGACCCGTTTCGCCGCTGCGGATTTCTCGCGGATTCGGAACGCGGACCTCGGGCGCTTCACGCTCGACCGGCTGATAAAAATGCTTGCGGCGCTCGACAGCAATCTGCGGGTCACTGTACATGTCGACGCGAGACCCGACAGCCAAGCCACGGCGGCGATTTGAGGCAGCCATGTCGGTGTCCCCGGGTACGATGTAGAAATTTCTATGAGTGAGGTGGCCGGCACCGAAGCGCCTCAGAGTGGCTGGGGACAGGGCACCGGAATGGGCCTGCGCGATCACGGTGAGCATCCGTCTTCGGGCAGTGCTGATAAAGCGTGATGCATCCCAGAGACCGAAGTACCCGCCGAAGCGCTCCGGTTGGAGTGGTAACACCTCAGCTCCGCTCGACAGGGCTCACAAACGCGTATCCCTTGGGTGCTACCAAACCGCGGACAGCTGTGTTGAAATCAAAACAGATCCTCGGATCGAACGGCTGAACCGGGCTGGCTCACACCATTCCAAAAAATGACGCCATAGCAAGGGCTGACGATGCGACTATCCGATCCCATCGACAAACCCGGATTCTTTTGGCTTCCAAGCCATCCGAACCAGCACTATCCCGGAACTCTACGTATCTCGACATCAGGCGAAATAACCCTCAGACTAGTCCATCGACCTACCGCCGTTGATCCCCAACAGCTTCAAAGTAACAGTCTCTTTGGCGAAGAAACCCAGCGTATTTTGGGTATAGTCGATAATGACCCGGTAACTTTGGAGCAATGCGTAGTCGTAGACGATCCCTTCTATTTCGTGCGAATTATCGAAGGGTATGTGTCTGAGTCGAGATTTCATGTTGGCGCGGCGTTCGTTGGAGCTTCATTTGTCGAAGACGAACCGATTGCGTTCTCACGGATAGAGTTTTCGTTGGAGAATCTCAACGAATGGTTTTCGATCTCCGGTTTTCGTCCAAAGTTAAACTCGGATTCCGAAAAGGCAGAGTGGGCGATTCATTACACGCAGCCGGATGACATTTCTATAGCCTTGCCAGAGGGGATTGGACTCCAGTTCGTATTCTCGCCTTCATTTTCTCTTCCTGACTACAAGGTATCTCAACTGTCGTCGACGATTTCTCAGCGTATGTATGTTTCTCTAACGTCGGAGGGGCCGCTCCCCGTTGAGCGCTGTTTCGTCATGTTACACCGGATACATACTTTCCTTTGCTTGGTGATGAACAAGATTGTGGCGATAGAATGGGTGAGGGGTTATTCAAGAAACAAGCTGGATAAATGGGGTCAAGAGGTTGCGACGAGTATTTTCTATCACAGTCAACTGCAAGGTCAACAACCGGATACACGCGTCTCCAGGACTTTTGGATACAATGATATCTCTGGTGATATCGAAAAAACGATCCTGAGATGGTTGGCCGACTACGAAACTATATATCCCGCGTTTGATTTGTACCTGTCTTCTAAAATTGGTGCCCACAGGAATTTGAACGGCGTCTTCCTGTCACTTGTACAGGGTCTAGAAACTCTTCATAGAAGAACCTCTGACGAAACTGAATTGAATTTGGACGATTTTGAACGGTTGCGTGCAACCATCAGCGAATTAGTGCCGTCCGAGAGAAAAGATTTCATAGAGTCCAGACTGACGTACGCGAACGAAATTTCTTTGCGAAAGAGAATGAAGCGACTGATTGAGCCGTTTAAGGATC
The DNA here is from genome assembly GCA_022825705.1 of Alphaproteobacteria bacterium. Taxonomy (GTDB): domain Bacteria; phylum Pseudomonadota; class Alphaproteobacteria; order TMED109; family TMED109; genus VXPW01. The sequence goes on from JAJDWH010000035.1 coordinate 22,309, forward strand.
TGTTTGGAACGACAAATGAAATAAAATCTCTGGTACAAGACATAGTTGACATGAGGAATTATTTGACACACTACGACAAGAGATTGGAGCGCAGGGCAAGGGGCATTGATGACAGTAAGATGTATGGTATTTGTCTAAGACTTGACGCCCTGTTTCATCTCCATTTCCTGCGACTTACAGGAATGGATGCTGATCGAATTAGATCCATGGCAACGGAGAATCCAGCACTTCGTGATCGGCTGGCTCTCAATGGGTGTGACGATTAGGTGCCTTTTCAAAGGGGGACAGAACCCCCGAGGTGGTCGCGTCTACGCGAGAACACGGTGGCAGCGGTCGCGGTGGGAGAGGACGGGGAGATGGCGGCGTACTCGAACCGCTGGGGTCTTGCGGCCGCGTGGTGCATCGCGGCCCCCGGGCGACGGCGTCGCCCTGGCTTATTTCGGGCCGGACGAGGAGACCGGCGCGCCGGGGGCGCGCCGCACCTGGGTGGCGGGCGGGACCTCGTTCGCGGCGCCGATGGTGACCGGGGGGCTGGCGGTGATGAAGCACGGGTTCCGGGGCCAGCTCTCGAACACGGACCTGCTGGCGCCGCTGCCGGAGACGGCGGACCGGTCGGGGCGCTACGCTGATGCGAAGACTTACGGGCGCGGCCTGATGGACCTTGCGGCCGCGACCTCTCCGATGCCCCTTACGGATCGTCGGGCGCGGGCATGCGGTAACCGTTTGGGGATCGCGGCGGATGGGGGCAGCAGGCGTGACATGCGGCATGCGACGCCTGGAACATGATCGAATCTGGTGACTATTCGATTACGGATTTTGTATGAGAAGAATTAAATTAATGATTACGGTGTGTTAGGAGGTTACGCCGCACGAGAGTGGCGGACATTACCGTTCAAGGCTCGATCGGCGCGATATGAGCACCGATGCTGTCCCCAACGCGCGACCCCGAGGCCTTCACGGATTCATTGGCCAGTTGCGCGTACCGCGCCGTGGTCTGAACCTGCGTGTCACCGAGGATCTTCCCGATCATGGGAAGGCTCTCGCCGAGGGCCAGAGCGCGGGACGCGAAGGAGTGCCTCAGGTCATGGATGCGTACGCCCTCCAGCTCCGCGTGCGCCTTGATGGGGTTCCAGTAGTAGGTGAGGTTCGGCAAATGGATGCCGCGCCACTTGCTGCGGATGACCCAGGGATTGCCCTCGACGTGCTCGATGCCGTCCAGCACCTTCGGCACCGGCGTAGTCAGCGGCACCATGTGCGGGCCACGTTTGCTATCGCGGAGCCGGAACTCGTCGGCCGTGCGGTCGACTTCGTTCCACCGCAGGGTGAGGATCTCGGAATTGCGGCATCCGGTCAGCATCAGCACAGCAGGATCGCCGGGATCGCGGCGGGCCACATCCAGCCCTCGGCTTCCGCCGCCCTGAGCGACGCGCCGACGCTCCGGTACTCCTCGGGCGACATGAACCGTTCCCGCGAGTGCTCGCGGTAGTTGTTAACCACCCGGCAGGGATTGCGGCCCCAGGGCGCGAGCTCCCATGTTTGCGCGAGCGAAAACATCTTCGAGAGCATCGCGACGATGTGGTTGGCCATCGACGGCGTGTCGGGCAGGCGATCATGGAGCTCGATGACGTGGCTGGACCGCACGTCCTTCACCGCCATGGAGCCGAGCGCCGAGACGATGTGCCGGTCGATGGCGGTCCGGTAGAGGCTTTCCGTCTTGGGCCTGCAGTGGACCTTCACATAGGCGCGCATGCAGCGCGCCGCGACATCGGCGACGGTGGGCTCGGGCTCGGGCTCCGGCGGGACCGGTTCGAGGCCGCAGTTGATGCGGTCGATGACCTCGGCCGCCTCGCGGCGCCTCTGGTCGATCGCGTCCTCTGCGACGGGCCCGAGGGTTATCTCCGAAGCTCTCGTCCGGCTTCGACGGGCGCCCTGTCCCCCAGCCGCTGATCGACGTCGCGTCCGCCTTTTTTCAGTCGCAGGAAGCCCGCCGCGATGCGGCCTACAACCGCGCGCTTTGTTTCACCACGGCGCGAGGCGCTCGACCTGGTCAAGCTGATCGACTAGGCGTTCAGGGACTGGTAGGACGTGCGAGGCAGCTTGCATGCCGACACGTTCCTGACAGGGCTTCTGGCCCACAGGTACATGCAGGGTTAAGATCGGCGCAATGAGTAAGCGAAGGAATTGAACGCTCAAGAACTTTCATTTGGAAGGAATAGGCCGTGACGATCACTCATGCTGAGCGAGCCATCGTCCCGCGCACAACGCAGGGGCCGAATGAGACCGGCCAAGCGCTCCGGACACCGGTGACGGGCGTGGGCCACGTGCTGATGGCGATCCGCAACGGGCTGCTGGTGGACGGCCTGCCGAGCCGGACGATGGGACAGGCAGAAAGCCTAGCCGGCGAGGTCATGGTGTTCCGGAAGGAACCAGACCGGCCGGTGACGGTGGGAGCGCGGACAAGGCCTATGACACGGCGGAGTTCGTCAGGACCAGCACGGCCTTCGGCGTCGAGGCGGATACGGCGCGCAACAACGCGGGCAGGCGCTCGAACTTCGGCGAAGAGATGGTGGCGAGTGAGGCCAACCGGGCGAGCCAAGTTCATCGTAAACGGTTCGGGGAGGTCTTCGGCTGGGTGAGGACGGTGGCGCGTTTCTCGAAGACCCGGCATCGCGGACTGCCGCGGGTAGACTGGCAGTTCACCCTGACGTTTGCGGCCTACGACCTGATCCCTCTGCCGAAATTCTTGAAGGCTGCCGCATGACCGCCGGGACCAGGTGCAGGGCCGCCGTCGGGCGCACTGTGACGCCGGCGCCGCGTCCGACAGGGATTCCCGTCCGCAGGGCCGCAACGCTGGGCCGAAATTCCTCACGTCGTCCCTCCGAACAAACCGACCCAACCGACATGTTCATGCCGAAAGTCGCCCATAAAGAGCCCGAAGGACCGCGTTCTTCGGCAGCTTAGTAAGGCCATGGGAGAGGAGGACCGTACTATGCCGAAAACGCTCCTGATGATCGTCGCGGCAGTGATCCTTAGCGGATGCGGTGCGGACTTTACGTCCATCTATAGGGACTACAGCGTCGTCCCGAGCAATAAGACTACGACTGTAGTCATTGATGCTAAGCAGCGCGCGATAATTAGTACGCCGAACACGGTCTCCAACTCTAATCGGACGGCATTCGTCTGCGCTGAGCCGAGCCCAGACGCCTTGTCCGCGATTTCGGCGAGCTTCGCTGGGGGTGTGGGCCTCGCTCGGCCAGATAGGGAAGAACGAATAGCATTGTCGTCCGCTATACAGGAGGCCGCCAAGCAGCTCGGAACGCGGAATGCGACCATTCAACTCTTGCGTGACGGACTTTACCGTCAATGCGAAGCGTACATGAACGGTCTCATCAGTGATGAGACCTACGATCAGATTGCAAACAAATATATCAACGCAATGGTTGTGCTTCTGGCAGTGGAGCAGATTACCACACCGGTGCCGGCGACCATACAAGGTGGAGAAGAAGTAGTTTCTGACGGCGCGGTGACAACCGAAGTCAACGTGAGCGTTCCGAGGATAGAACGTCAGAAGGAAACGGACCAGGAATCCTCCGAAACGCCGAAGACACCGGCCGACGCCGAGGTACCCAAGGATGGTACCCAGAAGGAAGCAACAGAAGGGTCGACGGCCGACACTACCCATGGAGACTCACCGGGAGAACCGTCAGGCAGTCAAGGAACGCCCAATGCACCCGGGCAACCTGACCAAGCTGGCGATACCTCGAAGCCGCCCAGCGACACTGAGGAACCGGAAGGAGAAGAGCGGACAGAAATTACTAACAACAGTGACTCGTCTGGTGACATCTCTGCCAGCGGCGCGGCAGGTTCGCCGACAGTGAGTGTCCAAATTCCGCGAGTTGCGGGATCTGGCGTGAGTGACTCGGTGGCAGCCGCTGTTCGAGAGATGACACACATGTTTCTGCGGAAAGACACGGTTGATTTCTGTCTTTACACACTGCCACGCCTAGCGGAGGGGTCTTCTTCCGAAGCTAAGAATATAAGTAGGACATTAGTCGACGGGTTTGTGGGTGTGTGTAATCTGATTATCGCGACAGAATACACGGGGGGTACGACTCTTCCGACAAACATTTTCGATTTCTTGAAAAAAGAAGCCGAAATACGCGACAGACTTAGTAAGGCTGGGAGAAATATCCCTACCGAGCTGCCAAGGAATCCTGACCCACCAACGGGAGAGAATCCTGAGCCGCCGCCGACGGGAGAGGAGCGTGACCAAGGATAATTTTGTTGATATTACAAGCTCCGCCGACGAGGGATGGAAGAGGAAGCGATGGCGACCGACAACGACACAAAAGTCACTGTTGAGACCACGGTACTCCGAGTAAGGGCAGACGAGGAGCTCGTGCAGAACCTAGAACGACAGGCCAATAAAATGGGCGAGCGAGGCTTTGTATTACGGTCCAGTTTTCTCCTTGTAGAAGACGTCATCTGCGTTTACCAGCGTATTGGTTGAGGGTACTCGGACCTCGATAGCGTGCGACAATGCGCGAGTTAGAGGCTCAGACAAGGTCCGAGACATCGTTGGGCTCTTTCTCTCGCCGTCGGACCGCGCGCTGGTGCTTTGTATGGATGAAAAGAACCAGGTTCAGGCGCTCGACCGCACGTAGCCTGTCCTGCCGATGCTGCTGGGTATACACCCGAACACTGAGCGGTGAGGACGCGGGCCCGGAACACCATGTCGCGCTCGACCGAGAGCGGTACCACCGTGAGGTTGGAGAGCGTCCTGTATTGCAGGACCGCCATCGTCCATCCTCCCCTATGCCGCTTCGGCGTATTGCGGCGCGAGATGGGCGTCGATTGCGATCCCCGGTGCGCGCAGCGGCGGCCTTTTCGGCGTCGTGCGCCAGATGCGTATACCCGGCGGTGATGCCGACCTTCGTGTGGCCGAGCAATTTGCCGATCATGAACAGGCTCTCCCCGAGCGCCAAGGCCCTGCCTGCGAAGCTGTGCGGGAGGTCATGGATTCACACATCCTCAAGCACCGCGCGCCCGAGCCCGGCGCCAGGGATGCTGCAGGTCGGTAAGGTGGGCGCCGGGCTTCCTGCCGACGATCACCCAGGGATTGCCCTCGTGCCGGGCAGCGCCGCGAGGATGCCGACTGCGGCCGCTGAGAGCGGGACCATCCGCGCACCGGTCTTCGAGTCGCGCAACCGCAGTTCCGCCGCGTTCAGTTCGACGTCCTCCCAGCGCAAGGTCTGGATTTCGCCCAGCCGGCAGCCGGTCAGCATTTGCAGGCGAACGGCGGCCACGGCCGACGGCGTCTCCGCGCCCGCGGCCTCGACCTCGGCCAGCACCAGGCGAGCCGTTGGAACTCCTCATCGGTCAGGAAACGCTCGCGCCGCTTCTGCTGGTACTTCTGCACGAAACGGCACGGGTTGCCGCCGTCCGTCCGCAGGCCCCAGGCTTCCGCGAGGTTGAACATCTTGCGCACGACTTCGAGGATCCGGTTCGCCTGGTAGGGCGTGGCCCGGTGCCGGTAGCGCCGCGCCGCGATGCGTTTGCCCCCGACTTCGTCGACGGCGAGCTTGCCGAGCTTGGGCAGCTCGAACTTCTGCACCAGCCAGCGGCCGCTCGCGATGGTGCGCGGCTTGCAGCGCACCTCGACATGCTCGACGAGGTACCGCTGCGCAGGGTCGGCAACCGTGGGGGTGTCGGCAGCCCGCCTGACGGGCGGCTCGGGATATTCTCCGGCCTCGATGCGCACGGTCATCCTGGCGGCCTTGCGCCGGGCCTGGTCGGCTGTCTCCGGACTTCATCGCGTTGGTGTCGATTTCCAACCACTTCAAACGGATCACACATTGACACCGCGAAAGCGCCCGCCGGTTGTCACATGCGCCGGTCCGGCCCTCCGCGGAATGTCCGGACAGTTGGTATGTGTTCGAACAGGGGGTGATGGAGCGTAACCGTACCGCTACCGATGCGGTGGAAGCATCGGGTCAAGCGGGCTCGTTCAGGACGCTGAGCGCCATCGACTCCGAGTCCCACCCGGTGACCGAACGAAAACACGACAGTTGCCCGTGACAGTCAGCTAATCCCGTTTCTCGGCCGCTACTGACGCCGAACGCCGACCCAAATTTCCGTCCAAATGATTCCCAAGTCGCAATTCTGATCGGTTGATGATTACGGAACATGTCCTTTTTTACGCTATCAGATCAATCATTTGTGGTGGCGCGCCCGGAAGGATTCGAACCCTCAGCCTCCTGATCCGTAGTCATCAAGCGGGACGGCCAGCAGGAGCTTCTCGCCGCCTTCTGTGAGCGCATCAGCCGCGGCGAAGGCGTCGAGTGCCACTTCTTCCAGCAGACACGGCAGTATCTCTTCCTGGGCGGCTACAAATACTGGACCATGACCGATTGCCCGGACATCGACCTCAGCACCGACGACTACGTGCTGAACCGCGCGCTCCTGTATCGCGACCGTCGTGACTTTGCCATACGCAAGGGTGACAGCGGTACGCGAGGCCCACAGGAGCAGCGGATTGCACACGTCGAAGGTGTTCACGAAGAACCGTGAGTGTCTTCTGGCGGGCGATGTGGCGTCTCGCTTTCTGTCGCAGGAGCACTTCTCGGTGAACGGGTGAGGTGGTTCCTTCTGAAATCAGTTTCATTCGGAGATTTGCAGGACCTCGTCGATGATCGGAATCGTCAGTAACGCCGTTTCAACGAACCGGCCACAGAAATAGTCCGTCAGTTCGTCTGGCTCCTGCGTCTCCCTGTGCAGGTTCGCCAGCAGCGGCTCCCAGTTCCCGTGCTCTTCCTCCAAGTAGCGGTACCAAGGCCAGCTTTTAGATATGAAGCTTCCCTTCAGATCGGCTTTGTTCTTTTGCAGGCGCTCACGCAGGCATTCGTTCAGCCTTTCTTCGGCATCTCAAGTACCGGGATCCACCAAGACGCCGACGTACCAGCCATTGGCTTTGGAATCACAACTGAGACAGACCAGTGGAAGAGCACCGCCGAACCCCGTCCTCCATGCCTGCCTGAATGCCCAGACGCCGTTCTTCGATTTGGGTGCGCTGTCGAGGAACCCGGAATGGACCTGAAGGTCATCGTAGACATGTAGTTTGTCATCGAGCCGCTTGCGCAAGACCTCAAGAAACCGCCTCACGACATTCTTCCTAATGCATGGCCAGGTCTCGACAACCGCAAGAGCCGTCCTGAAGTTGTCATCGCTGGCCAGAATGAAGTCTCTCACTTCCTTTTTTTCGCTCGCTGTCGTCACGATTCCTCCAAAGGACTTGTGGCAGAACGTCTCGAACTCGCGCAGAAACCAGCGCAGGCGCTCCACATCGCATAGCCGCCGACATTCCTGCAGCCAGTCCGTCAATGCGAAGGGCAGATGCAACGGACAGGCATCCTCGTCATCGCCGGCGGGCGTGCCCGGGCAGAACGACATGATCGCCAGCCCGTCCTTGCAGGCATGCCGGGGGAGGCTCCATTCGGAAGGCATGCCGCCATGTCCGGACAGGTAGATGAGCAGGAACCGGCCGCCATATTCCTGTTTCAGGAACTCGAGATAATCCTCGATCTGGCACTCGCCGTCCGCCGCATAGGGCTTGTTCTCGATAGCGATGCAGGCCGGCTCCTGCCCCGGTGACGGCAGTTCGACGGAAATATCCCGGAAGCGACCGCCATGCGTCATGCGTTCCCGCACGACCCTGGCGCCGAAGTCGCCGGCCCCGACGTCTTCATCCGCCGGCCATCGGTCCGATCCGACCAGGTTCCGGAATCGCTCGAGGAAGCTTGCCCCCTGACCGTGTGGTCCGTTCGGGTTGAGCAGGTGCGCAATGATTCGCGACAGCCCGAGCTCGTCCGTGCGCAGATAGTCGAACGTATTGAAGCGCCCGGCGTGCAGGCGGTCCTGTTCGCGTTCCTCGACCCGTGCGCTCTCCATCCGCTCGCCCACCACCATGAAGAAACGCCTGTAACGCTCCATGTCGGCCTGTCTGGCCGAGGCCAAGCGTTCCGAAAGTTGCGCAAGCCGTTTCGCATGGGCGCCGTTCATGCCGTTTCGGTCCGCCTCATTCCGTTCGGCGCCAATTATCACACCGGGACGATCCGGGATGCGCCGCAGGAAACTGCGCATTCCTGCGTCCTGCGTCGGAATTCCCCATGATCGATTTAAGTCATTGAAAGCGCGTTCAACAAGTCGCGAAACGAACCGGCACCCGTCGTTATCCCCCTCGGCCCAACCGGCCCCCTGGCAGTAGCCTTATAGCCGTAGGGAGAATCCCGCTGCAGTCGGGGGGCATCCAGGGGTCGACGAAGGAGCGGCGCGGGCACCAGGGGAAGATGTGGGCAGATGTGCGAGCCTGAAGATCGTTCCGTTTAATCCCCCGCCTGTTCGTTCGGCAGGATGCTTCGCAAAGCCTGCCGCGGACTGCGACCCAGAGCTGCGTTCGCCGGTGACCATGGTGGTGATCGCCATCGGGAACGTTGCGCGCTTCGGCCGTGGCCGAGCTCCGCGTCAATGGCGCCTCGATCGACTGCCGCCAGACCCGGCGCTTGGGCGGCAGCCGGATCTTCCTCTACCGGATGCTCAGGCCCGTGCCCGAGGCGGAATCGTGACGCCCCGGGCCCATAACGACCGGACAGTGCCTCAGACACCATTGCGATCAGTGGCTGGACTTTCTCGACGAGGAAGATCGCGAAGCAGCATCCTCGCGAACTCGCGCAGCACGGTCGGATCCGGAGCCGTCTCGGGCGCCTCTACCCGGCTAGCGCGGTTTTCGAGCAGCCGGGCCATGAGGTCGATATCGTTGCGGTCCAGCGTGCCGTTCCTGTGCAGGCAGTGGATCAGGACGAAGACGATTTGCAGATCGGCACGTGCTACTTGCCGGATCTCCGTCTCCAGAACGCTCACAGCTGCAGCCAGGTCGGTCCGCATTTCGCTAATCTGCTCTTCCGTCATTTTCGCGATTCCCCTCTCAGGGCATGGTTTGGTAGACCCCCAGAGTAGGGAATAGGAGAACGGCGCGCCTGCACCCACGCACATGTGCGCACCGGCGCCGGGGACGCCGGTCACGATGGTCGTGAAGTTGCCCCGGACTGCGGTCGGTGCAGCCGGAGCGTGCCGAGCGAGGCACGACGCGCATGCGACCGGCGTTGCCACAACAGCGCCGACGCTGATGCGCGAAACGGAAACGGACCGTACCGCCGACCCAATGCCAGGAGAACGATGCGGCCCGACGAGGCGTGTTGGTCAAGCTGCGCATTCTCGATCAAATAGCGGTCGTCGGTCAGGCCGGGCCTGAAGAAATGGGTGAAGGAGGTCGCTGCCGTGTTGCCGGGCATTGCGGTTGCGGCGCTCATGGTGAGGTATCCATTGTGCCGGGGGCGGAACGCGGCCGGGACGCCCTCCCCAGACGCTCACGCGCACCGCTTTCGGCCGGACCACTCCTTGTCGGCGGCACGGGGCGCTCGGACGAAGACAGCGCCAGGCGAGCGGCGCAGCAGGCGAACGCCGGTATCGCCGGTGGACGGCAATAGAGACCCCCGCGCTATAGCGGTGTCGAGGGCATGTTTCCCGCCGACCGTGACGATGGGCGCCGCTGGCGGTCCCGCTGGGTGCTCCGGCCGCGCCGATTCAGACCGGAACCAGCTCGGCAGGTGCATGGTTGCGCCGAAATCCGGTGCGCGGGGAGAGTGGCACCACCCCGGCGGAACGTGGCCGAGCTTCTCGCTGCAGGTCCGGCTCTTGGCCTTCCAACATGCGCCAATGAGGCCGGGGCACGAATGCCCCGGAAACGCCCCGACGCTGTGTCTACTTCATCATCATGCAGATGTTTGAATGAGGTTGGGTCACAATGGAATTCGATTTGTCGGGATGTCACGGGCTCGGTCACGATCAAGAACCTGCATCCGTCCAACGAGCCCCGCCGCGTGTGGTGACGCTCGGCTACGTTACACTCGGACAAGGTACATCGGCCCCTGCACCCCAACCGCCTCACCGGCGCACAAACACTCCGCCCGCCTAAAACTGCTACTTGGTTGCTGCAAACAGGCCGCCTGCCATATGCGCCGTACGTCCGATCACGAGCGGCCCCTCCTGCGCCACGGCCAAGGTAAGCCTCCTAAGCCCGCCTGGCACCCCAAGCCGTACCGACAAGACCTTGACACCCGCCGGCGTGGGCCAACCGATGCGACCCAGCTCGGCGAGGGCGTAGGCCGTCAGCGCTCCGTCATCGCCGAGGCGAGGATTGGGAATGCATCGTTGCCGGGGAAAGCGGCGGCGAGACATTCGCCCTGGCAGGGAAGCCGTCGAATGGGAACGGTCGCTTGATTCTCTTCGTCGGGGCCGAATCCGTCTCCCGTGCGCAGTCGATTGCGCGGGAGCTCAATGCGCTGGAGCGGGACGGGTCGTTGCCGGCCGAGTGGGAACTGTGCTGCCGATGAGCGCTCGGCGATTGCGCCCCCTCCCCACTTAGGAACCCGCGGGGAGGGGGCTAGCCGGGCGGGATGTAGTGCGCATTACCCGCCCGGTGTCTATGCGCTCTCAAGGTCCATGCGCCTCTAGTGTTCGAGCGCGGCGGTGGCCCCTCTCGACCCGGTTGCGACGAGAGGGGCCTGCCCGGCGGCGTCGGTTAGCAGCTCGGCAGCCGCCGGGCGTTGAAATGAACTTCGGGACTCCGCAAGCGATGAGCAGTGGCCTATCGGTCATACTTCAGCACGGTGTATCCGGGATCTGCGTTTGCGAGCGTCGGTGCAATCAGCGCGAACGGCACGAGGAATACTGCTCCAACGGTGGCGCTGGTCATGACTCGACTTCTCTCGGTCGGAGTTCGGGGAAGTCCTCAGCCTTGATCTTATCAGTAAGCGTGCTGACCTGTTCGTTGATGACTCCCGTTGGCTCCACAAGTCCTCACGCTCCCCCTCTCGCTTCGCAATCTGCCCGCGATTTGCGTCGGGGCGCAGTTCGAGGCGGGAAACGTCGACGTTGGCGTTCTCGTATCTGGCGTACAGGTTCCCCGCCTTCATCTGCAGGCTAAAGAGCTCTTCTCTGTCGTCGGAGATGCACCGGACCGCATTCATGTCGGCGCGCATCGCCGTTGCTTACGTATGTAACTGCCAAACAGAATCCGCATGCTGCACGCAGCACGGTCTCACGCCCGTCCGCAGACACGAACGTGCGCGCCGGTGACCGTGGTTCCGTTCTCCACGTTTTGGTTCATTCACGTTTGTTTGGACCGAGGCCGGCACGGCTCAGATGCCCAGTCATCGGGAAATACCCAAGTCGTGATGGGTAACGGCGTCGGGTTCGGAGAGTGCCCAAGGATCGAAACTGCTTCGCTCGAATACCGCACGGGCTGCAAGCCGTTGCCATGGCCGGGCCCGCAGCGCTTCGCAAGCGCGTGGTGCGACCGGGATTTCCTGACGCCGCCCGACCCGGCGCCTGTACCTCCGAAGCGTGCGGTTTTCGGCTGACTTTGACACCCGTCGCGCTTACGGGGGGCACCCTGCTGGATCCTGGCAGATTTCCACGTAATTGGAGGGTTCTTCATTCTCCGTCCGAGTGTGCAGGCGTGTCAGGAGCACTTTCCCTGGAGGCGAGAGGACAGGTGAAGCGACAAATGATCCAGTTTTGCCGGTTTACGCCAACCCACCGCAACCCGGCCAGCAACGAGGAGAGTGCGGGCAGGCGCCATCAATATCGTTTCGGGCTGCGGTTGAGTCTCCGGCGGGCCACAGGCACGGGGATGGCTGATTCGCGCAGCGTGGAACCGCTTTTCGGCCCGGGTGCGGTGGCCGGATGCGTATTTGGTTTCCTTATCTTCCAGATACGAAATCGATATTGGACTTAGGTTCTGCGGCGTGCCTAGCTTCTGGAGACTGAACGCGCAACGAAGAGGTAGCGGAACCGCCTCTCCGGCGCGGGCTGTAGGACACTCTGCCCGTTCACGAACGAACAGGGGAAACGATGATGCGAACCATCCTCGCAGCGCTCGCCGCCACCGCCATCTTCGCGGCGGGTCAGGCCCGCGCCGACGCGCGCGACACGCCGGGGCCAGCCCCGCAGATCATCGCCGAGTACGACCGCGACTTCATCGAGCGCTCCGGCGCCCAAACGTTTGGCGAGATGCTCGACACGGGCATCATCCGCTATTTCTTCACCGGGGGGCGCGACCTGCTCATCATGGTCAACGGGCGCCCCTACGCCACGACTGCGGGCGATCTCGACACCCTCCCGCTCTCTGCGGTCGAGCGCATCGAGGTGCTGCGGGCCGAGAGCCTGGGGACGTTGGACGGCCACGCGGCAGTCCGCGGCGCATTCAACCTCGTGCTGAGGAAGGATCTGGACGGCTTCGACGTGCGGAGCGTCGCCCGGATGCCGGGGCGCGACGGCGGCAACGCGCGCCAGGGCAGCGTCGTATGGGGCGGCGCAGTCGGAGCCGGCGGACACTTTACCGTCGGCATCGACATCCTCGACCGCGAGGAGATCGCCGGCAGCACCCGCGAGCACAGCCGCTCGGAGTGGACGGAGGGCGGGAGCTTCGCCACGGCGCGGAACGTGAGCGTCGGCGGCAACACCGTCTACGTCTTCGACACGAGCGCAGACGCGTTGCGGGCCGTGCCACTCGGCTTGTGCGACCAGGCACTGGGCTACACCGGTCCGCTCAGCAACCCGCCGGGGATCGACACGGGCGACAAGGGTTGCGGGTTCGCCTACGGCAGCTTCTGGTGGGACAGCGCGAGCTACGACCAGAGGAACGTGATCCTCAGCCTTGACCACCCGATGGGAGAGCGCGCCGAGATCCACGTGGATGCAAACCTCACGCAGGGACGCTCGGCGTTCCGCTATGCCCCGTCGATCAGTGTCTTCTCCGTCGCCCCGAGCGAGCGCCTGCTCGACGCGATCAACGAGTCGGCGCGCGAAGCAAGCCCGGCGTTCCAGGCAACGAACGAGGATGTCTTCTCGGTCGGGCATCGCTTCATCGGCCATGGCAACCGGGACTGGTGGACGAGCACCGAGGAGTACGACGCCTCGGCACGAATCCGGGGCCGGCTCACCGAAGGCCTGGGCTACGAGGCCCGCGTCAGCGCCTGGCGACTCGACGGCTCCGTATCGGGCGATACCTTCGTTGACGCCGAAATCATTCGCGACGAGATCCAGGCCGGACGGTACGACTTGGCTGACCCGCTGTCGACGGACCCGGACCACCTGCGAGCGATCGAGAGGAGCAGTCTCCGCGAGGAAGAGGACTTCGGCGGAAGATATCTGGAAGCGCGTCTCGCGCTCGCGGCCGCCGGGCCGGCCATCGGCGGTCGCGCCACGGCATGGACCGCCGGGGTCGAACTCGCCGATGTGGAGGCGCACCGGCTGCTGGCGTTCCGGGCAGGCGACGGCCGAACCCGCGACGTCAACGGGGTGCTTGGCTCGGGCGGCACCAGCTACGCCGGCGAGCGCGATGCAGTGGGAGCCTTCGCCGAGGTGTCCCTGCCCCTCGCCGACGCCGTGGACGTGAGGGCCGCAGCACGGGCCGACGAGCTTGATGACGTCGGCGGGCTGCGCGCGTGGCGCCTCGGGGCCGAGTACCGGCTCACCAACATCGTGACCCTGCGCGGCTCCTGGAGCTCGGGCGACGGGGCACCCTCCATGCACCACCTGCACAGCACCGCGGCACAGGGCCATCCCTACGTTCGTTGCGTCCCGGAGAGCGGGCCGCCGCCGCGCACGTGCGACACGGCGAACTACCGGCAGGTGACCCGGCGCACGAGCGGCAACCCCGAACTCGAGCCGGCGGGATCGGAGAGGCACTCCATCGGCGCCGAGGCCCGCAAGGGAACGTTCTACCTCGTCGTCGACTGGTACCGGCTCACGACCTCCGATCTGCCGGGGCTTCACGACCCCACCTGGGCGATGCTGAACCACCCCGAGTGCCCGCCTGGCGGTGGCAGCAGCTGCATCGAGCGCGCGGCCGGAGACATCACGATCCACGAGAGCTTCGCGAACATCGTCGAAACCGAGCTCTCCGGGGTCAACACCCGGTTCGGAGCGCGCATGGAGACCGGCTGGGGCTTCGTCGCAATGCGCGGGTTCTGGCGCTACGTCACCAGCAGCGATGAGCGCATCGCGGGCGAGGAGCAACCGTATCCGCTCCCGCGCAACGCCGTGCGCATCGTGACTTCGGCCGGGCGCGGCGACCTCACCGCGTTCTGGGCCCTGAACTACCGCGACGCGATCGAGAACCGGTGGGACGACGGACAGTTCAACTCCTGGACCGGCCACGACTTGACTCTCGATTGGAGAGCGCCGTTGGGACTCGAAAATATGCGCCTCACTGCGGGCGTGTACAACGTCACGGACGCGAAGCTCTCCACGAACACGGCGCATCCCTCCGCGACCGATGGGCCGCGCGCGGCCGGCTGGGGACGCACCTACTTCGCAGCCCTCAACACGCAGTTCTGAGGCGCTGACCAGAGGGGAAGCGCGTGGCGTGCAGCGGCCGGGCAGGTGTCGGTTTGCACGCCGATGCGTGGGATCCAGACGCGTTGCTGTTGGAGAACATGCCGGTCGCCCTGTTCCAATCGCTCCCCTGCGTCGGAGTCGCGACGGGCGCAACGCGGGTACCTCGCCGTCTCGGGGAACACCCAGGAAACGCCGGATAACGGAGGAGGGTTCGATAACCGGAAGGGTCGGAAGTGTTGCCCCCAATCGCCGGGCAAGTTGCAAACCGTAGCGACAACTGGAGCTTCAGCGCTTCGCAGATGTGCGGGCTGAGCACCGTTCGACTCATTCGGGGCCTGCTCGTACACGCCCCACACACGATGTCGGGCCAGTGAGTCACGTACGTCAGACTTTCTCTACAGCGCTTCAAGAAGGAGTTCAGCAGGCACCGGCTCCAGGTCCACGGCAAAGCCGTTTCCGTTTGGTGGGTCGCCAACGCAACGGATCGGAGCCCAAGCGGCAATTGAGACTGTGAGAGTATCAGCTCGCCACAGGCTGATTTCCATTCGTCCGGATGACGGTTTCGATGTCCAGACCGGATAAGCCACCGGGAGGGGAGGGATAATGCGTTGAATTGACTACATCGTGCCAAGGGACGAGAGATTTACGCTGCAAGGCTGCTCTGGATGGCGGGAGACACGGCCTCCCGGTCAATATCACACTCCGATCGCCGTTGCCCGCTGCTTCTGCAGGCAATGCTCCCTGACTGCATCCACGCCCAGCTCGTTCACCATCCGCTTGAAGTTGTAGCCCAGCGCCATCAGGCTGAACTCGCCGCGGCACTTGTCGAGTCCGCGCATCAGGAAATGATCGATCCCCGCCCAGCGCCTGATGGTGCCGAATGGGTGCTCGACGAGCGCGGATCGCCCGCGCATCAACGGCGAAGCGGTGCTCATCTTCTCGCGATGCCGGTCCACCCAGTCCGCATGCTCCCAGCGCACCACCCTGCGCCTTGGCTTTGGGTTCGCCTTTTCCAGGCATCGGCTCGACAGCGCACAACCCCGACAATCCGCCGGCGCCGCACGATAAACGAAATACCGCCTGTTACGCCTGACGGTGGTCTCGTTGGCTCGAGCCAGCCGTTGCCCGGCCGGACAGACATACGTGTCGTCCTGCGGGTCGTAACGGAAATCATCGTTGCCGAACCGATCTCCCTTGCCCTTGCGACCCGGTTGCCTGGGGATCGGAACGTACACATCCATCCCCCTGTCCTCGCATTCCTTCAAATGCGAGCCGTTGTAATAGCCGGCATCCGCCAGACCGATCAGCCCGGCATTGCCCGCGGCTTCGCAGGCATTCGTCATCATCGGCTCGAACTGACAGAAATCATTGCCGTCCTGGACCACGTCCGCCGCCACAATCAGCTTGTGCTTGTCGTCCACCGCAATCTGGCAGTTGTAGCCGCCCACCAGCTTGGCGTGCTTCTTCATCATCCGCGCATCGGGATCGACCTCCGATACCTGGCTCTCCCCGCTTTCCTGAAGGCGCTCCTGCAGGGCCTTCTTGTGCTTCTGCTTCTCCACCAGGGCTTCGATCTTCGCCGCCAGTTCCGGATCCTCCCCACCGTCCGTACCGTCTTCCGGTTCTGCATCCGCCTCGTCCAGTTGCCGGTGATACGCCGCGATCCTCTCGTCCAGCTTCTTCAGCTCCTTTTCCAGTCTCACCTTGGTGTGGATGCTGCCGGGATTCGCATTGGCCTTCAGAAAGGTGCCGTCGACCGCCACCCGGCGGTCGCCCAGCAGGGACAGTTCCCGGCACAGCAGCACGAACTCCCGGTTGGTCGCCCGCAGCGCCGCCAGATTGTCCTTGCGGAAATCCGCGATCGTCTTGTAGCTCGGCCTGGCTCCCTGACACAGCCAGATCACTTCCAGGTTGCGATGCGTCTCGGCTTCGAGCCGGCGTGAGCTGCGGACCCGGTGCTGGTAACCGTACAGGTAGAGCTTCAGCAGCAATCCCGGATCGTAGGCCGGCTGACCGGCCCCGCGGCGGTCTTCCGTATGCCGGAAGCCCAGCGCCTGCAGGTCCAGCGTGTCGACGAAGGCATCGATCGCGCACACCGGGTTGTGTTCGGACACGTACTCGTCCAGGCAGGGCGGCAGAAGCATCATCTGGCCTCGGGACTGCACCTCCCGGTAGCGGCGCTCGGGCATCGCGGTACACCTCGGGGTTGCCTGGAATGCTGGCCAAGGTAGCACCGGCGGCCGCGCCGCAAACTCGGCTTCATGCAAATACTTTCACAGTCTCAATTGAGGAGACACCGGGTCACGCAGCACCTGAACATCCGTTGCCGCCCTGGTTACCTCGACGCACAAGCACCGTCGCACACAGGCGTTGGGATCGGGATGACCGCATTCCCCCGCAATCCCGGCCTGTGCCGGTCAGTTCCGCAGCGGCCCAGGATCGGAATGTGTCAGCCGCCGGATTGGTCGCAGCGGTGGGCCGCATGACGAGCGCAGCCTGAAGGCTGGCCTTCGTGACAAGTTGGTCGAACGGCGTCCCCGGCCGTCAGGCCGCCACCGCAGCGCTGTCCGACTCCGCCGGTACTGGCATGGGCGTACCACGGCACGTCCGTTGCTGCGATGGTGGACCGGTTCGCGCTAGACTCTTCTACTGCGGAGTACCAGCGGGGGAGCGGCACCATGGAACGGCTGAACACGGTCATCAATTCGGTCAATGCATTCGCCTGGGGACCGCCGATGCTGGGCATCCTCGGCGTCACCGGCGTCCTGCTGACGCTGGGGCTGGTGTTCATGCCGTGGCGAAAGGTGGGCTACGGCTTCAGGCTTCTGTTCGACAGGAGCTCCGCCGTCGGCGAAGGCGAGGTCAAGCCGTTCAATGCGCTGATGACGGCGTTGTCGGCAACGGTCGGGACCGGGAATATCGCCGGCGTGGCCACCGCCATCGCGCTCGGCGGACCGGGCGCCATCTTCTACATGTGGCTCATCGCCCTGTTCGGGATGGCGACCAAGTACGCGGAAGCGGTGTGCGCGGTTACCTACCGTGAGGTGGACAAGTCCGGGAAGTACGTCGGCGGGCCGATGTACTACCTGCGGAACGGTGTCGGCGAGTTCGCCCCTGAGCTCGGCAAGTGGCTGGGGCTGGCGTTCGCGGTCTTCGGTGCCGTGGCGGCGTTCGGCATCGGCAACGCGGTTCAGGTCAACTCCATGGCCGCGGCCCTGGTCAACAGCTTCGGCGTGCCCACCTGGCTGACCGGTGTCATCGTCGCGGCGCTGGTGGGCGTGGTGGTGATCGGCGGTATCCGCCGGATCGGGGAGGTCGCCGGCAAGCTGGTGCCGACCATGATCGTGCTCTACCTCGGTGCCGCGTTGCTGATCGTTGCCATCAACATCACCAGCGTGCCGGACGCCATCGGCCTGATCTTTACCCACGCTTTCACGCCGGCGGCGGCGACCGGCGGATTTGCCGGAGCGGCGGTGGCCGCGGCGGTCCGTTTCGGGGTGGCCCGCGGCGTGTTCTCCAACGAATCCGGGCTGGGCTCGGCGGCCATTGCGCACGCGGCCGCCCAGACCAACAGCCCGGTGCGTCAGGGAATCATCGCCATGCTCGGGACGTTCATCGACACCCTCGTCGTGTGCACCCTGACGGCCCTGGTGATCCTCACGTCCGGCGCATGGACCATGACCGGGGCGGACGGCGGCGGGCTGACCGGCGCGGTGCTGACCTCGGCGGGCTTCCAGAACTCGATCGCCGGCGGCCAGTACATCGTCACCATCGCCCTGGCGGTGTTCGCCTTCACCACCATCCTCGGGTGGTCGTACTACGGGGAGCGGTGCTGGCAGTACCTGTTCAGCGAACGGAGCCTGCTGGTCTACCGCGCGCTCTGGGTGCTGGCGGCGCTCACCTTCGCCAACGTCAAGGTCGACCTGGTCTGGAACCTGTCCGACACCCTCAACGGTCTGATGGCGATCCCCAACCTCATCGGACTGCTGCTGCTCGCGCCGATGGTGTTCAAGGTGACCCGCGAGTACTTCGAATCCATCGGGCGGCCGCTCGCCTGATTTCATCAGGCCGGTGCCGCCTGCCCGGGCCCCGCCGAACACGCGAAGGACGCCTACAATCTGGCCGCGCTGATCGCCAGGATGGCATTCTGGGCCGAGGCCTCCGGGGAAGGCTGATGTCGGGCGACGGCGCACTTCAACGTGAACGACGGCAGGCCGGTCCTGTTGCGCTCGGTGTGCCGGATGCAGCTCAAGCCACTGAAACTCGATGACCGGATCGCGGTCGACCGGGGGCATTACTGCGTTGGCTGCCAGATCGACATCAGGTTGGCGGCCAACAGCTCGAGCCACTAGCATCAGCCCCTTGAAAACTGAGGGGCTATTCCCATGACCAAGACAATCGCAATTGCGATCGTTGCCGCGACCATGCTCGCGGGATGCCGGAGCACGGAAGAGGGCCGGTGGTTTAAGTACAAAGACTTCGAGTGCCGGGCCGGGGCCAGTGAGCTGACTGTCGATTCCGAATTCGTGACATCTGTCGGCGGCCTGGTTGAAACCATGAAAGCCCCACCAGTCATCCCAAACGGCGATTCGGGCAGGGCGGTACCGCCTAGTGAACTGGAAGTTGCCGCGCGAGCGTGCAAGCTATTTTTGACCACTGAAACTGTTGTGAACGACAGTTAGAAATGTTGTGAACGACCCCGACCCCCTGAACGTCCCGCCCGAGGAGGCGATTGAGCACTTCCGGGCCAAGGGCTATCACGTCGGCTTCGACTGGCGCGACACCGCGGCCGCGCAGCACCTCCGCTCCTTCACGGTGGCCGACGTGATGGAGGTCGACATCCTTCAGGACATCCGCGGCGCCGTCGACCGGGCGATCGCCGAGGGGCGCGCCTTCGAGCAGTTCCGCAACGAGCTGGAGCCGTTGCTCCGGCGCTGCGGCGGCTGCGCGCGATCTTCGACACCAACATCCGGACGGCCTACGCGCGCGGGCGCTAGAAGCGCATCAAGCGCGTGGCCGACGCCCGGCCGTTCCTCCGCTACGTCGCGGTCCTGGACAACCAAACGCGCCCGCTGCATCGCGCCTGGCACGGCACCGTGCTGCCCTGGGACCATCCCTGGTGGAACACCTTCGCGCCGCTCAACGGCTGGGGCTGCCGGTGCGTCATCCAGCAGTTCTCGCAGGACGAGCTCGACGACCTGGGCTACCGAGTGTCGCAGTCGCCGCCGGCGTCGCACGGCCGGCTGTGGACCAATTCCCGGACTGGCGCGACCCGCATGCTGCCCTCCGGCATCGATCCCGTGGGCGAATCACGAGAGCTGCTGGCAGCCAAGCTCCAGACGGCGCCGTCCGCCGTCCGGCGCCGCGTCGAGGACGATCTCGATTTCTACATCGCAGCCGGGGCGGACCGAGCGCGAGCGGATGTTCCAGGCAGCCGGCGGGGTCGACGCGCCGGACTTCTCCGAGCGCGGCGTCGGTACCGTGGCGGCCGATATCGGTTCCGGGCGACGCCCGGCCTTGACGTCCGCTTTGCAAATCTGCACTGCCGGCGCACCAAAGGCGAGAGACGGGTCGCCGTCGGCGGCCAGCGGGGGCGGGAAGACGGCTACGTCCGTCCCTACACCGGGCGCGAATACAGCATCGCCGAGGCGCCGCTCGAGGTGCTCACGATGGCCATGCAGATGACGTTCCACCCGGTCTGGCGGACCGAGCATCTGCGCGACCTGGTCCGCAAGGATCTCGAGATGCTGGATTTGGCGTTGGGGGCGCTGTTCCACTACGATCCCTGAATGGCCGTGCACACCGTCATGATTCCCGACTGGCTCCGAGGCGACGAGCTCCGCTCGGTCGTCTGGGACGACGAGGCCGGGACGATCACGGGCACGCACAACCGGGTGGCCGACATTCAACGGATCTTCGACGCGCCGAAGCCGGTCACGATCGGCGATCCCGGCGGGACCTGGGACCTGACGGATCCCGCGCACAACCCGCGGGAGTTCCTGACGATGCTGGGCGACCTATTCCGGCCGTCATTGCGGGAGCCGCTGCGCTCGACGCTGCCCGCGGTGTTCGACGGACTTGAGCCGCTTGAGGCCGACCCGGGCGAGATCCTCTACAACGCGGACGGCTCGGCCCTGGTCTAGGCCATCATCTGCAACGCCCGCCAGAAGGCCGCGACCACCAGGACGATCAGATCAGTACAACCAGAACGGCCAGGCAGATCAGCACGATGCCGTTAGTCAGCCACCTTGAGAGCTTGCGCCTGCGCGAATAAGCCACGCTTGGTCCCCGTTCGATGCGCTCCATGCAACGGCGCCGCGGCGACTTTAGCAGCCCGCCGTTTCTGTCGGCGATTCAGAGGGGGCGAATTATCGACAAATGGCTTGGCATTCATGTACGCTGCAGCGACGAGGAAACGACGCTGAAAGACCGTTTTCGCTGGAAATGTGCAATTACTTTTTTGATGTGCGTCGCTGGCGGTGATCGCGCCGCAAATCCGCCAATTGCAAGGGTTTCGTCCGGAATTGTTCGGCGTCATCTGGAGTCTTCCGGGGTGCAGGGACTTATGTCGCCCCGCAGCGTCGTCGGCGCCGTCCGCCCGGCGACCGACGGTGCACCGGTACCCACCGCCGGGTTCGGCTGGCAAGATTCTCGCCAACGACTGTCAGCGGGGTGCATGACCTCCGCATCCGATTTCGTATCCGACATCCGGCCAAACCGCTGCAGCATGCCGGATTGCTGCGCGTCGCCAAGTACACGACTGATACAAGGATGCGCATCGGGAGTGCGGCACTGAGCTACCGCACTCTATGTGTGGAATAGCGCCACGATGCAATGACATCTCAGATGACCGGATTTCGCCGACTCGACGGCCTTGGTCATCTGCCGCAGACCACCGCCTTGAGCGAGACTCCCCCGGCTTTCCCGAGAGATCGATTTCCGTAGTCGGTTCAGACCGTTAGAGGCCCTTGCGCCTGACCCGCGATCCCGCGCAGGGGCCCCGTTGTCTTCCTCAAACCGCCGTCCCCGTTTCCCCCGGAGCGGAGCAGCATCCGAGGGAACAGGCCGGGAGACCGCGCCATGCGCATCTACGCCACCGTCAACGACCGAACCCGAAGAAGGCCGTTGCCTGCTATCTCGACGAGGACGAGCTTGCGCGGCTCGGCGCGGTGCTGAACCGGCACGCGGACGAGCACCCCTGGCCGGTGGCGGCGCTTCGCCTGCTGACCCTCACGGGCGCGCGGTTGTCGGAAGTGCTCAACCTGCAATGGGACGAGATCGGCGTGCTGTCCGAGAATGGCGCGAGCGCGCGCATCGACGACACCAAGACCGGGCCGCGCACCCTATGGTTCGGGCCGGAGGTGGCGAAGCTGGTCGGGGCGCTGCCCCGCGCCGACGGCGCGGAGCGAGTGTTTCCCGAAGTCCTCGCATCGCATCGCCTCTATATGCTCTGGTGCGTCGTCCGCGAGGAAGCCGGGCTGCCTGGTTTGCGTATCCATGACTGCCGGCACACATGGGCCTCGTAGGGCGTCAGGAACGGCGTGGGCCTCCCCACTGTCGGCAGGTTGCTTGGACACGGGCGGCTCGCCACGACGGCCGGCTACGCCCACCTTGCCGATGCGCACCTTGTCGAAGCGGCGGAGAAGGTCGGAACGCTATTGTTCGACGCGATGCAGGGGACTCGACAAGGGTAACAGCCTTGTCATGTTGCGTTCTCAAATTCTGCGATTAACGATGTGCGGTCTCCGGGAAAGAACGGCGGAACCCCGTGAATCTTTCCGGCCATGAACCGAGCAGCGTAGTCCGTTTCCACAGGGCAGTCGCTTTTCAGCGCCCTCAGACTACTTGGTTTGGATAAAGCCCCACTCTTTCGGCAGTCGCGCAAGGCATAGGCGCGCATCGTCAAAGTGTGCGCCAATAGCTCGCATTTCGCCGCTTCGCGATCTTCCTCCCACTTGGTACGAGCATCGCGGTAAGCCGGGATGGCAGAGTCAACGACCGACTCCGTTTTTCCTGTTGCCGAAAGCAAATCGATGAATTCGGAGCGCTTCTTGGGACGGCGCTTCCTTGGCATCGCATCCAACTCAATCAGGATTTGGCGCATGTCTGCGACCCGGAGATACCCCACAGCGTTCCCAATCGTGGACGGCGGCCGAGGCGGATCGATAACGAGGGCCTTTCCGTGAGTCCTCCACATGTACGGGAATTCCCCCTTGGCTTCGAAGCGCTGTTTCCATTCCCCAAAGTACACCTCTCCCCATTCGATCCCATCCAGCGCCGCCTCGACGCCTTCGACCTCTCGTCGTGGATCCCCCGACCGGTGTGCCTTCACGAAACGCGATCTAATCCTGCCTTTCGCATCGTCAGGCATATCAATGTCGGCGAGGATCTGACCGATTGCTTCCTCGACTACGCTTGTCGGTGTGGCGAAGGCAGACTCTGTTTCCGTCGGTAGGCGCTCGGCAACCACGCTAACGTCAAATTGAATTTCGGCATCCTCACGGTTCGCCTTGACCCGCTTAGGCCGAAATGGGCGGAGCAGCCTGCCAAACATTCCCATCTGCATTTCCTCCGTGCGAGAGACCAACAATCAGTGCGCCGCCGCCGGTGGCCGCTGCGTCATCGCGCCCGTGTGCCCTTCTGCGGCGGTCCGGTCGCGGCGCGCCTGCGCAAGCTCGTAAGCAGCCTGCATCCGCATCCAGTGCTCGGCAGTGCCCCAGCCGATATCCTCCAGCGACAGCGCCATGTTCGCCGACACGCCCGCCTTGCCGTTCAGCAGGCGCGACAGCGTTCCGCGCTCGCAGCCGAGACGCGCCGCCGTCTCGGTCACGTTCCAGCCCACATCGTCCATGCTCTCGCGGATCAGTTCGCCCAGGTGCGGCGGGTTCAGCATCGGCCCGACGCGATCGCCTGCAACATCGTTCATGGTCATCGCTCCCGTTCGGTCAGTGGTAGTCGATCAGGTCCACGGCCACGGCCTCGCCGTCCTCGAAGCGGAACACCACGCGCCAGTTGCCCGAGGCGCGGACGCTCCACTGGCCCGCGCGGTCGCCCTTGAGGGGATGCAGCCGGAAGCCCGGCGCGTCGACGCTGCCCGGATGCGTCGCCTCTTGCAGCCTGAACAGGATTCGCCGAAGCCGTGGTGCGAGACCGGCAGGCAGTCGCGCCGCGTCGCCGCGCTCGTGCAGCGCCCGCAATCCCTTGTGCCTGATCCTCATGATTCACTGTAGCGCGACACGTTACACGCCGCAAGCGCTCGCCCTGTCGTCGCGTCCGGCGACACGCGGACGATGAACGAGATTTCTCACATTGAGTTGTTGCCTCCTGCTTCCTATAGTGCGGCTCGGAAGCCGCGCGACGGTTCGGGAACCGTTTTCCCAAGGTGCGTGGCGGGCGCTGCCGCTCAAGCGCCGCTCGGGCTAACTGCCAGCCAGATAACGGTTTGCATCGCCCGGGCGCTTGAGAAGATCGGAAGCGGGATTAGGGAACGCCTTGCGGCGATTGGTGGTCACACCATCCGCATCAATAGCGCCGGGTGCGCATGCGCTCTACGGGGTGTGCTGACGGGCGCTGCAGGTGCCCTGGAGCGCCTCAGTGCGAGATCATCCAGGGCCGTCGCCCCGGAAATCGCTTCGCGCCGTTTCGGTCCGGCTTCCGGGGACCATCACCGGTCTGACGAGCCTGACGACCGGACCGGTCAAACTGGTGGGGCGCCCCCCGCTTCGGGCTGTCGGCACTGCGTTCGTTCAGCTCGTGCGCCTCGCGCCTGTGGGCGCTCATCCCTGCAATTCTGGGTGCGGTGAGCAGCACGCGCCGCGCCGGGGCCGAACACTTGGGACAGGCGGCGGGCCGCGCGCACTCCGCCATTGGCGCCCGCGCCTCGAAGGGCCCGCAGTCGTCGCACTGATATTCGTAGAGCGGCATGCGTCCGTCTCTGTCGCTACGTGGGGACAGCGGGCGCCCGCCGGGGCGGGCGCCCGAACCGGCTCAGCGATCGGGAGCGAGCGGCACGTCGATCGAGCCGTCGAGATGCCGGACGGGGCCGTCCGCGGCCGGCATGAGGTCCCAGTCGAAGATCTCGTTCGGGATCCAGAGCGTCGCGCACGCGTTCGGAATGTCGACCACCCCGGAGATATGCCCCTGGACGGGCGCCGTCCCGAGAATCGCGTAGGCCTGCGCCCCCGAGTACCCGAACTTCTTGAGGTATTCGATCGCGTTCAGGCACGCCTGGCGGTACGCGACATGCACGTCGAGGTAGTGCTGCTTGCCGTGCTCGTCGACCGAGATCCCTTCGAAGATCAGGTAGTCGTCGTAGGCGGGCGTGATAGGCGACGGCCGGAACACCGGGTTGCGGATGCCGTACTTCGCGACGCCGTCCCTGATCAGCCCGACCTTGAGATGCAGCCAGCCGGCCATCTCGATCGCGCCGCAGAAGGTGATTTCGCCGTCGCCCTGGCTGAAGTGGAGATCACCTGCGGAAAGGCCAGCTCCGTCCACGTAGACGGGAAAGTAAACCTTCGACCCCCGCGAGAGGTCCTTGATGTCGCAGTTGCCGCCGTGCTCGCGCGGCGGCACGGTGCGGGCCGCTTCGGCCGCGGCCGCGGTGCCGGCATCGCCGGTCAGCCTGCCCATGTGCGCCGCCTGCGCCGTCGGCAACGCGGCGAGCGGGGGGACGCGCTGCGGGTTCGTCTCGAACAGCGCCTTCTCGCGGGCATTCCAGGTCTCGAGCATCGCGCGGTCCGGCAGGCACCCGATGAGGCCGGGATGGATCAGCCCCGCGTAGCGCACGCCGGGGACGTGGCGCGAGGTCGTGAACATGCCGTGGAAATCCCAGATGGACTTCTGCGCCTCGGGGAAGTAGTCGGTGAGGAAGCCGCCGCCGTTCTGCCGCGAGAAGAAGCCGTTGAAGCCCCAGAGGCTGTCGTTCTTCGCCCCGATATCGAGGAGGTCCACGACCAGCAGGTCGCCCGGCTGGGCGCCGCGCACGCCGATCGGTCCGGACAGGTAGTGCACCTGCTCCAGTTCCACGTCGCGGACGTCGGCGGCATCGTCGTCGTTCGCAATCTGGCCGCCGGTCCAGTCGTACGTCTCGATCCTGAACTCGTCGCCCGGATCGACCCAGACGGCGATGGGAATGTCGGGATGCCAGCGGTTGTGGACGTTCTCGTTCGTGGCGGGACTGTCGTCCAGGTTTACCGGTATCAGCGTGTCGGCCATGGTCGTACCTTTCGGCTGGCTGTCAGGGAGCGGGTTAGACGGAGAGGAACTGCGCGACCCGGTCGGCGTCGACGTCCCCGCGCCGCCGGTCGAGCACGAACGCGCCGTTCTCGATGACGATCACGCGGTCGGCCACGTCCAGGGCGAAGTTCAGGACCTGCTCGGACACCACGATCGTGAGTGCGCGGTCGTCGCGGATGCGGCGGAGCGTGCGCGCCAGGTCGCGGATGATCGATGGCTGGATGCCTTCCGTGGGCTCGTCCAGCAGGAGCACCTTGGGGTTCGAGGCGAGGGCCCTGGCGATGGCGAGCTGCTGCTGCTGGCCGCCGGACAGGTTGCCCCCCCGGCGGCGCCGCATCTCGAGCAGCACGGGAAACAGCGCGTAGATGTCTTTGGGGACGGCGCGGGCGCCGGTGACGATGAGGCCGGCCTCAATGTTCTCCTGCACCGTCATGGCGCCGAAGATCATGCGCCCCTGGGGCACGTAGCCGAGCCCCCCCGCCACCCGCCGGTGCGTCTTCTGCCCGGTGATCGGCGCCCCGGCAAGCACGATCTCGCCGGCGGTCTCGGGGACGATCCCCATGAGCGTCTTCATGAGGGTCGTCTTGCCCATCCCGTTGCGACCCAGGACCGCCACGATGTCGCCCGCATCGACGTTGAGATCGAGCCCGCGCAGGATTTCGCTTTCGCCGTAGGCGGAGCGGAGGTTCCGGACCTGCAGCATCGCCCCCACCGTCAGTGGCCGAGGTAGACCTCGACGACCCTCGGATCGTCCTTGATCCGGTCCATCGGGCCTTCCGACAGGATCCTGCCCTCGTGGAGCACGATCACCCGGCTCGCGATGTCCTCCACGAAGCCCATGTCGTGCTCGATCACAATGACCGACCGGTCCTCGATGATCCGGTGGAGCAGCTCGGCGGTCTTCCTGCGCTCGGCGATCGACATGCCGGCGACCGGCTCGTCGAGCATGAGGAGCTCGGGGTCCTGGATGAGCAGCATCCCGGTCTCGAGCCACTGCTTCTGGCCGTGGCTCAGGTGCCCGGCCTTGTCGTCCAAGTGGTCCTCGAGAAAGATCATCTCGGCGATCTCGGCCACGCGCCTGCCGACCGTCCGGTCGCGGCGGAACAGCAGCGCGCCCCAGACGTTGCGGCCGCGCGGGTAGGAAATCTCGAGATTCTCGAACACCGTGAGGTCCTCGTACACGCTCGGCGTCTGGAACTTCCGTCCGACCCCGGCGTGGACGATCTGGTCCTCGCGCATGTCCAGGAGCTCGAGCCCCTTGAAGTTCACCGACCCCGCGGTCGCGCGGGTGCGTCCGCAGATGAGGTCCAGCACCGTGGTCTTGCCGGCGCCGTTGGGGCCGATGATGACCTGGCACTCGTTGGGCTCGACGTAGAAGCTGAGATCGTCCACCGCCCTGAAGCCGTCGAAGGAGACGGTGAGCCCCTCGACCATCAGCAGGAAGTTCGGGTTGCAAACCGTCACGGTCCCGGCTCCGGCGAAGCGCCGCCGCGGGCCTGGAGCGATCTGCCGGACTGCCGGCCGCCGGCGACGGACCGGGCCGGCGCCATCTCCCGGGCCGCGCCGCCCGCGACCGGCGCCGGCATGGCGCCGCGCACCCCGAGCCAGGCCAGGAGCGCCCTGATCCGGGGCTCCACGTGGTCGGCGTAGAGCCCGGCGAGCCCGTTCGGGAACGCCATCACGACGCCGATGAAGAGGGCGCCGAGGCCGAGCAGCCAGAGCTCGGGAAAGCTCTCGGAGAACGTGGTCTTGGCCCAGTTCACGAGCAGGGTCCCGTAGACCGCTCCCAGGATGGAGAGCCGCCCGCCCACGGCACAGAAGATCACCATCTCGATCGACGGCACGATCCCGACCAGCGTCGGCGACATGAACCCGACCTGAAGCGTGAACATCGCCCCGCCCACCCCGGCGAACGCGGCGCCGGCGCAGAAGATGAACATCTTGAACTGCGCGACGTCGTAGCCCGAGAACCGGACCCGGTCCTCCTGGTCGCGCATCGCGACCAGGACGCGCCCCAGCTTGGACTTCAGGATGAACCGTGCCAGCAGCAGGCACGCGAACAGGAGGGCGCCGTTGACGAAGTACAGGATCTCCTTGGCGGCGTCGGTGCGGATGTCCCAGCCCAGCAGGGTGCGGAGGTCGGTGATGCCGTTCACGCCGCCGGTGAAGCCCTGCTGCCCGATGACCAGGATAGTGAGGATGGCCGCCAGGGACTGGGTGATGATCGCGAAGTACACGCCGCCCACACGGCGGCGGAACATCGCGAGCCCGATGATCCAGGCGAGCGCGACCGGCACCGCGACCACGGCCACGAGGCTGAACGCCAGGCTGTGGAAGGGCTCCCACCACCACGGCAGGGCGGTCAGCTGGTTCCAGTCCATGAAGTCCGGGATGCCCGGCGTCGACTGGATCCGGGTGGCCGCCGGGGTCGACGCCTCCAGCTTCAGGAACATCGCCATGCAGTAGCCGCCGAGGCCGAAGAACACGCCCTGTCCCAGGCTGAGGATCCCGCCCGCGCCCCAGCACAGGACGAGGCCGACCGCGACGAACGCGTAGGTCAGGTACTTGCCCGCGAGGTTGAGGCGGAAGGTGTCGAGCGCCAGCGGCAGCACCAGGAAGACGACGGCCGCGAGGATCGCGAAGCCGGCGATCTCCGCGGGGGAGAAGCGGAGCGCCCCGGTCATGCGTGCCAGCATCCTCCGCGCCCGCCTATTTGCGGAGCCGCACGGCGAAGAGGCCCTGCGGGCGCAGCATGAGAATGGTCACCACGAGCAGCAGTGTGAGCACTTTGGCCATGGAGCCGGACAGGAAGAACTCCATGATCGACTGGGCCTGGCTGATCGAGAGCGCGCTTGCGACCGTGCCGAGCAGGCTGGCCGCGCCGCCGAAGACGACCACGAGGAAGGTGTCGACGATGTAGAGCTGCCCGGCGGTCGGGCCGGTGGAGCCGATCATCGTGAAGGCGGAGCCGGCCATCCCCGCGACCCCGCACCCGATGCCGAACGTCAGCCGGTCGGTCCACTCGGTGTTGATGCCCACGGCGGCGGCCATGACCCGGTTCTGCTTGATGGCCCGCACCTGCCTGCCCCAGGTGGAGCGGAACAGCAGGAGCCACACGCCGAGCGACACCGCGAGCGCCAGCGCCATGACGCACAGGCCGTTGATGGGGACCTCGATCAGGTCCGTGACCGGGAGCGAGCCCATCATCCAGTCGGGGATGGTCACGCCGACCTCGCGCGCACCGAAGACCGAGCGGTAGACCTGCTGGAGGATCAGGCTCACGGCCCAGGTCGCGAGCAGCGTGTCGAGGGGGCGCCGGTAGAGGTGCCGGATCAGCGCCCATTCCACGAAGATGCCGAGCGCGCCCGAGGCAAAGAACGCGAAGACCGTCGAGATGAAGAAGTATGCGCCGAACAGCGCCGGCAGAAAGCCGCCGAACAGGTTCGACATCAGGTAGGTGACGTACGCACCGAGAATCATGAACTCGCCGTGGGCCATGTTGATGACTCCCATCTGCCCGAAGATGATCGCCAGTCCCAGCGCCATCAGCACGAAAACCGAAAACAGGATCAGCCCGGCAAATCCCTGCATGGCCAGGATGGCGCCAAGCTCGCTCAGCGAATACGCAAACACGATGGGGATCCTTCAGGCGGGGAGGCAGGCGGTGCGGCGCCGCGCCGCGCGGTTCGTCCTCCGGTTCCGGAACGCGGGGCCCCGGAACGTGTCCGCCGGCCGGGCGTGGGTGGAGGAGGGAGGGTGAGTCCCGTCCGGCCGGCGGTGTTCCGGCGGAGGAGGGCCGGAATGCGGTGTGACGCGGGGCCTTGCACGCTGGCGGTGCCGCGGCCGGCGCGTCGGGGAATCACGCCCTGCCGGCCCTACTGGTAGCCGGCGGGGAAGGGGTCGGGCTCGACGAGATCGGCCGTCTCGAACACCACGTCGTACTGTCCGTCGGTCCGGGCGCGGCCGACGCGGGTCTTGGACCAGAGGTGGTGGTTCTCGTGCACCCTGACGTAGCCCTCGGGCGCGGTCGTCAGCTCGATGCCGGGGCTCGCGGCCCGCACCTTGTCGACGTCGAACGAGCCCGCCTTCTCGACCGCGGCCTTCCACAGCCAGGGACCGAGGTAGGCGGCTTGGGTGACGTCGCCGATCACCATGTCGTCGCCCCACATGGCCTTGAAGGCGTCAACGAAGGCCAGGTTGTTCTCGTTCTCGAGCGACTGGAAGTACTTCATGCACGCATACGCGCCCTCGATGTTCTCGCCGCCGATGCCGCGGATCTCGTCCTCGGTCACCGAGATCGTCAGGAGGACGGGGTCCTCGCTCGTCATGTCGATGCCGGCCGCCTTGAGCTGCTTGTAGAAGGCCACGTTCGAGCCCCCGACCACGATCGCGTAGATGACGTCGGGCTTCCGCAGGCGGATCTTGTTGATCACGGAGTTGAACTGGGTGTGGCCGAGCGGGTAGTACTCCTCGCCCACGACCTTCTGGCCGAGGAAGTTCTCGATGTGCTTGCGGGCGATCTTGTTGGACGTGCGCGGCCAGATGTAGTCCGAGCCCAGCAGGTAGTAGGTCTCGGCGCCCTTGGTGCGGGCCACCCAGTCAAGCCCCGCGATGATCTGCTGGGTCGCCTCCTGGCCCATGTAGATCACGTTCGGGCTCTGCTCGAGACCCTCGTAGAACGTGGGGTAGTAGAGGAACCCGTTGTACTGCTCGAAGACCGGCAGCACCGCCTTGCGGCTCGCCGACGTCCAGCAGCCCATGACCGACGGCACCCGGTCGTTGACGAGCAGCTTCCTGGCCTTCTCGGCGAACGTGGGCCAGTCGGACGCGCCGTCCTCCTGGATATAGTCGAGCTGCCTTCCCAGGACGCCGCCCAGCGCGTTGATCTGGGCGATGGCAAGCTTCTCGGCCTGCACCGACCCGGTCTCCGAGATCGCCATGGTGCCGGTGACCGAGTGCAGGATGCCGACCGTCGCGGTCTCGTCGGTGACGGCGAGGCCGGTCGTGTTGACCTCGGACGTGGGATAGTCCTGGGCCCGGAGGTACCCGGGGGCGAACAGGGATGATGTCAGCGCCGCGCCACCGGCCAATACGCTGCGCCGGCTCACGCCGGACGGCCTCCTGAAGTCTTTCCGCTGCGGCATGTTGCCTCCCCTTGAAATGCAGGGCCTCGTCTGGCGGCCCGCCCTTGCGGGAAAGGCTCGTGCACCGCGCGCGCCTGCGGAATACGTCGTACGGCCCATGTCGGGGGAGCGTTTGACGGGGTAGGCTGGGAATGCCCAGGCAGCAGGTGGTCGAGCCGTCCCCGGCGGGAGGGGCAGGGGGGGCCGTGCAGGCGTTCGGCGGCCGGCTGGCCGCCCGGATGGGCGCCGGGAAAAGCGCACCGGTTCCATGCCTGCGTACAGGACGGCCGGCGCGCAGGCCGGCCCGCGTCCGGGCGGGGCCTGCGGACGCGGGATCGGAGTAGGGGGCGGCGGACAGGAGGACGAGGGTGCCGGGTTGGCTCATGCCGGCGAAGGCCGGTCGACCACGTATCTGCAGGGCTGTCTCCAGGGCGTGGCGGCGCGCGCGACCGAGCCGGCGGGGGCTCGGCTGGGCCTCGGCCGTCCTCCTTGCGGCCGGCCTTGGTGGCGGCCTCCTGATCGTTCGCGCCTACCGGGGGTCGCCGGCGTTCGATCCGGTACTGGCCGGCGTGTACGCCCTGATGCTGGCCGTCATCGTCCTCGCGGTTTGGTGGTTCGCCGCGACCGTCGAGGCTCAGCGCCGGGCGCTGCAAGCAGCCAGGCGGCGCACGCAGCGCTTCCTCCGGGAGCGGCGCGCGCTCCGGCTGAGCGGCCGCGAACAGCAGACCGCCAGGGACAAGGCGGAAGCCGCCAACCAGGCCAAGACCCGCTACATGACCGGCCTCAGCCACGAGCTCCGGACCCCGCTCAACGCGATCTACGGGTTCGCGCAGATCCTCGAGAAGGCGCCCGACATCCCGGCCGGGCACCGGAGCGCGATCACCACCATCCGCAGGAGCAGCGAGCATCTCGCGGGACTGATCGAGGGCCTGCTCGACGTCTCCCGCATCGAATCCGGCCGGCTCGAGATCCAGCGGGACCGGATCGACCTGCGCGCCTTCCTGACGCAGATCGCGTCGATCTTCGAGGCGAGCGCCGGCCACAAGGGCATCGAATTCGCCATGGAGACGCGCGGCCGGCTGCCGCGGTGGATCGCCGGGGACGAGAAGCGCCTGCGCCAGATCATCATCAACCTCCTGTCCAACGCGATCCGCTACACCGACGCCGGGCGCGTGGATTTCCTGTTCCACTACCGGAGCGAGGTCGCCGTCATGGAGGTCCGGGATACGGGCATCGGCATCGGGGCCGACGAGATCGACACGATCTGGCTACCCTTCCGGCGCGGCCGCGACCGGCGCCAGCCGGGCTCGGGCCTGGGGCTCACGATCACCAAGCTTCTCGTCGAGATCCTCGGCGGCGAAATCCGGCTCGAGAGCGAGGTGGGCAAGGGCAGCACATTCCGCGTGCGCCTGCTGCTGCCCTCCATGCCGGACCCGGGTCCGGGCGCCCCGCGGCACGACGCGGAGCCGGCGACGCAGCCGCCGGCGGAGTGCGAGGGGAGGGGGTGCACGATCCTGGTGGTGGACGATGACCGGACCCACCTGGCCATGATCGAGAGCTTCCTCAAGCCGGCCGGCTTCGCGGTGCGCACGGCCTGGACCGCCGAGCAGGCGCTGGCCGTGCTTCCCCGCTGCCGCCCGGACCTCTTCATCCTCGATATTGACCTGCCCGATCTCGATGGCTGGGAACTCGCGCGCCGGGTTCGGGCGGGCGAGCGCGCCACAGCTCCTATCATCATGATCTCGGGCCATGCCGCCGACGGCCTGGCGCCCGATCCGGAGGACGTGCCGTGCGACGCCTTTTTCGCGAAGCCGTACCGTCTCGACGACCTGCTGGCCCGGATCGCCGGCCTGCTGAACATCCAGCCGCGTCCCGTGGCGGGGAGTCCGTCCGCGGCGGCACCGGAACCCGCCATTGGCGGCAGTCTGCCGGCGGAGGTCGCCGAGGAACTGGCCGCGCTGGCGTCGATCGGGCGCGCGCGCCGGTTGGCAACCCGCCTCGACGAGATCGAAGGGGCGCATCCGGACGCGCGGGCTCTCATCGCTAGGCTGCGAAGGCTGCACGCGGCCTTCGACATGCCCGGCATCGTCCGGTTGTTGGAGAGCGCGCCGCGCCATGGCTCCTGACGCGCGTCCGAGCCACATCGCGCTGGTCGTGGACGACGACCCCGATGCCCTCCGGATTGTCGTCACGGCACTGGAGAACAGCGGGATCACGGCGCTGGTGGCTCGCGACGGGGCGACCGCCCGGGGCATCGCCGGCCGGCTCCGGCCGGATGTCGTCCTGCTCGACGTGACGATGCCGGGCCCGGACGGGTTCGAGACGTGCCAGCAGCTCAAGGCCATGCCTGGCCTCGCGGCGACGCCCATCATCTTCGTGACCGGGCTGAGCGAGCCGGAGCATATCGTCCGGGGCCTGAAGTGCGGTGCGGTCGACTACCTGACGAAGCCGCTGGACCTCGAGGAGCTGGTCGCCCGGCTGACGATCCACATCATGAACTCGAAACTGATCCGGGGAGCACTTGACGCTATCGACCTCTCGGGGCCGGCGCTTCTCGCGTTCGACGAGACGGGCCACTTCGCCTGGGGGTCGCCCGGCGCAGTCGACATGCTCCCGGACGCGGCCGAAGCAGCGGCTCCGGGGCGCGACACCGGCAGCGAGCTGGTCAGTTGGGCCAGGCAGGCGTTCAGCAATCCGCTGTCCGAGGTGCAGCCGTTCGGCTTCCGGGACCGCGAGCTCTGCGTGGTCGGCGTGAGCGCGTCGAGGGAACTGCTGGTGAAGGTCGTGTCGCGCCTGGAGTCGGACAACGAAGGCCGCCTGCGCCAGGCGTTCGGCCTGACCCGCCGCGAGGCGGACGTCCTGGTCTGGCTGACCCGCGGCAAGACGAACCGCGACATCGCGCTGATCCTGAACCGTAGCCCGCGCACGATCAACAAGCACCTCGACCAGATCTACCAGAAGATGGGCGTGGAGAACCGGACGTCGGCGGCGGTCGCCGCCGACCGTCTGCTGCAGGCCGGATGACCGGGAGTCTGGTCGGCCGGTCAACCGGAACGTGCGCCTCATGTGTACGCTGATGCGGTCGGGCGCGTGCGCCGCCTGTATTCGCCCGAGCAGACTCACCCAGGGTTGTCACCATGCCGAAGCCGCCCGAAACCGTGCGCGAGCAGATCGTGCGCTGCTACGCGAACCTCGCGCGTGCGCACGCGGCGCTCGGTCGCGGCGATCACGCCTATCGGCGGATTGATCACATGATCCGGGCCAAGCTGGAACGCCGGCTGCTCGACGGCACGATGCAGATGCGCTCGCTGTACGACGACGAGCGGATCAAGATGACGGCCGCGCAGGCTTGCTGCTACTGCGGGGACGCCGACAACCTGTGCGCGGATCACCTGATTCCGAAGATGCGCGGGGGTCCGGACGCGTCGGACAACCTGGTCTGGGCGTGCCGGTCGTGCAACAGTTCGAAGGGCGCGCGCGACCTGCTCCAATGGATGGCGGCGAAAAGGCAGTTTCCGCCGCTCCTGCTGCTACGGCGCTACGTCAAGATCGTGGCGCGGTACTGCGAGGCGCACGGGTTGCTTGATCTTCCGCTGGACGGCCTGGACGGCGCACCCCCGATGCCATTCGACGTGCGATGGCTTCCCACGTCGTTTCCGCCGCTGGACCGGCTGACGTTGTGGGTGCGCCCCAAGTGAACGGGGTGCGAATGTCGACCCTTGTGCCGCCGGACGTTCTGGCCTCGTTCGCGGCCGATATCGGGCCATACCTGGGGCGTACGCGGACAGCTTGACCGAGCCGTTGCTGCCGTCGGGGCCGTAATTGGTGGGCGTGCGAGTGGGTGCAGTGACCGTGAAGTTCCCCGGCGAGCGGTTACGATAACGACCGCGTAGACGTCGTGGGTCCTGGCGCATAGCGCAAGTTGGAACCGGCCGGTTCACCGCCGCCGGGCAAACAATGCGCGAACCCGCCCGCCGACGGGGAAACAAGCCATGCCGCACCCGGTCGTGGCGGTGCGAGCCTTGCGATGGGGAAGTGGCAAGCGTGAGAACCAACTACTTCCCCAGGAAGTGCGAACGGCCTCGTGCCCCGCGCGCTGCTGACGGGTTGTTGGCCGCTCACGCGGAGAATTGGAGTCGTTGCGGCGATTGATCGGAACAGTCCGGGTTTAATCGCTGTCCGTCCGGCACCGCCGCAGACGGTATGAATACCGTCTGCTCATGCAAGCTACGCTTTGAGCGCCTCCACATCCCGTCGCATCGCACGGCGGCCAGTACCCGTTGCGACGGAACTGGCCAGTATCCGATGTCTCTGAAGAGAGTACTGCCGGTTGCAGTGGGCTCTTAATCTAGAAAAGCGTCACACCCGACGCAGGCGGCTATCGTCGCTCGGGAAGCCGCTCCTCGAGCAGGGTCTCGATCCGTGTGAGACGTTCGGAGACGTTGTCGATCCGGTCGCGATTGGCGGCGATCTCTGTCCGCAGTTCACCAATGTCACTCCTGACCCAGCCGATGCCAATGGCGAGCAAGCCGAACCCTGCCAGCGTAGCAGCGATCAGGATTGACATGGCGGACGGACCCGCACGCCGTTCCAGCCGGTGCGCGATCGCGGCGGCGAGCTTCGGATCGGCGCCGGCTGCCTCAAGGTCGTGGATCGTGTTCTGGACGTCGGTCGTGGCCATGACTGGAGTCTACTCCATCGGGAATTCTATGGAGCGGCTGGAAGGGTCAGCCTGTCCTTGCAAGCACCATATCCTGGGCGATGCAAGGCGGACAAAGACTGAAGTCGAGAATGCCGCGCAAGATGTCGGGAGTCGGCGAGCGTGGCACGCGCACCGGGACCGACACGGTTTTCGCGACGGGGGCGGTGTCGGTGGCCATGGTCCGCTTGACGCAGCTACCGGGTCCGAGTCTCGCACTGCCCGGCTCTTCCCGTCGTCCGCGATGGCCGGTGGTCCGCCCGCCACGGTGCTTCGGCAAGGACGCACAGCCAGTCCTGTCCGGCCACGGGAACCGGCCGCAGAGCCGGCTCACACATCCGGCGCTCCGGGCTTTTCGGTCCCCCGGTCCCATCAATTGCGATGGGCGGCAGCTTCACCGGGCCGGCGGTCTGCAACGAGAGCCTGGAGGTGACCGCGACAGGCCCGCTGCGCTTCGGCGGGGTCCAGTCCCTGGATCCCGCCGTTCTGCCGCTGTGCCTCGCGGGTGGCGGGGCGCGGGTCGGGGAGACCCCGACCCGCGCAGGCAGGAAGCGCGCGCCCGGCCCGAGACCGGCTGCCGAGGCTGCGTCCGTGATCAGCCCGCCCGGCCCGACACGAACTCTGGATACGACACCACGCCCACCTCCATCACGTCGGAACCGTGCATCTCGTCATCCTCGTCCAGACGAATGCCAAGGACCAGCTTGACCCCGTACCACGCGAGAAGGCTGAACGCGAACGTGAACAAGCCGATGGCGAGGATGCCGATGACTTGCGCGCCGAGGCTCGCGTCCGGATTGGTCAGGCACACCGCGAGCGTCCCCCAGACGCCCGCGAAGAGGTGCACCGGTACTGCACCGACGACATCGTCGAGCTTCATGCGGTCGAGGGCGGGCACGCCCACGGCGACGATCACGCCGCCGACGGCGCCGATCAGGATGGCCTGCACGAAAGACGGGGCCAGGGGCTCCGCCGTGATGCTGACGAGGCCGCCCAGGACACCGTTGAGGATCAGGGTAATGTCCAGTTTCCGGTAGGCCGCGTAGTAGGCAATGCCTGCCGCGAGAGCGCCGCCGCAGCCGGCAAGGTAGGTGTTGGCATAGATCCGCGCCATCGAACTCGCGTCGGCGACCGACCCGAGGGCCAGTTGCGAGCCGCCGTTGAAGCCCAGCCAGCCGATCCACAGGATGAACGCTCCGAGCGTCACCAGCGGGATCGCCGAAGCCTGCATCGGATTGACCCGTCCGTCAGCGCTGAACTTGCCGCGCCGCGCACCCAGCAGGATGATGCCTGCGAGGGCGCACCAGCCGCCCACCGAGTGCACGATGGTGGAGCCCGCGAAGTCCGAGAATCCGAGTTCGCTGAGCCATCCGCCGCCCCATGACCAGGCTCCCTGGATCGGGTAGATCAGCGCTACCAGCACGGTGATCACGATCAGGAACGGGATCACGCGCACCCGCTCGGCCACGGCGCCCGAGACGATCGAGGCGGTCGTGGCCACGAACACCACCTGGAAGAACCAATCGGAAGCGCCGGCGTATCCACCCTCGGCAGATTCCGCCGCAGGGTCGGGGGTATCGAAGAGCCCCGGCGAGCCGAAGATTCCGCCGTCGACGCCGTTGTACATCAAGTTGTAGCCGATGATGGCGTAGGTGACGCCCGCGAGGGAAAACAGTCCGACGTTCTTCACGCAGATCGCGCTCGTCGACTTGGTCCGCACCATGCCAGCTTCCAGCATGCAGAACCCGATCGCCATCGCGAACACCAGCGCGCCGTTCGCGAGAAACGAAAACGTGTTGAAGATGAATGCGGCGTCGTCCGGCGACGGGCCGGCCAGGGCCGCCGTCGGGCCCAGCAGGGCAGCTGCCGAGGCGGCCCCGGAAATGAGGATTGTCTTCATGCGATTCTCCGACTCGTTCCCGGCTCCCCCTGTTTCTCAGGAAACCGGTCTCCGCCCCGAGGGCAGCTGCCGGCCTCTTTTCCGGGCATGGATGTGATGTAAAAAAACTCCCAGATGGAGCCCGGCACCATGGAAGGCGCGACGGCAGGTCAACCGCCAGCTCCCTCGAACACGTGGTCCGCAATGCCGCAACCACGCGCACAGCCGGGCCCCGAAATACCCACTGACTGGTAGCAAACAAGTTCCGTGCCAACAGGTATTTCCGCTCAGTACCGAGGCTCGAACCGGACGTACTGATGATAATATAAGCACTCCATATTAAACAGTGATGAAATATTGGTCATATGCGGGTCCACTATGGACGAGCGGTACGACCGCTTGCCCGGAACGCCCCCGAGGGTTTTCAGCCGGTCAGTTGCGCACGCGGTGCGGGAGGCCCGTGCGAACCCCGCTCCTCCGCCGGGAACCGGGGCGTCTCCGCGCGGGGCTGTCGGGCCGGGCGACATCGCGGCCGAACGGAGGGAGGCGACGGGTGCTCCGCTGCACGCGGGGCGAACAGGCCGCCCGGGGGCAGAGGCCGGCGTTTCCCGGCGTGCCGGTCAACCGTCCGGGTCGTGCCGACCGGGGTCTTGCGATTGATCGCCGCCCGCAGGCGGGGAGCGGCCGTTCGTCGCCTCCCAATACGGCGTGGGGCCGAAGCGCGTGACGAGGAAATCCACGAGGGCCCGGACCTTGGGCGAGAGATGCCGGTTGGCGGGGTAGAGCGCGTGGATCGCCGTGTCGAGCGCACCGGGGGCCGCCCGGTAGTCCGGGAGGATCCGGACGAGGCGGCCCGACTGCACCTCGTCGCCGACCAGCCAGGCCGGCAGCAGCGCGATGCCGAGCCCGCCGAGCGTCGCCGCCCGCACGGCCTCGGTGTTGTTGGTCCGGAAATTGCCGCCGACCCGGACCTCGCACGCCCCCTCCGGCCCCCCGAGGTTCCAGTGCACGTCACCGTGATGGCGGGTGTAGACGAGGCAGTTGTGGTTGCCCAGCTCCACGGGGTCGCCCGGCGCCCCGGTCTCCGCCACGTAGGCGGGGCTGGCGCAGAGGATGCGGTGGTTGGGCGCCAGCCGGCGGGCGATCAGGCTGGAATCCTCGAGCTCGCCCACCCGGATGGCGACGTCGGCGCCGACCTCGAGCAGGTCCACGAAGTTGTCGGTCAGGGTGAGGTCGACCTGGACCTCCGGGTACCGGCCGAGGAATGCGGGCAGCGCCGGAACGATGTGCCGGACCGCGAAGGCGGGCGGGCCGTTGACGCGTAGCAGCCCGCGGGGGGCCTCCTCGAGATCCGTCACCGCGGCCGTCGCCTCGTCCAGGTCGGCCAGCACTGAGACGATGCGCTGGGAGTAGAGGCGGCCGGCCTCGGTGAGGCTCACGTGCCGGGTGGTGCGGACCAGCAGCTGGGCGCCGAGGCCATCTTCCAGCGAGGCGACCTGCCGGGACACCGACGACGGGGCGACGCCGTGGCGCCGGCCGGCGGCGGAGAAGCTGCCGGTGTCGGCCGTGGCGACGAAGAGGCGGAGGGCATGGAGCGTCGGCATGGACCTACCTTTGCAGAAACCGCACGAATATTGTGCAAATGCTACGGCTTGTAGACGAGATGCACAGTACTAGATGATGGCTTAACGCAACCCGAACCGGGAGAGATCAATGAACCGCAGGCTAAACAACCCTTCGCAGAACCGTATCGACCACGCCGTCGCCCGCGGGCGCCACTTGCAGAGCCTGGCTTTCGCCGACGCGTTCCGCCGGCTGGCGCGCGCCGTCGCTGGTGGCCTGGACACGGTGCGCTTCGGCGCCCCGCGTATCCTCGGGGCGGGCTGAAGCGACCCTGCCGCGGCCCGATCTGGTCAGCCGGCCGGTTCGCGCACGTGACCCCGCCGGCCGCACCGGGCGACCGGCGGCAGTCGTGCGAGCCCCGCTCCGGAAACGCCTCGCAGGCCGCCGGTGCGCGGCAGCGGGATGGTCGTCAGCCGCCACGGCGCCACGCGATCTGCACCACGTCGGTGGTTCCGGCCGCGAACCCGGCTGCGCTCGCGGCGAGGTAGAAGTTCCACATCCGCCGAAACCGGTCGTCGAACCCGAGGGCCGCAATCCGGCTCCAGCCCGCGTTGAACCGCCGCCGCCACGTGCGGAGCGTGCGCACGTAGCTGTCGGCGAAGGCTTCCTCCCCGACCCTGGCGAGGCCCGCGGCTGCCGCCCGGTCGAGCAGCGCCCCGCGGCAGGGAAGCAGGCCGCCCGGAAAGATGTACTTCTGCATGAAATCCGTTCCCCGGCGGTACCGGGGGAACAGCCGGTCGTCGATCGTGATCGCCTGCAGGGCGGCCACGCCGCCCGGCCGGAGCCGGTCGCGGAGCGTCGCGAAGTACGCCGGCCAGTTCGCCTCGCCGACGGCCTCGATCATCTCGATCGACACGATGTGGTCATAGGTTCCGCGTTCGTCGCGGTAGTCGCGGAGCACGATCTCGGCCCGCTCGGCGAGCCCCGCCTCGTACAGCCGCCGCTGCGCGTAGGCGAGTTGCGCCCGCGAGATCGTGAGCCCGGTGACCCGCGCGCCGCATTCGCGCACGGCGAACTCCGCGAACCCGCCCCAGCCGCAGCCGATCTCCAGGATCGAGTCGCCGGGGGCGGGCGCGAGGTGTGCACAGATGGCGGCGTACTTGTTCCGCTGCGCCGTCCGCAGTTGCTCGCGCCCGGTGCGGTACAGGGCCGACGAGTAGGTCATCGTCTCGTCGAGCCACGCCCCGTAGAAGGCATTCCCGAGGTCGTAGTGATAAGCGATGTTGCGCGCCGCGCGCCGCCGGCTGTTCCCCTTGAGCCCCTGCCTGAGGCGCCCCCAGGCGCGGTACAGGCCGAGCCCCGGAAAGCCCCGAGCCACCTCGCGGTTGTTCAGCAGGACGACGTCGAGCAGGTCCTGGAGGTCGGGCGTGGTCCACCAGCGCTCGACGTACATCTCGCCGAAGCTGAGCTCGCCCTCGCTGATGAGGCGCCGGAAGAAATCGGGATGCCGCACGAGGAGGCGGCCCACCGGGCCCGGTTCTGCGCCCGCCACGCGGAACCGCCGGCCGTCGGGGACGGTGACCTCGATCGCGCCGCGCGCCATGCCCTGGAGGATCGCGAGAAAGGCGCCCAGCGCCCGGCGCGGCGGGCGGTGCGGCGCCGCTGGCGTCGTGCCTGCCGGCCCGCCCGGATCGCTCACGGGTTTCTGCCCGTAGTATTGGCCGGGCGCGCCGCCAGCGCGAAATAGATCGCGCGCGGGAGGAAGGCGGCGAGCCGGAAGGCGGCCGCCATGACGAAGGGAAACGCGAACTCGAAGCGGCCCCGCTCGAGGCCGCGCACGATCCGCCGCGCTGCCGCCTCCGGCGTCATGAGGTACGGCATCCGGAACGCGTTCTTGGCGGTGAGCCGGGTCTGCACGAACCCGGGATTGCAGACCTGGACCCGGACCCCCGACCCGGCCAGGTCGCAGCGCAGGTTCTCGGCAAGGTGGATGAGCGCCGCCTTGGTCGCGCCGTACCCCCACGCCTCGGGGAGGCCGCGGTAGCCGGCGAGCGAACCGACCAGGAGAATCGCGCCCGACCGGCGCCGGCAGAAGGCCGGGACGCACGCCGCGAGGACCCGGAGGGCGCCCGTGAGATTGACGTCGACGATCGTCTCGAGGGCGCCGAGGTCGGGCGCGCGGGCCGACATCGGCTCGTAGGCGCCGGCGCAGTAGATCATGCCGTCCACGTCCCCGACCCGGGCGAACGCCCGCTCGACGGAGACGGCGTCGGTGACGTCGAGGGCCACGGCGGCGTGGCCGCCCTTCGCCGTGCGGACCGGGGCCATCTCGTCCACCAGCGCCGCGAGGGTCTCGCCGTTCCGTGCCGAGGCGGCAACCGCAACCCCCTCCCGGGCGAGGCGCAGCGCGAGGCTCCGGCCGATCCCGGCGCTGGCGCCGACCAGCCAGTAGCGCCGGCCGGCAAGACCGCTCACGCGCCCCCCGGCGGGTCGGCCGCACCGCCGTCGTCCCGGCGGAAGGCAACCACCAGTTCGCCGACCTTGATCCCGAACTTCGCCATGCACGCCCGGTTGATCAGCGTGCCGTCGTCCATGAGATAGAGCCAGTCGTCCATCGTGACGGTGATCGCGCCGCGGGCCCTCGGGATCCGCAGGCGGTAGCGCATCGCCGCCGCGTTGCCGCATTGGCGCCCGGTGGCCGAACCCTCCACGTCGGGCGCGGTGGCCGTGAAGGCGCCGCCGTCCAGGAAGCCGAGGGTCCAGATCCGTTCGGTCACCTCGCCGTCCGCGAAGCGGAACCGCTCGGTGAGCGTGCCCCGGTCTCCGTCCCACGTGCCGAGCACGTCGATGACGAACCGCCGTTCGACGCAGCCCGACAGGCCGATGAACACCCCGGCCGCCGAGAGGTGGCCGCGGAAATACGTCCGGAGGTCGAGCGCCGGGGTTTCCCCGGCGTACGCCTCGAGGGTCTGGCGCCCGCAATCGAACAGCATGCCGGAGCCGGGGAAGTGCCTGGTCAACGTTGGTCTCCCTGGTCGGTGACGGAGGTCCACAGCACGGCGAGCGCGACCAGCTTCAACGCGCAGGGCACCAGCGCGTAGGCCGCCGCCAGCGCGGCCCGGCCCTCCGCCGACGTCCCGCCGGGCTCGTAGCCCGCCCATGCGAGGGCCGGGAGCGTCGCCCCCGCGGCCAGCGCCAGCGCCGACTTCTGCAGGAACGTCCAGAGCGAGAAGACCCGCCCGCCGCCGCCCCGGATCCGCTCCGCCAGCATCGCCGGCGCCAGGGTCATGTCGGCGCCCAGCGCCGCGCCCGTGATGCCGGCGATGACGTAGAACGCCGTGACGTCCCCCGCGCCCAAGGTGTAGGCCCAGACGAAGACGGGCACCGAGAGGGCCATGCCGGCGGCGAGGGTCGAGCGCCGTCCGAACCGCCCGGCGAGCCGGGCCCAGGCCGGCGCGGCGGCCGCGGCCGCGGCAAAGAACAGCAGCAGCATCGGTCCCGCGTGGCCCTCGGCCGCGAGGATGTCGGCGACGAAGAACAGGAACAGCGTCGAGGTCACCGCCGTCGGCAGCGCGTTCACGAAACCGAACGCGAGCAGGGGGGCGACGCCGGGAACCCGGACGGCGCCCATGAACCCGGCGTGCATCCGCCGGGACGCCCGCCACCGCCCGTGCATGCCGCCGAGGGAGATGGCCGCGCAGACCACGAAGGCGGCCGCGTAGCCGGCATACGCGAGCGGTCCGGCGAGGAAAGAGGCGAGCGCCGCCGGCAGCAGCGCGGCCAGGCAGATGCCGGCCAGTGCGCCGGCCTCCCGCCACAGCGCGATCCGCGTGTAGCCCCCGCCCGCAAGTTCGGCCTGGGCCAGGCCGTGGTCGTAGAGCGCGATCTGCAGGGCGCTGAAGCCGGTGAAGGCGACCAGCAGGCCGGCCGCCAGCCGGGGCGCTGCGGCGCCCCAGCCGGGCGGGGCGAACAGCAGTGCCATCCCCGCGGCCAGCAGCACGCCCGCCGCGGCGGCCCACGTCGGGCGGTGGCGGGCCCAGCGGTCGGCCAGCCGCCCGATCAACGGATCCTGCACGCTATCGACCGCCCGCGCCGCCAGCAGGACGCCGCCCAGGACGGCGAGGCCAACGCCCATATCCTCCGCGTAGTAGCGCGGCACGTGGATATAGAGCGGGAGGCCGGCGAACGCCAGGGTGGCGGCGACCAGGCCGGGCGGCAGCAGCGCGCGCCGGGGCGGCGAGCACCGGCGGCGCT
>JAJDWH010000038.1 GCA_022825705.1 Alphaproteobacteria bacterium
CGCGCCCCCGCGCGCGCCCCCCCCCCGCCCGCGGACCCCGGCCGGTGGGCCGGACCGGAGGTGCGGCCCCTGGGGGCGGATCGTTTCATGGCGGCGACGCCTCCTCGGGCCGCCGGGCGCGGCCGGGAGAGAGTTGGACGGATGACGCATGGGTTGCGGCGGCCTGCAAGCGGGTGACGGGCGTTCGGATATGATAATCGCATCTCTTTATCAAATTCCGCGACCTGTGGCAAGTGGTCGGGCGCCTGGAGGGGACTGACGGACCGCGGCGGTTGGTGTAGGATGCAGGGACGGACAGGTTTGTCTCGCATGTATCAATCAGCAGGGAGGGTTGCGCATGAGAATTATCCTTTGCCGTTCCGACGAAGGCTACAGCGTATCCGTACCTGGCCTGCCAGGTTGCCGGTCTCAGGGAAACACAGAGGCTGAGGCTATCGACAACATCAAGACCGCCGTCCAGGAATATCTGAGTGTCAAGGCGGACCTGAACGGGAAGGGCTTCGTGGAAGAGGCTGAAGTTCGAGACATCCAGTTCACTGTATAACCATGCCGAAGATTCAAGGCGTCAACCATCGCCGTGCCGTGCGCGCGCTGGAAAAGGTCGGTTTCTACATCGCACGTGAAGGCAAGCACATCATCATGACAGACGGTGATCGCGTTCTGGTCATCCCCAGGAACGATCCTGTGAATGCCTTGACGATGGGGGGTATTGCCACGGATGCAGGACTAACCGTTGCTGAATTTCGTGAGTTGTTATGACCTGCTGAACGGCATCCTGCAGGCGAGCATGGGCTGGAAGGGTATCCACCGGGATCAATTTGCTCCCGCGAAGAAGGCCCGCCAAAGCAGGGCGAGCACGGCCAGCACCAGCGGCGTGTTGAAGGCCAGCAACAAATTGACCTTGCCGCTCAGCGCCTTGAAGTCGCCCCGCACGGCCTCGACCTCCGTGCGCACACCCGCAATTTCCGTGCGTACCTCCGCAATCTCCGCACGCATGTCGGCACGTACAGCCTCAACCTCCGTGCGCACACCTGCGATCTCTGCGCGCACGTCGGCAATCTCTGCACGCATGTCGGCACGCGCCTCCGCAATTTCTGTCCGCACATCAGCACGCAAGTCCGCCAAGTCCGACTTGGTAGCCAGTTGCCCCACGTCGGCATCCGCCAGCGCGCTGACGATCGCTGCCGCCTGGGGCTCCGGCATGCCGCCTTCCAGCAGGCCGGTCTT
Source organism: Alphaproteobacteria bacterium (assembly GCA_022825705.1). Taxonomy (GTDB): domain Bacteria; phylum Pseudomonadota; class Alphaproteobacteria; order TMED109; family TMED109; genus VXPW01. Next base: position 1,228 of record JAJDWH010000038.1, read on the forward strand.
CAGTGTCAGGGTATCAATCAAGGGCATCGCTCCTCCCTTCGTGGCCAGAAAGGGGTCAGTTGCGGAAAGGGACGACATGACACGCCAAGGGGATGCCGCTGAGTCATGCCTTCCATTATCGGAGCACGTACTACTGACTCAGCCGCGATTTACCGTGAGCACACTAGCCAGAGCCCCGATGGCAGCTGATCCCATGGCAACGATAGCTTCCGGGATTTCTTTTTCAGATGCGGCAAGCATGATTGAACCACCCAAGGCGAGAATGACGACAGCCACGAGACCCGCTCCAATGAGACGGTAGAAAAGTCGATCTCCGAGATAGGCGGGAAATTGTGGTTCTATGAATTCGTCCGGGTCTGGTGATCCGAGGTCGCCTGATTCCCAATCATCTGGACCAAAGGGTCCTGGGTCGGTCACCATTATTTGCCGGCTCCCCCTAAACCTGCGATAACAACTGACTCTACCGATCCGTTCTTGTGCTTAATGAGCAATTCGGCCCCTCCCTCAATTTTCCTGGTAATGCTCTCGGTGATCGCCAATGCGTTGCTCACGGTTGAGGCCTTGTTCCTCAGATTCAGTCGAGTGGTGAGAATATCGGTGTTACGCATGTCCCTATCCGTAAAATTCATGGTCACTTTCTTCATGGCAAAGCCCCTCCGTATCTAACAGCTTGTGTACAGTGTATATACGGCTACAAGTAGTATTATAACCCTATAGCAGATACCGGGGATTCTTTCCAGATATTCGTTCCGTGTTTTCGTCATGTCATGGCAGGGAGTGCCAAAAACTCGAGAGGCGGTTTGGGAAGGGGTGTCCAACCACGCCACGTAGTCGATCTTCATGATCGTGCGTTCGGTCACGCCGCCTGGCGGTCGAGGGTGCGGTACTGGACGGCCTCCGAAAGGTGCTCGATGGCGATGTCGTCGGCGCCGGCAAGGTCGGCAATGGTGCGGGCCACCTTGCGGATGTGGTCATGGGCGCGGGCGCTGAGGCCGAAGCGCGCCATCGCCTGTTCGAGCAGGCGCTCGCCGGCCGTGTCGAGCCTGCCGTATTGCCGGATGGCGCGGACGCCCATGGCGGCGTTGTGGGGAATGCCGGTGCCGGCGAAACGCGACCGCTGGCGCTGCCGGGCGGCGTTGACCCGCGCCCGCACCGCTGCCGAGGGCTCGGCGGCAGCGCGGGACGCCAGGTCGGCGTAGTGGACGGGCGGCACCTCGATGTGCAGGTCGATGCGGTCCAGCAAGGGACCGGAAACCCGCCCGCCGTAGCGTTGCAGCTGCTGCGCCGTGCACACGCAGTCACGCTGCGGGTCGGTGCTGTAGCCGCACGGGCAGGGGTTCATCGCCGCCGCCAGCATGAAACGCGCCGGGAACGTCAGGGCCATGGCGGCGCGGGCAATGGTCACCTGGGCGTCTTCCAGCGGCTGCCGCAGCACCTCCAGGACGCTGCGCCGAAACTCCGGCAGCTCATCGAGGAACAATACCCCGTTATGGGCCAGACTCACCTCGCCCGGCGCCGGAATCGTGCCGCCGCCGATCAGTCCGGCGTCGGAGGTCGAGTGGTGCGGGGATCTGTACGGACGCGTCGCCACGAGGGCCTGGTCGCGGTGCAGCAGGCCGGCGATGCTGTGAATCTTCGAGGTCTCGATGGCCTCGGCCAGATCCATGTCGGGCAGGATGGAGGGCAGGCGGCGCGCCATCAGCGACTTGCCGGAGCCCGGCGGACCGATGAGCAGCACGTTGTGGGCGGCGGCGGCCACCTCCAGGGCGCGCTTGACGTGCTGCTGGCCCTTGACGTCGGCCAGGTCCTCGGCGTAGACGGCCTCTTTCTCGAACAGGGCGGTCACGTCGCAGACGGTGCGCGGCAGGTCGTCGGTGCCATTGAAAAAGCCGACCGCCTGCACCAGGGTCTCGACCCCGAACACCGGCACGCCGTCCACCACCGCGGCTTCGGCGGCGTTCTCCAGCGGCACCAGCAGGCCGGCGGCCCCGGCGGCCTGCGCCCCGACGGCCATCGGCAGGGCGCCGGTAATGGCCTTGACGCGGCCATCCAGCGACAGCTCGCCCACCACCTGGTAGCGAGGGAGCATATCGGATTGGATGTGTCCGGTCGCCTGCAGCAGGCCCAGGGCGATCGGCAGGTCGAACGCCGTACCCGCCTTGCGCAGGTGCGCCGGCGCCAGGTTGACGGTGATGCGCCGCGACGGGAAGGGAAAGCCGCAGTTGGCCATGGCCGCCTTGACGCGGTCGCGGCTCTCGCGCACCGCGGCGTCCGGCAGGCCGACCGTGGTAAACACCGGCAGGCCCATGGCCAGATCGACTTCCACCTCGACCGGATGGGCGTCAACGCCCAGCAGGGTGCTGCTCAGCACCTTGGCCAGCACCATGGGTCGTCCACCGTCATCGGGCGCCTTCCCCGGCGGCCATCCGGCCGCCGTCGCCGCGCACCGCCCGGCCGCTGAGGCGCCGTCCCACCGTCTGCGTCACCACCTTGTCGCGGATGCGCTTGGCGGCGTCGTTGCGCTGTACCGGCACGTCCAGCCACTTGGCGAAGGCAAACAGCCGTTGCTTGTCGGCGAAGGCTTCCTCAACGATGCGCAGTCCCTCTTCGCGGCTGCCGGCGGCGGCCAACCTGGCGTGCACAGCTTCCAACGCCTCATCTGTAGCCGGGGAAGCCGCCGGCCGCCGGTTGCGGTGTCGCGGCGCCGGTTCGACAAACGCAATCGACGCCTCCAGGTCGCCCTGCATCAGCCTGTCGAAGTCCTCGTCCGACAGGTCCCGCAACGCCTCGATCAGCTGGTCGAGCACCTGGGTCACGAACGCACGGCGAGCATCCATGTCAGACTCCCGAGCGCTTGAGGAATTCGCCCGCCAAGGATTCCATCTCGCGCACGATGGTGGCATACGGTTCGAGCCGCGGCCGCTCCAGCACCACCGGAATGCCGTCCTCCGGCGCATCGCCGAATATCGTCTTGTTCTCGCGGACCGTCGACCTGAAGATCGGCACGGCGATCGCATCCGCCCGCATGTACTGGCGCTGCACGCCGATGGGCCGGCCCCTGAGTATCTGGATCATGGTAAAGATGACGCCGAGAATCCTGGGCTCGATCACCTCCGATTTCGAGTCCTCGTTGAACTCCCTGACCAGTGTCGCCAGGCTGCGCAGCAGGTAGTCGATGCCCAGCGTCGACAGGTAGTCCGGCTTGGCGGGGATCACGATCTGGTGGCTCGCCACGATGGCGTTCTTGGTCACGATGTTGAAATTGGGCGGGCAGTCGATGAGCACGTAATCGTAGCCCGCCTCGGTGGCGTAGGCGTTCAGGCGGCTGCGCAACTGGCCGAAGACCCGCGCCCGCCGCTGGTGGAGGCGGTTCGGCGCCGCGCCGCTCAGCATGTAGGCCAGGTCCAGGTCGATGTTGATGAGGCCGAGATGCGACGGAATCAGGTGCAGGCAGCCGCCCTTGTCACCCAGGCGGCCCTCGGCCTTGAGGTCGCGCAGCACAGGGTACTAGCCAGATTCGTGTGGAAATGCACGCTAAGGCCCGGGTTGGAGGCTCCTGGAGTCGATGAAGTGATACAGGGTTGGCCTGGACACACCGGTGATCTTGGCGATGGCATTCTTGGAGACCCCGAGCCTGAGAAAATGACGGATCTCGTCCTCCTTGCCGTCGAGGCGTGAGACACCGAGCGATCCCTTGGGCCGTCCGAGCTTCTTGCCGGAGGCTCTGGCTTTGGCGAGGCCCTCGCGGGTGCGTTCCGAGATCAAGTCGCGCTCGACTTCAGCGAACAAGGCAAAGAGCGTCGTCATGACCTTGGTCTGGATGTCCTGCTTACCCTCGATTCGAATCTGCTCCTTGATGGCAATGAAGGCGATGCCTTCCTTGGCCAGCGCGTCGAGCATGGCGACGATCTGACCGAGGGAGCGGCCGAGCCGGGAGAGCTCGCTGACAACGAGACGGTCTCCAGATTCGAGAGCGCTCATCAGGTCGTCAAGGCGACGGCGCTTGGGCGACGTCACGGCCGAGGCGGTGGCTTCGACGAATTCGTCGATCTGGAGGTGGTGCCTACGGGCATACTCGAGGATGGCGAGGCGCTGGCCCTGCACGTCCTGACGGGTGGTCGAGACTCGGAGATAGGCGACGGTTTTCATGGCAGTGTCCATGGAAAGCGTTTTCTGGCATTATATCTTACACTTCCAGGATAAGGAACTGGTTGTGTTTCGCCTCCCGTCGTGACTGATCCAAACGACCGATTTGTCCTGACACGTCATGCCCGCCAGCAACCTCGACATTTCTCGCCCCCGTCTGATCCGCGACGGCAGCTTCCTCGAAGCAGACTGGAACGAGATTGCCCAGCGACGTGGGGCCCACAACCGACTGGGCTTCGCCTATCAGATTGCCTTCGTCCGTATCTTCGGGCGCTTCCCCAGGCAAGCTCCACTGGAGATCGACGGCGAGATCCTGCGCTTCACCGCCCTTCAGCTGCAACTCTCTCCCGAAACGATCCACGCCTACGCCGAGCGGCGCCAAACCGTTTCCGAACATCAGCAGCGTATTCGTGACTACCTGGGCCTGCGCTCGTTCGATACCGCGGCCGGGTACGACCTTGAGCAATTTCTCGAGGGCGAGGCGCTGAGGCTCGACCGCTCCGCGGCTCTCCTGGCCCGCGGTCGCGCCTGGCTCCAGGAACAACGCATTCTCGCCCCGGCCGATTACACGTTGCGCCGTGCCATCGGCTCGGCCAGACAGAAGGCTCGCACGGTCTTGATGAACCGCATGATGGCGTCCCTCTCTCTGCCCATGCGAGAACGTCTCGATGCGCTTGTGACCGTCGCCGAGGATGATCCATTCTCCGTCCTTAACCGCATCAAGGCGACCTCGTCCAGGGCGTCATCGGCCGGCATGGGCCAGCTGTTGGCCAAGCTGGAACTGATCGAGGAAACTGGTGTCCTGGAGATCGATATCAACTGGATCAACGGCAACTATCAGCGCTTCCTCTTCCACAGTGTGCGCACCATGTCCGCCGACCGCCTGCGCGAGCTGGTGGCGCCACGCCGCTATCTGTCTCTTGTCTGCTTCCTGCACCAAGCCTGGCGCGATACCCTCGACCAAGGCGTCGACATGTATGGCAAACTCCTGGAGCGTGATCAGAAACAGGTCCGGTTTCGTCTTGAGGAAAAGCTGAAAGCTCAACGCCATGCCGTCGACCGCATCATGCAACACTACCAGGACCTGACAACCGTGCTCCTCGATCCCGAAGTCGACGATGCCGTTCTGCGCCAGGAACTCCTGGCGGCCGTGCCGGAGAGCAACCTGAGGGCAGATCAGTTCACCCTGGTCAACTGGACACGGGGCGACCCCAAGGCCCGTTTCGAGGCAACCGCGCAGCGCCACGGCGTGCTGAGCCGCTTCGCCGCGCCGTTCCTGACCCGCATGAACTTCCTCGACGAGAGGCACCAAGGCACGTCGCCGACTCTCGAAGCCCTGCGTCTCTACCGAGCCAACCGTGCGGCCAGGCGTCGCACCCTGCCCGCCGACGCGCCCCTGGACTTCGCGCCGAAAGCGCTTGAACCGCTGATTCGCCGAAACGGCCAAGTTGACCGGCGACGCTGGGAAAGCGCCCTGTTCCTGAAGGTGCGCGATGAGATCCGGGCCGGCAATCTGGCCATCGAGGGCGCCAAGAACTTCGGCCGCTTCGAGGCCTTCTTCCTGCCACAATCAGAGTGGGAACAGGTGCGGGAGGACTTCTGGGAACGGACCGGCTTTGCCGCCGAGCCCGGACGGGCGATGGGGCAACTCAAGGACCGCCTGACACAGGCCTTCGACGGCTTTCTCGAAAGCGTCTCCGACAATCGCCAGGTCACCTTCGACGAGGCGGGCTGGCGCCTCAAGACCGATCAGGGCGAACAGCTTGAACCTGGGCGGGCACAAGAGCTCGCCGCCATGCGCCGCTGGCTGGCGGCGCGCACACGCTCGATCCGCCTTGCCGATTTGCTCATCGAGGTCGAGAACGATCTCGCCTTCAGCAACCATTTTCACTACCCGGGCGAAACGCGAATGGAGGGTATCCGATAGTAATGGAACAATTTTGGTCGCTAAGGATCGCTTTTTCTCGTCCCATCACCGCGGTGAGATGGTCCTGGCCTGAAGCTTCCGCGTCCTGACGAAGTGATGCAGGGTGGTCGGCGAGACCTCCATGATGCGTGCGATGGAGGCCTTCGAGACCCCCTTTGTCAGAAACGTCCGGATGTCCTCTTCCCTGCCGTCCAGCTTCGACTTCCCCCGTGCCCCCTTGGGCCGACCGAGGCGCTTGCCGCGTGCCCTGGCGGCCACCAGACCCTCCTTGGTGCGCTCCACGATCAGGTCGCGTTCGATCTCGGCAAAGAGCCCGAAGAGAACGATCATCGCCTTGGTCTGGAGATTCTGCTTGCCCTCGAACCGGATGGACTCCTTGATCGACACGAGGCGCACGCCTTTGTGGATCAGGCGATCAATGACGTGCAGGATCTGGCCGAGGCTTCGGCCCAGGCGCGACAACTCGCTGACGATGAGCCGGTCGCCCCGCTGCAGCGCCTCGACCTTTTCCATCAGCTCCCGTCTCTGGGCGGCATGCTGCGAGGAGCGTTTGGTTTCCACGAACTCGTCCACCGTGAGTCTCTGCTTCTGGGCGTAGTCGAAGATGGCCAGTCGCTGCTGGTCGAGGTCCTGAGTTCCGGTTGACACCCGAAGATAGGCAATCGTCGCCATGGCCATTCCATGAAATCGTGAGACGGACTTTTTTGGCCCAGTTACAACATAGCTGTCACTGAGTGCCAAATTGCCGGTGACAGCCTGTCTCACTTCTCCCACATCCCCTCGAATCTGACGCCGGCGACCCGCGTGTAGTGAACCGTGTGTTTGGGGTCGCGGTGCCCAAGGTAATCCTGGATCAGCCTCAGGTCATAGCCCTGGTTGGCAAGGAAAAAGCCGCACGAGTGCCGCAGCAAATGGGGGTGGAGCGCCCCGAGTCCGGCACGTCGTGCCGCGGCGCCGATGAGGTAGTTGACGGACTGCCGGGTCATTGGTTGCCCGCGCTCGGACACGAACAGCCACGGCAAGGCGTCGTGCCGGGTGTGCAGGTAGCGCTTGATCGCCCGCAGTTCGTCGCCGGCGATAGGGTGTTCGACAGACAGGCCGTTCTTGAGTCGCCGGATCCACACCCGGGCGCGCTTCAGGTTCAGGTCCTGGCGCCGCATGCGGACGGCTTCGCTGACGCGCAGGCCGTGGCGAAACATCATGAGCAGGAGCACATAATCCCGCACGCCGTGGCGACCCTTCTTGCTTGCTTCAAGGAGCCCGTCCATTTCGCCGTCGCTGAGGAAATTGCGGGCGCGTTCATGCCCATCCGTCAGCCGGATATCTTCACTTTTTACATTTTGCCCGTTGGGCATGACGTCTCACCCCCTCTCGGAGCCGCGCTGTGACTCACTCTGTTACTCGGCACTCTTGACAAAAAGCGCATCAGGTAAAGAGATCGGAACAGGCGGCCACCTGCCCCTGTCATTCTCGTCTCGCACCGAAGGCGCCGGTGAAATTGTCGGTATCAAAGACGCCGTAAGCCTCGCTGTGACCGGCGCCGTGGAAGTTCCCTTCCACGTAATCATCACCGGCGCTTCCAAACGTGAAATGCCCGTCAGCAAGAGGTAAATCCGTCCATCCGGATTTGCCGATCGGATTGCCGCCAACCTCGATCCCGACACTGACGGCGGGCTGCGCCAGATCCGCAATCGTCAGGGTCGCAATCCCCTCCTGGCGCCTGAACGTACGAATCGCCACGACTTCGGCAATCCCACTCCAAGTCGCGCTGCCGGAACCGCCCGGGTTCGTCCCGGACACATCACCGAATGCGAACGGTACCGCCGCATCCATGTCACCGCTGATCGGAATACCCGCAGCCCGACCGGAGAAAGGGCCGTCCGCGATGAGCAGACCCGCCATGCCGTGCTGGCCCCACAACCCGTAGCCCAACGCCTCCGGGATCTCGACGAGCGTGATGTCGGGAAAAAGGGCTCCGATGTCCGAAGCGCCCAGGTCTCCCCTGACAAACGCGGTGTGGAATCCATCTTCCCGTGACCGGAGAGCGGCTTCGCTTACGGAAAGATCAATGTCGGCGTCAATGAGGTCCGTGAGCAGGGTAGACGACAAATCGAGCGTGATGCCCGCCGCCGTGCATGCGGCTCCCTCACAAGACACGGCCTGAAACAGGCTTTCCGTCGTCGTGTCAACGCCCAGGGCGGAAACCGAATACAGTACGTGAACACCGGGTATGAGCAGGATTTCCGTGCGCTCCACAATGCCTGCAAGCTGCATCACCCTCGGGTCTGACGCCAGGGCCATGACTTCATCGTCCGGCATGGCGACCTCATCACTGCCGTCTCCTCCCCCGCCACACCCGGTGAGCAACGACAGCAATACCACAACGATCAGTGTCTTCATAACGGTCTCCTTCCTTTGCACGGCTTCGGTCCCTGTCAGCATAAAGACGTGTTCTCCCCGGCCATGACGTGGCATCCAGCACACGTTTGAAAAGGTGGGGTGGGGACGGTGGGGCGCTTGCTCGCGCCGGCGACATCATGGCGACCCCGGCAGCCGCCCACCTGGTTTGGCAGCCACCGGGGCCTAGCGTGCCGGCATCCCATGGGGAGTTATCCAGTGACCATGGGATGGACACCCGGCACACGTCTTGCGCGAGAATGCTGAAGCCGCTGCGCCTGCCGCAACCCTTCCCTCAATCGGTCCGGCACGCGGCATCGCTGCCGCCGGCGTCGAGGCAGGCGCGGTAGGCCGACAGGTCGCCCCAGCACACGGCCGCCGCCCCGCCGGCAGCCAGGCATTCGCGGCAGGCCGCCAGCAGCCGGTCCGTCGTCCGCCGCTGGGCGGCGTGCTCGCGCTGCGCCTGACGATATTCCGCCAGAACAAGCCCGTTGCGGTGCCGTAACCAGGCAACATTGTCGATCCCGCAGCCAGCCGCGGACAAGCCCAGCACCAGCAAGCACGCCGTGCCGTGTCTCATGCTTCCCGCCTTTCCCTCAAAGGTCAAAACTGCCGCGCAAACCGCAGCTCGGCGCGGTTGAGTACCGAGACGCTGAACGAGCGGATGCGGTCGAAACGCGGGCGGGCGGTCAGCGGTCCGGCCCATGCTCCCCCAGGTAGAAAATCAGCGACCAAGCATCCAGGGTGCCGGTGCTGCCCTCGGCGGCGTCGATGACGTTGAGCGTCCATTCGCCGGTCGGCGGCTCGCCGTAGAAGGCGTTGCTGAGGATGGTCCAGTCGAGGGGGTTGTCGACGCCGTGCAAGGCGTGGTTGAACACCGGGTTGATGACGTTCCGGGTGCCCGACGGCGAGATGAGTTCAAAGCCGAGATCCCAGGGATTGGGGTGCGTCACCTCGATGCGCAGCTGCAGCGCCTCGATGTTGGCCGTGCGCGACAGGCCCGTAATGGTCTGCGTCTGCGTCAGGCCGCCGCCGTCGTGGTCCGGTATGCGGCTGCCGGTGGCCAGCCGCACCGGGGCGGCTTCGATGAACACGCCCAGGCTGTTCGGGACGTAGGTGCTCGCAAGGACCACGGCGGCGTCCACGTCGATGGCGCCGAAGCCGTACCAGTTGTGGAAGCGGTAGCCGGCGGCGTTGGTGATCCAGCCGTGCTGCAGCACCGCCGGCGTGCCGCCGAAGGCCACCCGCACGCGGGGGATGTCCGGGTGCAGTTGGCGAGCCGTCTTGGCGAGGACGTGCTTCACGTCGCGCCAGGTGAGGTCGGGCTGCGTCTGCAGCAGCAGGGCGACGGCGCCCGCCGCGTTGGGGGCGGCGGCCGAGGTGCCGTTGAAGATGCTGGTGTAATCACCCAGCGGGTTGTCCGCGGCGCCGGGGGCCAGGCCGCGGGGGATCAGCACGTAGCCGCGGTCGCCGCCCATCTGGTCGGCGGTGATCATGGCCGGGCGGTCGCCGCCGAACTCCCCGGCCGGGGCCACCACCCACAGGGCGGCGCCGGCCGACGAATAGCTCGACCGTTCGCCGTCGGCGCTGAAGCCGCCGACCGTGATGACGTAAGGCAGGTTGTTTTCGCCATCCAGGTTGGCGGCGAAGCAGCCGAGTTCGGTGCTGAGGTCGAGCCGCGGGTCAATAGGTCGGCCGTCGTCGTCCACCCGGGTGCAGTCGTCGAATGCGTTGCCGGCGGCCTTGACGTAGACAGCGCCGAGGCCGTCGCGCAGATCGGTGACGCCGGCCCGGAACAGCTCTCTCTCGTCGGCGGTCAGGATACTTGCGCTGCCGGAGGAACCGAAGCTCATGTTGAAGACGTGCACGTCGTCGGCCTGCGGGCGCTGGCTGCTCATGCCGAGGGCATCGAAATAGGCGCCCGGCGATTGAAAGGAAAGGAAGTTAAAACCGCGCAGGCGCACGTCCGGCGCCACGCCGCGCCCGCCGACGCCGTTGTTCGCCGCCGCGGCGATCGCCCCGGCGACGCTGGTGCCGTGATCGCCCAGCACGGTCGGCAGGAACGGGTCGTCGGCCTGGGCGCCGAGCCAGGCGGCGTGACCGAAGTTGTACGACAGGCCGGGTTCGACGTTGGCGGCCAGGTCCGGGTGGCAGATTTCCAGGCCGCTGTCCACCACGGCCACCCGCACGCCGGCACCGGTCGGGCCGGCGGCCAGCGTTCGCGCCATGTTCAAGTCCTCGCCGGCCACCCCGCCGGCGGCGGCGAAGGACGTCTGGCCGGTGTTGCGGAGCGCCCACTGCTGCGCGAACAGGGGGTCCGGGGTTCCCGGCCGGGTGTCGCGGCTGAAGCCCGTGCAGGTGGTGGGAATACGGTATTCGTCGGTCAGAAAAACGGCGGTGTAATCCACCGCGATCCGCCTGCCGTCCGGGTCTTCTTCGGCGACCGGCGGCAGCGCCAGCACGAGGTAGTTGTTGCTGCCGGGGATCAAGTCGTCGAACGACACCCGGACCGTGTCGAAGAACCGCGAACCATCCGGCGCCAGGGCGGGCACCGACCGGGTGGCGAGCCGCCGGTAAGGGTCGGCATCGGAGAACAAGTCCGTCGTGGTCAACAGGACGGCCTCGGTGGGAGAGGCGGCGACGCGGCCGGTGTTCCTGACGATGTAGCTCAAGTAAAGGGCGTCCGTGCCAATGTCGTAGGTCTCCCCGCCCCATAACAGCATAAACGCATCCAACGCCGCGTATTCCGCCCGCGTCGTCGCGCCGAGGTCGCGGATGTCGACGTGGGCCGCCGAAGGCGCGCCGATTTCGGCCCTGCCGGTCACCGCGTCGATCCGGAGGACGATGATCTCGTCGCCTTCCGCCGCCAGGTCGCGAATCGGCGTGATCGTCGTGGTTCCCCGGGTAGTCCCCTCGATGACGGCGACCGAGGTGCCGGCGAGGTCGAAGTCGCTGCCCAGCCGCGCCGTGCCGGTGGACGCCAGGGCAACGGCCACGTCGCCCGCGACGGGCTCGCTCAGCGTCACCGTCAGCGCGACGGGCGTGCGGTCCGCCCCTTCGTCCACTTCCGCGGCTGCGGCGGAGAGGCTTACCGAGGCTACGGCGCCAGCAGCGTTCCAGTTGAGCACGACGGAACCCGTCGCACCGTCGTAGCCGTCCACCGCGACGTGGTACACGACACCCTGCCGCGCCGTGAAGCGCACCGCGCTCTGAAGCCCGATCGCGTCGTCGTTCGAGGCCACCGCCGTCAGCGCATCCACGGCGGCGCCCGTGTACACCGCCAGCAGCGTGTCGAAGTCGCTGCCCGCGGTGTCGATCGTCACCGTGCCATTGGCCGGCGCCGTCCAACGCCACCACAGCGACGCGCCGCCGCTGCGGCCGGCATGGTCGGGCTCGCCCGGCTCCTTGCTCGCCGCAGCGTTGCTCCCCGTTGCCTGGCCCGACGCACCGCTGATACGTGACGCCGAACCGAAACTGTCGC
>JAJDWH010000034.1 GCA_022825705.1 Alphaproteobacteria bacterium
GCTTCTGCTCACGTACCAGGATGCGCCGAAAATGTTTCGCGGCCTTTCTCGCGTCATCGTAGACGAAATCCATGCCTTGACGGAATCGAAGCGCGGCGACCAGCTTGCTTTGTGCCTTGCCGAGCTTCAGGCCATGTGTCCCGGACTCCGACGGGTGGGCCTGTCCGCCACGGTCGAGGACCCGTCCGCAATCGCTCGCTTCTTGGCGCACCATCCCGACCCGTGTCCGATCCTGCATGCCGATCCTGGTCCCGCGCCGGAGATCGCCATGCTTGGCACGGATGAGTTACCTCCTTGGTCGGGCGGCGGCGGCAGGCACGCGATTCCGGCAGTGCTCGACGAGATCAGGAAGCACAGGACGACGCTCATATTTCACAACACGAGGGCGCAGGCCGAAATCTTCTTCCGTCACCTATGGCTCCAGAACGAGGACGGTCTTTCGATCGGCATTCACCATGGATCGCTGGCTAGGTCGCAACGGCAAAAGGTGGAAGCTGCGATGGTCAACGGCAAACTTAGGGCGGTCGTTTGCACGGGTACGCTCGACCTCGGGATTGATTGGGGAGACGTCGACCTGATCATCCAGGTGGGCGCGCCCAAGAACGTGAAGCGACTCGTGCAGCGAATCGGTCGCGCCAACCACCGTTACAACGCGCCGTCGAAGGCGCTGGTCGTGCCGGCAAACCGCTTCGAGGTCGTGGAGTGCGTGGCGGCGCTCGAGGCGGTGCGGGAAGGCGACCTCGACGGTGACCCGAGGGGAGCGGGTCCGCGGGACGTGCTCTGCCAGCAGATTCTGATCCATGCGTGCCGGGGGCCGTTCGACGCCGATGAGCTCTTTCGGGTGCTTCGGGGCGCCGGACCGTACGTGAACCTCCGGAATGAAGACTTTCTCGCGTGCCTCGATCTCGTGGCAACCGGCGGCTATGCGCTTCGGGCCTATGATCGTTGGCAGCGACTTCGCCAGAGAACGGACGGCCTCTGGGAGTTCAGGGATCCCCGTGCTCCGGGCGAAGTTCGGCGCAATCTTGGTACGATCCAGGACACGGAGACGCTGAACGTTAGGCTTCGGAACAAGCGGGGCGGCAAGCCCTTGGGAGAGATCGAGGAGTTGTTTGCGGCAAGTCTTGCGCCTGGGGACACGTTTCTGATCGGCGGACAGGTGGTGCGCTACGACCGGCTGCGCGAAATGACCGTGGAAGTGTCACGTCAACCAGATAAGGCGCCCAAGATCGCGGTCTTTGCGGGGACGAAGTTCGCAACATCGACGCAACTCAGCCACCGCATCCTGAGGATGTTCCAGGCGAGGGACTGGACCGCCCTGCCGCGTCACACGGCGGATTGGCTGCGCCTCCAGCGCGACCGCTCGAAACTCCCGGAGGCGGGCCGGATTCTGGTCGAGAGCTTTCCGTATGAAGGCCGACAGAACACCTGCATCTACGGATTTGCGGGACGCAACGCGATGCAGACGCTGGGGCTGCTGGTAACCCGAAAAATGGAAGAGATGGGTCTCGGTCCGCTGGGTTTCGTCTCGACGGACTATGCCGTCCTGATCTGGGGTCTCGATGCGATTCCCAATCCCGAACCCCTCCTCGATGCGCGGGAATTGCGCGCCGCCTTCGAAGCATGGATGTCCGGCAATGCTGTCATGAAACGCACCTTTCGCACGACCGCCACGATCGCGATGATGCTTCCGAGGAACCACGGAGCCGCCAGGCGCACCGCGCGGCAGGCGAGATTCTCTTCCGACGTTCTCTACGACACGCTCGCAAAATATGAACCTGGACATCTCATGCTGAAGATCACCCGAGAGGAGGCGATGCGGGGACTGGTCGACTTTGGTCGGATCGAGGAACTGCTTGAGCGGACCAGGGGTCAGGTCGATCATGTCGTGCTCGACCGGATTACGCCACTGGCTGCTCCACTCCTTCTCGAGCATGGCAGGGTCCCGATTGCAGGGGAAGGTCGCGAGCGGATGCTCATGGCCGACGCGGAAGCGCTGATGACGGCGGCGGGCCTGACATCCTGATTCGCGTCTGGAACGGATTTCCTCGCGGATGTGCGCGCGTAATTCCGAGGCGGGCTGTAACCGTTCAAGACTCTCAGCGGTTCTGCACCAAGGCGCTTCGTCGGCGCCGCATGAGGCTCATGTTGCCAAGTCCGGCTGCCGCCAAAGGCAGTGATCCGATGCAGACTTTGGGTCTTGACGGCAGAGCATGTTCATATATTGTTCGAAAATGCCTTCAATTTGGAACAGTGTGAGAACATTGAAATTGCCTGACGCTCTCCTCCCGTCTATCTGGCAAGGGCGCAGGCGCGCGATCCTCTGCAGCCTTCGGCGCGTTGCGTGGATGGCCCCAGGATGGCAAGCGTTGGTTTGCGGGGATTTCACTGAATCGGGAGAGCTCGTGACAGGAGGGACCCAGACATGAGCATTCCCGCGATGCCCCATGACGCGCTCTTCCGTGCGTTGGTCTCGAACCCGAAACGGGCGGCTGCAAAATCTGGCGCATTTGACCGACAATCTGGCGACACTTGACCAGGAATCCGACGACACCTGACGGCGAATCCGGCCGCACTTGACGGCAGGGATCCGCGCGAAGCGCGTTGTCTCTTCCGGAACTGTTGCCTGGGTTCTGTTTCTCCCTTCCTGATGTCGGCAGGCTGGCCGGAGGCCAGCCCCTTGCGAGCGTAAGCGAGCCAATCCTGGCATTCAAGGCTGGAACGCGGCGGCTCGCCCCCCATATGGCAAGGCCGCCGCGCGTTCCCGGAATCTGGATCAGGACCCCGGCGCCGCAGGCGCCCCTGCACGCCGGCTTGCCGGCGCCCCCTCAAGCCCCGCCGCCGTCAAGCGGCGGCGGCCTGTTGCGCTTGCGCTGGGATTCGCCCGTCAGCTCGATGCGGTAGGCGTTGTGGACGATGCGGTCGAGCACGGCGTCCGCGATCGTCGGCTCCCCGATCAGCTCGGGCCAGCGATCCACCGGGATCTGGCTGGCGATCACGATGGACTTGCGGCCGTACCGCTGCTCGACGATTTCCAGCAGGTCCCGGCGGCCCTCGGCGGAGAAGCCCTGCAGGCCCCAGTCGTCGAGTGCAAGGAGCGAGACCTTTGCGAGGCGGCGCATCAGGCGCTCGTGAAGCTCTCCGTCCCGCCCATGGGCGAGCGCAGAGACCAGTTCGGGGACGCGGCGGTAGAGCACGGACAGCTTCTGGCGGCAGGCCTGGTGCGCCAGCGCGCAGACGAGGAACGTTTTTCCGGAGCCGGTCGGCCCTTCAACGATCAGGTTGATTCCCTGCCGGATCCAGTCGCCCGCGGCGAGCCGCGTCAGCGTGCTGCGGGCGATGCCGCGGCCCGCGCTGCAGTCGACGTCCTGCACGTCGGCGCGGATCCGCAGCTGCGCCTGGCGCAGGTTGTTGAGATAGCTCTTCCGGTCGCGGTGCTCGACCTCGCGCTCGACCAGCATGGCGAGGCGGTCGTCGAAGCCGAGCTGCTCGATGTCGGCGATGTCGCGCTGCTCCTCCAGCGCCTCGATCATGCCGGACAGGCCGAGCTGCAGCATGCGTTCCAGGTTGGGCTGTCGCAATGTCATGGTCTCTCTCCTTGTTTCTTCGCGTAGTAGGATCCCCCGCGGACGTTCGCATGGGCGGGGATGGTCTCCTCGGCCTCCGGACGGGGCGGAGCCGCCGGGCCGCCGTTCGCGAGACGGTCGCGGAGGAAGCCGGAAGCGAGGCGGTCGAGGTCCAGCGCCTCGGCGCACGCCGCGTCGACGCGGTCGTTTCCGTGCGTTTCGGCAAGGCGGCACATGCCCTGGACGGTGGCGTAGGCCTGCTCCGGGAAGTCCCGCGAGGCCATGCAGCGCTCGGCCCAGGCCAGCGCGTTCTCCCCGATTCCGCGCGCCCGCTTGATCAGGATCTCGCCGTAGTCCGGGCTGCGGATGTCGCGCACCGCCTTGAGACGGTCGGGCATGTGGTCCGGGTTCGTCGCGTATTCGTGGCGCCCGGTCCTGAGGCGATGGACGGCGAGGCGCTCGCCGCCCTTCTCCACGAACACCTCGAGCATGCGCTCGCCGACGCGCACCTCGACGTCGCGGCCGTTGTTGCCGTCAGGCACGGAGTAGTGGTTCCGGTTGAACGACACGTGACCGTTCTGCGCCACCTTGCGGGGCAGCCAGTCGCCCCACTCCCACGGATCCGCGGGCAGCGGGGACAGGGCGGCGCGCTCGCGCGCCTCGAACGCCGCGCGGCGGCTCTCCCCCTTCGCCGTCGGCGCGTCGTTGAGCCTGTCGAGCCCGCGGCGGATGGCGGCGTTCATCTCCCCCAGCGAGAAGAAAGTCTCGTTCCGCAGAGGCAGCAGGATGCGGGTCTGGACCGTTTTCACCGCCGTCTCGACCGCGGCCTTGTGTTTGGGGCGATTCTTGTGCGCAGGGAGAATCGCCAGGCCGTAGTGCCTGGCCAGCTCCCGGAAGCTCGGATTGAGCTGGGGATCCTCGCGGTCCGCCTTGACGACCCCGGACTTCAGGTTGTCGATGATCCAGCGGACGGGCGATCCACCGAAGTGTTCCAGCGCGCGGCGGTGCGCCATCGTCCAGTGGCTGACCTTCTGGTCCGGCACCGCCTCGGCGTAGGTCAGGCCCGAATGCGGCAGCACCGCGACGAAGATCTCCACGTCGGACTCGCCGGTTGCGGTGCGCAGGGCCAGCGTCTTGCCGGAGAAGTCCGACATCCCGTACAGTCCGGGCGCGTAGTCGAAGCGCATGTCCGTCCGCGCGTTCGGGCCCGCCAGCCGCTCCTTGAGCAGCGCGCAGAACTGGCTGTAGCTGTAGGCCCTGCCGCCCTGCGCCATGGCCTCCTCGCTGTACTCGACCCAGAGCTGGCGCTGGGTCAGCCTGGGACGTCGCCGACCGGGAGGCGCCCGGTACTCCTTGACGATCGCCTCCCAGTCGGGCTGCACGTGCCCGCTGTCGCGTTCCACCCTCTGCGGGTAGAGCCGCTCCCGGAGCGCCGCGTCGTCGAGACCGTCCGGGAGCGGCCAGCTGGAAAGTCCGGCCGCCGCAGCGCGCTTGAGCACGTTCGAAACCGTGCCCGCGCTCACCCCGATCGCGACGGCTATGTCGTTCCGCGTCAGGCCAAGCCCGTGACGCTGGCGCAGGATGTCCTTGATGTTCTCCATGTCGGCCTTCCTCATGCCCCATGCCTCCTCAGTTCGATTTTCGGATCGATGAGGCAGTGCCGAGAGAGAGACCGCGAGGTCGGTGTCAGCGTGGATGCCGTCGCCGGCGGCCGGGTGCAAGGCGCCAGCTGAAAGCCCGCACCCTGCCGTCAAGTGCGGCCGGATTCGCCGTCAGGTGTCGTCGGATTCCTGGTCAAGTGTCGCCAGATTTTTGGTCAAATGCCTTCGGATTCTTGGTCAAGTGCGATCAGATTTTTGGTCAAATGCCTTCGGATTTTGCAG
>JAJDWH010000011.1 GCA_022825705.1 Alphaproteobacteria bacterium
GACCGTCTGTACGACCGTCGAAGTGGCTCGGCGAGTCTGCTTGCTGCTTTCGTCATCCGATTCCTTGACGCGACCGTTCTCTGTATGGTTCTACGGTACAGGGTAATCGCGCTGGCTGTCCATCAGTAAAACCTGACTCCCGGACAGGAGATGCAGTCGGAACCCGGGCCTGTCGCGAAGCCCGATTCGGTTGTCGAGCTTTGCGACATGGGCCTCGTAGCGGGCGACGGTCCGACGCTGAACTCCGAACACCTGGAAGAAGGCGTTGTAGAAGCTCTGGGTTTCTCCCTTCTCGTAGGCCGCGTCTCGCCAATCATTGGCGAAGGCCACGGCGCGGGCGCGAACTTCGTTCCACGACAGGCGCATGGCCTAGATACTGTCCTGATCGAAGTAGTCCTGGTCGATCCGCTTGATCTCAAAACGGTCGCGGGTGCGTACGCCGACGTTGTGCTGGACCATGAGACGGGCCAGTTCTTCGCCATCGATCAGGACGATGCGCTTGGGACTTCGCGCTACGTAGTCCCTTGCGGATTTCGTAAAACCGGCGGTGGTGACGAATACGCCCTTGGTCGTACCCGCTGCGTCGATGGCGCCCGCGAAGTTGCGGAGGTCGCCTTCGCCGACGGCGCTGCCCTCGGCGTACTTCTTGGCCTGCACATAGACCTCATCCATGCCGAGCGCGTCTTCCCGGATGGTGCCGTCGATGCCCCCGTCGCCAGAGCGGCCTGTTACGCGTCCCCTGTCGGCGTCTCCGCCGCCATAGCCCATGGAGAGAAGCAGATCGACGACTACCTGCTCGAGAACCACGGGAGCCGCACGACGAACCCGGTCCAGTAGTTCAGCCTCCAGCATTGCACGCATCTCACCGGCGGCACGGGTCAAGGTTTCCTCCGGGGTCTCCTTCGACCCATGGCTCTCGGACGGCGGATCGATTCGCGGCTGTCTCTGCTGTTTCTTCCATTCCGCGAACGCGGGATAGGTAGCGAGTACGTCGTCGTCGACACGCTCCGGGCCCCGTGCCAGAAGCCGCCCGCCTTCGTGCGTCAGCCGGTATACGGCGCGGCGAATCCGTTCCACCAGCCCGGCGCGCTCCATGCCGAGCAGCGCCCAACTCACCCGGTTCGCCAACACGGTCTGCCGACCGCTTGGCAACTTCTCCGATACCTCTCGGTCGGTCAGCTTCTCGGAGACGGCGATGCGTTCGCGGATTTCGCCAAGCGGAATCTCCGCCCTATCGGCAAGCGCCTTGAGAGTTGGAAGCATGAGCGACTGATAGTCACCGATCGGCATCGATCACCACCCTTCACGCCACCGACTGTCTGGGAGCGACACGTTCGGCGATCTCGCGGCCTGCCTCAATCTCGGCCCGGCGAAGCTCCCAGGTCTTTTGCAAGTTCATCCATAGTTGCGGTGTCGTCCCGAAGTACCGGGCCAGACGCAACGCCGTGTCTGCGCTGACGCCCCGCTGTCCGTTCAGGATCATAGTGACACGGTTCACCGGGACGCCCAGCGCTTCCGCCAACGCATTGGCACGCAGGCCGAGCGCGTCGAGTTCGTCGCGCAGTATCTCGCCGGGATGCACCGGCCTCATTCCGTTCCTGGCGTTCATGCTCGACCCCCATTTAGTGATAGTCGACAATCTCCACCTCGCACGGCCCGTCATCGGTCCAGCGGAAGCAGATTCGCCACTGAGAGTTGATCCGAATGCTGTACTGTCCAGCGCGGTCACCGCGCAGCGCCTCAAGCCGGTTGCCCGGCAACGCCGAAAGGTCTCGCAACGTTTCCGCGCTGTCCAGCAGGACCAGACGGCGCGCCGCCTGATCGGCGAACCCTTGAAACGCTGCGACGTGGTGCCCTTCGAAGAAGCGCTGCGTTTTCCGGTTCCTGAAGCTCCGGATCATGTGTGCGACACTCTAATCGATTTTACGTTCTCCGTAAACCCATGCCGCGGATCGTCACCGTGACCACCGTCAGTGTCGCGGTGGTCGCCCGATTCCAGTGAATCCGCCAACGTAAGTTGGATCACGTGCACAGCTTCACGGCCTGGGGCTGTGGTCCCTGGACACTAACGCAACTCGTCGCGAAGTGCCTTCCCGGCCTTGAACGACGGCGCCTTCGACGCCGCGACGGCGATGCTCTCTCCCGTCCGCGGATTCCGCCCCGTCCGCGCCGACCGGCTCTTCGTCGAGAACCTACCGAACCCGGTGACCGTCACCGTGTCCCCGTTCGCTAAAGCGTCCCGGATGACCTCGAATACCGCGTTGACCGCGCTTTTCGCCTAGGCTTTCGTCAGCGGGGTACGGCCTGCAACCTGGACCGCGATATCGGATTTCCTCATGCTCGCTCCCTCCTGAGCCGCTCTGGTGCACGGCTCGCCTGCATCCCCTCCCTTGCTCCGCAATACCCCGCTCCCGTAGCGCCGCGCGTTTGCGCGCCGCGAACGAACTGCCATCGTGTCCGAACGCCTGACCGCAGACGCGCCCGTAACCGCCGTCACTTCCGCCATCTAGGCGTTGCGGCGTTTCGGCAATGCCCGTGTCGTCCTGCGCCTCTACTTCGGGCGACAGCGTGCCGGGCATGCCGTCACGGCATGGCCGCACCATTCTGTTCACTGACAAGTTCTGGAATGTCCGGCATATCTTACACCACCGCCGACAGCAACGGTCAAGTGAGTGTCGCTGCTGCATGCCCCACCGCCGGACACTGGTCCGACGGTGACTGCGGCGGAGGCGCTTGCCATCGACATCAGCTTGCACCCCGTGCAGCGCCTCGCCACGGGTCGCGGCTACGGATTCAACGCCCCGGCTGTGAGCACCGCCGTCGCCGCGCTCCGCACGGCATTGCCTCGAATGTCGAGGCCGGCGCTGACCTCGCGCGGCGTATTCCGCTTGCCGTCTGCATCCGCTTCGCCGTCCGGGCGGCCGCTGGCGGCGATGACCCGGTCCGGGCTGCTGTAGTCTGATTGTAAGCTGGTGTAATCGGATTGTGTTACAGCTGTTGCCCCGCGTAACACGGGAAAACTGCCGAAAAAACAGGGATGTATGATCCCAGTACTACGCCGCGATTCTCGGGAGAATCAGCCCGGTTCCCCAGAGCATCGCCCCGATTCCCTAGAGAATCTTCGCCGCCAGACCCGCGCTCGCGACGCCACGGATGCCTTTCTGCATGGACACCCGGAAACCGCCCGTGATCCGTTACTTCGGCCCTGTATGCTCTGATCTCCCTCTCCCGCTCAAGCGCCGCTCGGGCTAACCCGTTGATATTGCGAGTCTTTTGGTCTCCCGTCGCCCATGTATCGCCACGCGGTTCCGTCTCTACGGCGGAGCCGTTATTCTTCCACACCTGCCGCACCTTGGTGCCTGACGTGCCTTGTCTGCGTCCAGGTGCGCGGTTCAAGCCCCTCTCACCCCCTCAGGCCATGGGAAAGGCGTATTCTCTCCGTAACACAGGCCTGGATCGGGCGTGTTACGTTCGAACACACGCGTGCGATTTCAGGGACTTGGCGGACTCCAGGGGGCGACGCAAAAAGCGACGCAAGGCCATTCACTTGGTGAAAGTCCTGACGCTCGTATCCTACGGCCGGTTCGGGCGGTGCCGCCCACTGGCTGACCGGGAGCGGCTTTTCCAAGACAGCCCCGGCGTGACAAGGATGCCCGGACGACGCCTCGTTCCGGTCATGCCTGCGCCCGGCATTGAGCACCTCCGCGTCAGCGCCCTCATGCGCAGGAGCGGAAACCCCTGCGCGACGCGGCGGCTTAGTCGCGAAAGTAACCGGAGCTTGCACCCGGGGTGGCGATGCGGTGAAGTGACGGTGGCCGGGGCAGTCGAGGCCGCTTGCACACTGGTGTGCACAGGCACCCGTGCAGGAGCATGGCCCGAACCACGATCGGCTTCTGTCACTGATGGCGCGGCCTGGCCGCGACCTCGTTCGAGAGATTGAGATTTTGCCGTGTGGTTCCTCCCCGGCACACCACGATGCGGGAGGACTTTGCATGCCACGGAAGAGCAAGAGGACGGAGCGTCTCAGGGTGGTGAATCCGGACTGCGCGGGGATCGACATCGGCAAGGACCGTCACTACGTGGCGGTGGATCCGGAGCGCTGTGCAGAGCCGGTGCGGTCGTTCGATGGCTTCACACGGGATCTGAAGGCGATGGCGGCATGGCTGAGATCGTGTGGGGTGAAGAAGGTGGCGATGGAATCGACCTCGGTGTACTGGATCCCGGTGTACGAGGTGCTGGAGCGCGCGGGCTTCGAGGTGATGCTGGTGCCGCCGCGGATGACGAAGCAGATTGCCGGGCGCAAGAGCGACGTACTCGATTGCCAGTGGATCTGGCAACTGCTGTCCTACGGCCTTCTGCGGGGCGCTTTCCGGCCCGGGGATGCGGTCTGCCCGCTTCGCTCCTACATGCGCCAGGCGAAGCGGCTGATCGAGGACCGCGCGCGCTGCGTGCAGCACATGCAGAAGGCGCTGACCGAAATGAACGTCCGGCTGGACTCGGTGCTGGCCGACATCATGGGCCAGACCGGACAGAAGATCCTGCGGGCGATCATCGGCGGCGAGCGTGACGCGCAGCGTCTGGCGGCATTCCGGGACCGGCGGGTCAAGGCCAGCGGTGAGACGATCGCCGCAAGCCTGGAGGGCACTTGGCGCGAGGAGCACCTGTTCGCGCTGGAGCAGGCCATGCAACGCTACGATTTCCTCGAACAGCAGATCGAGGACTGCGAGGCGCAGATCGCGGCGCAGATCGAGGGCCTGACGCCGCCAGGCGGCAGCCCATCCGGGGACGAAGGCGCTGGTGACGGATCGGCCGGCAAAGGCTGGAAGACGCTGTCGGGCTCCAGAGGCAGGAAGCCCGCGGCCGGCGACAGGGCCTTGACCATGGCGCTGCACCAGATGATGGGCGTCGACCTCACTGCGATCCCGGCCGTCGGCACCGGAACCGTCCTGACCATCGCCTCGGAGATCGGTCCGGACTTCTCCGCCTTCCCTTCCGCCAAGCACTTCTGCTCCTGGTTGGGGGTGGCGCCGGGGACCAGGATCAGCGGCGGCAAGCCATTGCCGGGCCGAGCGCCCAAGGTGGTCAACCCGGTAGGGCAGGCGCTTCGGATGGCCGCCTTGGGAGCGCGAAGGAGCCAGACCTTCATCGGCGCCAGACATCGCGCCCGTCTCGCCCGCAAGGACAGGGCCGTCGCCATCACCGCAACCGCGCGCGAGCTTGCCTGCCTCGTCTACCTGATGGTCACACGGGGCGAGGAATACGTCGAAAAGGGCATGGACGCCTATGAGAAGCGTCGCATCGATCGCACCTTTGCCAACCTCAACCGTAAGGCCCGGACTCTTGGCTACCGGCTCGTCCAGGCCGTCGTCGAAGAAGTACCCAACGGCGCTCCAGAAGCAGCTTAGTTACTCGAGAGTGCGGAGAATCCGCTGCCGGGATCACGGTTCCCTGGGGAACCCAAACGTACAGACGAACGACAGGCTGCGCACGGGCATGAACAGCGGCGAGACGGACGGCCCGGTAGCGGGAGGGGCGAGGGTGGAATCCCCCGGCCCGCTCCGGTGGCGATGTCTCGGTTCTGAATCGATC
>JAJDWH010000006.1 GCA_022825705.1 Alphaproteobacteria bacterium
CGATGTCGGCGCCAGCATCACGGAGCTTCAGAACACGCTGGCGGCTCTTCAGAAGCAAGTTGACGACGCGCAGGACGAGAAGGACAAGATGGCTGCGGAGGCCGCCGCCAAGGACGCTGTGGCGTTGTTCGACGGTATCACCGAAACCACAACCCAGCTGACTGTTGCAATCACCACTGTTGGCGACGAAGACGGTGGCACAGCTTCGGTCACGGCCACGGGCCTGACGCCCGGCGTCGGCGGCGACGACGTGACGAAGTCCACCGAGCCCATGCTGGGCAGTTGGCAGGGCACCATGCTCACCGACTCCATGGCCGAAGATGCTGCCACCAACCCCGGTACCAGCAGCACCATGGTCGTCTACACGGACATTGAGGCGCCGAAGCCGGTGCCCTTCGGCGATGTACACACGCTCGACGCGAACGGGAATCTTGCAGTCAATGCCGATGCCGACGCAGACCCTCACGTAGGGCTGATTTCTGCATCCGAGTTCACGCATACCGGCCGGATGGTTCATGATCCCGATGAGGCCGACACCAGTGAGACTATCCGCGTCAGGGGCATGTTCAACGGGGCGGCGGGCGAGTACCGTTGCGCTGAGGGCGGCACGGCAGGCGCTTGCGCGTCTATAGAATCGTCAGAGGGTGTCAGGCTCGTAGGCACGTGGGTCTTCGATCCCGATTCCGGCGCCATGGCCATCATGGACGACCCGTCCTTCGCCTATTTCGGCTGGTGGCTGAACAAGGGCACCACAGAAGGTGTCGAGGCCGGCGTGTTCCACGGCGTGACGGACGGCACCGGAGACGACGAGCTGCTTGGTGTGGCCACGGCGACGACCTTCACCCCCTTGGGTGGCACGGCCACCTACAGCGGCTCGGCGGCCGGCAAGTACGCCCTGAAGCCGAGCCTCTCCGCCGCCTCCGGTGGCCACTGGACGGCCGACGCCACCCTGACCGCCGACTTCGGGACGGAGACTGCCAACGGCACCATCAGCGGAATGATCGAAAACTTCATGTCTGGCGGCGAGATGATGGACTGGAGCGTTGCGCTCGGCGAAACGATCTTCACTGATGGGACGGGTGTGTTCGACACAGCTACCGACACTGGCAACCCGACTTCGGACAATGCCGTGGTCTGGACCATCGGCGGCGTTGACGGAGCTGAAGCCGGAGCCTGGTCGGGCGGTCTCCGCGGGGAAGGCGACAACAGTGTGCCGACAGTGGCCACGGGCGTGTTCTCCGTGACTCACCAGGCAGGTACCGAAACAGTCGTCGGCCAAATGATTGGCGCGTTCGGCGCCCACCTCGACGACTAGTCACGCTTCGAACTTGTTGCTGGGCGGCGACTTCGGTCGCCGCCCTTTTTCTTGTTCTGTCCGCCTGATCACAGTCCCTCGTCGTCGGTCCTGGTTCCCTTTTTTCCGTCCTGCTCTGCCTCAAGGCTCTGCACGATACTCCCTGCTCCTCTCCGCTGCTCCGTGTGGTGTATGGCGCAGCCGCAGCGCGTGCGGTGAGCGTCTTCGGCGGCTTCACCGCTCACTTCACGGACAGCGACGCCGTCCGGGCCTTGATGGCCCTGGACTTCGCGGTCATCGGCCCGCTCGTCCGCCCGGGCAGGCCTCGTATCCGGTTCTTGTCCATCGGGTCGCGGCCTTGCTCCACGCTTCCTTCAGACCCCGCCTCGCAGCGACGCCCTTGCGCTTCGCTAATCCTTCGCCGCCATCAGGCTGGATAGAGGACTTGCACCTCCAAGCTGCCGTTCATGCTCGGCACACCAAAAAAAGGGGCCGCCGAAGCGGCCCCGAGTCATGTCCGTAAAGCTGGGTTACTTCGGCGGGTTCGCGTTTGTAATGTTGGCACCAAACGCTCCGACCATCCGGCCTTGTTCGCCGAACATGCCATCGAAGGCGCCCGCGACACCCGTCGGAAGGTTGTCGTTCCGCTCTGCACCGGTACCGGAAAGCAGCGCTTCCCATCCCCCCATCGACGACGACGTGTTCGATCCGACGGCCCAGACGGTTGTCGCTGCCGTAGCTCCCGTCCCTCGGACGACCGCTCCTGCGCTGGAAAGCCCAGCTCCCGACAGCGTCACGGTCCAGTCCGGGTCCATGCCGTCGTCGCCGATCCGGAAGTCGGAGATGCTGCCGCTGAGTGTGTCAGTAGCGCCGAAGCTGGCCGTCAGGTTGGCCTTCGCTGTGAAGTGGCCGCCATGAGCCGAGCCCTCGTCCACATCCCGCCAAGCATACTTGCCCGCAGCGCCGCCTTCGTAATTTGCGACGCCCGTCAGAGCAGTGATATCAGCGAGGGCGGTGCCGCCGCCGGCATTGGCGTTATAGAAGACCGCGACGTTATCGTCGAGCGGGGAAGCGGTGGTCTTGTCGTCTCTCATCCACCACCCGAACGCAATGTAACCGTTGCTGTCCGGCACCGACACCATCGCGCCGGTGTTCGCAGTAAACGTCCAATTGTCGGAAAACGTGATGGTGGTCGGAGTTGCCATTGAGGTGCAAGCACCTGGGCTCGCTGGCGTACATGTGTAGGACCCGGCGGCACCCTTATAGCTGCCGGACAGCTTCACCACATTGTTTTCGGCCTGATCCGCGGTCGACTTGGCATTCGGCGTGTGCGCAACCGTGCCGCCGGTGCGCCCATCGAAGGCCGTGCCAGTAACGCCCGTCTGAGCGCCTTCGAGAGGCGCGCCGGACGAGGAGGCGATCGACTGAGTGCCGCCGCCATAAGCTTCCGAGAAGAGCTGGCCGCTCGGCGCCGAAACGTCGGTGTAGACCGTCATGGTGTCGGTCCTACCCGAATCATCCCAACTCAGCATCGTTCCCGAGAAGCCGTCGTTCGCAGCAAGGCGCGCAGGAACGCCCGCTTCCGAACTCTCGTAAGCGTCATTGTCTGTCGCCGTGATCCCGGTAAGGGCGGTGTCGAGGCCGTCAACGAACGCCTTTTGAGCGGTCACGGTCAACCCTGCTGCAGACCCGTAATTCGCCGCAACAGCTGGCGCCGAAGCTACGGGGGAGATCGCCGTTTGGGAAGGAGCACCGTCGGCGGCCAACGGATCGAGCACATCGTAGATGGCCTTGCCCTTCGCAGTCATGGCCTTCGCAGCGGCGTCGGCAATGGCCTCGTCGCGCTCGGTGATCTGCTGGTTGAGGTCGTCCACCTGCCCCTGCAGATCGGACACGCTGCCGGTGAGACCGTTGATGTCGATCGGATCGAGCCCGAGTTCCGCCCTCAGGGCATTGATCTGCCCCTGAAGCTCAGCGATCTGCTCTTCCGGCGTTGGCTCCGGCTCCATCGTTGTCGGCGGCTCAGTCATGCCGGTGTCGGTGCCGTTATCGCTGCTGCTGCACGCCGCCAACGCGAAGGCGGCCACGAGCGCAACCACCAGGTTTCTCCAAAGTGTCATGAGGGCTTTCTCCCCGTGTTCGCCTGTGCGGCGGTGTGAAAGTCGGTTGGTATCGTGGCGCAAACCGCGTGACGAGTCAACGGATTCAGACGCCCGAGCGGACTATAAGATTGAGGTGGCAAAGATGCAACACTTGCGGGCGTCAGACGCGGTACGGCTGGCCGAAAGCGTTGCATCGTGAGCCTGGGGCCGGGACCATATTCGAACTTACGATCTCTCCCCCTGCCAAGGGAGCGCGTTACCGCTCCCCCGTCCGGCTTCCCTCTCCCTGGAGGGGGCCGTTCAACATGCAACATGTAGACATTGGGCGCCCGGCTTTCAAGGAGGACACGTAGTGCCGGGCGGGAAGTCCGCGGCTCGCCAGTCAGCCCGCCAAGCCATCCACGTCAAGCCGCGGGACAACGAGCCCACCCAAGCTGAACTGGCGGCGCCGATTGTCTTCCGCATGCCGGATGGCTCCACCCCAACAGCCAATGCATTCGTGAAGATGGCATTCAGGCCGATAGGGGTTGTCGAGGATCCGCATGCCTGACTACATCAGTCGGGATGATGGGACCTTATGTACAGGGGCCCCGTCCCTTCTGCCGACAGCGACGCCGCCTTCAGGCCGCCCGGAGCTTACGGGCGACAGTACCCGAGCTTCCGTTCGATCGACTTCGCCACGCGCTCGGCCGCATGGCTGAGCGTCGCGTCATCGAGGTGGACGTAACGGTTGGTCGTGCTTGCCCGGCGGTGCCCAAGCAAGCGGCCCGTGATATGCAGGCTTTCGCCGTTCATGATGGCGTGGGATGCGTGGCTGTGGCGCAGATCGTGGAGCCGGGCGTCCGCCACGATCCCGGCCGCATCGCGCGCCTTTGTCCAGAACCAGTAGAGCACCCCACGGGTCAACGGCCCGTCTCCATCTTTGCCGGGAAACACCCATTCCCCGCAAGCCGCACCGCCCAGGGCATCCAGCAGCATTCGCGCGGCATCGCCCAGCAGAACGTGCCTTGGCCCGGTCTTGGAATCGCTCAGGGCAAGCCGGTCGGACTTGACCTCGCGCCAGCGAAGGCGGCGGATCTCGCCCGGCCGGCATCCAGTCAGCAGGAGCAGGCGCACCGCAGCGACGCAGACCGGGTGGTCGGCTTCGCACTGGCGCAGGACCGCGCCGAGCCTCGCCAGATCGTCTGCGCCGAGCAGCCGCCCGCGTGGCGGACGACGGTTCCGGCCGATCCCGTGGCAGGGATTCTCGGCGGACTCGGGCCGATGGCCCCAGGCAATGGCGCAGTTCAACATGGTCCGGAGAATCTCGAGACACCGGTTTGCGCCGCCCGGCCTCGTTCGCCCGTATTCGTGGAAGAAGCGGGCGACATCGGCGCGGGCGATGGAACCGACGCGGAGATGGCCGAGAGCGGGCAGGATGGCGCTGTCGAGATAGCTCACGATCGCGGCCCTGGAAGAAGGCTTCCACCGGTTCGAACGCTGTTCCAGGTACTCGGCGGCGAACCTCGCCAGCGTCGGGCCGGAGGAGGGGAGTGGGAGGGATTTGCCGCTGATCCCCTCGCGGGCGAGGAAGGCGAGCGCGGTGGAGCGGGCCTGGCCGGACTTCACCGCGCCGGGCTTGCCGAGCGTGATCCGGCGCGGCTGGCCGTTTCGGCGGAAGCGCAACACCCAGGAACGTGCCCCGTTCGGCTGGACGCGAAGCATGAAGCCTTGCAGGGCGGTGTCGTGGATGGCGTATTCGCTCTCCCGGGGCCGTGCCGAGAGGCCGAGCGCATCGGACAGAGGGGCGCGTTCGGTCATTGCTCCACCGCCTCGCCGTCGAGCATGTCGGCAAGTACCCGGGAGACCCGGTGTGCGGCATCGAACACGGATTCCTCGGCGAGGTGCGCATAGCCGAAGGTGGTCTTGATGTCGGCGTGGCCCAGGAGCCCGGCGACGATGCGGAGGCTTTCGCCACCGTTGACCGCAACCGCCGCGTGGCTGTGGCGCAGATCATGGATGCGGAGCGTCGGAAGCCCCGCCGTCTGGCGGATCGCGTCCCATGCCTTCTTCACCTTGACCGGCTCGCCGCAGGAAGACGCGAACACCCACGGGCATTCAGGGGAGCGGGTTCGGGCCGCGAGCACAGCGCGGGCGGGGGATGCGAGCCAGATCGCGCGCGGGCCGGTCTTGCTGTCGGGCAGCACGGCGCGGTCGCCGTGAACATGCTCCCATCTGAGCCGCAGCGCCTCGGACTTCCGCACGCCGGTGTAGAGCACGAAGCGCAAAGCGGCGACGGCGACCCGGTGATCGGCTTCCGCCCCGTCGAGCGCCCGGCCGAGGGCGGCGAACTCGTCGTCCGTCAGGTAGTGCGCCTCGAAACCGGTCCGGCGCCGCCGCAGCCCCCGGCAGGGGTTGGAACCGTCCGGGCGTAGTGCGAGCGTCTCCGCATGCTTCATCATCGACGACATCGCGGCCAGCGCCCAGTTCGCTGAGCCGGGGTGCGTAGCCGCGATCCCGTCGAACCAGCGCCGTACTTCCGTCGTGCCGATGACATCGACGCGACGGCCGCCGAACGTGGGCAGTATCCAGCGCCGCACGATGTGTGCATAGGTTGCCCGTGTCGCAGGCTTCCAGCGTTCGGCACAATCGGCGAGGAACGACGGCGCGAACCTTCGCATGGTCGGAACCGTTCCCGCCTTTGCCTCGGCAAGCAGTGCGCGGCCGGCCTGGCGCGCGTCCTCGACGCTCAACGCATCAAGGGTTCCGAGCGTCTTCTTGACGACGGCACCCGCGCGTCGGCGGTGCACGATCCATGTCTTGCGGCCGTTCGGGCGCACCCGGAGTCCGAACCCCGGCGCGAGGCTGTCCCACAGGACCGCCTCGCGCCCGTCCGCAGGCATGAAGGCGCGAGCGCGCGCCGTTGTGATCTTCGTTCTGTCGGCCATGTCCCGACCCTTTCCGTTC
>JAJDWH010000005.1 GCA_022825705.1 Alphaproteobacteria bacterium
GTATCTCGCCGCACACGTATGCCCTCACCTGCGCGGGTGGATCGCTGCCGCCGGGGATGGGCTTCGAGCCGACAATCCGCGTTCTGGCTGGCACGCCGACCGCCGCGTTTCGCGATACGTGCGCCTACACCGTGATGGACAACTCACAGCCGGCCGCCACGGGCTCGCGGACCTTCGAGGTGACCGTCGAGGGACTGGAGGATCTCGAGGGACTGGAGGATCTCTTGCCATTGGCGGAGGAGCCCGTGCTGATCCGCGTCATTCGGGGAACCAGCGAGGAAACGGTAGTCTTTGGCGGCCCGGGCCCGACTGGCCACGACGGCTCGCAGCCGGGGCTTGCCAGTGGAGGAATTACAGGCGACATGGATACGTCAGAAAGCCTGGTGGATGTGGATCGCATGATGCGTTCCCTGGAGGAGCCATGAAGCTGCCTGCCCGATTTACCCGCGTTCTCGCCGCGTTGCCTGCAGATGTCGGGAAACGCCTCGACGGTGACGACGAAATCGACTGGAACGCGCTGGCTGACCCGTCCTGCGCGCTCGGGATCGAGGAGGCGGTGCGCACGTCGGCCCGGCTCCCGCGTGCGGTCGAGGCGCTGGCACAGCGACTGATTGCGGATGTCGGTATCGCGCCCGTGGAGGTGGCGGCAGAACGCCGTGGCCGCGGGCGGGCGGCCACCTGGATGCAGGCGGTTGCGGTCGAGCCGGACGGTGAGCGCTATCGCCTGCGCATCAAGCGGAGCGACGAAATGCTGCCTGGCGTGCGTCCTGCCGCGCTCGCCGGCTACACCGTGCTGGCGATGGAACTCGCGACTGCCGTGCATCAGGCCCGTGACGCCTGGGTCCGCGCGGGCGCGCAGGCGCAAGCGATACCCGAGGACGAGCGGGACGCCCTGACGGCCTGTGCGGCGGACCTGCACCACCGGTTGCAGGCGCTCTCCGAAACCGCTCCCCGGCCTCCCTCGGCCCTCGTGCTGGCGCAGGTCATGGAGGACGGCTGGAACGCGCAGACGGTGGAGGCGCGCGAGGCACTGGCCATGAGTGAGTTCGCCTGTCCGCGTGACGCGTGCGCGCCGCAGGCACACTACCTCGCCACGGAGACTGGCTTTCGTCTGCATGCTTTCGACATCGCCGAGGCGCGCTGGCTACAGGCCTTGGGCGTGCATGCGGAGAGCGACACGCGCCCCCAGGGCGACGACGGGCGGGCGGATGCGGATCCGGCCGGGCCGGCGCCGGTCGAGAGCCCGTTCAGCCCCGAGACCGCGGATCGGCCCGAGCCGCAGCAGTGGCCCGGCGGCATGGAAGGTCTTGGACCTGACGACCATGCATCCGCAGACCCTGGCGACAGCGCGGCAGCTCCCGACGACAGCCCGGTTGATCCGGATGACAGCGATGCCCGCCCTGGCGACGGTGTGGCCGGTCCCGACAACAACATGGCGGAGATCGGTGATGCCGACCCTCTTGATGGGCCGTCGGAAGCGACGGAGGTGCCAGCATGGCAGGCCGGGCTGACACTGGATGATCCAAGCCTGGACGAGGTTCTGAAGTCGGAACTGGGAAGGCCTGACGCCCCCCCGGAGCACGCAGTAGGCGAGAGTCTTGGCCTGGAGGCCTCACTTGCGCGAGAACCGCATGCGGGTGCCGACGCGGTACCGGCACCGCGTCCCCCTTTGGAGATCGCCGACTCGCCAGCGGACGCCGGTGCGGGCCTTCTCTTCGGTACCCCGATGGGAATGCGCTCACCGCAGGCCGAAATCGACCTGCTCGTCCAGGCGGCGCGACGGGTTCCCGCCGCGGTGACGCAGCGACTCGCGGATGCCTGCGGTGGTGGCACGGCCGAATTGCTCGGCCGCCTGCAGGATCCCGACTGCATCACCGACCTGCAGGACACGCTCGGCACCGAGCCTCCCGGAAACGCGGTGCCCGGCTGGCTGGAAGAGCTTGCCGCCAAGCTGCTGCCTGACACGGGTGCCGAGACGCAGGACGGGCTGCGGGCTGGCCCCGTCCAGCTTGACCTTCCGCACGGGCCTGAGGGACTGAAGGTCAATGACCCCGCAACCTCGGCATCAGGTGTTTTTCGGGCCATTGACGTGGTTCAGCAGGTTCGTCTCAGCCTGAGCTTTGCGAACGACACGTGGTCCGCCCTGACGCTGCTGGGTGACGCCGGCAAGGAAGCGGAATGGACGCTCCACGACGTGGCGGTGAAACAGGCCAGGCTCACGAACGCGGAGCGCACCAGGTTGGAGGCCGCGGTGCGCATTGAGCAGGAGCTGCAGCGAATCCGTCGAACGCGGGCGGACGGATCGATGGTGCCTCCGAGTGCGCTGGAGGAGGCATCGCTGACGGCGAGCGCGCTGAAGTCCCTGCAGCCCTCCGAGCGCGCGGACGCCGGCTGGCCGGCGGAAGCCGGACTGCCCAACCCGCGTGATCCGAGCGATATCGCCCGGGTGGCAGCGGCCGCCGAGAGCCTGCGGCGCGACGTGCGCGTGATCGCCAACCGGCTGATCGCTGCCTGGGTGACGGGGGCAGTCCCGGCCCGGGAGGCGCGGGACGGGTGAGCTTGCCCGCCGCGAGACACGTCTGCCGCCTGGCAGACGGTCGGGACGGGCGTCACGGGTGCACGCGAGCGACGGCGCGATCCGCCGTGACGCCTGCTTTCCTGCCGCAATGGGTACTGATCGTGGTGTTGGCCTGCGGGCCTTTGCTGGCCCGCGCCGACGATCTGGACAGTGCCATCGAACTCGCGAATGAAGGCCGGTACGAGGAGGCGCATCAGCGGATCGCGCCGGTGCTGGATGCGCAGCCGGATCATTTTCGCGCCAGACTGCTGCAGGGGATCCTGCGCGCCCGGGAGGGACGGCTGGACGACGCCGTCCGGCTGTTCGAGGCCCTGCGGGACACGTACCCGGAGCGCTCCGAGCCGTACAACAACCTGGCTGCCGTCTACGTTGCGCAGAACCGGCTTGAGGACGCCCGCGGGGCGCTGGTGGCGGCGATAGCCCGCAAGCCCGACCTGCCCACAGCCCACGAGAACCTTGCCGATCTCTACATCCGGCTGGCGCGACGCAGCACCCTGCACGCACGCGGTCTGGCAGATGCCCCGGCGCCCGATCAGGATTTTGTGCCGGCTGCACCGCCCGGCGAGGACGCGCCCGTTGTGGCCTGGTCTGACCCGGATGCCGCCGCAGCCTTGGCGGCAGCGGATGACCCTTCGCCAGCCCCTTCGGATACCGCGGCACTCCCTCCCCCGGAGGCGTGCGTGCGGGTGACCGGTCTGCCCGCCGCGGGGGCGACGGCTGACGCGATCGCCTGGCTCGAGAGTCATGGCGCCGCCGTGCAGCAGCGCCAGAACCTTACCGAAGTGATCCGGGACCACTGGGTGTACCTCCCGCCGCTCGCCAGCCGGGCTGAAGCCTCCGCCAAGCTGGAGGAGATGCGCGCCAATGGCGTCGACGACCTCGCGGTCATTCGCCACGGCGATCGTGCGAACGGTATTTCCCTGGGTGTGTACCGCTCGACCGACAACATGAGGCGCCGCGTTGCGGCGCTCAAGGACATGGGGTATCCCGTGCAGTACGAAACCACGCTGGAAACGGTGGTGACGTACGGGCTGGAGGCCGACCTGTCCGTGTTGCCGCCGTTCGTCCGAGCCGACTGGGCGGCGGAGTTCCCGGAGTTTGCGATGGAGACGTTTGGATGCGCCTCGGGATGATCCAGTACAAGGGCTCTGTGAACCAACCGCAGCGAGAGAGCGCCGCTTCCTAAGATGCTTGGTCCCGTCACCAGGATACCCCGGGTGCCGGTCCGCCAATGGGTCGGCCGTTCGTGCCGCGATCGGTACCAGGGCGGTGCGTCCCCCGCGCTGGATTCCTGCCGCCAGCGCGCCGCCGTTACCACCGCATCCGTTCGGTCACGATCCTGGTCGGTGGCGCGCCTTCTGGCGCCGCCGCTTCCGTAGCCGTCAGCTATGCCTGCGATCGACCGGTTGTTCGCCCCCGGGCGTCGGGGCTGCCGCCTCTGGCCCGTGCTGGGCGCGGGACGCAGCCTGCTTGGGCACATCCCGAACTCAACCGCTAGCGCGGCCACCAAGCGAGTCAGGCCTGCCGTTCCGTTCGTTCTAACGTTGGCGCTCGCCGCCTGCAGCGTCGATGAGATTTCCATTGGCCTTTCCCCTACTGAAGGGGAACTTCAAATTCTTAAATTTCCCGCTGACCAGGCCGTTGAGCATCGGCTTCATTCCCGGATCTCCGGCGGCATACCTCCGTACGTTAAGAGCATTGAGAGCCCTCCGTACGTTGAGCCTAGGGAGGGCTGCCCGAATTGGGTGAAGCTGTTTCCTGATCAGGACATTCTGGCAGGAATGGCTCCCGCCGAGGCCAGCGGCCGGACGTTCTATTGCAGCTACGTTGTTACCGACTCCAACACTGTGGGTGAACCGCAGCGCACGACATTCGGGCTCCGGTTGGATGTAATCGCTACCGTCTTTGAATTGCCTGATCCTGCCGCCGCCGAGCTCATGAAGCTTCAGGAGCTCCAGGTCGGCGAGTTTCATACTCTTCAGCTCCCTGAAGCCACGGGTGGCGTCGCGCCGTACACGTATGCCCTCACCTGTGCGGGTGGATCGCTGCC
>JAJDWH010000026.1 GCA_022825705.1 Alphaproteobacteria bacterium
TCTGAGCGGAGAAAGCGGCCACTACGCCGCAGCAATGAAATCAGCATGCGCTGACCTCCTGTAAATGGTTTCTTGATTCGTTCGGCGCCGTGGGCGCCGTGGGCAGCCGGGAATCCCGTGACAGAC
The DNA here is from genome assembly GCA_022825705.1 of Alphaproteobacteria bacterium. Taxonomy (GTDB): domain Bacteria; phylum Pseudomonadota; class Alphaproteobacteria; order TMED109; family TMED109; genus VXPW01. Next base: position 127 of record JAJDWH010000026.1, read on the forward strand.
TCAACAAGCCTGCCCGACATCCATCCACTGACCCAGTGAAGGCACGTACAAGGCCTATCCTATCCATAAAGATAGAATCTCGGGCCGCCCCTTCCAGCCGCGGCAAGTGCGCGGATGGACGGGACGGAGCGACTGGAAATCCCGGGCGCGGCGTGCGGCACCGGGTTGCGCCCACGGGCGCGGTACAATGTGAAGGTCCGGGGCGCATCGTCACGCATGTGCCGCCCTGGCCGTGCCAGTGCGGAGGCGCGCGTGGACCGGCGCCGCCACGGGCGTTGCGGGATCGCGCAGCGGCAACACGTGGAGGCGGTACACGTCGCCCGTGACGAACCGCCCGGTCAGCGACCCCGCGACGGTCAGGCGGGCGCAGACCTCGACCACGACCACTGCCTCGCCAGTATCCATGGTGAACTCAGTCGGCAGGCTGGCGCTCTGCTTTGTGCTGCCGTTCTCGTCCGTCTCGGTGACGAGTTGCGAGCAGTCGCCCGCGAGCGCCGCGGTGGCGTTCGTGTCGCCGTAGCGAAGCGCGTTGTCGGACCACAGGACCTCGACCTCGGGCGGTGCGCCCTCGTGCCGTAGCAGCGAGATGATGAACACGACATCTGCGGGAACTCCCAGCTCGTGCTCCACGAGGAACTTGCCAAGGTCCTTGAGCGCCTTGCCGTCAAGCGTTCCCTGATCGGTGTCGGGCCCGCGCGAGACGTAATCGGCCATCGTGACCGCGATCCGGGCACTCGTGGTATCGGCCTCGACCCGCGTATAGAGGTCGATGCACAGTGCCGCGACCGTGACCAGCGCCACCGCACCGATTGCCATCTCGAGCCCGGCGCTTGCCCGCCCGTCCCGGGTGAACGCCTGCAGTGCGAGTGTCGGTGCCCGGCGCATGCGGCTCAACTCCCGGGCTCGTGGCGGGCAGCACCGAAGGCGACGATCCGGGCGTCGCCGCCCCAGATCGCGGGTGTCACGTTGCCCTGGGCCTGTTGCGCGGGCTGCTTCTCCAGCTTGACCAGCACCATCTCGCCGCCGGCCGTGTCCTCGCCGGCGAGCACCTTGGCCAGATCTGCAGGCCCCACGTCCCGGTAGACGGTGAGCGTCCAGCCGCCGCAGGTATCCGTGTCGTCGTCTGGCAGCAAATTCCCACAGGCCTGGTGATCGATCTGGATGCCGCCGTTGCTTTCGAGGATATGCCAGGGGAGTGCACCGTCCGGGTCCAGTGCAAGCGCGTAGGCCATTGACCGCGCCGCCCGGTCGGCGCGGTCCTCGGCATATACGTCACCGAGGATGTTCATCAGCCCGCCGAACGCGGTGAGCAGAACCACGAGGGCAAGGGCGGTCTCGATGGCGACGTTGCCGCGCTCGCCGCGGACGAACTCCCGGACGACCGCGCTGCCAGCCGGGCGCGCGCCGCGCCCGGTGCGCATCGGCACACCGGTCGGGAACGGTCGCTGGCTGCGGCGGGAGAAGGCTTTCAGCATCCTGGGCGGGCGCGGACTGGCGCTTCCGGTTTCGTTCGATGCGCCCCACCCTAGGGCTGGCAACTCCCCGCCGCCATGCAATTATGATCATGGCTGACGGAAGATTCCGTCATTGCGAAATAGCGTAACCACCCTGTATTGATGCTGAAATATCTTCTTTCGCATCTAATGCTTTTCGTATATATTCTATCTGTTCAGCTTATGGGTCTGCTGACCGCGGGGGGGGGATGCGCATTGGGGCAATGATGCCACCTGCTGAGGTTCGCACGCGTCGTGATCGCCTCAAGCAGCTCCGGGCCTTCTGCGAGGTGATGCGGGTGGACGGCGTTTCCCGCGCGGCCGAGGTGCTCGGCTCAAGCCAGCCGGCCGTGTCCAACTATGTGCGCACGCTTGAGGCCGATCTCGGGACAGCGCTGTTTTTCCGCCAACACGGTCGCCTACTGCCAACCCCGTACGGCCGGCACTTCTACCGGTTGGCAGTGCCGCTGGTCGAAGGGCTGCTCCGTCTGCCCTCGCTCTTCGAGGAGGAGCACTTCAACGAGTCTTTCGAGGTGCTCCGCATCGGCGTGGGGCAGTACTCGGGGGGCCTTCTGCTGCCCAGGATCGTGCGCCAGCTTCAGGAGCGTCTACCGCAGGTCCGCATCCAGCTCCGCACGGGTACGGGCGCCGAGAGACTGGCGTGGCTGCGGTCATTCGAACTGGATGTCGTCGTGACCGCCATGGCCGCCACGCCGCCCGATGTCGAGTTTTTCCCGGTGGTGAATTCCGACGTCGTGCTCGTCACACCCAAGGATCATCCGCTCGGAGCCCGGAAGCGTGTACTCCTCACGGACCTTGACGGCCAGCCGATGGTCGTTCCTCGCGCCAGGACCCAGATACGGACCATCCTGAACGTGATGTTCGGCATGTACGGGATGCGCCCGAACGTTGCGCTCGAGGTCGACCGGTGGGATGCGATGATCAACCATGTCGCTGTCGGCACCGGCATCGCCCTCGTACCCGACCTGAGCGTCGACGAGCGCATGCCGGTGTGCAAGGTGCCAGTTAAGCACGATTTCAATACCCGCATCTACGGCGTGGCGGTACGGCGTGACCAGTTGAGAGGGTTAGCCGCTCGAAAGTTCCTCGAGATTGTCGGCGCCGACATCGTGCGCGGGGCAGGCGACACGTGAGCAGTCGGCATTTCAGCGACAAGCGCGACCGCGTGCGCCAGCTTCGCATCTTCTGCGAAGTGGTTCGCACCGAGAGCATCGCGGAAGCGTCAGAGCATCTCGACCTGTCCCCGCCGGCAGTATCGCTCCAGGTGCGTGAGCTTGAGCGCGAAATCGGGGCCCTGCTGCTGGAGCGCCGGTCCACGGGCGTGGTGCCGACCCCGGCCGGCCAACGGCTTCACGCACTGTCCGAACCCCTGATCCGGAACGTGGACGCGCTGTTCGCCGGTCCCATGCAGGCGATCGAGACGCCGGAGAGCGGGCGTGTCGGCGTGGCCACCGGCAATGTGGGTGCCACGTTCATCCTGCCCCGGTACGTCAAGCTCTTCCGGGAGCGGGTCCCTGCGGGATCGGTGCGCCTGCTCTCCGTGCCATGGGAGGAAAGATTGAAACTTCTGCTCAGCGGGGGAGTCGACCTCGTGTGCGGTGCCGCAGCACCCTTTCCCGAGAAGGCGGTGCACTACGCGGAGATGTTCTCCTACGCCGTTGTGCTCATTGTGCCGACCGACCATCCGCTGGCCAGGCAGGCGCAGTTGACCTCGCAGAGCCTGGACAACGAGCGCGCGATCATACCGGCGAAGGGGACTCCCAGTCGGCGGTTCGGCGAGCATGCGACCCGCACGATCGGACTCGAACCCGACTTGGCGCTTGAGGTCGGTGGCTGGAGCGAGGTCAAGCGGTACGTCGAGGCCGGCCTCGGCATCGCCGTCGTACCGGCTCAGTGCCTGACGGAGAGCGACCGGCTTTCGGTGCTTACGCTCGATGCGCACTTCGACGAGCAGGGTTATGGCGTATACTTCCCAAGGAATGAGACCCTCTCCCCGGCGGCACGATGCTTCCTCGAATTGCTGGTGCCGGACTGGGCTGAATCCCCCCCCCCCCGCGCCCGAACGATGACGAAGAGGCGGTGACCAGCCCGGCCCCGTGCGCAGTCCGTGTCGGCATCCGTGACGGACAATCAGAACCGAATGTCCGGCGGAAACGGTGCCAGCGGCGGAGGGCCGGTTCCAGGTCACGCCGGCTGACGACCCCCATACGCTGCCGGATTTCCGGGGGGCGGCGGCTTGCCCGGTCCGGTGCGGTCGCGCTGACGAGGAGCGCCCCGCCCCCGCGGCGGAAAGCCCGTGCGGCAGCGGCCCGGAGCCGCCGTAGCGCACGCCACTCCGCGTGACTCGGATGCTGCCCGACCGGTCGGCGTCGTTGCACTGCCCTTGCCGGAAGCACGGCTGATCCGGTCGGGACGGGCGAGAGCCCCGGCATCGCCCGGAGCCGCTTGCCGTCCACGGTGCGGCGACCGGGGAGCATCCACCTCGAGGAATCGGCCGCATAGCTGCAGCTGGTCGCCAGCATGCTCGGAGACGGGACCGGCAAGCTACGCCCTCTCGCTCTTGCCCCGGACTTCCGTAGACGGGGTTCTTCAACAGTCCCATCGTGCACCTCATCAGGAACTCCATGGCCTTCGTGTCCTGGAAGGATCGCAAGCAGGTCATGCCCGGCTTGAAAGCCATCTACCGGGCAGAATCGGCCGAGGCCGTGGTCAGCCAACTCGACGCCTTCGAGGCCGAGTGGGGATCGCGCTATCCGGCGGTCGCCCCGGCCTGGCGGCGCGCCTGGGAGCACATGGTGCCGATGTTCGCGTTCCCGCCGGCGATCCGGAAGATGATCTACACCAACACCCTGGAGAGCCTGCACCGCTCGCTGCGCAAGATCATCAAGACGCGCGGCAGCTTCCCCAGCGACGAGGCGGCCGCCAAGCTCCTCTATCTGGCCATCCGGAACGCCGGGATGCGCTGGAACCGTCCGGTTGATTGGACCGCCGCGATGGGGCAGTTTGCCATCCTGTTCGAAGATCGGTTTTCGGCCTCAGCTCGCTGAGGCCGGGCCGGCGACACACCCAGCGAGCCGCTTACACAAGCAATCAGACACTCCCCGGCCGATGCCGGGCATCCTGCCGATCCTCGGCGCCAACGCGCGCCAGGCGGTCGACAGCCTCGCCCGGGCGCGGCTGCGCACCGCCCTCGGCCTGGTCGGGATCATGATCGGCATCTCCTCGGTGATCGCGATGGTCTC
>JAJDWH010000016.1 GCA_022825705.1 Alphaproteobacteria bacterium
CGGGGGCGCTCCCCTCATTCCCGACGCGAAGGACGGCAGGAACCAGTAGAGCGCCGGGAGCGCCGCGTCCGCTCCGCCGCCCCGCTTGGCCCGGCGCAGCAGCGCCCATGCCCCGGCCCCTGCCAGGAGCCCGGTCACGAAGGCGTTGGCGGCCAGTCCCAGGACCGCCGGCCCCAGGAGCGCCGCCGCCTCGTCCAGCGTCCAGAAGAGCCAGCGCTCCGGATCGTCCAGGCGCGAGGGGATCGTGTGCCGGGCCAGGTCGCTCATCACGGGGCCTCACACGATCGCCGTGCCCACGAGGCCCGTCACGATGCCCGTGCCAGCCCCGGCCGCGATGCCCACTCCGACCGCACCCGCAAGCTGCGCGGCGTTGAAGCGCATCACCGAACCCACCAGGGCGGCTCCCACCGCCAGCGCCGCGGCGAGCTGCCCTCCCGTGCCCGAGACGATGCCGGTCACCGTGCCCAGGGGCCCCGCGAAGGTCGTGTCCGTCGTGGCCCAGGCCGGACCCGCGATCAACATCGTCCAGGCGAACGCCAGGAGCGTCCACTTCATCAGTGACAACGCTCTCATGGCCTCGCCTCCAGTCCGGCGGTCCCGTCGTCCGAGGTCGACAGCCGCCGCCGGGCCGAGGCCCAGGCCTCCAGGTCTTCGGCCAGGTACCGGACCCGGCTCCCGAACCGGTGGAACGCCGGCCCGTCCCCGCTCACCCGGTAGCGGTCCAGCGTCCGGGGCGAGAGGCCCAGCCATTCCGCCGCCTCCCGCGTGCTGAGGTATTTTCTGCTGCCGTTTCCGTTCATGCTTCTTCCTCCTTCCCTTTCCAGATTGATCCCGGCCCCGGCCGATAGTGTCGGAGCCGTGGATGATCCGGGCCTCGCGGCCTCGGCAAGATTGCGCTTGTCCTCGATCCTGGTGCGTATGGCCTCCATCTCTTCCACGCTCGCATGGGCGGCCATCCAGGCCCGGACCCGGTCGACACTCCCCAGCCGCGGCGACGCTCCCCGGCGGAGCCTGACCACGAAGGAGCGGTTGCCCGCCGCCTCCGCGCCCAGCACCGAAGCCTTGACTCCTGTTGCCTCCAGGAACGCCTCCACCTCGCGCCGGAACGCCGGACCCAAAGGCGCAAGGCCCATGAAGGCCAGGACTCGGTCCGCCGTAGCCAGCCGCACCGAGCGCCCCCGAGCCTGCGAGAACACGAAACCGGGGTCGCCCAGGGCTTCGGTTCCGAAACGCCGGGCGCTTACTCCGTGGCGCTCCCGAAAGGCCAGAACCGCACGGCGCAGGAGGTCGTCCAGAGGGGTGTCGGGGTGGATGTCAGGCGCTGTCATGCGTCCCAACATAGGGGAGAAGTTGGCGCTTGACAATAGGTTTCAGTAGTGGTTACCCTACGCAAGACGGCGCAGGCGCGTCGTCATGCGCTCATCTGCGCTGCGATGTGGCAAGTTTTTTTGGTGTTCCTGGCGAGGACATGAAAGGAGACCGGATGGGTTCCGACAACACGGCTGACAGGGAGGCGGTCCGGCAGGATCCGATCCGGCTGAGGCTCAAGGAACTGCTCCGCCGGAGCGATCTCACCCTGAAGGCCGCATCCCTGGCCATCGGCCGCAACCAGACCTACCTTCAGCAGTACGTGGACCGGGGCATCCCCGCCGTCCTGGGCTACCGCGACAGCGAGACCCTGGCCGGGATGGTCGGATGCGACCCCTCGGAGCTTCGCCACGAGGTCGTGCCGAAACGCAGCCCCATGAAGCGCAGGCCTCCGCGGATTCCGGCAGGGCTCCCCGGAGCGCCGCTCGTGGCGGTTCCGGAGGTCACGGTGGAGGTCTCCGCCGGGGCAGGAGCCGTGGCCGAGGAGTTCGTCTCCGAGACCGCCCGCTGGCACTGGCCGGAGAACATGATCCGGCACGAGGCGGGCGCCGAGCCCGAGAACCTCCGCATCCTGAGGGTCCGGGGCAACTCCATGGAGCCGGAACTGAGGGACGGCGACCGTATCGTGGTCGACGTCTCGCGGCGGCTCCCGGCCACCGGCGAGACCTTCGTGCTCTGGGACGGCATCGGGCTGGTGGTGAAGCATGTGGAGGTCGTGCGCGGCGATGCCGTGGATGAAGACGACCCGCCCCGCCTCAGGCTCATCTCCGCCAACCCCGACTATGCTCCGTACTCCTGCTTGGCCCAGGACGCGCACATCCTCGGCAAGGTGGTATGGGTTGTGAGGCGGGTGTGAGGCCCCTGACTGCCATCAGGCGGTGTGGAACCGACGGACTGTCGTACAACCGGGAGGGTCGGGGAAGCACTGAGATCATGCCTTCCGGGGCGACGTAGCGTCGTGTGAACGGGAGACGGGACGGAAGCGCGGAAGATGTTGTCAGCGAACACTGTCCGATCCCTTACAGGTGCCGGGGGGGGGCGTCGCCATTTCGTTCGTCGCAAGCCGGTCGCGGCAAGAAGACGGGTTGGTATCGTTGGACGATCTGTGTGCGCTCGACGCGCCGCGGTGAGTCAGCCGCTCACTACCGGTATCGCAAGGAAACCGCGGAAGTGCGTGCGCCATGGTTCAGGCACCAAGGGTTTTGCGGACCTTCTCTTCGACTCTGCTTTCCACTCGGGTTTCGGCCAAGCTGTGGAAAAACCGCTCCGGGTCGACTTGGGTGTCCAACCCCGGTTCTCCAAGGATCTCAATGTACACAGAGGCGCCGTGGACAGAAAGTTTGTATTCGCCTTGGGCGAGCTTGATCCGGGTGCGAACGCAATCCCACTTCAGCGCCTGAGCAAGTTTGGCGGCGGCGGCGTTCTGTTTGGTACCCCAAGTGCGGCCATCGCCGAACAACTCCCGCAAAGGACGCGGTCTGGCTGGCGGAGCACCGAGGTCGAGGTCCGTTCCCGCTATCCGAAGCGCCATCTGCGCCATCCGGTGAGTGGCGGCATTGGCCAGTCCGGGAACGGCGCGCAGCGTCAGGGGTAGTCCCATCCAGCCTTCGCGTGCGCCGAACAGGATGGCGGCCGTCAGCCAGTCCGGCTCCCGTAGGCGGTCGTTGCGGAATTCGAGCAGGTCCGCGCAGCGGTCACGCAGAAGAAACAGGATCATGGCGCGCGCCAGAGGCGTTTCGTGCCGGTCGAACAATTCGCTGGGCGTGGCGTCCGCAAGTCCCGTGAGGGAGCCTAGGGTGGCACGGAGCTTCCTGGCCCCCGCCTGCAAGCGCTCATCGAGCTTCGGCGTCTCTTCATCGAGGTAGTCGAGCAACACGTCCTCTGCGCTTGTGGCAGGACCGGTGTTCTTGTAGTCCAGCAGACGGTCAACGGCGCCCCAGAGCAGGACTTCCTGGAAGGCGTTCTGCAAGTCGGCCGAAACGGCGGGTTCCGTTGTTGCATCCGGGGCCGGTGATGACGCGCGGCCAGCCCGCATCCACGCCCGGAGTCCGGCAGGAATGAATTCGTTCCCGGGCGGCGTCGAGTCGTCATCCGGATCGAATGCGTTGCGGCACGCTGCAAGCGACAGGTCGCCCTGGTGGCCGAACTGGAACAGCATCGCCATTATGCCGCCGGCAGCCAGGGGCGCCTGCAACGACGCCGCCCGCTCCGCGGGTCCCGGTCCTGGCGGCCACTGCTCGTCCGATGGCTTGGCGAATACGGTCTTGATCGTCTTGCGCTTGAAGTCCTGCAACGGCACGTTGGCGAAGTCCAGCGCCGCGGTTTCGACGGCTCGCTTGTCCTCGGGCGATGGGAAGACGATGTGCCTTATCCGGGAGGTCGGCAGCGGCGCCGGGATCAGAAGCACGCTTTCGCTACCGTCCACTTGATCGGGGAACCGCAACTCGCGCGTACCTTCCGTGCCGAAGGCAGCTATCGTCCCAGACAGGCCGATCAACTCGATCTCGACGACCACCGGCTTGAGATGCCCCGCTTCGCTGGTGGAAAACCTGACCGCATCGGCGGGTAGCCGCTTGCCCAGGAACAGTGGAATCCAACCGGGGCAGCAGGCCAGGGTGTCCTGATAGTACTTGTCCCCGAATCCGGACGGCGGCATCACCATGCCTGCCGCGAGCATGTACAGCAGGTTCAGGTGGTTGGTGACCAGGAATGCCGAGGCTGGCGCACTGGCCGTAGACCGCGGTTCTTGTTCCCTCACCGGTTCGAGCGGTTTTTCTCCGCTAAACAGGTCCATGTCCGGGTTCGCCATCAACAACTCCTCGCTGCAGGATGCTGCGGTCTGTCGGCAGTATTTTCTCAATTGAAACTTGGCCCTGTTTCGTGAACAGGAACACGCGCTCTATGGCCCGTGCCACCATGACATAGAACAGCCGCCTGGCAGCGTCCGGGTCCCGCGGGTTGAGCCAGTACTCGTCGATGTCGGCAAGCATCACCGTATCGAACTCGAGACCCTTGCAGGCTTGCGCGTTGATGACCAGGATGCCGCCCTCTCCGAAGACGATGTCTGGATGGTGGTCGCCATGGAAAGTCTCTATGGCAGGTCTTGAGTTGTCCAGGGGAACATCCACGGATCGGAGCGCCTCCAGGTATCGCTCCCGGACTCGATTGTTCGGCGCAATGACGCCGATCAGTTGCCGCGGGTCGCGATCCCACAGCAAAAGGATGCGCCGCGCGACAGCAGACAGGTGGTTGGGGTGGTAGGAGTAGAGGCATGGGACCGTGCGTGCCGACGGTCCCGCTTCGGGAAGTTCTGGCGGAGGACTCGCCGGGTCGCCCGTGTAGAACTCTCGCGCCAGCCGGGCGACGGGGTAGCGGTTCCGATAGTTCCGGGTGAGTTCTTTCACGTCCTCGGCGCTCAGCCCCAGACGGACCCCGATGTCCCGCCGGCTGCTCTTCTCATCGGTGATCTGCTGATTCTGGTCCGCCACCACGAAGAAATCCTCGAAGCCGAGGTCGACGAGGTTCTCGTAGAATTGCGGCGGCATGTCCTGGCCTTCGTCGATGACGAGGTGTGGTTGCTTGATGTCGCCGTTGAGGGCGGGCAGCGACTGGATGATTGCGGCTACTTCGTCCCAGTCGATAGGCTTGAAGCCACCGCCTGGTTGAGGCGGCCGCAGCGGAACCGGCTTCCCGGTGGTTTCCCTGAACATTCTCGAGAACCACCTGATCCAGGTTTCGCTCTTGAGACCTTCGCCGAAAAGTTGCCCGCTGGCGCGGTTGAGGAGGTGGTTGTAGACCAGGAACAGGTAGTCGTCCCCGTCCCGCTGGTGACGCCGGGTGCGGATCAGCGCGAGAATCGATTTGCCGGTGCCCGGTCCGCCGACGATCAGATGCTGACCCTCCTTGGGCAGGGCGCGCGCAGCCTCCTGCTCCTTGCTGAGGTCTTGTATGCCCGGCAGTTCGAATCTGCGTTTCGCCATCAGTCGGGAGCCCCCGCGCAATCCAGAAACCCCGGCAACCCCGCCGCACCCTTGATGAAGATGCGGTCCAACAGAACGTTGCCGTATTGGCAGCTCGTCTCCGGCAGCAGCGCGCAGGCATGGCAGGCGGCACGGTTCAGCAGGTCCGGTCCGTGGCCTTCTTGCTCGGAACAGACCGGGTCCAGCGAACACCAGTCTGCGGCCTCGAACGCTCCGGTCAACAGGCGAAGAAACCGCTCGGGCCTCGCCAACTCCATCAGGCCGCCCAGGGAGCCTTCCTCGTCCGCCACCGCCACGTAGATCAGCACTCCCGCCATCGCCTCCTTGCCGGTCTTGCAGTAAATGCGTTCCTTGAGCGAGGCGGCCGGATATCCGGCTTCCGCTTCAATTCGACGGATCAGGACGTGAGCAAGGGTGTGACACAGCAGAAAACGCGGCGAGACCTCGACCTCCATGTAGCTGTCGCGGTGATGGTAGCGTTCGACGAAGGCGGCGGCGCGTTCGCTGAGGGCGGCATTGCATTCCCAGCGTCGCAGAAATGTTTCGTCGAGAGTGAAGAACACGCCTTCCCCGTGCAGTTCCAGGGCGGGCAGCCAACTGCACTCCCCGGTGATGTCCGGTGGCGTGATGTGTTCCCCGCCGGCGCGGCGGAACCCCGTGAGCACCATGATCTCTTTCAACTTGTGCACGGCAACGAGGCGATGAACCACTGTCAACGCCCGGGCGCCGGCGGCCCCCGACGAGGCCGCAAGCGCCTTCCAGGCCGACGTGTGATGCGCAGTGACGAAATCCTCGTCTTCCTTCAGATCGGGTATCTCCTCCGTCAGGGCCTTGTATTCGCTCGCCATCAAGTCGCCTTGGGTGACGGTCCGGCCGTAGAGGGGGTAGCCCCGGCCGATTTCCTTCAAAGCGTCCTCAATTTCCTCGACTGTGCAGTTGTAGTCACTGGAGACATGCTTGATCGCGGTCTTGCGCGCGAAGGACGTTCTCCCGTTCCGAATTCTCTGCTGGTTCCGGGAATTGCTGTACAGTCGGTCCACCACCGTGCCGCGGCGAATGCGCGATTCCGGAGGGATGACCAGCGCCGTACGATTCACGGGCGTGTGGACCCGGACGTCGTTGAGTTCCAGCAGCCAGGCCGGCTCGTCGTCGGGGAGATCGACGGGAGGTTCGTGAATCCATGGCTGTTGCCAGGTTGTGCTCGGAAACGGGAGCCGTTGAGGGAGACCGCCGCGCGAATTGCATCGGGTACAGACCACTTCGCGGCCACCCTGTTCACCAAGTTTCAGGTAGGGTCTCTGTCCGTCAGGCCTACAGCGACTCCGGTTTGGATTGCGGGCGTCGGCATGCGCGAGCAAGTGCCAGGGAACGTCGGCCAGGTATCCCTGCTGGTGAATCAGAACCCAGGGCGCCTGCTCCAACCTGCCCCCGCACGGCCGGCCCTCAGGATCTTGTCCTTGACAACCATCGTCGTCGTCCTGCCGGCCCCGCCAAGGCGCCCGGTGTAGCAGGCCGCATTGCAGGCAGCGCGTCCAGAGCGGGAAACGGCGGACCGGTATCCAACCACGCATTCCCCCGTTGTCGAGCCGTTGCGCAATCGGAGGAGTGCAGAGCACCTGGTCGATGCCCAATGCGTTACGGACCTGGTCCACATAGCGGATCTGCCGTTTCAGCAGGTCGTCGCCGGATTTGTCCCAGTCACGAATATCCGGCACGACCATCAAGTGGTCCGAATCTCGCACGATGGCGCCCACCGAACAGTGGCGCAGGAGATGTGAAAGGCGCACAGGGAGATATCGTTCCTGGACGGACGGCCTGTTTGTCGGAACGCTTCTACTCATAGAGCCTAAGCGCCCCCGAACTCTCCACGTTGCGCATGGAATGCAGCGTGCGCCACAGGCCGGCGCGCACTTCCTCGTGGCCGCGAAGCAGCCGGGCCTCGTTCTTTACGTTGTCCCTTGCTTGGTAGCTGAGTTGCACTTTGTCCCTCCTGCATCGCGACGCTTCCTCCTGCCATTCGCCGACGAGGCGGTCGATGTGCGTGGAGATGTCTGCGGCCTGCCCGGATTCCGCTGCCCGTTCACACCGTTGCTTCAACCCGGCGACAACGGCCTGCACGGCCTCCGAAGCGCCGTCGAATTCGCCCGCCGACTTGTTTCCGCTGAGACGGTCGCAACCATGCCGAACCGCGATCACCAGGGCGGCGTGCAGCGCCCGGGACCGCACCTGATAGGTGAATGGCGTGACGCTGCCGGGCTCCACGAAGCGGTAGAAGGATTCGTGGTAGGGGCGGAAACTCTCGTAGTGCGAGAGGCTCCGGGCCTGGTGACGGTAGCAGTTGGCGAATACCAGGCCAGGCACCTCGCCGCGTCCAACGCGGCTGGTGGCCTGAATGTATTCCGCGGTCGTCAGCGGCTGGCCGTTGACGACCATCAACGCAAGACGCGGGACATCGAGCCCGACGGACACCATGTTTGTCGCCAGCACGGCGTCGAGACAGCCGTCGCTTCCTCGTTCCGCCGCCAGACGCTGAAAGGTCTCGGCGATTTGTTGAGCGGTCTGCAAGCTCGTCAACTGCCCGATCCGTGGGGTCCGGAACCGGTCGTGGCCGATGCTGCGCCGGGCGGCAGGGCTGCGGCCGTCCGCCGCGCCGAATGGCCTTTCTTGCGAAAGCTCACGGGCGAGCCGGTCGCCGAAGTCCCGCACATCGGTCCCGAACGCGTTGTGGCTGTCGCCGACCCCCTTCAGGCTGCCGTGGTAGATCACTTGCGTCCACCAGGCTTCCAGCATCTCGTCCCGATCCTGCTCGCGGCCGAATACCCGCTGAGGCCCTGCCAGCAGCGCCGCGGCGAGGGGCGCCAGACAATGCTGCTGATCGAGCATGGGAGCGAGGTACCCCACATAGAGCCGTCCGGGACGCTCGTTGTCGGTGCGCGCGAAGTAGGAGTCGTCACAGGACAGCCCGGGCGGAGGGAAAACCGCCAGATCCCGGGCATACAGCTTCCGCACCTGTTCCTTCGCCATGCGGATGGTCGCGGTGGAGGCGATGTACTTGGGACGCGCTCCGCGCCGAGTGAACAGCGTGTCGAAGCCCGCTTCGTACAACCCGGCCACCGAACCCAGTGGCCCCGTGATGAGGTGCAGCTCATCCTGAATGACCAGTTCCGGCGCGCGCCAACACTGGCCCGCGCCGAAGAATGCACCAGCGCGTCTTTCCCATGCGACCCGTGCGAACTTGTCGACGGTGCTGATCAACAGCGACGGCGGCTCCTTGTAGAGTGCTTCGTCCACCACGTTGCAAGGCAGCGGGCGGTCGTCCTGGCCGAACGCGCATTCGCGGTTGACGCAACGGAAGTGAAAGCTGCTCGCCGTGGCGTCGTAGCTGGAAATATCGAACGGCGCGCGGCACCAGGGGCATTCCTCCAGCAGCAGAGCGTGACGGGCGGTCGATCTGCCTCCATCAATATCGGCCACGCTTGCCTCGGCTTCGCGGAATGTGTTGGGGGTGCTGGCGCTGCCCACCCAGATGCCGGCAGCGATGGGGTCCTTGCCGAGTGACGGGTCGCCTCTGCGGATCAGTTCCAATGCGCAGATGATGCGCACCGCCCGCTCGAACTGCTGTCGGGTCAGTAGCCGTAGCGTGTAGCGCATGATGGCCACGGTCCCGCCGCCCGTGTCCTGGTACTTCAATCGCCGCCACACGATGAGGAAAGCGATAAGACCCAGATAGGCTTCGGTCTTGCCGCCGCCCGTGGGAAACCAGATCAGATCCAGCACATCGCGGAACTCGTCTTTCTCCCGGATCGTGGACTCCATAACCGTCAAGAGAAATGCCAACTGGAACGGCCGCCAACGGAAAACAGCCGCGTTGGTTTCCCCGCCGCCCTCGGCAGCTTGCCGCATCTGGTCCAACATCGCGCGGTTCGCCAACCTGAAAGATCGGGCGGCAAGGGGATCCGAGCGGAGCAGTTCGACGCACCGCCGCATGCGTTTGAGCGCCGTGGCCATTCTCTCACAGATGCGCTCTGCCGCCGCCTGTTCATGGACGTTCGTAAGGTCCCCGGCGAACCGCCGTTGCTCATCGATCCAGGCGGCGTATCCCTCCACAAACTCTTCGAGCTCGTCTTGCAGGGGTTCGCCGGCCAGCCGAGCCAACTCGAGAACCTTGCCGGCGTCGCCGGTATCGACCGTCATCATCGGCACTTCGGCCGTGGGCATGAACTCGGACCAGATGCTCGGGGGGCGATGGGGGTCTGCATCCCAGTCCACCGCGGCGCCATGGCCCACGGCATAGATGCGCCGGTCCTTGTACTGGAGTTCGAGTTCCTGTTCCTCTTCCGTCAGAAGACCCGGAACGACTCGGGGATACTCGACGAGTTCGCCGGTTTCCACGACGCACTCGATACGCGCCTCGAACAGCGACTTCGCGATCCGTTCCTGCGCCCTTTCCGGGCCGGAGCCCAGCCGTTGCCGGTTGAACAGAGTGACGGTTATGGTGATGCCATCCCGATGCGGCCGCGCGCGAACGTCAATGCCGGCGCGATCTTCCCAGAGCGATCCGTTCGGCGTACCGGATTGCGACCAAGCCAGAAAGTATTTCCGGAGGTCGGTTCTTTCGTATTCTTGAGACCGGAACCGCCCTTCCTCGTCCCGCTCTCCGGTGCGCTTGTAGACCGCCGCGGACGCGGCTATGGAGAGGCGCACGGCGCCTCGAACAAAGAAGGAAAATCCTACGGACGACGGCGGCACGTAGCGCCGTCTGCGCACGGGCTGCGCAAGAGTCCGGCCTCCCGATTCATCGCCGGTCTCCGTGGGCGCTTCTTCCTCCTCGTCTTGAAGAGAAGCCGAATCGGAATCACCACCGGACGCGGCGGGATCGATACCGGATGGAACGTCGAGTTCAACAGGATGCAGCACCCCCGTCGGGTATCGGTAAAGCGGTGAAGTACCGATGAGACTATCCTTGCTGGCGGGACCGATGAGCTGTTGACGCAGCCAGTCAACGAGCCTCCTTCTGGCCTCAGTGTATTCCATGGCATCCGTTCGGTTGCGCGGCGATAGCGTACCGTAGACGCTCTTGTGCCCGTAGGCAAGTCAAGGATCGCCCGGACGACAAGGTGACATGTTCGCCATCCGGGTCTGCCGGTTCGATGCGTTGCGCCTCGTCGAGTCGAGCGTTGCGCTCCAATCAGCCCCAGCTACTGCGCCATCTCTGCCGTTGCAGAACTCCTTGCGTCTCATACGACATTGCGGCATATACCACGCATGCGCCTCGTCGTTGACACGAATGTCGTCGTCGCAGCATTGCGGTCGCGACGCGGTGCCAGCAATGCGTTGCTGATCGAGTTGCTGACGGGAAGGGCGGTCTGGCTGTGCTCGGTTCCGCTCTTTCTCGAATACGAGGCGGTCTTGATGCGCCCCCAGTTCCGACTAGATACCGGATACGCCGGACCGGCGCTGACGAAGTTCCTGACCGGCGTCGCCTCGGTGATCGAGCCCGTCGAACTCCATTTTCTGTGGCGGCCCCAGTTGGCCGACCCGAGCGACGAAATGGTGTTGGAGGCGGCGGTCAACGGCAGAGCCGACATGCTCGTTACGCACAACTTCCGGGATTTTCGAGAGGCTGCGGCGCAGTTCCACATCCACGCGGCTACGCCGCGCGAAGCACTGGAGGGAATGGTCCCATGACCGCTACGGCAAAGGCGCGTGTATCGCTCAACCTGCCCGCCTCGCTCAAGGCGGCGGCCGAGCGCTACGCACGGCGCGACGGGGTTTCGCTCAATCAGTTCATCGCTATAGCGCTGGCGGAGAAGCTCGGCGCGCAGGGCGCGGCGGCTTTCTTCGCGGAACGCAGCCGCGGCGGCGACCCGGCGGCCGCCATTGCGTTCCTGCGTGCCGCGCCGGATGTCGCGCCCGGCGACGGCGATGCGAGCGTTTGAGCGACATCCGTCTCCGGATCGCCGGGAATAGGGGGCGGCCACCGGAGCTCAGGTGGCTCTCTAACGGACTCGAAGGGAAATGCCGAGGACCTTGTCGAGACCAGAGAGGGGTGACAAGCGCACATGAACGCATGAATGATCGCGATGATCGCGCTCACGATCCTTCCTCGAATTGCGAGCGGGGTAGGCCGGACTGGCGGAGGACCGACAGCAGCGTGCCGACGCGCAACTCCCGGTGGTCCGGAACCGGAACCGTGACCGTACCGTTGGCATCGGCCTTTTGCATCGCGATGTGACTGCCGCGCCGTCTGACTTCGACGAAGCCGTGCGCGGCGAGAATGCGGCAGACATCCCGTCCTGAAAGGACGCGCAGTCTAGCCAACCGCAACCTCAATCTGCGTCACATAGACCTCGCTTCGCAGACGTCGGCCCACTTCCTCGGCGGTCGCAGTCTCGAAGAACAGAGCAAGCGCCTCGCCAAGATTATCGCGCGCCTCTGCAACGGTTCCGCCTTGACTCGCGACGTCGACCTCCGGGCAGAGGGCCACATAGCCGTTGTCCTCGCGTTCCACGATCGCAGTTAAGCGTATGTTCATTCCATCCTCCGTCAAAAGCCGTTCGCCTTCCGCATCGTCCGCACGAAGCCAGACAAGAATCCCGCACCGGACGTCTCATGGGGCTGCTTCCTCGCGTCCAAGTGTCCTCTGAATCACCTTTCTGAATTTGCGGGTGATTTTATCGAAACCCGTAAACGTTGGGTGTATCTCTTCTTGCCAGTCATTATCTGTCATCGTGGGGCGGAAATCCACATAATGGACATGCCCTCGGGCCGCGGCTACCGCCTTGAGCACTTCGTTAAAACAATTGAGCAACTTATCAATAGAGTCATTGCCACCCCCTGAGAATAGCACCGCCGTCGGTGGAGTTTGGCTATCCGCGAGACGCTTCAGGGCGCAGGTGAAGCCGATCAAGAATACGAGGCCCCCAAAGCGACCTCGCCAAGACCGCTTCAGCCAATGTCTCCCCAACCATTTCTCCAGCATTCTCGGACTTGACCGCGGCCCAACCTTGTATCGACCGGGTGCCGGTGACCGTCACCCCAGGAAGTCTTCGGCGATGCTGGCGGCCACGCGCGCGGCGGAAGCCTTGACCGACTCCCGCGCCAGATGCGCATAGCGCTCCGTGGTCCGGATCTGGCTGTGGCCGAGCAGCTTCGCGATCACGGGCAGGCTCTCGCCGAGAGCGAGAGCGCGGCTCGCGAAGCTGTGGCGGCAGTCGTGAATGCGGGCCTTCTCGATCCCGGCGCGCTCCCGCACCACCTTCCACGGGTCGTTCAGGTTGGTCATTCGGCTCCCCGGCTTCTGTCCGGGTATCACCCAGGGAGAGCCGGGAACCCGCGGCAACTCTTCCAGCACCTTCACCGCTGCGGGCGACAGCGGCACCACGCGCGGCCCGGTCTTGCTGTCCGGGAGCTTCAGTTCACGGGCCTCCAGGTCGACGTCCTTCCATTGCAGGCACAGTATCTCGCTCTTGCGGCAGCCGGTCAGCATCAGGAGGCGGATCGCCGCAACCGCATGGACCGACACCCCGCCCTTGGCGGGAGCTTCAGCGAGCGCCTCGCCGAGACGGCGGAACTCGGTGTCGGTCAGGAACCGCTCGCGCTTGAACTCCCGGTGCCACGCGATGCCACGGCAGGGGTTCACGCCGTCCGGGACCATCTCCCAGTCCGCCGCCATACCATACATTCGCGACATCAGCGCCACCGCCCGGTTGGCCGCACGGGGAACCCGGCCAAGCCGGGAGTGAAATGCCGCCACCCGTTCGCGCTTCACCGCAACGAGCGGCACCTTGCCGAACTCGGGCAGGACGTGCTTGTCGAGCAGTTTCCGGATGCCTTCGGCCGTCGAATCCTTGCAGTGCGAAGCGACGTGCTGCTCCATGTAACGCTCGGCCAGGTCGGCCACCGTCGGCCCGCCCGCGAGCTCCACCGGCAGCTCCGGGACCGGTTCCTCGCCCGCCTTGATCCGGTTGACGATCCGCGCCGCGCGGCCGCGCGCCTCGCCAGCGGAGATCACCCCGTGCCGGCCCACCGTCACCCGCACCGACTTGCCCCTGTGCCGGGTCTGGACCACGTACACCTTCGCGCCCGAGGCGTAGACCCTGATGCCGAACCCCGGCTGGTCCCGGTCCCAGAACAC
>JAJDWH010000029.1 GCA_022825705.1 Alphaproteobacteria bacterium
CACCACGCGCTCGCGAAGGTCGTTCGAATAGGGTCGAGTCATGGGTCCGGCCTCCAGTGCAGCCAAAACCCCTTTGAATCACATCCTTACCCAAAATGGAATCCCCCCGGGGATTCTCTCAATGACAGACACGCTCTAGGGACCGAAGCCCGCGTGGCGCGCGCCGCGCCCGAACGTCCGGCAACCGGGCTGGGGCCGTCGATGGACACGGTCATCCAGCCCGGCAATCTGAAGAGGGCGCTGGCGCGTGTCCGGCGCAACCAGGGGGCGCCCGGCCTCGACGGCATGACGGTCGAGGAGTTGGGTATCCACCTGAAAGACCACTGGCCCGAGACCCGATCCCGGCTTCTCGGCGACACCTACGAGCCGCAGCCGGTGCGGCGGGTGAGGATACCGAAGGCATCGGGCGGGGTTCGCCTGCTCGGTGTGCCAAAGGATCTGCAGGCCCAGCAGGATCACTTGCATGGTAGGCCCGTCAAAGAACGAAGCCCCCGCCCGACCCTCGCGCACAAGGGATCGGGCGGGGGCTCATTGATCGGTCATCCGACGTCAGCCGATCGTTTCCTCCCGACTGGCACCCTCACGCACGAGACGCGCTGGAAAACTTGGTGAGAAACCGCACGCGTCCCAAGCGTTCTGGGTGGCTACTCGCTTCGATCCGCCCCAAATGCACCGACCATCCGACCGATGGTGCTGAACTCAGAGTAGAACGTGCCGGTAACGGTGGTCGGAACGGTACTGCCATCTCCGTCCGGTGCGTCTCCGGGCATTTCGTCGTACATCCTACCGCTCCAAGCTCCGGACGCCGGGGCTTTGTTCCCGTCGATCGACCAGACCGTGGCGTCGGACGTAGGACCTGTGATGGCCCCGTCGGCGGCCCAAGCGGAAGACTTGTTCAGTTCCACGCTCCAGCCCGGATCATCGGACCCGTCGTTCAGCCGGAAGTTGTCGATCATGCCCGTCACTCCGTTGTCGCTGCCTCCTGCGATCGCTCCGAAGTTGGCGGTCAGCATGGCATCGGCCGTGAAGTGGCCGCCATTGCCCGTGCCGTCGAGCGGGTTGCTCATGGCGAACTTGCCCGCCGCCTTGCCGGCATAGGTCGCTGAGCCGGTCAGGTCGGCACCGCTGGGAGTGTCACCGGTTCCGTCAACGTCACCCATTTCCCCGACGAACGCGCTGGCCGCCGTCGGCCCGCCGTCACTGTCCTTGCTCACCCACCAGCCGTAGTACAGGTAGTTAGCATCCGGCTGGGACACCATCGCGCCCGTACCGGGCTTGAAGTGCCAAGTTCCGCCCAAGGCACTCGGGCTGCCCTTGCCGTCATTGGTCGAAGTACAAGTCCCTGTGCAGCGGTACTCTCCCGGCGCTCCGTCGTAGGTACCTCGGACGTAGAGCGCGTCACTCCTCTCGGGGATTGGATGGCTTTGGGTCCCCGAGTGCACGAATGGCGCGGCCATCACACGCGCAACCTCTGCGGCGGCGGTGCCATCCACGGCAATGTAACCCTCGTTCCCTTCAGTATCGAGGAGGGGGTACACCTCGTCGAATGGTTCCGAATCCGGCGCACCCTGATTGGTGTAAACCCTGGCTTCGTCGGTAACCATCGCGTCACCGGTACCCGTCGTAAGAGCGTAGTCCATGCCCATCCAGCTGCCCAACGCCCCGGCGGAATCGCCTGCCTCAAGGGGCACGGAAGCAGGGTCCGTAGCGTCCGCGAGTGAACCCGCTCCGGCAGCGGCGTCAATCGCTAGGCCATCAGCACTAAGCGTCAGTGCGGCGATATTAGCCAGGGCGTACGTGGCCGGAGTTGTATCCGAAGCCGGCCCTCCCAATGCCGCGTGCATGGCCTCGCCCAATTCCGCGTTGGCCTTCATCGTCGCTTCGGCGGCGTCCTCGCGCGCTTCCTCGATGCTGGCTATCCGGGCGCCGAGATTGTTTTCGAGCGTGGCGATTGTCGTGTTGAAGGCGGCCTTCTCGGTGTCAGGAATGTCGGATTCGTTGACTTCGGCCTGCGCGCCGGCGACCGCCATCCGGGCGGCATTGATCGCCGCGTCCGAGGCATCGTCGGTCAGTCCGGCGACGGCAACCCTCGCGGCCATGATGGCGCTCTGGATGCCGGCCCTCTGTTCATTCAGTTCCTCATCGGTCGGGCCGGACGGCGCGGGCGGGTCGTCCATCATGGTAGACCCGTCTCCGTTGTCGCTGCTACTGCTGCACGCCGAGAGGGCGAGGGCGGCCACGAGCGCAACCACCAAGTGTTTCCAGTGAGTCATGAGGGCTTTCTCCTCGTGGTCGCCTGTGCGGCGGTGTGACCCGCCGCCGGCGAAGGGAGTGGCAACCAAGCCGGCCCTCCGCGCCCCCACGGCGTTCCGGGAGCCCGTCGGTTGCAGGGTTCTGCGGCCCGCGCGGCGACGGAGCGCGCCCGTTCCGACCTTTCCGAATTCCGATCCTCGCGCCGCTACCCAGCGTGCCCTGAGCGTTCCCCGATACGCGGAATGTTCGGGCCGACGGGCGTGACCGGGTTGAACGGAAGGGGACAGGACATGGCCGACAGAACAAAAATCGCGACGGCGTGCGCACGCGCCTTCTCTCGTGCAGCCCGCCATCTTGAAGCGGGCCGACGTTCAAATCACTCCGGCGCTTGCGGGAGCCGTTCTTGGATCAGGGTCTCAACGCGAGTCAGTCGTTTGCCGAGGGCGGTGTTGCGCTCACTCAGTGAACTCGGCGCGCCCCGCGGCCGGTCGCCGCCCGGGCGCGGCGGGACGTGCCCGTCGAACTCGGCCCCCTCAACGGACTGGTGGAGCAAACCGCGCTCATGATCCTGCCCGCCGAGCCGACACGGCAGCGCTGCCCGATCGAGTCCTGACTTCTACACACAAACAGCCTCCAGAGGAGAGAAGGGATACGATGCGACGGGCCCCGAAGTGACTCAGAGCAGGAGAAGGGGAACAGGCGGCGGTCGTGTTACACTGCCACCATGGCGACGATGTTTGACACACTCCGCACGGCCCGCGAGCTGGAAGCGGCCGGCCTCGAGGCGAAACAGGCCGAAGCGATCGCTGTCGCGATCCGCGACGGCCAAGGCGACCTAGTTACTAGATCATACCTGCGGGCCGAGCTATTCCGGGCGCTGTTCATCCAGGGTGTCGCCATTGTTGGGTTGCTCAAGGTGCTTGAGCTGGTCTAAGCGAGCCCAGCGGGGCCACGCCGAGACAACTGCGTTGTAGCGGTTTCGGGGGCCAGTTCTCTGCCGGCCCGTGGCTGAGGTCGCCGCCAACCGTGACCGGATCGACGACGTCTTCGAACGTCTCACGTGAATCGAAACCCTGCTTGAGGAGCGCCTTCCAGAAAGGCGATAGCTGCCTGCATTCCAGGTGAATGTTTCCGTTTGCGCTCCGGTCGGCTGCCCTGTGCTCCTTTTCATGCCGCGCGGAGATCACACCGCGATTCGGGGATCGGTTCACCGGCAAGGGTGCCGCTACCGCACGGTGGACGGCGTGCGGGGCACGAGATTGTCTTGCACTTCCTGCACTTCCTGTGGAAGTTGGCCAGTCACACTTGGGAACTCGACATCTGTTCGTTCCTGACCTGCCTCTGTGAGGTCCGTAGAAGCGCGAACTTCGACGTGTCTTCCTTGTGGCGTCCGCTGCGACACCTTCGCGACACACGCCCCCGCGCCGGACATTGCCGCTGGCCGCTCACCGGCGATCCGACTCCGCCACGGGCACCGGCCGTTCTCGCCGGAGCGTGTCCGCATGGGCTGACTCGCCGCGCGTTGCTCGCCAAATTTCCTGCCGTCCTGACGGCCGGCTCGGCGGCATTCCGCGCCACTCGGCGAACAGCAGCCTCGCCGCGCAGTCTTGATGTGTTGCCCGCTGGTGTAAGTGTTGAATCCTGTATCCGGCGCTGGCGATCAGCTCTCGGTCATCGAAACAAGTCGGAATGGCTACCGGTGTGTGTAAGCACCAACGCGTCGCCGTCGACATGCCAGATCAGAAGCCAGTCGGGCTCGATATGGCACTCCCATGAACGGGACCATCGGCCCGATAGCCGATGGGCTCGGCAGTGAGGGGGAAGGGGCTGGCGGGCGAGCAGGCGCTCAACGACGGCCCAGAGTTTTTCGAGGTCCCGCTGACGGCGGCGGGCACGACGCAGATCCCGGCGGAACCGGCTCGAGGTGCGGAGCCGCACGAAGAGGTTCAGTCGTCAGGCACAGATGCCTTGAGGGCATCAAGATTTTCGTAATCGATGAGGTTCTTGCCGTCGTATGCCTCCTGCAGATCCCGGGATGTCTGCGCATTCGGGATGTTGACGGCGAACGGCATGCCGTGGCGCAAGGTGACCTGTTTGTAGAACAAGGTAATGGCCTCAGTGGCCGAGAGGCCTAGCCGGGTGAAAATTGCTTCGGCGTCGTGTTTGAGTTCGGGCTCGACACGCGCTCGGATCATCGCGGTCTTGGTCATGGGGGCGTCCCCGTGCATGGGCAACGTATCCTGGATGGGGTACAGCATAGCCGAAGCGAATGGGTTCAGCGGCCTCAAGGCAGGAGCTGCATTCGGGACCGAAAGCGGGGCGGAGATCGTTGAGACACTCGATGCTCTTGCATAATTCCTCGCGGTTTCGGCTGGGGTGACGAAGTCCCCGGCCGCAACGGTCGGCTGAGCCCAAAGCGACCGTCTGGGTAGCCCGCGGCTCGCCGGGCTTCCGGCTTCCGTCCCGGTTTGGCCCGTCGCTGGTGGTTTTCGGCACATAGGCGTCCGGCGGGTATGTCCGGATGTCCGCAAAATCCGTATCGAGCGTCACGATGGCTCGGCCCTCGCACCTGTAAACCGCTGCCAACTCCGAATCCCAGGTCCACTCAAGATTCTGGTCGAGCACCGTGAATGCATCGTGCCCAGCCGCACGAAGCAGATCCGCCAGTTCGACGGGAAGGTTCTCGTCCAGTTTGAACCTCACACTGGTCGTCCCGTTATCGGAACGCCACGACCTGCTCGTTGGCCAGTGCTGCAGCGTAGCAGAGCGCCGCCCGCACCGCCGCGCGGGAAACCGATGGATAACTTCTTTCGATTTCGTCCGCGTCCATACCCGCCGCCAGATCGTCCAGCACCGTCGTCACCAGTACCTGCGTGCCCGAGATGCACGCCTTGCCGTGACAGATCTTGGGGTCCACGGTGAGGTGGTCGCGCCAGTTCACGATCTCACTCCCTCTTCCTGCGCACACTTGCCGGGATCCCTCTCCGCCAGAGGCATCGCGCACTTCCAGATCCACACATTGCATATAGCCGATTCGGCGAGGTTGTCGAAACACCCGGGGTCAGCAAGCAAAGCGGCCATGACCCTGCGAGCGCAACTATCGGAGTACCCGGCGACGATTCAAAACAAGCTGTTCGGGGCGCTGGAAGAGGGTTGTGTCCCTCGGCGTGGTGTAGCGGCGGGGAAGCCCGCAGGCCCGGGCAATCCGCGTGTCGGGGAACGCCCAGGACATGCCGGGTAACGGCGCCAGGATAGGAGATCGGAAGAAGCGGAAGGATCGCGATCCACCGCCGCTCGGGCTGCAATCCCATGTAACTGACGGGCTCCCGGAACGTCGTGCATACGCGGGTAGGGAGCCCGGTTGCTGCTCCCCTTGGCGGCCGGTCGCCACACCGCCGGGCAGTGCGCACGGCCCCTGGCGGATCAGCAACAGTGCCGCGCTCTCCTACGCGCTGCCAAACGCCTTCTTCAATCGGCGCGGCCTCGCCCCGCTGGCGAGCCAAGCCACGGCTTAATTCCGTCGAACCGCTGTGTACGGACCTGTACGCACGGTGGTGTGGGAGGGGTGGGGCAGCGAGGCTCCCCCCTATCCCGATTGCACCCCCAAGCTG
>JAJDWH010000054.1 GCA_022825705.1 Alphaproteobacteria bacterium
CTGTTGTGCGCGGCCCTCGACGGCGAGCCGCACGCGCTGGCCTTGCGCCAACACTGGAAAAGGCCCCATGCGCGGCTGCGGCAATGCGCGGCCATGTTGGCCGAGGGCCTGAGCACAGACCCAAGCGCGACCGAGTTCAGAAGCCGGTTGCAGTTTTGTTTGTCACCACGTGGAGGTACTCTATGAGCGAGTGGAACATTCTCGACTTTAAGCCCCGAGCCCGGGGTATGATCATCGGCGATATTCCCTGGCTGGCGCGCATAGCCGACAAGGCGCGGGCGCACCAGCAGCAACGCATCGGAGACTACGTATTTCCCTGACCGGCCGACCAGCGCTTCCTGGAGGAAGTGGAGCTAACAGCCGCAGCATTCGAGGAGATGGTGGCCGCGTCCGCAGACGACGATGCCCTGATCGAAAAGATGAAAGCGCACTTGGCTAGAAAGCGCTAGTATGAACACCTCAGCGCAAACAACGCGCACGCCAAGGCGGAGAGTGCGGGAGATGGAGGTAGAGGTCGTCCACGTGCGCCGCGACACTCCAGACACCACTACGCTCTTTATGTCGGCTGGCAACGAGCCAATCGAATACGAGGCCGGTCACTTCTGCACCATTGATCCGCATCAGTTCGGTGAGTTGGAGCACTTCACTGCCTATTTAGAAGATCAAAAGGGGCAGCGAGAAAAGCCGCGGGCCTATTCCATGGCCTCTGCACCGCACGAAGAGCACCTCGCCATCACCATCAAAGAAGAGCGCTATGAGAGCGGTGAGACGCCGTACCCACCGCTGCTGTCGCCGCTGTTGACGTACTACATCCACGAGGGCCGGCGGCTGGTCATCAGCGGTTTTACCGGGGCATATACCTTTCCCGCCGATGTCTGCGAGCGCGCCGAGCACATTGTCCACGTGTGCGCTGGCAGCGGCATCGTGCCCAACAGGAGCTTGATCAAGGAGAGCCTGCACCGCAACGACCCGCTCCGGCACACCTTGCTGTTTAGCAACAAGACGCGCGGCGACGTCATTTACTTTGAGGAATTCGAGGAGTTGCGGGCACAGTACCCCGACAAACTCGACGTGATCCACTGCATCACCCGCGAGGACCCAAGCGGCATTCGCGGTGCTCGCAGCGGACGCATCTCCGAGGAACTCTTGCGCGAAGTCGCGCCCGACTCCTCCAAAGTGATGGCCTATAGCTGCGGCCCGGGCATTACGCCTTACGAGCGCCGGGCGGCCCGGGCCAAGGGCGAAACTCCCGAGCCGCGCTTCGTCGAAAACATGGTCGCGCTCTTGCAGGAGCACGGGCTGGACAAGAAGCAGATCCGGCAGGAAAGCTGGGGATGAATGAATGAAGTTGATCGTGCAGATTCCCTGCTTTGACGAAGAGCAGACCCTGCCCGCTGTAATCCGCGACATCCCGCGCCAAGTGCCCGGCATCGATCAAGTCGAAATTTTGGTCATCGACGACGGCTCCAGCGACTTGACTAGCGAAGTAGCGCGCGAGTGCGGCGCAGATCACGTAATTCGCTTCCCGCGCAACCGAGGGCTGGGCCAAGCCTTTAAGGCCGGTTTTGACGAGTGCCTGCGGCTGGGGGCCGATATCATCGTCAACACCGATGGCGACAACCAGTACTACGGCGGCGACATCGACAAGTTAGTCGCGCCCATCCTCGGCGGTCAGGCCGACATGGTCATCGGCGACCGGCAGCCGCAGGCCATTGCCCATTTCTCCGCTCTCAAGCGCTACCTACAGAGCTTGGGCAGCCGGGTAATTAGCCGTCTCGCTGGCCTACAGGTGCCGGATGTGGCCAGCGGCTTTCGCGCCTTTAGCCGCGAGTGCGCGCTCCAGCTTTCGACTTTTACCAATTTCGACCACACGGCCGAG
Source organism: Alphaproteobacteria bacterium (assembly GCA_022825705.1). Lineage (GTDB taxonomy): Bacteria > Pseudomonadota > Alphaproteobacteria > TMED109 > TMED109 > VXPW01. Next base: position 1,880 of record JAJDWH010000054.1, read on the forward strand.
CACGTGATCGAGGCTGGATACAAGAATTTGGCCGTGACTTCTGTCGCGATCCGCACCAACCCCAAGACGCGCGAGTCGCGCCTTTTTTCCAACATTGGCAAGTTCGTCTTCAAGTCTGGGGAGATCAGTTTGCGCACCTACGCGCGCTACGCCGCGCTCAAGATATTTTCCCTATGCGGTATTTTGACCTTTGTCGCGGGTTTTGGCCTCGGCGTGCGCTTTCTCTACTTCTTATTTTTTACTGACGAAGGGATGCTGCACGTGCAGTCGCTTATCTTGGCGGCGATCCTGCTGTTGGCCGGGTTTCAGATGTTTCTCACCGGCGTCATCGCCGATCTGATTGCCACCAACAGGGACTTGCTCGAAGATGCGTTGCAGCGGGTCAAGAAGTTGGAATTGCGCGATACGGACCAAAGATAATTCGCACATGAAAAAACCTGCGATTTACATAGACGGTCAGGAGGGAACGACCGGACTGCGCATTCGCCAGATGCTAGCCGAGCGCGAGGATGTGGAGGTGCTGCTCATTCCACCGGAACATCGCCGGGACCAGCGCGCGCGGGCCGAGTTTCTCAACCACGCGGACTTGTGCGTGCTCTGCCTGCCCGACGACGCCGCGGCCGAGGCTCTCGACCTGCTCGAAAACCCGCAGACCAAGGTCATCGACACCAGCACGGCGCGCCGGGTCCATTCCGAGTGGGTCTATGGGCTGCCCGAGATTTCACCCGCGCACAAAGACCAAATTCGCCGCGCGCAGAAAGTCGCCAATTGCGGTTGTTATCCCGTCGGCTTCATCCTCGCCGTGCGGCCCCTCATCTCGCAGGGGCTGCTCCTGCCAACCGCGCCGCTGGCCATCAACGCGGTGTCCGGCTATTCCGGCGGGGGGCGGTCAATGATCGCCGAATACGAGGGAGAGGGCGACCACAAGCCTTTCTGTCTGTACGGCCTCGACGGCGCACACAAGCACTTGCCCGAGATATGGAAATTCAGCGGGTGCGAAAAACAGCCGCTCTTTGTGCCGTCTGTCGATCATTCGTTCTGCGGCATGGTCGTCAGCACACCAGTGCCCACGGAACTTTTCGCCCGTCCCCGCGTCAATCGCGCAGCCGTGTACGAGGTCTGGCGCGAGTACTACGAGGACTGCCCCTTTGTGAAGATAGTCTCTCCCCAAGACGCTGTACTGCGCGACGACAAATTCCTCGACCTAACGGGATTGAGCCACACCAACTTCGTCGAGCTATCGGTCTGGGGCGACCCAGAGCAAGGGTTGGTTTTGGTCGGGCGGCTCGACAACCTCGGCAAAGGAGCGTCGGGCAATGCCGTGCAGTGCCTCAATCTGATGCTCGGCTGCGACGAGACCGCAGGGCTGGTCTAGATGCTCGTCGATAGCCACTGCCATCTCGATCAATTCGCCGATGCCGACGCCGTGCTCGCGGCAGCCGCCCAAGCCGGGGTAGGGCAGGTCGTCGCCGTCAGCGAGAGTGCCGACTCCATGCGCACGGTCCTCGCGCTCAAGCGGCGGTATCCAGATCAGGTGCTGGTCGGGCTGGGCTTGCATCCGGCGTGGATTACCCAAGCCACAGACGCAGAACTCGCCGAAGGACTCGCCTATTTGGCCGCGCATCTGCCCGAGGCCGATGTCCTCGGCGAGGTCGGCCTCGACTACAAATGGGCAGCCAGTCCGGAACAGCAGGCCCAGCAACAGGACGTCCTCACGCAGCAACTCGACCTAGCGGCACAGTGCGGCAAGCCGATCAACCTGCACTCGCGTCGCGCCCAGCGGCAGACCTTGGAGCGGGCCGTGGAATTTCGCCGCCACACCAAGCTCAACGCCCAGCTACACTGGTTCACTCAGTCCAAAAAACTCGTGCGAATCTGCCGTGCGGAGCGGATCTACGTGTCCGTTGGCCTGTCTGTCCTGTGCGATCCGCAGGCCCAAGCCGTGGCTGCGGAGATCGACCGCGAGTTGCTGCTGTTGGAAACGGACGCGCCCGTGCCCATCGGCAGGGCCGCCGGCCATCCAGCGCGGGTGGCAGCCGTCGCCGCAAAACTAGCTGAACTCATCGGGTTCACTGAAGAGGAGGCCGCGGCCAATTGGGTGCGCTATTTGGGCAAGCTACCGTAAAAACACGGGGGACACCAAGGGTGGCAGTTTTATCGACATTATGGGAATTTGAGATGCGGATTGTCTTATCAAGACGCATTCTGCGTCTATCTGCGGATTATCTTATCAGCGCAATTAGGTAAACAGGAGGAACCATGCCAACGAGCATTTTTGTCCTTGCTTGCGCCCTCGTCTTTTGCGGGCTAGCAGGGCCAGCGAGCGCCCAACAAGGCCTAGGCAGCTTGGAAAGTCTGGTACGGGGCGAAGAAGTCAGACAACAGGCCATTTCCGCGTCCGACCTACCGGACCTAAACCAGGATGTGATCTCCGATAAGGCGCGCCTGCCCGGCAGCTTAAGCGCGGATAAGACGCGCATCGGTCAGGATCGCGATATAGACCCAGACACGTACATCGTCGGCCCTAACGACGTACTTCAGCTTTACATCTGGGGCGAATTTGACCAGCCCTACACCTTGCAGGTCAATCCAGAGGGCAATGTCCTCATCCCCACCGTCGGCTCGTTTCACATTTCGGGCCTATCGCTGACCGCGGCCAAAGAGCGCCTCTCGACCGCAGTCCAAAACAAATATCCCAACGTGGGCATCAGCATCTCCCTCGTGAGTATGCGCTTCTTCACCGCGTACGTCACCGGCGCAGTGCTGAACGAGGGCAGCTTCACTATCCATCCGACTACGCGGGTTTTAGATATAATCAAACAGGCTGGCGGCTTTGAGGGCCAATTGCAACAGGGCGCGTTGCCGGATCAAGATGCCGGTGGACCCACGAACAGCAACACAGGTCGGCGCTCCATCCAACTAATCCACCGCGACGGCACCAGCGAGCGCGTGGATCTCGACATGTTCCTCGCCACCGGCGACCTCGCGCACAATCCCTACGTGCGCATGGGCGACATGGTCCACGTCTCGTTTCGCAAGCATTCGGTGTCCATCTTCGGCGCGGTCAATAAAGAGGGCGAATACGAGTTCCTACCCGGGGATACCCTCGGCGACCTCGTGACATTGGCCAAGGGCTTGAACCGCTCCAAACCGCTGATCAGCGCCGAACTCTGGCGCTTTCAAGAGGACACCGGGCAGGCCGAGGTCATTGAGCTAGGCAGCGCCAAAGAGACGCCGGAGGAACTGGACTACGAGACCATCCGCCACATCGAGCTGCGTCCCAACGACGCGATCTTTATCCGCGCGCAATCGCTGTGGCAGTCCACGTACACGGTCGTGATCTCGGGCGAGGTCAGGTTCCAAGGCCGCTACCGCATCGACCCCGGCGTTACCCGCATCAAGGACGTGGTGGCCGCGGCCGGCGGCCTAACCGATGAGGCGTCTCTCATCGGTGCCCGAGTAATCCGCACCAAGGTCCGGGCCGAGAAAGACCCGCAGCTAGAGCAGCTAAAGAGACAGAGCGAGATAGCGGGCCTCACCGACATGAACATTGAGGATCGGGCTTATCTCAAGACCAAAACCCGCGAAGAAAAGGGGCGGATCGCAGTCGATTTCGAGCGGTTGTTTGTCGATGGCGACGAGGGGCAAAACATCTTGCTCGCCGACGGCGATGTGATCTTTTTCCCCATGCAGCGGCACACCATCAACGTCAGTGGTCAAGTGCAGCGAGCCGGGCTGATCGACTACGAGCCAGGCCGCAAAGTGCGCTACTACATAACCAAGGCCGGCGGGTACTTGTACGACGCCGACAGACGCCATGCCCGCCTAGTCCGAGCGCGCACGGGCGTCCGTGAGAAACTCAAAGACAACCTGCTAGTCGAGGTCGGCGACGAAATATGGGTGCCCCAGAAGGAGCGCATCGATTACTGGGCACTCACCCAAGAGACTATTCCCACCGTCTTCAATATCCTGACCCTCGCGGCCTTGTTGAGGGGGGCTTTTTTCTAGCATAAGAATCCCAAGGAGCACTCTTAATGAATACCCCAAAAAAAGAAATCGACATCATCGATCTGCTAACGGCACTGCACGCGGGCCGACGGCTGATCATCGGCGGCACCTTGGCCATCTGCGTCTTGGCCGGTGGCCTCAGCTTCCTCTTGCCAAAGGAATACGAGGCCACCGTGCAAATTCTGCCCCCCCAAGAGAAGAAGGAGAGTTTTGGTTTTTCCAGCATGCTCTCGTCCTTACCCATACCCGCCTTGCGCCTCGGGGAGCGGGGCACGCCATCTGACATTTCTCTCGCCACCATCAAGAGCGTGACGACGCGGCGGCGGATGATCGAGAAATTCGGTTTGATGCAGCGCTACGAGTCCCGCACCCTGACCGACGCGCTTGAAACCCTCGCCGACAATACCACGGCCGCCATGACCGAAGAGGGCATGCTTGGTGTCTCAGTTCTAGACAAAGACCCGCAAACGGCCGCGGACATGGCCAATTACTACATCGTCCTGCTCGATAGTACCAACAAGCGGTTCGCGCACAAGACAGCCTCCGACCGCTTGGACTTTATCCGCGGGATTTTGCAAGAAGAAGATAAAAGGCTCGATGACAAGATGAAGCGGCTGGTGGAGTTCCAGTCCGAGCACAACGCCATCTCGATCGACGACCAAGCCCGCGCCGTGATCCTGACTGCGACCTCGATGCGGACCGCCGTAATGGAGCTCGAAATTGAGCGTCAACGGCTCATTCTATCGGGGCTAGGTCCCAATCACGATAAGGTCAAACAGCTTGAGCGCGAAATCCTACTGCGTCAGGGGACCATGGCTTTCTTGAGCGACGGCAGCAAGCCCACCGACAACACCATGCCGGAAAACAAATCGCTGCAACTAGAACTGGAAGAAAACCTCTTCCTGCCGCTGAAGCAGATCCCGGGCGTGGCCCAAGAGTACACAAACCTCGAAAAGGATGTACTCGTGCAGACGTCCCTGTTGCTGGTTCTGTTGCAACAGGAAGCCCAGACTCTGATCGAGGCCAAGGACGCCACTTCGACCGTGCAGATACTCGACCCGGCCACGCCGCCCGAAATCAAGGCCAAGCCCCAGCGCATGCTGATCGTATTTCTCGCCGGCCTCCTCAGCCTCATCGCCTCAGTCTCCTATGTGCTGGGGGCGGTGTACATGCGAGACCTGCAACAGCGCTGGCGCGAGCGGCACGAGACGACGCCTGAAGTTCTATGACTATTCGAGTGAAGGTGATCAACAAGGGGGACCAACCGCTGCCCACGTATGAGACGGAGCACAGCGCCGGCCTCGACTTGCGCGCCGCGCTATCAGAGGCAGTGGTCTTAGCACCCGGCGAGCGCGGCCTCATTCCCACGGGCCTATTCCTCGAAATCCCCCCAGGCTACGAGGCACAGGTCCGGCCGCGCAGTGGCTTGGCCCTCAAGCGCGGCCTGACGCTACTCAACGCCCCAGGCACAATCGACGCTGACTACCGGGGCGAAGTCGGCGTCATCATGGTCAACCTTTCGGCTGAGGAGCAGCCCATCGACCCGGGCGAGCGCATCGCCCAGCTCATTTTCGCGCCGGTGACGCGCGGCGAGTGGATCGAGGTCGAGACGCTCGCTGAAACGGAGCGCGGCAGCGGCGGCTTTGGTTCGACCGGGGCGCACTGAAACCGTCCAAAAGAGGGTGAAAGAAGAAAGGGCCGGTACTCTTGTTGGAGTACCGGCCCTTCGTGTTGCATCCGTACGGCTAATTAACTCGCGCCCCCCGATATAGCCGGCAGGAAGTGGACCTCGCTTTGCGGCCCCACCTTAGCCCGCAGCCCAGCCGCGACCACTTCGCCATCCACCGCGACTGCAATCTCGGTCTTGATGCGGTCGCCATCGAGAACCCGCTCCTTGAAGCCAGGGTAGCGGGCGTCGAGCGCGGCAACGACCTCGCGCACGGTCGCGCCCTCTACCTCTACTTGCTGCTGGCCAGCAGTCAGCTTCTGCATCAGCGAGGGAATCCAAGCTACGGGCATGGTAGGCTAACCGCCAGCAGCCTGCGCGGCCCGTTCCTCGTGCGCCTGCAACGCGGCGACAATGCGGTCGGGCTTCATGGGCAATTCCTGCGGCCGCACGCCAACGGCATCCTCAATGGCCGCGGCGATGGCCGCGGGCGGCGGGGCGATGTTGGCTTCGCCGACGCCGCGCACGCCATAGGGATGGCCTGGGTTGGGGACCTCGACGATGATGGTCTCAATCATCGGTAGGTCGAGGCTGGTCGGAATCCGGTAGTCGAGAAAGCTGGAGTTGTCGAGATGGCCGTCTCCACTGTAGAAGTACTCCTCGTTGAGCGCCCAACCAATGCCTTGCACCGAGCCGCCCTGCATCTGGCCCTCGACGTACGCCGGGTGAATGGCCCGGCCAGCATCTTGGATGACCGTGAAGCGCAAAATATCCACCTTGCCGGTCTCGGGATCGACCTCGACGTCAGCGATATTGGCCGCAAAGGAGCCGCCGACGCCCGAGTCTGGGTCCACAGTGGCGCGGCCAATGACGGGACCGCCGGTCTCTTCAAGTCGGCCAGCCAATTCCTTAAAGGTCAACTCGTTATCGCCGGAGCGGAAGACGCCGTCGTCAAACTCGACTTGGCCTGCTTCGACCTCCCAGAGTTGGGCTGCGCGCTCGCAGAGCTGGTCTTGGACGTCGAGGGCGGCCTTGTACGCGGCCCAGCCGGTGGCGTACGTTACGCGGCTGCCGCCGGTTACGTCCGTGTGGCCAATCGAGTCCGTGTCGGCCACCTGCGGTTTGACGTCTTCGGCCTGTAGGCCCAAGGTCTCGGCAAACTGCATGGCGACCGACGTGCGCGTACCGCCAATGTCGGTCGAACCCTCGACTAAGCTGACCGTGCCGTCTGCATTGACGCTGGCCGTGCAGGAAGACTTGAGCCCGACGTTGAACCAATAGCCAACCGAGATGCCGCGCCCTCCGTTGGGACCGGCAGGCGCTGAACTCTGGTAGTGCTCTGAGTCGCGGATGGCTTCCAACACCTCCTTGCAGCCCATCTTCGGGTACACCACCCCGTCAATGCGCCGGGTGCCGGTCGTCGCATTGTTCTTGAGCCGGATCTCCAGCGGCTCCATCCCCAATTGGGCGGCCAGCAAATCGACCACGTGCTCAGTGGCAAAAGCCACTTGCGTCGAACCGGGGGCGCGATACGCAAAACTCCGCGGCTTGTTGACCACTACGTCATAGCAGTCGATCCGGCCATCGGGGATGTCGTAACACGAGAATACGCACATCGCGGCTGCGCCGACCAAGCCGCCGGGATACGCCCCGGACTCAAAGGCGATATAGGCATCGGCAGCCACGATCTTGCCGCTGTTGTCAGCACCCATCTTGATCTTGATGTACGACCCAGGCGTCGGGCCGGTGCTCTCGAAGACGGCTGGCCGGGTCATAATCATCTTGACGGGTTGGCCGCTCGCCTTGGACAGCAGCGCGGCGACTGGCTCCAAGTAAATCGGAATTTTGCCACCAAAACCGCCGCCGATCTCCTGCGGCACGACCTTGATCTTGGAAATGGGCATGTCCAAGACCGCGCCGACTTGGGCGCGCGCAGTGAACGAACCTTGGGTGCTGGTCCATACTGTCAGTTGGCCATCGGCGTTCCAGCTCGCCGTGGCGTTGTGCGGCTCGATGTATCCTTGATGAACAGTGGCGGTCTGAAACTCGCGCTCCACAACCACATCGGCCTCGGCAAAGGCTTTGTCTGCATCACCGAGTCGGTGCTCAAAGTGAGTGGCGAGGTTGCTCTTGCGGCCAGTGTCTTCCCCAAACTCTTGGGTGGTCATGTCGTCGTGGAGCTGGGGCGCGCCCTCTTGCATGGCCTCGCGCACATCGAGCACGGCCTCTAGTTCCTCGTACTCGACCTCAATCAGGTCGAGGGCCTCTTCGGCAACGTGGACGCTAGTGGCGGCAACCGCGGCGACGGGATGCCCGCTGTACAGGGCCTTATCCGTGGCCAGCACGTTGTCGCGCAGGTATTTGAGCCGGGCCGGGCCTTCGCCGAGATCGACTATTTGATCTCCAGCATCGGGCAAATCAGTGCCCGTAAGGACGGCCTTGACCCCAGGCAGGGCCACAGCTTTAGACGTGTCTATGGACTTGATGCGCGCATGGGCGTGGGGCGAGCGCAGGACCTGTCCGTAGAGCAAGCCGGCCAACTGGGTGTCAGCGCCGTAAATGGCGCGCCCAGTGACCTTGTCAACGCCGTCGTGGCGGATGGGGCGGGTACCAATGACTTTGTAGCCGTTGTTGGCAGGCATGGCGTTCCTCCTCGTTGGGTTCAGGCGCTTTGGTGCACTTCCTCAGCCGCGTCGAGGACGGCGCGGACGATCTTGTCGTAGCCCGTGCAGCGGCACAAGTTGCCAGCCAGCCAGTGCCGCACTTCGTGCTCGGAAGGGTTGGGATTGTGGTCGAGCAGGGCTTTGGAGGCCACCAAAAAGCCCGGGGTGCAGATGCCGCATTGCAGCGCGGCGTGCTCCAGGTACTTCTCCTGGATGACGTGCAGTCCGTCCGCGCCGGCAATGCCCTCGATCGTGGTCACTTCAACGCCTTGGGCTTCGACACCCAGCATCAGGCACGAGCAGACCAAGCGTCCGTCGATCATGACTGAGCAGGCACCGCAGTCGCCGGTGGCGCAGCCCTCCTTGGTGCCCGTCAAGCCGAGTTCGTCGCGCAGGACGTCGAGGAGGGACTGATGGGGTTCGCATAGGAACTCGACTTCGTCCCCGTTGATGGTGGTTGATACGTGCTGTTTGCTCATCGATATTCCTTGTCTGTGCTACGAGCTTTTCGTCGACAGGCTCTTCAAAGGGCCAGGGCGCGGTCTCGGGCAATCGCCCCCGCGCGTTTGGTCAGTACGCCGACCACCTTCCTGCGGTATTCAACGGTGCCGCGCTTGTCGGTAATGGGCTTCGCGAGCGCACTCGATGCATCCGCCGCCGCCGCCAGGGCGTCATCGTCCACCGTCGTTCCGACCAACGCAGCCGCCGCATCCGGCACAACCAGGGCGGTGATCGCCACCGCGCCGATTGAGACCTTCGCCGCCGTGCACACCCCCGAGTCGTCGAGCGTCAGGGCAACACCGGCACCGCAAACCGCGATGTCCATCTCGGTGCGGGGAATGAAGCGCAGGTAGGCATCCGACGAACGACCCTTGGGTCTCGGTATCTTGAGCCCGATAAGAAACTCCGTGGGTTCGAGCACATTAGTGCCAACACCGGTCACGAAGTCCTCGGTGGGTACCTCCCGGTTGCCGCCGGGCGAGGCAATTTCGCAAACCGCCCCGCAAGCGATCAAGGCGGGGATCGTGTCCCCCGCCGGCGAGGAGTTGCAGAGATTGCCGCCGATGGTGGCGCGCCCTTGAATCTGCGTGGACCCGATGAGGTCAGCGGCTTCGATCAGTCCCGGCAGAATGCTCTTCAACTCGTCGTTCTCGTTCAACACCGCGGAAGCGATCCCGGCGCCGATGAACACTTCGTCGTCCCCAATGTGCAACGCGTTGGCTTCGGCGACATGCTTCACGTCTACGAACGTACGCGGTCCCTTGTCGATCGACCGCATCTGCACCATGACGTCGGTGCCGCCGGCGAGCATTTGCGCCCTATTGCCGGCCGCAGCCTCCGCTGCCAGCGTCGACAGTGCTTCCTCGACGCTACTTGGTGCCCGGTAGGCGTATGCCCCCATGATTTCTCCCTTCCCAATGAGCGAAGCGCGTATGTATATCAGAAAGCCGTGGCCGATTCACGAAGCAATCACGATGGATGAAACCGGGCCGAGATCAGCCGCCTGGCGCTACAATACGCCACCATCCCGCCTGCCCCGGAGTCCCATGACAGAACCCGCTTTCGACGATGCCGCCTACTGCGAACACATCGTCGCCATCACCGCCCAATGGGAACGCGCACTCACGGCAAGCGGCTCAGATGCCGCCGTGGTTCCGGCCGGAGTCGCGCAGATGTACTTCCAGGACGACCAGGCGCCCACATTCCATCCCAATCCCCACTTCGCACGCTTCTATCCCGAGGACAACTGCGAGCAGAGCGTGTTGGTGGTGAAACCCGGCAACCGGTCGAAGCTCTATTTCCACCGTCCGGCGAGCTACTGGTACCAGCCGCCGACGCTCCCCGACTGGGCCCAGGCGGCCTTCGACGTGGAAGTCCACGACGACGAGGAGAAACTCATGAAATCTCTCGTCGCCGACGTGTCGGGATACAGCCGCATCGCCCTCGTGGGACCGGCCGAGTCCTGCGATCTGAACCTCCCTCTCGAGGCCATCAACCCGAAGGACCTTGTCAATCGGCTCCAATTCGCAAGAAGCAAGAAGACCGATTTCGAAGTCGCGCGGCTACGCGAGGCCACCGAAATGGGCGTGCGCGGCCACATTGCTGCACGAGACACCTTCCGCGAGGGCGGTAGCGAATTCGACATCCACATGGCGTATCTGGGCGCAAGCAGACAACAGGAAAGCAAACTGCCCTACCCCAATATCATCGCCCTCAACGAGCACGCGGGTGTACTCCACTACCAGCACTACGACCGAACGCGACCGGACCCGACGCGCAGCTTCCTCATCGACGCCGGGGGACGTTCCGGCGGCTACCACTCGGACATCACGCGAACCTACAGCGCCAATCCCGGTGACGAATTCGACGACCTCGTGGCGGCGCTCGATGCAAAGCAGCGCGACACCGTGGCGCACATCGAACCGGGCCTTTCGTTCGTCGACCTGCAGGTGCGCATGCACCGGGAAGTCGCCGATCTCTTGGTGAGCTTCGATATCCTCCGCTGCAGCGTCGAGGGCGCCTACGACCGATCCATCACGGACCTGTTCTTCCCGCACGGTCTCGGCCACCTGCTCGGCTTACAGACCCACGACGTCGGTGGCCACTTCGCGAACGAAGCCGGCGACCTTGCCGAGCCGCCGCAACGGTTTCCCAAACTGCGCTTCACCCGTGCGGTCGAGCCGGGCTACGTGTTCACGGTGGAGCCAGGCATCTACTTCATCCCGAGTCTTCTCAAGGATCTCGCCGACTCCGACGCCGGTCGGGATGTCAACTGGCCCAAGGTGGAGTCGCTGATTCCGTGCGGCGGTATCCGGATCGAAGACAACGTGCTCGTTACCTCGGATGGAGTCGAGAACCTGACCCGGCCGGTCTTCGAAGCGCTGGACTGATCCCCGCCGTTTTCGCACGGCAGGTTGCGGCAAATGCTGCCACGGGTGCGGGCGTTCGTCCGTATCCCGAAGGGCGTCACTCGTGATCTGCTCTCTCGGTTCCAAGAGTTGGAGTTAGAGAACGATGTCGAGCGAAGAGCAGGACTCCCCCCTGTTGTCGGTGACAATGGAAGATGCCAACGCGTTGAGGGCAGCGCATATGCCATTCCTCGTCAACGGCGGCCTGTTTATCCCGACCCGGCGCCGCTACCGTCTCGGGGAAGAGGTATTCGTCCTGCTCCGCCTGATGCAGGATTCACGCGGATTACCCCTGGCCGGGCGCATTGTCTGGATAACGCCCATTGGCGCATCGGGCGGCAAACCAGCGGGTGTCGGCGTGCAATTCGGCGACCACGACGACGTCGTTCGCCAGCGCATCGCGGCCTGTCTGGCGGACTACCCCGACGACATCGACGACACCTACACGCTGTAGGGGACGGCTTATCCCGTTGCTAAGGCGACCTGGCCTTTCCGACACGGGCGACCACAAGGGTCGCCCCTACGATCAACGGGTTGCGGACTCCGGCGTGCCGTCGCGCTGGGATAACGGTCGTAGGGGACGGGCTTGTCCCGTCCCGCTGCCAAGGCGACCGGGGTTTCCCAACATGGGCGACCACAAGGGTCGTGCGGGCGACCACAAGGGTCGTGCGGGCGACCACAAGGGTCGCCCCTACGGAAGGGCCTTCGGCACGGCGGGAATCGATTCATGTCGCCATAGCTCGGCCCAAAGCAGAAGCAGGCGCTGCAACTGCATAGTCCGGTTCAAACCGGTGTTGACAAGGGCGGCCCGATGGACCTTTTGCATCTCGGTTGCGAAGTCGAGGACCGGTACACGGCCGGGAACCGCCATTCGCCTCAACAGCCAATGCGTGATCCGTAGCCAGCGCTCGAGGAGATCGACGAGATCCTCTGCGCGAAGGGCATCGCCGGTTGCCCGGGCGACCGCCGGCGAGCGTGCGGCCTTTTCCAACGAACTCCACAGCGGTGCCTGACCCCGTTCCGCGGCCGTGGCGATGGCGAAAGGTGCCCCCCCGTACTCGACGGCCCAGAAGCCCGCTTGCTCGAGGTCGACACCTGCCGCTTGTAGCCAGTCCCGAACTTCGTCCTCCCCGCCCGGTAAGACGCGGATCTGCTGGCACCGACTCCGAACCGTGGGCAGCAGTTGTTCGGGTGCGCTCGTAGACAGTGCGATGAAGCTCTCCGGGGGCGGTTCCTCCAGGGACTTGAGGAGAGCGTTCGCCGCATTGAGGTTCATTCGGTCGGCATCCTCGATGACGGCGATCTTGCGTCCCGCAGCCTGCGGCGTCTGAACAAGGAACTCGACGATCTCCCGGATGGCATCGACCCTGATAACGCCATCCTCCGGCTGCAGCCAACGCAGATCCGGGTGTGCCACGCCGCGCGCGTCACGTCCCGGCTCGACATGCATGATATCGAGCGCCAAGGCGTTCGCCACGATTTCTCCACCCCACCCCGCCGGACCATGGATGAGCAGCGCGTGAGGAAGTCGGTCGCCCATCCCCCGAACGCTGGCCAGGGCGTCGAAAAGCCATGGCGGTTCGTTCATGGGTTGGCGTGTGTCGACAGGAATCTCTCGACGGCCCGGACGATCTCGCGTTGTACGGACACCAGGTCGCGGCTCGCATCGATAAGCACGATGCGGGACTGGTCGCGGGCCCGGGCCACGTAGGTCTCACGAACCCGCTCGAAGAACTCGCGTCGCTCGCGTTCGAACCGGTCCAGACTGCGTGTCGATATCCGCGTCATGGCCGCACCCGGCGGCGCGTCCAAGTAAAGCGTCAGGTCCGGCCAAACCCCGGGGTGCGCCAGATCCGCCAGTTGCGCCACCGCGTCCGCATCCACGCCCCTTCCCCCAGCCTGGTAGGCAAACGTCGAGTCCGTGAACCGCTCACACACGACCCAACGTCCAACGCGCAAGGCGGGCTCGATGACCTTGGCGACATGCTGAGCGCGGGCGGCGAAGATCAGCATCGTCTCGGCGATGGGATCCACGGCTTCGTCGCGGGGCTCCAAGAGAACCGATCTGATTTCCTCGGCCAGCGGCGTGCCGCCCGGTTCGCGCGTCGTCAGCACATCGAAACCACGTTGCTCCAGGACGTTCCGGACCCGGTCGACATTCGTGCTCTTTCCGGTGCCCTCGCCGCCCTCGATGGTAATGAAACGTCCTCTCGACAAACGCGTCATCTCCGCTGGTAACGGGCCACCGCCTGATTGTGCTCTGCGAGAGTCTTGGAGAACTGGCTGGTGCCGTCGCCGCGCGCAACGAAGTACAGATCCTCGCCGTCATCGGGGTTCAGCGCCGCCTCGATCGCGGCGTGACCGGGTAGCGCGATCGGCGTCGGCGGGAGCCCTGGGATACGGTACGTGTTGTACGGCCCGTCGGCCTTCAGCATCCCGCGGGTCAGGTTGCCGTCGAATGCGTCACCCAAGCCGTAGATCACCGTGGGATCGGACTGGAGTCGCATGCCCTTGGCCAGGCGACGTACGAACACACCGGCAACACGGGCACGATCGGGTTGGAAACCGGTTTCCTTTTCGATGATGGAGGCGAGGATCAGTGCCTCGTAGGGGGTTTCGAAGGACACCCTCGACGAGCGCGCTGACCACAACTCGTGAAGCACGGTGTCCATTTTGGATTTCGCCCGAAGCAGCAGCCCGGACGCCTTGTCGCCGCGTCGAAACAGGTAAGTGTCGGGAAAGAACCAGCCTTCCGCGTTGCCGGCGGGCAAACCCAGGCGATCCATCAGATCCTCCGCGGCAACCCCCGTCAAGTCGAAGGTCAGTCGGTCGTCCGCCGCCAAATCCCCCAGCACCGCTTCGCAGGTGCTCCCTTCCACGATCAGGTAGCGGTGCGCCACGACATCGCCGAGTGTTAGGCGGTCAAGCAGAGTGTCCGGTGTGAGCCCGGCCGTGATCCGGTACTCGCCGCTCTGAACCGATGCCTGCAGGCCTCGCTGACGCGCACGCATCGTAAACAACCACCGGTTGACGACTCCCGCTTCCACCAAGCCGTCGGCGACCGCGGTGAAGGACATCGCCGGGGCGACGATGAACACGGTGTCCTCGGCCACCGGCAACGGCCGATCGGCCCACCAGTCAAGGTAAATGCTCACCCCGGCCAGGAATGAGATCCCCACCACGATGACGGCGGTGGGAATGAGCAATATTCGCTTGTTCAATAGCGACATCTACGACTTGGCGGAGTACGGCGGTTGATTCCGCTCGATCAAATCGCCGTGAATATCAGGGTTCCGTTAGTGCCGCCGAATCCGAACGAGTTCGACAGCGCCGCGTCGATGGACATTTCACGCGCCGTGTGCGGGATGTAGTCCAAATCGCACTCGGCATCGGGATTGTCGAGGTTGATCGTCGGCGGCGCGACGTCGTTCGTGACCGCGAGCACGGAGAAGATCGCCTCTACCGCACCGGCGGCACCCAACAAGTGCCCAATCATCGACTTCGTCGAGCTCACGGCGACGCCCGTGGATTCGCCGAACACCGCCTTGATCGACAGCGTCTCGGCGATGTCCCCCTGGGGCGTCGACGTGCCGTGCGCATTGATGTAGTCGACGTCGTCCGGACCGAGCCGCGCATCGGCCAACGCATTGTGCATCGACGCCACGGCACCATGGCCATCGTCCGGTGGGCTGGTGATATGGTGCGCATCGGCGCTCATGCCGAACCCGGCAAGTTCGCAATAGATGTTGGCGCCCCTCGCCCGCGCCCGTTCGTATTCCTCGAGTACCAATACACCGGCACCGTCGCCGAGTACGAAACCGTCGCGGTCGCGGTCCCAGGGACGGCTCGCGCACTCGGGCTCGTCGTTACGGGTGGAAAGCGCTTTCATGGAGGCGAACCCGGCCACCGTAACGGGCGAGGTGGCCTGTTCCGCGCCACCCACGACCATCACATCGGCGTCGCCGCACTGAATGGCACGCATACCCAAACCGATATTGTGAGTTCCGGTGGTACAGGCCGTGACGACCGCCAGATTGGGGCCGCGGAAGTCGTACATCATCGACAACTTGCCGGCGATCATGTTGATGATGCTCGATGGCACGAAGAACGGCGACACGCGTCCCGGACCGCGGTCGAGGCAGGTGGAGTGGGTCTCTTCGATGGTGTTGATGCCGCCGATCCCCGATCCGATTGCGACGCCGATCCTGTCGCTGTCAGCACCGTCGTCGAGACCGGCATCGCGCACGGCTTGCATGCCCGCGATCAGCCCGTACTGAATGAAGCGGTCGAGGCGACGCGCTTCCTTCCGGTCCAGATAGTCCTCGACGGCGAGATCCTTGACCGCCGCGCTGATCGTGACACTCTGGCCGGTGGTATCGAAATCGGTGATGGTTGCGGCGCCGCTGACGCCCGCCAGCGCGTTGTGCCAACCTTCCTCCACGGCATTGCCAATGGGCGACAACATGCCGAGGCCTGTTACCGCGACTCGCCGTTTGCTCATGACCGAGTGCCCCATAGCCGGGCCGGCGCTACGCATTCGCTGTGCGCCCTACCCACCTCCGCCCCTGCCACGCCGAGGTGTCCATGGACCAAACGACACGGTCGCAAAGCTCCCTTTGTCGTTTGTTCCATGCGAGTGCCTTGGGTCGCCGTGCTGGTGGGAACGCGTCGCGGGCGGCGACGCGTGGTGCGCTGACTACTGATGGGCAAGGATGTAGTCGATCGCTTCTTTGACGGTGGTGATGTTCTCCGCCTCCTCGTCGGGAATCTCGGTCTCGAACTCCTCCTCGAGCGCCATCACCAGTTCCACTGTGTCCAACGAGTCCGCCCCCAAGTCGTCAACGAATGACGCCTCGTCCTTGACCTCTTCTTCCTTGACGCCCAACTGCTCGCAGATGAGTCGCTTGACTCGCTCGTCGACACTGCTCATGTTCGAGACTCCTTTTAATCGCTGCTCAGGTGTGCAATTCGCCAGCGGAACCGGCGCTCGCGCTTCGTTGACCCCAGCGGACCGCTACCGTCAGCGGGGCAGTAAGTTTATCCGCTTTTGGCTGCTCTGAACCACCGCGCCGATGAGTGCGCCCCACTCGACTGGTCGGTCAGCCCCGGCGGGTCACCCAGCGTATAGGCCACCGTTCACGTGCACGGTCTCCCCGGTGATGTAGGCCGCGCCTTCACCGACCAGGAACGCAACCACTTCCGCGACATCCTCCACTTTGCCCATCCTGCCGAGCGCGGTTCGATCGACCATGGACTGGCGTTGCGACTCGGTCAATTCGCGGGTCATGTCGGTGTCGATGAAACCGGGGGCGACCGCGTTCACCGTGATACCCCGACTGCCGAGCTCCTGGGCGAGCGACCGGGTGAACCCCTCGATGCCCGCCTTCGTGGCGGCGTAGTTGGCTTGACCGGCATTTCCCATTCGACCGACCACGGAGCTCAAGTTTACGATTCGACCCCAACGTGCCCGCATCATCCCGCGCAGCAGCGGTTTAGTGAGTCGAAAGATGCCCGTCAGGTTCGCGTCGACCACCTCCGACCATTGCGTCGGCGACATCCGGAGCAGCAGGTTGTCTCGGGTCACCCCGGCGTTGTTGACGAGCACCAACGGGGTGCCGTAGCGCGACTGGATGTCCGCAACCGCCTCGCCGACGATGGACTCGTCCTCCAGGCGCAACACCACGCCCGTCCCGTCGGCGGTCAATTCGTCCGCCACCGCAGCGGCCCCCTCGGCGGTCGTGGCGGTTCCGATGACGAACAGGCCATCGGCGGCGAGCCGGGCGGCGATGGCCTTGCCAATACCCCGGCTTGCCCCGGTTACTAGGGCGATCTTGCGGTCTTCGCTCACAATCACAACCCCGCGCAGGCTTCGAGCGCCGCCTCGAGACCGTCGAGGGTCCCGATGCCGTGGACGGACAACGAGCGATCTATGCGGCGTGCCAGCCCGGCGAGGACGCTGCCCGGACCGCACTCCACGAACACCCCGGTACCGGATTGCGCCATGGTGCCAACGGATTCCGCCCAACGAACCGGCGACACGAGTTGCCGCAGGAGGTTGTCGCGGAGGGTCGCCCGGTCGGTCGAGGCGGCGGCGCTGTAGTTCTGGACTACGGGAATACGGGAATCGCGGATGTCCGCTTGGGACAGCAGTTCAGCGAGCGGGTCGCTGGCCGGGGCCATCAACGCGCAATGGGACGGAACGCTGACGTCGAGCGGCACTGCCCGACGGGCACCCCGGGTCTTGCATGCGTCGATGGCGGCGGCCACGGCATCGGCCGCCCCGGCAATGACGACCTGGCCGGACGAGTTGTAGTTCGCCGGCGTGACCGTGCCGTCGATCCCCTGGCAGCATTCCTCGACCACCGCGTCGTCGAGACCCAGGATGGCGGCCATCGCGCCCTGTCCGGCCGGCACCGCACCCTGCATCAACTTGCCGCGTTCGTGGACCAGCACGACCGCGGCTGCAAACTCCAGCGATCCGGCCGCGACCAATGCCGAGTATTCCCCGAGACTGTGCCCGGCGACGACTTCGGGTTCCGCCCCGTTGCGCAGTCGCCAAACATCGAGCAATGCGATCCCCGTCGTCAGCAGGGCCGGCTGGGTGACCTCCGTCTGGTTCAGACGTTCGACGGGTCCATTCGCGACGACGTCGCCCAGATCAAGCCCCAGCGCATCGGACGCCTCCTCGAAACGGCTGGACACCGCCCCTTCGACAGCACCGATGTCGCCGACCATGCCGACCACCTGGGCACCTTGGCCCGGAAACAGGAACCCTAAACCCATTCGTTCTCCTTCTCTTGCTGGTGGGATTCAAATCCCGGCCGCAAGCCGGGCGACGAGACCGTTCGCATGTGCCTCCATGGCTTGCCTGACCGCGTTCTCGAAGCCCTGTCGATCCGCACCGCCATGACT
>JAJDWH010000040.1 GCA_022825705.1 Alphaproteobacteria bacterium
GTATATGGGTGTGCCGGCGCGTCCAGCACGGCTTGCGTTGGCCCTTCTTCCACGATCCGGCCAGCATACATCACCGCTACCCGATCACAAAGCTGTGCGACGACACCGAAGTCATGAGTGATGAAGATGATCGCCAGCCCCCGTTC
The DNA here is from genome assembly GCA_022825705.1 of Alphaproteobacteria bacterium. GTDB lineage: Bacteria > Pseudomonadota > Alphaproteobacteria > TMED109 > TMED109 > VXPW01. The sequence continues at coordinate 147 of JAJDWH010000040.1, forward strand.
GCGGCGTAGGTCATCCAGGAGAGACAGAATCTGCGCTTGCACGGTCACGTCCAGCGCTGTGGTCGGTTCGTCCGCGATGATCACGTCCGGTTCATTGGCGAGCGCCATGGCGATGCCAACGCGCTGGCGCATGCCGCCGGACATTTCGTGAGGGTAATCGTCGACGCGGCTCTTGGCGTTCGGAATGCGCACGTCATTCAGCAACTGGATGGCGCGCACGCGCGCTTCTGTGTTCGACAGGTTGTTATGCGACCGGATCGCCTCAGCAAGCTGCTGACCCACGCGATAGAGCGGGTGCAAGGTGGAAAGCGGATCCTGAAAGATATACGCGACCCGGTTGCCACGCTTTTGGCGGAGCGACTCGTAGGGCGCGCCGATCAGGTCCTCGCCCTGAAAACGCGCTGCGCCGCCCGTGATCACGCCGGGAGGAGACGCAACCAACCCCATGACAGACAGAGCCGTAACCGACTTGCCCGAACCCGACTCGCCAATGACGCCTAGGCATTCGCCTGGCCTGACCGCGAGTGACACGCCGTCCACTGCGCGAAGATTCCTTTTGCCGACGTGGAACTCTGTATGCAGATCCTGAATCGCCAGAAGTTCGTCGGTGGCCGGCGGGACATCACCATGACGCTTGACCAGCGTCGTGGCGCGCGGCCGGGACAACGCACCCGAGCGCAGGCGTGGATCAAGGGCGTCCCGCACACCGTCACCCAGAAGGTTGATCGACATGACGATCAGGAAAATCATTAGTCCGGGTACGATGGAGGTGTGGGGATGCGAGATCATCGCGGAACGCGCCTCACCCAGCATGGAGCCGAGATCGGCCTGGGGCGGCTGGCTGCCGAGGCCGAGGAACGAAAGGCCGGCAGTTTCCAGGATCATCCAGCCGACGGTTGTGGACATGGCGATGACTATGACTGGCAGGACGTTGGGCAGAAGCTCGGTCAGGACAATGCGGATATGGCCCATGCCCGCGAGTCGTGCGGCGTCGACGAACTCGCGGCCGGCCAGTCCCACGGTGATGCCGCGGATATTTCGGGCAAAGAAGGGAACGTTGACAGCTGCGACGGCGATCAGTGCATTCATCAGGCCGGGACCGAGGGCTGCGACAATGGCCAACGCCAGCAGGATGTACGGAAAGGCCATCAACATATCGACTCCGCGCATGACAATGTTGTCGGTGCGTCCGCCGAAATACCCGGCAAATATCCCGATGGCCGAACCAATGGCCGCCGCAATCAGCGCGGCAGCGATTCCGACGGCAAGAGACAGACGCGTACCGTGCAAAAGGCGGCTCAGAAGGTCGCGGCCGAGATGGTCGGTGCCCAGGAGATGGCCTTCTGCAAAGGGCCGCATGAATCGGTCGGCGGTCGCGGTCACGTCCGGATCGTGCAGGGGCAGAAGCGGAATGTTCAGGACCAGAATCAGGATCGCCGCGATGACAACCGCACCCAAGGCGGCCAGCCGGTTGCGGAACAGCAACGTGAGAAAGGCGCTCATGTCTTGATCCTCGGGTCCAGCAAGCTTTGGGCCACGTCCACCGCGATGTTGAACAGCACATAGCAGGCCGCGACGAAGACGACTCCGCCCTGAACCACAAGGAGGTCGCGAGCCAGAATGGCGTCGACCAGCATCCGCCCCACACCAGGCCATTGAAAGACAATCTCGATATAGACTGCGCCAGACAGGACAAAGCCGGCCTGAATGCCCAGAACGGGCAAGATCGACACCATTGCGACCCGCAGGGCGTGACCCATGATCACCCGCCGCTCTGGCACGCCGTTGGCTCGGGCGGTACGGACGAAATCCTGTCGCAGCACTTCAAGCATGGCCGAGCGGCTGAGCCGCGCGACCACGCCAGTCGCAACGGCTGCGAGCGCCAGAGCGGGCATGATCAGATGGCGGATCAGGTCGGAAATGTCGCCGCCACCATAGATCGCATACATGCCGCTGACGGGCAGCCATCGCAGGTGCACCGCAAAAAGAAGGATCATCATCATGCCCAAAAAGAAGGATGGCACCGAAATGCCAATCAGCACGACGAAAGTGATGGCCTTGTCGGCGAAGCCGTACTGGCGGGCGGCTGAGATGACCCCGGCAAGGATGCCGAAGATCGAGCAGAGCACGAAACTGGTCCCGGACAGGATCATCGTCGCGTTGAACCGTTCCAGCACCTCGTCGATGACGGGGCGGTTAAGCGAGAAGGAACGCCCGAAATCTCCGGTCAGCATATTCCCCAGCCAGATGAAGTACCGCTGCACCATGGGTTTATCGAGGCCCAGTTCCCGGTTCAGTTTTTCGACATTCTCGGGAGTGGCGTAGGAGCCGAGGATCGCGGTGGCCGGATCGCCGGGGATCAGCGACATGATAAGGAAAACTATGATGGTGATGCCGAATAGCACCGGGACTGCCGAGATCAGCCGTTTCAGGATGTAGCCGCCCATCTGAAGCTCTCCCGGGAAGAGTTTCTACAAGGAAACGTACCAAGAATCTCAGATTTTTTGTGGCTCGGCGGAGAATCCCCCGCCGAGCAGGATTGTTGCGTCAGTTCTTGATGACGCCTTGCAGATGCAACAGGAACGACGGCTCAAGTCCGAAATTCTCTACCCGATCGCTGGTCACCGCATTCTGCTTCCAGTTGGCGACAAAGACCCAAGGCGCGTCTTCCTGCACAATGGCCTGCATCTCACGGTAAAGCTGAGCGCGTTCGTTTTGATCGGTTGCCGTGCGGGCAGCCTCAAGCAGCTCGTCGACCTTGGCGTTGGCATAATATCCCGAATTGAAACCGCCCTTGTCAGGCCACGCTTCGGAGCGCAGTGCCAGGTAGGGCAGCGTGTCCGGGTCGTTGGTCATCCAAGCCATTTCGGCCATGTCTGCCTTGCCTTCCAACCCAGGGTTCACTTCGCCCAGAAACGTGTTCCACTCGTAGGTTTCGATCTTGACCTCAAAGCCCACAGCTTGAAGGTCGGCTTGGATTGCGGTTCCCATGGGGACCGGATCCAGCATGCCGGAACCACCCTCGGTGACATAGAAGGTCAATTCTGCCCCGTCTGCCCCGGCTTCGGCAATCAACGCCTTGGCTTTCTCAGGGTCGTAGGGATACGGATCCAAGGCATCGTTATAGGCCCAGGCGAACGCGGGCGGGGTCGGGCCCGCGGCAACGGTCGCGGTGCCCTCGAGCACGTCGTTCACGATCGCTTCCTTGTTGATTGCGTAGTTGGCCGCTTGACGCACGCGCTTGTCGGCAAACGGGCCTTCCTTGGCGTTCAGGATAAGGAACCAGACATGCGGTCCGGCCTGCTCAACAATGGAAAATCCGTCACCCGAGAACTGGCCCAAGGAGGTGGGCGGCACTTCGACCATCAAGTCGATGCCGCCAGCCAGCATTTCGGCCACTCGGGTGTTGGAGTCGGTGATCGGGCGAAACACGACGGCCTGGGTGCCAGCAGCCTCTCCCCAGTAGGCATCATTGCGTTCGAGCACCACGGCTTCGTTCGAGCGCCACTCGGCGAACGTGAACGGACCGGTGCCAACAGGATTGCGGCCGAAGTCCATGCGATGTGCCTCTACCGCGGCAGGCGAAACAATAAGGCCGGTCGGGTAGGCCAGATTCGACAGGAAAGGTGCATAGGGCGCGTTCAACGTGAACTTGACGGTCATGTCATCGACGACTTCGGTTGCCTGCACGGCTCCAAAGAAGAAGCTTAAGGGAAACGGGCCGGTGTCGTGATAGGGGTGATTCTCGTCCAGCATCCGGTCGAAATTGAATTTTACCGCCTCGGCATTGAAGGGTGTGCCATCGTGGAAGCTGACACCGTCACGCAGGGTGAAGGTATATTCCGTACCGTCTTCGCTTATGTCCCAGCCAGTCGCCAGCGCCGCCTCGACTTCGAGCGTGCCAGACTTGTACCGGGTAAGTCCTTCGTAGACATTCACGAGAATCCGGAAATCGTTGACTGCCGTGACCGCAGCCGGATCAAGCGATTTCGGCTCCGCAACCTGGCCGACAATCAGTACGCCGGGAGGCGTTTGAGCCGTGGCGCGTTCCGGCATTCCGAAAATGAGAGCAACCGCGGCGGCTGCAAGAAACAGACCTCTGCGGGTCCATGGCGTGAGATTCATCTGAGTTCTCCCTGTTGGATTCCTGCCGCAATAATTATCATGATAAATTGCAAATGTCAATTTATCATGATAATTTCCACGGAACTACCTTGGTGAGGCATGACCTTTTCGATTCTCGCACGTGATTCTGAAACTGGGGCAATAGGTGGCGCCGCAGCGACCGGCAGTCTTTGCGTCGGCGGCTGGGTGCTGCGCGGCGACCTCGCGGCGGGCATGTCTGCCAGCCAAGGAGCGGCACCCTCTACCTTTTGGGGAGAGGACGTACTTCGATGCATGCACGACGGTTCGGATGCAAGTCGCGCGGTGGATCTTGTGACGTCTGGGGACCAGGGACGCGAACACAGGCAGCTCGCGGCACTTGACCTAAATGGCGGTACCGCCGCCTTTACAGGTTCCGAAAACATGGACGCGAAAGGGACCATCGAGTTCACTGGCGGCATTGCTGCGGGAAACATGCTGGGCGGGAAGGACGTCTTGCCAGCTATGGTGGACGGGTTCGTTTGTTCGGATCTCGCTTTCGGGGCACGATTGCTGGCATCTCTTTTCGCGGCCCGCGACGCGGGCGGGGACTACCGCGGTCTGCTGTCAGCAGCGCTGCTCGTGCTGCATTCAGACCGGCCGCCCCTTACACTGAGGATCGACCACCATTCCGACGACCCGGTCGGTGCATTGAAGCATCTCTATCGGAGGGCCACCACTGGCGACTATGCCAAATTGGCGCAGCAAGTGCCGGTATCAACAGACCGGCAGCGGGTACTTGACTGACTGGCGCGCAAAGCTGCCATGTTGGCAGAACTGCGGCAGTTCTCCGACTATGGTCACGGTGCGACGCGTCCGCTTTTGGCACCGAGCACGTGGCGGCGCTTGATCTGCCGAGTTTCTGGATGGAAGCCGCAGGGCTAACGGTCACTCTGGACAATGCTGGCACCCTGATGGTGCGATCCGGAGGCCGTGCGAGCGCTTGCATCCGCATTTGCTGTCTTGGGCAAGTCGGCAGCCGCCCGCGAGGAGGCCAAGGACGTACGCCGAACTGCCAAATTCGCCTGTGCGCCGCGGTAGGAGCTTGCGTGTTCGAGCAGGTTTGCAACCGGAGCCGGCGTCGATGTGTGCAAGTGGCAAGTGAATGCAGACAGAACGGCGTTGATCGACTGCATGTATGCGCAGGCCAAGCCCTCGCTGCCCGGAAGGGCGACCGATCCCGGAAACAACGCCGCGTCATTTTGTGCCGATGGCAGGCTTGTCTCGTTAAATTTTGGCATCGCGTCCGTTGGAAGCGAAGAAATCCGTGCTTGACTTTGGGCTCCATTACGGACGGCGGCGCTACAATCTGAGATTTGGCGGGCTATCCAAGTTTGAGTTCGTCCCGGGGCTGACGGGTCTTCGCAATCACACAGTCAAAATCCGGGATGCAAGGCGCCCATCGTGTCAGCAGGCATCGGGCTTTCTGCCGCGGGCGTCTCAGGGCGTTGTTCTGGCGCGGCAGAGCCCGATCACCGGAGCATATTTGAGATCGGGGTATTGCGCAAAATATCGCTCCTCGACCTTGTCCGGTTCGAGATTGTCGATGTCTTCATATCCCAGACTGGCGAGAATGCCCGGCAGGTCGGGGGGAACAAAGCTGGACAGCCAAGGCTCGCCGCGTCGCGCGACAAAGGCCGTCGCTCGCGTCAGCAGGGGTTGGGCTTCTTCGGGAACCCACTCGGCATCTGCAAGATAATCGAAGACCACGGTAGTGCCGGGCGCCATGTCACGCGCAATGGAAGTCAGCGTTGTCCTGACCGTGTCCACGTCGAGATAGTAGGTAACGCCAAACCATGAGATCATTGCCGGGCGCGAGAAATCGAACCCTTCACGGGCAAGCGCATCCTGCAGGCGTTCCACGGTCAGGTCGGCCTGCACGTAGCGGACTGACTTCGGAACCTCCATTCCGGCGAGGCGCATGCGATGCAACTTGCTTTCTTGCGTTGCCTTCTGATCCAGTTCGTAGAGCGTGAGACGCTCCATCAGGTCGGGGCGGCGAAACGCGAATGTGTCATATCCCGCCCCGATGATGACGTACTGATCCACGCCCTCTGCCATTGCCGCCTCAAGACAATCCTCGCCGAACCGCGCACGCGTGAAGATGGCGGGCAGGATCGGACGCAAGTTGCGGAGCAGCCCGTCCTTGACCAGCAGCAGGAGAATCCGGCTAGAGAGGATAGTGCGCCAGAGGCGCCCACACATGGCGTAGGCGTACCGATCCTCAAATATGGGAGCGATCGTGGCTCGTGTGTGTTCCGCCCGTGCGGCTGCCACGAGTTCGGCAGTCTTGCTCGGAGACTTGTTTTCGCGCGCATGCATGTGCTTCCCCTCCCGTTCATTGAGGAACTTACGCTCCCGCGTTGCCCAGAACCAGTTCTGAATTCAGGGACACGGCACGGAGGTCGCGAGGGTGTGCACCTCGTCGGTTTGTGTGAGTGGCGGCGTGGTGGTGAAGGGCGAATCGAGGTCGCGAAATTTGCGGCCCAGGAAATTCCCATGCCAAGTTCTTGCTGAATCGAATTCGGTCCGTGCTGTGCTTGGCAGCCCAAGTTCGGACTGGCTTTCTGGCTTGCAGACTAATTTCACTTAGACGTTCCGGCCCGCGTGAGGATGTCGCTTGGTCACCACAAGTCCATCGCAGGAGATCACGACCGAATGCCGCTGGGTCCAAAGCCACCGCTGGCGTGGACTAACCCCACTCGGAGGGATACTCGTGGGACGCCAACACGCAAACATGGGGTGCTCAATGTCTCTCGTTCTCAATCGCCGTGGATTTCTTGCGGCAACCGCCAGCTTCGCGGCGCTTCACCCGTTCTCAGCAAATGCCGCCGTCAATCAGGCGCACTTGCGTGTCATGGAGACTACCGACCTTCACGTTCATATCTGGCCCTATGACTACTACGCCGACCGTGAGCGCGACACGATGGGCTTGGCGCGTGCGGCCTCGATCGTTCGCAAGATCCGGGCCGAAGCCACGAATTCGGTCCTCTACGACAACGGCGATTTTCTGCAGGGCAACCCGATGGGCGACTACATGGCTTATGAGCGGGGCATGAAGGAAGGGGACATGCACCCGATCATCACCGCACTGAACACGCTGGAGTTTGACGCATCGACGCTTGGCAACCACGAGTTCAACTACGGTCTCGATTTCCTGATGAAGTCGCTCGCCGGTGCCAAATTCCCGGTGATTTCCGCCAATGTCGCAAAGGAACTGGGAGCGGATCCGACCAGGGACATCACTCTGGTTCCGCCCTATGTCGTGACGGATAAGGAGATTACCGACGGCATCGGGGAAGTGCACCAGATCAGGATTGGCCTGATCGGCTTTGTGCCGCCTCAGATCATGAACTGGGACCGTCGGCATCTGGAAGGCAACGTGCACGCCCGCGACATCGTCGAATCCGCGAAGGCCTATGTTCCGGTGATGAAAGAGCAGGGCGCCGACATCATCATTGCGCTTTCGCATTCCGGCATTTCCGCGGCAAGACATACTGAATTCATGGGCAATGCGGCGGTGCCGCTTGCCGCGATCGAGGGAATTGATGTCGTACTCTCAGGCCACCATCACAACGTTTTTCCCTCTGCGACCTATGAGGGCATGGAAGCCGTAGATGTGGCCAGCGGCACGATCCACGGCAAGCCTGCCGTCATGGCCGGGTTCTGGGGGTCCCATCTCGGGCTCGTCGACCTGATGCTGGAGACCTCCGGCGGTGAATGGCGCGTGGTCGACCACAGTTCCGAGGCGCATCCAATCTCGAAGCGCAATGAGGATCGCTCCATAACCGCCCTTGTCAAAAGCGATCAGGTTGTGCTCGACAGCGTGGCCGACATGCATCACGCGACTCTCGCCTACGTTCGCCGTGCCGTTGGCAAGACCTCGGCCCCGCTACATTCCTACTTCGCGCTCGTGGCCGACGATCCGTCGGTCCAGATCGTCTCCAAGGCGCAACGCTGGTACCTTACCGAGATGCTGAAGGGAACGGAGTATGAAGGTTTGCCGCTGCTTTCTGCCGCCGCGCCATTCAAGGCGGGTGGGCGTGGTGGTCCAGAGTACTACACGGACGTTCCGGTCGGTGACGTGGCAATAAAGAACGTGGCCGATCTTTACCTTTACCCTAACACTGTCCGGGCAGTGAAAGTAACCGGCAGACAAGTCAAGGACTGGCTGGAAAGGTCGGCAGGCATCTTCAATCAGGTCACACCGGGAGAATCTGATCAGCTTCTCCTGAATCCGAACTTCCCGTCCTACAACTTCGACGTTATCGACGGTGTTCAATACAAGATTGATCTGAGCCAACCGTCGAGGTTCGGGGGACGTGGCGCACTGACAAATCCCGACGCAGAGCGGATCGTGGACCTGACGTTCAACGGTAAGCCGCTGGACCTGGAGGCAGAGTTCGTGATTGCCACCAACAACTACCGCGCAAGCGGTGGCGGCAATTTTCCCGGCGCCGACGGCTCGACCATCGTCTTCGAGGCACCCGACACGAACCGGGACGTTATCGTGCGTTACATTGTGAATCAGGGAACCATTGACCCGGCAGCCGATGCCAATTGGTCGTTCAAGGATCTTCCCGGCACTTCAGTTCTGTTCGATACCGGACCGAAGAGCGTCGATGTCATCTCGGACGTCAAGGGTGTCACTATCGAGTCCGCAGGTGACGGCGACGACGGATTCGTCCGGTACCGTATCAGTCTTTAGTCAATCCGCTGCACGGGCAGGCACGTCGGCGGAGTGCTGGGGTTTGGCGAGGCACCCGAGGAGTGAGTGCCGACCATAGGGTGCCAAACGAGGAGAAACCGCATCGTGGAAAGTGGTGAGCCGTGCAGGATTCGAACCTGCGACCCACTGATTAAAAGGTGGCGAATCGCGGTGACTTTTTGCTGACTCGGAGCGCACACCGATTCGTTTGTCTGCGCGGCGACCTGCTAAAGCCTTGTTTTCTTGGGGGTTTCTGGTGAGCCGTGCAGGGATCGAACCTGCGACCTACTGATTAAAAGTCTGCTTCAAATTTGATGGCATGCAAAGTCAGTGAAGGTCGTAAGTCTGATTTTTCATTTATATTCAAACTTATATATAGAAGACGCAGCGACATGCTATGACACGAAGCACCCGGGAAGCGATGTGAATTGTTTGCCAATTGTTTGCCAACCTGTCATACTGCACTTCCGATTCTTCCCTGAGGCAGGAGCTCTGCGATGCCTTCCAACCGAGTTTCCCGACTGACCAAGCGTAGTGTCGAGGCCATAAAGGCATCCGGTGCGGACAAGGTTTACTGGGACAGCGAATTGACAGGTTTCGGACTCCGCGTGCGTCGGTCCGGACGCAAGAACTATGTCGTGCAGACACGCGTGGCCGGCAAGCTTCGCTGGTTCACCATCGGTCCGCATGGGCCGCTGACGCCCGACGGCGCCCGGGCGCGAGCGCTGGAAATCCTCGCCGATGCAAAGAAGGGCGTTGATCCCCGCAACGCGAAGACCGAACGCGGCCCCGTTCCAACCGTTGCAGTGCTTTGCAATCGGTTCCTCAACGAATACGTTCCGAGCCATTGCAAGCCTAACACACAACGGGAGTACACACGTTTGGCGACGACGCTCATCGTCCCAGCGCTCGGGGCGATGAAGGTTTCGGAGGTTCAGCGCAAGGATGTCGCGGAACTGCATCACGATCTTCGCGAAAGTCCATATCAGGCGAACCGCGCTCTCAGCTTGCTCTCGAAGATGTTCTCGCTTGCAGACATTTGGGGCTGGCGCCTGGACAGCTCGAACCCGTGCCGGGCTGTAAGGCGTTACAAGGAGCGCAGGCGCGAGCGGTTCCTGTCAGAGGAGGAGATCGTGAGACTAGGCACGGTCCTGCGTGACGCAGAAAGCGAGATGCCGTCGGCCGTCGCGGCATTCAGGTTGCTGCTGCTAACCGGTTGCCGCCTGTCCGAGATCCGCGACTTGAGATGGGAGCACGTGAAAGCGGACTTCATCGAATTGCCGGACACCAAAACGGGTGGACGGGCCGTGCCGCTGGGACCGAAGGCACGGGCGGTTCTGGACGCCATTCCGCGAGATGATTGCAATCCTTGGGTTATCGCCGGACGCTTGCCGGGAACTCACCTAACGGACTTGCAACGCCCTTGGCGGCGCATTCGGAAGCGTGCTGGCTTGGAGGACTTGCGCATCCATGACCTGCGCCACAGCTATGCCTCAAGGGCTTTGGCACTCGGGGAAAGCCTGCCGATGATCGGAAGCCTGCTCGGTCATACTCAGATTCAGACTACTGCGCGTTACGCACATCTTGCTCGAGACTCGATACGGAACGCCGCTTCTCGGGTCACCGACAGCATCGGCAGCGACCTGCTTGATGTTAATCCTGCCGAGGCTTGAGGGACCGCTGGCCGCGCCCCGAAGTCCACTTGCAGGAGTTGCACAATGCGACAGTTGTGACGGCCCGGTGCAACATCCCGCGCGACGCCATGACGGGATCTCCTTTCAGGCGTCGATGGCGGCGCGAATCTCGTCCAGGAATCTTGTTCCGTAGCGGTCCAGCTTGCGGGGACCGACGCCGTGGCACTCCGCCAGGGCGTCAGGCGTACGCGGCAGGAGAGCCGTCATTTCCATCAATGTCCTGTCCGGAAACACCGCAGGCGGCGCGACGGCTTCCGACCTGGCGATCTCGATCCGAAGCGCGTCGAGCCTGGCGAACAGTCCCGGATCATGCCTGCCGGAAAGGTCCGGTTCCGGGAGCAGGTCCTGCGGTTCCGGCTCGTGGATGTCGCCGGAAACTCCTCCTCCGCTCATGGCCGACTTGAGCCCCGCCAGGAAGCGCTCGCCGTAGCGCGCGATCTTCCCGGCGTCGAAGCCGTAGCACTCCGCCAGCGCATCGAGCGTCTGCGGCCGGCTCGCCGCCATCTCCTGCAGGCTGAACTTGTGAAGCACGGCATGCGGCGGCACGTCCTCCTCAAGCGCGATCTGCAGCCGCAGCGCCTTGAGCCGCCGGATCAGCCGGGAATCGAACTTGCCTGCATGCACCTGTTCCGCTGCCGATGCTTGCTGCGGATCATCAGGCGCCACTTCCGCATCCGCCAACGGCGGGGAGTCATCGGCATCCTGCAGGACCGTAAGGACTCGCTCGCCATAGCGATCCAGCTTCGAGGCCCCCACGCCGTGGCAATCGGCAAGCCGCTCGAGACTTTGCGGCTTTCTGGCGGCCATGTCCTGGAGGCTGCGGTCGTGGAACACGGCGAATGCCGGCACGCCCTCCGCCCTCGCGATCTCCAGCCGGACCCGCTTCAGGCTCGCAAGCAGCGCCGCGTCGACGTTTGCCGGCGGAATCGCCTCCGCCTGCCTGCGCTTTCTTGGCCTCCCAGGCTTTGCCGCGGCCTCCTGGTGCAGCGCCACGCTTTCGACACCTTTCAGCACGGCCTGCGCCCGGTCCCCGAGCTGCAGGGCGCCGTAGCCGCCGATGTCGATCCTCAGCACGTCCGCGGCCGCCATCTGGCGAAGGTAGGAGCGCCAGAGCGCCCTGTCGGTGTCCGCCCCCACGCCGAAGGTCGGCAGCCGGTCATGGCGGTGCTGGCGGACCTTTCCGGTCGCCTCGCCGCGCAGCACGGCGATCAGGTGCTCGGCGCCGAAGCGCTGGCCGGTGCGCAGCGCGGCCGAAAGCGCCTTCTGCGCGATCACCGTGCCGTCGATCGTTTCGACCGGCACGAGGCAGCGGTCGCAGTTGCCGCACGGCGCGCAGGTCTCGCCGAAATAGCCGAGCAGGGCCTGGCGGCGGCAGCCCGGTGTTTCGCACAGGCCGAGCAGCGCGTTCAGCCGCTGATGCTCGACACGCTTCGCTTCGTCAGGCCGGTCGGAGTCGTCGATCATCAGGCGGCGCAGCCTGATGTCGTCCATGCCGTGGAGCATGAGGGTCTCGGCGGGCAGCCCGTCCCGCCCGGCGCGACCGATCTCCTGGTAGTACGCCTCGACGGTGGACGGGATGTTGACGTGGGCGACGAACCGCACGTCGGGCTTGTCGATGCCCATGCCGAAGGCGATGGTGGCGACCACGATCACGCCGTCCTCGGAAAGGAAGCGGTCCTGGTGGCGGTCGCGGACCGCCTGATCCATGCCGGCATGGTAGGGCAGGGCGGTGCGCCCGTCCGAGGACAGGCGTTCCGCCGTGCGCTCGGCTTCCCTGCGCGACAGCGTGTAGACGATGCCGGACTGCCTGGAATGCCGGTCCAGCAGGCTGTCGATCTGCCGTGACGCAGAATTCCGGGGCGCGATTCCGATCTGCAGGTTCGGACGGTCGAACCCCGCGACGAACACCCTTGCACGGCCGCCGAACAGCCGCTCGACGATGTCCTCCCGCGTGACGGCGTCTGCTGTCGCCGTGAATGCGCTGAACCGGGAGTCGGGGAAGCGTTCGGGCAGTTCGGCAAGGCGGCGGTAGTCCGGACGGAAGTCGTGCCCCCACTGCGAGATGCAGTGGGCCTCGTCGATGGCGAATCTTGCCGGACCATGGCGGGAAAGGCCTTCCAGCACCTCCGGCCGCATGAGCCGCTCGGGCGAGATGTAGAGCAGGCGCAACCGGCCGTCGCGCAGCCGGCGGTGCGTCTCCGCGGCGTCCTCCCGTGGCGTTGCCGAATTGAGCGCACCGGCAGCCACGCCGTTGAGGCGCAGCGCGGCCACCTGGTCGCGCATCAACGCGATCAGCGGCGACACCACCACGGTCAGGCTCTCGGTCGCCAGGGCCGGAAGCTGGTAGCACATCGACTTGCCCGAGCCGGTCGGCATCACCGCCAGGACGCTGTCGCCTGCCAGCAGCGCCGAGACGATGTCCGCCTGCCCGGGCCTGAACCGGTCATGGCCGAAGGTGCTCTTCAACAGGTCAAGGGCGACGTCGAGGGTGGGCAAGCGCGAGGCTCCGATTTGCTCGGGGCAGAATGGTCCGGGATGCCATGATGTTCAACCGGTGGAGCCGTCGCCGGGCCTGTCCATGCCGTCATGCCGAGGCCCCGTTGCGATCGGCGCCTTGTCCTGTCGGGAATTGCCGCAGCGTCGACCGGCATGGCGGACGGTCACCTTGAGCACGGAAACGCCGCCGGGCCGTGAACGAGCAGGCCGATTCGCCGGTCCGTCGTCAGTACGGCCCCCGTCCCAGGCCGATGACCGGGCATGCGGCTGCGTGGAGCCAGGGCCAGACCTCGTTGCCGTCCCGGTCGGCGCGCTTCGCCACGATCCTGTCCGACAGGCTGCCGTTGATGGCATGCGCGAGAATGTCCCGTTGATCGATGATGCTCCTGCGGTTTCCCGGGTCGCGTTCCCAGAGCAGCTCCTGGTCGCATTCCTGGATGGCCGCGCGCTCGGCCATGACCTCCGGATGGGTGTGGAGCCAGCGCACGAACTCGATCGCGCCGGGCGTGTCGTCCCAGTGACCGCCGAACAGGTCCATGTAGTCCTTCGCGCAGTCCGGCCCGGAGAGTCCGGACATGTGCCACATCGTGACCGGCAGCGGGTCCGGCGTTCCGCAGATCATCTCCGCGACGTAGCCGTTCCCGGCGAAGCCGTGCCGCAGGCTCGTTGCGGCCACCCGGAACTCTCCCTCGATCAGGCGCAGGAGCCCCAGCTCGTACTGCAGTGACGGGTCCTCGTCCCGGAACTCGACCAGGAGCGCGCGCGCCTCGTCCAGCTTGCCGGCACGCAGGAACGCGGATCCGAGCAGGTAGCGGATCCCCTGGTTGTCCCCCGGGTTCCAGGCGAGCATCGCGTTCATCAGGTCGACGGCCTCGTTCCACTCGCAGAGATGCAGGTGGCACAGGACGAGACCGTGCGCGGCCCGGAAGAACGGGCGGTTCTCGATGTGGCTCCACTCGATCAGGTCGGCGTAGCCCGGTGGAATGGCCGCCTCGCCCAGCGCGAAGCCCTTGCTGTACTCTTCCAGGGCGAGGCTTGCCTCGCCCTCGTTCAGGAGGACGTTGCCAATATGTGCATGCGCGTCGATGAACCACGGATGCCGATCGGCGAGATCCCGCAATCCGTTCATGTAGCGATTCCGGCCGATCCGGCCGCAATCGCGCTCGTCGAGAAGGCTGTCGAATTCCTCCTCGCATGTCTCGTATTCCGGGGGATGGCGGAAGCAGGCGGTGTCTTCGAAGAATTCGAGATGCAGGCTCATGATCCCTCCTGGCGTCGCTGTCGGCGGCTGCCGTGACGTTTCCCGGAATTCTCGGTTCTTCGCAAGAACGAGCGGGGCGGGATTCAAGCTTCGCGGGGTGAATGCATCAGTGGGGCAACTGGTGCCACCAACGCCATGTGGGCAACGGGATGGGATGGCGGAATGACGTCACGATAATCGCGATTGCTGTGGATGCAGGAAATTTGCACCATTCCGGGGTCACCAAGACGTCATCTTCTGCGAGTTCCCCATACCATTGCGAGCTGTTGGTTCCTGGCCATGAACGACTTCGCCGAAAGGGGCACGAACTGACCAATCAGGTAGCGGGTGCACGCTGAACTTAGCAGCGAGACAGCGCGGGTTGAACTCGTCGAGGCAGGTGCGGAGCGAGGCATGCTGGACATTGGGCCGGTGGGCAGTGCACAACGGATCGAGTTTCAGGATAGCAATCGGCAGGCGGAATTTGCTTCCGTAATTGGTGAGGCGTCGACGTGGCAGCGTGGCAGGGATAGGCAGGCAAGTGGTGGACATGCAATGGGACTGGATAGGCTGGGTTGTGGCAGCAATTGCAACGATGTTTGCAATCAGAGGTTCCATCCGCTTTGACATCAATGAATGGTTGAAGGATCGGAGGACACGGCAAGAGGAGACACTGAGAAACCTTTGCCCTCACATTTGGGTGGAGGAGAAGGACGGTAATTTCTTGATTAGATCGTCGTACATTTCGCCATCTGGCACCACTGCTTGGCAATGCCAAAGTTGCGGAAGCATTACTCACGACGAATATGCGGTTGAACAAGGACAGAAGTACTGGGCTGAGCATCCGGACGAGTTGATGAATCGAAACAAACGGATCAAGAAACTGGCAAGGAAACTCGGTCGCATATGAGGAAGTTCATGTATTGCCACACGCTTTCGGAGTGGCAATTTGGGGGGGTCATTTACCTGACAAGGCGAAGTGCCTTTCTCGCTCCTCGTCGCGCTTCCGTTCTGCTTAGTCGGGTACGATCCCTAAAGTGATCCCCAGCAACGAGGAGAGCACTGTGCAGCAGGACCAGACTGTAGGTGTATTTCTGGACTTCCCCGTGGTGGGAGAGGACGGACGTATCGATCGTGTCTACCCGAGGGTAAACTTCTCAGAGCTGATATCGCAGGTTCGCAGATGCGAACCAGGCCACCTGAAAATGGTCGGGGTGATCATGGTTGTTGATGCCCTGATTACCCGCATCAAGGAGGCGGGCCTTGGCGTGGAATCAGGCATGAAGGACCCCTCGACCAAGAAGAAGGCACCGAACGCGACCGGCGAGTTGTTCCAGTTCGACGACCGGCTCAAGAAATTCAGGTGCGACAGGAATCTCGTCGTCCACAACTTTCTCTGGAAAAACACGGACGTCATCTCCGAGGAGATCATGGATCGCAGTTGCAAGCTGATGGACGATTTACTGCATCACTTCATCGAGGTGCGTCCTGACCCAGAATCTACAGAAGCGATTACTCTTCGTTTTCCCGATATTTGGAATCTCGAGACACACCCTCCCGGCCATGGCCGGAGCTCCAAGACGAAGGGCAGCTGACATCAGGGTCCATAGCGTATGGGTGCGGTTTCGCGCAGCGCTCTTCACCATGATGAGGATTTGTTGGAAGAGAGGGAAAGAGACCCGCGACCAGAGGCTATCTGTTTGAGGTCCGTTGGGGCGGTGTCTACAGATGGGGCGGGTCAGCGTTTACTCAGGCATATCCTCTCCCAAATTTCAGTGATGCATGAGTTTCCAGCACAACCAAGCCAGTGTTTGACCCCTGCTGCAAAGGTCCTTTGTTCATATCCAGTATCGTGGAGGCAATGACGGGGCCGATGGCACGTGCTTGATACCGGACTCGGCCTTCCCACTCGATGGCACATCGCGGGCACCTGACCGGCGCGCTCGGCACTCGAAGGTTCGATGCACTGGGCAAGCCGGCCTCACCTTCCACGGCGCCGCAGATTCCGCGTGTAGTCGCATTCCGGGTAGTTCGAACATCCCAGGAAACGGCCGAACCTGCCCATCCTGGTCTCCAGCCAGCCCCCGCAGTTGGGGCATCCCTCGATCGACGCACCGCAGTCCCGGCAGCGAAACGCGCTGCCTGCCCTGACAGGCAGGCCGGTTCCGCACTTCGGGCACGGGCGCCCCGTGTGTTCGCAACGTGGCCAGTTGGAGCAGCCGTAGAAGACGCTGTCGCCACGGGCGTTCTCCCGTCGAACCAGGCGGCCCTCCTTGCAGAGCGGGCAGGGCACGTCGCCCTCGGGCGGGCGACCGAACACGGTCACGTCCCTCTTGCTGGCGATGAGTTCCGTGGCAAACGCGGACGGGGGACCGCCCTCGGCGAGCAAGAACACCTGCCGGCGCGCGCGCGTCAGCGCGACGTAGAGAAGCCGCCTTTCCTCGGCGTTGGGATGCGCCTCGGGCGCAGCCATCACCAGGTCCAGCAGCGGGTCGTCCGCGATCTCTACCGGAAATCCGTACTTGCCGGAACACAGCCCGAGCACCACCCCGTAGTCGGCCTCCAGACCCTTGGCGCGGTGCACCGTCATGTAGGTGAAGCGCAGGCGCGGATACTGCTTTCCGAGTGTGGCGAAATTCTGCGGCTTCAGGTGACGGTAGCGGCCCAGCAGCAGCACCTCGGAGATACCTTCGTGCCGCTTGGCGTCCTCGTCGATCCTGTCAAGCGCCTCCTTCAGCAACGAGAGCCCTTCATCGCCGGGAAGGCCCACATGCACCGCTGGCCCCCCGGCCTTGCGCGTCGCGTTCACTGTCTTTCGGATCTGCGCAGGGTTGCGCAGCACGAAATCGGTCGCGACAGCGGAGATGCGGTCCGCGCACCGGAACGTGGTTCCAAGGTCGATGCGCTCGAACTCGCCGAACCGGTCCCTGAATTCCCTCATGACAGCGATGTCCGATCCGCCGAAGCGGTAGATTGCCTGCCAGTCGTCCCCGACCGCGAACAGCTGCGCCCCGGGAGAGCCGTCGAGCAGCGCCT
Source organism: Alphaproteobacteria bacterium (assembly GCA_022825705.1). Lineage (GTDB taxonomy): Bacteria > Pseudomonadota > Alphaproteobacteria > TMED109 > TMED109 > VXPW01. The sequence continues at coordinate 17,464 of JAJDWH010000040.1, forward strand.
TCAGCAGACGCGCCCGGGCCGGGGAGATGTCCTGGAACTCGTCGACCAGGATGTATCCGAAGGGGCTTCGGTACCGGCCGGCCTCCACGTGTTCCGTGGCCCGGCTGATCATGTCGTGGAAGTCGATCTCTCGCGTCCGTGCCAGCGTCTCCTGATAGCGCTCGAAGACAGGACCGAACACCGCCATGAACGTCTCCGCCCGGCCGTCGTCACCGAGAGCACGGGCCTGTTGGGTGACCTCCCGCAAGGAAAGCCTGCTTCCCTTGAAGTGCTGCAGGAAGGTCGCGAGGAGGCGTATGAACGGGTCGACCCGTCCCTGGTCCTCGAGGAGCGCGAACACGCGGTCCCGCGGAACCGGCGCCAGCTCCACGCCTTGCGCCGCCAGCTTCTCCTCGAGGTTCCGGATCAGCCGCCCGTCGGCGCGCTCATGCGTGAAGGTCTCGATCAGGACCGTGCCCCGTTCGGCGTGCACCTTCCGCTTCCACGCCATCTCCTCGCGATACTTCTCCCGGTCGACGAACGGCGCCGTGTCTCCCTTTGCGTCGATCCCGAAATGCTCGATGTAGATGCTGTGGTCGGGGAGAAGGAAGTCGGGCTTGTACTGGCGCCGCTCGGCCGTCGCCGTCTCGTGCTCGTACGGCTCTTCGTACTGGTAGGCGATGCCGTTGAGATGGAGGAAATTGGCGATCTCGCATTCCTCGTAGCTTTGCACCTCGTCGCCCTTCAGTGAGCGGATCTCGTGCTTGCGGATGTAGTTCCAGTACGCGCCCCAGTTCGGGAACTCGTGCATGCTCCTGTAAGGCGCGAACTGGTCCTGGAACCATTCCAGGATGGTCTCCGAGAGCGAGCCGTCAGCCAGGAGATCCGAGACGATGCCTTTGAGCTGGTCGAACAGCGCCCGCTCGCTCTCCGCCGACCGGGTCAGCGCAGGACGTTTGCCCTCGACTTCTCCGATAATGGCCATGCCAAGGCTGTGGAATGTCCGGACCGTTGCGCCGTGTGCGGCTGCCCCGAGGCGCCTGCCGATGCGCTCCTCCATCTCGTCCCGGGCGTCCCGCGCGAATGCGAGCAGCAGGAGTTCGGAAGGCTTCCGGAATCCACGGCGGACAAGCCATCCCGCCTTCGCCACGATGACCGAGGTCTTGCCGCTGCCCGCCGCGGCGACCACGAGGTTGCGACGCTCGTCGACGACCACCGCCTTGCGCTGCTCGTCCGTGAGCGGCCTGGCCTCGATCCGGTCGAACAGGTCGCGGGACCGGACAAGCTCGTTCGCGACGAACGTCTCGTTGGCTCTCGCGCGGGCGTCGTCCGGCGATGCCAGGAATGCCAGGATCGTGTTCAGCATCCGGAATTCCGGGGCATCGGACATGGCCTCCGGCCAGCACCTGACAAGCCCGTCCGTCGCGTCTCGCGCGTCCCGTTCGAGGCTTCGGATGTCATCGGAATGGACGTAACGCGGCGGATCGGCAAGGCTGTCCAGCCGGTCGCTCACGTCGCGAAGCGCGCGGGTCCGCGGCGCCAGCCATTGGCGCCACCAGTCGGCCATCGCCGTCTCGATCGCGTCGGCGAGCATGACCGCCCGGGTTCGGGGGAGGCCCGACACCGTCGCCGCACCCGCTGCGTGCTCCAGCCTTGCGCCGCCCCAGCGCCGGCCCTCCTTCAGCCGGACGGCCTTGATGTCGCGGAGGGGGACTTCCCTTGATCGCAGCCAGAAATCCAGCTTGACGCTGTCCGCTTTCACCGTCGCTGCCCTGGCCTGTCCCGGGCGGAACAGGGCGAACAGCAGCGAGGCAACGCCCCTTCTCCTGGTCATGAAGACGCGCGGGGTTCGGACCCTTGCAGCCGGTTTGGGTGCCGCCGCACGATCCGGTTCGGCCCCGGGGGTCGTTGGCGGCGGCGGTGGATCTTCCGGCACGGGCCGCTCACCCTGCATCCCGGCTGCAACCGGTGTCGCGAGGTACGCGGGAGGCGCCTTGGAGCGACGCGCGAGCCGTGCCTTGGTCCCGGTCCCGGAATCCGGCCGCTTTTCCCGCGTTGCTCGTGAAACGGTGAAATCCCGTCTTCCGGCACGACCCTCGCCGGATGGCGGTCCGGGGTGTTTGCGGGCCGCAGGGATCAAGCGGGCGCTTCCCGGAACCGGATTGCCCATCGGGCCGGCCTGAAGCGGGACCGCCTCTGAGACGCTGTGAAAGTGTCCGTGCACGAAATGCCATTAGACGGCTCCATGTCCAAGCGGGCCTTGGTATCGGATGCTCCGGACGGGATTTCAAGTGAGGGCGGCCCATGGAGCGTGAAGGGCGCGTGTGCGTGCGGACGCAAAGTCCGACCAACGGCTTCCGGCTTCGAGAGGCGGCATCCGGAGCGATCATAGAATGTCCCGTGCACTGCATGTTCCGTACGGTGACGTGAGGGCGGCGGGAAAACGCGGGTGCAGAAATCGCTGTCCCGGTCGTGATCGAGGAACCCAGCTTCGATTTGCCGTCCTCTGTTCGAACCTCAGGGAGCGGGAGTGACACTGGGACGTTCCGCGACATGGCGAACCGGCGGAATGCGGCCGTCAGCGGGAATTGCGATGGCGCAATCGCCCCAGGCTTCCGGTTGCAGTGCACGGCACGGGATTTCCGTGAGTCGAATCAATTTGTGTTGAATTGATCGGGTTGTCGCCCACGTGTTACGGTCGGTTCGCAACATAGGGAGGCTTCAATGGGCAACATGGCTGAAAATCTGGGAGAAGTCGAAGCTGCGGGTGTGGCGGTCAGGATGATCGTGCCGGACACCTCGATGATAAATGAAATGGCATCGAACGCGTTTCTTCACTACATGATGCATCCGGCGCAAAAATTCGCCGAGGAGGTCCTGATCCGGACGGCTGGAAGCGACCGGTGCGACGGGCTGGCGGGGCAGACACTGGAGCTGAAGGACATCGTCCTGAACGGCGAACCGCTGGCATACCTCTGCGTCGGGTACAAGGGCCTCGAAGAGGCATACTGGGTGTTCCAAGGCATCCTTCAAGCCGGCTTGCATTGAACAAGCCCTCAGGAGGGACGGATTTCGGAACCGGTGCACAGGATCGCTCCTGAGCGGCCGCGCGAACCTCTGCGAACCGAAGGGTGAAACCAGAGGAGGTCCGTTCATGTCGAGTCAAGACGCAGCGGGGATGTCCTCCGCGCTGCTGCTTTCTTGGCAGCGTCGAATGCACGGCTTGGTTCGTCATTTGCACCGAGCCCGGGCTGGCGTCCGGTCAGTCGTGAACACTGACCGCCCGCTACCAGGCCGGTCGAGTCCTTCGGCTGCCCATCGAGGAGAAGCTTGAGAATTCAGCGTCGGCAGAGATGCTGCGCTGGGTGTGTTTCCTGTGTGCCCTGCGATACCGTCCGGTCGTGCCGGGGTGGTGATTTCGCCGCCATGCACCACCTTTTTTCTGACCTTTAGTTTGTGCTACGGGTGCGTGGACGAAAAGACCTTGATGCCGGTGATGAGCATGTAGACGCCAACCGCCCATGGCAGGCAATTCAGCTTTGACCGTTCTATGACTGTACCGGTCTTGGTGCTGAACATCGTCCCGCCTTCCTTCCAGTCGTGCAGTCGCGGCAACGACGGGTCGTGGTCTTGTGCATGATGCTGGGCCGCACGTTGCAGAATCCGCACTTGGGCAGCAGGGGTCGTCCGGACGGCAGTGTTTTGGAATTCACTCTCGCACCGCGTCCTCGTCACGGAACATGTCCGCGGCATTCATGATAGACAGTGGCTTGCGGCGCGATTTCCCCGGCGCCATTCTTGTGTGCGAAGTCCCCATCAGATTGAAGGTTGGCCGGTCGAATTCAACGTCGCCGCATCAACGGCTTCCCATGACCCTTTGCCCGTGCCATTTTCTCCGTGAGGAATTTTCAGGAGAACCGCCAAGATGGATCAAATTTGGCAGCAAGTCATCAAGCATGAGGGCGAAACTTTTTACACCTGCACCGGCCTTCCCTTCACATACCGAGTCATCGGCGCAGCTCGTGGACCAATCCGCGTAGACCGCGAAGGGCACGAGATCAATCGCAACATTTCCCGAGCTAGTTTCGAGAAGGCCCTTCCCTCAATTCCCTGTGATGGTCCATCTGACATCCCGGAAAGGGGAGTGGTCGGTCGATCGTATGTCTGGGCAATCCTCAGTGATGCCCGAATCTCCTAATCTCTCGAATCCAGCGTCGGCGTAATTCGCGCTGCGGACCGAGTTTCTCCCTTCCTAACGCAAGTTCCTTTATTGAGGTCCGACGGGATGTGCACGCCGCGCTTCCGGGATTGGATGCCATGCGACTACGCAACGGTGGCGTCGACGCTTAGCAAGGCGTTGTCTACCAACCGGGAATTTGAACCGCAGGTCGGTCGAGGCGGAGTGGGTTGGTCAATTTCTGAAGGGGCGTTGCAAGCGGCATGGCCGAGCATATCTAGATTCTATCTTGGGTGAAAGTAGCCGATGCGTGGAAGCATCAGGAACGTGCTAAGTGGCGACCGTTTCCCTTCCGCGTAGTTCGCTTTTCCAAGCTTCCCAGCTAGGTCGAGGACGCCGCCAGGGGTTTGACGCGTCCAGAACATTCAACGTCGCGGCGAGCCTGGCGTTGCAGCAATACGCTTGCATGTCTCCCAGGAACGCAAGCGGAACCGGTAGGCTCCCGGCATTAGGATTGACCGGAGCCTGAGATAGCAAGGGAACAGGCAATCAATGCGGCGTCTTGGCGGCTGGGGTCGGGTGCTGGAGACCGCGTTTTTGGCGGTCCGTGCTATCCGCCTCGATCTCCCTTCATCGAACGTGGCGTGATCGTATTCAGATCCTGCGGCCTCTTGTGTCGAATTCGGGCGCAGTTGGCAGGCAATCCCATAGAAGTTGCCTTCGGATTCTCCGCCCACCCAAATTTCGTGTCGTTCATTCGAACCGTATGCCCCAACTGATTCGGATACTGTCCGTGAGGCTGACATTCCGCGTGCCGAATGGTCCCAACGATTCGCGGAACGTTGACCTCTTCGGGGTGGTCGCCTGCCGTGCGCCGCCGCGACCACCCATGGCACGGTCCTCCCCTGTCCTTTGGTGTCCTCCCCTGGGTGGCCGTTTCGGGAATCGCGAAACGACCATCCCCGGCGGCCGGGTCCTCTGCTTCGATGCCGGCACATGCGTCCGCGCCGGTCCGGTGCGGGCCGGGTCCATCGAGGAGAAGGAGAGGGACATGACGGAACACACGATCTACCTGGACACGAACGGGGCGGCCCGGATCCTGGGGCTGTCTTCGAAGACGCTGTCGCGCTACCGGGTCTCGGGGGACGGGCCGGTGTTTCACCGGTTCGGCGCCCGGATCCGCTACCGGCGCGACGACCTTGAGGCCTGGGCGGCTTCGCGCCGCCGCGCCTCGACGTCGGACGACGGCACCGCGCTTTCGGGAACGGGCCGGTGAGGGCGTCCGCGAACACGACGCCCGCAGGGATCGCCGTCGCCGCTCTGGCGGCGGCGGTCCTGGCCGTGCCCGAGATCGCGCTGGCGACCACGGACACGACCTTCGGCGATCCGCTGGACACGGTCGAGGGCATAGTGGGCGGGACGGGCGGCCAGCTCGCCGCCGCGCTCGCCGTGGGCGCCGCTCTGGTCGGCTCGGTGCTGAGGTTCAACGCGATGCAGCTCATGGGTGCGGTCGGCGTCGGCATCGCGGCGGGCGCCGGGACGGGCATCGTCACCGGCCTCGTCGGCACGGCGATCGTATGACGGGCGACGCGCAGCGCCACGCGATTCCGCGCCGGCTCGACGACCCGGAGCGCTGGCTCTTCTGGACCGTCGACGAGGCGGCGGTCCTGATGGGCCCCGCGCTCCTCGGGCTCGCGGCCAACAGCTTCGTGCCAGGGCTGGTCGCCGGCGTCGGCGGCTGGCTTCTGCTGAGGCGCGCCAAGCGCGGGGGAGGGGCCAACGTCGCGCGCTTCGCGCTTTACTGGTTCCTGCCCGACTTCGTGCTGCGGCTGAAGGCGACGCCGCCCAGCCACCTCAGGCGGTTCGCCGGCTGATGCGGCGGGCCGACATGGACGCCGCGTTCCGCAGGGTGCGGGACGCCAGGATCGCGCTGGCGCTGCTGCTGGCGCTGTCGATGGCGACGAACCTGGCGACGGCCATCGGCTTCGCCGGGCGCGAGACGGTGACCGTCCTGGTCCCCGCGACGGCGGGGCCGTCCTGGGAGGTCGGGGGCCGGGGGACCGGCGCGCGGTACCTCGAGGACATGGCGCGCACCGTCGCGGTGACGCTCTTGACGCTCACGCCCGAGAACGCGGGCCACGTCCGCCTGGCGGCGGCGCGGCTCTCCCACGCCTCGGCGCGGGGCGCGATCGGCGCCTGGGTCGAGGCCGAGGCGGCGCGCATGGCGGGACGCGACATGGCGAGCGCCTTCTACCCATTGGAGATCGAGGCCGACCCGGAGGGGCTGTCCGCGGAGGTCGCGGGCGAACTCGTGACCTGGATCGGCCGCGAGGAGGCCTCGCGCGTGGACCGGCGCTACCGGCTCGCCTTCCGGATCGACGCCGGGCGGATCGGGCTGCTGCGCTTCGAACAGATGGAGACCGGAAAATGACACGAAGACTCACGCGCCCGAAGGCGGCGCTTCTCGCCCTTCACATGCTGGCCGCAGGCATTTTTGCGGCTGCCGCAATTGCCATGCCGACGCCCGCGACGGCGATGCAGGTCCTGGACGCGGCCGACCACGCAGAGCTCTCGGCGGAGATCTCGGCGACCGGGATCAGCCGCGTCGCGCTCGCCGGCGACCGGATCGTCCGGGTGGTGCGCGCGCCGGACGGCTTCGCGGTCGAGCACGACGCCGACACGGGTGACATCTACCTGCGGCCGGACGTTCCGCATGCGGGCTTGCCCGCGGACGATTCCGCCGTGTACGGATCGGTCGGTGACGTGACGCCTATGCCGGTTACGCTTTTCGTCGGCACCGAGCGGGGCTTCACCTACCGACTGGCGCTGACGCCCGTCCCTCGGACCTCGGCGCAGATCCTGGTCCGCAACGTGGACGCGGTGGTCCCGGATTCGTCCGCGCCGCTCCCGGGCGGCGATCCGCACGTCGCGGAGCTTGTGCGGCTGGTCCGCGCCGTCGCCCGGCGCGAGCCGCTTCCGGGCCACCGGCTGCATGCCGGCGGGGGCTCTCCCGCGCCCGGCCTCCGGACGGTCGAGACCTGGCGGGGCCCGCGGCTGACGGCGCTCGTGCTGGAGGCGGACGCCCTCCCCGCGCCTTCCGGCGAAAGCGCCGTGGCGGGCCTTGCCGGGACCCTCCGGGAATCGCTGGCCTCGGGTCGCCTCGCGGCGCTCTGGCTGGCGGATCCCGGCACGGGTCCGAACGGCGGACGGCTCGCCGTTGCCGTCGTCGAACGTTCCGGCGGGGAGGATTCGCGATGAGCGCCCGCGACAGGACACGTACCGAAATCCGTGCCGAGGTCCGTCCAGTGCATGACGCGGGCGACGCCGACGCGGTCCGGCGGCGCCAGCTGCTGCTGTTCTCGGTGATCGCGGCCGTCGTGCTGGCCGGGCTGGCCGCCTGGCTCGGCATCGGAGGGGGCGGGACGGAGTCGCCGGAGGGCGGCATCGACGCCGGGATCGTGGCGCCGGACGCGGCGGAGAAGGTCTGGACGCTCCGCTCCGAGGCGCGGCTCGGCGTGATCGAGACCGAGCTCCGGCAGGTGCGCCAGGAGGCGCGGTCGCTCAAGAGCCGGAACGAGCGGCTGGCCGCGAAGCTGGAGGAGGACGCCGCCGACGCGCGCAAGGTGATCGACAGCCAGGCGGCGATGATCGACGAGCTGCAGCGCGGGCTGCAGGCCGGGGGCGTGCAGGCGGGGGACGTTCAGGCGGTCGATCCCTGGTTTCGGGGCCCGGGCGCGGGAATCGCGCCGGGCGGTCCGGATCGGCAGGCCCCGGCGCTGGCGCCGCAGCCCATTATCGAGCGCTTCGAGCTGGAGGGCGATCCGCTGTCACGGGCGGTTGACCTGCCGGACGATTCGCCGGAGGGCGCGGACCTCCTCTCCGGCGCTGTCGCGAAGCCGGTCTCGTCCTGGCTTCCGGCGGGCGCCCATGCCGAGGCGGTGGTGCTGGCCGGGGTCGACGCCTCGGCCGGGGTCTCGTCCCAGGGCGACCCCCGCCCGGTGCTGATGCGGATCACGGGACCGGCCTGGACGGCCGCCGAGGGCGGCATCGCGCTTGCGGTGGACGTCGACGGCTGCACCGTCACCGGCGCGGCGCACGGCGACCTCTCCTCGGAGCGGGTCTACGTCCGCTTCCGCACCTTGACCTGCGCCGGGCCTGAGCCCGGCACGGTGACCGAGACCGGGGTGGCGGGGTTCGTCGCGGGCTCGGGCAAGACCGGGGTGCGGGGGCCGGTGGTGAGCCGCGAGGGGGATCTCGTCGAGCGGGCCTTCCTCGCCGGCATGGTCTCCGGCGTCGGCCAGGGCGTTTCCCAGGCCTTCCAGCCGCAGGCGGTGGCGACGGGGAGCGGGGCCGCGGTCGCGAACTCGACGCTCGCAGACATCGGTCGTGCCGGCCTCGGCGCCGGGGCGTCGGGCGCGGGGCGGATGGTCTCGGACTACATGATCCGCCGCGCCGAGCAGTACCAGCCCGTGGTCCAGCTCCAGGCGGGGACGCGGGTGACGCTCGTGTTCCTGGAGGGCGCCCGCATCGGCGGTGCGCCGCCGCAGGACCGGCAATTCGAAGGAGGACAATGAGATGACTGCAACGAAACTCCACACGCCACGACGGAAGGTGATTCGGCGCTTCGCGCTCGCGACCGCGCTGGCGCTGGCCGGCTGCGGATCGGACCACGTGGGCGACAGCTGGCAGTGCCCGCTGGCGGAAGGGGGCTCCTGCGCGAGCGTCGTGGCAGCCGATCCGGCGGTGCCGGGCCGGGGCGACCGGACCACGCTCGGCGAACCGCTCTGGAAGCCGCGCGTCGGTGCATCGGAGCCGCCCCCGGGGACGGTCTGCAGCAGTGACTGCGGAGACGGAGACGGATCCGGTCCGTTCGGCTGGCTCGGGCGGCTGTTCGGCGGCGGAGAGGATCCGGATGCCGAACCGGACACGGCAGGCGGCGCGCCGGAGATCCTGGCGTCTTCGCTCGCGGATCCGGGCTCCGAGACCCTTCCGGCCGGAGCAGCTTTGGCACTGGAAGGCACGGGCGACGGCGATCTCCGCACCGGAGAGGTCGTGGCGCGGATCTGGATCGCGCCCTTCGTCGACGGGAACGGCGTCTACCGCGAGGCGGGCCACGTCCGCGTGGTGCTGGAGCCCGCCGGATGGAGGGACGGGTGAGCGCGCCCGCCGGATCCCTGGCCGGCCGCCTGCTGGAGCTCTTCGAGGGCCAGGAGGCGCCGGGTCCCTGGACGCCGCCCGCGATGCCAGCGGCGCTGCATTCGCTGCTGCCCTGGCGCGCGTACGACGAGGGCAGCGAGCTCTACGTCAACGCCGCGAGCACGGGCTTCGTCCTGGAGCTTCCGCCCTTCGCAGGGATCGACGGCGAGACCCTGGGCGCGCTCGCGGGCACGCTGGCCGACGCCGCTCCGGAGCGGTGCACGCTCCAGGTGATCCACTGGGCCGGCCCGCGCTTCGGCGGGGCCGTCCGGGCCTGGGCGGAACCCAGGATGGAATCGGAGGCAGGTTCCCGGTCCGGCACGGGCCGGACCCTCGCGCGGATGGCCGAATGCCGCCGCGACCTGCTTTCTCCCGGAGGCTGGCGGCGCCTCCATCCCGGCGGGCCGCCCTTCACGCTTTCCGACCACCGGGTCTTCGTCACCGCCTGCCTCGCGGGCGGTCCCGGCCCCGCCACGGAGACCGCGCTCGGCGCGTTCCGCCGGGCGCTGGAGGGGACGCTGGCCTCGGCGGGCGCGCAGGCGCGCAGGCTGGAACCGGACGCGCTGCTGTCGCTCGCGGCCGAGCTGGTCGCGCCCGATATCCTTGGACACAGGGACGGCGGGACGGAGCGTCCCTCGCGCCGCTGGTCGCCCCGCGACCCGATCCACGAGCAGTGCGTCTCGCCGGGGCGCGCGATGACGGTCCGCCCGACGGGGCTCACCTTCCACCATCCGGAGGGCGAGGACGTCGCCGTCCGGGTCCTTTCCGCCGTGGCGTTTCCCGAGGTCTGGCCCGGCTGGCGCGGCAACGCGCTGATCGGCGATTTCCACCGCGACTTCCTGCAGCCCGGCTGCCCGTTGCTGACCTGCCTCACCGTCGTCACCGGCGACGAGGCGGCGGGAGAGCGGGCCTTCCTGAAGTCCGCCCGCGCCACGCAACAGGCCGGGACCGGCATCGCGCGCTACCTTCCGGGGCTGCCCGAGAAGGCGCGCGACTGGCAGGCGGTCACGGCGAGGGTCAAGGACGGCGAGAGGCTCGTGCGGGCCTGCTACACGGCAGCGGTCTATGCGCCGCTCGACGCGCTCGACGAGGCCGAGCAGGCGGTGCGCGCCTTGTACCACGGCCAGGGCTGGCGCGTGAACGCGGAGCGCTACGTGCAGCTTCCGTCCTGGCTCGCCTGCCTGCCCATGGTTCCGGCAGGCGGCCTTGATTCGGACCTGGAGCGCATGGGCCGCATGAAGACGCTGCTCACGTCGAGCGCGGTGAACCTGGCGCCGCTCCACGGCGAGTGGCGGGGCCAGCCCGCGACCCCCGACAGCCCGCCCGCGATGCTGCTGATCGGGCGGCGGGGCCAGCCCGCCTGCTGGTCGCCCTTCGCCAACGAGGCGGGCAACTACAACGTGGCCGTGACCGGCAAGTCCGGCTCCGGCAAGTCGGTGCTGATGCAGGAGCTCGTGGCCGGGATCGTCGGCGCGGGCGGCGAGGCCGTGGTGATCGACGACGGAAGGTCCTTCCAGCACGCGGCGGAGGCGCTCGACGGCGCCTTCATCGCGTTCGGGAAGGACGCCGCGACGCTGAACCCCTTCGCCATGATCGACGCGGAGACCGCCGAGCGCGACGGCGACTACCGCGAGGAGTGCCTGTCCATGCTGGCGGGCGTGGTCGGGCGCATGGCGCGGCGCCGGGGCGGTCTTGACGACATCGAGGCGGCGCTGGTCGCGGAGGCCGTGTCCGCCGCCTGGGACGAGGCCGGCAACGGGGCCGATCTCGGCACGGTGCGCATGAGCCTCGAGACGCGATCCGACCGGCGCGCCGCCGACATGGCGACCTCGCTCGGGCCGTGGTGCCCGGGCGGCGCGATGGGGCGGCTCTTCGCGGGGTCCGGCGTCCCCGACCTCGGGAACGCGCTGACGGTGTTCGAGCTGGCCGAGCTGAAGGGCCGGGGCGACGTGCAGGCGGTGGTGCTGATGCTTGTCGTGTTCCTCGCGACCCAGCGCATGTACCACGGGCCCCGCACGCGGGCGAAGGCCATCGTCATCGACGAGGCCTGGGACCTGCTCTCCGGCGAGGACAGCCGGGCCTTCCTGGAGGGCGCGGCGCGGCGGGCCCGGAAGTACAGGGGCGCGCTCGTGACCGGCACCCAGTCCGTCAACGACTACCACGCCAACCCCGCCGCCCGCGCGGCCTGGGACAACTCCGACTGGGTGATCTTCCTGGCCCAGAAGGACGAATCCGTCGAGCTGCTGAAGTCGGAGCGGCGCATCCACTGCGACCCCGGAATGGAGCGCGCGCTGAAGAGCCTCGCCACCGCCGACGGACGATATGCCGAGCTTGTGCTGCACGGCCCGGACGGCTGGCGCGTCGCGCGGCTGGTGCTCGACGCCTGGTCGGTGGCGCTGTTCTCGTCGCGCGGGCCTGCCTTCGCGGCCGTCGAGACGCTGAAGGCCGAGGGGCTTTCCACGGTCGAGGCGATCGACCGGATCGTCGGCGGGGACGGACCTGCCACAACGCAATCAGAAACCGTCACGGGGAAAGGAGACTCCGAATGAAGAGAAAGCGTTCAGGGAAGGGCGGCGACCGGCAGCCGCTCGCGTGGCCGGGGGACCCCGAGGGAGTCACCGCCGACGGCATCGACTTCGCCGCGCTTGCCCACGTCCTGGCCAACACCTGCCGGAACGGCGGTCGCTGCCGCCGCTACCACTCGGTGGCGGCGCATTCGGTGTTCGTCAGCGAGGAGGTCGCGGCGCTCGACGGGCTCGGGGACGACGACCGGCGGACGCTGGCGCTGCACGCGCTGGTCGCCGACGCGCCGTCCGCCTGGCTCCGGGGACGCATGCCGGACTCTCAGCGCGCTGCTGAACGCGCCGGGCGGCTCGCCGCCGGGATCGACGCGGCAGTCCGTACGGCCGCCGGCCTCGACGCTCTGCCGGAGGAGCATGCGGAGCTTCTGCGATTCGTGACCCGCATGGCGGCGGCGTCCGAGCGCCGGGACGTGATGGAGGGCGCGCCCGCGGACTCTGGAGTGACATTCCCGCCGCTCCGGCGCCGCATCCGCCCGATGCCGCCCGACAGGGCGGCGGAGGCGTGGCTGGCCCGGTTCCGGAAGCTGGCCGGACCGGAGGCGGAGCGGCGGAAGCGCATCGCGGCGAATGCCGGAAAGGACGCGACGGAGGGAACCGATGGCAAGGAAGGCTGAGCGATCCGGCAGCGCGTGGCCGGTCATGGTCTCCGCATTGCTGCTCTCGGGCGCCGTGGCGGCGGTCGTGTCCGTGTCGGTGCTGAGGCTTGCCGCGCCCGAGATGCCGCCGCGCGTCGCGGTCGTTCGTCTGGCCGAGATCACCGCGGCCCGGACGGCGCGCGCCGCCGAGGACGGCGCGAGCGTCGAGGACGTGCGGGCCTGGGGCGCGGCCCTGGAGACGACGCTCGACCGCATGGCGGAGCGCCATCGCCTGGTGCTGCTGCCCGCGCGTGCGGTTGCGGCCGGGGCGCCGGACGTGACGCCTTGGGTGGAGGGCACGCTGGAGGAGATCCTTGCCCTCGGCGAGGGGACGCGATCCCGGGGAGTGGGGCAATGAGCGCCCGCGGTCTCCGCTTCGGGCGCCGCGACCGGCGTCGGCGCGGCCGGACCGTCCTTGCGGTCATGGTGCTTTTGGCCGCGCTCTGGCTCGGGGCGGCCTCGCGGGTGCATGTCAACGCGAGCTGGTCGGACGGGGCCTGTGGCTACGCGGTCCTGCCGCTCCTCGGCCGGGACCCGGAGATCGGCGACCTCGTGCTGTTCGAGCCGCCCGACGCCGTCGGATCCCGCGTTCCCTGGCTGAAGACCGTGCGCGGCGTGCCCGGCACGGCGGTGGCGGTCCGC
>JAJDWH010000044.1 GCA_022825705.1 Alphaproteobacteria bacterium
GGTCTCATGGAGGCCAGAGGCGTCGCCGGCTTCAGGAGCGGCATGCCGGGCCTCGGTCATGTCATGAGCGACGACGAGATCTGGGACGTGCTCGCCTACATCCGCTCCACTTGGCCGGAGCGCATCCGCGAGATCCAGGCCGCCAGAAACCCGGAGCACGGGCGATGACCGGTCCCCTGCCGACGCGGCGGCCGATTCCGACGTTCAATTCTGCTTCTCGCGCAGGGCCGTCGCCGTCAGTCGATCGGCGGCATCGTCGGCTCGACTTCCGCAGTATCACTCCGGGTGGGAGCCTACCGGTGCTGTCCTATTCCCATTCCTCTCCGGTTAGCACTGACGCAGCTTCTGCAGCCGAGTAGTTCTGTTTCCCGGCGAGTTTCGGGCAACGAGAAAGATCGAAGTCCCGCCCCCGCCACAGACCGTATTTCGACGACTTGATGAAGCTGGTCTGGTGTATTTCGTCCAGAAGGTAAAAACGCTGACGGACGCGAAGGAACGACTCGTCGAAGCGCCACGCGAACTCCCCGATCACCCCCTTTATGCGCTCTTTTTCATCCTGGGACAGCACCCCTCTCTCGGTGGTGCGCACGATAAAGTTATCTGGGGTCGAAGCGCCACACACAATGTTGCCGCATACCACGGTTCGGATGCATGCCAGATGTCCAACGCACTTGTCAGCGTAGAAGCCGACGAAGCGCGGCCCCGCCCTCGACGGTCGGTCGGCAGGCTCGCAGTAGAGCCGATAGCAGATGTTTGGCCGAAGGGATATCCGGCACGGAAACACGCTCATGATCTCGCCTATAAAACAACGAGGATTCTCCTTCAGACGGGTCACGTGATCCAACAGTAGATCATGCGGCACCATGTGCGGCGCGAGCCCGTGTTGCACAGACGTGCAGGCTCGAGTACCCGGTGGCGCCCCTTCCGCACCTTCGCTAGGAACCCCCGCTATGTCCTCGACGAGGGACGCGGATCGTGCGGAGCTTCCTTCTGAACTCCCCCGGAGTTGCGGCGTTGAAAACGACGCGCCAATCCAGCAGGTCCGGCTCGATGCCCAGCGTGCTGATGTCGTTGACGTACCGGACGGGGTTCTGCGCGCCGCGCCACACGATGGGCTGCGGGTCGAGGCAGGCGCACTCGTCGACGCGCACGCTGTATCGGTCTGGCCAATCGGGCGACGGGCGTGATCCTGCCCACCAGGAACGCGGCGCCGGGCCGCTCGGGCGTCTCGGCCTACAGGTGTGATGCGGTGCCGAAGTAGCGTCGGTTCCGTGTGCAGACGAGGTATTCGCACCTCGCCGCTCTTTCCGGGTTCAAGCGCCAAGCCTCGGAACCGCCCCTTTCGATCGTCTCCTCTTTGCTGCGATAGGTGAACACCACCAGTGTCGCGTCCGGATCGATGCTTCGCATTGGTTTCACTTGTCGCAAAGATCTGATGCCGTTGAGGAGTGTACGACAGGATCGGACGGTGTGGCGAGCACTCCCAGACGTCGCGCTCCAGGCCCTCACCCTGGCGTTCGGCCAACGCCGCTACCGGCCCAGGGGACATGCTGTCGGTGCGTCGGGATTGGGTAGTGTCGCCGTGGGTGCGGGTGCGAGCAACGCGAACCTGCCGGAGCGGAGCGTCCAAGGCGTGCCCGAGGGGTGGGTGCGGTTGACCGACCGGGCGATCGAGGTCTGCCAGGCGCTCGATCTCAAGTTCCGCCCCGGCGCGGAGCGCGCGGTAGCTACGGCCAGCGCGGGGTTGGCGGGCTCAGACGACGCGAAAACCGGACGCGAGTTGCAGCGCGCGGCCGAGGACCTGGCGCCCGTGCTGCGGTTCGAAGACATCATCCGCACCATCGCGCTTGAAGGCACCGCAAATCCGCCGCCTGTGGGGCGGCGGGGACCGTCAACGATCGCGCCGTCGGGCGGCGGGAACGCGCGATCTACGTCGTCAGGACGAACGGCGAGCTGATCGTCGAGCGCTCGGCCTAGCGCGGACGATCGTCGAAGTTCGCGAGCAAAAACCTGCGGCAGCGAAGCCGCGGCCGGCCCACACGGAAGGGTCGGCTAGGTGGTGTGGGCGGCGCGGAGTCGATCGAGCCGCGGCCCGGATAGGGGATCAGGCCTGCAGCAACTCCGGTCTCAGCTCCGGCGAATTGACCGACACAAGACACCTGTAGACTGCCCCCAGGCAGGAGACCGCATCATGACGCAGCACCGTCGTACCACCTCCAGGGGATCGGCCGCCCCGGGGAAAGGCAAGCTCCATGCGGCCGCCCGAACCAAGGTCGCGTCCGCCAAGGGAAGCGCCAGAACCGCAATCCGGGTTTCCCGCACCACCCAGCGCGTCGGCCGCCAAATCATCGCCGACCGGCGCGACGTCCTGCGCGAGCTCGCCGATCGCTAATTCCCACTACCGGGTCACTTGGGCCGATGCCGTCCACCTCCACGCCGAGGCGCTTGCCGCCACGGGCGGTTGCGACGGCATCCTCAATGCGAACTCCGTGCATGCCGCCCTTGGACGCCCCTACCGCGGCTACCATCGCCGCATTCACGAGAAGGCCGCCGCCCTGCTGCACGGATTCGTGAAGAACCACGGTTTCGCCGACGGCAACAAGCGCACCGCGCTCCTGCTCGTCGAACTGATGCTCCGGCGCAGCGGCTACAGCCTCGACGCGGACGGCCCCGCCGTCCTTGAGTTGATCGTGGGCGTCGCCGATGACACCGTCACGTACGACGAACTCGTGATCTGGCTCAGGGAACGCATCGCCCGGAAGCCTGCTGTCGCCGCCACGGTTGCACGGAAAGGCCGCTCCTAGCGATTCTCCGGGATCTCTCGCCCCTCCCAAGCGCATACGCAATCGCCCTCGCACCGACGCAATCCACAGGGGTTGGCCACTGGCTCCCCTGCTGGATGCTGAGGCGCACGCCCAAGGACTCCATGACAACAAGCAGCGTCGGCAGACCCGGGTCGCCACGCTCGCACAGAACCTTCTACGGCCCCTGGCGGGTAAACGTCGGCATCCTCGGCCAATTCGCTCATTCCGCGTGCGCGGGTGAGCGTGGAAACGGCCTGCCTGATATAGGCAGCAGCACCCGTCTCGACAGCCGCAGCCAGATACTCGGCCTGCACTTCGGGTGAATCCAGGTACCCGGCGGCATCAAAGCGGCTCGCCGCAAGGTCAGGTTTGTCGAAGGTCGTTCTGGAGCTGCCTTGCCATGTTCCGGGCGCGCTCGGCCATGGTCGGTGCGAGGCAGTCGCCCGCCCCCGGCCATTGCGTTTCGACTGTCGAAGCGGACGCCATCCGAGGTCGCACCGCTTAGTTCGACTGAACACCCGCCGTGATCCATCCACGCGCCGAGCCGGGTCACGTCCGCGCCCATGTGCGGCCCGTCACCCGCATCAGCAGGATGTCGTGCCTGGTTCCGACGGCCTCCGAAGGAAGGTCCGGGGTTTCGAGATCGGAAAGCGTGAAGGTCTGGCTGGCGCCGGTAAGCGGATTGGACAGCGTGCACCGCGTTCCGCTGCGCTCCGTGAGGAACCGGAACTCGGGAACCTGGGGATGGTCCGTCTCACCGTGGGCGGTGCACGCGAACAGGGCGTCGGAATGCGCCAGGATGTCGCCCGCGAGCTACGAGACCGCGACGAATGACGCGGAGCGCGGGGCCGGCATCGTGCTGGCGTCGCTCGGCTACCGAACCTTCGTCGCCGGCCGCCTGTACGTTTCAAGCGAGCTGGAAGCGGCATTCCACGGTGGCGGCCCGGCGGGCTACCTGCGGGAGGGCACCGGCGTCGGTGACCGGGATGTGTGGCCCGGCCCGTGGAGCGTGGGCAAGGAAGGCGGCGCCGACATGAACGCCCGGCTCGGGTACGCGCCGGGCGGGCTGCTGGGCGAAGGCGGATCGGTCTATCTCGTCGCCGGCATGCATTGGGAGCGGGCGACCGTGCGGCGCGGTTCCGACATCAACGGTCGATCCATCCGGATCGCTGTCGAGCACACGCTGCGGCCGCGGGTGGTCGGCGCGGACGCTGAATGGGGGAGCCTGGCGAGCCGGATCGGGCTGGGAGTCCGGCACTCGGCTGCCGAGCTGGAGTTCCGCACCGGCGGGGACGGGTCGGCGCTCGGGATGCCGCGCATCGACCACCGGTTCCGCGTGCGCGAGGTCGGCGTCCAGGTGAGCTACACGCGCTCGTTCTGATCGGGGCATAAGGATCCGGCAACCGGAAACGGCGTGACGCTCGGAGCGACAGCCGGTAGCCACTTGGAGCGCGCCTCGGGTCGAGGTACTCGAGTTCTCGGCGGTAGCGGGTGACGGGACGAGGTGGGTCAGGAACCGCGCGCCGACGTCGTATGGTTCCGCGGCAACTGGCTGCAGCGCCTCGGCTTCGATCCGGCCCAGTGCGCCATGCTCCGGGCGCAGGGTAAGTCGATGGAGGCCAGTCGAACTGGACTTCGGCATGTAGCCAGCCGCCCGCGTTGCGCGCGACCCACCCAAACAAAGTCAGCAGGAAGTCGGCAACGGCACGGTTCCCGGAACCCGCACGAACATTCGTCCCGGAAAGAAACACACAGGTGTCGAGTCGGCGGGTGATGTACTTGCGGGTGTTCCAGTCACCCTCCAAGGGCGAGACCGCACGTGAAGCGCATGTCCGCGTCGGCGTGGTAAACGCGGGGGCGCAGAATTGCATCCATAAGGTGAGGGACGCCGCGCTGCTCCGGGTCCGGAGCCAAGCGCCTCCAAGTCCTCGCTTGCGCGGGATCGTTAAGGAGAAGGCCGCCGGCGCCGGACCATCGCGTCCAGCAGATCGACCTGCGACACGATCCCGAGAGCCGTGCCGTCGCGATCTGTGACCTTGCCGAGCTCCGCGGCTGCCTCCGATAGGGCGAGCGCGGCTCGCTCAAGCCGTGTCCCGAGCGGGATCTCCGGGGCGCTGGCACAGGTGGTTCCGGGCTTCATAATGCTCTCGACCCGGACCAACTTCCCCCGGTTGACGTCCTTGACGAAATCTGCGACGTAGTCGTCGGCGGGAGTCAGCACGATGTCCTGGGGCTTCCCCTGTTGCACCATGCTGCCGTCCCGCAGGATGGCGACGTTGTCGCCGATGCGCAGCGCCTCATCAAGATCATGGGTAATGAAGACGATGGTCTTTTTCAGTTCGGTCTGAAGATCAAGCAGCATGTTTTGCATGTCGTAGCGGATAAGCGGATCGAGCGCACTGAACGCCTCGTCCATCAGCAGGATGTCGGGATCGGTTGCCAGGGCCCGGCCCAGACCGACGCGCTGCTGCATGCCACCCGACAGTTCTCCGGGATACCGGTCGGCAAAGTCCTGGAGACCGACC
>JAJDWH010000020.1 GCA_022825705.1 Alphaproteobacteria bacterium
CCATCGGTCGGAGGGTAAAGCTCACCCCGACGCGACCCGAGCGAACGGGAACCTGCAACGCGGGAACCGGACGCCTAGGACTACCGTGTAGCCATAAATTGATCAAGCAACGTATTTTCTGACCTGCTCGAGCATGTATCGTTTGCCGTCTTCGAAGCCTCGTTGCCGGCCTTCCTCGGCTCCGATTCGGTGGCCGATGGTTGCCTTTGTGAGCATGCTGTATCCCTGCCACATGATCTGGTTTCCGGGTTCGGGGTCGTGCTTTCGCCCGCGGTAGCCGCCGAGATGGGCGACCAGTTGCACGCTCTCTCCGAGGTTTTCGGGCGGCTTGAGGCCTGCCTGTGCTGCGTAGTCGGACAGGAACGCGAGTTCGTAATCGGTGAACATCAACTCGGCTTCGCACTCCGGGACCTGCCGGCCGAGCAGGGTCATGACCATGATCCGCCATGCGATGACGGCGTTGATGGCGATCGCCCGCTGTAGCCGTTCGGCGGTTCGGAACAGCAGGAACTCGACCCGGCAACCGGACTTCAGAACCCGGAAAAAGTCCTCGATGCGCCATTTCTGGAGGTAGAAGCCGACGATGTCTGCCGCCTCTTTTGCGGAGCCGACCTTGAGTGTGGTCAACAGGAACCACTCGACCGGATCCTCGTCCTCGGGCGGCGCGGTCTCCACGACATGGACGGCAGACATCGTCACCGGTTCGGCACCTTCCATGGCCTCCGTTGCCGGCAGAGTGACGCGGTGGAAGCGCAGCTCACAGGTCGCCAACCGCTTGAGGCGAGAGGGTCGAGCCTTCTTCCTGCTGGACTTGGGTCGAGCCGTCAGCCCGTCAACCTCGACATCGATCCGTCCATCGGGTGCGCCGCCGCGCAGGGTCGCGAACAGCTTCGGCTTGCCTTTGCCGAGAACCCGATCGTGCTTTGCGCGCACCAGCAGGTCCACGCGAGGAGAACGGCGCTGCGCGTCGAAGAGTTCGAACACGTCCGCTTCCCGATCACATACGGAAATCACCCGCGTCCGGCCGCCGACCTCGCGCACGCCTTGCGCAATGTCGCTGAACCCGTCCAGCCATCGCAGGGTCTTGCGCCGCGCCTCGGCCGCCGCAGGCCGCTTCACCACCGGATCAAAGCCCAGCCTCAGCAAGCCGAGCGGAAGACCCGTATCGGTCACCGCCAGCGTCGCGTGCAGGTGCAGACCCAGGCTCTTCGCCCCGGTCTGGTTCTTGCCGATCAACTGCAAGCCGTCGCAGCCCGGACGGGTGGCAAAGTTCAGATCCGTACCGTCTTGGATCGCCAGCACCGTGCGCTGGCCGCGGATCCGCTGCACGCTGCGCCCACGATGCGGCGTCAGGATGTTCTCTACCGTGATCTCCGACTCCGCCGGCATCTCGATCAGACGGTAGAACGCATTGATCGCGGTACTGTCGCTGGCGCTGTTGGCGTGGATTTTCTGCCCGGGGTAGGCCGCCAGAAGCCCCACGCTCTTCACCAGCCGCGCCGACAGCCGCTTGTCTCCCAAGGGTGCGCCTCCAAACTCGTTCTCGGCCCAATCCGCCGCGTTCAAACCCTCGCCCGCCTCCAGAACCGGTGCATGGCTGACCCAGGGAACTCCCAGCTTTCGCCGCCAGTTCCGCTCCAGTTCATACAGGAAGACCGTCTTCACCGTCTTCCCGCGCTGCTTCCTCCGGTCCTGGCGACCACGGCCCGTGGTCTTGCCCACGCTCAGAAAGTTGGCCGCTCGCAGGCAGGTACCATCGTAGCCCGCATCGGCAAAGCTCTCCACGAGCCACGGACGAAATCCGTAGCGCGCCTCAAAGTCCCGCGGCACGCGCCGCAGGATGCGGCCGAGCACATGGCTCGCCAGATGCGGACAACGCACCGAGGGCCGGATCAGGAAACGGTTCAGACAAACCACCCGGTTGAGATGTCCCCGGCGTTGTTCCTCGCTCCATGCGATCCAGCGATCCCGCGCCGAAACCCGCAGCGCAGCCGCCGAAAAGCCCGCAGCGCCGAGCCAACCATGCGACGAACCCACCAGGTAGCGAAGCTGGCAACCGGCAAAGGTCGTCATCCCGTGCGGATGTTCCCGCGCAATCAACGTGTTCCACACCGCGCGATCCGACGCACTCGACACCAACCGGAACTCGAGAGCACCGATCCGACCCGGATGCAACGGAACCCCGACCGGCTCCGCAACATCCGTCGCCAGCTGCCGTGGCTTGTTGTCCGCTACCCCGCCACCCGGAGGCGGCAAAACGATGTCCGGCCATCGCTCGGCCAGGCTCGCCAGCGCTTTCAGGCAGCCCGCAACCTGCAAGCGGCCCAAGGCATCGAAAAACGAAAACTCCTCGCAGATCCGGCGACCCAGGGCCCGCCGGCTCTCGAAACGCTCCTGCGACAGGATCGCGACAATCCGCGACCGTGCCGATTCGCCGCGCAAGCTGCGGCTGATCTGAGACTGAGCCATAGTGGGGCTGTTGTACTTCGCGGAATCCCCGTTGTCCAGCCCCTTCCGTCATGACATGGTAGCGCTAGGCCCGCCACCGCATGTGGTGCCGGTTTGGCTCAGTTCCGACCAGGTTCTTGGGATGGAGGGGAAGGCAGCAGCACTCTGTCCCTGCCATGATGGAATACCACCATCACTACACATCCAGAAATCAGAGTACCTGCTTCTTGAGGACAATCGCCTGATCTTCCTATAGGTCCGGAAGGCGCAGGTGTGGATCACGAGGGCCGTCGGCCGGTTCTGGCAGGCAAGCCCGCGCAGGATCAGCGCAGCCCTCCCGGAACGCCGGGGAGCGAGAGAATCAGGCGCACCAGATCCGCCTGGCGGGAAACGTCCAGCTTGGCTGGTATTCGCTTGCGCGGCGAGAATGACTCTCTCGGCCCGCAAGGCTGGTGGCCGGAATGGTGCACAGCGTTGGTGGCGATTGCGGGTGGACGCTGGCAGATCAGGGGTCCGCTGCGCAACGTGCTGTTCTGCGTCTTGACACTTGTGCGGCCGCTCGTGGTTCCGGTAGCGGGAATAGCGGTGGTGACGGTCCATAAGGGACGACAAAGCGGGAGGCGCATGCAGGCCTAATGGCCTCGGCCGGACTGTTTCCTCGAGGAGAAGCGCTGGACGACCTTTATGTATTTCCCATCATGAAGTATATGGTGCCGAATGGAGTCGATATCGGCGACGGCATCCCCCAAGCGATCGCGGAGGCCAAGGAATGGGAGCCACGTACACGCCTGTTCAGCCGGGG
>JAJDWH010000049.1 GCA_022825705.1 Alphaproteobacteria bacterium
GACCGCCTCGCGCCCGTCCGCAGGCATGAAGGCGCGAGCGCGCGCCGTTGTGATCTTCGTTCTGTCGGCCATGTCCCGACCCTTTCCGTTCGTCTCGGTCACGACCGGCGCGGCCCGGGCATTCCGCGTATCGGGGAACGCTCAGGACACGCCGGGTAGCGGCGCGAGGATCGGAATTCGGAAAGGTCGGAACGGTCGCGCGTCCTCGCCGCGCGGGCTGCAAGCCCCTGCAACAAATGGGTTCACGAACCGTCAAGGATGCGTGACGGGTCGGCGCGGTCGCCACTCCCTTCTCGCCGGCGGCGGTCACACCGCCGCACAGGCGAACACGGGGAGAAAGCCCTCATGACACTATGGAAAACCTTGGTGGTTGCGCTCGTGGCCGCCTTCACGCTTGCGGCGTGCAGTAGCAGCGATAACGGTGGCACCACGTCCACGGAGACGGAGACGTCGACAACGGCGGAAAAAACGCCGGCGGAGCAGATCGCCGAGCTTCAGGAGCAGATCAACGAGTTGCGGGCGGAACTCGGGCTTGCTCCGATCGATATCGACAGTCTGACCGGCAGCGTGACCGATCTGCAGGGGCAGGTGGAGGATCTTAAAGAGGAGATCGAAGACCGTGACGAGAAAATAGCCGATGCTGCCACGGAGGCCATGAAGGCAAGGGCTGCGAAATTGCATGCTGGCATCAGTGCTGCGACTGATAACAGCAGTGCTGAGACCAGGCGGTTCGCTGCATATGTTGGTACCAACGACAGCCAGATCGCGGTGACGATCGGTACGGCTGACGCCGTCAACCTGTCAGAAGACAAGAAGACGATGGTTGCCGCCCACCAGGATTGGACAGGCAAGAGGTACACGGCCGAACCCGAAGGCGAAGCGGGCACCTACGAGGCGGTCGTCTACTCGAACGTCGCAGCTCCGACGCCGGGTAGGAAGTTCGGGAGCACCGAACCAGGAAGTGGCAACAACCGGCCTTACGAGTACCTTTTAGCGGGCGGGGAGCTGAGTGAAGCTAATGCCGACGGCGGCGGCGGCACCGGCGACGCTTTCGTTCCGACGAGAGTAGCTTTCGAGGGAGTTACCCGGACCGCCGGCACGGAAACGTGGCACCTCCCGGATCCGAACAATCTGGGCCAGACGGAGATCAAGATTCCTGGCAGCTATCATGGGGTGTCTGGCGATTACTACTGCACGCCTGCAACCGCCGCCGACGGTTGCTCGGCCGACGTAGCAGCAGGGGGCTTCACCGTGGCTGCTGGCGACACTTGGACGTTCACGCCTGACAGCGCAGACGCCCGGGTCTTGGATGCAGTGGACACCGCTTACGCCTCGTACGGCTGGTGGATCCACGTGTCAGAGTTTGGCCAGACGATGACCGCCAGCGCCTTCGTGGATGAGAAGGGTACTACTACAGCTTCTACTGCAGTCGACATCGCGAACCTAGTGGCAGGAACGGCGACTTACATGGGCGGGGCTGCCGGCAAGTACGCGCTCAGCAGTACCACGGGTGGAACGAACGACGCCGGGCACTTCACCGCGAGAGTAAGGCTGGAGGCGGATTTCGCAGCCGACAACATCACCGGGACCATCGACAAGTTCATGGGCGCGGACGGTGAGTCGCGGGATTGGGAAGTCAGTTTGATGAATTCCAACATCGCCGATGCTGGGGCCATTGCTGGGGACCCCAACGACTCCACCGACACTGGAGTCCAGATGACGGCGTGGACGATCGGCAGCGCGGCCGCCGATGCTGCTGGCTCGTGGTCCGGAACCCTCCGCGAGGAGGGAACAGACGGCGTCCCGGAGGTCGTGACCGGCATGTTCTACTCAGAGTACGGCACGGCCGGGAAGATGGTTGGAGCGTTCGGCGCAAACGAGCAATAGCCGATACACGACTGGGTCTGGCTCGTAAGGCAGCTTGATTCCGGTTCGCTGGATACTGATGGGGCGGCGGTCGCCTGACCGCCGCCCTTTTTGTGGTGTGCCGAGCATGATCAACGGCTTGGAGGTGCAAGTCCTCTATCCAGCCTGATGGCGGCGAAGGATTAGCAAAGCGAGGTCTGAAGGAAACGTGGAGCAAAGCCGCGACCTGATGGACAAGAACCGGATACGAGGCCTACCCGGTCGGACGAGCGGGCCAATGACCGCGAAGTCCATAGCCATCAAGGCCCGGGGTGGTAAATCCGGCAGGTGTGCGGTGAAGGCGGCTGGTCTTACCTCGGGAGGCCCGCGCTGCATCCGGGATGCCCTGGACTGAACGGTCCCGCAAGGGCCGTGAGCGCGCCGCAGAAGTCAGCAGAGGGCGTAGTAGTCGGCTTGCCGGCGAAGGCCCGAACGACGGACAGATGGTCAGTAAGGCGGCGCGCTCATGCGGACCAGGCGGCAGAAGATTCAGTTGGAACTGGCCTTGGAGCCGGCGGTGAAGGGGTGAAGCCTGGAGCGCCGGAGACCAAGGGACCGAAGCCCGCGTGGCGCGCGCCGTGCCCGAACGCCCGGCAACCGGGCCGGGACCGTCGATGGAGGTGGTCGTCCAGCCCGGTAATCTGAAGAAGGCGCTGGCGCGTGTCCGGCACAACAAGGGGCGCCCGGCCTCGACGGCATGACGGTCGAGGAGTTGGGTGTTCACCTGAAAGACCACTGGCCCGAGATTCGGTCCCGGCTTCTGGGCGGCACCTACGCGCCGCAGCCGGTGCGGCGGGTGGAGATACCGAAGGCATCGGGCGGGGTTCGCCTGCTCGGTGTACCGACGGTGCTCGATCGCTTCATCCAGCAGGCGGTGATGCAGGTGTTGCAGGAGGACTGGGACCCCGGCTTCTCGGACGCGAGCTACGGGTTCCGGCCCGGACGCTCGACCCATCAGGCCGTCGCGCGCGCAGGAGCAGATCTACGCGGGCTGCGCGGTGGTAGTTGGTCCGGCTCTCCCAAGTTCTCGACCGGGTCAATCACGAGTTCTTATCGGGTTGGTAGCCAAGCATGTGGCTGACCCACACCCGCTCAGGCGCATCCTCGGCTCCCCGAGCGAACAGGCGCACACGCGGTGCATGACCGGGAAGCGGGTGCCGCAGGCCTGGCAGGATCGCCGGAACGTCCTCCCGCGACGTAGGGCCGAGCTTGCCGTCCTCAATCTCGACCGAGCCGGGTCCGGGCTACGGATCGTAGACACGGCACAGGCGCTTCCCTCGATGATTTCCCCGGCAGCCGGCCGCAGGCGGCCGACTGAACCGTCAGACGACCATTGGGCCGGAATCTTCGAAGCGCGGAACAGGAGGAACAACCACGAATATCAAGATGATGGCCGTTTTCTGGCGGACACCGGTCGGGACTCTGATCAGGGGCGCGGCTTCAAGTAAACGAGGCAGGCGTCGCAGTCGACTGAGCCCGGCTCCCCACGTCCACCGAACGAAGACATCGGCGACAACACGCGTCGCCCTCACTCACCTCACAACGGAGGCGGCGCGACGGCGGATCGGCTGTGACCGTTCCGCCGTCGGGCGGCGACGATTCGCTCCTTCGACA
>JAJDWH010000002.1 GCA_022825705.1 Alphaproteobacteria bacterium
ACGGCCCTCGGTAGTCATCACCAAGGTCGGCAGGATAAAGAGAATGAACACACCCGACAGCACCACGCCGCCGATCATGCTGACTACGAACGGCACGAGGAATACCAGGTCGTCGCTGCGTTCGTAGAGCAAGGGAGACAAACCGACTACCGTCGTAGCGCTCGTCAGGAAGACGGCCCGGAAACGGTCGCGGGTCGCCGTCGACGCGGCAGCGATTGCGGGCATCATCGGATACTGCCGGCGAATCGTGTTGTACCGGTCCAGCAGCACCAAGGCATCGTTGACCACGACCCCGAAGACCGCGATTATGCCGAACAGCGACATCGCCGTCAGGTCCCATCCAAGCAGCCAGTGCCCCAGGATCGCGCCCGCGAAGGATATCGGGAAGCCCGCAACGGCAACCAGGGGCTTCCAATAGCTGCGCAGGAAGGCCGCCATCAGTGCGTACATCGCGACCAGCACGACGGGCACTAGCATGGCCATTGTCTCCACCATCTCCCGCTCGTCCCGAACACCGCCGTCGACGTCGACCTCCAGCCCGGGAAACCTGTCCAGCAGTCCGGGAAGGAACTCCCGGTCGACTATCCGTCGCGCTTGAATGGGAGTGATGATCGCCGCGTCCGCCCGCGCGCTCACCAAGCCCGCACGCTCGCCGTCGATGCGAGTCAAGGTCGCCAGTTCGCGCTGCTCGGTCAGCGTCGCCACCGTCGACAGTGGCACCTCGCCGCCGCCCGCGCGGCGGACGCGCTGAGTGGCCAGTTCCTGCAGGTTCCGCCGTCGCTCGCGCGGATACCGCACCATGACCTTGACTTCCTCATGGCCGCGCTGGATCCGCTGCGCTTCCACGCCGTGAAAACTGGCGCGCAGCTGCATGCCGATCGTAGCCGGCGTCAGTCCCGCCGCCACCCCGGCGGGTGTCAGTTCAACCTGCAAGTGCCGCTTGCCCGAGGCGAGGCTGTCGGAAATCTGGAAGACGCCGGGTATCGTCGCCAGAAACGCCGTCATCTCGGACGTGGCCTCCGACAGGACCTCCGGGTCGTTGTGCTGCAAGGCGTAGGCGACGGTTGGCCTCACTTGTATGCGAGTGGTTTGGAACTCGATCTTCTCCACGTGCGAAACATCGCCGACTTGCTCGCGCCATGCCCGTTCGATTTCGGCAGGAGACGCGACGCGGGCCGGCCGGTCGTTGAGGTGGGCCCTAACTGCGGCCAAGTGGCTGCCGCTGAGATCGTGTTCGGTAGCTCGAGAGGACATGAAGTTGCCGACGAGGATGCTGACCCCGCTGACCGACTCCCCGGGCAGTTGCTCGTTTATCGCGTAGGCGGCATCGGCCATTTCCTCCGCAGTGGCCAAAGTGGTCGCGAACGGCGTGCCGAACGGCAACTGCAGCTCAACTTGCACGTTGTCCCAAGCGTTCATCTGCTCGTCCAGCAAGATGATGCGAACCGCCTCGGTCCGCAGGAGCACGATCGAGAACAGCACCAGCGCGGCGCCTAAACCCAGGCTCAGGCGGATGTTCCGGACCGACCACGACACGGCGGGCATCACGGTTCGCTCCCGGACCTCGTCGATCCAGACGCCCACGCGGGCCTGCAGCGCGCTCAGCGGCCAATGGCTCCAGCGCCCCTCGTGGGACAGATGGGCCGGCAGGATGAGGAACGCCTCCATCAGTGAAACGGCCAGCACGAAGAACGCGACGTACGGAAAGGCATTCACCAGTTGATAGCCAGCCGGCGTCACGAAGAGGAACGGCAGGAACGCAAGGATGGTCGTGCAGGCGCCGATCGTGATCGGACTCGCCACCGCCTTGACGCCGGCCACCGCCGCCTCCAGCCCGCCCTTGCCGCTCTCGCGTTCCGCGGCGATGCTCTCCCCCACCACCAAGGCATCGTCCACAACGAGGCCGATCATCAGGAAGAAAGCAATCATCGTGCCCAGGTTCAATGTCAGGCTTGCGGGCTCGAAGAAGACCAGGGTGGCGACGAAGGAAAACGGGATACCGAGGGTTATCCACAGCGCGGCGCGAAGGTCGAACACCAACACGAGCAGCACGAGGACCAGTACCGCGCCGATCACTCCATTCCGCAGAATCCCCGACAGCCTGGCGAGGGCCGGCGCTGCTGTGTCATTCCAGACCGTGACCGTCACGCCTTCGAACGGCTCGTAAGCCGCCAGCCAGCTTCGGATGTCGTCAGCCATGTGGACCACAGACTGTCGTTCCATGGCTTCCACGCGAACCAGCACCGCGGGCGTGTCATTGACTCGAGAGACCACATCTTGGTCCACAAAGGCGTCGCGGATTGTCGCCACATCGCCGAGCGTGACGATGCTGCCGTCGAGCCGAGTCAGCAGTGGAATGCTCTTGAACTCGTCGCCCATGCTGCGCTTGCCGACCGTGTGCAGCACCACTCCGCCAGCTTCCGTGCGCAGCTCGCCGAACGTGAGGTTCATGGAGACCCCCCGGACCGTGTTGGCCACCTCGGCGATGGAAAGGTTGTTGCGGCGCAGCGCCTCTTTGCTGAGTTCGATCGAGATCTCCCGGTCACGCGTGCCACGAAGCCTCACTTGGGAGATTGACGGCAACTCCAGCAATTCGCTGCGCACTTGCTCGGCCGCGCGCCTCAGCCTGTCCTCGCCAACCACTGGCGAGGACACCGCCAGGGTCATGACTTGGGTTTCCAGGCGATGAAGCTTCACCTCCGGCCGCTCCGCGTTCAGAGGGGGGAAGTTCTCGATGCTGTCCACGGCATTCTGGACATCTCGCAGGACCGTCCCAGAATCCGCAAAGGTGGCCACCTCGACATCGATGCGGCCGAGATCCTCGGTTGCCGTGGCCATCACCCGCTCGACACCTGGTAGGCCGATCACGCTCTCCTCGACGCGGCGGTTGATGTCCTGCTCCACCTCTTGGGCGGAGAAGCCCGGCGCACGCACGGTCACGCGAATCGCTCGCAGATCGATGTCCGGATAGTTCTGCACGGCGAGCTGCAGTCCGGAAGCTATCCCGCCGACAATGCCGACCACCATCAACAGGTTGGCGGCGACGGGATTTCCCGCAAAGTAGGCGATCAGCCCCTTGTTCGGGGCCTGTTCTGACCGCGCCGGGTCTTGGGATTCGGTGGTGCCCATGAAAGCGCCCCCCTAGTCCTTCACTGCGACGGACAAGCCGTCGCGGGCTCCGGGCACTGTGCCGGAGACCACGCCCGCGCCCGCATCGAATGCCCGGACCACCCAGCCTTCGGCAGTCCTTCCGAGAGTTTCCGGCTCGAACGACCTCAGCGCGCCTCCCCTCACAACCCAGACCCTGCCGCGTTCCTGCAACACCGATTCCGGAAGCACGTAAACGTCCCGGTAGCTGGGTCCCTCGATGGCGACCTCGACGAACGCCCCCGGCACCGGCAGGGAGCTTGCGCGCGCGCTGGCAGAGAACTTCAGGAAGAGTGTCGCCAGCCGCGTCCCGGGCGCGACCACCGACGAGACCCGCGCAACCCTCGCCCTCCAAGACCCCATCTCTCCGGAAACCCGCGCGCTCCGACCGACCACCGGGGCCAAGTAGTCTAGGTCCCGGGGCTCGATCGGCACATTCACTTGCAGTGCCGCGGGCCTGTACACAGCCCCCAGGGCTGTCCGTCCGACCAGATTGACCGGGCCGACCAGCTCGCCCACCTCGACGTCCGAGGTCATCACGCGGCCGTCGTACGGCAAGGAGATGTCCGTGTCCTTAAGCCGCAGCTCCGCTAGCTTGAGCACGGCTCGCGCCTTCTCTAGTTCCGCCTCCGCTTCGGCGATCTTGGGCAGGCGGCGCACCCACTCCGACGCCTCGACGCCGGGATTCTCGAGAGCGAATTTCCTCGTGTCCTCCTCGCCTCGGGCCTTTT
>JAJDWH010000024.1 GCA_022825705.1 Alphaproteobacteria bacterium
TGCTGGCCGATCAGCAGGGTTTGTACCTGTCGGCGCGGGCGGCGGGCGCGGAGCCGCCGTCGGTGTCGTTCTTCACCCTCGGGCAGGCGTACACCCAGCTCCGGAGGGTCACGCCTTGGCTGCAGGAGCTGCCGTTCGCGCCGATCCGCTACACGTTGAAGTACCAGGCCGACGCGTGGCAGCGGTTGTTCCGGGGACAGGGCGGCCGCCCGCGCTTCAAGGCGCGCCGCGGGGACGACCGCGTGACCTTTCCCGGGGGCAGCTTCCGGATCGAGGGGGACGTGGTGCGCCTGGCGCGGATCGGGCCGATGCGGCTGCGTCGTCGGGGCGGCAATCCGTATCCGGACGGCGTGCCGAAACAGGTGGCCGTGAGGCGCGTGGGGAAGCGCTGGCACGCGGTCGTCTGCTACGAAGTAGAGGCCGGAGAGCAGGCGGACGACGGCCGGGCGCTGGGCATCGACATGAACGTCGGGCAGGTGACGACCAGCGACGGCGCCATCCTGCGGCAGCCGGTGTCCTCCATGCTGATGGCCCGCCACCGGCGGCAGCAGCGTGTCGCCGCCCGGCGGCGGAAGGGCTCGCGCCGGCGGCTGCGCATGGTCCGGCGGGCGGCGCGGACCGCCCGGAAGCTCGCCATGCGGCGGCGGAACTGGCAGCACCAGATGAGCCGGCGGCTGGCGGACCGGGCCGCGACACTGGTCGTGGAGGACCTCCGGGTCCGAGGCATGACGGCCTCCGCGAGGGGCACGGTTGAGCAGCCCGGGACGAACGTGCGGCAGAAGGCCGGGCTGAACCGGTCCATCCTGCACACCGGGTGGGGCGATCTCAGGCGGATGCTCGAATACAAGGCGGCGACTGTCGTAGCCGTCAACCCGGCCTACAGCAGCCAGACCTGCCATGCGTGCGGGCACGTGAGCGCGGCGTCGCGTCCGTGCCAGGCGCAGTTCAAGTGTGTGTCCTGCGGACACACGGCACATGCGGACGTGAATGCGGCCCGCAACATCCTGGCCCTGGGGACGGGGGCGACTGGACGGCGAGGAGCGTTGGCGCTGGCCACTCCGCAGACCCGTCAACCGGTATCGGAAGCGGCCTGACTTGACGGCACTTTCGTATATAAGTCCCAATCAGAGCATCCGCTTGAGGGTGCCGTGCCCGTCGACGAATTGGTGCTTGAGGGCGGCGCTGGCGTGGACGACCACGACCGGGAGGAGTCCGTAGGCGACGGCAGCGTGCAAGCCGATGGCCAGGTCACGCAGGGTTTCCGACTGCGGGAAGACGGCCGGGATCACGAACAGATCGAGAAACGGGAAGCCGGCGCCGGCCGAGGTCGAGATCACGTAGCCGGAGGCCGGTAGGGCAAAGATGGCGCACAGCAGCAGGGCGTGGGTGAGGCGCGCCCCGTGCCGTTCCCAGTCGCGGAGTTCGGCCTGGAGCGGCGGGGACGGCGATACGAACTTCCAGACGGCGAACAGGACGGCTAATCCCAGCACGGCCATTCCCAGCGAGCGATGCAGCGACAACGCCAAGTTGTACCGGCTGTCGAGGTAGCTCAGGTCCACCATCCACGCACCCAGCGCTGTCAGTCCGATGATCCCCGCCGCTAGGAGCCAGTGAAGAAGTTTGCTCGCCAGGCCGTAGCTGCTTTCGGTGTTGTACAGCACGACGCGGCGGCGGGCGTCGCGCTACTGCCGGATCGCCTCGAGCATCAGGTGGATTTCGACTTCCTCCGCCGCCGGACCCAGGTTGTAGTCCATGCCGAAGTCCCGGCGTTTGAGGACATAGGTGCCTTCGAAGCCTGCGCGGTAGCCTCCCCAGGGATCACTCCCTTCGCCGATCAGGCGGACGGGGAACGAGATGGATTTCGTTACACCGAGCAACGTCAGGTCTCCGGTCAAGGTGCCTCCGTCCGCGTTCCCCTGGAAGCCGGTGCTGACGAAGGTCACCTCGGGGAACTCATCCACGTTGAAGAAATCCTGGTTGCGCAGGTGTTTGTCCCGTTCCGCATGATTGGTGTCGAGACTGGTCGCGTCGATCGTGACCCGGATGCTCTGCGCGTCCGGCCCGGATTGCGGATCGTAGGTCATGCTTCCCTCGAAGCGATTGAAGCGACCAACCAGCCAGCTGAAGCCCAGGTGCTGGGTCCGAAATTGAATGAACGAGTGGCTTGGATCGACCGTGTATTCCGCCGCGCTCGCTGGAACGCCCGGACGCATGGAGAGGATGGCTGCTAGCACGGCGGCCAGGAAGAGGGGCGTGGTGGTTCGATACGTCATGGGAGGCACGGTCGTTCCGGGGCAAGATGGCGAGAGACTAGCAAGCAGGCGGGCGGCGGGCATGGTGTCCCGGCACCGCCCCGCCAACCCGCGCAGGTCGGTTTGGCGGGTAGGCAATGGTATGCTAAGCGTCTATGTCATTTGTTGGGCCAGTTGTGCGTCTACTGCTTCGCCGGGCGGCGGCGGATCCGCGTGTTCGGAAGGCAGCCGCCGAGACTGCTGCCTCGGCAGTTCGCGAGGCGCGCGACATCGTCAACGACCCGTCGCCGGCCCGAAAACTCGGACGCCTTGCTGGCCGCGCGAAGCGGCGGCTTTCGGAGGCCGTGCGGAGCGACGACTAGCTGTGCCGGGTCAGGTTCGAGTGTACTGGAGGCTCGGGCTGGCGGTCGCTTGCGCGCTGGCCCTCGCGGCATGCAATAGCCCGGAAGTACCGCCCAAGCCCCTAAACCCCGAGGTCGCCGCATTTGATCGTCTCCAGATGGCGTTGCCTGGCGGAGATGGGCCGATCGACGCGGAAGCCCTAGTGCTGGCCGCTATCGAGTACGCGCCGTCCCGCCGCCGGGCGGAGGCCCGTTTGGCCCACATGGCTGCCTCCGTGCAGTTGACGCAGGTTAATCAGCCGTTTCTGTACGCACCGGAGGTCGAGTACCACACGGAAGGGGCGCCCTGGACCTTGGGATTGTCTGTCGAACGACCCTTTACCCGCGAAACCCTGCGGACAGCTCGAACTGACGCGGCGGTCGCCGAACGCGTAGCGGCGCAATGGGCTCTCGAGCGCGTGGGTTGGGAGGTACGCGACCATATTCTGAAGGCACTTGTGCGCATCGAGCACACGCGCGTTGAAATCGCCTTTGCCGAGGAAGATGTGGAACTGCGGACGCAGGTGGAGGCGATGCTGCAGCAGGGGCTGCAGGCCGGCGTGTCGCGCTTGGCAGATGCCCAGCGAGCAGCCGCCCTTGCGCAGCAGGCCAGGCTGGCGCTCGATGCGGCGCGTTCGCGGGCAGCGGAGGCAGAGACGGCACTCGCCGCGGGCCTCGGCGTATCGCGGCTGGCGGTTCAGGGACGTGAAATCCGGCCGCCGGTCGGTGAGTTGCTGCCGTCGCGAATCGACCCCGCCCAGTTCGACGCGATGCTTCGCCGGGCCCTGGTGCGCCGCTCCGATGTGCTGGTGAAGATTGCCGCCTATGGAGCGGCCGAGGCGAGGCTCCGCGTGACGCTGGCCGAGCTGACGCCCGATATCACCCTGGGGCCAGGCATCCTTTGGGACCAGAAGGACCTGGTGCTGCGTCTCGCCGGCGCCATCGTGCCGGTGCCCGAGATTACGGATGCGCGGGTTGCGATCGCGCTGGCACACCGGGACGAGGCGCGCCTGGCCTTCGAAGAGATGCAGGCACAGGTCCTTGCCGAGGCCGAATCTGCATGGTCCCAGTTGGTCACGGCGGGCCGAGAATCGGCATCGGCGGAAGCCGAAATCACCGCTGCCAGCGAGTACGCCGCGCAAACCGCGACGGCGATCCGTCAGCGCACGTTGCCGGCTGCGGCCAAACCTGACGCGGATCTTCGATTGCTCGCGGCCCGCAGGGCGGCGGCAGCGGCGGAGTTGCGCAGGCAAATGGCCTTGATCAATCTGGAATTTGCGATGGAGCGGATCTTCAGCGACGATTCGGCTCCACGCGGCGCCCCCTGGCACCGCCCATCGCCGGAAGACCAATGAACCCCGCCGCACTGGACCGATGCGCGTAGTTCTCGCCCTGATTGCCGCGTTTGCAGGGGGCTATGCAGCCGTGTACGGGCTGCAGCGCTTCGCCCCGGACGAGGTTCTGGCTGCGGTGAGCTTCGGACTGCTGCCGACCGCGTTGGTCGAAGATCGCGCCGATTCCGATGTCGACGGCCTGGATTTGGCACGCGACGATGACGATGACGACGATGATGATGACGATGATGCACCGGTCGCGCTGCTGGAGATCCGTGACGACGAACGCGTCCTGATTTTTCCGCCTGGTGTGGCTGAAGCGAACGGGGTCGTGACGGCGCCCGTGCGGGCTGCGAACTGGGTCGAGCGCTACACGAAACTTGGGACCGTCCTCGATGTTGCGTCCCTTCTCCAAGATGTTGCCGCCTTGCGCGGCACGGAACTGGTGCTCGGCCAGTCTGAGGCCCGGCTCGAGCCGTTGCGGAATCGACTCGAGCGCCTTCAGCAGGCCTACGACACCGGATTGGTCCTGCTGGCCGACGTTGATCTGGCTGAACGCACCTTGCGTGACGAGCAAATGATCCTGGCGGAACACACGGCCGCACGCGCGCACACCCTGCGGGAGATTCGGCACGGCTGGGGCGCGTATTTCGCGGAGGCGGCGGCCGCACGCTCGACCCTCCTCGAAGCGTTGGCGGACCGAACCCGGGCGCTGGTACAGGTGTCGCTGCCCGAGCCGCTCAGCGGGCGCGGCTTCCACGCCGAAATTCAAGCCGGCGATGCCGTCCGTCCGGCGGAACCGGTCGGGCCCGGTTACGCCGAGATCGCCGGTATGGGTCCGGATGCGGTGGTGCTGTTGGCCGAAGGTGCCGGCCTGCGTCCAGGCCTCCGGGTCGAGGTCACATTCCATGCGACGGAAGGCTTCGAAGCGGGATTCGTGCTGCCGACTGGAGCCGTCTTGTTCCATGGCGACGGCATCTGGGCTTATCGCGACCTGGGCGATGGACGCTTCCACCGCCTGCCTCTGAGCGGGCTCCGGCGCCTTGACCGCAGCTGGTTTGTCCCGACGTCAGTCCTGACCGCCGACGCCCGCGTCGTCATTCGGGGCGGACAGATGCTCTTGGCCGAGGAGTTCCGGGCGGAGATCATGCGCGAGGACGACGACTGAATTCGTGCTCGCTCTGATCGTCAAGTTCTCGATCCGGCATCCAGGCGTGGTGGTGACGCTTGCCGCCGCGTTGGTTACGGCGGGGTTGTGGCGCCTGTCCGAGGGCGCCTTCGACATATTTCCGGAGTTTGCGCCTCGGCAAGTCATCGTTCAAACCGAAGCACCCGGCTTGACAGCCGAACAGGTGGAAACCGGCGTCACTCGCCCGCTTGAGGAGGTCCTCAGGGGGTTGCCGCGCCTGATCGGAACCTTCTCCGAATCGATCAGCGGCTTGTCGATCGTGAACCTGACGTTCGAGGACGGTACCCGGGACGAGATCAACCGGGCAGCCGTCGCCGCCCGGCTCGCGGTCGCGTCCGGGCAGCTTCACCGCTCGGCCGCTACGCCAACGATCGTCCCACTTTCCTCCAGCGCGGCCACCGTCATGACCGTCGGATTTACGGCTGAACGGGCGCCCGAACGCCTTCGCTCCACGATCGAGCGGGTCGTGCTGCCGCACCTGTTGGAGATTCCCGGCGTGGCCGACGTCAACGTCTTCGGCGGCCAGGTCGAAGCCCTCCAAATTCGGCCTGACCCGGAGCGCCTGCGACGTGCAGGCGTGACGATTGGCGAACTGACGGAAGCAGTACGGGCCGCCGGCTATCGGGGCAGCGGGCGGGTCGACACGCCCAACCAGACCCTTGCCGTCGTGGTAGGCGAGGGCGCGCTGTCGGTGGCGGCCCTCCGGTCTCTCAACATCGCGCGTGCTGACGGGACGCGCATTCCTCTGGCCGACATCGCCGATATCGGGTTTGGCGCCTCTCACCCCATCAGCATGGCGACCGTCGGCGGCGAGCCCGCCGTGCTGCTCATGATTATCGGTCAGTTCCAGTCAAGCACCGTGGCCGTGACCCGCGGGCTGGATCAGGCGCTCGACGACCTGACGCCGGCCCTGGCCTCGATCGGGGTTTTCATCCATCGCGACCTCTTTCGCCCCGCCCGTTACGTTGAACGCTCAGTTACCAACATTTCCGCCCACCTCGCGATCGGTGCCGGGCTGGTCGTGCTGGTGTTGCTGGTGTTCCTCTTCGACGTACGGGCCGCAATCATTACTGCCAGCGCGATCCCGGTGTCCCTGATCGCCGCCGGGCTAGGCATGCTGGAGACCGGCACGACCTTCAACATCATGGTCATCGGCGGGCTGGCCATCGCGTTGGGCGAAGTGGTCGACGATGCCATCATTGATACCGAGAACATCATGCGGCGCCTTCGCCAGGCGCTGACGCGTCCAGCGCCGGCCCGTGCCGACGACGTGGTGTTCGACGCATCGATGGAGGTGCGGAGTTCGATGGTGCATGCGAGCGCCATCGTCATGCTCGTGTTTGTGCCGCTGTTTGCGGTCTCCGGCGTGGCGGGCCGCATGTTCGCCCCGCTGGGCCTGGCCTACATCCTCGCGATCTTTGCTTCCCTGGTGGTCGCGCTCACGCTGACCCCGGCGCTTTGCCGGGTACTGCTGGCCTCGCGCGGCGCATACCGGGTGCCCCCGCTCATTCGGTGGATCACGCCGGTCTACGCGTGGATCCTGCGGCTGCTGGGCAGGGTTCCGGGCCTGACAGTTGTGCTAGCCCTTGGCGGCTCGCTCTTCGGCGTGGCGCTTCTGCCCGGGCTCGGCAGCGCGTTCCTGCCCGAGCTGCGCGAGGGTCACTACATGATTCACACGTCCGGGCTGCCTGGGACCTCGCTGGAGGAAACCATCCGCACCGGCACCCGACTCACGCGGCAGGTGCTGCAGGTCGAGGGTGTACGGTCCATGTCGCAGTGGGCAGGGCGCGCGGAGCGAGGGGCCGATACGTACGGGAGTCACTACGCGGAATACGAAGTCGAGCTCGATCCGCTGTCCGGCGCCGAACAGCAAGCCGTGTTCGACCAGATTCGGGAGATCCTGGACGGTACGCCCGGCATCGCTGCGGAGCTCAACACGTTCCTGATCGAACGCGTGGATGAAACGGTCTCCGGTTACGCGGCGCCCCTGGTCGTCCGCATCTTCGGCCCGGATCTGGATGTGCTTGACGCCGCTGCCGCCCGGGTGGCCGACCTGCTGGACGACATCGCCGGTCTCACGCAGGTACGCGTGCGCGCAGCGCTCGGACGCCCGCAAGCCGAGGTGCACCTTGACTGGCAACGCCTCGGGCAGGCGGGAATCACGCCGGTAGAAGTGGTGGAGGCCGTCGAAGCGGCCTACGGCGGCCTGCAGGTCGGCACGGTGTTCCGCGACGGTTTCCCGGTTCCCGTGACGCTCGTGTTCGAAGCGAGCGACCGTGCCAATCCGTTCGCATTGGGTGACCTCACGGTGCGTCGCTCCGACGGGATCCTGGAGCCGCTGAGCGCATTCTCCGACGTCCGCATGGGACGGGGCCGTTACACCATTCTCCGCGACGGTGGCCGCCGGTTGCAGGTGGTTACCGCGCACATGGCGGACGCGGACGTGGAAACGGTAGTCCGGCGCGTCGAGGCGGCGCTCGTCGAGGCGGACGTTCTTCCCAGGGGCGTGTACTTCGATTTGGCGGGAACGGCACTGGAGCAGCGCCGCTCCCGGTCTGAGCTGGTGTTTGCCGCGCTGCTAGCTGGAATCGGCATCATGGTGCTGGCCAGAATCGCGCTGGGACGAGGGCGGGCGCTCCTGTTGGTCCTCGCCAACCTGCCGTTCGCGCTGGTGGGTGGTGTGGTCGCGGCCTATCTCACGGGCGGCGTGGTGTCGCTGGGCTCCCTGGTGGGTTTCGTCACGCTGTTCGGGATCACGTTGCGCAATTCGATCATGCTGGTTTCGCACTATCGGCATCTCGTGGTGGTCGAGGGCGCCCCCTGGACGATCGATACCGTGGTTCGCGGCGCGTCGGAACGTCTCCCGTCAATCCTCATGACGGCGCTCGTGACGGCGCTGGCGATGCTGCCAATCGCCTTCGACGCGGACAATCCTGGTCACGAGATCATGGGGCCAATGGCGGCAATCATCATCGGCGGCTTGGCGTCGTCCACGCTGCTGAACCTGCTGGTCCTGCCACTGATCATGCAGCTGTTCGGGAGCTTTGAAGCCGAGCGCCGGGAAGCAGAGGCGCTCTCGGCAAGCCGGACCGCTTACGAGGGCTGAGGCCAGCGTGGAGGGACCCGGCCGGAGCCCGGGCTCCGGCCGCGCCTCAGCCGCGGTGGTCACGGCGCCAGAGACAGCGTCTCACCGTCATCCCCTGGTTGCCGATGGGCGGGGGCGTGCCTGCCGGCACGACGGCCTCCCGCCACATCACGGAGTTTCTTCCGCCGGGTCGTGTCGTCACGCGGCAGCCATGTAGCCCAGAGCGTCGCCGAGCGTCCTGGTTTCCGCCAGCGCCCGGCGCCACCGCCGCGCCTTGGGTTGGTCTCGGTATAGCCCCACCAGCGGCCGGGCAACCCGGTGAAAGGGCTCACCATCGGCCAGAACGCGGTCGACATACGGGGCGTGGGCACGGAGGGCTCCCTCCCTTGTAGGGGGCAACGAGGAATCAACCCCGAATACGCGCTGGTCGGCTTCGGTGAATTGCCAAGGATGCTCCCAGGCTGCCCGCCCGATCATGGCGCCGCCCAATCCGTCGGCGAGGAACTGATTGGCTTCGGCGAGCGACCGGATTCCACCGTTGATCACGATGTCCAGGTCTGGCCGCTTTCGGGCGAGGCGATGGACCCGGGCGTAGTCGAGCGGCGGGACCGAACGGTTCTGCTTCGGGCTCAGTCCCTTTAGCCAGGCTGAGCGAGCGTGAATGATGAAGCTCTTGCATCCGGCTTCGGCAACCGCGCCGACGAAATCGTCGAGAAATGCGTCGCTGCGCTGGGCATCGAGACCGATTCGAGCCTTAACCGTGACCGGAAGACTCGTGTGTTCCACCATCGCCCGAACGCATTCGGCCGTGTGGGTTGGGGTCCGCATCAGGACGATGCCAAAGCCGCCGTGCTGGACGGAATGGCTCGGGCAGCCGCAATTCAGGTTGATCTCGCGGTAACCGTAGGCTTCGCCGTAACCCGCCGCGGCCGCCAGGCCGGCGGGGTCGGCGCCTCCCACCTGCAGCGCGACCGGCTGTTCGAGCGGATCGAACCGAAGGCTCCGCTCCCGCGGACCTTCAAGGATGGCACCGAGCGGAATCATTTCGGTGTAGAGCAGGGTGTGCCGGGTCAAGAGACGCATGAAACGCCGGAAGTGAGAGTCGGTGCGCTGCATCATGGGCGCGACCGACAGCCGCCGATCCAATGCCACGTGCGCCGGCGATCTTGCAGTTGATTCAGCCATCATCTTCCTGCAATGTGCGGCGATTGCACGGATCGGGACCTGCGCGGCTCGTGCTGTGTGCGCAACGCCGCGGAGACGCGTAATGATGGCGCTGGCCGCGATCGTCGTCGACAGTCTTGTTTACGCGTCCTGGCTGTTCATCGTCTCGATCGGTCTCACCCTGATTTTCGGGGTGATGAACGTCCTGAACGTTGCCCACGGAAGCCTGTACGCGCTTGGAGCGTACACGGCCGCCTGGGGCGTGGGCATGTACGTTGGCGGGGCGCCGGACGCCGGGTTCGTGCTGCTTGCCATCATGCTGGTTGCCGCCATCGTCGTCGGGGTCCTCGTCGGCATCCTGATCGAGCGTGGCGTGCTGCGTTGGGTTTACGGACGAGACGAAATTGTAATCGTTCTGGCAACTTACGCGGTCTTCCTGGTCCTCGAAGACGTCATGAAGCTGATCTTCGGGCCGGAATCCTACATCGCATTTCAACCCCGATTCCTGTTCGGGACGGTATCGGTCGCGGGAATACCGTACGTGGGGTACGACCTGCTCCTCGTGCCATTGGTGGCGCTGATCGGAGTCGGGATCTGGGCAGCGATCCATCGTACGCGACCCGGAAAACTCTTGATCGCGGTGATTCATGATCGAGAGATCGCCTCCGCTCTCGGGATCAACGTGGCCCGGTTCTTCACGGTGACCTTCCTCTGCGGAGCCATCCTGGGCGCGTTGGGCGGTGCCCTCAGTGCGCCGCTGATTTCGGTCGTCCCGGGGATCGGCGTCGAGCTGATTGTACTGGCGTTTGCCGTGGTGGTGATCGGCGGGCTGGGGTCCGTGGAAGGCGCGGCGATCGGCGCCCTTCTGGTGGGATTGGGCCGGACAGCCGCGGTGTTTTTCCGTCCTGAGCTGGAATTGTTCGTGGTGTTTGTGGTCATGACGGTGGTTCTGGCCGTGCGACCTGAAGGCCTGTTCGGCAAGCCGCAAACCCGTCGCATATGACGGCACTCCGGAACATCCGCCCGACGACGGCGGGCATCGTGCTGGCGGCAGCGGCGCTGCTCGGCCTCTGGCCGCTGCTGCCCGCGTGGGCGGCCCACACCGCGGCCGTATCGCTTGGCGGGGGTCTGGTCGCGCTCGGACTGATGATCCTGATCCGATTCGGGCTCGTGTCCTTCGGACAGGGTCTGTTCTTCGCCATTGGCGGATACGCTGCTGCGCTGGCCAATCAGTTTCTCGGCATCACCGACATGCTGGTCCTGAGTGTGGCCGGGATCGCGGCGGCCGGCATGATTGCATGGGCTCTCGGATATATCGTCCGGGGGCACCGGGGCATCTTTTTCGCGATGCTGAATCTGGCGTTTTCGATGATCCTGTTCGGGATACTGGCCAAGACCGTGGCGCTGGGAAGCACCGACGGATTCAGCGTGGGCGTGCCGACATTGCTCGGGGTCGCACCGGGCCCGGAGGCTGGACGGCTCACCTTCGTGCTGTTCGGCTTCATCGTGATTTCCAGCGCTCTCGTCGCATGGATGGTGGATCGGATTCTTGCCAGTCCGGTCGGCTATGCCGGCCAGGGCGTGCGGGAGAACGAGCTGCGGCTCCGCTACCTCGGGGTCTCCGCCCGTGGCGCCGTCCACCTGGCCTACATCATGGCGGCGAAACTCGCAGCGCTCGGCGGCGTGTTCACGGTATTGCTCATCGGTCATGTGACCCCCGAGGACACCGCCTACTGGACGAAGTCAGGCGAGTTCGTGTTCGTGGCGATCCTGGGTGGCGCCGGCAACGTCGCGGCACCGTTCATCGCGCAGACGGTGTTCGAACTGGTCCGCACGTTTGCCCTGCAATACGTCCCTGAAGCGTGGCAGATGTTGCTCGGTATCACCCTCCTCCTGGTCATTCTCTTCCTGCCGGGCGGCCTGTGGTCGCTGGTCGACCGACTGCGGGGACGCGATGCCTGAGGCGCTGCTCGAGACCCGCGGCCTGGGGAAGACCTTTGGTGCGGTGGTCGCCGCTGAAGACGTCAGCGTATCGGTTGCGGCCGGCGAGATCGTCGGCGTGATTGGCGCCAATGGCGCCGGGAAAACGACGTTCTGCAACATGGTGACCGGTTACCTGACGCCGGACCAAGGCCGGATCCTTTTCCGCGGCGCGGACATCACCGGTTGCACCGTCGGAGAGGCCACGGCGGCCGGGATCCACCGCTCGTTCCAGATCCCGCAACTGTTTCCGGGTCTCACGGTGTACGAAAACCTGCTGTTGTCGGTGGGGGTGTTCGGCCACCGCCGGCCACCCTGGTGGAGGCCGCTCGTCCGGCCAGAGACCCAACAGGAGGCGCGCCGGGTGATGGAGCAGTATCGCATTGCGGATTCGGCCGAGACGCGGGTGGACCGGCTGCCGCAGGGCGTGCGGAAGTTGCTCGACATCGCCATGGCGATGGTGGGCGGACCTGCCATGATCCTGCTGGACGAACCGACCAGCGGGATCAGCACCGAGGAGAAGTTCGACGTGATGGGCAATGTGATCGACGCGCTTCGCTCGTCAGGGGCGACGGTCCTGTTCGTCGAGCACGACATGGACGTGGTGGGACGTTACGCCGATCGTGTCATCGCGTTCCGCGAGGGGCGGGTGTTGGCGGATGGAGCGCCGCGGGAGGTGCTCGAGAATCCGGCCGTTATCGAGCACGTGGTCGGCCGCCGCCCGCCACGACCTACCGATGCTTGAAACCCGGAAACTGACCGTCAGGTTCGGCGGCAGCACGATCCTGCATGACGTCGACCTGCGGGTCGAAGGGTTCACCGGACTGGTCGGGCGAAACGGTGCCGGCAAGACCACGTTGATGCGGGCGGTGATGGGATTGATTCGCACCCACTCCGGACACGTGCTCCTGAACGGCCAGGACATCACCGCGGTCCCTGCCCATCGGCGCACGCGTGCGGGTGTCGGGTACATGCCGGAGGATCGGCGCCTGATCCCGGGTTTGACGGTGGAGGAAAACCTGCTGCTGCCTGCATGGGGAACGCGGCGTCCCGATGGCCGGGACCGCTGCGAACGCGCGCTCGCCTATGTCTCGGAAGTTGCCGACATGCGCTCGCGCCGTGTCGAGCAGCTGTCAGGGGGGCAGCAGAAGCTGGTGGCGCTGGCGCGTGCATTGGTGTCCGGCGAGCAGGTATTGCTGCTCGACGAACCCTTTGAGGGGGTGGCGCCGGCCCTTGCGCTGAGGCTGTCGGAGGTCCTGGCAAACCTCCAGGAAGAAGGCACGACCGTGCTGATCTCTGAATCGGACATGGACCGGGCCGGCAGTCTGTTTGAGCGCACCTACCTGATCGAGCGGGGCGCGGTGGAACCGTGGGGTTCCGCCTGAACCAGCTCGAAGCCGGGGTG
The DNA here is from genome assembly GCA_022825705.1 of Alphaproteobacteria bacterium. GTDB lineage: Bacteria > Pseudomonadota > Alphaproteobacteria > TMED109 > TMED109 > VXPW01. Next base: position 12,790 of record JAJDWH010000024.1, read on the forward strand.
CCAAGGATCTCGGGACAACGGTCGGCGAATTGCGGGCGAATTCCGGTGACGACCCGTCAACCCGTCCTGTCCGCATTTCGGTTCGCGGTGGTCGCCGACCGGCAGGGGCTGCAGACCCGTTGGATGGACCCGAAACCTTCTGCCGCCCTCACCATGCCCTGACCGGGCAAGGCCGCTGCCAGTTACCCGCGCAGAAATCCTTCGAGTTCGTTTTCGGCCCAGGCGATCGCGTCGTCGAGCGCCTCGTTGTGAGCGGTCACGCGCGCGACCAGATTCCCGAACACGCCCTGGGTGAAGATCTGGGCGGCCACGTCATTGGGAGCGGGCGTGCCGCACAGGATGAGTTGTTCATCGCCGCGCGGCGCGTAGTTGTACAGGGTGCCCGCCGGCGGGCCGGCCTCCTCGACCACGCCGAAGTCGCGGAAGGAATCGAAGATGATCGCTTCGTAGCCCTTGCTCGCGTTTACCAGCTGCTCCGCCACTTCGCGGGTGGCCATGTGCCGTAGCAAGTCCTTGGCGGCTTCCTTGTTCGATGAAAAATGCCAGATGCCCCAGCCGTTCGGGATCAGGTGCCGAAAGCGTCCGCGCGGGCCGACGGGCAGATCATGGTGCCAAATCAGCGGCGCGAGTTCGGGGGCGTCGCGTTTCGCCACGGCCCACGGGCTCGGCGGGTTGATCACCGCGGAGCCGCGCCCGGACAGCATCCAGCGATTGTTGCTCGCGTCATCCCATGCGTAAACCGAGTCGGACATGAACTGACTGAGTTCCTTCATGTACTCGAGCACAGCGCGGGTTTCGTCACTGTTGACCGTAATTTGACGGTCGGCGTCGACCAGAACCGCACCGAAGGCCGCGAACAACGGTGCGAGCCAGAACGTCCCGTCCGGCGTCGGCGACAACGGGGCACCGAACCCGAAGCCCGCGGCATGCAGTTTCTGCGCGGCGCTCAGCAGGGTGTCATAGGTCCAGGTAGCGACCTTCGCGGGATCACGCGGGCCAGCCGGAAAGATGTCGGGCAGATCTATCCCGGCGACATCGCGAAAATGGTCGATCCGACTGTTGAATGCGTGGGTCTGGCCCATGACGGCCACCGGTGACGACCGCCAGGCCCCGTCAATGAAGAAGCAGTACTTGGCGGCCGGGTCCATCGGGCCGACGTTGGCCTCGACGTCGGCGATGACGTCATCAAGCGGTTCGAGCTTCGTTCGCTGGATGCTCGGGCCCCACAACCCCATCTGGAAGATGTCATGGCCGGTACCGGCGCGGGCTTCTGCTTGCGCCGTCAGCGCGAGCTTGTTGCCGACGCTCGTGATGAAGTCGACCTTGACGTCGACACTGTTCTGCAGCCCCCATTCGGTGCAGATTCGTTCCACCACGGGGTTGACGCCAGGCACCCAGTGGTCCTGGACGCCAAGCTCAAGTCGTCCGGCCGAATGGGCGGTCTTGACGTAGGGGGCAGCCATCGCGACTGCGGCAGCTGAGCCCGTTCCGAGAAAACGACGCCTGCTGAGAGCTGGAAGTCCTGCCATGGTGGCGCACTCCTTTCAGAAGATGTGCCTGTCGCCGATCGACGAACTACGACGGTAGCAGTAACGCCTCCTAGGCCGGCGGAACCCAGGCCCGCGGTGCGATTCCGTCGATGTCGGTCTTCACGTCCACCAACGCCGGTTTCCCGGCCTCGAACGCCTGCTCGAGCGCGCCCTGCAGTTCCCCTGGCTTGTGGACCGTGATGCCGAAGCAACCCATCGATTCGGCAATCCCCGCGAAATCCGTCTCGGGGAACAGCCAGAGTTCGTCGGAACCCTCGGTTCGCCCGCCGTAAACCCCCTCGACGCCATTCTTTTCCTGATTGAGCGAATGGTTGTTGTTGACCACGGTCACCGTGTGGATCCCGCACCTGCGCGCCGTATCCAGTTCTCCGATGTGGTACCAGATACCGCCGTCACCGGTGAAGCACACCACCGGGCGATCCGGTTGCGCGCATTTGGCACCCACGGCTGCCGGGAGACCCCAACCCAGGGATCCGGCGCAGCGCAGGTAGCGCTGATTGGGATGCTTCAGGTCGAGCATCGTGCCGGTCCAGACGCCGGAATGCCCGGTGTCCGACACCAGAATCGCGTCGGTGGGAAGCTGCTTGGAGAGTTCCGCGCACAGGCGCTCGGGACGCATGGGCACATTGTCGGAGGCCACCAGCGCGCTGACACCCTGCTTCCAGGTGTCGACCAGTTCCTGTACGCGGTCGATCCAGGCCCGGCGCGGGGAAACCGGCTCGGCATGGGCAAGCATGCGACGGATCGTGTCGCGCACATCCCCCTGCAGCCCGACCTTGACCGGATAGTTGCGGCCGATCTCGGCGGGGTTGATGTCCAGTTGAATGGCCGGTGTGCCTCGGGGCGGAATGGTGTAGCCGTTGGTGACCTGGCCGCCGGCGTGGCTGCCGATGAAAAACACCAGGTCTGCCTCGCACAGGGCCTGGTTGGCACAGGCACGGGAATAGGATCCAGGCACGCCCAGCGCGAGCGGGTGGTCGCTCGGGAACATGACCTTGGCATTGAGCGAGGTTGCCACTGGGATCGACAGCTTCTCGGCCAGCGCGCGCAGTTCCGCGCCCGCATCAGACGCAGTCACGCCGCCGCCCGCTACGATTACTGGCCGTTCCGCCTGCATCAGCAGTTCGAGCGCCGCGGTTACCGCGTCGACGTCCGCCTCCGGCCGGAACGGCGGCACCTGCGCGAAGTTCTCGTCGATCACGACGTCAAGTTCGGCTTCGGCGTCGATCACGAACTGGCCGGCCAGACCTTCCAGGTCCAGGTGCGCCGGCCCGGGCGTGCCCGAAGTGGCGGCGCGAAACGCCTGCGGCAGGTAGACCGGCAATTGGTCGGGCGTTGACAACGCGACGCTGTACTTTGTGACCGCCGAGAACGGACCCTTGTGATCCACCTCCTGATAGGCGTGGCGCTGCTGGCTCACCTGGCGCTCCCGGCCGGTGATCGCAATGACCGGCGAACAGGCCAGGTAGGGATCCTGCAGCCCGGCCGCGAGATTCATCGCGCCCACGGACTGCGCCATGCAGAGGCCGGGGCCGCGCCGCGCCCGTGCGTAGGCGTCAGCCATGTAGGCGGCCGCCTTCTCGCCATGGGTCTGGACGCGTTTGATGCCGAGTTTTTCCATTTCCATCAACGCCCGGGGCGCGATGTACGGGACGAAAAAGGCGTGGGTAATGCCGTAGCCGTGAACGGTTTCTGCGACAAACCGGCCGCCGGTCATTCTTGTCATGGTGCGCCCCCCGGCGTGTGCGGATCGGTATCAGACCGAATGCCTCTGACGATTGCAAACGGCCTCCAGCCGCCGGCTGGTTGGCGGCGTCGCGTAACGAGACCGGCCCGCGTCCTGTTGTCGCTGCCGCATGGTCCGACGGCTTGTGCACGGTGTGCTGCGAACATTGTCGAGTGACGGACTCGGCACTGACGGGGCCGCGACGTCGCGGGGACGCCCACCCGACCGACGCCGACGAGTCGGCACGTCGTCGCGATCGACGCCAACGCACCCGGTCTGGGCTCCTGTATCGAACAGACCGCAGCGCCAACAGGAGCCGGCCGAGCTCAATGATGTCCCGGGATCTGCCGGCCCCGACCTACGTGCCGGTGTCGAGGGGTTTCAGTGCTTTCAGCAACGCGACCAGATTCTCGTCGCGCCATCGTTCGAGGGTGTCGGCGTCACGCTCGCCCGTCATCTCGTCGACCGCTGCAACTGCCACCTCCTTCAGCGCGGCTGGCCCCGACCAACCGAAGTGGGCGATGTTGCCCCTGATGCCGCCTTCGCCGCCGGTGAAGTGCATGCCGAGCATTGGCCCCATGAACGCCCAGCGCATCCCCGGGCCGTAGACCAGCGCCTCGTCAGCTTGGTGATAGTCGCAGATGCCGGCCTCAACCAGCGAATCGATCTCCCGCCGCACGACGGATTGCAACCGGTTGGAGACGTAGCGCTCGATTTCCCGCCGCAGCCGGAGCGGACGTTTCCCGATGCGGCGATAGAAGGCCATGGCCCAATCCAGTACGGCCCCCGGGGTGGCATCTCCGCCGACGACCTCGACCAGCGGCATCAAGTAGGACGGTGTGAACGGATGCCCCACGATGACGCGCGCCGGCACCCGGCTTTGCCTGGCCAGGACACTCGGCAGGAACGTCGATGACGAACTTGCAATGACCACATCGTCGGGCAGATTCCGGTCGATCTGTTCGATCAGCGCGACCTTTAGATCTTGGTGATCAGGCGCCGATTCCTGGACGAACTGGGCGCCGTCGAGCGCGGTTCCGAGGTCAGCATCAAACATCAGGCGGGACGGGTCCGCGCCGGCGGCCAGCCCCAAACTTTCCAAACTTGGCCAGGCCCGTGCCACCAGCGCCCGCAGGCGGTCTTCCGCGCCCTCTGCCGGGTCGCTTGCGGTAACAGCCAGCCCCTGGCTCAGAAACAGGGCCGCCCAGCCGGCGCCGATGGTCCCGGCGCCAACGCATGCCACGCGGTTGACGCTTGCTGGATCAGACAGGTTCATGACGGCATTCTCCGGTTCAACGCAGCTGGATGGCTTGGTGGTCGAGACGGGTTCTAGCGTGGAGAACGCGTGCACCCGGGCACGAGGACGGATGAGGGCGATCGATCCGGCGGCACAGTGACGTCACCCAGGCATTATTGGACTGGTCGCCCGGTGTCAGATCAGGTTGTCGACGACCGCCAGCGGCGTGGCTGCCAACAGCCCGGCATCAACGGGCAGGATGACACCTGAAATCCAGCGCGACTCGTCGCTAGCCAGAAACACTGCCGCCCACGCGACGTCCCAGGCGTCGCCCGTAGTCCCCAGCGGAGCAGCCTTCCGCCGCAACTCCAGCTGCTCCTCTGTCATGGAGGCCACGAACGGCGCGTGGAGGTGCCCGGGTGCGATGCAGTTGACACGGATGTTGTCGCGGCCGTGATGGACCGCCATGGCCTTGGTCAGCGTGATCAAACCGCCTTTTGCAACCGAGTAGGGGACATTGAGCGACGCGCCGGCGCGCAAACCGTCGATCGAGGAAACGTGGATGATGGAACCGCTGCCGCCGGCTGCCATCTGCGGGACCGTAAACTTCGACACCAAGGCGGCAGACTTGAGATTGCCGTCGAGGGCGCGGGACCATACCTCGTCCTCGATATCCGTGACCTTGCCCGGCCCCAGCGCACCCACGTTGTTGACCAGAATGTCGATACGGCCGTAGCGGTCGGTGCAGGCGTCGATCAAGGCCCTGCAGGCCGGCTCGTCAGTAACGTCCGCTTCGAATACCGAAGCTGTGCCGCCGTCGTCAGCGATCTGACGTTCGGTCGCGCGAGCACGACCCTCGTCCAGGTCGGCGAGCAGGACCTTGGCGCCGTGACGGGCAAAGAGAATCGCGGTCGCCTCCCCGGTGCCGGTAAGCGAACCGCGTGATCCGGCACCGGTAACCAATGCCACCTTGTCGTTGAGGCGTTTCTCGGCCATGTCCGCCATCATTCCATCACCGCGCCGCCGGCGACCGTGACCGACAGGCCGGTCAGGAACTCCGCGTCGGCTGACGCCAGAAACGTGGCGACCCGGGCCACGTCCTCGGCATTGCCAACGCGCCCGAGCGGGGTGTTTGCTTCGGTTCGGGTCTTCATGGCCAGGTGATGCGCCTCGGCCGTGACTCCTTCGGGGGCCAACGCCGCCGCGATCTCCGCGACTCGTTCAGTTTCGACGTAGCCCGGGCAAATGGCATTCACCGTGATGTTGTGAGGCCCGAGTTCCTGTGCAAGCGCCTGGGTGAACCCGCGAACTGCGAACTTGGATGCGCAATAGGCGGCGAACCGGGCCACGCCGCGCTTGCCCGAAACCGAAGACAGATTGATGATTCGTCCGCCGGTCCCCTGGGCGATGAGAGCCCGCGCCACGGCGCGAGAGCAAAGGAACGTCCCCTTTGCGTTGACGTTCTGCACCCGGTCCCATTCGGCTTCATCGAGGTTGACCACGGGCACGCGATCGCGACCGGCGATCGCTCCAGCATTGTTGACGAGAATGTCGATCCGGCCGAAATGGTCGAGTACCCGGCTCACCATGGTCTCGACATCATTTGCACTTGATACATCGCCGACGACACTTAGCACTCGCCGGCCGATGGCTTCGATCTCCCGCTCAACATCCGGCAGGCCCGCCCAGTCCGCTGAACCTTCGCGTCGCGGGACGATGTCGTTAATGCCGACATCTGCGCCGGCCTGCGCCATGCGCCGGGCAATGGCACGTCCCATCCCCTGCTCGCCGCCCGCCCCAGTTACCAGCGCGACCTTGCCCGTCAAGTCGTACATCGTCTCATTCCTCGTCTCGCCGGCGTGCCGGCCGTGAACGCTGCCTGGTTGTCTCGAAGCCTTGCCGACAAATCAACCGTGTCCGCTGCATTCGATTGCCAAACCGGCGGAGCAATAACGCCCAAAGCTGCATGCCAATTCGCCGGGAGGGCACTATAGGGATGTTCCGCAGCGACCTGGCGGCACCGGGGCTCGCCGGTTCAGCAACATCGGAAAAAAGTCCCTTGCATCGATGAGAGGCAGTTGCCTGTCACCCGTCGCAATCGGCATGGCGGGGTGGCCGACCTGCGCAGCGCATCGGGCGGGGCGCCTTCTAGACGCTTTAGGTCTTCCGTAGGGCCGCCGGCCACGATTCCGGTTTGGGCGCGATCTCCGGTACGTCATAAGCACGCTGTCCCACGCCGGCAATGTTTCCACTTCGATGATGACCAACAGTCGATCGCGTCTGAACTGAAGAGAGAAAGTGCAAATTGGAAGTCGACCGGCACTTCCGTGCCTGAGTTGGCGCAGGGAGCACTATTCCAGGGAAAGCAGCAATCGCACCACCGCAACTGCCGCCTCGTCGGCGGAGAGCTCGGTCGTGTCGATTCTCAGTTCGGGGCTTTGTGGCGGCTCGTACGGCGAATCGATACCGGTGAAATTCGCCAGTTCGCCGCTGCGGGCTTTCGCATAGAGCCCCTTGGGATCGCGCGCCTCGCAGATCTCCAGCGGGGTATCGACAAAGATCTCGACAAATTCTCCTTCCTGAAGCAACGCTCGGGCCATGGACCGTTCGGATCGAAACGGTGAGATGAAGGAAACGACGACGATGAGCCCGGCGTCCACCATCAGCTTCGCAACTTCGGCGACCCGGCGAATGTTCTCCACGCGGTCCCGGTCGGTGAAGCCGAGATCCCTGTTCAGGCCATGTCGGACATTGTCTCCGTCGAGCAGGTAAGTGCGTTTTCCCATCGCCTGGAGCTTCTGCTCCAGCCGATCGGCGATCGTGGATTTGCCGGCTCCGGAGAGGCCAGTCATCCATAGGACACAGGGTTTTTGTTGGTTGACCCGCGCCCGCTCCGCCTTGTCCACCTTCATCTTCTGCCAAACGATGTTGGTTGCGCGGCGAAGCGCGAAGCTGATCACGCCGGCGCCGACCGTGGCGTTGGTGAACCTGTCGATAAGTACGAATGCGCCCGTTCTGCGATTCATTGCGTAAGCATCAAACGGGACTGGGCGATCGAGCGAAATCTTGCAGTACCCAACTTCGTTCAGTTGGAGTGTCTTGGCAGCCAATCGGCCCAGGGTATCCATGTCGATACGATGGGTAAGGTCCGTGATCTGGGCGACAGCAGATGCGCTGGCAAAACGAGCCAGATAGGGCCGTTCCGGCAGCATGGCATCCGTATCCAGCCAGATGAGATGAGCAGCGAACTGGTCGGCCAGCGCTGGAGGCTGTCCGTTGTCGGAGATCATGTCGCCGCGACTGATGTCGATTTCGTCGGCGAGCACGAGCGTGATCGCCTGGCCCTCGACCGCCTGGTCGAGATCGCCGGACGGCCCGAGGATGCGGTCGACGGTCGATCGCGAGCCGGACGGGCTGACGGCAACTGTCATCCCGCGCTCGACAGAGCCGGAAACCACGGTGCCGCTGAGGCCTCGGAACTCCGAATTGGGACGATTGACCCACTGCACTGGTAAACGGAATCCCCCCGCCACCTCGTTCCCGGGGAGTTTGCAGGTGTCCAGTACTTCCATGAGCGTCGGCCCGAGGTACCAGGGCGTATCTTCGCCAGACTCGAAGACGTTCACGCCGGTCAGCGCGGACAGCGGGATCGCTGTCACGGATTCGATTCCCAGTTCATTCGCGAACGCTTTGTATGCCGCGACGATGGACCGGAATACGGAGCGGTCGTATCCGACCAGATCCATCTTGTTGACAGCGAGGACCACTTGGCGAATGCCCATTAGCGACACGATGTAACTGTGTCGGCGGGTCTGGGTCAGAAGCCCCTTGCGGGCATCGATCAGAACTATCGCGAGTTCGGCCGTGGAGGCACCGGTGACCATGTTTCGCGTGTACTGCTCGTGGCCGGGCGCATCGATCGCGATGAATCTTCTGCTGTCCGTCTCGAAATAGCGGTGCGCGACGTCGATGGTGATGCCCTGCTCGCGCTCCGCCTGCAGGCCGTCGACCAGTAAGGCGAGATCAACTGCATCACCTCGGGTACCGTAGGTTGGACTCTCCGCCTGCGCCGCCGAAAGCTGGTCTTCGAAGACCGTCCTGGAATCGTGCAGCAGCCGCCCTAGAAGCGTTGATTTGCCGTCATCGACGGAGCCGCAGATGATGAAGCGGACATGCCCTTTTTCATTCTCTGTTGAAAGGACAGCATCGATCTCTTTCGACGCGGTCGGTGCACTCCCGCCAGCCGGCATCAGAAATACCCTTCCTGCTTCTTTTTCTCCATCGAGCCGAGCTGGTCGTGGTCAATGACCCTGCCCTCCCTTTCGGAGGCGCGGCTCTGCCGTAGTTCGGCCATGACTTCCGGGATCGTGGCAGCACTGGACGGGACCGCGCCCGTCAGCGGGTAGCACCCCAAGGTACGGAACCGGACCAGCATCTCTCTCGGCGTCTCTCCGGGCTCGAGCGGCAACCGTTCGTCGTCAACCATGACGAGAAGGCCCCCACGCTCCACGGTGGGACGAACGGCGGCGAAATACAGTGGCACCACGGGAATATCCTCCCGCTCGATGTATTGCCAGACGTCGAGTTCGGTCCAGTTGGACAGCGGGAACACCCTAACGCTTTCCCCGGGCGAGACGCGCGTGTTGTAGAGGTTCCAGAGTTCGGGCCGCTGGCTCTTCGGGTCCCAGCGATGCGTGCTGCTGCGAAAGGAGAATACCCGTTCCTTGGCGCGCGATTTCTCCTCGTCGCGTCTCGCACCACCGAGCACGGCGTCAAAACCATGCATGTCGAGGGCCTGCTTGAGTGCCTCGGTTTTCATGACCTCAGTGTGGACCCTGGACCCGTGGGTGACGGGGCCGACCCCCCGCTCCAAGCCGTCCCGGTTGACGTGGACAATCAGATTGATCCCGTGACGGGCGGCCGTCTCGTCACGAAACCGGATCATGTCGCGGAACTTCCACGTCGTGTCGACGTGCAGCAACGGCAAGGGGAGGCTTCCGGGCGCGAAGGCCTTGAACGCCAAGTGAAGCATGACGCTCGAGTCCTTGCCGATCGAATACAGCATCACCGGGTTGCGGAATTCGGCCGCCACCTCCCGCATGATGTGAATGCTTTCCGATTCCAGGCGGTCCAGATGGTTCAGCATCGGTCAAGAATGCGGGGTTTCCATTGTCGTTTCCATCGGACTTCGACCCTCGGCGCCAACTCTTGGCTTCGTGGACACTCGGATCCTGTTTGGCGGAAGTAGCGAGTAACCGAGATGGCCCGGCGATGCGGCGGCGGTCCAAGCGTGCTCTGCACAATGGCGTGACGTCATGGCGCCGACGAAATTCCGTTGCAAGTGCGGGATCGCCGCGGCTTTATCCACCATCGCCGCTAGCTGGCACCCGTAGTCAGGCAACACATGGCATCGGCGGAAGCCAACCGAGCCATGCGGAAGACGCGGTGTACGAACGGGGTGTATGGGAACCTGCATTCGAATTCTCAAGGCCCCCGCTTTTCGAGCGACTCTTTTGCAAGCGGCACGGGAATACGATCTATCATGAGATTGACGTCGCTCGTCTGCCTGTCGACCGGCGCAAGAACGTATCCACACGCGAAGTTTTCGGTTCGCTGACCTGGCGAAGAACCTTTGAATTCCGCACACATGTCGCGCTTGGTGCGGTTCCTATCCGTTCAACTGAAGGCGGCGAACATGATTGGCAGATTCGACCACGATCAGCTTGCCCGGTTCGAGCCGACTGGATCGCGGTCGATTCCGCCTGCGGGCTTGCCGGCAGTTCAGGGAGCCAGGAGCAAATGCTCGTTGGGTCTCCCGTCCGGCCGGCGCGCCGGCTCAAGGGTCGCAAGCCATTCCAACGAGGCTGATCAACGACTCCACCGGACTAAGTCCGAACAACTGCCTCGCAAGTGGGATTGAAGGCTTGCCGCCGTTCCCGGCGACGCTAGTTGGCGTCTCCCACCACTTCCTCAAGACCTTTCTTGTCAGGAGAAGCCGTTTTCAGTTGTCGGGCAACTCCCTCCAACACACTGGCTAGTTGTCGCTGGACCTGTTCTTCCTCGGATCCGGTCGGGAGATAGACGGTAGCTGCCAGGATGCCCGGGGATTTCCTTCCGTCGCCTGAGTTTGTGGACCCGGAAACCAAGACATCAAACCTTGCCGTCGGGCTTCGGTCATCGGGAAAAGCGTGAACGTCGACATACTTGATTTCAAATTCCTGCATATCGAAGCTCCATTGGTTCCATTTGGCATCCTAGCATGAAGCCAGAAGGAATCATGTATCGAACGTAGTATCGAGGCCCGAGAACTCAGGGCTAGCAACAGTCTCGTGAAATCTCTTGGAATCCGGCAAATTATCCGGGCAAGTGTTGACGCGATACCGAAAATGAAAGAGTTCCGTTCGAAGCTCTGATCAGCGACAGCAAGGCGACCAACTCTATATCGCGACGAATTATGGAAGTTCCCGAGATATGGAAATCATTTGTCGGGTTGGTGGTGCTTCGCGCAAGTACCGTTCCCCGCCCAATGACGCAGAGATGCGCGTGGCCGGCGAACCAGTCCACAATTCCGCGATAACTGGGAGCCTCGCGCCACATGCGCTGGACTGCAGGATGCTCTCCCCGGCACCGCCTGATCCCCGAAGCTCCAGATGTGTCAGTTGCCAAGTGGCCGGGGTTCGCCCTCAACCAGAGCTCAAACGGCTTTTCTTGTCTGCTTATCCTCCGCTCGCGCAGCACTTCGCGGGCGTGATTTATGGGAGCGACTTGACTGTCCCAGTGGATCGGCCGATTCCCGGAATCGGGGGTGCTTCGGGTCACGTTGGACACCCGCCAAACTGGCGGTCCGCGAAGACCTCGTCCGCCGCCGGCGCTGCGGCCCAATCCCGACGCCTGATTGGGTGGGGGCCCAGGTCCGAGCCGGTGCCGACGGAGGGACTTGAACCCCCGACCCACGCATTACGAATGCGTTGCTCTACCGTCTGAGCTACGTCGGCGATGATCGGTGCAGAAATCTAGCCTAGCACGTCTGGGCCTGCAGCCGAGCGGCACTTAGTCATTCGGATTGCAGGCGTTTCGGCTGGCGCTGAGATCGGGTGCCCGACAACCGAATCCGGATTCGCAAGCCCGGGATGTTGTCCTCCAGGCTCAGCGTTCCATCGTGGAGGCGGACCACCGCGGCCACGAGCGAAAGCCCCAATCCACTACCAGGAAGATCTCGGCTGGAACTCAGCCTGACAAACCGATCGAGAACCCGCTGACGCTCCGTCTCGGGAATGCCGGCCCCGTCGTCGGCAACGATAAGTTCGCTATCGCCGGACGGGGCGCTGCGGACGGCAATGCGGATGCTGCCGCCGGGTGAGCTGTACTTGATGGCGTTGTCCAGAAGATTGGACAGGCTTTGCGCAAGCAACGTGCGGTGACCGAAGCACACGCACGGGGTTTCCTCCACGTGGACGAAGAGCGCGAGGCCCGAATCGTCAGCTACGGGCTCATAGATTTCGGCCAACTCGCGCACCAATAGCGCGACGTCCACGGGTTCGAACTCGGGCTTGACCCCGCTTTCCAGCTGCGCGATCTCCAGCAATCCGTTGAAGGTCTCGATCAGTTGGTCCGCCTCGGCGATGGCCCGGTCCAAGGCGTGCTGCCGCTTCGTGGCGTCGTTCGCATCAAGCAGGGCGGCTTCGAGCCCGCTGCGCAGCCGATGCAGGGGAGTACGGAGATCGTGCGCAATGTTGTCGGTGACTTCGCGCAGATTCTTCACGAGCCCCTCGATACGCTCCATCATGACGTTGAACGTGCCGGCCAATCGGTCGAGTTCGTCACCGGAGCCTCGCTCTGGAAGGCGCTGGGTCAGGTCGCCTTCCAGCACGTTGCGAGCAGCCGAATTGATTCGGTTCACCCGCACCAGGCTATGGCGGGCGACAAGTGCGCCGCCTGCAAAGCCAAGGACGAGAACGATGCCGCCGGCCCACAGGAAGGATTCCGTGTAGCGACTTTCGATCATTTGGAGCCCCTGCACGTCCCGCCCCACCAGGACCCGAAGGTCAGGTCGAAGGAGCACCACCTGCGCCCGCGCGGCTCGGGTTTCGAGCAGCCCGCCCCGCTCGGGAAGCGAGTAGCTGAAGTTGACCCATCCGTTCGGGTCAGCGTCGACCGTTGGCCACGAATCCAGGTTGCCGGTTGTCATGGCGGGCTGACCCGCAAACGAGAGCAGGTAGAGACTGCTCGTTTGACCGTAACTTCGATCCTCCACGATATGACGAAGTGTCCGTGGCCCACCGCGCCGAAGCTGGGCGGAAAGGAATTGCAGTTCGCGCTGAATGCTTTCGTCGGTTTCACGATTCAGCAAGCCGACCGACATGGTGTGCACCAGGGTCAGCAGGGCTGAGCCCGTGATGGCCACAAGCACCAAGTAGAGAAGCGTAAGCTGTACCGCAGCCGTCCGCAGCAGCGAAAAACGCGGGACCGGTGGCGTGGTTCCCGCCATCACAGGGACGTACCGGAACTACGCAGTGAGTAGCCGGCTCCCCGGATGGTCTGCAGGAGCGGCTCGGAGAAGCCGCGGTCGATCTTCGCGCGCAGACGACTGATGTGGACATCGATGACGCGCGTCTTGGGTTCGAAATGGTAGCCCCACACCTTTTCGAGGAGCATGGTGCGCGTGACGACTTGGCCGGCGTTTTCGAGCAGGAATTCCAGCATCCGGAACTCTCTCGGTTGCAAGTCGATGGGCTTGCCGGCGCGCATGACGGTTCGTTTCAGGCGATCAAGTTCAAGATCCGATAGCCGCAGCGTTGAAGCAGTAACTTCTGAAGAGTGACGTCGTACCAGAGCATCCAGTCGAGCCCGTACTTCTGCGAACGCGTATGGCTTGACGACGTAGTCGTCTCCCCCTGCCTCAAGGCCCCGTACCCGGTGATCAACCTCCCGCAACGCAGATAGGAAAAGGACTGGAGTATCGATCTTCTTGGCCCGCAGTTGTCGGACCATCGCGATACCGTCAAGTTCGGGCAACATGCAGTCGACGATCAGCGCGTCAGGCCGCGTGTCGAGTGCCCGGTCCAGGCCGGTCAGCCCGTCTGCAGCGTGATCAACGACGTGACCGAGTTCCGAAAGACCTTTGACCAGGAATTCCGCGGCCACCGTGTCGTCTTCCACAATGAGAATGTGCATTGAAGACGCCTCCTGTCTTTGCACTCGATAAACATTCCTCGGAATAGTCGGCGCAAATGCAGTGGGAGCCACCTCCTATGGCGGGAGCCACACCCCTCGGGAGGGTTCTTCTGTCTTGGCCGCAATCCTAGCCCGTCGGACTCGACTTAGCGATTTCGCCAGACGAAGTCCACGCCTCCGGCCTCCCGGTCATCTGGGCGCCTCGCGGAAGGACTGGTTGCCAAAGCGGTGCTTCGACTTCCTCCGCAGGAGCCGGGACGGCTCCAACGGGTCAATGAGGACATCGGTGGTCGTGGGTGCGGCGAACCGCGCTGTCCGTAGGTGGCGCCGATCAATCGGCTGTTAAGCCACGTGCGGTTGCGTGTCCGTCGACACGTATCGCGGCCAGCGGCCACCAATCCCGAGGCGGGCTCTCCGTGGCCGCGATCAGCAGCGGACGGGGCAGGTGGTGGGATTGAGGTCGGAGTCCTGAGCCGTTCGAGCTGCCTAGCTCAAGATCGCCCGTTCAATTGACGTTTTCCGGCTTGAGCGTGTAGCGGCCTTTCTCAGGGCCATCAAAGAGTCTGGGAATCTGCGGATGCAGGCACGGTTGGCTGCTTGTGTCCGGAAGCAAGTTCTGCTGGCTTACATAGGCGATGTAAGGACCTTCCTCGCTCTCCGCGAACAGGTGGTAGAAGGGCTGATCCTTGCGGGGACGGAGATCCTCTGGAATCTGCTGATACCACTCTTCGGTGTTGTTGAATTCCGGATCCACGTCAAAGACTACGCCGCGAAAGGGGTAGATTCGGTGCCGGACCACTTGGCCAAGCCCGAATTCCGCCCGAGCTTGCAGCAGCTTCTGCATGATCGTGTCCCTTCGCCTGTACCGACAGGTACCGAACTACCGGTAGTTTACCAGATGGGGTCCGGCCCATACATGTTCAAGCAGGACCTAATTGGTCAGTGCTTCGCGGACGAACTCGAGACGGTCCTGACCAAAAAACATCTCGTCATCGACGAACATCGTGGGGATTCCGAATAGACCGCGCGCCACAGCGGCGTCCGACTGGTGCCGCAACTCCAACTTCACGTCGTCTTCCTGAGTGCGGCGCATCAGGAACTCGGCATCGAGATCGCCCTCTCGAAGGCAACGCACGACTTCTTCCGGTTTGCCGAGATCGACGTCCTGCGCCCAGAACGCGGGATAGATGACGTCGAGGTAGGCCTCCAGCTGGCCGGCCTGCTGCGCGGCCACCGCGCCACGCATCAGACCAATGGTGTTGATCGGGAAAGCGCTGTTGTAGACGAGCGGGACGTCGTAGCGGCGGGCAAACCGGGCAAGATCCATGGACAGGTACCGACCCTTGGCCGGGACCTCGGCAGGGGAAGTGTTTCCCGTTGCCTTGAAGATTCCGCCGAGGAGGATCGGTCGGTAGTCGATCTCTGCTCCAGCTTCGCGGGCAATCGCCGGCAGCTGAGTCCATGCAAGGTAGCCGCTTGGACTCCCGACGTCGAAATAGAACTCCACCCGTTTGGCCATGAATGCATCCTCCGTTGTCGATGGGCCGGTCGGCGAACATATACTTACTTTTCGCCTCAGGCGATCAGACCCACTTCGAGGACCGGCACCGATGTCCAGCCTCACCGAGCAGCTCGTTCAATTCATCGAGGCCAAGCCGGTTACCGACGCTGACCTTGCGAAGGTCTCCGACTACGTTCTCGATGCCCTGGCGAACACCCGGGCCGGCCAGTCGACCGAACCGGGGCGGATCATCAAGGCCTGGGGCGAAGCGGCCGGTCGCGATCCCGGCCGCGAAGCGTTTCAGCTTGGCGCGCTGACGCACATCCTCGAAGCCGACGACCTGCACCGCGAATCGGTCACACATCCGGGGTGTGTGGTCGTACCGGCGGTGTGTGCGCTTGCCCGCTCCACCGGTACCGATGGGCGGACATTCCTGACGGCTGTCCTCAAGGGGTTTGAGGCCATGTGCCGGATCGGTGCCGCAGTCGGACCGACGCACTACCGTACCTGGCACAACACCGCGACCTGTGGGCCGTTTGGTTCCGCCTACGCGGCCGGTACCCTCTTGGGGCTCGATCCGCAGGCGATGGTTCACGCACTGGGGAACGCAGGCACGCAGTCAGCCGGCCTGTGGGAGTTCATTGCGTCTGGTGCGATGAGCAAGCACCTCCATGCCGGCCGCGCCGCGGAAGCAGGGGTCGTGGCAGCCGAACTCGCGGCGCATGGCTTCACAGGCGCGCCGTCGATCCTGGAAGGGCCCCGTGGATTCTTTGCTGCCGCCTGCCCGGACGCTGACCCCGAGGCAGTGCTTCGTGCCCCGGATCAACCGTGGCAACTGCACCTGACGTCGATCAAGCCGTGGCCGTCCTGCCGACACACACATCCGGCCATTGATGCAGCCTTGGAACTGGCGCCGCACGTGGACCGGTTCCGGAAAGTCGAGGCGTGGACCTACCGGGCCGCCATCGATGTTTGCGACAATGTTCAGCCGAAGACCGAATACGAAGCAAAGTTCTCCCTGCAGCATTGCATTGCCGCGGCGTTGATGGACAAGGAGGTCGTGTTTGCCAGCTTCGAGGCAGCCGCCCGCAAGCGACACGCCGATCTCGCAAACCGTGTCGTGCTGGCGTCCGGTCCTCCGTACGACGGGGCCTACCCTCGCGCGTGGGGCGCGTCGGTCCGCGTCGAGTTGGCCGACGGGCGCGTGCTGGCGGCGGACCGGGAGCATGCGCTCGGCGACCCCGACGCCCCGCTCTCGTCACATCGCCTGGAGGCCAAGGCGCGCGACCTCCTGGCCCTCGGCGGAATGGACCCGGAGCCGGTGGTCAGTCAGGTGAATGCGCTTCAGGCTGGCGGATCTCCAGCCGGCCTTGCTGACCTCGTAGCCTAGTCTGCGTCGTGCGCTAGACCGATCCAGACGGGATCTCCGTCGCGTACCCCCCGCAGAACTGTTGGGTCGCCGTGAGCGTCCGCCCAGACGTTCACGGCGGTCACCAGACGGATCTCATCTCCGCGCGACGCCGGTGTCCGACCGTACCCGATGGCGATCGCCGAGCCGTCGGTCCAGAACGCGATCTCGCCCTTCTCAACGATGTCGCGGGCATCGTCCTCCAGTGCTGCTGACACCGGGACGCGGAAATAGACTTCTTCGCCCCAGGTTTGCGCGACTGCCTGCAACGGAAGTTCCTTCAGAATCGCTTTGGCGGTGGGCGTGTCCCGAGCAGTCATCCCGAGTTCGGTGGTGTTGATCCGGACCACGATCCGTTCCATCAGTCGTTCTCCCGAAGCGGTGCGCAACCTCACGACGTACGGCTCCGTACACCTTGTCCAAAGCCTGCCGCCCCTTATCATGCAGCATTGAACGGGCGCGAATGGACGCCCCTTGAAAGGAGCTTCCATGGCGCAGTTCGGTATCGGTCAGCCCGTAGAACGGGCGGAGGATCCCCGTCTCCTGACCGGCAAGGGGCGTTACACCGCCGACCTTTCGCTTCCCGAGCAAGCCTGGCTGCACGTGGTCCGTTCGCCGATGGCCTGTGCCGACATTCGCTCCATCAGCACTGAGGTTGCGTCGCAAGCCGAGGGCGTGCTTGGCGTCTTTACTGCCGAGGACTTCGCGGAGGCAGGCGTGGGGAACCTGGCCTGTCTGTACGTCGGCAAGAACCGCGACGGATCGGACAATCTGGTCCCGCCGCGACCGGCGTTGGCCGGTGAGCGGGTTTACTACGTGGGTGAGCCCGTTGCCATCGTGGTGGCAGAAACGGCGAACCTTGCGCGCGACGCGGCGGAACTGGTCGAGGTCGACTACGAGGAGCGCCCGGCGGTCACGGACACGGCTGGTGCCACGGCTGATGACGCTCCCCAGATCCACGAGGGCATCCCCGGCAATCTCTGTTTCGACTGGGCTCTCGGCGACGAAGCGAAGACGGACGCCGCGTTCGAGAAGGCCGTGCATGTCGTTTCCCTCGACCTGGTGAACAACCGGCTGGTTCCGAACCCGATGGAGTGCCGTGCGGCGGTCGCGAGCTACGAGGAAGGCAGCGGTTTCTCGATCACCTGCGGTTCACAGGGGGTCCATCTGCTCCAGGGGCAGTTCGCGTCCATCCTCGGAGTCGAGGCGGACGCAGTCCAGGTGCGAACCGGCGATGTCGGCGGCGGCTTCGGGATGAAGATCTTTCTGTATCCCGAGTACATCCACGTGCTGTTTGCCGCGAGGGCGCTGGGTCGTCCCGTCCGCTGGATTTCCGAGCGTACCGAAGCATTTCTCTCCGACACCCACGGGCGTGACCATGTCACCCGCGCTGAGCTGGCGCTGGATGCGGACGCCCGTTTCCTGGGGCTGCGGGTGCACACGATCGCGAACCTGGGTGCGCAGTGCTCCAACTTCGGGATTTTCGTGCCGACACTCGCCGGTACCATGATGCTTACAGGCTGTTACCAGACGCCCGCCGTGTACGCGAATGTGCTGGGCGTGTATACGAACACGCCGCCGGTGGATGCCTACCGGGGAGCAGGGCGCCCTGAGGCGGCGTTCGTGGTGGAGCGGATCGTGGACAAAGCCGCGCGCCAGCTAGGACTGGCACCCGACGAGATTCGCCGCCGCAATTTCATTCGGTCCGACCAGATGCCGTACACCACGCCGATGGGCGAGATCTACGACACTGGGAACTTCGTCAAGAACATGGATGACGCCATCGCGCGCTCGGACTGGGCCGGCTTCGAACAGCGCCGTGCCGAGTCGGAACGGAGCGGGCGACTTCGTGGGATCGGGATGGCCAGCTACATCGAAGCATGCTCGAGCGGCGCGCCCGAGGAGGCGACCATCGAGATTGGCACCGACGGCCGCGCGCGCGTGCTGATCGGCACCCAGTCCAACGGGCAAGGCCATGAAACAGCCTATCGGCAGATCGTGTCGGAACGTCTGGGGCTCTCATTCGACCAGATCGATATCGTCCAGGGCGACACAGCAACGATTGGCTACGGCGGAGGGACCGGTGGGTCGCGCTCGGTGCCGGTCGGCGGTGCCGCCCTTTCCGATGCAGCGATGCAGGTGATCGAGCGTGGCCGGAGTCTTGCTGCCGACCAACTGGAAGCTTCGATGGAGGACATCGAGTTCCAGGATGGCCGGTTCAGGGTACCCGGCACGGATCTCGAGGTGTCCCTCGGCGAGGCCTCCCGGCGCGCCGCCGATGCCGGCGATCCGTTGGCGGAGGCTGCCCGATGGACCCCGCCGGCCGCGACGTTCCCGAACGGCACCCACGTCTGCGAGGTGGAAGTGGCCTCTGAAACCGGGGCGTTGCAGATCATGCGCTACACGGTCGTGGATGACTTCGGCACGGTCATCAACCCGCTACTCCTGGAAGGTCAGGTTCACGGCGGGATCGTGCAGGGCCTGGGCCAGGCACTGCTTGAGCAGACACAGTACGATTCCGAATCCGGTCAGTTGCTGAGCGCGTCCTTCATGGATTACGCGATGCCGCGCGCGGACGACGCGCCTCACATCGATTTCACCTACAATGTGGTTCCGTCGACCACCAACGCGTTGGGCATGAAAGGGGCTGGGGAAGCGGGTGCCATCGGCGCTCCGCCGGCCATCATCAACGCACTGGTCAATGCGCTTCAAGGTTACGGCGTCGAGCATGTCGACATGCCCGCGACACCGGAGCGCGTCTGGTCGCTCATCGATACTGGCTCGCGTCGAGCCGCCTGAGATACATCCTTGTTTGATCCTACTGAGCGGCCGGGGCGCCCCGGCTGGCAATTCCTGCACACGCCGGGGCCGACGAACATCCCCCGACGGATTGTGTCCGCAATGGCGGCACCCCAGTCAGATCATCGGAGTCCCGAGTTTCTGGCAATTGCCGAGCGCGCCTACGCTCGGCTCAAGGAGTTGCTAGGTACGAAGTCGCCGGTAGTGCTGATGAGCGCTCCGGGCCACGGAGCCTGGGAGGCGGCCTTGGTTAATCCGCTGGCTCCGGGCGACCGCATCATCATGGCGGAAACCGGTTTCTTCTCTCAACGATGGAAGGAGATGGCGGAACGGCTGGGTCTTCAGGTCGACTATCTACCAGGTGACTGGCGTACCGGGGTCGACGCAAATCGGGTCGAGGAGTGCCTGCGGGCCGATGCCTCCGCCAGCATCAAGGCCGTCTGCGTCGTCCACAACGAGACGTCGACGGGGGTACGGAGTGACCTTCCGGCAGTTCGGGCGGCGATGGATGCAGTGGGGCACCCGGCGCTTCTGATCGCGGACGTGATCTCGTCCTTTGCTTCAAGTCCCTACCACCATGATGCCTGGCGCGTGGATGTCTGTGTCGGTGGGAGCCAGAAGGGCCTTATGTTGCCGCCGGGCCTGGCATTCAATGCGCTGTCGGACCGGGCACTGGAAGCCGCCCGGACATCAGGGGGCTGCCCGCGCTATTTCTGGGACTGGAATGAGCACCTCGGACCAGAGGGCTCCCTGGGCTTTATCTCAACCCCGGCGATCCCTCTCTGGTACGGGCTTGCGACCGCCTTGGAGATGCTGTTTGAAGAGGGGCCTGAACAGGTGTTCGCCCGCCACCGGCGCCTCGCTCAAGGCGTACGGGCGGCAGTGGCCGCATGGAATCTCGAGCTCGTCAGCACCATTCCGGATGAACACAGCGACACGGTAACGGCGATCCTGCTTCCGGATGGCAACGACCCGGATGCGTTCCGGGCCCTGTGCCGAGAGCAGTACGGGGTTGCACTGGCTGCGGCCATCGGGCGCTGGGCCACGAACGGATTTCGAATCGGCCACCTGGGCGCCCTGAGCGAGGCGATGATTCTCGGTTCGTTGGGGGCTACCGAACTTGCTCTGGGGGACGCCGGAGTTCCGCATAAGGCGGGTGGTGTCGGAGCGGCCCTGGCAAGCCTCCGGGCGAATCATGCCCGGGAAGCACCGCTGCGCGCCGTCGGCTGAACGACGCGTTCGCGTCAGGCGAAAGCCTCGTCCCACGTTCCCCGCGTGGCAGCTCGCGAATATTCCGTGGACCGGTTTTCAAAAAAGTTGGTGTGCTCAAGCGCATTGAGCATCTCGTCCATCCAGGGAAGCGGATTCGTGTCGGCGGCGAAGAGAGGCGGCTGCCCGAGACGGTTGAGTCGACGGTTGGCGATGTACCGGATGTAGGCTTTCACCTCTGCCCCCGTCAGACCCTCCACACCGCCCAATTCGAAGGCTCTGTCGATAAACGCGTCCTCGTGGCAGACCACCGTCTGACAGGCCTCGCGCAGGTCAGTGGCGAGCTCATCGGTGTCGATGTCGGGGTTTTCCTGCAGAAAGGTTCGGTAGAGACGGACAATCGAGTTCGTGTGCAGGGTTTCATCGCGGGCCGACCACGTGACGATCTGGCCCATCCCTTTCATCTTGTTGAACCTCGGGAAGTTCAGCAACACGGCGAAGCTTGCAAAGAGCTGGATGCCCTCGGTGAAGGCCCCGAACATGGCAAGAGTCCGGGCGATGTCCTCGCGGGTATCGGTGCTGTAGCTCTGCATGTAATCGTACTTGTCGCGCATCTCCTTGATGTTGAGAAAGGCCTCGTACTCGACTTCCGGCATGCCGATCGTGTCGAGGAGATGTGAATACGCGGCGATATGCACGGTCTCCATGTTGGAGAATGCGGCCAACATCATTTGCACTTCGGTCGGCTCGAATACGCGCGCGTAGTGCCGCATGTAGCAGTTGTTGACCTCGACATCCGACTGCACGAAGAAACGGAAAATCTGAGTCAGCAGATTCCGCTCTTCGTCGGTGAGTTTTTCGCTCCAGTCCTTGACGTCTTCAGCTAGGGGCACCTCTTCCGGCAACCAGTGAATCCGCTGTTGCTGCAGCCAAGCCTCATAAGCCCACGGGTAGTGGAACGGCTTGTAGACCGGGTTAGCCTTGAGCAGGGACACTGCAGCTACCCAGCCTTGCCGACAGCCCGAGCAGCGAGCAGGAGAGATCGCCCGCTACCAGATGATGTTTCCCAGGGCCCATACAGCACAAGATACAGTGTCTCATGGGAATTGTGAAACTGCCTCATCCTGTTCGCTCCGGGGGCAGCATCGCCCTAGCGGAACGTGGCTTCGACCCGCCCAAGCGGGCCGAAATCGCAGACCGCATGGTCACCCGGCTTCGCGTGGACGGCGGCGCTTGCGATGTTTCCGGTCGTCACGATGTCTCCGGCATGAAGCGTTTCACCCCTGCCGGTAACGCGGTTGGCCAGCCAAAGCAGTGCGTTCGCGGGATCGTCGAGGGCGTTGGCTCCGACTCCGTCGGTGACGGGCTCCCCGTTCACTGTGACTGCCACCGTGAGCCCCAGCCGATCGATGTTTGCCCAGTCCGTACGCCAGGATCCCGCGATGAAGCACGCGTGCACTCCGTTGTCGA
The DNA here is from genome assembly GCA_022825705.1 of Alphaproteobacteria bacterium. GTDB lineage: Bacteria > Pseudomonadota > Alphaproteobacteria > TMED109 > TMED109 > VXPW01. Next base: position 34,864 of record JAJDWH010000024.1, read on the forward strand.
CGATCGTCTCCGCAAGTGTGGGCGACCAGCCGCCTTCGAACCGGCAGTCCACCACCTCGATGGCAGGGGCCAGCGCGGCGGTTGCATCCAGCACCTGGCGAAGCGTGAACGGCGCCTCGGCAGGCGTGAGGTCTCGATGAAACCGGAAGGCAATCTCTGGCTCGACAATCGGCGACGCGAATGCGAGGCCGGTGAGGTCCGCAGGACTGTCGAACGTCGTCTCTTCATGCATCCGGCCATAGAACGGCTCGTCGGTACCCGTCAATTGCTGGGCCCACGCGTTCGTGCATCCGATCTTCCAGCCGGTCACGGTGCCGCCGACGGCGGCGTTCAGTTGGATCTGCAAGTCGTAAGCAGAGTCGGGCTCAAGCGGGACGGTCGACGGGAACTTCGCCATCAAACGACCGGCCCGCCGAGACGCGGCGAGCGCCGAAACAAGGGACTCCGGCGAGGCGCTCACCGGGCCGCTACCTGCTTCAACTGCAACCTCTTCGGGGCGAGTTCACCGACAAGCTGGGCTTCCGGATCCGCATTCTCCACGTATGGGTGTCCGACCCGTCCGTACGCGTTCCAGATCCGAAAACCAAGCCGGTCCAAGAGCTCTCTGGGTGCGTCTTCAAGAAGAGCTGGGTCCGCCCCAAGCGTGTAGTTCTCCTGCGGACGGAACTGCGGTCCGCAGAACGTGGCCAGCACTGCAAGGCGGTGCTCACCCGACTGGTTCGCACCGGTTCCGTGCCAGATTCTTCCATCCCACACGATGGCTGAACCGGCGCCCGCTTCAGCGGACAGCGTGGGCACCGGGCAGGGGATGCCAGGCGGTGGCTGGAGGCCAGTCAGGTGGCTGGTCGGAACGAGCCGCGTGGCACCGTTCGTTTCCGTAAAGTCATTCAGGCAGTACACCACGTTGCCGGCGCAGGGGGGGTTGATTGGGCGCGTCATGTCCCCGTCATCGGCGCCGTGGAACTCGCCCCGCTGCATGGCGCCGGGCACGTGCGGTTCGTCATGCCGGGGCAGGGGACGTGGCAACCACCATTGGTCCGTATGCAATCCCATGGGACGACCGCCGGGTTTGGCGATGTTGGCGGTAAGGCTGGACAGGACAAATTCAGGTCCGAGCAGGGATTCCACCAGAGGGGAGAGCCGATGGTCGGTCACCAGGTTGCGGAACACGGCGCCCTTGTTGACCAGCATCCAGAGGCGCTGATTGACGCCGCCATTGGCCGCCGTGAACACATTCTCGCGGGAGTGTCGGTGGCGATTGGACCAATCCTGTCCGGGCCCCTGATCCTCGAACGCGACCCCTATCTCGATTTCCGCCTCTGCCTGCTCAACCAGGCGTGTTTGAAGGGCGGCCAGTTCGCTGCCGCCGAGGACGTCCTCCACGATGCAGTAGCCGAATTCCCGAAGGTCGCTTCGGGCTTGATCAATGTCCTTTGTAGGAGATGCGGAGGGATCGCCGGGCTGCCACGGTGCAGAAGTTTCCATGCCGAACCTTTACCGGTTGCAGATCGTGAAAAAGGTCATCGTAGCGCTTTGCACCCCTGCCACAAGATCGGGTCAAGTCGCTGGAACGGCCCCTTCGGACCATCGATCGCCGGGATGAAAGGGTTCCGGCTGCACCCAGCATTCGCCGTGTCCCGGTCCCGGCGATGCGGTGGGCGAGGGACGGTGTCACACTTGCCTCTTTACCGATCACAATCGCGACTGAAGGCCGCACTTCGAGGGATTGACGGGACTGGCCATGAACGCAGCCAGAGTGCCGCGGCAAGTTGACGCGGGATGCACCAGGGCAGGCCTGAAGAAGCGCGGGCAGCCCTGCACGGTGGCCGGTCAGTTTGCGGGTGCTGGCGGTTCTTCCGCTGCTTCCTCTACAACCTGCTCTTTTATCAGGTCCGCCATGCGTCGCGAAAACTGCTTGCGCTTGGAAGGCGGCACGGCGAATGCCCACTTCGACAATTGGGCATTGAGTTCGTCGACTTCCAGCTCAACGTCTTCCAACGACGGCATCTCCGGAAGCCCGACAACGTTGGGTCCATCTTCCGGCAACTCCTTGCGAACCGACGGTGCGTACTCGGCGTCGACCCAGAGCCAGTCGATTTCGTCCAGTTCTGCTGTTCTGACAACCAGTCGAAGCCCGTCAAACGTCTCTACCGTCGTGGCCGGGCCTTCCTCGGGGAGCGCGAGGTCCGATCGTTTTTCAATCGCCACCGCCTTGACCCGCTCGAGCGCCGTTCCGTGCTGGTTGCCGACGTACGGATTCTCCGGCTCGTAACCCTCAGGGATATTCTGGAGGCCGAAGTACTGATCCGAAAACAGCGCCCGTTCGATCAGGACCTGTTCGCCGTCGGCATGTTCCGTGATGAAGCGCTGTACGCGCCAGCGGGGCAGGTCAAGAATTGACGAGTCCAGCCAACCCATGGGCTGGCCGGGGAGATCGAAATTTCGCCACACCAGCCACGCCTGATCCTCGCCGGCACGGCGCACGTAGCGAGCCCTCTGGTTGCCGCTTGCGTCGCGACCGACGAGCAGCGACGCAAGTGAGGTTTCCGCCTCGTCGACGAGCGATATCGATACCGCACCGCCCTCGGATGCTGTGGGATCGTTGAGGCCAAGCGCACCGTGCCGCGCCGGGTCCGACGTCCGGGGCTCGAGCGTTTCCAGCACCGACATGGAGACAAGGACCTGCTTGACCTTGTCGGGTTCCACCGGGTAGTCGGCAAGCTCCGGCATGATCCATTCGCCCGCCTCTCCGCGGATAATTCGGAAGGTCCCGTGTTCGCTTTCGACGCGCACCTCCTGAACCGCGTTGATCTCGTCCATCAGAGCCGGAAACACCCGCTGTGGTTCGTTAGTGCTCTGCAGACTTGTGTCGCGCCAGATCGTGGCGGCGACAGCAACAGCCACCACGACCACCGTGCCGACAGCAAAGACGACGAGGCGCCTCACTGGGACTGCCTCCGGCGGCGTCGGACCAGGGGAACGATCAGGGCTGCAATCACGACTAGCACCGGCATCACGTAGCTGTTCAGCGCCTCCAGGCGTGCGGACAGCGCGTCGATGTCACTCCTGAGGTCATACTGCACGTCCCGCAGGCGTTTGCGGATCGTGACGATCTGCTCGCGGAACTCGGCGATTGTCTCGCGCTGTTCGGCGGTCAGGATCGGTGCGCCCTCTTCCGCCTCCTGGGCGACGGTGCCCTGCAGCTCACGAAGCTTGTTCTCGGTCTCCTGCAACTGGCCCTGCAGCGCGCGCTCGGTTTCGCGATAGCGGGTCTCCGCCTCGCGCTCGAGGTCTTGGACCACCGTGAACGGCCGCACGGACGAGCCACGGCTTCGGAGCCCAATGAGTTCGCCGCCGCCGGCGAGCGACTCCAGCGCATTGATTACGAAAGAGCCGTTGTCGGCGGTCGGCACAGCACTCGTCCGGCCGAAGAACTCTCGCGTTGCTACCCACACGTTGTCGGCGAGGACATCGCTGTCCGCCACGACGATCAGGTGGCCCGCCTCGGTCGATGCCCGGTGATCCGCAGGTACGGACTCCGTGTCCTCTCCGGCGTCGTCGGTGCCCGGCGGGCCGTCTGGAAATGCCGACGGGAGCGTCCCGGTGACCCTGGCCGCCAGCACCCGTGTCTCCGTGTCTGCCACGAAATCCGCCAGCAACTGGGTGGGGTCGGGCCGGACTTGGATTCGAAAACGCTCAACCGACATCGACTGGGGCGTAGCCCGGACAAGGGATGCGAAGCCGGGTGCCGGATTTTCTTCGGTCGGTCGCAGCCATCCGGACGAATGCATGAACAGCCGCTCCAGATTGGCGGTGATCACGTCGTCGTTACTGAACGATGGATTCAAGAGCGCGAGCCAGAGAATGTAATCCACGACCTGTCCGCCACCGATGCTCACCTTCCGGGCTGCCAAACGGTCGCCCACTACTTCGCCGGGTGCCAGTTCGAAACCCCAGGGCTGGAAAAGTTCCGACAAATTGGAGTAGGGGATGTAAATCCGGCGCTGCTGCGGGTCGATGTATGAGAATTCGATCTCGGAAAAAGGATCGACGAAGAAGATCGCCCCGCGCCCACTCATGACGAATTGGTCGATCAGATAGAGCACGTCCGGTTTCGGAGTTTTCGGGTGCACCACCATCAGGATGTCGATGTCGTCGCTGATCTCGACTGGCTCGGGTCCGAGGTTTTCGACTTCGAACAACTGCAGCAACTGTCCGTGGATGGCCCACGGGGGTACATAGTCGGTCGGGGCGCTTTCTTCCGTCGGAAGCCCACCGGCGACCGGAAGCGAGGTCACCAGGCCTACCTTCACGCGGCGCGGGTTCGCCAGGTCGTAAACGATTCGCGTCAGGTCGTATTCGAGAAACGCTTCCCGTTCACGCTCGAAAAACGGAATCCGTTCCGTGTCGTCGGTGCTGTTGGTGGCCACCAGTCCGAAGTACAGGCGTTCGCCGGCCGAACTGACGGGGACTCCCTGCAAGTCGTAGACCACCGCCAGGTCTTCCTGGTCGGAGAAGGGAACTGGGTCGATCCGCTCAAGCTCGATCAGACCGTCGGAGGACGCGACGTATTGTTCGAGCAGTTCCCGTACGCGCCGCTCGTAATCCCGGACCTGTGGGATATCCCGGCTCAGCTGTTCGGAAAAGAACAAGCGAAGGGAAATCGGCTCGGCAAGATTGTCCAGCACATGCTGGGTGCTGTCGGAGAGGGTGTAGAGCCCTTCAGCCGTGAGGTCGACGCGGGCATTCCGGAAGAGCGCCCCGGACAGGACATTCACCGCAACGAATGCTGCAATCGTCAGGGCCAGCCAGACGCCGGTGGCAAGGGTGCGTTGTTTCTGGAGCATCGGTCAGCTACCGCGCTTCGCGTCAACAATGACGGTGTTCAGCAAGAGCGCACCGATGATCAGGGATCCGAAGAACACCAGATCCCGAAGATCAATGACCCCCCGGCTCAAATCATTGAAGTGCGTGAGGAAACTGAACGAGGCAATGGTGTCGAGCAGTGCCTGCGGCGTCCAGGCCGAGAAGAAGTTCAGGACGATCGGAAGGCCGCTGACGGTGAACAGGAAGCACACGCTTACCGAGACCACGAACGCGATGACCTGATTCCGGGTGAGCGCGGATACACAGGAACCGATAGCGAGGTATCCACCCGCCATCAGGAAGCTGCCGACGTAACTGCCAATGATGACCCCGTGGTCCGGGTCACCGAGGTAGCTCACGGTGATCCACAGGGGAAACGTGAGGCTCAGCGCAATGCCGGTAAAGATCCACGCGGCAAGGAATTTCCCGACGACGGCCTGTGCCGCCGATATCGGCAGGGTCATCAGGATTTCCAGTGTCCCGGTCTTGCGTTCTTCGGACCAGAGGCGCATGGCGATGGCGGAGACTAGAAACAGGTACAGCCACGGGTGCCACTGAAAGAATGCGTACAAGTCGGCCTGACCTCGATCGAAGAAGTTTCCCATGTGAAACGTCAACAGTGAGGCCAGCAACAGAAAGATGGCAATGAATACGTAGGCGACCGGCGTGACGAAGTAGCTCACGAGTTCGCGTCGCAGAACCGCCAGGACCGGAGTTGTCATTCCGTCCTCCCGGTCAGCTTCCGGAACACGTCGTCGAGCGTTCCTGCGCCGCCGGCATCGGCCAGCAGGTTGGACGGCGTGCCATCCACCAGCTTGCGTCCTCTAGCGATGATCATTGCACGAGTACATACGGCGTCGACCTCTTCGAGAATGTGGGTTGAAATCACGATCGCCTTGGTATCCGCCATCGTCTTGATGAGTTCTCGGACTTCGTGTTTCTGGTTGGGGTCCAGGCCATCGGTGGGTTCATCCAGGACCAGCACACCGGGGTCGTGCAGAATGGCAAGTGCCAGGCCTACTCGGCGCTTGAATCCCTTCGACAGCGTCTCGACCTGCTGATAGAGAACCGTTTCAAGACGCAGCCGCTCGATGACGTATTCCGTGCGCTGCTGACGGGTGGCAGTGTCCATCCCGCGCGCCAACGCGACGAAGTGGAGGATGGCGTCCACCGTCATCTCGCCGTACAGCGGGGCACCTTCCGGAAGGTAGCCGAGCTGGCGTTTGATTTCGCGTGGATGGTCCTGCACATCGAACCCCGCGATGCGTGCGGTGCCGCCGCTCGGCGGTAGATAACCCGCCACCATCCGCATGGTGGTGGTCTTCCCAGCCCCATTTGGGCCTAGGAAGCCCAGGACTTCGCCTTGTTCAACCGAAAATGAAATGTCGTCGACGGCAGTGAACGGGCCGAAGCGTCGGGTCAGCCGGTCGATTTCGAGCAATGCAGGCATGGTTTTGGGAGAGGTCCGAGGAAGGTGCGGGTTCGCGGACTGCCGGATGGAACATAGTGCGGAAGGACGCATGCGCAAGCCGTTGGCCAGGTCGCACGGGCAACGCCCTGCCGCGCATTGGCCTAACGGAGCCGATCAGCCCGTCGCATATAGCGGAATATTCGCGCTGCGGATAGCTTGATTCTGTGGGGATGCCAAGAAGGTGATGGCCTGTGCAGCGGCTTCGAGGGTAACCCAGCTCGAGTAGTCGGCATCAGGTTGGGCACGCCGGTTCTCATCGGTGTCAAGAATCGAGGGGGCAATCGCATTGACGAAGATGTTTTCCCCGGCCACTTCCTCCCCAATCGCTTCAGTCATCGTGGCGACAGCGCTCTTGCTGAGGGCATAGGCAACCATACCGCCCGCATTCCTGGGCTCGAGGGCAGCGCGCGCGGACACGTTCACTATTCTCCCTCCACCCCCGTGGACGCGGAAGATGCGAATGGCTTCCCGGCAACAGAGGAAGCAGGAGCGAGCGTTCATCCGCCACATATGCTGGAGCATGTCCTCGTTGGTGTCGCCGATGTCGGCCATCGCGAATCCGCCGGCAAGATTGACGGATGCCCACATCGTCGGATGCCGCCGGTACCAGAGGTGCACAGCCGACTCCCGGGCCAGGTCGGGGCCGCCGTCAGCCGGGTCCTTTGGTGCCTGAACGTCCGCGTTGAGCGTCTTGAGCATCGCCACGACTGCTCGGCCGAGGTTTCCTGCCGCACCCGTGACCACGACTAGGCGACCCTCGAAATCGACACCGATCGGCATTGGCTGGCTCCGGAACCGGGGTATTCTGGTGAGGCGGGCCTGGTGCCGCGACCCGCCCAATGTCTACCGTCTTGCCCGAAATGCAAGCAACCGCCAGCAGGAGAAGCTCATGGCCGCCCAAACCCCCATCTGCGACTTCGGCTGGAACGCTCCCGATTTCGACCTGCCGGGCATCGATGGCCGAAATTGGACGCTTGCCGACGTGACCGGGCCCCGGGCGACGTTGGTGATGTTCATTTGCAACCATTGTCCGTACGTCGTTGCGGCGGCGCGGAAGATCGTCCGGGATGCGGTCGAACTCAAGGATCACGGCGTTGGCATGGTCGCCATCATGCCCAACGATACCGAGGCGTATCCGGCTGACGACTTTCCCCGCATGAAGACGTTCGCGGCGGATCATCAATTTCCGTTTCCCTATCTGATCGACCGCACGCAAGAGGTTGCGCACGCGTACGGTGCCGTCTGCACTCCGGATTTCTTCGGTTTTGATGGCACTGGGGGGTTGCAGTATCGCGGTCGGTTGGACGATGCCCGCGCGGAAAAGCGTGACGGGAGCAGGCGAGACCTCTTCGAAGCCATGAAAGCCATCGCCGCGGGACTGGGGGGACCGCAGGAGCAGCACGCGAGCATGGGATGCTCGATCAAGTGGAAAACCTCCTGACGAATGCGAACGGATGCGCGGATTCGGGTCGAGGGAACAGATCTGGCCTTCGACGCGGCTTCGGACCAGCCGGTTCTCGATTCCGCGCTGGACGCGGGAATTCGTTTGCCGCACAACTGCAGAGGGGGGATCTGCGGGACCTGCCGGGCAACGGTGGTGTCCGGCACGCTCGAGGCGGATAGTTCGGTTCAATACGCCCTAACCCAACGGGAGCGCGAGAACGGTGTCTGGTTGCTTTGCCAGGCCCGCCCGACGGCATCCGACGTCGTCGTCCGGGTGCACGCTCCCTTGCCTCCACAGCCCAAGGCAGCAGACGCACGACCTCAGACGTTTCTTTGTGAAACGGTTGCGGTCCGCCCCATCACACCACGGGTCCGTGAGCTGGTCTTTGCCCTGCCGAAGACTGCCGGTTTCAGTTTCAAGGCGGGCATGCACGTGGAAATCGCCGTGCCCGGCATTGAGCCGCCACGCACGTATTCCATGCTTGATGCGCCGGGTCCGGACGGAAAGCCCGTGGATGGGCTGCTTCGGTTCCTGGTAGCCCGCCAGGCCCCGGGGGCGGCGAGCGCCTGGCTGCACGAGACCTTGCGTCCGGGCATGGTGAGCTCCCTGACGGGCCCGTTCGGTACGTTCGGGCTGCCCGAGCGCGTGCCCGGACCCATCCTGGGCCTTGCCGGCGGAACAGGAATTGCACCGGTGCTGGCGGTCGTTGAGGAAGCCCTCTCCGCCGGTTTCAGCGCCCCGGTCACACTAGTGCTGTCCGTGCGCGACCGGGACGAGATCTTGGCCATGGACGCGTTCAGCCGAATCGCGAGACGGCACGAGAACTTCGCGTGGAAAGTCACGCTGACCCGCGAACAACCGCCGCCCGGTACGCGGTTTGGCACTGGCCGCATCCCGGACATGCTCCATCGAGTGCACGGTCAGCTCGCGCACCATACCGTCCTGATCGCTGGAACCCCGGGGTTTGTCGATGCCTGCGAAGCCTGCGTCCAAGCACTCGGGGCTGTGCCGGATCGAATCGCCGTCGACTCGTTCCTTCCGGCCGATCCCGCCACACCGCAGTAAGTTGAGTCAATAGCTTGAATTAGACGATACCGGGCCGACTTCCTGCCCGGCCAACGTTAACTGAAATTTACGTTCCGGAAACGTCGCGACAACCTTCGGGAAATATTCCCTAAATGCAGGGTCCTTAAGTTGGAATCCCGAGGCTCCCGGGTTCGATCGGAGCCTCCGTTTCTCCGATAGGGAACCTGCATGTCAAGAAACGTTCTTCTGTCAGTAGCCGCACCGGTGGTGGCGTTTGCGGTTGCGTTGCCAGCCATGGCTGCCGTTCCGAGCCTGGCGCCGGTGGTTGAGGTCGTTCAGCCGGCCGTCGTGGCCATCGAGGTGGAACCGGCCGCACTGCCGGTGGCCCGAGATGAGTCCAGGACCCTGCCACGACAAGGCCCGTTCGATTCCGATTCGTTCTTCAAGCGAGAGTTCGGCCAGCATCTCCCTTGGCCCCCCGGGGTTCCCACGATCCCTGACGACCAGGTTCGAAAGCACGGCGGATCGGGATTCTTCATTGATGCAGAGGGCCACCTCGTCACCAACGCGCACCTGATCGGCCAAGGCCGCGACATTTGGATTCACACCACTGACGGGGATGTTCTGGAAGCGACGGTCATCGGACAGGATCGACAGAGCGACATTGCCCTCCTGAAGGTGGAGGTTGAGCAGGCGGTTCCATACGTCACGTTCGCAGACTCTGACGCCGTGCGCGTCGGCGACTGGGTGTTCGCAATCGGCAGTCCCTACGGTTTTCAGGGCACGGTGACAACCGGCATCGTCTCGGCGCGCAGCCGGGATATCGGCGCCGGGCAGTACGACGACTTCCTGCAGATCGATGCACCCATTAACCGGGGGAATTCCGGAGGTCCGACGTTCGACCTGACCGGACAAGTGGTCGGGGTCAACACCGCGATCTACTCACCCAGCGGCGGCAGCGTCGGCATCGGATTTGCGGTGCCCTCCAATACCGTTCGCCTGATCGTCGCTGACCTCATGGACGACGGGAAGGTGGACAGGGGCTGGCTGGGCGTTCAGATCCAGCCGGTCGACAAGGATCTCGCTGAAGCCCTCGGGCTCGACGCGGCGCGCGGTGCGATGGTTACCGACGTGTCAGAAGGAAGCCCTGCGGCAGCGGCAGGACTGCGGCCCGGTGGCGTCGTGATCGCGGTCGACGACACACCGGTTCGAGGGGCCAGAGACTTGGCTCGGCAGATCGCTCGCACGGCACCTGGCGAAGAGGTCGCCCTCACGGTCTGGCGGGATGGGAGCGAAGACACCGTTTCGGTTCGCCTGGGCCGCCGGCCTGGAGCCGGGGTCGCGATGGTCCCCGCGAAAGCGGGCCCGGACCTGGGTCTGCAGCTTGGGCAGGACGATGGCGACGGCGCCCTCATTGAACAGGTCCAGCCAAGCAGTCCTGCAGCTGGCAAGAGCCTGCTCCCCGGCGACCGAATCCTGAAAGTGGACGGCATCCCAGTGACGGACGCACACGACGCGACCAGCCGGTTGGCGGAGGCTTGGAAGGCTAAGCAGCGGTTCGTTGTGCTCGAGGTGGCACGCGGATTCGAGGTCCGGTTCGTGGCACTGCGTTTGCAGCACGCCTAACTACGCGTGCCGCATGCGGGCGGTGATCGGCTTCTAGCCCGTCGCGATCACCGCCCGCCCCTCAATTGCACGCGGGCAGTTCCTCCCGTCGCCCGCCTGCCTGTTGCGGCCCCGGTCATCAGGTGACCGGGGCCGTATTTCTCTGCGTGCAGATCCGACGTGGTCTCGCTTGGTCCTTCTGCATCGCCGGGTCACGTCCACCGGGAAGACCATGATTTTGGCACGGGGAGAAACGATGGCTTGCCGTGATTAGGCGCTGAACACCAATCCGGATTCCAACTCAAGGAAGGGAGGACACGCGCCCGACTCCGGCGCTCAGCAATAGCGCCAGGGACACTCGTGCGGTTAGAGGGTCGGACGGTCCAAGCCTGCCGGCGACAGGGTAAATACCTCGAATCCTTCGCTGGTCACGCCAAGCGTGTGCTCGAACTGTGCCGACAGGGATCGATCTCGCGTCACCGCCGTCCACTGATCATCGAGAATCCGTACGTCCGGTCTCCCTGCGTTGATCATGGGTTCGATGGTGAAGAACATGCCCTCCCGCAACGTCAGGCCGGTATTCGGCGTGCCGTAATGGAGGACGGACGGAGCATCGTGAAACACCCTGCCAATTCCGTGGCCGCAGAACATCCGGACCACGGAGTACCGTTTGACTTCTGCACAGTTCTGAATCGCGTGCCCGATGTCGCCGAGTGTGGCTCCTGGACGAACCGCCCGAATCCCTGCCCACATGGCATCAAACGTCGTGTCAGTCAGGATGCGTCCCTGCAGCGACGGCTTTCCGACCCAGAACATCCGGCTGGTGTCTCCATGCCAACCGTCGAGAATCACGGTGACATCGAGATTCAGGATATCGCCGCCCTTGAGACGGGTGCCGTCCGGAATGCCGTGGCAGACGACATGATTGATGGACGTGCACACGGACTTGGGAAAGCCCTTGTAGTTCAGCGGCGCCGGGACCGCCCCGTGGTCCACGATGAAGTCGTGGCACAACTGGTCCAGCTCTTCGGTGGTCACCCCCGCCCTGACCTTCGGCGTGATGAAGTCAAGCACCTCTGCAGCGAGCCTGCCGGCCCGTCGCATTGCGGCAAACGCCTCGGCATCGTGAATGCGGACGTGTCGATGCAAATCGTTCATGGGGCGTTTCCCACGGGGTCCGTCATGGCCAGAGAACCTGCGACCGTAATTTCTTCCACCGTCAGTCGACACCCATACGCTAGCACCTCGATTCCGGCAGCGCGTGCTGCGTGGAACGCCTCCACGTAAGCCGGGTCAATGTCGCCGGCGAGACGGAAGGCCGCGCAGTCTTCACGTTGTACCAAATAGAGCATGACAGCACGGTCGCCGCGCTCGACCCGCCGGGCGAGCTCGACGAGATGCTTGCGGCCGCGGTCCGTCACCGAATCGGGAAACTCGGCGACGCCTGGTTCCCGAGACATGTGTACGTTCTTGACTTCCACGTAGCATGCCCGGCGGCGCGGACCCTCCAGCAGCAGATCGATCCTGGAACGGGTTCCGTAACGCACTTCCCGTCGAACCGACGCGTAACCTGCCAGCGGCGCCAATCGGTTGGCGCGGATGGCTTCCTCGGCCAGGGCATTCGGGCGGCTCGTGTTGACACCGATCAAGGTCGATCCGAGTCGAAGCATTTCCCAGCTGTAGCGCAATTTCCGTTTGGGGTCGTCGTTCGGCGCGAGCCAGGTCTCGACGCCGGCATGGGTCAGTCCCAGCATCGAGCCGGGATTCGCGCAATGCGCCGTGACAAGCCTGCCGTCGTCTAGCTCGTGGTCACTGAGGAATCGCTTGTAGCGATGCCGGAGACAGGCTCGGACGAGCGTGACGGGAAACTGCACGGGAAGGGTTCCGTCCGGTACCGGGTGGCGGCGTCAGCGGAGACTAGACGAACGGCGCACGCCCGATGGCAAACGGCTAGCATGCCGGCGACCGTCCGGAGCCAGCCATGCCGTCCCAGCAAGCCCCCACTGCCGCAATGCTCGTGATCGGCAACGAGATTCTCTCCGGCCGCACCCAGGACAAGAATGTCGCGCACGTGGCAAAACGGATGTCTGATCTGGGAGTGCGGCTGTCGGAAGTGCGGGTGGTTCCGGATGTCCGCGATCGGATTGTCACCGCTGTCCAGGAACTGTCATCGGCTTGGGACTACCTGATCACGACCGGCGGCATCGGACCCACGCACGATGACATTACGACCGAATGCGTGGCCGCAGCGATGGGGGTCGAGGTGAAGCGGAACGCCGAGGCCCACCGACGTCTCCGGGCGCACTACGAGGGTACCGAGATCGAACTGAACGAAGCCAGGCTCCGGATGGCGAACATCCCAGTGGGGGCAACACTGATCGACAATCCGGTTTCCGCGGCACCCGGATTCCGGCTGGCGAACGTGTTCGTGTTGGCCGGGGTGCCGGCCATCATGAAGGCCATGCTCGCGGTCCTGGAGCCGCAATTGGTGCGCGGTCCGCCGCTTCGCTCGCGTACGCTCGTGGTGAACCGGCCAGAAGGGTTGATCGCAGACGACCTGGCAGCCGTCGCCGCGGATTATCCCGACGTCGATATCGGCTCATATCCCTTTTATCGCCCACCTGATATCGGGACCAGCCTCGTGTTGCGCGCCACGGATTCTGAACGGCTCGGCCAGTGCGCTGATGCGGTGCGTCGGTTTCTGACCCGACTGGAAGCACCCTTCCGGGAGGAACCGTGAGCGATCGTTATGATGTCGCCTGGGGCCTGCGGGCGTGGCGGAATTGGCAGACGCGACGGACTTGCAGGAAGTTGAGTGCCTGCCGGGAAACCGGCAGTGTAGAACCGCTCAAATTCGGGGAAAGCTTACCGGCATGGCCGCTGCTGATCCCGAGCCAAGCCTGCTTTCGGGCAGGAAGGTGTAGAGACTAGACGGGCGGCGCCTGGGGCCGACACACCGGCGACGGCGAAGGGATAGTCCAGACCACGAACGCGCCTGCAGCGCGGCGGCGAAAGCCGAAGTGGTACGAAAATCCGTTTCTCCGGAGGAGAGTGAGGGTTCGAGTCCCTCCGTCCGCACCCCGCCCCGCTCCGGCGACGGATGTCCCCGGACGCTGGAACAGGGTGGATCCGATTCGGCCCCCTAGTCCGTGTTCATGCGCCGGCAGGGCACGCGATCATCGGTCCTGCGAAGACAGCCCAATGCCCCGGCGCGGCCGCCCCGCGAACGATGGCCAATTGCGGGGCGGGCTGCGGGAACCGAACGAAAGCGTGCCTACCCGAGCTTCTTGCCGTGCGCTTCCAGAACCCCCTTGTAACCGGCGATCCGCTGGCGGCCGAGCTCTGCCAGCGCGGCCTCCACTTCCTTGGGATCAAAACCGTGATCGCGATGAAAGGCGTCCTGGTCCTTGAGGTAGGCTTCCTCCAATTCCGCGTCGTGTTCCAGGCGTTCATGGAGGTCGCGCAGCCGATCCAGCAAGGGGCGGTCGTCGGAGGTTTGGGACATTTGTTGTACTCCCTGAGGAATGTCGTCAGTCAGGTGGCAGTCGTTCGCCGTTGCGGTAGCGTGCCAACTCACGGTTCGAGTACGCGGACCGCACGGACAGTGCGTACGGGATGGGTTCTCCACCGGCGCTGATCGAACACGACAGCAGGGCCTCAAGTCCATCCTGACCTTCGGTGCCCATGTCGTCCCAGCGCTCGGCATCAATGCGCATGACGTACTGAAGCACGCCATCCTTCTCGGAAGCCCAAAACGCCAGCGTGTTCGTCGCCAGAAGCTCTTGGATCCCGGTCCGGCAGTCAGGCCACGCGTCAGGCGAGGCGACTTCGACCACAGCCGGTAGGAGTACGAGCTGAACAGCCGCGATCCAACCCGCCAGCATCATGGTTGCGGGAACTCTACCGCCAGATCGCGGCTGCGACTACGGGCAAAGGCAAAGTCATTGGTGTCGAAACTGCCCAGCACGAGATCTCGATTCCGCGCGCCGTCGCTGCTTCCCCGCTCGGCGGCAAGCAAGAAGTACGCTAAGCCTTCGAGGCGGTCCTCCTCGACGCTGATGCCATAGAGGAACATGTAGCCGATGCTGCTGAATGCGTCCGCATCGCCGTTGCGGGCCGCACGGCGGTACAGGTCAAGGGCCTTGGTCTGATCGCGTTCAACCCCTTTCCCCTCGAAATACAGCAGACCGAGGTTGTACTGAGCCGTGGGATGGCTCTGGTCGCTGGCCGCGGCGTACCAACGGGCCGCTTCCCGATAGTCCTGCGGAACGCCCTGGCCGGTGTCGTGCAGGATGCCCAGGTTGAATTGCGCGTCGGCGTCGCCACTTTCGGCAAGCGGCCGCAAGGCCGCCAGCAGCGCTACAGCGTCCCCGGCGTCCAATGCGCGCCGCACCTCTGCCCAATCCGCGGCTGCGGGCGCACCGATCACCGCGACGAGCACGATGCACAAAACTCGGGCGATCTTCCGATCGATCATGCGTCTTGCTCCATATCGGGACCGGCCGAAGCGTCGCACTGGTGCCGGCGGCAGGACTTGAACCCGCAACCTTCCGCTTACAAGGCGGGTGCTCTACCGTTGAGCTACGCCGGCTCAGGTACCCATCTAAGGCCCAAGTATAGGATCCGAATTGCGGGAATCTGGCCCGCGTCGGTCGGCCCTATGGTGTGCTAGTCTACGGGCTTGTCTCCGATTTCCGCAAAGGCTCTCTCTTGATGCAGCAGAATATTGCCGCGGTATCTCCGCCGGCTGAGGACGGGTTTGCATCTCGTCTGATGACCACGATGGCGACCACCATCGTTGGTCAGAAAGAGATGCTGGAACGGATTGTGATAGCGCTGCTGTCCAACGGTCACGTCCTCATCGAAGGTGCGCCGGGACTGGCCAAGACGCGGGCCGTGACCACGCTTGCCGCTGCCATCTCGGCGAGCTTTCGCCGGATTCAGTTCACACCCGACCTGCTTCCCGCCGATCTCGTGGGCACCATGATCTACGAGCCGAAACAGGGCGAGTTCCGTATCCGGCGGGGGCCCATATTCGCCAATATCGTGCTTGCGGATGAAATCAATCGGGCGCCCGCCAAGGTTCAGAGCGCGCTCCTGGAGGCGATGCAGGAACGGCAGGTCACCATCGGTGACCAGAGCGAGCCGCTGCCGGCGCCGTTCATGGTGTTGGCGACGCAGAACCCGATCGAGCAGGACGGCACCTATCCGTTGCCCGAGGCGCAGATGGACCGGTTTATCTTCATGCTCCGGACCGAGTACCCGGATCGGGAGCAGGAGATCGCCATCATGGACATGGTGGCGTTCACTGCCGAAGGATCGATGCCGGATCCCGTGGTGTCCATCGAAGAGATCGTGCAGGCGCGTCAGGCGGTCGATCGGGTGCGAATCGAGGAATCCGTGAAGGAATACATGGTTGATCTGGTGCGCGCGACCCGTCACATCGAGCAGGTGGATGCCGACCTCACCCCGTACGTCACGTTGGGCGCGAGCCCGCGCGCCACGATCTACCTCGCGATTGCATCGCGAGCCCGGGCCTATCTGCAAGGGCGCACCTACGTTACTCCACACGATGTCAAGGCGATCGCGCCCGACGTACTGCGGCATCGGATTCTCACGTCATACGAAGCCGAGGCTGACAGCGTCACTACTGACGACCTGATCAAGAGGATCCTCGAACACCAGCCTGTTCCCTGACCCAATGGATACGGACAGCCGGCCCGCTGCCTCGCGGCGTGGGGCGTTACGCCTCCGGATTCGCCCGAAGCGTCCCATCGACGGAGCGGTTACAGGCGAATTCCTGAGTGTTTTCAAGGGCCGCGGTTCCGAATTCGAGGAACTGCGCGAATACGCCCCTGGCGACGACGTTCGGACGATTGACTGGAAGGTCACGGCTCGCGCCGGCAGGCCGTTCGTGCGCCAGTACATCGAGGAGCGAGAACTTACCGTCATCGTGGCGGTCGACCTCAGTGCATCGCTCCGAACCGGCAGCGGGGCGCTGAACAAGGATGCGATGGCCCGAATGGCCGCCGCGTCGATCATGTACGCGACGATCGGGAACAACGACCGTTCGGGTTTGCTCCTCTTCAGCGACCGGGTGGATTCGTGGACCCGTCCGAAGAAGGGAAAGGGGCATGCGGTCTTTCTCGAGGAGCGGCTGCGGCGCGCCCGTCCGGACGGCCGAGGCACCGACCTTCGGGGAGCACTCATTCGGTTGGGGATTGTCGCCAAGCGGCGCTCGCTTCTCTTCATTTTGTCGGACTTTCTGGCTCCGGACTTTGAACGCCCGCTGCGCGCGCTCACGTTGCGGCACGATGTCATTCCCATCGTCTTCAGGGACCCGCTCGATGACACGCTGCCCGCGGCGGGCTTAGTGGCCATCCGCGATCTCGAATCGGGGAAAGAACGCCTTGTCGATTTCAGTGATCCCCGGGTCCGGAGTCAGTACGAAGCAGCCGGGCTTCGCCGACTTGAGGAACGCTGGCGCGTCTTCACGACCCTCGGGCTCAAACCGCTCGAGATCGTGGGCGGCGCAGACCCTGTCCAAGCACTGATTCAGTACTTCATGCGGCGCGCCGGGGTGGATGCCGGACGCGCGGCAGCATCGGCATGAAGCGTTTCTCGGCTCTGGCCTTTGCCTTGCTGGGGATGGCCGCGCAGGCCGCGTCCGCCGATGGCGTGCTTGACGACATCCGGATCTCGGTGGCCGCCGAGCCCGAGGCGGTGCGTCCCGGACAGGAGTTCACGCTGTCCATCTTCATGGACATGCCGTGGGAGATCGGCGTGCACGTCCCCCGCTATTTCCATTCGATCGGACCGTTCCGGATCATCGAGGGGTATCAGGCCAAGGCGGTCCCCGTGGCCGAACGCCGGCGCTCGCACGCTACCTATCGCCTGCAGGCGCCCAACAGGCCGGGCAGCTACGAAATCGAAGGGATGACGGCGTACGTGCAGCTGGTCCGCTTGCAGCGTCCCGGCGACTGTGAACGCGGTCCGGACGGTGAAGTCGTGACGATTCCAGGGGCTGGAAGCCCGTTCGAAGAATGCAAGGAAGATCTCAGCGCGCGTTTCAACCGCATGATGCAGGGTGACCGCTTCGAGATGACGTCGCCGCCGCTGGTCGTGGTGGTATATGAACACGTCCCGCCCGACGCCAATACGATGGCCCCCCGAGCCCTTGCACCGCCCGTGCCGCTGCCCCCGCAGGCGGAGGCGCACCTGTGGCAATGGGCCGGAGCAGCCGCCGGACTTGTCGCGGTGATTGGGATTACGGGCCTCTGGCTGCGCCGCCGCCGACCCGACGCCCCCGCGCCGGAACCGGTGCCCGAGACCCTGCCGGTCCCGGCCGGCGACGTGGCTCGCGCAGCCTTGGCCCGCCTGCGCGAAGCCTTGACGGGCGAAGGGCGTCCTGCCACGACGGCCCCGTTTGAATTGGCGGCCGTTCTGCGCAGCTACATCGAGCAGCGCCTTGGCCTGCCGGCACCGCGTCGCACCACGGAAGAGACGGTTTCGCAGCTACCGGAGACGGCGCAGAAGGCCGGGGTGCCGACGAGTGTCCTGGTGCGCCGTGCGGAAGAAACGCTGGCCATTTGCGATATCGCGAAGTTCGCCGGCCGGGCGGCGACTAGAGAGGACATGGAGACGGCCTTGGGCGCTGCCGAGGCGTTCGTGAGCGCAAGTTCGGAGAAACTGGCGTGAGCTTCGCCGAGCCCTGGTGGCTGGCGCTGCTGGTGTTGCTGGCGCTCGTGGGATTGCGCGCGCGGCAGCGACCGGTTCGGCGGCTGGCCGGAGGCAACGTGGGAGTGGCGTCCCTGGACGACTTCGACGGCGTGGCTTCGGGGCTACGTGTTCAGGCCGCCCGGCTCCTGCCGGTAATCACTGCCCTCGCGTGTATCGCGCTGGTCGTGGCCTTGGCACGTCCACAGGCCGGCTTCGAGGTGACGGAGCGGGAAACCGAGGGCATCGCGATCGCGATGGTCGTCGACGTGTCCAGCAGCATGTCGGCGGTGGATCTTGGCGGCGAGAGCGAGGCGGATCGAAACCGCCTGGAGGTCGTCAAGGACACGTTTCGGGATTTCATTGCCGGCGTCGGAGACAACCTGCCGGGTCGGGGCTCCGATCTGGTTTCGCTGGTGACGTTCGGTCGTTACGCGGACACCCTGACACCGCTGACGCTTGACCATGAGGCACTGCTGCAGCTGAGCGCATCGCTCCGCCCGGTGGAGCTGCCTGAAGAGGACGGTACGGCGATTGGCGACGCGATCCTGGCTGGTCTCGATTCCCTGACCGGTGGAGAGCATGCAAGTCCCGTCCTGATCTTGTTGACCGATGGCAGCCACAACGCCGGGACCGTGGAGCCGCTGGTCGCGGCTGAGGCGGCGCGAGCGCTGGGGGTCCGCATCTACGCGATCGGTGCGGGAAGTCGAGGGCGGGTCGCGATGCCCGTGCGTCCCGGGAGCTCCGACATTCGGATGGTGCAAGTGTTCATCGATGAGTTCACACTGACCAGGGTGGCCGAGGCGACAGGCGGCCGCTACTTCCGAGCGACCGATGCAGAGGGTCTCCTGGCGGTCTATGAAGAGATCGACCAGCTGGAAAAGGGTCGCAACGTTGCCCGTCACTACCAGCGGCGTGTCGACGTCTATCCGTTGTTTCTGGGCCTGGCCTTGATTCTGGTGCTGCTGCGGGCGGGCCTGGACGCAACCGTGCTGCGCATAGCGCCCTAGAGAGCGGGACATGGAGTTCGAGCACGTCTCCCTGCTGTGGATTGCCCCGCTCGCTGCGGCAGCGTTGCTGTTGCTGCATGGCCATGCCGCGCGTGCCCGCGCCCGTGCGGTCGCCATCTTCCATCCCGGTTCGGGCCAGTTGTCGGCCATGGCCGTGGCCCGGCGACGAGGGACATGGTTGGTGGCTATCGCCGTTGCCCTGATGGGGATCGCTCTCGCCAGGCCGCTAGGGGGATTCGAGGAAGGGGTCGCTTCGCGCGAGGGACGCGACGTCCTGGTGGTGCTGGATGTGTCGCTCAGCATGTATGCACGGGACCATGACGGGAGTTCCCGCGCGGAAGCTGCGCGTGACGCCGTCGATCGGCTGGTGGAATTGCTCGCCGGGGACGGAGGCCACCGGCTCTCGCTGCTCGCATTCGCCGGCCGTGCCACCCTCTTGCTGCCGCCGGCACTCGACTACGAGGCGTTCCGAACCCGCTTCGACGCCGTGGGCCCGCATGACATCTCCCGTCGGGGTACTCGCGTGGATACCGGGCTGGCGGCCGCGTTGGGCAGCATCGAAACCGGCGACGAGGGATTTACCGACGTTGTGCTGGTCTCGGACGGCGAAGATCACGGCACTGCCCTGCGGGCGGCGGGTCGGAATCTTCGCGGGACGGGCGTGGCGGTACATGTGCTGGCGCTGGGTATCCCGCACCTGCCGACTCCGGTGCTCGTCCCGGGTGCGGACGGGATCGACGCTCCGCTGCTCTACCAGGATGAACCCGTCCGGAGCCGGGCGGACCATGCGAGCATGCGGGATCTCGCCGCATTCAGCGGCGGCTCGTTCTGCGCGCTCTCCCAGGCCGACTGCATTGGCGACGTGTTCACGGCGATCGATGGCGCTCCCAAACGCGCATTCGCGGCCGAAGGTCGGGAGCAAAGGCGCCGGCCGCTGTATCACTGGTTGGCGGTGCCGGCGCTGGTCTTGCTCATGGGCAGTGCGTTGGGATGGCGGGCGCGATGATCCGGGCCTGGTTCTGGTGCGGCGCGGCGGCGGGCTTGCTGGCGCTCGGAGGTTGCGTGGAGGAGGATCTGGCCCGCCAGGAAATGGACTTGGGTATCCAGGCCTACGCGGCTGGCGACTTTGCCGAGGCACTGGCTCGGTTTGAAGCCGCCGAGGCGGAGGCAGGGGAGACTCCTGAAACTCTGTTCGCTCGCGGGGTAGCAGCGTACGCGGCGCACGACAATGCCGCAGCCGATCGGTACTTCACCCTGGCCCTGGAGACCGCCCCATCGGAGTTGCGAGCCCTGGTGCATTACAACCTCGGTTCCGTCCGCTACCGCCAGACGGTCAACGCGGTGATGAGTTTCCTGAACGCTGACGCCTACCTGCGGGAGGCCATCGAGCAGTACCGCGATGCGCTTGCCATCGACCCGACGCTGGAGGACGCTGCGTACAACCTTGAGCTTGGGCTGCGCCTCCAGGATGAGCTGGGCCGGCGGCTGCTGGTGACCGCGGGCAGCGAGGGCATGGCGGAAGGCGAGGCCCGCACCGACGAGGGTGTCGAAACGCCGGAAGGATGGGATCCCGGCGACGTCAAGGCCGGACGGCCGCAACCGAACGAAGGCCAGTCGCGGGCCCGGCAGGGAGGGGACCCGGGCGAAGGCGGGCGGGAAGCCGGTCAGGCGACCGGAGCCAACGAGGCGCAGAAAATCGACCTCACGAGCGCGACTGCCCGCGAGATGACCGCTCAGGAAGCGGCGGAACTCATCGAGATGGTGCAGGGAGCGCCCGGGCAGCAGTCCGAGCGGGCCTCCGACCGGGAGGCCCGAATGCGAGCTGGCGGCGACGTGCCGACGTGGTGACCTAGAAGGTGGTCACCGCCTCCAGCGACTCGCGCTTGGTCCAGCCCACGAATTCCACTCGTGTCGCGCGGCCGCCGCGCCGTGGCACCTCCGGTGGCCGGAGCCGCTGGTAACGCTCGACCAGGAACTGAACCTCGACGAGGTCGTCCTCCTCGCCAACGATGCCGACCCAAGGGGCCATGATGTCCTCAACGTCGTCGAGGGTGATCAAGGCACAGGGGAGGTCACCTGGCGTGTCGGTCTCTGCCAGCCGGGTTTCAAGGCTCCGGAAAGCGTCGGCGGTCCGACAGATCCAGGTCGGTTTGCCGAACGTGAAGTAATCGGTGAACGTGTTCTGCGCGACAGCCGGGGACGCTGCAACCAGCAGCACGAGGCATCCCAGCATCCGAAGTAGAGTCATTGCCAGTTCGCTCCTTCGATCGAAACCGTTTCGAGAAACGCTCCGATCTGGCTGATCTGATCGAAATCCAGGTACTCTCCGAATGGCGGCATCTTCGGCAGTTTCCCCACAGCAACTACCTCAATGAACTTCTCGTAGCCCCTCCACCAGAGACGGAGGTCGAAGCCCCACTTTCCCCACCGGGGTGACACGCCGTCAGCCTTGACACCGTGGCACTGTACGCACCACCGACCGTAGAGGAACGCTCCAGCCTCGATGGCTTCAGGGTCTCCCGACATGGGGTTGGCGGATTCGATGTCGATGGGGTCGGGCACTTCGTCACTCTCGGCAACCGCGGGAGTAATTGAGCCGGCGATGAGCGCTGTTGCCAGCACGACGGAACGGAAGAGTAACGGTTTCATATAAGTTCAAGGCCGGGAATCCCCGGCCTTCCAACGGTGCAACATCAGAGAAAAAGGCGGGTGGCGGAACCGTATCCGCCACCCGCCAAATATGGGCGAACCTTTACTTCAAGGTAAAGGTGGCTACGAGCGCGCTGCGCTGGTAGTCCAGGGTCTCCCCGGCGAAGGCGCCAGCGAGCATACCCATGCCGACGTACGTCCCGTGACCGGTGGCCACAGAAATGTACTGCTTGCCGTCGACGGCGTAGGAAATGATCCCGCCGTTCGTGCCCGAACCAAGGTTGAACGTCCAGAGGATGTCACCCGTGTCCCCGTCGATGGCTTCGAGGTTGCCGGTGTAGTCCGCGTTGAACAGCAGCCCGCTGCCCGTCGTCAAGAGGGCCGAGTGCGGGATGATGTCGTAGCGCTTCTCCCAAAGGATCTCACCGGAAACCGGCTCACGCGCGACCAGGCGGCCGTGGGCCTTGTCGGCCTCCGGGTCAGCCTGGATCCACTCCGCGGCCATGTACACCTGCGCGTACGGTTCGGTGATCCGCGTGGCTTCACCGAAGCTGATCGGGCCGGAGCCATCCTTGTGGGCGATGGTCAGCCACATGCACCATTCCTGGACCGTGCGGTAGGAGATGCCGTTGTTCGGGTTGTAGGAACCCGCGTTCCAGCTGTGGCCACCGTCGATGGCCGGGCAGACCAGGGTCTTCTCGCCGGCAACCGGCCAGAGCATGTTCTCGAACTCGCCGGTTTCCAGGTTGAACCCGGACGTCCAGTTCTGGTGGTTCATCGCTGAGTAGACCGCCAGCGGCTGGCCGGTCGCAGCATCGTGAACGTGGTTGAACCCGCTCTTGCCCGGGTGGAGGACCATCCGGCGACCATCTTTCTCGAAGATCACGTACTCGCCGGGTGAGGCGTCGTAGTCGTACGGGTCGCTGGGCGCTTCCTGGAAGTACCAGTTGAGCGCGCCGGTGTCGAGGTCAAGCGCCACGGTGGACGACGTGTAGAGGTTGTCGCCAGGCCGGTGCGCGTCCACGTTGGGGTCGCGACAGTCGGCACCACAGTAGTCGTAGTCCGGGTTCGGGTTACCCGTACCCATGATGATCTGGTTGTTGTCGAAGTCGACGGTGCCCGGCTGCCAGGAGCCGCCGCCGCCGTACAGCCACGAGTCACCACCCCAGGTTGCCAGCGCTGCGTCGTCGCCGCGGCCGGTCGTGTAGAAGGTCCAAACAACCGATCCGTCCTGCGGGTTGATGCCGAAGATCCGGCCTTCGACCGGGTATTCACCACCGTTCTGCCCGATCACCATCATGTCTTCGCTGATGTAAGTGGCCGCGCCGCTGAAGCCCGCCGTAATCTTGGCGGAATCGACAATCGGCACGTCCCAAAGGACAGATCCGTCATCCTGGCTGAGCGCCACGATCCGGCCGTCTGCCAGACCCATGTAAACGCGTCCGCCGCCGACGGCCGTGCCGCGGGTGTGTGCGAATGCCGAGCGGGCAACCACCGCCTGGTTCATCTCAGGGACGTAGGCCCACTGACGCTGACCGGTAGCCGCGTCGAGCTTCATCACGGATGACGGGTTGTAGGCAACGTACATGGCGCCGTCGAGCACGAGCGGTGTACTGTGAAGTCCACCGGCCGACTGCTCCGCGCCACCAGGCTGGAACAGCCAAGCCACGTTGAGGTCGCCAAGGTTGTCTTTGTTGATCTCACTAAGTGGCGAGTGGCGATAGGCCTTGTCGATGGTGCGGTGATAGGCACACCAGTTCTCATCAGCGCAACTGGCAATCTCGTTTCCGTGGTCCATCGCCGAAGCCGACGACGCAAACAACCCGGAGACCATTGCCACAGTGGCAGCAGCCCCGAGGGCCGAGCCGATGCGGAAAAGGGTCATCTATTTCCTCCCAAGGATGGCGGCTGGCCGGACGGAGGAAACCGTTCCGGCCAGCAAACCCTTCCATCGTAAGCAGATGTGCCGTTCTCCGCAACGCATCCGGTGCGCGCGCGGGCGCGGCGCCAGGTGGCTTTAGCTGGCGAAGGCGGCGAGGACCACGCGCAGCGGAATCAAGACAGCATGCCGGGGGTTGGCGTTCGCCTGAATTCGAATCCGACGGTTGACGGCACCGGGTGCGCCCTTCAGGGCAGACAGCCACGCACGGCCCTGCCAACGGGTGCCCACGAACAGCCCGTTCAATTCGGCGTGACGGGCAGCAAACGCGATATGTGCTTCGCCTTCCATCACCCAGGGGCGAATTCCGATTGCAACCAACGCCTCCGTGTCATCCGCCCGGATGGCATCGGCGACGCGCAATTCGGGGCGTTCGCCGGCTCGACACCCGCCGAGGTGCCGAAGACACGCCTGCCAGGCGGACGGTACATCCGTGGCGGCGTCGGCTGCGCCGATATCCGGAGAGAACGCGAACCGCTCTCCGGGCACCGAGGATTCGGGGAAGGGACTGAACGGGAAGGGTAGGTGATCGCTCCGGTAGAGGAGGAAGTCGAGGATCGAGCCCAGCAGCGCCTTCATGGCATCCGCGAGCTGCGTGATGCGCTCATTGCTGCGGCCTGCCCACAGATGAAATCCGAATTGGACCACGGCGAGCAGCAGCAACAGAGGAAGCAGGACATAGCCGATTGCGCCGAACGCGATCATGGCAAGCAGCCGTTTCCACGGCTGCTCAGGTCCTAGCACTACGGGCGGGTCCGCAGGCATGGCGATCTCCTGGCAGCTGCCGCGACACGCCCATTCTGCGCATTTGGTCCGGAAATTCCAAAGTCGCGACCGTTGGCCAGCAATTCTTCGCCCCGTTGGCCTATCCCATGCCTGCGCTCCACGGTCGGGCACGTTCATCTCCGCTAGGATTGGGTGCAGCAGCAATGTGAGGAAGTCATCGATGCCCACCAGCGCAGTCGCCTCCCGGCGGCGGTTCCCCTCGAAGTCGCGCGTGGTCGGAGAACTCAAGGAGTTTCTTGGCGACCGTGTCTCGACGGCACCGGCGATTCTGGATCAGCACGGCCGGGACGAATCGTACCATGCGGGACATCGCCCGGACGTGGTCGTGTTTTGCGAAACCACCGAGGAAGTGTCACATACCGTGGCCCTCTGCGCGCGTGACAATATTCCCGTGATTCCGTTCGGGACCGGTACATCCCTCGAGGGACACGTTGCGGCGCTTGAGGGAGGGGTATGTATCGACCTGAGCAGGATGGATCGGGTCCTAGCTGTCAATTCGGAAGACCTCGACTGCACGGTGGAGGCCGGTGTAACGCGGCGCCGACTGAACGAGCACCTGCGTGACACGGGCCTGTTCTTCCCCGTCGATCCAGGAGCAGATGCCAGCCTGGGGGGAATGGCCGCTACCCGCGCGTCCGGTACCAATGCGGTTCGCTACGGGACCATGCGCGAACTGGTACTCGACCTTAAGGTCGTCCTCGCAGACGGCCGCGTCATCCAGACGGGGACGCGGAGCCGCAAATCGTCGGCCGGCTACGACCTTACTCGTCTGTTCGTCGGATCCGAAGGAACGTTGGGCATCGCGACTGAGGTAACGCTCAGGCTGTTTGGGCATCCGGAATCCATCGTCTCCGCGGTTTGCTCCTTCCCAACGGTCGATGCGGCGGTTCGGACTGTGATCGCCACTACGCACGCGGGTGTGCCGGTGGCCCGCGTGGAACTGATGGACGCCCTGTCAATGGAATGCTTCAACAGCTGGGGCAAGACGAATTATGCCGAGACACCTGCGCTGTTTCTGGAGTTTCACGGCACGCCGGCGTCCGCGGCGGAGCAGGCGGAAACCGTGTCACAACTGGCGCAGGAATTCGGCGGCCGTGACTTTGCCTGGAGCGCCAACCAGGAGGAGCGAAACCAGCTTTGGCGTGCGCGACATGATTTGCTGTATGCGCTGATGGCCCGATGGCCGGGCCGCAAGTCACTGACAACTGATGTGTGCGTCCCGATTTCGCGACTGGCGGAGTGCATTGGGGAGACGAATGCAGACATCGCGGCACATTCATCGATCCCGGCTCCGATCGCCGGACATGTAGGCGACGGCAACTTCCATATCGCCTTCATGGTGGATCCTGACAACCCTGAGGAAATTCGGGAAGCCGCAGTGTTGCACGATCGCCTGGTCCGCCGGGCGCTGGACATGGGTGGAACCTGCACAGGCGAACACGGGATCGGCTACGGCAAGATGGAGTACCTGGAGATCGAGCGCGGAGAGGGAGTTGGCGTCATGCAGGCGCTCAAGCAGGCCCTGGATCCCCACAACATCATGAATCCGGGGAAGATCGTGCCGTTCCCGAATCAACACTCGATCCTGCCTCAGGTTGCGTGAGGTAACGCTGGGTCCAAGCGGCGGCGCTGCGCGTGCGTTTTGTGCATGGCTGGTATGATGTTTCGGTCCGGCTCCTCCCGGCGCGGCAACTCAGCGGCTCCGGGGCTTCCGGAGCTGGCAACGGAGGAGACACATGGACTTCAGTCACCTGAGCAGGCGTACGTTCCTGCAAGGTACGGGTACCACCGCGGCGGGGGTCGCGATTACGGGTACTCTCGGTGCTGGTGGCATCGCGGTCGCGGAGGACGCGTCCTGGGCCTTTGAACCGAAGGCGCTTGATGAGACCACAATCCGCGGTCTCATCGCGATGGCGCGACAGCTGTATCCGCACGACTTTCTGGATGACGGGCCGTACGTACAAGTAGTTGCCGGCCTCGACTCGAGCGCCGCCGACGATGCGGACCTCCAGCAGACGCTGACCGACGGCGTAAGCGGATTGGGCGTCGTGGTGTCTGGCGATGCATCTCACGCCGTGCCCTTCCACGAACAGAGCCGAGGACTGCAACTGCGGGCGATGAAGCGTGCAGAGACCGAGAACAATGCGTTTTTCGAGGCAGTGCGCGGCGCGACGTTGGGTGGCCTGTACGGCAATCCTGAAGTCGCAGCGGCGTTGGGCTTCGAGGGATCTGCGGTTGAGCACGGTGGTTACCTGGACCGCGGCTTCGATGACATCGACTGGCTGCCGCAGTCTTCCTGACTGCAGAGGGAGGATAAACAATGGCTCGTACATACGACCTGAGCGACGACAGCGTCGTCGTCATCATCGGTTCTGGAGCCGGCGGCGGCACGCTGGGACACGAACTATCCGAAAAGGGCATTGATGTCGTCTGCCTGGAGGCTGGTCCTCGACTAGACCTCGGCGACATCGTGAACGACTGGGGCGAGATGGGCGCCAAGCTCAGTTGGAACGACAAGCGGATCGGTACAGGGGCGCTCAACCCAGGGTACCCGCTGTGGGTTTGCAAGACCGTCGGCGGCACCACGGTGCACTGGGCGGGCGCGAGCCTGCGCTTCCAGGAGCATGAATGGAAGGCCCGCACGACCTACGGAGACATTGCGGGTGCCACCCTGCTGGACTGGCCGATCGATGCCGCGGAGATGGATCCGTACTATTCCCGCGCCGAGGACAAGATGGGCACCACGGGTACCCACGGAATTCCGCGGCTCCCGGGGAACAACAACTACAAGGTCATGGAGTACGGCGCGAAGAAGCTGGGCTACCAGACCGTGCACACCGGCAACATGTCGATCAACCCGGAGCCACGCGACGGGCGGCCAGGCTGCCTGCAGCTCGGCTTCTGCATGGCGGGATGTGCGATCGGGGCCAAGTGGTCGATTCTGTATTCGGAAGTACCGAAGGCGGAAGCCACCGGTCACTTCGAACTGCGTCCCGACTCGATGGTGGTGCGGATCGTGCACGACGACTCCGGCAAGGCCACGGGCGTCGAGTACCTGGATGCGGACGGCAATTTGCAGATGCAAAAGGCGCGGATCGTGGCCGTAGCAGGAAACTCGGTCGAAACACCACGCCTCCTGCTGAACTCTGCCAGCAGCATGTTCCCGGACGGCATGGCGAACTCTTCCGGACAGGTTGGGCGCAACTACATGCGGCACCTGACCGCCACCGTGTACGCCGTGATGCCCGGACCCGTCCACTTTGACCGCGGCACCCAGATGGCCGGCATCGTCATGGACGAAGTGCGGCATGACGACAGTCGCGGGTTTGCCGGCGGCTACCTGATGGAGACGCTGCCGGGCTTCGGTGTGGCCGCGATTGCCGGCAACGTCGGCGGAATGTCGATCGACACCCCAGGAACATGGGGACGGGACTACACCCGTGAGGTGATCGAGAACTACCGCAACATGGCAGGCATGTGGCTGGTCGGAGAAGACATGCCGCAAGCGGACAACCGGGTCACTCTCCACGACACGGAGAAGGACCAGTACGGGCTGCCGGTACCGGTGGTGCACTTCGACGAGCACCCGAATGACCTGGCCATGCGGAACCACGCCTACCGGATGGGAAGTGCGGTCTACGAGGCGGCCGGGGGGAGCAAGAGCTACGAGCTCCCGCCGTTCCCGGGCACGCACAATCTCGGTACGTGCCGGATGAGCGCGAATGCGGATGAGGGTGTGTGTGGCTCCTCTGGAGCGACGCACGACATCCCGAACCTGTTCATTTCCGACGGTAGCCAGTTCACGACGGGCGCGGCGGAAAACCCGACGCTGACGATTGTTGCGTTGGCGATCCGGCAAGCCGAGCTCATGGCAGAAGCCATGCGGACCAACTCGATCTAGCGGGTTCGTTTCGAGGACAGGGGGCGCGGGCTCACGCGCCCCCTGTCAGTACAGGATTAGATGCGCTCTCCGCGCGGCAGTCGGTGTCTGTACGCGTTGACTCGGCCTCCGACCTGGGCTGTGGCGGCGATCGCTTGAGCCTTGCACTTCGGTCTCCCGGGTCCACCCTGAGTGAGCCAGGCCAGGCGGCATTGTGCCGCGCTTTCTACGTGAACGGGTAGGCGGCACGACAACCAGCTCGGACATGAAAAGAGCTTGATTGCGCTATCGATCGTTGACGCAATTTGCCTAGCATGGTACTCAAGACAACGATGTGGCGTGGCCCGACACTGTCGGGCCGGAGCGCCTCCAGAAGGAGTAGTCACCGTGGAAATGAAGAGTACTAAAGAAGGAGACGTGCTCATCTTCGAGCCTGAAGGCCGCATCGATGGAACCAATGCTCGGGACGTTGAGACCGCGTTTCTCGACAAGGTGAGAGGCGGTGAACTGGTCATCCTCGTCGACTTCTCCGAAGTCGACTTTATTTCCAGCGCCGGTTTGCGTGTGTTGCTAATGGTTGCGAAGGAAGTAAAGGCCCGATCTGGACGGATCGAGCTGTGCTCAATGCGGGACTACTTGAAGGAAGTATTCGAGGTGAGTGGCTTTAACGCGATCTTTCAGATCCATGAAGCCCGGAGCGACGGATTGGCGTCGCTTTCGTAGCAGGCGCTTGAGAAACTCCAGACCGGAAGGTTGAGGTCATCCAGCTGGTGCTGGCCGGCGGCGAGCAGGGTCGCTGCTCCAATTGATCTAGTTCCGCGGTTGCCAGGCGAGGCAGCCGAAACAAGCTTGTGTCACCGTCGTCCGGACCTGCGTCCCAATGGGATGATGGCGGGTTGGATGCCGGGTGGTTGGTTTGTCCGCCAACCTTGACAGTGTTCCGTTCAGGCAAGGTGATTCAGCGGCCCGCGACCGCCGCCCAGTCCCGGTGCAGTCCGTATCGCACGCTGAACATAGGCGTGCGCGCGCGCCGTCGCGTCGATCAGTGTGGCCCCCTTGGCAATCCCGGCAGCGATGGCGCTCGCGAGCGTGCAGCCAGTACCGTGGGTGTGGGGCGTGTCAACCCGATTCGCAACGAACTCCCGTACTCCGGCATCGGTAACGAGTAGGTCGGTCACCTCAGCGCCCCCAAGGTGCCCGCCGGTAATCAACGCTGCGTGCGCCCCCATCGCGATCAGGTGTTGACCGGCGCGGAGCATCTCATCCCGATCGGTGACAGGAAGTCCTGTCAGCCTCTCAGCTTCGGGGGTATTGGGCGTCACCAGGTATGCGCGTCGCACCAGCCGATCACGGAGCGCCGCTTCCGCTGCCGGCTCCAACAGAGGCTCACCCGACGTTGCCGTCAACACCGGGTCGACGATGAGCGGCAATCCGGCGGCGCAGGTGGCCAAGGTGCCGAGTACGGCGTCGATCGTCTCGCTCGAACAGAGCATTCCGGTCTTGATGGCATCCGCCCCGATGTCTCGTAAGGCCGTTTGCATCTGCAAGGCGACGAGGTCCGGGGGCGTGTGCAGCACCCGGTGGATTCGATAGGTGTCTTGCGCCGTGACCGCTGTCACGGCCGACATGGCGTACACGCCCATTGCCATGGCGGTCTTGAGGTCGGCCTGAAGACCGGCACCGCCGCCCGAATCCGAACCGGCAACAATCAGCAACCGCCCGCTAGAGTGGCCGCATTGACGAGCAGATTCGATTTCCGTCAAGCCGCGTCCCGGCTGGCTGTGGCCACTGCGGTTGCAATCGATTCGATGATTTCTCGGGCAGCCGGTTCGTCCGAAGTCTCGACCAGAACGCGCAGCAGCGGCTCGGTACCCGAAGGTCGGACGATCAGTCGGCCTTTTCCGATGAGGCGTTGTTCTGCCTCCTTGACGACCGCCCGGACGGACCGGTTGACGAGGGGGTCGACGTCCCGTCCGTTCGGAAGGCGGACATTGGATTGATGCTGCGGAACGGCTTCGTAGCGGGGCAACAATTCTGACAGGGGATTGCCCGTGCGGGCCATGACGGACAGCGCCTGCAACGCTGAGGCCAGTCCGTCTCCCGTCTCGCTGTGGTTCGCCAAAATGATGTGACCGGACGGTTCCCCGCCGACGTTGCATCCGTGCGACCGCATCCACTGCGAGACGTGACGGTCGCCGACGGGAGCCCGTAGAAGGTCCAGCTGAAGGGTGCCCAGGTAGCGCTCGAAGCCATAGTTCGAGAACGGCGTGCCGACTACCGCGCTGCCGGTAAGCGCTCCGCTCTCGAACCATTCACGCGCGATCAGCGCGATCAGCCGATCGCCGTCCACGACCCGACCCTGCTCGTCGGCGAGTACGCACCGGTCGGCGTCTCCGTCCAGCGCGATACCGAGATCTGCCCCGGATTCCCGGACCCGGGCTGCCATCGCGTGGGGCGCTGTCGAACCGCAGTCTCGGTTGATGTTCGTGCCATCGGGCGCGACGCCCATGGCCACGACGTCTGCGCCAAGTTCCCACAGTACTTGCGGGGTGACTCGCCAAGCCGCACCGTTGGCGCAATCGACCACGATCTTGAGGCCGTCAAGTCTGAGGTTAGCGGGGACGGTGGCCTTGACCCACTCGTTGTAGCGACCGACGGCATCGTCGATTCGTTTGGCGCGTCCGACGTCTGGAGCGTCTGCCAGGGTGTGGGACGTCGGATACGCTTGCAGGCGCTCCTCCAGCGAACGTTCGACTTCTTCAGAGAGTTTGCGGCCATCCTGACCAAACAGCTTGATGCCGTTGTCCTGCCAGGCATTGTGCGAACCGGAGATCATGACCCCCAGGTCACACCGCATGGAGCGAACCAGCATGGGGATGGCGGCAGTCGGGATCGGCCCGACAAGGAACACGTTCATGCCGATGGACAGGAAGCCGCTCGTCAGGGCTGTTTCCATCATGTAGCCCGACAGTCGCGTGTCCTTGCCGATGACCACGTGATGGCGATGGTCACCGCGGGTAAATTCCGCGCCGGCGGCAACGCCGATTCGCTGGACGAATTCTGGCGTCAGCGGCGCCTCGTTGGCGCGACCACGAATGCCATCGGTGCCGAATATGCGTCCCATCGTCCCTTCCGAAACGCTACTGTGGCGCCTTTCTACAACCGGTACCGTTACCCGTAAACGGGACCCAGGAGATCAGGAATGAAAATTACTGCGATCGAGACCGTCTCGCATGCGCGTTTTCCCAACCTCCTCTGGGTTCACGTGCACACCGACGAGGGAATCACCGGATTGGGAGAGACCTTTTACGGGACCGGGTCTTCAGAGGGTCACATCCACTCGTACGCAGCCGAGCTCCTCTTGGAGGAGGATCCGCTCCAGATTGACCGGCACAGCAAGCGGTTGACGACCTACATCGGTCACTCGGGGACGGGCGCAGAGGTGCGGGGCAACTCGGCGCTGGACGTGGCGCTTTGGGATATCTGGGGGCAGGTGACCGGGCAGCCGATCTACCAGCTCCTGGGCGGACGGAGTCGGGACTCCATCCGCGTGTACAACACCTGCGCCGGCTACCAGTATGTCCGAACGCACTCCAAGCAGTCCACCGACAGCTTCAACCTGCCGGGCGACCAGCCGGAGGGGCCGTACGAAGATCTTCAGGCGTTCCTGACGGACGCCGGAGCGCTGGCCAAGAGCTTGCAGGAAATGGGCATCACCGGGATGAAGATCTGGCCCTTCGACTATGCGGCGGAAGCTTCCGGAGGACATTACATCTCGCCTGCCGACCTGGCGCGCGCAGTAGAACCGTTCCAGAAGATCCGTGACGCCGTGGGTGACACCATGGATGTGATGGTCGAGCTTCACGCCATGTGGGATCTTCCGCAGGCGAAACGCATTGCGGCGGCGCTGGAGCCCTGCAGCCCATTCTGGTTCGAAGATCCGATCCGCATGGACAGCCTTCGTAGCCTCAAGGATTTTCGGGATTCCACACGGGTCCCGACGACGGCAAGCGAAACCCTGGGAAGCCGGGGGCAGTTTCGGGAACTCCTGGAACTCGGAGCCTGCGACTACGTTATGTACGATATCGGCTGGGTTGGCGGGCTTTCGGAAGCCCGTAAGATCGCCGCAATGGCCGAAGCCTGGCACCGCCCGGTTGCTCCGCACGATTGCACCGGGCCTGTCATCTTTGCCGCCTCGGTTCACCACGTGATGAATGCGACGAATGCTCTGGTGCAGGAGGTGGTTCGCGCTTTCTACTACGGCTGGTTCCAGGAAATCGTGACCGAGTTGCCGCCACTCGAGAACGG
This sequence comes from Alphaproteobacteria bacterium, assembly GCA_022825705.1. Lineage (GTDB taxonomy): Bacteria > Pseudomonadota > Alphaproteobacteria > TMED109 > TMED109 > VXPW01. Next base: position 67,564 of record JAJDWH010000024.1, read on the forward strand.
TTTCCTCCGTCCGCTGGAAGGGCCGGGGCTAGGACTACGCCTCCGGCCCGACTTTCTCGAGGATCCGGATTGTCGGACTCGTAGGACCGACGCCGACGGCACCACTGGTTGACCCGGCTGCCGGCGGGTTGAACCGGCGTTGGGCGGCACCCCGGCCAACTGCGGACAGCTCGTCGGTCGGGCTATCCCCAACGTCAGCTTGGATGCCTGCCTGGGTCCGGGACCGATTCGGCCATCGACCGGCCAAGAGCCCCCCACACTCGCAGCGCCTGCCGCGTCTCGGCGACATCGTGCACCCGGACAAGGTTTGCGCCTTGGCTGACGGCGTGCATCGCAATCGCCAGCGAACCTCCGATTCGGTCGGAAACAGGAGCATCGCCGTCCAGATGCCCGATGAGGGACTTTCTGGACGCGCCCACCATCAGGCCATGCCCCAGGCAGTGGAACATGGGCAGCCATGCGAGGAGCTGCAGGTTGTGCTTCCTGTTCTTTCCGAATCCGAGACCCGGGTCGACGATGATCTGGTGAGGTGGAATGCCAGCAGCGCGGGCCCGCTCCACCGCGACGGCAAGATCCGCATAGACCTCGCTGGGGGCGTGATCGTAGTAGGGCCGCACCTGCATCGTTTGCGGGTTCCCGCGCATGTGCATGAGCACGACCGCTAGCCCCGCGTCGGCAACGATTCGGGCACTGTTCGGCGAATGCGAAAGTGCAGTGACGTCATTGACGATGGAGGCCCCGGCCGCTGCCGCTGCAAGCATGGTCTCGGGATTGCGGGTGTCGACAGATATCACGGCGCCAGTTGGCCGCAATGCTTCGATGACGGGGACGACGCGCCGGATCTCTTCGGCCGGCGACACCATCGTGGCGCCGGGGCGTGTGGATTCGCCTCCTACATCGAGGATATCGGCGCCCGCCTTGACCATGGAGCGACCCAGCGCGACCGCCTTTTCGGGCGTGAGGTAGCGGCCGCCATCCGAGAAGCTGTCCGGCGTTACGTTGATCACGCCCACGATGCGGGTGTGGTCGAGCGCAAATCCGGCAAACGGAGCCCGGGCAGCGGTAAGGGCATGGCGTGCCGCCTGATGGCGGTCATCTTCCAGTGACGCCAGTGGCAGGGGGCGCACCTCGGGCGCAGGGTGACCAGGGACGATTTCATCCACGGCGGCGAAGGCCATGGGGCCGCCTGCCAGGGGTAGGCGGTCGGCGGCAGGATGAGCGAAGCGCGAGAGCTTTCGTGGCCGCAGCAGAACGGGGTTGCTCCTGCGGTCAGCCGCCCACCGGGTGCATCATGCGTTCTCCGGCTGCGCCGAGCCGTCGCCTTGTCCTTGGGACGCACCGCTTTGCGGGACCGATGAACGTCGGCCCGTCTCCGGTGCTGCCTCGTCATCGTCGTCGCGATGGATGGACCGCCCGCCCAACACGGCATCCACCTCGTCTGCCGTCAACGTTTCGTACTCGAGAAGGCTGCCGGCCAAGGCGTGAAGCTGGTCGACGCGGGCTTCAAGAATCGTCCGTGCAGTGCTTTCTCCGTCCTCGACGATTCTCCGAATTTCTTCGTCGATCATGCGAGCGGTCTGATCCGACATGTTGCGCTGTTCGGCGACGGAGTGTCCAAGGAACACTTCTTCCTGATTGCTTTGCAGACGGATTGGGCCGAGTCGATCGCTGAATCCGAACTCCATCACCATGCGGCGGGCCAAATTGGTGGCCTGCTGGATATCGTTGCCGGCACCGGTGGTGATGTGACGCTTGCCGTAGATGAGCTCCTCGGCAATGCGACCACCGAACAGCCCGGCGATCTGCGCTTCCAGTTCAATTTGCGTATGCGCGTACTTGTCGCGTTCCGGCAGCCACATGGTGACTCCGAGTGCCCGGCCACGCGGGATGATCGTGACCTTGTGGAGGGGCTCGTGCCCTTCGACGTTCAGCATCACGATCGCGTGTCCGGATTCGTGATACGCGGTCATCTTGCGCTCGTCTTCCGTCATCACCATCGAGCGTCGCTCGGCGCCCATCATGACCTTGTCTTTCGCCTGTTCGAATTCGGCCATGCCGACGGAACGGCGGCCCTTTCGGGCAGCAAGCAGTGCGGCTTCATTGACGAGATTTGCGAGATCCGCGCCCGAGAAACCGGGGGTCCCGCGTGCGATGGTCCGGATGTTGACGTCGTTTCCGACTGGAACCTTGCGCATGTGTACGCGGAGGATCTTCTCGCGCCCGACGATATCCGGATTGGAAACCACGACCTGGCGGTCGAAGCGGCCTGGACGCAGCAGCGCCGGGTCGAGGACGTCAGGCCGGTTGGTCGCGGCGATCATGATGACGCCTTCGTTGGCCTCGAAGCCGTCCATCTCGACCAGCAGCTGGTTGAGGGTCTGTTCCCGTTCATCGTTGCCGCCGCCAAGACCTGCACCGCGCTGCCTTCCGACGGCATCGATTTCGTCCACAAACACGATGCATGGGGCGTTTTTCTTCGCCTGTCCGAACATGTCACGGACCCGGCTGGCCCCGACGCCGACGAACATCTCGACGAAATCCGAGCCCGAGATCGTGAAGAAGGGCACATTCGCCTCGCCGGCGACGGCGCGGGCGAGCAGCGTCTTCCCCGTCCCTGGCGGGCCCACCAGCAGCACGCCCTTCGGAATGGAACCCCCCAGTCGCTGGAACTTTTGAGGGCTCTTCAGGAACTCCACGATTTCTTGCAGCTCTTCCTTCGCCTCGTCGACCCCCGCGACGTTGTCGAAAGTGACGCGCTGTTGATTCTCAGTAAGGAGGCGCGCCCTGGATTTGCCAAATCCGAATGCCTTGCCGTTGCCGGATTGCATCTGGCGCATGAAGAAGATCCAGATGCCGATGAACAGCAGCATCGGCAACCAGTTGAGCAACAGGCCGACTACCGGCGAGACGCTGCTCTCCTCCGGCGCTGCCCGCACGGCAACGTCGTGTTCGCGCAACAAAGGAAGCAGGCTCGCATCGTCAAGGCCGTATGTCGTGAAACGCTGGCCATTCCGGTAGAGACCGTCGATCACGCGGCCGCTCACGGTGATGGATTTGACCTGACCTGTTTCGACGTTCTCGACGAACGTCGAGTAATCGATCTCGGCAGCATTCTGCTGGGTGCTGCTATTGAACAGGTTGTACGCGGTCACCACGACCAACCCGATTACAATCCACAGGGCAACGTTGCGGGCAAAACCGTTCATGCGTGTCCTCGGCAGCCGGTGTTCCAACCGGTCCCGTTTCTGTTTCCCGGTGACGACGATACGCCGGCCAACAGGCCGGACCGGGGTTCGAAAACGATCCGTATTCTCGTGCGGAGACGGTCGTCCCGCCACCAATTTAGGTGGGGCACTGCGACCAATCCGTCAAGATCACGGAATGCCGGCAGTGTAGCAAGATGATCACGGCGCACGCCGGGACCGGGCGGTGGGACGGGAAGCTTGCGGAGATCCCGCGTCCCAAGTGCGCCGACGATTAGATCATCCGCCGGGAAGTTGGTTTCAATCAGGAAGCGATTGTCCCATAGCAACTTCGGAGACTGCAGGTGGGCAGGGCCGGAGACGGCCCGGGCTTCACGGGTGAATGCAAGCTGTTTCGCGGTCACCGTGAGGACGGCCCCCCCGAGCGTGGATGTGCGAAGCTCGTGGTTGCGAATGCGCTCCAGGACCCGCCAAAGGGACCGGGTGCGTGACGGATAATCTCGGCCCGCTACTGCCTGCACGACCGCGGCAATGCATCGAAGCGCCAGCAGTTCGGGAAGAGCGGCGAACGGCCCCAGGTCGACCGTCACGAATCCCAGAGGTGACACGTGCATCGCACCGCGCAGTCGGGCTGCAATTGCGCGTTCAGCTAGCGCGTCCAATCGTCTGAACGTCCGGGTCGCACGGGCCAACGTGGCAGGCTTAGGGAGGTCGGAAGCGGGGTGAAGCAGGAGCCTGCGAAGCCGGGTTCGCGTGTACCGGAGATCCTGATTGGACGGGTCCTCCACGAAGTTGCCGCTGCCGTGCGCCACAGTTGCGCGGAGGCGGGACTTCGAAACCCCGAGCAGCGGCCGTACGAGTTCCATCGTTGCCATCGGGGTGCGCACGCGCATGCACCCGAGCCCAGGGATGCCGCTTCCTGCCGCCAGACGCATGAGAAACGTTTCAGCCTGGTCCTCGAGATGATGCGCCAGCAATAGATTGGCGACGCCAGCACGCAAGCACCACGCACCCATCAATCGAAAACGTGCCGCGCGCGCGCTTGCCTGTATCCCGTGCGTAACATTCCGGTGATGCCAGACCAGGGTCTCGTGCTGCATTCCGAGTTCTCGGATCCACCGTGAAACCATGGCGGCCTCGGAGGCGGACTCAGGGCGAAGGCGGTGGTCCACGGTCAGTGCGGTGACGGATCCCCGTCGTCGGTCCGCCCATTCCGCCACCAAGCTGGCAAGCGCCATGCTGTCGGTACCGCCGGACACGCCGATGGCGAGGGAATTGCACTGGTCGGGCGAGAGGCCGGCCTCTGCCGCGAGGAGCCGAAATTCTGCTGGAGTTACCGGCTTGGAAGCCGCCGGCACATCAGGTACAGCCAGCGCGCTCACGGCCAAGGACCGCGCGGTCGAGGATACGCTTTGATGCGTCTGGAAAGTCCAGACCAAGGCGGCGGAATGCTTGGCACGCGTCGTCGTTCTTGCCCAGGGCGATTAACGAGAGCCCCAGCTTGAGAAGGATGTCGGGTGCCTTCTGCTTGTCTGGGGCACTTCGAAACCCGCGCGCGAACTCGGCGGCAGCCTCCGCGTACTGTTCACGAACGTAGTGGCTCTCGCCAAGCCAGTAATACGCATTGTCGGTCAAGGTGCCGTTTGGGTATCTGCGAATGAAGTCCCGGAAGGCTGTCTCCGCGGCCGCATAGTCCGCCCTGACCAACAATTCGTAGGCCTGCCTGTAACTGGTTTCCTCGTCATCAAACTGCGCGGCCGTCACAGGTCCGGCCCCTGCCGTAGGCACTCCTGTCGGCGGCTCCTGCGCCACCGTGTTCTCGATTTCGGGCCCGGCGCCGACAACTGGCGCTGCCGGAACGGTGTCGGGCGTCGGTGCCGACACCGGCGGGGGCAGCGCGTCACTCGATGCCGCCTGTGTCTCCTCCATTTCTCGGAGTTGCCGGTGAAGCTGATCGAGCAAGTGACGGTTTTCTTCCATCCTGCCGGTCACGGCACGCAAAGAGTCCTCAAGCTCCTGGAGTCGCCGCTCCTGGCGCGCGATCGCCTCGGTCTGCCGTGAGAGGGCCTCGAGCCTGGTTTCCAGCGCACCGAGCCGTTCGTCGCCGACCTCCTGCGCAACGGCAGGAATCGCAACAATGCTGCCGCACAGGGCGGCGGTTACAATTGCTGCAGCACGCCCGATCACGGATTGATTACGGTGATTGCCACCCGGTTTTGGCGCCAAGCCTGTTCATTGTGGCCCTCGACTTCCGGTCGCTCCTTGCCATAGGAGATCGTCGAAATTCGCGTCGCCTCTACTCCGAGCGATACGAGGTAGGTCTTGACGGCCTCGGCCCGACGTTCGCCAAGCGCAATGTTGTATTCCCGGGTACCGCGTTCATCACAATGCCCCTCGACCGTGACGGTCACAGCCGGCGCACCTAGCAGGAGTTCGCTCTGCGCACGGAGAATTGCCTCACCCTCGGCACCAAAGGAACTCTTGTCGTAGTCAAAATAGACTCGGTCGCCGGCATTAATCAGGTCGACTTCAGCTTGCTCAGCGGGGGTCAGCTGCGTAACCCCCGCAGTCTCATCGGTTTCGACGTCAATACCGCCGTCAGTGATGTCGGCGAGGCCAGTTCCCTCCACGACCTCCGCCGGTTCGGCAGTGGGATCTTGTTCGGGGGGGCTGCCGCAGGCCGAAAGTGCCAGCGCTATGCCGAGAGCCGCAAGAATGTGGATAGGCCGATGCATTACTGAGTTCCAGATAACAGATGGGGCAGCCGCCGAGAGTACGGACGAACAGGTATACGAAACCAGCCGCCAGATCGAGGGACTCGACTGAGCATTCAGTACGATAAAAGAAAAGTAGGGTGTCTACAACGATGGGAACAGTGGCCAGGCGGCGAACAGCAGTCGGAAAGCGTGCCGTACCGCACCCTCGACCCGACGCTCTTTGAGGCGGCTTCGTTTCGGTCGGTGGATCCTGTTCCTCGAGCCGCTCGATGGAGCCTGATGGGGTCGCTGACGGTCGAGCCAGTTCGGAGAATGCGGAGTGGCCGCTTGAGATCGCAGGTCCAGTATTGTGAGCGTTGGGTCTGCTGGTACGGAAGCGACTTCGCGGGCGAGGCGCTGACGCCGGCGTCCGGCGTAGACTCAGGAGCAACGGGCGCGGATTGGCTGCACTACGGCAACCAGATGCCACCGGGGAGGCTTGGCCATGACGGCACTCGATGAATCCATGCGGCGGCAGTTCCAGCACCGCGGGTTCCTTTTGCTGCCCAGCCTCTTTTCGGAGGATGAGATCGCTCACGTGCGCGCCGCAGTCGCGGCGGTCGCGGCACGGAAAGGCCCCGAGGTGATCCACGAACCGGATTCAGACGTCGTCAGAATGGTTTACGGCGCACACCGCTTCAATGAGGCCTTCCGTCGTCTCGCGAGGCATCCCCGCTGGCTGGAGCCGGTCCAGGCTCTGATGGGCGGTCCGGTTTACATCCACCAGTCGCGCCTCAACACGAAAGCCGCGTTTCACGGCGGCCCCTGGACGTGGCATCAGGACTACGCCACCTGGTCGGACCGCGACGGGCTCCTGGAACCGCGCGCCTTTATGATCGCGATCCTGCTGGACCAGGCCAGTACCAGCAACGGACCGCTAATGCTGGTGCCCGGTTCCCATCGTTGCGGACTGATTGCCGACGCCGTGGACAATCAGGAATCGTCCAGCTACACGGTGTTCCAGATCGGCGAGGAGCGTCTCGCGCAGATTGTCCGCACTGGTGGCATCGAATTGTTCGTCGGGCCACCAGGCTCGGTGTTGATCACCCATGCCAACATGGTTCACGGGTCGGCCGGCAACATCACCCCTTGGCCGAGGCGCATCTTTTATCTGAATGTTGCCGCAGTCGACAATCCGCCCACCAAGTTCGACCGCCCGGAGCATCTCTGCACCCGCGACTGGTCCGCCGTTGGACCCCTGGACGACGACTGCCTCCGCATGCTCGGGCCAAGCTCGGCGACACGCTGAAGGGGAGACAGGCGCACCGAGAGGAATCCCGCGACCAGCCGAAACCCGCCAGGCAGTCGGGCGGAACTAACTTGGAATGTCGGGTCGTGTGGCGGCGCCCGTCATGCGAATTCCGCGATCACCTCTTCAGCGGCGATATTGTCGCCCGCCTTTACACCGATTTTCTGGATAACGCCGTCGCGCTCTGCCCGAAGTTGATTCTCTGCCTTCATTGCCTCCACCACAGCGATCACCTGGCCTGCCCGTACCTCGTCGCCCTCTGCCACTGCAATCGAAATCACCAGGCCAGGCATGGGGCTGCACAACCGATTTGACCGGTCCGGCAGGGCCTTCTTTGGCATGTGGACGGCGAGTGCGGCAATTTCGGGAGTCCGAACCAAAGTCCTGGTCGTCACGCCGGCATGAGTGAACGTCCATCCCTCCACCGCCGGGTCGATCTGGATCACCACCGACTTCGCGTTCACTCGGCCGTGAAACACGACTTGGCCAGGACGCCACGTACTCCTGACCGCCAATTGCCGATCGCCGACTTCCACGTCGCATCCGCCATCGGTGGCACGGACCGTGCAGGGGACAGCTTCTTCACCCAGCATGACGACGGCTTCCCGTGCCTGCCGCTCCGCTGGCGGTCCTACCCGAGATTCCTCTGTCTGCTGGACCAACGCAGCCACTGCGATCAGCGCGTCCCTGGTCTCTCCTTCGGGAAGGGGCGGTTGGTAGCCGTCGGGGTACTCGGTATCGAGAAAGCCTGTATCGAGGTCCCCTTGCTCGAATCTCCCGGTTCGGGCCACGCCGGCGAGAAAGGTCACGTTGGTGCGTGGACCTCGAATGTAGAATCCGTCCAACGCTGCTTGCATCGAACGCACCGCAGTTTGCCGGTCCTTGCCGTAAGTGATCACCTTGGCGATCATCGGGTCGTAGTGCGGGGTGATCTCGGAACCCTCGACTACTCCTGTATCGATGCGGACGCCGCTTCCGGCCGGTGTCGGCGGTGTCGTCAATCGTCGAATTCGGCCGACCGATGGCACAAAGCCGCGTTCGGCATCCTCTGCGTAGACCCTGGCTTCAATGGCCCATCCCGCATCGCGTGGGACGTCCTGCTGGCGCAGGCGAAGCGGCTCGCCCGCCGCAACCCGCAGCATTTCCTCCACAAGATCTACGCCTGTGACCTGCTCGGTTACCGGATGTTCGACCTGCAGGCGCGTGTTCATTTCAAGGAAATGGAACTCCCCTTCCGAATCGACAATGAACTCGACGGTGCCGGCCGAGCGGTACCCCACCGCTTTGGCCAGCGCGACAGCTTGCTTCTCCATTCGTCGGCGAACTTCGGGCTCGAACCGAGGCGCCGGGGCCTCTTCGAATACCTTCTGATGGCGGCGCTGGATGGAACACTCGCGCTCACCGAGCGAAATACATTGCCCATGCGCGTCAGCGAGAATTTGCACTTCAATGTGGCGGGGACTTGGGAAGTAGCGTTCGACGAATACCCGCGCGTCACCGAAACTTGACTTGGCCTCGCCGGATGCAAGTGGAAACAGCTCCCGGACATCCGCGTTGCTGCCCGCGACGCGCATTCCTTTGCCGCCGCCGCCTGCGGCGGCCTTCAGCATGACGGGATAGCCGATGCCGTCGGCCATGGAAGCTGCCTCGACCGCGGTTCCCGCCGGTCTGGTGTTGCCGGGAACGACATTGACGCCAGCCTTGGTGGCCAATTCCTTTGCGGCCAGCTTGTCGCCCATGATTTCGATGGCATCCGCGGGCGGACCCACAAAGGTGATGCCGGCTTCTTCAACCGCGCGGGCAAATGCCGCGTTCTCCGACAGGAACCCGTAGCCAGGATGGATGGCGTCGGCCTTGGTCGCGCGGGCTGCTTCCAGCAGTGACGCGAACCGAAGGTAGCTCTGGCTCGCCGGCGCAGGACCGATCGCGACCGCTTCATCGGCAGTTTCCGCGTGGAGCGCGCCCTCGTCGGCCTCGGAAAACACGGCGACGGTCTTGATTCGCATCCGCCGACATGTGCGGATGATGCGACAAGCGATTTCGCCCCGATTGGCGATCAGGACCTTCCGGAACGGCCGGGTCCGCCGTCGCAGCTTCACAGCGGGATGTTTCCGTGCTTCTTCGATGGATTCGTCAGCTGCTTGTTGCGGAGCATTTTCAGTGAACGGGCGATCCGGGTCCGGGTTTCACGCGGGAGAATAATGTCGTCGATGTAACCTCGACTGGCCGCCACGAATGGGTTCGCAAACTTGCGGCGATAGTCGTCGGTGCGTTGCTGGATTTTCTCGGGGTCGCCGATGTCTCCCCGGAAGATGATTTCCACGGCGCCCTTTGGTCCCATGACGGCAATTTCTGCGGTCGGCCAGGCCAGGTTGATATCGCCTCGAAGATGCTTTGACGCCATCACGTCGTAGGCTCCCCCGTACGCCTTACGCGTGATCACGGTAATCTTCGGAGAAGTGGTTTCTGCATAGGCAAACAGAAGCTTGGCCCCATGCTTGATCAGGCCGCCGTACTCCTGGTCAGTTCCGGGCAAGAAGCCGGGGACATCGACGAAGGTCACGATGGGAATGTTGAAGCAGTCGCAGAAACGCACGAAACGAGCGGCTTTCCGGCTCGAGTTAATGTCCAGACAGCCTGCGAGTTCCATCGGTTGGTTGGCTACCACTCCCACCGTCCGCCCCTCGACTCGACCGAAGCCGATCAAGATGTTGCCGGCGAAGTCGGGCTGGATTTCGAAGAAGTCACCCTCATCCAGGACTTTCTCGAGAACCTCCCGCATGTCGTACGGCTTGTTGGGATGCACGGGGACCAGCGAGTCCAGAGCGGGCTCCAGGCGATCAGCAGGATCTGCGGTCTCGCGGACCGGCACCTGGTCATGATTCGAGAGCGGCAGGAAATGGAACAGGCGCCGTATTTGCGTGAGGGTTTCGAGATCGTTGTCGAAGGCGAGATCCGCGACACCTGACGTCGCGGTGTGGGTTCGTGCGCCACCGAGCTCCTCGTGCGAGACCTCCTCTTGAATCACGGTTTTCACGACGTCTGGCCCGGTGACGAACATGTAGCTTGTGTCGCGCACCATGCAGATGAAGTCGGTCATCGCCGGCGAATAGACGGCGCCGCCCGCGCACGGGCCCATGATCACCGAGATCTGCGGGATGACACCCGAGGCCAGCACGTTTCGTTGAAACACCTCGGCGTAGCCGCCGAGCGACGCGACGCCTTCCTGGATCCGCGCTCCACCGGAATCATTCAGGCCAATTACCGGCGCCCCTACCTTCATGGCCTGATCCATGACTTTGCAGATCTTCTCTGCATGGGCCTCGGACAGTGATCCGCCAAACACGGTGAAGTCCTGGCTGAACACAAACACCGGGCGAGCACCGATTTCGCCCCAGCCGGTGACGACTCCGTCACCGGGGATGGTTTGCCGCTGCATGCCGAAATCGCCGCTCCGGTGCTCGACAAACATGTCGAACTCCTCGAATGATCCTGGATCCAAGAGCGCAGAGAGACGTTCCCGCGCAGTCAGCTTTCCCTTGGCGTGCTGCTTCTCTATGCGCGCCGTGCCACCGCCCAGATGGGCGTCGCGGCGTTTCTTCTGGAGAGTTCGTAGAACGTCTTGCATGGCAATCTGGCGAGGGATGTCGCCGGGGTGGAGGCTAGTGGCAATCAGGCGAAATCAGGTTCGCGACGATTGCCCGCGTGTTCGATGCTTGGGCGGACGGTGCCAAAACGACGGAACAGATGACCTGTTCGCTGCTGCCGCCATGCTAACAGATGTCCGCCAATGTCTTCGGCCGCCGATGCGGTCACGGCCGGGTAAGTTTGAGTTCGATCCGCCGGTTACGACGGAGTGCCGCCGGATTGGTTTCCGAGTCGATCGGTTGGAACTCCGCGAAACCCGCAATCGAAAGCCTCTCGGGAGGCATCCCGTTGTCGAGGAGGATACGGGCGACCGCAGTGGCCCGTGCGACCGACAGCTCCCAATTGGAGGGAAACTGGTCGGTGGCAATCGGGTCAGTGTCGGTATGTCCCTCGACTTGAAGAACCCACGGTACGTCGTCGGGAATCTCCCCAGCGAGGACCTTCAAAGCGTCAGAGACCTCGGTGATTTCGCGCCGACCGTTCGGCCCAATTTCCGCGGAACCGCTGGCGAACAACACTTCGGACTGAAAGATGAAGCGATCGCCCACGATCCTCACATCCGAGCGATCGCCGAGGATGTCGCGGAGTCGTCCGAAGAACTCGGACCGATAACGCGCCAGCTCACTGACCCTGGTGGCCAAGGCGGCATTGAGGCGCTTGCCGAGCTCGACAATCTGGATTCCCTTGGCTTCACGGTCGGCCTCGGCTGCGTCCAGAAGCCGCCCGAGTTCATCCAGCCTGGCGCGGACGTCGGCCAGCTGGCGGTTCAGCAAGGTCGCCTGCTCCCTTGCTGCTACCGATAGTGCGCGCTCCTGTTCCAGGTCTGCTTCCGTCTGCAGCAGGTCCGTTCGGGCTGCTGCCGCCGCCGCCGCGAGTTCGGCCAGTCGTTCTTCCAGTTGCTCCTTGTCGAGTTCCAAATCTCGGGCCTGGTCAGACAGGCCCTGCTCCGAAGACCGAACGCGGCTGAGGCTCGCACGCAGTGCCTGCTCGCTGCCACGCAGCCGTTCGATCTCGTCCCGCAGTTCTGTTTCCTGTGCCTGCGCCTCCCCGAGCGACCGCCGCAGCGTCCTGACCTCGGATGACAGGTCCCGGTTGCGTGTCTGCAGGCCGGTTTCCAGGGTGCCTGCTTCTTCAAGTTCCCGGGTAAGTTGCTGGAGGTCGGTGGTCAATTGCTCATTCGTCGTCTGGAGGTCCAACCCCAGCGCTTCAGCGGCCTCGAGAGAGAGCGTGAGCTCCTGAAAATCTGCACTCAGCACATCGTTCTCGGCCATTAGTTCACTGCTCCGAGCCTCCGCAACCTCAAGTGCCCGCGTGAGTTCCAGAAGTTCGGCGGACAGCGATTCGTTCTGGGTCCGGAGTTCGTCTCCGCGACTCCGGGTTTCGGCCAGAGCGCGCGACAACCGCTGGATGTCGACGTCGAGCGTTTCATTGGCGGTCTGCAGGTCGTTGCCGCGAGTTTCCGCAGCGGCGAGGGCCTGCGACAGGCGCGTGATGTCGGCATTGAGGCCTTCGTTTTCTGTTTGGAGGTCATCGCCACGAGTTTCCGCGGCGGCCAGAGCCTGCGCCAGTCGTTGGATGCTGGCGTGGAGGTCTTCGTTTTCTGCTTGGAGGTCGTTGCCGCGAGTTTCGGCCGCGGCGAAAGCCTCAGTAAGCTGCCTGACGTTGTCCTCAAGTGATTGATTCCGCGCCTGCAGGTCCTCGCCGTGCGTGTTGGCCGTTTCCAGGGCGCGCCGAAGCTGCTGTATGTCGCGGGCGAGCAGCTCGTTTGTGTTCTGTAACTCGTCGCCGTGGCCCTGCGCTGCTTCCAGCGCAGCGGTCAACTGCCGGATGTTGGCGTTGAGGCCCTCGTTCTCGTTCCGAAGTTCATTCCCGCGAGCTTCGGCCTCCTCAAGTGACTGTGCGAGTTGCCGAACGTCCACAACAAGGGTCTCGTTCTGGACCTGCAGGTCGTCACCACGGGTCTCGGCGCTCATGAGCGCCTGTGCCAACCGCTGGACCTCGGCATCGAGGGATTCGCTTTCTGTCTGCAGTTCGTCGCCGCGCGTCCGCGCCGCCGCCAGTTCCTGTGTGAGCTGTTGGACCTGCGTATCGAGCGCCTCGCCGCGGGTTTGGAGGTCATCGCCGCGGGTCTGCGCTGTCGCAAGGTCCTGCGTCAAGCGCTGAACGTCGGCATCGAGGGCCTGATTCCGGGTCTGGAGGTCATCGCCGCGGGTCTGCGCCGTCGCGAGGTCTTGCGTCAATTGCTGAACGTCGGCATCGAGGGCCTGATTCCGGGCCTGGAGGTCGTCGCCGCGGGTCTGCGCCGTCGCCAGTTTCTGCGTGAGTTGCGTCACATCTTCGGAAAGAGAATCGTTTTGGTTCTTCAGGTCTGCAGCGAGCGTCTCGGTTTCCTGTACCAGTTGTGTGAGTCGTCGGACATCTGCCGCCAGGGCGTCATTCTGGGCCTGTCGATTTGCAGCGAGGGTTTCGGCGGCCGCGAGCGACTGCGTGAGTTCGCGAACCTGGAGGGTCAGTTGCTCGTTTCTCGTCTCCAGGTCTTGCCCGAGGGCTTCAGCGGCCTGAAGCGACTCGGTGAGGAGTCGGACTTCATCGCTGAGGCGGACGTTGGCTCCCCGCAGGTTGCTGACCTGAGCCTTGGAGTCATTGAGCGATTGGGTGAGATCGAGGACATTCTCGGACAGTTCGGCGTTCTGGGTTTCCTCCCGGGCAAGTTGCGCTGTCAGCGCGTCCATCTGGGTGGTCAGTGACTGCAGTTCCGCATCCCGCCCCTTTAGCAGCAACCCCAGCGCAAACTCGGACAGGACAAAGATCGCAAGCAGAAAAACGAGGACGAGCAGTAATGTTGAGATACCGTCGACAAAGCCCGGCCAGATATTGGGAGATTGGCGTCGCGTGGGCACGCCGCAGGCTCAGCGCTTGGACCGCGCCTGATCGGTACTGCGCGACTTTGCCTCGGGCTTGGCTGCTGCCGACGAAGTGCGTCGCGTCGTTTTCGAAGTAGCCCTGGTCGGTTTGGACTCCGGCACGGAAGTACTCAGGGTGCGTGCGAGCAGCTTGATTTCGCCGCGCACGCCTTGGAGAAAAGCCTCCTGACCGGCGGCGTTCGCTTCAACCAAGCGCTTGAGGTTCGAATCCACGCTGCGCAGATGCGCCAAGGAGTGTTCGTCAAGATTGCCGCCGGTGTCGACGATGCGTTCAATCTGCCGAACAACGGACGACTGATTGCTTCGCAGCTGATCTCCGAGGGCCGCAATCTGGGTGGCGATGGAGGACATCGACTCGCTGACGTTGCGACGTTCATTCTCTCCCCGGACCAGCGCTTTCTGGAGTTCATCGATGCTTTCCGCAGTCTGCTCGAGCAGCGCCTGCACGTAGACAGGAACCGGAGTGTGTCCCAGCTCCAACTCGCTGCCGCTCCCTGCAGAAACGTGTGCCCGGCGAGCAAGCCACTCTTCAAGATCCAGGTAGAAGCGATTCTGCGCCTGGGCAACCTGCAGGTCGAGGAAACCAAGGACCAGCGAGCCCGCAAGTCCGAACAGCGACGAACTGAACGCAGTACCCATGCCGGCCAGAGGCTCGGTCAGCCCCGCCTTCAATGATCCGAAGATCGACGCGACGTCCCCGCCTTCACTGATCGAGAGATTGCCGATGACGGCGCCGAACGAGCTAACCGTCTGGAGCAGCCCCCAGAATGTCCCCAACAACCCCAGGAAGATCAGTAGCCCGATCATGTAGCGGGAAATGTCGCGGGTCTCGTCCAGCCGAAAGTTCACCTGGTCAAGCAGCGAGCGCATGGAGAGCGCGGAGATCAGCGGTCGCGAAGTCTTGGTCTGTTCGGTGAACGTGCGCGCAATCGGGGCAAGCAGATTGGGCGGCCGCGCGTTGGCGATGCTGACACTCATGCCGGACGCGTAGCGCTCCAGCCAGCGGATTTCGGGAACCAGCGCCAGGACCTGGCGAAACGAGTACGCAATGCCGATTACCAGCACACCTGCGATGAGCCCGTTGAGCGCGGGATTGGCGTTAAACGCCTCCCTGAGCGTCGGCAGCAGCAGCGATGCCAGGCCGCCGGACACCACGACGAACACGACCATGCGAATCAGGAATCGGTGGGGGCTATGCACGGTTGATTCCCGCTAGTTGGGCTGAGGCCGACCCAACAGTGGTCGACCCGCGAATGAGGCGGGACACATCTGACGGACAACAGTCTCGCTGCCAGATGGCGCGCGCGGCCGCGATCGGCCCAGCATGTCCAACGCGAACAGTACCTGACGAAATGGCAGAAAAATTTGGAAAGATCAAGCTGAGCCGGGTCTGTCGGCGGTATGGTTTGTCCGATGGAAACGACGCTGGTGGCAGGTGCCGAGGGAGCGGCGCGGCAACTCTCCCTGGATCGCCGCCGCAGGCCTCCGTCTGATGCGCATCGACCCGGTGTCCCGGGGCGAGCACGGCCGGCATGAACCCCTGCGCGCTTGATGTCATCGTCAGACTTGTCGTTCAGCCTCCGCCAAGCAGTCTTGCAGAGCAATCGCGATGTCGGGAGTACCAGCCACCACATCTCCAGTGATCAGCGGAGAGGAATTCCTGCGCAGCCCGACGACTGAACCGCCTGCTTCGGTCACACACAGCATGCCCCCTGCGATGTCCCAAGGGTTCAGGCCGGTTTCCCAGTACCCGTCAACGCGGCCGGAAGCCACGTAGCACAGGTCGAGCGCAGCGGCACCGAACCGGCGAAGTCCGGCCACTCGCTGCATGATCCGACGCTGGCGGGAAAGATGCAGGTCGTGCGCGCCGCGGCTCCTGTGCGGCAGACCGAGTGCGATGACCGCTCCGTCGAGGGTGGTGCGCGGCGTGATGCGGAGACGCCGGTCGTTCACGTAGGCGCCGCGGCCTTTTTCCGCCCAGTAGGCTTCATGCTTGATGGGATCGAGAACGAATGCACCGACGATCGTGCCCGCTCGTTCCAGGGCGATCGAAATCGCGAAGTGCGGTATCCCTCGCAGGAAATTCAGGGTGCCGTCGACCGGGTCGACGATCCACCGGTGTTCACCGTCGCCCGCCTCCTCCAGGCCTTCCTCCATGAGAAAACCGTAGCCGGGCCGCGCGCGCGAAAGCTCGCGGTGCAAGATTTCCTGGGTTCGTAGGTCCGCAGATGTAACGAAGTTGTCGGGCCCCTTGAGAGAGACCTGGAGGTTTTCGATTTCGCCGAAATCACGGCGGAGCGGGCGGGCCGCCTTCTCGGCAGCGCCCGACATGACGTTGATGATGGCAGTCGGGTAGGGCACGGCTGGCGGCCACGCGTCCTACGACTTGGCTCGTTCTACGTATGCCCCGTCGAGCGTGTTGACGACGACGCGGGTGCCGGTTTCCACGTGCGGCGGCACCATGGTCCGAACACCGTTGTCAAGCACGGCAGGTTTGAATGAGCTCGAGGCGGTCTGGCCCTTGACAACCGCTTCGGTCTCCGTGATGACCGCAATCGCCGTGTCCGGGAGCCGGATCGCGACCGGCTTGTCCCCCGCGTACTCGACCGTGACATCCATGCCGTCCTGCAGGAAAGGCAAGGCATCGCCGACCATGGCTGCAGGAAACTCCGACTGGTCATAGGTCGTCGTGTCCATGAGCGTGACGGTGCTCCCGTCGCCGAAAAGGTACTGATACGAGCGGCCTTCGATGTACAGCCGTTCCAGGTTTTCCGCGGCGCGAAACCGCTCGTTCAACTTGCTGCCGTTTTCAAGGTTGCGGAGTTCCAGCTGGGCGTAGGCGCCGCCCTTGCCGGTCCGGACCGCCTGCTTCCGTACCACGCGCCAGATGCTGCCCAAGTGTTCAATCACCATGCCGGGGCCGGCTTCGTTTCCCTTGATGCGCATCGCCTATTTCCGCATTGGTCGGAGGGAGGAACGTACCGGCCAAAGTGCGGGGCGGCAACCGCGGTCCCAGGGTTCTGAGGCAAGGCCATTTCCACCGTCCACCACCGCTTTCGGTGCGATCGAAGCTGCATCTTTTCCGACCGGGATCGGCGGAGTGCCCTATAATTTGCTCTTCGTATCTGCAGCCGTTGATCGGAGTTGAGATGCAGGTCGCACAAATCTACACCGACAATGCTTACCGCAATTTCAACTACCTGATCGCGTGCGAAGAAACCGGCGAAGCGCTCGCCGTGGATCCGTTGGCGGCAGACCTGTGCCTGGCCGAAGCCGAACGCCGCGGTTGGACCATTACGAAATTCGTCAACACGCATGAGCACTTGGACCACACCGGGGGCAACGCCCGCATGCGGGAGGCCACCGGGGCCACGCTGTATGCCCATGCAGGTGCCGGCGCTTCCATCGAAGGCATCGATGTGGCGCTCAAGGCGGGGGATTCCATCCGGGTCGGCCGGTCCGTGGAGCTGGAAGCTCTGGATACGCCCGGCCACACGATGAGCCATGTCTGCCTTCTTGCACACGCAGACCAGCCGTCGCTGTTCTCCGGCGATACCCTGTTCAACGCTGGCGCCGGCAATTGCCACAACGGCGGCCATCCCAAGGAGCTGTATCAGACGTTTCGCACGATCATCGCGAAGCTGTCCGACGACGTGACCGTGTATCCGGGACACGATTACCTGGAACACAACCTCGGTTTCACGCTCAACCGCGAACCCGGCAATGTGCGGGCGCAGTCCTTGCTTGAGGAAGTACGTGGACGGGACCCCCACCAGGCTGTTCCCACCAGCCTCGGTCTCGAACGGGAGATCAACGTCTTCCTGCGCCTTGACCAGCCGGAAGTGATGGCCCGATTGCTCGACGGAGAAGCCGGCCCGGCGACCGGCCTTGATGAGGAAGCAGTGTTCCTGGCGCTTCGCGACCTTCGGAATGTCTGGTGAACGCTTGATCTAACGCAGCGTCCGGACGATTTCCTCGACCATCTTCTTGGCGTCCCCGAACAGCATCAGCGTGTTGTCAGCATAGAAGACGGCGTTGTCGATTCCGGCGTAGCCGGGCGCCAGGCTCCGCTTCACGAACAGCACGGTCTTCGACTGCTCCACGTCCAGGATCGGCATGCCCGCAATGGGGCTGCTCGGATCGGTCCGGGCAGCGGGATTGGTGATGTCGTTGGCGCCGATCACGAAGGCGACGTCGGTTGCCGAAAAATCGCTGTTGATCTCTTCTAGTTCGAACACGTCCTCGTAGGGAACGGTGGCCTCCGCGAGCAGGACGTTCATGTGCCCCGGCATCCGGCCGGCCACGGGGTGGATCGCGTAGCGAACGGTCACACCCTTGTCCTTCAAGAGGTCCGCCATTTCGCGCAGCGCATGCTGCGCTTGCGCGACGGCCATGCCGTACCCGGGCACGATGATCACACCCGAGGCATTGCCCATGATGAAGGCGGCGTCGTCCGCGTTGCCGCCCTTCGCCGACCGGTCGCCCTGATCAGCTGCGGCCGCATCGCCCTCCTGGCCAAACCCGCCCAGGATGACGGACAGGAACGGCCGGTTCATGGCTCGGCACATGATGTAGGACAGGATGGCCCCGGAACTGCCGACCAGCGCCCCGACGATGATCAGCGCGGTGTTTTGCAGCGTGAAGCCGATGCCCGCCGCCGCCCAGCCCGAGTACGAGTTCAGCATGGAGACCACGACCGGCATGTCCGCGCCGCCAATCGGAATGATCAACAGGACCCCGATGGCCAGGGCGAGGCCGGTCATGACGCCGAACCAGACCACGTTCTCGTCGCCAACAAACAGCGCGATCAGGGCGATGATCGCGATCCCGAGCAGCAGGTTCAGTGGATGTTGCAGGGGGAATACCGTCGGCGAGCCGCTGACCAGCCCTTGAAGCTTGAGGAAGGCCACAACGGAGCCGGTGAATGTCACCGCGCCGATGACGACTCCGAGCGCCATTTCGACCCGGCTGGCAAGGTGGATGGAACCAGCGGAACCGATTCCGTACGCATCGGGTGCGAACAGTGCCGCCCACGCGACCAGCACGGCCGCGATTCCGACGAGGCTGTGGAATGCCGCCACGAGCTGCGGCATCGCCTTCATTTCGATGCGGAGCGCGATTGCTGCACCGACGACGGCCCCGCATCCGCCAGCCACCGCCGTCCAGCCCAGCTGACTCATGCCGGGCTGCAAGAGCGTGGTGATGATGGCGATGGCCATGCCGGCCATACCGAACAGGTTTCCGCGCCGCGCGCTTTCGGGCGACGACAGTCCCTTCAGGGCGAGGATGAAGCAGACCGCTGCGCCCAGGTAGAGCAGGGCAGCGACATTGGCAGTCACGAGCGGCCCCGCGGTTCCTTGCGCCGGAACATGCCCAGCATGCGCTGCGTGACGATGAACCCGCCGAAGATGTTGACCGCCGCCAGGCCGGTGGCCACGACACCCAGCCACTGCGCGGTCGACAGCGAACCCGCCGCGCCCACGTCTTCGTCAGGAGCGATCCCCAGCGCGATGAGGGCTCCGACCACAATGATCCCCGAGATGGCATTGGTCACCGACATCAGCGGGGTATGCAGTGCCGGCGTCACGGACCACACGACGTAGTATCCGACAAACACGGCCAGGACAAAGATCGTGATGTTGATGATGGTTGGATCAGCCATTCGTTAGGTCCTTAAGTGATTCATGCACGACAGCACCATCCCGCGTGACGACGCTGGCGGCCACGATCGGGTCGTCCCAAGGAATGTTGAGGTCGCCGCCTTCCGCGATCAGGGGCTCCATGAACGCGTACAGGTTCCGCGCGTACAACGCGCTGCTGTCGTGGCTCAACGTGCCGGGGAGGTTGCGTGGCCCCACGATCCGCACGCCATTCCGATCAACCGTCTCTCCGGTCCGGGACAGGGGGCAGTTACCGCCGGCTTCCACCGCCAGATCGATCACTACGGAACCGGGCGGCATGTTGTCGATTGTGGCTTCCGGAAGGAGCACCGGTGCCGGGCGACCCGGGATCAACGCCGTGGTGATCACGATATCACTGGCGGCCGCCGCGTCGTGGATTAGCTGCTGTTGCCGGCGGCGGTACTCCTCGCCCATTTCGCGTGCATAACCGCCTTCGGTCTCCGCTTCCTCGCCGCTGGCATCGACCTCGATGAAGCGTCCCCCGAGGCTCTCGACCTGTTCGCGTACGGCCGGCCGCACGTCAAACGCAGAGACGACCGCTCCGAGCCGCTTGGCCGTCGCAATCGCTTGCAGTCCAGCGACGCCCGCACCGAGCACGAGCACTTTTGCCGGGGCGACGGTGCCGGCCGCGGTCATCATCATGGGCAAGGCCTTCGGCAACATGGCAGCCGCGTCCACTACGGCCTTGTAGCCCGCAAGATTTGACTGAGACGACAGCGCATCCATCGACTGCGCGCGGCTGATGCGCGGCAGGAATTCAACCGCAAACGCGGTCACGCGTTGCGTGGCGAGCGCCCGAATATTGTCGGGGTTGCTGTGCGGATTGAGGAACCCCACCACCAGCGAGCCCGCGGGCAGCTGCGCGATCTCGTCGACACCTTGCTCTGCCGTCATCGGACACCGGACCCTCAGCACGACGTCGGCGCCTTCCAGCGCCCCTTCCGGAGATCCGAAGACGCTGGCCCCGGCCGCTTCGTAGGCCCCGTCGCCGACGCCCGACGACACGCCGGCCCCGGCCTCGACAGCCACCGTTGCGCCCTTGGCACAAAACCGTTTCACCGAGTCGGGTGTGGCGGCGACGCGGTCCTCGCCCGCTCGCAACTCTTTCAAGACAGCTATTCGCATACGATCGTTTCAGCTCCTTCGCGAGGGCGCCGCTTTCTTTCGGGAACCATGGGCCTGTGCCGGAACTGCCGGCTCAGCCTGAATTGAGGGCCCAGTCGGGGAACTCGCCGGGAACGACGCCAAGTGCGGGCCCGAGAAGAAACCACAGAAGGGCGACGATGACGAGCGTGGCGAGAGGGTTGAGGACGAGGCCGGCGCGGAGCATCGAGGAGCTGGGCACGTGACCTGATGCGAAGACGACGGCGTTCGGGGCCGTGGCAATCGGCAGCATAAAGGCTGCTGAGGCCGCGAACGTGGCCGGAATGCACAGGAGCAACGGGTTCTCGCCGATACTTACCGCCACCGCGGCCAGGACCGGAATGAACGTCGCCGTCGTCGCCGTATTGGAATTGATCTCGGTCAACAACACAACCAATAGGGTGACTAAGAACAGGAGGCCGAGCACGGGCAGGACCGCGATCGCAGTCGTGCCATCACCGATCCAGGCCGCGAGACCGGTGGACTTGATGGCCGCCGCGAGCGAGAAGCCGCCGCCCAGCAGGAGAATGACCCCCCAGGGAAGCCGCATTGCGGTCGCCCAGTTGAGCGCGAATTCCCGACGGCCCTCCGCATCGCGGCCGACCGGGATGAGGAACAGTGCGAGGGCGCCACACACCGCGATGCTGGTGTCATTGATCCCCAGACCCGGAGCCAGTTCGTTCAGCGTGCGGCGGCCAAGCCAGAGGAGGGCAGTCACCAGCAACGTCAGGAGGACCGTGATCTCGGCGCGCGACAGGGGCCCCAGCGCACGGGTGTCAGCGGCAATGCGTTCGAGGTGGTGCGCGCCGCCACCACCCGGCACCGCGAAGCAGACAAACGTCAGAACGATCCAGATCAGCGGCAGGAACACGATGGTCATGGGCAACCCGACCGCCAACCATTCGGCGAAGCCGATCTGGTATCCAAACGTTTCCTGCATGACGCCCGCCAGGACCGCATTCGGCGGGGTCCCGATCAGGGTGGACATTCCGCCAACATTGGCGGCAAATGCAATGCCGAGCATCAGCGCACAGGCGAAGGCAGACTTGTCCCGGTCGCGCATGCCGGGATCCTGCTGAAACAGGGCCAGCACGGACAATCCTATCGGCACCATCATCGTGGCTGCCGCGGTATTGCTGATCCACATGCTGAGAAAGGCCGCCGGCAGCATGAAACCCGCAACCACGCGCCGTGGCCCGCCACCGACCCGTGACACCACGTTCAACGCGATGCGCCGGTGGAGCCCCCAGCGCTGCATGGCCAGCGCGATCATGAAACCGCCCATCAGCAAGAAGACCACGCGGTGACCGTACGGCTCGCCGGCGTCGCTGACCGAAGTGATGCCAAGCAGGGGAAACAGGGCAAGCGGGACCAGTGCCGTTGCCGGGATTGGGATCGCCTCCGAGATCCACCAGCAGGCCATCAGCACGACGACGCCAACCAGCCGCCACGCGGGCACCGTCAATCCTTCTGGCGGTTCCACCGTCAGCGTCAGCAGGACGGCAAGCGCGCCCAACACGAGCCCGGTCTTTGCGAAACGCCCACGCTCGGGTTCACTTCCGACGGCGTGGGCGCCAGGTTCGGGCGGAATCAGGGCGAAGCCTCGTTCATCGATCGAAGCGCTTCGACCAGTCCATCAATGCCTTCGGCTTCCACGATGGCGGCAAAATCTTGTCGCTTGGTGGCGAACAGGCTTACGCCTTCGACCGCCACCTCGACAATGCGCGGTTGGCCGTCCTGTTTCCGATTCCGAAATCGCCAGCGCACTTCCAGCGGCTCTTCGCCGTCGCGTCGAAAGTGCGTGTAGACGAAGGTTTCACGATCATTCCTGGGAACCGTGCGGAGAATCGTGAGAGATCCGCCCGCTATGCGATCCAACTGCGTGTCCACCAGCTGCACCGTGTGGTCCTCGAACGCGTGTTGGTACGCTTGTTTCTGTGCGTCGGAGATCGTGCGCCAATGCCGCCCGAGGACGGCCCGCCCGATCAGGGGCAAATTGAAGTAATCGTGAAGCATGCGCCGCACCGCACGGGTGCGCTCCTCCTGGCGTTCCTCAGGGAATGCCACCAGGGGCGCGACATCCTGAGCCAGGTTGGTCAGCAGGATTGCGGCCGGATGGTCCGCTTCGGTGTCTGCTGACGCCGATGCGGTGGCGACGGCGAGGCTTGCGAGCCCGATGAGGCCGAGGCGCAGTGTGGCGGAAGTCAGGATGGTGATCGCGCCATGCGCTTCGGCGCCCCCGCCAAGATTATCCGTACGATAACGTGCACCGGTGGGTAGGCCGGTAGCGTCGACCGTGCCAAGCAACCCGTGGAATGTATCGCTGCGTCAACGCCGTTTCAATCAATTGTTCTGGGGTCCGGCGCGGCGCGCGACGATAGCCGGGTGCTTCCAGCGAGTGGAACTCGGTGCGTCAATTTCCGACGTTCAGGCCCGGGGGGCACGGCGACCCCGGACCCCCGGCGCGCATCGCGCCGGCATTTCCGTGTCTTGCCGTGGTCGGGTTGGCGCGCGGGCGCCCGAATCGGGCACAATGCGGCGCGACCGGACAATCCAACGCTAGAGGCGGGAACCGCGATGCCGCTCCGAGAAGGCCCACTGTCCCGATTCACCGTGCTGGACCTGACGCGCGTGCGGGCAGGCCCTACCGCGGTGCGCCAGCTGGCCGACTGGGGCGCCGACGTGATCAAGATCGAACCGCCTGCCCCTATCGACACCTCGGCGGGCCTGGGGGGCAGGCGCGACGGTTCGGATTTTCAGAACCTGCAGCGCAACAAGCGCGCCGTCACACTCAACCTGAAGGACGCGCGTGGCCTGGCGCTGTTTCACAGGCTCGTGACCAAGGCGGATGTCCTCGTGGAGAATTACCGACCGGATGTGAAGGGTCGCCTGGGCATTGACTACCCGACGCTGAGTAGGATCAACCCCGGGCTGATTTACGCGAGTATTTCCGGGTTCGGCGAGGATGGCCCGTATGCCGGACGGCCAGGGTTTGATCAGATCGCGCAAGGCATGGGCGGCCTCATGTCCGTCACGGGTCTTCCTGGCCAGGGGCCGGTACGGGCCGGCATACCGGTCGCGGACCTGAGCGCCGGTATTTACTGCGCGTTCGGAATTGTGATGGCGCTGCTGGAGCGCGAGCAAACCGGCGACGGGCAGTGGGTGGGCACGTCGCTGCTTCAGGCTCAGGTCGCGATGCTCGACTTCCAGGCGGCGCGCTGGCTCATGGATCAGGAAGTACCGCCGCAGGCCGGCAACAATCACCCGACCAGCATGCCAACCGGGGTCTTCCGGACGGCAGACGGGCACATCAACGTCGCGGCGTCGGGCGAGGCCATCTGGCGGCGGCTGTGCCAAGCGCTCAAGGCCGAGCATCTGGTGGAAGACCCGCGCTTCGCGTCTGCGGAGGGCCGCTCCGACCACCGCGATGATTTGCATCACGAGCTCGAGGCTTGCCTGGGCAGTGAGACCAGCGGCCATTGGATCCGGGTCCTCAATGAAGCCGGCGTGCCTTGCGGCCCCATCTACCGGATCGATGAGACGTTCGCCGATCCGCAGGTCGAACATCTCGGTATGGCCCGTCCGGTCTCGCATCCGCGCCTGGGAGATCTGGCCCTGGTCAACCAACCGATCCGGCTTAGTCGCGCCCCTGATTCGCCGTTTCAGCCCGCTCCTGAGCGGGGGCAGCACAACGCTGAGGTGTTTGGCCAACTTGGCATCGGTCAAGGCGAGTTACGCACCCTTCAGGACCAAGGGATTATCTGAGCGCCGGCCGAATTGCAGCGCGATCGTTCGGGCGGCTTCGGCTCGGCGGGTAGTTTCAGACCGACAAACTTTTTTCGCAGGAAACCGATTGATGCCTATTGCACTGCCAGCTTCCCTGATCGCGGAGACGTCCGAAGGCGTTGCCCGGCTCATCCTGAATCGGCCGGAGAAACACAACGTCATCGATTATGAAATGTGGCGCGGAATCGCGTCGGCAATGCAGGCCTTTGCGGCGGACGATGGCGTCCGGGTAGTCGTCGTCAGTGGAGCGGGCGGCAAGGCGTTTTCCGCCGGCGCGGACATCTCGGAATTCGAGCGGAAGCGGCAGCGGGACACGGCCGACAGCTACAACCAGGCCACCGCTGCTGCGCACAGTGCGCTTGGTAACTGTCCGAAGCCCACTATTGCCGAGATCGGCGGCTATTGCGTCGGCGGTGGGCTTGGCCTGGCACTCGCGTGTGACCTTCGCATCGCCGCTGATCACTCCCGTTTCGGGATTCCTGCAGCCCGACTCGGGCTCGGTTACGACTACAGCAGTCTCAAGGTCCTGGTAAGCATCGTGGGGCCGGCAGCGGCCAAGGACATCATGTTTACGGCCAGACGTTTCGGCGCCGCCGAGGCCGTGGCCCTTGGCCTCGTGAACCGCGTGGTGGTCGCGGCGGAACTGGCAGCGGCCGTCGCCGATTGCGCCCGCATGATCGCTGCGAACGCGCCGCTGACCGTTCGGGCCTCGAAGCAGATCGTGACGGAGGTTCTCAAGGACTCCGACCAGCGCGACCGGGCCCTCTGCGAACGCCTCGTCGCCGAATGCTTCGCAAGTGCCGACTACGTGGAAGGCCGGCAGGCCTTCATGGAAAAGCGGGAGCCTCGCTTCCAGGGACGCTAAGACCTGGGCGGCCGGCGCAGGGGTGCCAGGCGGGCGACCGCCCGGCGCCCGGAAGATTCCCTGGTGTCCGTGCCGTCGGCCCGCAGCCATACCGAGGGTGGCAACCCATCCCGCGTACTCCTCGTGCACGCGCCGAAACAGCGTTAGCCGATGTCGGACGACACCCGCCGACACGCCGTGCATGGCCTCTGCAGCGTTTCCGAAAAGGCGCCGCCGCCCAGCTGGCTCACTGCCGTATTCCGGCGCAGCGACAGCGATTGCCGCGGCGGCCTGACGGTAGGACCGCGTCGCCGCGCACTACTCCTCGAATGCGTCGAAGTCCAGCTCCGACTCGCCCATCAAGTCTTCGTCCGTGCCGTCGCGGGCACGGAGCATTTGCAGGTACACACTCCGTGCAGACGCGTAGGCGTCGAGTGATCCCGCGAATCCGGCGTCGACCTGCTCGAAGTTCCGGTCGCGAAACGTCACCGCCCGCAAGCCGGTTTCCGCGGCCTGGAACGTGGCGCTCATCCCCGTGGTCCGAACCAGGTAGTAGTGCGGCGTCGAAAACGCATCGATCCCCATGCCCGCCAGTTCCCGCACCGTTGATGGGCCCAGCAGGGGGAGCACGAGATATGGTCCGGGCTCGACGCCCCAGTGGGCCAGCGTCTGGCCGAAGCCGTGCGAGTCGCTGTGGATTCCGGCCTCCGCCGCAACGTCGATCAGCCCGCCGAGGCCGACGAACGTGTTGAGCAGAAACCGCGAGATCGCGACCTCGAGGCCGGCGGCGTCCCCCTGGAGAAGCGCATCCAGCGCGTAGACGGGTTCCAGCAGGTTGTCCAGGAACTGGCCGATGCCCCGTCGCACCGCGTTCGGGACCGCGAACCGGTAGACCACGGTCGTCGGCCGGAGCACGTAGTGGTCAAGTTCGCGGTTGACCTCGAAGATCGCCCGGTTCAGCGGTTCGAGCGGGTCCGCCGGCGCGCCGGCGGCCGCCGGCAAGGAACTCGCGATGCCAACGAGGAAGGCGGCCACCATCCGCGCACGCCACAGGCGTCGCCTAGGCGTCTCACGCACGGCCAAAACCGCCTCCGCCCGGGGTTTCGATCACCATGACGTCGCCCGGGTGCACTTCACGGGAAGCGCTGCCAGGCAGTCGTTCGACCGTACCATCGCGCCGCAACAGCGAATTGATACCAAGCGCCCCGTCGCCGCCGCCGGCCAGGCCGCGCGGGGGCACCCGCCGTCGATTGGACAGGATCCCGGCCGTCATGGGGGCCAGAAAGCGGATTCGTCGAACAGTGCCGTCTCCGCCCCGGTGGCACCCGCTGCCACCGCTGCCCCGCCGGATCGCGAACGATTCGAGTTGCACCGGGAACCGGTTCTCGAGCACCTCGGGGTCGGTCAGGCGGGTGTTCGTCATGTGGCAATGAACGGCGTCGGCCCCGCGATGATCCGGCCCGGCGCCTCCGCCTCCGCAGATCGTCTCATAGTACCCGAATGCCTGCGTGCCGAACGTGAAATTACTGACAGTGCCGTAGCTGTGCGCCTGCACGCCCAGCGCCGCAAACAGGACGTCGACGATGGCCTGGCTGGTTTCCACGTTGCCGGCGGCGACGGCGGCGGGATGGGACGGAGCAAGCAGCGATCGGTTCGGAATACGGATTTCCACGGGAACGAGGCAGCCGTGGTTGAGCGGAATCTGTCGTTCGATCAGGACGCGCAGCACGTACAGGACGGCTGAGCGGGCAACTGCGCTTGGTGCATTGAAGTTGTTGGCAAGCTGCGGCGACGTCCCGGCAAAGTCGATGAGCGCTGTGCGCTGTTCACGATTCACGGTGATCTGAACGCGAATGACGGCCCCGTCATCGAGCTGCACCTCGGCCGCCCCGGGCTGCAGTCGAGTCAACAGACGCCGGACCTGTTCCTCGGCGTGCCGCTGGACGTGCCCCATGTAGGCATGCACCGTCGCCAGGCCAAATTCCTCGATCATGGCGTGCAATTCCTGGATCCCGCGCTCGCTCGCCGCCAGCTGAGCGGACAGGTCGGCGAGATTCTGATCAGGATTGCGGGCCGGCCAGCGTCCCGCCCCGAGGTGTCGGCGCAGCCCTGCTTCCAATAGACGGCCTTGGGAGAGAATTGGCAGCGCATCGAACAGGATGCCCTCTTCGCAAACGTTCGTACTGTTCGCCGGCATGGAGCCCGGCGTGATGCCGCCGATGTCGGCGTGGTGCGCCCGGCTGGCGACAAAGAACAGGATGTGGTCGCCAGCGCGATCGAAGACCGGCGTTACCACGGTCAAGTCAGGCAGGTGCGTGCCGCCACGGTAGGGCGCGTTGTGCAGGAAGGCGTCCCCCGGGCGCAATGCGCCGGCGTAGGCGTCGCTGACCGCGACAACCGCTTCGCCCATTGAACCGAGATGCACCGGGATGTGCGGGGCATTCGCTACTAGTGCGCCGGACCGATCGAAGACCGCGCACGAAAAGTCGAGCCGCTCCTTGATGTTGACCGAGTGCGCGGTATTGCGCAGGACTGAACCCATTTGCTCCGCGGCGGACATGAACAGTCCGTTGAACACTTCGAGCAGCACGGGGTCGACGTCGGTCGTTTCCCCGCGGCGCCGCTGTTCGGGTGACCCGCGCTCCAGCAGCAGCTGCCCGTCGGGCAGCATCCGGGCCCGCCAGCCGGCGTCAACAACCGTCGTGGCCGTCGGTTCGACTAGGATCGCCGGGCCGCTCAGCAAGCCGCCGGCGCCCAGGTCGGAACGGCGGTACAGCGGAACGCGCAGGCGGGTGTCGCGGTCATGCAGGACAACGTGCTCGATCGGTTCCGGCGGCGTGTCCTCAGCGGCCAGTCGTGAGACCGGAAGGGGGCTGGTCCGGGTGGAGGCTTCAACCTCGGCCGCTTCGATATGGAGGGCCCGGCCTTCGTGCAGGAAGCCGAAGAGTCGCCGATGGTGCGTTTCGAAGTCCTGCCGCACCCGGGCCCCCGTGCCGGCAGGGACCTGGAGTGCCGTATTCGTTCCTTCGTACCGAACCCGGAGGCGTCGGGTCAGTTCGACCTCCGCCGTCGGGTCGTCCGCCGCTATCTCGTTGGCGGCGCCGCCGGCGGCAGCGTGCAGCTCGGCCGCTGCCGGCTCCGGGTCATCGTCGTCGAGCCGTCGCCCGACCGGCTGCTGGCGAATTGCCGAGAGGTTGGCCAGACCCATCCCGTATGCTGACAGCACGCCCGCGAGCGGGTGCAGCAGGATCGCTTCCATGCCGAGGTTTTCAGCGACGCGGCAGGCAAGCTGTCCGGCGGCCGCACCGAAACCGGCCAGGGCGCAGGCGGTGACGTCGTAGCCGCGCTGGACGGAAATCTTCTTGATAGCGGCGGACATGTTGGCCACTGCCACCTCAAGGAAACCTTCGGCCACGCTTTCCGCCGTGGTCCCCACCTCGATGGCCAGTTCCTCGAAGGCCCGGCGGGTGACCGCGGCGTCGAGCGGCAGGTCGGCATCGGGTCCAAACACGTGCGGAAAGTGAGCAGCTTGAACCCGCCCCAGCAGCAGGTTTGCGTCCGTGATGGTGAGCGGACCGCCATTCCGGTAACAGGCCGGGCCGGGCTCCGCGCCCGCGCTGTCGGGTCCAACCGTGTAGCGCGCCCCGTCGAAATGGAGGATCGACCCGCCGCCGGCGGCGACGGTCTGAATCCGAAGCGACGGTGTTGCCAGGTGCAGCCCTGCAACTTCCGCTTCCTCGACCCTTTCAAGGCTGCCGCCGAAATAGCTGACGTCGGTGGACGTGCCGCCCATGTCGAAGCCGATGATCCGCGTGAAGTCGGCGGCCTGCGCTGTCCGCGCCGCCCCGACCACGCCGCCCGCTGGACCGGAAAGGATGGCGTCCTTTCCCCGGAAACGCGCCGCCGATGCCAGTCCGCCGTTGGACTGCATGAAGGCCAGCGGAATTCCGTCGAGTTCACGCTGGAGTTCGCGGATGTAGCGATCGAGGACCGGCGAGAGGTAGGCGTCTGCCACGGTCGTCCCTCCTCGACTCACGAGCTTCATGAGGGGGACGGTCTCGTGCGAGACGGATACCTGTGAGAACCCGGCCCGACCGGCGATGTCGGCGAGCATGCGTTCGTGCTCGGTATAGCGATACCCGTGCATCAGAACGATGGCGATCGACTGGAAGCCGTCACCGGCGGCCCGCCGCAGCATCCGTTCGGCGGCGACCGCATCGAGCGGCACCAGTACTTCTCCACTCGCACTGACGCGCTCGTCGATTTCGATCACCTTGGCATAGGGCAGTTTCGGTCGCTCGATGCGGCGGGCGAAGATGTCGGGCCGTGCCTGGGTGCCGATCTGCAAAGCGTCGCCGAAGCCCCGCGTGACGCACAGCACCACGGGTTGTCCCTTGCGCTCCAGGAGCGCGTTCGTCGCTACCGTCGTGCCCATCCGGACGGAGCTGACCGAGCCGCCGGGGATGGGCTCATCCGGACCGAGGCCGAGCACGGCGCGAATACCGGCCACGGCCGCGTCCCGGTAGCGTCCCGGATTGTTGGAAAGCAGCTTCCTCGCCGTCAGCACGCCGTTCGGGGCGCGTGCCACCACGTCGGTGAACGTGCCGCCGCGGTCAATCCAGAACTGCCAGCCGTGCGAAGTGCTCATGTCCTGCAGCAAGCCATGCGCGGGCAGGGCCCGCAAACCAAGGTCGAAGATATCGGAACGTGCGCGGGTCCTTTCCGCCTGAAGCCGGGCCTAGAAGCTCATGATCGACCCTGCAACAGCCTGCCGAGATGGTGTCGATCAGGGGCTGGCGGAGATGCTGCTGTGCACCCAGCGCTGCACGAGACGCCCGGTTCGTGGATTCGAGGCAGGATCCGGGGCGTGATCGCTTTCTGGGTTCGCGGCGGTGTCGAAGTTCGCATGGACGGTCCCGCAACCTGGCGAGTGATAGGGTCAGTGGGGGGGTGCTGACGACTCACAGTTTGTCAACACTTGCGCCGACAATAGAATGCCAGCGCATCCGGAGCGGACAACTCCTGCCCTAAGGGTGTGGCCGCCAAAGGGCTCCCGCGAGCTGATTCGATGGCATTTCTAGGCACATTGCTCGGCGGGACTCTGGGTTTCGCGATCGGGGGGCCGATCGGCGCTCTCATCGGAGCAGGTGGCGGGCACTTGTTCGACCGCTTCCGGGAGAGCGAACGGCGAACGTTGGCAGGTCCGAACGCCGGGGTGACAGGGAATCAGGCGGAGGCTCAGGTTGCCTTCGCCGTCGGATTGATTGGGCTGTCTGCAAAGGTTGCCAAGGCCGACGGACGCGTGACGCCCGATGAAATACGGGCGTTCCGCCGCGTTTTTCATTTCCCGTCGCGCGATGAAGCGAGAGTGGCGGCAATTTACAACGAGGCCAGGCAGTCTTCCGACGGTTTCGAACAGTATGCCCAGCAGTTGGCTGCGATCCTCGGGTCGCGGGACGAACGGTGCGCCCAGATTTTGGACTGCCTGTTCACGATTGCCGCTGCTGACGGCGTGTTTCATCCGAACGAAGATCGGATCATTCGAGAAATCGGTCACATCTTCGGCTTCAGCGATTCGGAGATGGCTTCGATACGGGCACGACATCAGGGGACGGCCGGGCCCGGGTCGCAGGGTGCCGCCGATGCTTCGAACTACGAGGTCTTGGGAGTCGCGCCGACGGCGTCCGACGATGAAATCAAGTCAGCGCACCGGAGCCTGGTCCGAAAGTTTCATCCCGACCACCTGGTGTCCAAGGGATTGCCAGACGAGTTGATTGAGCACGCCACCGAACGACTCGCCGCCATCAACAGCGCCTATGAAGCGATCATGAAGAGTCGGCCGCGCAAATGAACCGCGCGATTCGAGAGGTCCTGTCTCCGAATTCCAATGCCCGCCCGGCCAGCGCTGACATTGAGCTCGTGGTGGTTCATTTCACGGGTATGGAAACCGCCGAAGCCGCCCTGCGTGAGCTCACCCAGTTGGGCTCCGGCGTCAGCGCCCACTGGATGATCGACGAGGACGGAACCATCTACCGTCTGGTTCCCGAGGAGCGCCGTGCTTGGCACGCCGGCCTGGGTTCCTGGCACCACTGGCACGATGTAAATGCCGTCTCGATCGGGATTGAACTGGTGAACCCTGGGCACGACCACGGTTACCGGCCGTTCCCGGATCTGCAGATCGAAGCGTTGGAGGACCTGCTGGCCGACACGTTCAAATGCCACGGACTGCGCCCCTGCGACCTCATCGGACATTCGGACGTGGCGCCGGAGCGTAAGCAAGACCCGGGTGAATTGTTTCCATGGGAACGGCTGGCGCGAGCCGGCTTCACCATCTGGCCGGACGAGGTGTCGGAGTATCCGGACGGCGGGCTCGGTGTGATGGATGACGCCGAGGAATTCATCGGCGACGAGGAAAGCCGGACCGAGTTCGGCCTGGATTCCATCAGCCTGCGCGAGAGTGTCTCGGAGCTTCAGGAGAATCTCAGGGCGATCGGGTATGGGATCGAAACTAATGGCGTTTTCGGTGCCCAAACCGAGGCTGTCGTGGCTGCTTTCCAGCGGCGGTTCCGACCTGGCACTGTGGACGGTTACGCCGATTCTGAGACGCGGGCGCTGATTCAAGCGGTCGCCCAGATGTCCCGCTAGCGAAGTTCGCTCGGCCGCGGTCGCGGAGCCATGGTCTGGCCCGTTGCATCGGCGGGCCTTGACCTGGCCCGCCCGATCCCATTGAATCCCGTGGCCAGACGGCTGGATGACTGCTCCTGGGGTTCCCCGGGGGAGGAAAGTCCGGGCTCCACGGAAACACGGTGCCGGGTAACGCCCGGCGGAGGCGACTCCAGGGATAGTGCCGCAGAAAACAAACCGCCGGCGCGAGTGCGCCGGCAAGGGTGAAACGGTGCGGTAAGAGCGCACCGCGTCTTCGGCGACGGAGACGGCACGGTAAACCCCACCGGGAGCAAGACCGAATAGGGACGGCGTGGCCCGTGATCGGGCCGATGGTGTTTCCGCCTCCGTCCGGGCCGGTCGCGTGAGGCACGCGGTAACGCATGCCCCAGATGAATGGT
Source organism: Alphaproteobacteria bacterium (assembly GCA_022825705.1). Classification (GTDB taxonomy): domain Bacteria; phylum Pseudomonadota; class Alphaproteobacteria; order TMED109; family TMED109; genus VXPW01. Next base: position 99,862 of record JAJDWH010000024.1, read on the forward strand.
CATCCTTGACAGAACCCGGCTTACAGGCTGTCTGGCCCCACTCCTTCCTTGGGAGAACCTGCCACAATTCCACACTCCAGCGGGTTGATGTAGAACAAACTAGGATCATCTAAGCATTTGTCAAAGCGTTGATTATCATTGACGCTGCCCATGAATAGGCGTAAAATCCCATGTTCACCCATTTGGGGTGAACAGCGCAGCTGGGTCGTCGTGTGGAGGGTCGAGCGATGCAGGAGGTGGGTAACCGCGCCTTCTTCGCCGGCACGTTTACGCACCGGATTGACAAGAAGGGGCGGATCAGCATTCCGGCGCGTTGGCGCTCGGAGTTCCGGTCGGAAGAGGCTCCCCATCTGTTCGTCGCGTCGACGGCGAGCGGTGACGCGGCCTGCGCCATCGAATGCGTTATGCAGTCGGACCTGCGCCGTCGCAACTCCGAGCAGGCTGACCGCACTGAGCTTTCCCAGAAGCAGCGCGGATTGCTGGGGCTTCACCATTTTCACGCATATAACGCCCAGCTGATCGATCCCGAAGGCCGTGTCCAGCTGCCTGCCGAAGCGCTGATTGCGGCCGACCTGGCCCTTGACCGCTCGGGCGAGGGCAGCGCCAAGACACGCAGCTACTCCATGCGGTCGCCGACAGCCGTCCTGATGGGCGCCGGCGACCGGTTCTACATCCTCCATCCGGACCAGGTCGAACCATTCTTGGCCGAGGCGTCAGCCGAAGCCGAGGCTGCCGACCGCAACTCCAGGTCCGGGCTCTAGAAACGCCGGCACGTGGGCACTCGCCTTTCCTCCCTCCAACATGGCATCCCAACCATGGCCCACGTGCCGGTTCTCCTTGCGGAGATCGTCACGCAACTGCAACCGGTTGACGACGCGCTCTACGTGGACGCCACGTTCGGCCGCGGCGGCGTGGCGAAGGCGCTGCTTGAGGCGGCAGGCTGTCGCGTGATTGCCATTGACCGCGATCCGGCCGCGCATCCGGCCGCAGCTTCACTGGCGGAGCAGTTCGCGAGCCGGTTCCAGTTCGTGCAGGCGCGATTCGGAGGCATGGATAAGGTCCTGGCCTCGCTCGACGTCGAGCATGTCGATGGCGGGATCATCTTCGATTTAGGGGTATCGTCGCCGCAGCTAGACGATGCCGGGCGCGGGTTCTCGTTTCGACGGGACGGGCCGCTCGACATGCGGATGGGCGGTTGCGGGCAGTCGGCCGCCGACATCGTCAACGCCACGGACGAATCGGCGCTGGCAGAGATTCTGCGAACGTTTGGCGAAGAACGTCATTCCCGCCGGATTGCGCGGGCGATCGTGGCCGACCGGCCGTTTGCCCGCACGGTCGAGCTGGCGGACGTGGTGCGCTCGGCGGTTCCGGGCAGGCAGGAAACGATCGACCCCGCGACGCGCACCTTTCAGGCCCTCCGAATTGCCGTCAACGATGAACTCGGTGAACTGCGTGCGGCACTGCACAGTGCGGAGCAACTACTGATCGAGGGCGCCATCTTGGCAGTGGTCGCGTTTCACTCGCTTGAGGATCGACTGGTCAAGCGCTTCATGGTGGAACGTTCGAACCGCGCTCCACGAGCGCACCGTCACGTCCCTCCCGCCGGTACACCGTTCGAGCCGACGTTCCGGTTGTCGAGAACGCGTGCGATCCGGCCAGGCCAGGCGGAACTGCATCGCAACCCGCGGGCCAGGTCGGCGCGGCTGCGGGCCGCGGTCAGGACCGCGGCTCCAGTCAACACGGCAGTTGCCTAATGCTGTTGTGGACGTTCCGAGTCGGCCGGCTGATGGGCTTCTGGCTGTGCCTGTCGATGGTCTCGGTCATGGTGCTTGGCGGCAGCACCATCTGGCTTCGCCATCAGCTTCGAGCCGGAGAGGCCCGGCTCGAGGCACTACATGCCAAAGAGGAAGAACTTCGCGCAGGGATGGATCGTTTGGCCATGGAATGGTCACGTCTGAACCAGCCGGAGCAACTGGCCGATCTGGCCCAGCGCCATCTTGATCTTCGACCGATTCCAATCAGCCCGCCGGCTCGACTCGTCGAGGTGATGTCGCAAGACGGATCGCCCGGGAGGACCGGGCAGTGAGCCGGCGCTGGCGGAAGTATCGGCGCGAACCCGTCGTCAGTCTCTGGCAGAGCGGACGAAGCCGCTCGGAGCGAACAGGAGAACGGCTGCGCGCCGGCATGACGATGATTGCGATTGCCTTCGTCGTCGTTGGCCTCCGCCTCGGCGAGGTTGCGCTGTCCGGCGAGACCGATGCCGGGACGCCGCACCAGGCAGAGGAAGCGCCAGTCCGGGGCGAGGTCTTTGACCGCCACGGAACGATGCTGGCGACCACGGTCTTGGTCCCGTCAGTCTGGGTCAATCCTTCTGACGTCAGAGATCCTGCCGCCCTTGCCAAGGAGTTATCGGCGGTATTTCCCGAACTCGATCAGGCCGACCTGGCGCGAAGGTTGGCAGCTGACAAGCGTCGCAACCGCCAGTTCCTGTGGATTCGACGGCACGCGCCTCCCTCGCGAGCCGAAGCTGCCATGCGCATCGGTTCGCCCGGCCTGTACATCCGGGAGGAACGGCGCCGCGTCTACCCCCAAGGGCGGCTGACATCGCACGTGGTCGGCTATGTCAACATTGACGGCGACCCCCAGGCTGGCGTCGAGCGCGTCGGCGACCGATCCATTCGGAAAGGCCCGCTTCAGCTGACGCTCGACATCAGGGTTCAAAACGTCCTGCGGGACCGCCTGGCGACCGCCATGCAAAGATTCCAGGCGGTGGCGGCGGCGGGAGTGGTGCTCGAGATTGCTTCCGGCGATGTCCTCGCCCACGTCTCGCTCCCGGACTTCGACCCGAATGATGTGCGAGATGCGGACGACGAGGGAATGCTGGATCTCGGGACGCAGGGCGTCTTCGAGATGGGGTCGACGTTCAAGACGTTCACGGTTGCCGCAGCGCTCGATGCTGGCCGAGCAAGCGTGAACTCGAATTTTGATGCTACGGAGCCGATCAAGATCGACCGCTACACCATCAACGACTATCACCCGGAGGAACGCTGGCTCCGGCTGTCCGAAGTATTCGTGCATTCGTCGAACATCGGGATGGTGCGGGTCGCCGAGGCATTGGGCAAGGAGCAGCACTGGGACTACCTGGGACGCTTGGGGCTCCTGAGCGACATTGACGGACCGGGGCTTCGGACCGCCCATCCGCGCCTCCCCGATGCGTGGGGAAAGGTCGAGCGCGCCACGGTGTCGTACGGGCACGGGATCGCGGTGTCGCCCATGCATCTGGCGGCCGCAGTGGCAGCAGTCGTCGGCGACGGACAGTACCGTGCTCCTCGACTGCTGCTGTCAGGGCCGCAGGAACCTTCCACTGTTGCGTTTCGCCCGTCGACGGTTCGGCAGATGCGCATGCTGCTGCGACAGGTCGTGCTGCACGGAACTGCCGGATTGTCCGACGTCGGAAACTACGAAATCGGCGGCAAGACCGGAACCGCGCAGAAGGTGGTGGACGGAAGGTACCGGCGTGGCGCTCGGACGAACTCGTTTGTGGCGGCGTTTCCCATGAGTGCCCCGCGGTACGTCGTCGTGGTGCTGCTGGACGAGCCAAAGGCAGCTCCCGGAACCCACGGCTTTGCCACTGCAGGCTGGAACGTGGCTCCGCTCGCGGGTTCGGTGGTGGCCGGCGTAGCGCCGCTTCTTGGTGTGCCGCCCGTGCCGGTGGAACCGCCGCCGGCGGACGCGGTCACACAGGTGGCCTTGCGCTAGGAGACGGTGAGCATGCGGCTTGCCGAACTTGCAGCTCGAACGGGGCGGCCGCTTCCCGAGGGGATGCCTGACCCCGTCATCCGCGGGCTCAGCTCAGACTCTCGGTCACTCCATGCAGGGTACCTGTTTGCCGCCCTGCCAGGTGGTCAGATCGACGGCATCGAGTTTCTGGAGGAAGCCGTGCATCGCGGGGCCGCCGCCGCGCTGGTCCCACCAGCCGCAGCGTCCCGGGCCAAGGCACTCGGAATCACGGCAGTGGCCGATGTGGTGCCACGCCGACGCCTCGCCCGAATGGCTGCAGCTTTCTATGGCGCACAGCCCGACATGGTGGTCGCTGTCACCGGGACGAACGGGAAGACCTCGACCGCGCATTTCCTTGCGGAACTGTGGCGAGGGGCCGGATTGCGCGCCGCCGAGATCGGGACGCTTGGCGTAAGCGCGGGCCCCGGAACTGATCTCGCCTCGGCGGCATTGAACCTGACCACCCCCGACCCGGTGACCTTGCACGCTGAACTGGCATCGCTGTCGGAGGCCGGCCTCAATCACGTGGTGCTCGAGGCCTCGTCGCATGGCCTTGATCAGCACCGGCTGGACGGGGTGCGCATTGCGACGGGGATTCTGACCACTGTCGGCCGTGACCACCTCGACTATCACGGTACTGAGCACGCGTACCGTGCAGCGAAACGGCGGCTCTTCGCTGAATTGGTGACTCCGGGTGGCACCGCGATCTTCAACTTGGCGAGTGTTGACCAGGACACTCTCGCCGCCGCCGAGCGCCGTGATCTCAACGTGATGACCTATGGGCGGGGAGACGAAGCCGACTGGCAACTCAAGGCAGTGACACCCGACGTCCAGGGTCAAGTCCTGCAACTGCTGACCCCGCGCGGAGAGCGGATCGTGTCGTTTGGCCCGCTGGGTCGGTTCCAGGCCGAGAACGCGTTGGCCGCCTTGGTGGCAGCCGTCGTATCTGACGTGCCCGTGGATGATGCCGTCAACGGATTGTCGTCCTTGACCGCGCCAGCAGGTCGACTCGAACGCATCGGGACCAGGGGTGGAGCCTCCGTATTCGTCGATTACGCGCACACCCCCGACGCGCTGGCCGCCGCCCTCGACGCCCTGCGGCCTCACGTGCGCGGAGTGCTTCACGTCGTCTTCGGTTGTGGCGGGGACCGCGACTCAGGCAAACGCCTGTTGATGGGCGAGGTTGCTGCCCGGCACGCGGACCGAGTAACGGTGACGGACGACAACCCGCGATCCGAAGATCCAGCGACGATTCGTGCCGAAGTACTGCAGGGGGCGCCTGACGCGGCCGAGGTCGGCGACCGGTTCGAGGCCATCGCCAGTGCCCTCGGGTCGCTTCGGGATGACGATGCACTCCTAGTTGCCGGCAAGGGGCACGAGACCACTCAGACCGTGCGTGGGGTTGCGACACCCTTCGATGACCGCGCAGTCGTGCGGCATTTGCTGGGGCGAGGTGGGGCTTGACCGCGTTGTGGGCAGCGGATGCAGCTGCCGTCGCCACCAGCGGCCGGACCGGCGGGTCATGGCGAGCGTTCGGCGTGTCGATCGACACCCGCCAGCTCGCGGTCGGCGACCTCTTCGTCGCCCTGCCAGGACGCAACACCGATGGTCACGCATTTCTTGACGCCGCATTTGCCGCCGGCGCTGCCGCCGCCCTCGTGCGGCCGCAGGACGACCGCGACAACCGGTACCTCGAGGTCGACGATCCCTTGGAGGCATTGCAGGCCTTGGGTCGCGCGGCGCGCCAGCGCACCGAATCAAAGGTGGTGGCGGTCACCGGGAGCGTCGGCAAGACCGGTACCAAGGAACTGATTCGAGCAGCACTGACCCCGCTGGGGTCGGTGCACGCCAGCGCGTCGAGCCATAACAACGCGATAGGCGTTCCGTTGAGTCTGGCACGTATGCCGGCCGCCACTTCTGCGGCCGTATTCGAACTCGGCATGAACCGCGCGCGCGAGATCGGCTCGCTCGTCGACCTCGTGCGTCCGGATGTCGCCCTGGTGACAAGCATTGCGCCCGCACACCTGGAGCACTTCGGAAGCCTGGACCGGATCGCCGAGGCCAAGGCCGAGATCTTCGAGGGGCTCAAGCAGGGTGGAACCGCCCTGATCCCCGTCAACGCCCCGGGGTCGGATGTACTGCTTCGGGCGGCGCAGGCCAGTGGAGCGGCACGCATTGTCACTTTTGGCACGGGCGAGGATGCCGACGCGCGTCTGCTTGAAGTGACCCCGACGGACACGGGTTCGACCTTCCGCTGGAGTTTTGCCGGGGAGGTTCATAGCTGCCGGCTTCGGCTGTCGGGCGCCCACTGGGCGTTGAATGCCGTGGCCGCCGGTTGCGTGGCGAAGGTCCTGGGCGTGTCGCCAGCCGCATCCAGTCCTCACATGGAAACGGTTGAACCACTAGCGGGCCGCGGGCGCCGGCATGCCGTCCACCTGGTGGACGGGGAAGCCTGGGTGATCGACGACAGCTACAACGCCAATCCTGCCTCAATGTGTGCCGCCCTGGCTGCGCTGCGCAGCATGCCGACGGCTGGCCGGCGGCTGGCCGTGCTCGGTGAAATGAAAGAGCTGGGCCGCGCATCCGCTGAGCTGCACGCGGGTCTGGCACCCGCGCTCGAGGGCGTTGACCGGGTGTGGTGCGTCGGGCCCGAGATGGCGGCACTGCATCGAAAGCTGCCGCACAATACTGCCGCCGACCTGCTGGTTGATGCCGAGACGGCCGCGGAACGGGCCGCTTCCGAACTGCGCGCAGGGGACGTGCTGCTTGTAAAGGGCAGTCGGGCAAACGCACTCGAGACCGTGGTGGCACGGGTCACCGCGTCGAAGGCGCACTGATGTTGTTCCATTTCCTGGTCCCGCTCGCCGAGTCCTTCGGCCCGCTCAACCTGTTCAGGTACCTCACCTTTCGAACGGGCGGCGCCATGGTGACCGCGATGCTGATCGCATTCTGCATCGGCCCGATGCTGATTCGACGGCTCGGAGCCATACAGGGGGGCGGCCAGCCCATCCGTGACGACGGTCCGGACCGGCACTGGCTGACCAAGCAGGGAACGCCCACGATGGGGGGCCTGCTCATCCTGATCGCGGGACTCGGTGCAACGATCATCTGGGCGGATCCCGCCAATCCGTACATCTGGACAGTGATCCTGTCCGGAGTGGGTTTTGGCCTGATCGGCCTGTTCGACGATATCCGGAAGGTTCGACGGCGCCTGACCGGAGGCATCTCGTCTTCGGCCAAGTTCCTGTTGCAGATCGCGGTCGCCCTGCCGACGGCCTTGGCCATCTTCTGGCTGGCCCCGGACTGGCTCGCAGGCCGCTTGGCCGTTCCGTTCGTCAAGGACTTCCTTCCCAACCTGGGACTGGCCTGGATCGCACTGGCTGTCTTCGTCTCGGTGGGGACCTCTAACGCCGTAAACCTGACAGACGGCCTGGACGGATTGGCCATCGTTCCCATCATGATTGCAGCCGGCGCCTTCGGCCTGATCGCGTGGCTGATCGGCAACGCGTTCTTTGCGGACTACCTGCAGATCCACTACGTGCCTGGTGCGGGTGAACTCGCAGTGCTGTGCGGTGCCTTGATTGGCTCCGGCCTTGGTTTCCTCTGGTACAACGCGCACCCGGCGCGCATTTTCATGGGCGACACCGGGTCGCTGGCGACCGGCGGGATGCTGGCAGCGATCGCGCTCATCACCCGCCACGAAATCGTCCTCGCCGTAATCGGCGGATTGTTCGTGGTGGAGACCGTCTCGGTCATTCTGCAGGTGCTGTCATTCCGGCTCACCGGACGGCGCATCTTCCGAATGGCCCCGCTGCACCATCACTTCGAGCAGAAAGGGTGGCCGGAGGCCACGGTGGTCGTGCGGTTCTGGATCATTGCCGCGATCTGTGCGCTTGCCGGCCTGGCCACACTGAAGCTGCGGTGACGGCAATGTCGGAAGTTCCTACCGGCATTCTCGGCTTCGGCCGCACCGGGGCCAGCACGGCCCGCGCCCTCATGGCCTCGGGCCAGGCAGTCGTAGTGTGGGACGATCGAGCGGACGGCCGTTCCGCCGCCGCCGAATCGGGATTTACCGTAAGGGAGCTGGCGCCGCCCCTTGCCCGAATCGTGGCCAGTCCGGGCGTCATGCCCACGCACCCTCAGCTGAGAGCGGCGGCGGCAGCAGGGATTCCGGTGTGCGGCGACATCGATGAGTTCTCGCTTCGACTGGCACGGGATCCGGACGTCGCGTCGCTGACAATCGGTGTGACCGGCACCAACGGAAAATCCAGCGTGGTGGGCATGATCGACCACCTGCTGCGCGCTGCCGGTCGCACCTGTGTTGCGGGCGGCAACCTCGGGACACCTGTGCTCGATCTGCCGCATCTGGCCGACGGCGTGTACGTCCTGGAGTTGTCCTCATTCCAGTTGGCCCGCTGTCGCGAATTTCGGCCGGACGTCGCGCTGCTGCTGAACCTCGGGACCGACCACCTGGACTGGCATGGGACCCGGCAAGCCTACGTCGCGGCAAAAGAAAAGATCTTTCAAACGCAGCGTCCCGACGACATCGCGGTCGTCTGCATTGACGATGCGGACGGCCTGCGCATACGGAACCGGCTGGCGGACCGTCCCGATGCGCCACGGGTCGTCGCAGTTTCGGCGCACCAGCGCTGCAAGGGCGGTGTCTGGGTCGAGGGTGGCGTGCTGCACGAGGATCTCGACGGCGGCCACCGCGCCATCGGATCCATGGACTCGCTGCTCCGTGTCACCGGCAAGCACAACTGGCAGAACGCAGTCGCCGCGTGGGCCGCCGCGAGGTCGGCCGGAGCCGGGCCCGACGACCTGGTGCCAGCCTTGGCCGATTTTCGGGGCCTGCCGCACCGAATGGAGCAGCTGGCATCGGTCGCCGGCGTCGCCTTCATCAATGACAGCAAGGCAACCAACGTCGCGGCGGCGGCAGCGGCGCTGGCCTGCTTCGAGCAGGTCTGCTGGGTGGCCGGGGGCCGGGGGAAAAATGAAGATCTCGACCCGCTGCTTCAGCTGTCTCACCGGGTCGATGCCGGATTTTTCTTCGGCGAAGACGGGCCGGTCTTCGAAGCCGCATTTGCCGCCCGGGTCCCGGTCTTTCGGTTCGAGCACTTGGACTCGGCCGTGACATCCGCCTTCGCGAAGGCTCGGTGCGGGATGCCGCCGCCGCCGGTGCTCCTGTCGCCGGCGTGCGCAAGCTACGACCAATTTGTTGATTTCGAGGCGCGCGGCGCGGCGTTCCGTCAAGTGGTCGAGGCGCTCGCGAGGTCTGAGTCATGACGTCCGGGAGCGAGGTAATGCGCGGGTGGTTCGTCCGTTGGGCGGGCAGCGTGGATCGCATCAACCTCGCGTTGCTCGTGGGGCTGGCCTGCGTCGGGGTGCTGGCGGTGATGACGGCGACCCACCTGGTCGCCGTCCACCGGGGTCTCGACGAACTCCATTTCTTCAGCTGGCACGTGCATGTGCTGGTCCCGACCCTCGCGGTCATGGTGGGACTGTCGTTTCTGTCGCCCTTGGGGGTGTTCCGCTTCGCCGCCGGCGGGCTGGCCGTCGTAATGGTGCTGATGGTGCTGACGCTCATCCTCGGCGAGCCCGTGAACGGCGCCAAGCGATGGCTCCAGGTCGGCGGCCTGTCCCTGCAGGCCTCCGAACTGGCCAAACCCTTCTTCGCCGTCGTGACGGGATGGTTGCTGGCGCGCGGGCGCAATGCGTCGTTCGGGGTGCTGGTCCGCTCGCGACCGTCCTACCTGCTCCTGCCGCTGGGGCTGCTGTTTGCCCTGTGGGCGCTGCTGGTCGCCCAGCCGGACTTCGGCATGGCGATCATTTTCGGAATCGCCTGGTGCGGCCAGCTGTTCCTCGCGGGTCTGCGCCTTCGGCTGATGCTGCTGGTGGCCGTCGTGGGGGCCGGCTTCATCCGCATTGCCTACACGACCCTGCCGCACGTGGAGATGCGCATCGACCAATTCCTGAATCCGGAAGGGGAAGCCGGCTACCAGGTTGCCAAGGGGCTGGAAGCCTACGGTCGAGGCGGCTTTCTTGGGCAGGGACCTGGCGAAGGGACGATCAAGGCGAGCATTCCGGACGCTCACACCGATTTCATCTTTCCGGTCATCGCCGAGGAGTTTGGCGTGGCAGCCTGCTTCGCTGTCCTCGCCCTGGTCGCCGGAATCACGTTCCGGGGATTCAGCCGGCTTCGCGGGAGTCAGGACCTGTTCGCGATGCTGGCCGCCGGCGGTCTGCTGCTGCAGTTCGTCCTCCAGGCGCTGATCCACGTGGCGGTGACCCTGAATTTGGCGCCGACGACCGGCGTGACGATGCCCTTCATCTCCACGGGCGGCTCGTCGCTGCTTGCGGTCGGGATTTCGATGGGCCTGATGCTGGCGCTGACGCGGCGGCGGGTCGTGCCCATGGGCTGGCACCGATGAGTCGCGTGGCCATGCTGGCCGCCGGCGGTACCGGAGGTCATCTGTTTCCGGCCACCGCATTGGCCGAGGTGCTCTTGGAACGGGGTTGGCTCGCCCATCTGGTGACCGACCGCCGCGGCGCCCATCACATCAGGCACACCGAGGATGTTCCGTGCACGGTGCTGCCCGCCGCCGGAATCGCGGGACGAGGGCTGTGGCCGCAGGTCGTCGCCATGCCGGTCCTGGGGCTCGGTGCCGTTCGCGCCGTCAGCCTCTTCCATCGCCGGCGGCCCGCCGTCGTCGTGGGATTTGGCGGCTACGCGTCGGTGCCGGCCGGCCTGGCGGCGCGCGTCCGGCAGGTGCCCTTGATCCTGCATGAAGCCAACGCGGTACTAGGCCGGGCCAACCGGCTCCTGGCGTCGACGGCGCACACCCTCGCGACGACGTTTCGCAGCGTGGCACGGATTCCGCGCGGCTTGCAGCCAAAGCAAGTCGGTTTGCCGGTACGTCCCGAGTTCGAACGCCTCGGCGCATTCGACTATGAGCCTCCAGGTCCGGGCAGCCCGGTGCGGCTCGTGGTGACCGGTGGGAGTCAGGGCGCGCGCGCCATGGGAGTTGTCGTGCCGGCGGCATTGGCTGCCGCCGACGCCGCGACCCGCCGCCGTTTCCGGGTCCTGCAGCAGGCGCGGCGCGAGATGGTTGACGCTGTGCGCGCCGCCTACCGCGATGCCGGCATCCAGGCGACGGTGGTGCCGTTCATTGACGACATGGCAGGCGCCCTGCGTCGGGCGCACCTGGTCGTTGGACGCGCGGGTGCGGCCACGGTGAGCGAGAACTCGGTGGCCGGGCGACCCGCCATCTACATCCCTCTGCCGTCATCCATCGACGGTCACCAGGAAGCCAATGCGCGGGCCGCTGCTGCAACCGGGGCAGCGTGGATCGTGGATGAGGCTGGCGGCGCTCCTGCCTTGGCAAGCCTGATGACAAGCTTGCTTGCCGAGCCAGCTCGTCTGGCGGGAGCAGCCGACAGCACGCGGTGCGTCGTGCCGTCCGGGGCCGCGGGCAGGCTCGCCGACCTCGTCGAGGGCGCCGCACCGGGAGCGAACCGGTGAGCGGCTTTCCGCTTCCTCTCGGCGCTGTGCATTTCGTCGGCATCGGCGGCATCGGCATGAGTGGTATTGCGGAGGTCATGCACAATCTGGGCCACCGGGTGCGCGGCAGTGATCTGACGGAAAACAGCAACGTCGGCCGGCTGCGCGAGCTTGGCATCGACATCAAGGTTGGGCATCACGCCCGCAATCTGGGTGACGCGTCGGTCGTGGTGGTGTCGTCCGCGCTGCCGGATGACAACCCTGAAGTGCAGGCGGCGAGATCGGCCCGCATCCCGGTTGTCGGCCGCGCCGAGATGCTCGCCGAACTCATGCGCTTTCGGCCCTCTGTGGCCATCGGCGGCACGCACGGCAAGACGACGACCACCTCCCTCGTGGCGGCAGTTCTTCATGAGGCCGGTCTGGACCCGACATTTGTCAACGGGGGAGTCATCAACGCCCACGGTACGAACGCCCGGTTGGGGACCGGTGCCTGGACAGTCGTGGAGGCCGACGAGTCGGACGGCTCGATTGCCCGCTTGCCGGCGACCGTTGCCGTGGTGACCAACATCGACCCCGAACATCTCGACCACTACGGAACGTTTGAAGCGCTTCGAGACGCCTTCCGGGATTTCGTCAAGCAGGTGCCGTTCTATGGGGTGGCCGTACTTTGCGTGGATCATCCGGAAGTGCGCCGACTCGCCGCGGCAGTCACCGATCGCCGGATTGTAACCTACGGTTTCGCCGAACATGCGGATGTCCGGGCTACCAATGTCCGCGCCGACGCTGACGGCATGCAGTTCGACGTGCTGCTGCGATCAGAGGCCTTCGGGAACTGCGGCAACGGCCCAGGCCGCATTGAGGGAATGTCGCTCTCCATGCCGGGCCGGCACAGCGTTCAGAATGCCTTGGGGGCGGTTGCAGTGGGGCGCACAATTGGTGTTGCTCCCGACGGCATCCGCAACGGCATCCGCAACTTTGGCGGGGTGCGTCGGCGGTATACGCGGGTTGGCGAAGCGCGCGGTGTCGCCGTCGTCGATGACTACGGCCATCACCCCGTGGAAATCCGTGCAGTTCTGTCCGCGGCCCGGGCGATCACGCAGGGGAATGTGGTAGCGGTCGTTCAGCCGCACCGGTACTCGCGTCTGCAATCACTGTTTGACGACTTCTGCCAGGCCTTTGACGACGCCAGCGCGGTGATCGTTGCCGACGTGTATTCGGCCGGCGAGCTTCCCATCGAGAACATCGACCGGGACGCGTTGGTCCGCGGCATCCGTGCACACGGTCACCCTTGCGTGCACGCCCTGCCCGCGCCGTCAGCCCTTGCGGCGGTGCTGGCGCCCCTGGTGTCGGCCGGTGACACGGTGCTTTGTCTGGGCGCCGGCGACATCACCAACTGGGCGGCCGGGCTGCCGGGCGCGCTCGACGACGCGCTCGCCGGTGCCGGTAGGGCCGCGTCGTGACCGCTTCGCTGGCCCAGCGCCTGCCGGTCGTTCGTGGCCGCCTGCGGTCCGGCGCCCTGTTGGCGAAGACCAGCTGGTTTCGCGTGGGCGGGGCTGCGGAGGCCCTGTTCAGTCCGGCAGACCTCGAGGATCTAACCGAATTCCTGGCCGCGCTCGACCCGGACATCCCGGTGACCGTCGTGGGACGCGCCTCCAACGTTCTCATCCGTGACGGCGGTGTCCCGGGAGTGGTCATTCGGTTGGGCCGGGCCTTTGCCACCACCCGTGTGGAGGGGAAGATCGTGGAAGCGGGCGCAGCCACCGCCAGTGCGGACGTCGCGCGCATCGCTCAGGCAGCGGGCATTGCCGGCTTCGGTTTCCTTGAAGGCATTCCGGGAAGCATTGGCGGCGCGTTGCGGATGAACGCCGGATGCCACGGGAAAGAGACGCGTCACGTCACGGTGACCGCCCGCGCCGTCGACCGGGCTGGCCGCGTGCACGACCTGACGCTCGCTGATCTGGGTCTCCAGTACCGTCGCTGCGCAGTGCCTGCCGACTGGATCTTCGTGTCCGGGCGATTTGCCGGTGCCGACGGCGACCCGGCCGTGATCGCGACATGCATGCGGCAGTTCCGCGATCAGCGTGAACGTACGCAACCCATCCGCGTCGCTACCGGCGGCAGCACGTTCCGAAACCCACCGGATCAGAAGGCCTGGCAGCTGATCGAGCGGGCTGGATGCCGGGGCCTTCGTCGGAACGGCGCGAGCGTTTCCGAGAAGCACGCGAACTTTCTCGTGAATGACGGAACCGCGAGCGCCGCCGATCTGGAAGCCCTTGCGGAGGACGTTCGTGGCCGGGTGCAGGCGCAAACCGGGATTCTGCTCGAGTGGGAGATTCACCGGATCGGCCGTCCGCTTGGAGGCTCGGTCGGATGATGGTCAGCAAGCGCGTGGTGGTGCTCCTTGGCGGGACTTCGGACGAGCGGGAGGTCTCTCTCCGGAGCGGTGCGGCCGTCGTCGACGCGCTGGATGCGAGCGGCGTACAGGTCGACACCTTTGATCCGCGCTTCGGTGTTCAGGCGCTGGCGCGCGCCGTCGAGCCGTCAGGAACCATCGTATTCAACGCCCTTCACGGCGGTACCGGCGAGAACGGCTCCGTCCAGGGTCTGCTGGAGGTGATGGGGGTGCCCTACACGCATTCGGGGGTACGGGCATCCGCCTTGGCGATGGACAAGCCCGCGTCGCGTGACATCTTCGCCGCCCACGGACTGAATGTGGCAAACGGCCTCGTCGTCTGTCGAGACGAGTTGGCGGCGCGCGACCCGATGCCAAGGCCCTATGTGGTCAAGCCTCTGGCGGGCGGATCCAGCATCGGGGTCGTGATCCTGCGGGACGGAGACGCCACACCAGAACCGTCGACGGGAGGCGAGCGCGACCCGGTCCTGGTGGAGGAATACGTGCCGGGTCGCGAGATTACGGCGGCGGTTCTCGACGGACGACCGCTGTCGTTGCTCGAAATCCGCGCTCACGGGGCGTTCTACAGTTACGACAGCAAGTACAACTCCGACCGCACCGAGTACCTCGAGCCTGACGATCTGCCTAACGACGTGCGGGAATCGGTGCTGCATGTCGCGCTGCGCGCCCATGAATTGCTGGGCTGTCGCGGGGTCACGCGGTCGGACTTCCGTCTCGACGACACGTCGGGAGGGCACCGCCTGGTCCTGCTGGAGGTCAACACCCAGCCAGGACTGACCCGGACATCACTAGTTCCCAAGCTTGCCCGCCAGGCGGGCGTGAGCTTCGAGGAGCTTTGCCAGTGGCTGGTGGAGGACGCCTCATGTCCACGATGAGGTGGCGTTGGCGTTGGGTGCTGGTGGCGCCGGCCGTGGTCGGCGGAATGGCAGCCCTGATGATCTGGAGCGACGCGTTCGCGCGGCTGGCAGCTGCTGCCAAGGATGTGAGCACAAGTGCCGGGCTGACGATTGCGGAGGTGTGGGTCGAGGGCCGCAGTCGGACCGAGAGGAACGCACTCATCCGTGTGCTCGCTGCTCCGGTGGGGCAGCCCAGTTTGTTCGTCGACGTCGATGCGATCGTCGAGGAGGTACGAGAACTCGGCTGGGTGGCGGACGCCCAGGCACGGGTTCAGCTCCCAGGACGGCTGCAGGTGTCGTTGCAGGAGCGCACGCCGGTCGCACTGTGGCAGACCGGTGGCAAGCTGTACGCGATCGAAGCGTCAGGCCATGTCATCGACGCCGTCATGTTCCGCGACTTCCCTGAGCTGCCACTGGTGGTTGGGGAAGGCGCCAACACGATGCTCGGCGATCTTGCAGACCTGTTCGCCGCTCAACCCGCGTTCGCCTCTCGGGTGGATGCGGCGATCCGGGTGTCGCAGCGCCGCTGGACCCTGCGAACGGATACCGGGTTGATGGTTCATCTCCCGGAAACTGATCCGTCCGCGGCGCTGGCCAAGCTGACCGGGTCGGTTGGCGGGATTGAGTCGCTGAGCCCCAGCGTCGGAGCGGTCGATCTGCGGATACCCGAGCGCATCGTGGTGCGGATGCGGGCTGACGCCGGGCCTCCTGCATTTCCGGACGGGGTCTGAACGTGACGGACGTCTATTCGGTGCTGGATGTCGGCGCAGAGAAAATCTGCTGCTTGATTGCCGCACGGGAGCCCGGTCGAACGCTGACTGTAATCGGCAGCGGGCACACGCGTTCCGAAGGCTTCGACAACGGGGTCGTGACCGACATGTACGCGTTGCCCACGGCCATTCGTCAAGCGGTTCGCCGTGCCGAGGAAATGGCCGACGGTCGGATCACCCAGGTCATCGCGACCCTGCCCTGCGCGCGGCCGACGTCCTCGCACCAGGAACTACCGCCGTTCCAGGTCAACGGGGGACGGATTTCCGAACAGAGTTTCAGCGAGATGCGGCTGGATAATCCCAATGACGACGATTCCGGTGCCAGCAAGATCGTCCACGCGCTGCCGGTCAGCTACGAACTTGACGGCAGCAGGGTGGCGGATCCCGTCGACATGGTCGGCAACCTCCTGCGGATAAACGTGCATCTGGTGCACGCCGAACGATCCGTCGGCTGGAACTTGGAGACCTGTCTGGCAGACGCCCAGATTGAGGTCAGAGCTTTGGTGTTTCCGGCGCTGGCAGCCGGGCTGGCGGTCATGACCGAGGAGGAACGCCGCATCGGCTCCGTGGTGGTCGACATCGGCGCCAGCCGTACGTCGCTCGGAATCTTCCATGAGAACGCGCTGGTCTACACGTGGGCCTGCGCCGGCGGCGGCGACTATTTCACCCGCGACCTGGCGCGCGGACTTGGCGTGTCGCTTCAGGAAGCGACGCGGATCAAGAAGTTCCACGCGTCGACGGTTCTGGGAGACGGGCTTGGACCCGTGTCGGTCCAGCCGCATGAAGCGGACACCGAGGATGAGCGGGTGGAGATCCCGGCAGAGGCCGTGAACCAGATCGTCGCGTCTCGAGCCAAGGCCATGTTCGAGGAGCTCGCCGACGTGCTTGCCGGCAGCGGATTCCCGCAAGAAATGGGCGGGGTGGTCGTGCTGACCGGCGGCGGCAGCCAGATCCGCGGGCTCGCCGATGCCGCCAGCAAGATTCTCGCGCGGCGGGTACGCCTCGGTCAGCCGGAGGGCGTACCGGGTTTGCCCGATGCGCTTCGCAAGCCCGAATTCGCTGTGCTCGTGGGTCTCCTTCGATACGCCGAGGATCCTCCCCGCGAGTTTCTTTCCCGAGCGTTGCCACCCAGGGCCGGCGGTCTTCGCGCCGCGTTCCGCTGGCTTCGAGAGAATTTCTAACCAAGCGCGGACGTAGTGTCCGAGCGCATACGGAGATCACCATGCCAATCAGCCTCAGTGTCCCCGAGGACCTTGACTTTAAGCCGAGGATCACGGTCGTCGGTGTAGGCGGCGGCGGATGCAACGCCGTCGATCACATGATCGAAAGCAAGCTCGAAGGTGTGTCGTTCGTGGCGTGCAACACCGATCTTCAGGCCCTTCGGCGTTCCACCTGTCCGGTTCGAGTCCGTCTGGGCTTGGACAGCACGCAGGGTCTCGGAGCCGGGTCCAATCCGGTCATCGGCCGGGAAGCGGCTGAAGAGTCCCTGGACGAGGTGATGGACGCCATCGGCGACACGCACATGCTGTTCATCGTGGCCGGCTTTGGCGGCGGCACCGGCACCGGGGCTGTCCCGGTGATCGCCCGTGCCGCTCATGAGCGGGGCATCCTGACGGTCGCCGTCGTGACGACGCCATTCACGTTTGAGGCGGTCAACCGGACGGAGGTCGCCCAGGCGGGCTTGCAGGATCTGCGCAATGCCATCGATACGTTTGTGGTGATTGCGAACCAGAAATTGTTTGACGTGCAGACCGACGGGATGAGTCTCCTGGACTCGTTCAGACTGGTTGACAACGTCCTCTACGACGGAGTGAGGGGCATCACCGACCTTCTCATGTGTCCCGGCCTGATCAACCTGGACTTCGCAGACGTCCGGTCGGCCATGAAGGACGCCGGCGCGGCACTCATGGGTACCGGCGAGGCCACCGGCGAAGACAGGATCGAAGAGGCAACCAACGCGGCCATCAGCAATCCGCTTCTCAGCTACCAGGGTCTGGAGATGGACCAGGCGACAAACCTGCTGGTGAACATCACGAGCAGCGCCAACGTGAGCCTCACGCAGACCGAACGGATCATGGAGATCATCCGCGGACGGACCCATGAGCGCGTCAACCTCAAGGTAGGCGTGGCCATCGACGACAATATGGGCGATACGATCCGGGTGTCCGTCGTCATGGCCGGGCTCGACCGGGAGCACGGATCAGGCCTCGAAGCGACCCCGCCCAAGATCCTG
This sequence comes from Alphaproteobacteria bacterium, assembly GCA_022825705.1. Taxonomy (GTDB): domain Bacteria; phylum Pseudomonadota; class Alphaproteobacteria; order TMED109; family TMED109; genus VXPW01. Next base: position 117,455 of record JAJDWH010000024.1, read on the forward strand.
GGCCATCCCGACAAACCATCGAAGCCGTCCAAGTCGGAGCCGCCCCACGGCCGAGAGGCCCCGGCCCGCCAAGGACGCCTCGAAGTCCCGGGAGTGTTCGGTCATCCGTCGGCGCCCGCCGACGGCCCCCGGTCACGCCAGCCCTTCGACGATGCAGCAGGCTCGCGAACGGACTCGAACGGCTTGGACCCGGCGGGTCCGTCGATGACGCCGTGTTCGGATTCGGTCGGCGACGGCTTCAGCGGCGGGGAGACCATGGAGCAGCGATCAACGGACCACGGCGGCGACGTCGCACAGGCCGCCGACCAAGGCCGGAGTGCTCAGCCGGAGGCCGGAGTTGCCGGGCGTGAAACCCCCGCATCACGCTCGGAACCGTCGGCAGTTTCCAGGGGGAACGGTGCCGATCACCGGCCCGCCCACGTGGCGGAGTTGAGACCGGAGCGTCCGGCGTCTGCCCATCGCTCCGGGAATTCGCAGAGTGAACTTGGTGGCGGCCCGGGCGACTCCGTACCCGATTCCATCCGTCCGGCGCCGCGAGTCGTCGATCGCGATGGTCCGATGCAGGCCTCGCTTCCAGGAGACGGGGAACGGGCCGCTGTCGGACGAGAGCGGATGCGCGCCGCGCAGGATCCGGAAACCAACGGCCTGGGCCTGGGAAGTTCGCCTGCGCCTGACCGAATGGCAGGTGCGGCCGTAGCCCGTGGTTCCGTCGCCACGCCGCAATTGCGTCCGGCGGTGCACGTTGACTCGGGGACGGGTCAGGCGTCGTCGTCCTGGACGAAACTGTTCGGCTTGCTCCCGGTTCGCCGGAAGTCCGGAAAAGGTCGTCAGGAACCTTCGCTGCAGCTTCATTCGCCGGGGGTGCGAGAGTCCGCTTCCGGCACCGCACGTTCGTCTGTTTCCAACGTGACGTCCGGGCGTGACTCGAGCGTGGGCTCGGGGACGGCTTGGGCAGGGGGAGAAACTGTTAGCGCACGTGCCGTGCTGGGAATCGATCCCCGGCAGATTCCGAGTTTTCGGAAGTAGGGTCGGGGCGTCGGTGCCGCGCAAGGATGGCTGTCGTCCGCGGCCGAGGTGAGACAGAGCTTGGTGACCGTGCCGGTGGTATCGCCACTGGCACGGGGTCACTCTGGACGACCAAAGCGTCGCAAATTGACACCTGCCTGGTGGAGGTTCTCGAGGGGATTCGTAAACGAGAACCGTTCAAGTCGGCCTTCACTCCGGAAGTCCGCTCCTTCGGCATCGATTCCGACCAGTGTCCATCCGGTTGGCGGATCCGGGGACCCGGGAAGGGTCCAGGGCTGATGATCGGCATTGAGGGCTTCCAGCAGCTGCGGTTCGGCCTCGGCGTATCCGGCATCGTCGCGAACCACCACGTCTTCGGCCCCTAACCAGTGGATGGCGCCGAAGCCGCCAACCAGATGCGCAGCCTCAACCTGGACGCGATAGAGCTTGAAGTCCGCCAGTGCCGCGTAGCGGCGTGCATGCGGGTAACGCCGCAGGAACCGTTCGCCGACGGTTCGATCCGGTTCCGCGACCGCCGTTCCCATCACGCTTACACGGTTTCCCGACAGCGGCTCGTCGCCGCCGTCGTCGGCATCGTACAACACGGCGATCCTGGGGTCGGCGGCAAGGTTCTGCGTGTGGACCGCGAGATCGGACAGCAGCAGGAGTGGCTCTCCCTCCATGGTGCTGGCAGCGAGGGCGAGCGAACTATGCGGTCGCATCCGATCCGCCGTCAGGGACGTCGCCAACGCTACCTTCGAACCTGACCGCACAAGGCGTCGAGCGAGTCGTCCGGGTGCGCCGGCTGGAGGTTCTGTCGATGGCCGCATGGCCGAATTCCGGAGGAGCGGACTAGGAAGAGCTGCGATCGGCGGCAACTTCGACGGGCCGCCTGCCTAGGGAAGGGTCTCGCGACCAAGGCATGCACGAGGCCGCCGCAGCCGGCCCGACGGGTCTTCGCAGGGATGCCGCCGGCGGCTGTGAACGATACCACCAATGGGTCCGAAGGAAGTCCTGCAGCGGGTAACCCCTCGGCATCGCCGTGAACGAAGGGTGCAGTCGAGCGTCTTCCGCGATGGCCGCTAGGGGCGGTGGCCCCAGGCGCGACGGCGCCGGCCGGTCGGGGACTGCGGTGCAGCGCCTGACTTGTGTTTCCTAAGAGTTTGTTCAATGTGGGCCGCGCCGGTCGGTGATTTGCCGTGCAGCGCCTGGGAGGTTGCCGTGATCTTTAAGCCTGAAACGGCGAAAGCATGCGTATTCGATATGTTCGGAACCCTGTTCGACGTCCACTCCTGCGTGGCTGCGTGTCAGGAGAACTTCGGACCGGAGGGAACCGACTTCAGCGCTCGATGGCGGCGGCGGCAGCTGGAGTACTCCTGGCTGCGGGCAGGGATGAAGCGCTACGTGCCGTTCTGGCAGCTAACGCGGGACGCGCTGGACGTGACCCTCCGGGAGTTCGGTCGGGCAGCAGACCTGGAGCTTCGGAGCCGGCTTCTGGATGCGTACTTGCGCATCGAGCCGTATCCGGACTCGGAGCCGGCGCTGACTGCCCTCGGGAAACAGGGCGTACGCGCGACGGTCCTTACCAACGGAAGCCGCGACATGACCGAGAGCGCACTGGCCTCATCCGGCCTGGAAGACCGGATCGACGAGGTCATGTCTGCTGACGACGTACGCACGTTCAAACCCGATCCGGCGATGTATGCGATGGCGCCGAAGGTTCTCGGGGTAGAGCCGCACGAGATCGTCTTCATCTCGGCGCATCCGTGGGACCTGGCGGGAGCGACGCTCGCGCGGTTCCAAACGCTCTGGGTCAACCGGACGGAAGAAACGCAGCCCGAACTGCTGGGCTTCGGGCCACATCTCGCGATTGCCAGCCTCGCGGAGCTGCCCGGGAAGTTTCCGTCGCAACAGCACTGAGCCGGCGGGCTGGTCGCATTCCGGAACGTTGTGGCGACAGCGGCACCCTAGGGCTGTCCGTCAGCCCCCGGGTACAACCTCTTGCAATGGCACCTTGACACGCTAGCGTCGAATTCGCTGACCCCCGAGCGAGCGTGCAAGGTGCGGTTCCGCGTGACGACAGTTTGACTACCAGATGGGAGCGCGGCGATGCGAGCTGAGTTCGAGGATCTCGTGCGTGAAATTCATACCTCCCTAGCGCTGCTCGGGAGGCATCTTTGACAAGGATGAAGCTGAGGCCCGACTGGCGAAGCTGAACGCCGCGGCCGAAGCCGGGACACTGTGGGACGATCCCGACTACGCCCGTCGCGTGATGCGGCAGCGGGCCAGCTTGGAAGCGCAGCTGAAGGCGTTGACCGGCCTTGAGCAGGAATTGTCGGATACCGTCGAACTGCTGGAACTTGCCGAGTCCGAGGAAGACGAGAACGCGGTATCCGATGCGGAACAGGACCTCCGGAACCTGTCCACGGAGGCCCAGCGTCGGGCCACCGAAGCGTTGCTGTCCGGCGAAGCGGACAGCAACGACTGCTTCTTGGAGATCCATGCCGGAGCAGGCGGCACGGAGAGCCAGGACTGGGCGGAGATGATGCTCAGGATGTACTTGCGCTGGGCAGTGCGCCATGAATGTGGGACCGAGGAGTTGTCCAGGACTGACGGCGAGGAAGCTGGCCTGAAATCAGTGACGGTCCGGGTTAGCGGTGCGGATGCCTACGGCTGGCTGAAGACAGAGAGCGGGGTCCATCGCCTGGTCCGGATTTCGCCGTTTGACGCTCAGGGTCGCCGCCACACAAGCTTTGCGAGCGTCTGGATTTATCCGGTGGTTGACGAGGACATCGAAGTCGAAGTGGAAGACAAGGACTTGAAGGTGGACACCTATCGCGCGTCCGGCGCCGGCGGCCAGCACGTCAACAAGTCCGATTCCGCGGTGCGGATCACGCACAAACCAACCGGCATCGTGGTGCAGTGCCAAAGTCAACGATCACAGCACCAGAACCGCGCGACCGCGCTGCGGATGCTCAAGGCCCGCCTCTTCGAACTGGAACTGCAAAAGCGCGAAGAAGAGCGCCAGGCGATGGAAGCGGAGAAAACAGAGATCGGGTGGGGGCACCAGATCCGTTCATACGTGCTGCAGCCCCACCAGATGGTCAAGGACCTCCGGACCGGGGTGCAGACCAGCGATCCGCAGGCAGTGCTGGACGGAGACCTGGACGCGTTCCTGTCCGCGGCTCTTGCCGCCCGCCTGGGCGGACAGGGCGCCGCCGAAACTTAGGCCCGATCGGGCTGGGGCTGAAGCCCGCGACAAGCGGCCGCGGGGCTAGCGACCAAGGACCGCCTTGGCCGCGCCGATTCGTAAGCGGGCGGCCGGGCGCACTCCGCATTTCCGGTACGGGAGAAACGGCGAGGTTTGCTCAGGAGCCGGCTTTCCCCCATCGCTCACGGGCGGCGGTGAGAACGGCTTCGACGTGACCGGGGACCTTTACCTTTCGCCAGGCCTCTGCGATCCGACCGGCCGGATCGACGAGAAACGTCGAGCGTTCGATCCCCATGTACTTCCGTCCGTACATGCTTTTCTCGACCCAGACACCAAACGCCTCGCAAGCGGCCCCGTCCTCATCTGAGGCCAGGACGACGCCGAGTTCATGCTTGTCACGAAACTTTTCGTGCTTTGCCAGCGAATCCTTTGACACCCCGATCACCGTAACCCCAAGGGCGTCGAAGGCCGATCCATGCTGGGTGAACGAAATGGCTTCCTTCGTGCATCCGGGAGTATCGTCCTTCGGGTAGAAGTAGACGACGTAGGCGCGGCCGGCGAGGGCGGAAGCCGACACGCGATCTTCGAGCGTCGGAAGATCGAAGGCGGGGACCGGGTCTCCGGTGCTGGGCGAGCGGTTTGGCATTTCGGCTTTGGTCACGATCCTGGTGGGAATCTTGGGGCCGGAGAGCAGGGTCCCGCGGCGCACAAGATAGGCGCCACAGATTATAGCGACGTGGTCCGGCGGCCGGCGCGCTGGATCAGGATTCCGTCGGCGCGTGGGTATCCTGCCAGACAGGGTGGCGGCGGGCCAATGTCGGCCGCGGCCGGCCCGCCCCTCAGGCCGTCTTGGTGTTGATGTGCGCCTGCGTCATGGCGCTGACGTTTGCCCGGGCCCCGAGGAGCGCGTCCATCAAGCCGTCGCCACGGTCGAAGCCGGTCGCCTGACTGATCCGTTCAACCAGGGCCGGTTGCAGAGCCGCCGGATCCGTGCGGCTGCCTACCATGATCCGGAGCATCGTCTGTACAGCCTGGTACAAATGCGCGGTCTCCGATAGCCGACGTTGGTCTGCTGCTGGCAGTACTCCTACCGTCCCGAGGGTTCGGATCACATCCTCGGTTGATCCCCGGATAGCCTGACCGAGTCGCTGAGCCGATGTCACCGCGAGGAACTGCACCAGCAGCTCGAGGTCCAGCAGGCCGCCGGGCGAGTGCTTCACGTCGAACGGGCCGGACGGCCGATGGGTGTCCTTGATCTTGGTACGGAGTGTCAGGAGGTCGGCGGCCAGGGCGTCGAACTCGCCTTCAGCCGTAAGCGTCCGGTCAATGATGGCGTTGAGCGTATCGACGGTTTCAGGCGCGCCGGCAATGACTCGACTACGGACGAGCGCCAGCTTCTCGACCGGCCAGGCGTCCTTCGCCAGATACGTTTCATATCCGCTGAGTGCCGATGCAAGGGGGCCGGCACGACCGTGCGGCCGCAACAGGAGATCGAACTCCCAGAGTCGTCCGGCGACCGTATGCGCGGTAAATCCAGTGATGAGGCGATTGGCAAAGCGCGTAAAGTACACCGACGCCGCCAGCGGGGCCGAACCATCGGACTGGGCGCTGACACCGGAAGCGTCGTAAAAGAAGATTCCGTCGAGGTCGGAGCCGGGTAACAACGTGCGCCCGCCCAGCTTTCCCAGGGCCAGGAACGCGGCTCCGCCGCCAGGTACGCGCCCGTGTTTGGGTTCGAATTCTTGGGCAACCCGGTCCATCAGGCGCCGGATGGCGATATCGGCAACGTGCGTCAGTGCGACCGCGGCGTCTCCAGACGTCTCGACTCCGCACAGGAGCTTCAGAGCAACGGCGAAGCGCAGTTCACCGGCCCAGCGGCGAAATGCATCAAGGTCATCCTGGTAGTCCCCGAGCCCCAAGCCAAGCTCGGCGTCCAGGGCAGCTTCGATCGCCGCCGGTCCCGGGAGTGGCGCCTCGAGGGGGGTCTCCAGCAGTTGATCCAGCAGCCTCGGATTCGCCGTGAGGGACTGCCCCAATTCCGGCGCTGAGCCCATGATTTCCACGACCACCGCCATCAGCGACGGGTAGTTGGCAAACATGGACAGCAGTTCGACGCCCGCGTTGAGGCTTTCGAGGAACCGGGCGAACCCGGCAAACGCCACCTCGGGATCAGGTGCTTTGCCGATCGCGCCAAGCATTTGTGGCGTGATCTCGGTCAACAGGGCGCGTCCGCGTTCCGAGCGAGTCGCGGGTATCCGGCCCCGATGCCAGTCGGCGACTTGTGCGATCACGCGCTCGGGATTCCGGAAACCCATGCGGGTCAACGTGGCGACGGTTGCGGGGTCAGGGTCCACACCGGTGAAGACGAGGCTTCCGAATGGATGGACGAGACTTTCATCCGCCGCGTCGCTTGCTGCCGTGAGGGTCTGGACCGCCATGACGTGGCTGGCCAGCTCGTCATCGAATTCGGCCAGATTGGCGTGGCCTAGGAACGATGCGAGGCGCGACCGATCGGTTTCGTCTTCCGGCACCTCATGGGTTTGTTCATCACGGATCATCTGCAGTCGGTTTTCGACCTTGCGCAGGTACCGGTAGTGGGCAATGAGCTCGTCTGCGACTGTGTCTTTCATGCGGCCCGCTGCGGCGAGCGCCCGCAGGCCTTCGGCGGTACCGCCGCAGCGGAGCGCCCGGTTGCGCCCGCCCCAAACCAGCTGCTCGGTCTGCAGGTGGAACTCGATGGTGCGAATGCCGCCGCCGCCGAACTTCAGGTGAAATCCGGCGGGGCTGAAGTCACTGTCGCCGCGGCTGGTCTGGCGCAGCATCGCCTGAATGTCCCTGACGGCGCTGAAGTCGAGACTCCGTCGCCAGACAAATGGCGCGATGCAACGAAGAAACCGCTCGCCGGCCTCGCGATCACCAGCGATGGGTCGAGCACGAATAAACACCGCGCGTTCCCAGTTTTGGGCCAGCCCGGAGTAGTAGAGCTCTGCTGACTCCATGGAGACGGCAAGGGGCGTTGAGCCTGGATCGGGGCGTAGCCGAAGGTCCATCCGAAAGAGGTAGCCATCGGCGGTACGCTCCTGAAACAGGCTCACGAGGCGTTGCGTGAGACGCGTGAAGTGCCGGGAAGCGCGGCCGTCGCGGGCGGCGGGCGGAAAGGCGGGACTCTGCTGGTCGTAGAAGATCGCCAGATCGACGTCGCTGGAGTAGTTCAGCTCCCTGGCCCCGAGCTTTCCGAGCGCAATGATCGCGTATCCGGATTGAGCGGCTTCGGGCCCCAGCAAATGGAACGACGCGAGGTGCAGCAAGTCGCCGGCGAACGCGCTCCACTCGTCCAGCACACGCGGGACGCTCCATGCGCCGCTGATGTCGGCAAGCGCGACCGCGAGTGCCACGCGGCGTCGCACGATCCGCAAGTGCCTGGCGACCTCCGGAGTCTCCATGGCGATGACGGTTTGCGGATCGGGGAGATCGTGACGGGCGGCCGCAACAGCTCCATCCGCTCCGTCGGCGGCAAAGGCTTGAATGATCCCCGGCTCAACGACGGCACTGTCGCTCAGGAACGGACTGTGACCGAACACCCGGTTGAGCAGGTCGGCGCCCGCACTGCCCAGTGCTGCCCGTGTCGGATGGCCGGCTTCAGACCACTTCTTCCAGTACAAGTCCTGCTGGTGCTGGTCGCCGCTCCAAAATCCCGCCGCCATTCGAGATCGTCCCTGCATTAGACTAGCCCTGGACGCGGCAGCCCGTACGCGGTCTGCGGACGGATGGAATCATGGGCCGTGGCATTGCGGCCATGGCGGATACAGGCAATTCGTACACTGCGAGAGATTGCGTCACCGTGTTCGGTCTTGTGTGGATGGTTGTGGACCGGAGAACTCTAGCGTGACGGCTTCCAGTCCAGGGCCAGGGGTCAGTTACCGGGATCGGCGCCACCGGAACCGGCTGATTCGGTCGGCACTAGTGGTCGGAATTATAGTGGTTTGCCTGTCGGCTGCAGGGATCTGGCGGCTGACCCTCGGGCCGGTGGCCGTGCCCTTCCTGTCCGCCTATCTCGCCGGCCAGCTGGACCACGCGGACTTGCCGGTTGAGGCACGCTGGGATGCTGCGGCCGTCCACTGGCCATTCATGGCCCCCTGGTTGTACGTGCGGTTTTCCGATTTCCGTGCCAGCGATGTACTCACGGCAGACGGGATTGGCATACGGGTTCCCCTGCGCGACCTGGTCAGAGGCCAACCATCGGTGGCCGGTGTGGTGCTCTATGCCCCCACCGTCGTGTTGAAGCAGGGCGAGGGCGACGGCTTCAACCTGGGCGACGGTGCGGCTCAATCGGGCGCCGAATCTCCGTTGGCTGCGCTCGCTTCGGGAACCATGGTCGAGGTGTTGGACGGGACGATCTCGTTGGAGCTCCAGCGCTCCCTGGCCACGATCCAGGTTGTCGACATTCAAGCGAGCGTGACGGAGGTCGACGGGCAGGTTGTGTTCGGCGGAACTGGTTCGGCGTCTCTTCCGGCGCATCCAGCAGTGCCGCTGGAACTGGCGGCGCGGCTCTTGCCCGAACAAGGAGAAATCTCGGCCGAACTCGCCTTCCGCGGGATCGAACCGAAGGCCGTCGCGGAGTTGATCGGCCTCGGTGCGCCGCAGGCAATGCTGGAGGTGCCCTTGAGCGGCTCGGTTGCCGTAACCGGATCGCTTGAGGCGGCGGTCCTGAGGCTGACCGCTACGGGAGCGGGCGGTCACGTGCAGGTCCCTGACGCCCGGACCGACGCGGGGCGAGCCGCGGTCCCGATCAATTCGATGGAGGTACTTCTCGAATATGGCGTGGAGAGCCGCACGCTCGACCTCACAGAATTGGCCGTGACGGGTCCGGCCGGCGACCTGCGCTTCAAGGGGAGCTTTCGGGACCCTCCGGCGGGGCCGTCGGAAGTCCATGCCGACTTTGCCGGCAGCTTGTCCATCGACGACTTGGCGGCCTGGCTCGGACCGGCGCTCGACCCTTCGACTGAATCCTGGGTACGGAGGCGCATCGACGGCGGAAGCCTGACGAACCTCACGTTAACCGCTGACTTTCCCGACGGGATTGCCGCGGGGAGCCGCGTTGACATCAGCGGTGTGGTTCGGGAAACGGCCATCCACTGGGAGGAAGGAGAGCCAACGCTCGATCTGGCTGTCGTGGACGTGAATCTGGCGGGTCCTGAGCTGACCGTGATCGCACCCACCGCGACGGTCGGGGCCGCGACGCTCGACGATCTACGGCTGCACAGCGCCGACCTGTTCTCCGAATCCGGTGCAGCGGAGCTGACCGCACGGTTGTCGGGTGACTCCGGTCCGCTCTTGCAGCAGATCGGGCTGGATCGAGGTGCCGCCGCAGAGCCCATGTTGCGGGGTCCTCTCCGGGATGCCGAGTTGCGTGTGCGGATCCCGTTCGCGAGCGACCGTGAGGCGGAGGTCACGCTGCGCGGCGAGTTTCAGGATATCCGGGTCGATCCGAAGTCTTTTCCGGCCGGGTACTCGGAGTTCGACTTGTACGGGCTTGCGGGAACGTGGACCTACGATTCCGACGGCATCGACGTCCAGTTCGCGGGAAAACTCGGCGAGTCCATCCTGATCGATGACGCGGTGCTCACGGCCTCGGGCCCGGAAGCGTCGTCGTTTCGGATCGCGGCGACCCTGCACGGATCGCTCGCCGATCTCATCGGGCTTGGCGTGAAGGTCCAAGGTGCAGGCCGCCTGCCATCCGGCATTGACACACTGGCTGGAACCGCGCGAATTCGTGTCGTCATGGATGTCCCGCTTCAGGGGGGCGGCGGTCCGGGCATCCGACGGCTGGAGGGTGTGTTTGCTGCTCCGTTGTTCACGGCCGGAGGCTTCGGGTCCGGCCCCTGGGAGGGCAGCGAGTTTCGGGAGGTGACGGGAGCCGTGGCCCTTCAGGGCGAGGCCCTCACGGTCTCCGGCACTGCCGCTCTTGCTGATTCGGAACTGTCATTTGCCTGGCGATCTCCCGTTCCTGACGTTCCCGGTGATCACGAGCTGACCGTTCGGGGTTTGCTGTGGCCAGAGGCCCGCAACGCCCTCGGAATTCAGTTCGCCGACATTGATGGGCCCCTCGATCTTGCCGGGAGTGGGCTGCGCCGCCAGGAATCGGGGAGTTGGGAAGTGCATATCGAGGCCGGATTGTCCGCTCCCACGGTGACGATCCCGGCCCTCGAATGGACCAAGCCGGCGCATGTACCTTTGCATGCCAAGGTCCGAGGCCTGCTGGCCGAGGGAGAGCCTTTGCGGCTCCAACTGGTGGGCGGCGGGACGGACGTGGATGGCCGCGTATGGTTTGCGGACGGAACTCTGGACCGGGCCGTGTTCGCGCGGCTGCGGATTGGCGAACACCGACTGACTGGCGCCGTCGTACAAGGTACGGACGGGTACCTCAGGGCAGTGCTGCACGGAGACCAAGTCGATGTCCGCCCGTTCCTATCGGCCGATTCCGAAACATTGGCCAAGCCGGAACCGCTGCGGCTTCACGTGGACACCCGGTCCGCCCGCACCATGGCGCCTGCACTTGCGGGCCCGCTGGCGTTCACGATGGAGGCCGACGGGCAGGGCGTTCAGGATCTGTATCTGACGCTCGGGCTTCCCGATGAGGAACGGATGGAGTTGCGGGGCGTCGGAACCGAGGGCGCTCTGGAATTGGAACTCACCAGCACGAACGCGCGGACGATGGCTGACGCCTTCGGATTGGGCGTGGCCGCAAACGATGGGGCGGTGCGGATCGAGGCCATCCGGAAAGAGGGCCGGATCACCGGCACGGTCCAGGTCGGCGAGTTCAACATGGTGGATGCGCCGGTGTTCCTGCAGCTGCTGCAGACCGTTACCGTGCTCGGCCTGCTCGAGCAAATCGCCGGCGGCGGCGGCGTAGCGTTCTCCAGTTTTGATGCAGACTTCACGTTTTCGGACGGCGTGATCGATATTCGCAACGGCATCGCCCAAGGCTTGACCCTGGGAGTCACGGTTGAAGGCACCATTGACACCCGGAATCGGCTGCTTGACCTCCGAGGCGCCCTGATTCCGGCCTACGCCGTCAACCTTCTTCTCACGCGAGTTCCGGTCATTGATCAGCTGATAACGGGTACGGACTCCAAGGGCGTACTCGCTGCTGACTATGCCGTGACCGGCCCGGCTGCAGAGCCAGAAATTGCCGCGAGCCCGCTGCAGTTCCTGATGCCGGGGGTTCTGCGCAATGTGCTGCAAGGTCTTGGGGGCACCCTGGCGCCTCCGCCATCACCGGACGAATAGCCGCCTGGAACTCAGCGACTTCCCGACCCGTCGCTCAGCCCGCACCGCGGGTTCGGACGGGCCGCAGCACGGCATGCCGTTTCCGCCCCGCCGACAAGCGCACCTCTCCGTTGACCAGATCAGCTGGACCCACTGTCCGGTGTTCGTCGATCACCTTCACATCGTTGACGCGCGCACCGCCCCCCCGAATCAGCCTCCGCGCCTCGCCATTTGTCGAAGCGAGTACCGAATCGCGCGCGAAGACCTTGACGACTGACATCCCGGCGTCGAATTCCTCCGCGGGCACCAGGATCGTGGGTAACGCTTCGCCGGTGCCGCCCTGCTCGAACGTGGCCTGGGCGGTCGCTTCCGCCCGCTCGGTTTCCCGGTCACCATGGGCAAGCCGGGTAGCTTCATTGGCCAGCCGGATCTTGGCAACGTTGGCCTCCTGGCCGCGAAGTGCTTCCAGCCGATGGATTTCGTCGAGCGGAAGTTCGGTAAAGAGCCTGAGGAAGCGACCGATGTCGGCATCCGCTGCATTGCGCCAGAACTGCCAGTAGTCGTAGGGACTTCGCATTGAGGCATTGAGCCATACTGCGCCGCGAGCTGTCTTCCCCATTTTTTCCCCGCTCGCCGTCGTGACGAGGGGGGATGTCAGGCCGAACAGCGAGGGTAGCGTATGACCCGCACCATCCAGTCGGCGAGCCAGCTCCACACCGTTCACGATATTCCCCCACTGGTCCGATCCGCCCATCTGCAGGACGCATCCCTCGCGGAGCGCCAGTTCCGTAAAGTCGAAGGCCTGCAGAATCATGTAGTTGAATTCCAGGAAGCTCAGAGGTTGCTCGCGCTCAAGTCGGAGACGCACCGAATCGAAGGTCAGCATGCGGTTTACAGAGAAGTGTCGTCCGACGGTGCGAAGGAAGTCGACATACCTGAGGTCGCCGAGCCAGTCCTGATTGTCGACCATGATGGCGTCCGTAGGACCATCCCCGAAGGTGAGGAACCGTTCGAAGACACTCCGAATCCCGGCCGCGTTCGCTGCAATGGTCTCGTCGTCAAGAAGCCTTCTGGACTCATCCTTTCCCGAAGGGTCCCCGACACGGGTCGTGCCGCCGCCGATCAGCACGATCGGTCGATGACCTGATCGCTGGAGATGCCGGAGCAGCATGATCTGCAGCAGGCTGCCGACATGCAGGCCCGGCGCCGTGCAGTCGAACCCGATGTAGGCGCTGACCGGCGGGTGGTCGGCAAGCAGACGGTCCAGCCCCTCAAAGTCGGTGCACTGGTGCACGTAGCCCCGCTCGGTTGCTAGTTGCAGGAAGGGGGATTGAAAGTTGGTCATGAGGCGACTGTGGCGGGTGCTGCATCGAGGACCGGGGAAAGTACCATGGACGCGTTGAGATCGGGGCAAACGTGGCGATGCAGACCGCGATCGGGCTGATGAGCGGTACTTCGCTCGACGGGGTAGACGCGGCCCTCATTCAGACGGACGGCCGAAACCGAGTGACGCTTGGGCCGGCGTTCACGCAATCGTACGGGGATGCGTTCCAGGGTTTGGCGGCGAGGAACCTGGCGGAACCACCGAATGTTCGGAGGCTTACCGACCGCCATATTGACGCCGTGCATGAGTTGCTGCGGCGAACCGAACTGAGCCCCGCTGACGTGCACGTCATCGGGTTCCCCGGGCAAACGGTTGCCCACGCTCCGGGCGAGGGCTGGACCTGGCAGGTCGGTGACGCCGGGCGCTTGGCCGCGGCAACCGGAATCTGCGTGGTGACCGATTTTCGAAGTCGCGACGTGGCGCACGGGGGCGAGGGAGCGCCGCTCGTTCCGCTGTTTCATGAGGCACTGACCCATTCGATGGCCCGGCCGCTGGCGATGCTCAATCTGGGGGGCGTAGCCAATGTCACCTGGCTTGGCCGTGACGGAGCGCTGTCTGCCTTCGATACCGGACCCGGCTGCGCTCCGATTGACGATCACGCTCGGAGTGCCCTCGGAACGACGTACGATCGCGATGGCCGGCTGGCGGCAGCGGGAACGGTGCCAGAGGACGCCCTGGAACAGCTGTTGACCGACCCGTACTTTCGCTGCCCGCCTCCGAAATCGCTTGATCGCGATCATTTCGTTGATCGCTGTACGCAGATCGGTCGGGGCCATTCACCCGCGGACGGGGCAGCGCTGCTGACTGCGTTCTGTGCCGCGTCCGTGGCCCGCGCTCAGGTGTGGATGCCCGAGCGGCCGGCGACGTGGCTGGTGACTGGCGGTGGCCGACGCAATCCGGTGTTGATGCGTGAACTCAGGCAAAGGCTCGCGACCACCGTCGACGCCGTGGAAAGTGTTGGTTTGGATGGCGACGCCCTGGAAGCGCAGGCGTTCGGCTGGCTTGCGGTACGTTCGCTGCGAGGGCTACCGCTGGCCGTTCCGGCGACCACCGGAGTCGCACGGCCCATGAGCGGCGGGGTTCTGGTTCATCCCGGACATCCGTGACTAGTTGGGAGGTCGAACCTGCCCCGACACATAGCGCACCACGCTCTGCGCCAGCACGTCCAGACGGCCTTCGAAGAAGTGATCGGCACCGGGGATCATCTGATAGGTGATCGAGACGTTCTTCTGAACCTCCATCTCCTTCGCCAGCTTGGCCACTGCCGCTTCTTCGACGATCGTGTCTTGGTCGCCCTGGAGGACGATGCCCGAACTCGGGCACGGAGCCAGAAAGTTGAAGTCGTACCGGTCCACCGGCGGCGCGACGGAAACAAATCCGCCCAATTCTGGTCGCCGCATGAGCAAGTGGAAGGCGAGCCAGGCCCCGAAAGAAAAGCCGCTGACCCAAACGATGCGGCTGTCCTCATGGGCCGCCTGCAGCCAATCCAAGGCCGCAGCAGAATCCACGAGTTCGCCTTCCCCGTTGTCGTAGGTTCCCTCGCTTCGACCAACTCCCCGGAAATTGAAGCGGAGTACCGAGAAGCCCAAATGTGCAAAAGAGTGAAACAAGGCATAGACGACCTTGTTGTTCATGGTTCCGCCACCCTGCGGGTCTGGATGCAATACCAGGGCAAGTGGGGGGCTTGACCCGATCCCGGCGTGGTACCGACCCTCCAAACGCCCGGCGGGCCCATTGATGATCACTTCGGGCATAGCGGCTCTTGTGGCGAATGAGGTCTCACGCGCGGAGAGCGTCTCCGCGACGAGTTCGCGATATCCGGTGGATTTTCACGATTCTATATAAATCGGGCTGGCGTTCCAATATGTTCAGCCTCACAGGCTTGGCCGGAAGCCATGCCGCCGTGCGTCGCTTCTGTGATCACGCCTCCGGAGCATCCATGTTCACGGCACTGCGCGACGAGTTCAGGGCGATACGCACCCGGGACCCGGCGGCGCGGGGCGCACTGGAAATCGTACTTTGCTATCCGGGTCTGCATGCGGTCGCCGCGTACCGCCTGGCACACTGGATGTGGCGGCGCGGACTGAAGCTGTTCGCTCGATGGTTGATGCATCTCGCGCGATGGCTCACGGGCATCGAGATTCATCCGGGAGCCTCTATCGGCAGGCGGTTCTTTGTCGATCACGGCATGGGCGTCGTCATCGGCGAGACAGCGGAGATTGGGGACGACTGCTTTCTCTACCAGGGAGTCACGCTCGGCGGCACGTCCCTCAAACCTGGCAAGCGACACCCGACGCTTGATGACGGTGTGATCGTCGGGGCAGGCGCCAAAGTGCTTGGGCCGATTACACTCGGCAAGAACGCTCGCGTCGGAGCCAATGCAGTGGTGGTGCGCGATGTTCCCGCCGGGGCGACGGTCGTTGGCATACCGGCCCGTGAGACCAGCAGGTCAGACAGGGACCGGGGGCAGCTGACGGCGTACGGCACGCCGCTCGACGCGCGGGATCCGAATGCGGTCGCAATGGAGCGCATGACGGCCGAGATATCGGCGCTGCGCGATCGGTTGGTCGCCCTTGAACAGCAGGCGACGTCCGGCAGCGACGAACCCGGCGACACGGAGGCTGCCGACCAAGGGTCCGGTAGCAGGACCCGCTCCGGGAACTGAACCCGGACCAGCGATCGTCATGCCCCCTGCAGCACCTGGAAGGGGAGTGTATCTCGACTACAACGCTTCGGCGCCTCTCCTGGATATTGCCCGGGATGCAGTGATTGAGGCGATGGGGTACACCGGCAATGCCTCATCGGTTCACGGTTGTGGACGTGCTGCCCGCCGCCTGCTCGAAGACGCGCGCGCCGCAGTTGCAAGTTCGGTGGGGGCCGCTCCGCAGGATGTCGTGTTCACTTCAGGTGCGACCGAGGCAAACGCGCTGGCATGCGCCGGGCGCGCTCCGCACCGGATTGCGGCGACCGCCATTGAGCACGACTCGGTTCTGGCGGCGGCCGCCCCTGGCCGGCGCGTCCCGGTACTCGCTGACGGCACGGTCGACCTGACCCGGCTGAAGGTGCTGCTGGAGGAGGAACCCCGTCCGGAGCTGGTGGCCGTGATGCTGGCCAACAACGAGACCGGGGTGATCCAGCCCGTGACGGAAGCGGCATCCCTTGCACATGCAGCCGGGGTATCGGTCCACTGTGATGCGGTGCAGGCGTGGCGCCGCATGCCCTTCTCCATGGACGGCCTGGGAGTCGATTCGTTGGCCCTGTCGGCACACAAGGCCGGTGGGCCCAAGGGGGTGGGGGCGCTGGTCGTCCGCGACGGAATACTCCACCAGGCATTGCTGCGTGGTGGTGGACAGGAACGAGGCTGGCGCGCCGGGACCGAGAACATTGCGGCGGCAGCCGGGTTTGGTGCCGTGGCCGCTGCCCGTCCGCCGGCGTGGACGGCACTGCAGGCAATGCGCGACAAACTTGAGTGCGCGGTCTGTCAAGCCGTGCCAACGACTTGCGTCATTGCGCGGGACAGCGACCGGCTTCCGAATACCTCCATGCTCGCGCTGCCCGGCTGCGATGCCGAAGCCATCGTGATCCGGCTGGACCTCGAAGGAATCGCCGTAAGCGCTGGCTCGGCTTGCTCCTCGGGAAAGGTCGGACCGAGCCACGTGTTGGCGGCAATGGATCTCGCGCCGGAGCTCCTGCACGGTGCGATCCGGGTCAGTTTCGGACCGGAGGTGACCGACACCGACGTGGATGCATTTGTGTCGGCCTGGGGGCGGGCTGCAGCCGTTTGTGGGCGCCGGCCAACCTCCTGATCGACGCCCGCCGTGACCGGCCGGCCGCGCCCCGAGTCGCGGCAAATGATGCAGGGCAGCGCCTAGCCTGCGGGCAGGGCCTACGTCACTCCCTGCGAGACGATCTGTGCCCGCGCTCGGACCAGGGCACCGGCGCGGTCATCGCGATTAGCTTGCAGTCAGCGTTCGCGCTCCTCCTTACGGGCCTCGGCGCGCGCCTGCACGATGTCGTTCGCAACCTTCCCGGTCAGTTCGTTCAGGTGATCGAAGTCCGCATGGTAGGTCCCGACTCCTTGGCTGAGCGAGCGAAGTTCGATGATCAGGTCATGCAGTTCCGACTGGGGCATGTGAGCCTGGAGCGAATCCCAGCCATTCCAACCCTCCTTGGGTTCGAAGCCAAGAATCTGGCCACGACGGACACTGATCAAGGCATGCACTTTGTTGGTGTACTCCGACGGAACGTCGATCGTTACCTTGGCAATTGGCTCGAGCAGCACTGGCGCGCACTTCGGCATGCCTTCGGTCATCGCCACGCGCGCAGCCAACTTGAATGACATTTCGTTGCTGTCAACGGAGTGGAACTGGCCATCGGTCAGCGTCACTGCGAAGTCGACGACGGGGAAGCCCAGTGGTCCCTCGGTTGCAAATTCCTTGATACCGGTTTCCACGGCCGGGATGTATTGACGGGGTACCGAACCGCCAACGATCTTGTCCGCAAATTCGAATCCGCTTCCACGGGGGCGTGGCGCAATATCGACGACGACGTCGCCAAACATGCCGTGGCCGCCCGTCTGGCGCTTGAAGCGACCGTGCTGGGTCACCGGTTTCCGAATCGTTTCCTTGTACGGAACGCTCGGTCGGTTCGACGTTGCCGTGACGTTGTACTTGGTCCGGAGTTTGTCCAAGGCGATTTGTAGATGGATGTCCCCTTGACCCAGGAGCACCAGTTCGTGGGTGTCTTCGTTCTGTAGGTACGTGAGTGAGGGGTCCTCTTCATTGAGGCGTTGCAGTCCGCCGGTAAGCTTGACCTCATCACTTCGATTTTCAGGCGTGATGGCGAGACCGTAGACAGCCGACAACGGCTCGGGCCAATTCGACGCGTCAGCCGAAGCCGCACCAGCACTCAAGACGTGACCGGTACGCACGGTCTCCATGCGACCGAGACCGACGACATCGCCGAAGGCGGCTTTCGAGATCTTTTCCGCTTGACTACCAACCATCACCTGCAAGCTTCCGATCCTGGTCCCGCCCAGGGTCTGGCCGTCAGAGACCTCGCCGCTCCACACCCGCGCCAACGAAATTTTTCCACTGTGCTGGGCATGAAAAGTCTTGAAGACCTGCACCGCGGCTTCGCCGTCGGGTTCAAAGCCGAGATCGGCGGCACGTTTTTCAGGTGGGGGAGCGTCGTGGCGAAGTGCCTTCAGCATCCTGCGTACGCCGTGGCTCCGTTCAGCAGACCCGAAGAACACCGGGACGATGTCTCCGTCCTGCATGATCTTGGCAGCCTTTTCGTAAACCTCTTCGGCTTCCGGGATCTCTTCCTCCAGCATTTTCTCAAGTATGGCGTCATCGAAATCGACCAGTACCTCCAGCATTTCCTCGCGAGCAATCGTGATCTCGTCGGACAGCTCTTCCGGGAACTCGATCTCCTCGGACTCTTTCCCGTCGACATACGAGTAGGCCCGCCGACTTGCGAGATCGACGTAGCCAACAACCGTGTCGCCGTCCGCAATCGGGTACTCCCGGAGGAACATCGGCGTGCCCGCTGCCTCCTTCAGTGCGGCGACCACGTCAGGAATCGATTCGGTCAAGGTGTCGACCTTGTTGATGAACACCATGTAGGGAACTCCGCGAGCCCGCAGAGCCTGAATGACGGGTGTCAGCGTGAGGACCCGACTGACCGAGGGTTCGATTACCAGCACGGCGACGTCCGCAACGTGGAGAGCGTTCAGGGTCTCCTGCACCAACTCAATCGAACCGGGGCAATCGAGCACGGTCCAGTCATCGCCCAGGTACGTCATGCGCGCCGGGGTGACTTCGGTACTCATGCTCCGCGCCCGCGCCTCTTCAGACGAATCGCCGACCGATGTTCCGTCCTTCACCGACCCCCGACGGTTGATGGCTCCCGTTGCAAAGAGAAAGCTCTCAAGAAGGGTCGTTTTGCCGCTGAGATAAGGGCCGACCAATGCGGCACAGCGGGCTCGATCAGACGCCATACAGTTTCTCCAGTGCTGCGGTTGCATCCTTTGTCGCGGCGGCATTGGTGGGTGCCCCAAGGATCAGCCCGACAGCGCTTCGCGAATCCGGTCATTGTTGCCGCATAGGTACAGGCAATCAATGGATTGGGAAACGCTGCGTCGGCCGCCCCCAGGCGGAACGGACCGGTTCTCAGAAACCGTTCTCGGAGAAGAGTAGCCCCCAGGGGTCGCCGGGCCCTGGTTCGGGCCTTGCCGACGTCATCCTGTTCGTGGCATCGCTGTCCTTCGAACCCGGTGGGCTGCGTGTGTGCCCCGGTCGGTTTCCGAAGAGCATCGAAACGTTGACGCGGTGGTGCTCGTAGTCCGGGGACGGAAGTCGAGATCGTCCCGCAAGCGCACCTCCCGTCAGGTGGTCTCCAGAAACTGCTGCACGGCCGTCACCGTGGCGTCGGGCCGTTCCTGCTGGACCCAATGGCCCGCGCCCTCGATGAGGTGGACGGCGCGCATGTCGGCGCAGGCCGTTGTCTGCATCCGGTCAAACGCTCCCGGCGCCTGATGCACACCCCAGTCCGCGGCGCCCGCGATGAAGGCGGCCGGCACCTGTACGGCGGCGCCGGCGTAGAGCCTCAACTCGTCGAGATGAGCGGGGTCGAGCATGACCCGGTACCAGTTCAGGCCCCCCTGAAACCCGGTTCGGGCGAACTCGGCCGCGTACACGGCAAGCTCGTCATCGGTGAGCCAGGCAGCTTCCTGGGGCGGTGCGTGGCGGGCGACGGTGGCCGCCATGGTTTCGTGGTAGTCCATCACGTAGTAGGTGGGAAGCTTGGCCAGTTCCCCTGCCGTCCACGCCTGCAGCGGATGCGGGCGGTTGTCCGGCCAGTCGGCGCTCTTGTGGTGCGAGTAGGCGCGGAGGAACGCGTGTAGGCCGGCCGGTGCCTCCCGCATGTCCCGGTCGGCCGCAGGCGTGGTGTAGTAGTACTGGTAATGCTTGCGCGGGCGAGCCAGCGCCTCGAGCGCGGGTTCTACCGCCACGACGGCAGGCGGTTTCCGACTCGCCGGAGCACCCCCGACGGGAGCGCTCATCAGGATCAGGCGGCGGAACAAATCGGGGCGGGCGAGCGCGCTGTAGTACGCCACCATAGCTCCGAAATCGTGGCCGATCACGGCCTCAAACGATTCGATTCCGACCGCCGATCTGAGCCCTACGACATCCCTGACTAGGTTCAGGAAGCGATAGGGAACGAGGTCGTCTTCATAGTGGGCCGGCGCGACTGCGGTAGGGCCGTAGCCGCGCTGGTCAGGCGCCAGGACGTGATAGCCGGCATCGGCCAGCAGGACCATCGCCTTCCGCCAGCTGTAGGCGAGCTCCGGAAAACCATGCAGCAGCAGCAGGCTGGGATTGCCGGCCTCTCCGGCTTCCAGGAAGTGCATCTGTAGATCATTGCCGTTGTCCACGACCCGGGCTCGGATCGTGGCCGGAAGCGGTGCGTGGGGGTACGTCACGAGGGCTCCTTCGTGGTTGCGGGTGTTTCGCGGTCGCGGCGCGCCTGGCGATCGCTCGGCCGGGGCCCGCACCGCCTGCCTGCGTATTACCGCACGGGTTCCGGGATCTCAGCCAAGGCGCGCGCGCGGAGGGACGACTTGACAATTTTTCCGTTCGCATTGCGCGGAAGCGGTTCGGCTTGCAGCGTGAACGTCTCCGGGACCTTGTAGTCGGCAATCCGGGCCGCGACGAAATGCGTCAGTTCCTGGGCGGTGGGTTGGTCCGAGGCAACGGTAACGAAGGCATGTACCCGCTCGCCGAGAACCGGGCAGGGGCGGGCGACGACCGCCGCCTCCACCACGCCGGTGTGCTGGACCAGCAAGCCCTCCACCTCCGCCGAGTACACCTTGTATCCAGCCCGGTTGATCATGTCCTTGCTGCGATCCAGCACCTCGACGTAGCCATCGGCATCGATTCTGCCGATATCGCCGGACCTCCAGCTGCCGTCGCCGAACGTATCCCGGTTGACTCCCGGAAGATTCCAGTAGCCCGGGACTACCATTGGACCTCCGATCCGGAGTTCACCCACGCTGCCCGGCGGCAGTTCCCGGCCCTCGTCGTCGCAAACGCGAACCTCCGCACAATGCATCGGGAGCCCGACGCTGTCGCGGCGGCGCACCGCGTCGGCGGCAGGCAGCAACGTTGCCGGGGAGGTGGTCTCGGTGGATCCGTACGCGTTCACCAGCTCCAGACCCGGAAGCCGGCGGTGGATCTCCTGTATCAGCGCGGGCGGCATGGGGGCCCCTCCGTAGGCGCCGATGCGAAAATGGGGGAGCGGGGCCGCGTCCAGTCCGCCGGAACGCAGCATCAGGTTGTACATCGCGGGCACCATGACGGTGTGGGTCACGCGTTCATCGCCGAGCAGACGGACGGCAGCATTTGCCTTGAATTCCCGTTGCACGACGACCGCGCCTGCACAGGCGAACATGGTCAGTATCTGGGCGACGAGACCCGTAATGTGGGTGAACGGGACCGCCAGAAGCGTGCGTTCGACCTTGTCGCTGAGGCGCATTGCGCGGATGTAGTGGAGCACGCTGTGCGCAAGGTTGAAATGGGTGATCATGGCGCCCTTGGGGCGGCCGGTGGTGCCTGAGGTGTACATCAGGAAGGTGAGGGTCTCTTCGTCGCCGAGCGGCGGCACCGGTTCACCGGTGGCAGCGGATGCGAACGTCTCGTGGTCGCCTTTGTCGGTCATGGGAAACACGTGGCGCAGGTCCGGTAGCCGTCGTTTGCCCGGGACCCGTGCCGCGAGCGCGTCATCCACGATGAGCGCGCGAGCGCCGCTATCGTTCAGCATGTAGTCGACTTCGTCGGTCTGCAGCCGATGGCCAAGCGGGACTGCGACGAATTCGGCACGGAGGCAGGCGACGACAGCAGCGATCGCCTCCCATCGATTGCCGGACCAGATGCCGACGCGGTCGCCGCGGGCCAGACCGACTCGGTGCATGGCGCCGACCATTCCTTCGGTGCGCCGCAGCAGTTCGGCGTAAGAGAGCCGTCGCGTGCCATCGATGACGGCGTCGCCGTCAGGATGGCGCGCGCCCGTGGCACCGAGCATCGCGCCAATATTTCTCGGGCGCTCGGCAAAACAGGTGAGCGTGCGGCCGAAGTGGGTTTCGGTGGTCAGACCGCCGGGGTCCCGGGTCCACCAACCCGGCCGGCTCACGAAGTCTCGCCGCAAACCAGCGACCAGGCCGTCCGCGCGTACGGAACCGTCTGTGCGCCCACTTCCGTGGCGTTGGAAGAACTTGCGTTGCCGCTGAGCCCGCGGGCCAGGACGCCTTCCGCGATTGCCGCAAACCGAAACATCGAAAAGGCCACGTAGAAATGGGGATCGATCGGTTCCCGCCCGGTTCGTCGGCAATAGTCGGCGACGTAGCTTGCCTGATCGGGGATGCCGTACTCGGTTGGCAGCCCCATGATGCCGTGGCGGATCGACTGCGGAATCTGGAAACCGGAAATGTTGTAGCCGAGATCGCCCAGTGGATGGCCGAGGGTCGAGAGTTCCCAATCCAGCACCCCGATCACCTCGGGCCGGTCCGGCGCAAAGATCAGGTTTCCCAGGCGGTAATCGCCATGTACCACGCCGGTCTCATCGCCCGGCGGAATGTTGGCGGGGAGCCACTCGATCAACCGATCCATTTCCGGGACCTCGCGCGTCCGGCTGAGTTCCCACTGCCGGGTCCACCGTGCGATCTGTCTGGCGAAGTAGTTTCCCGGGCGGCCGAAGTCGGCAAGCCCGGCAGCCTCGTGATCGACCAGGTGAATGGCCGCAAGCGTCCGATTCATCGCGTCATACAGCGCCGCCCTGTCCGCTGGCCCCACATCCGGGAGCATCGGGTCATCGAAGACCCGGCCGCGCAGGCACTCCATCACATAGAACGGGGTACCGATGACGGAATCGTCGTCACAGAACAAGTACATCTCGGGTACCGGCACGCCCTGATCCCGGAGTGCGGCCTGCACGCGGAACTCGCGGTCGACGGCGTGCGCAGACGGAAGCAGGTCGCCCGGCGGCTTCTTCCGAAGTACCCAGATCGCCCCGTCCCCTTCAAGCGCGAAGGTCGGGTTGGACTGCCCGCCATGGAACTGCCGAATTCGGTCAAGAGCGGTGAACCCGGGCAGCCGGTCCGCCAGATATCCGGCCAGCGCGTCTTCGTCGAACTGGTGCGTCGCACGCACCTCGATCAAGCCCTCGACCGTCATGACAAGGCCCGTTTCCGCGCCGCAAACGCGGCAAGTACCAAGGCCGCCGCGCCCAGCGAACCGGTCCAGATCCGGGTTCGTTCCACGATGGTTTCAGCCCGGTTTCGGCCCCGGCTGAGCGCACCCTCGACGCGCGACTGCGCCTGCAGCAGGACCTCGTCGAGGGCACGTGTCGATGCGCCGACCGAATCCAGCCGGGCCGAGTCGCCGGGCTCTTCGGCCAAAGCCTCGGCGCGGACCACGACTTCGCTGACCGCCTGCGTTACCAGTTGGAAGTCGCCGGCAAAGGCCTCCCGCTCCTCCTCGGGGAGGAT
The DNA here is from genome assembly GCA_022825705.1 of Alphaproteobacteria bacterium. Lineage (GTDB taxonomy): Bacteria > Pseudomonadota > Alphaproteobacteria > TMED109 > TMED109 > VXPW01. Next base: position 140,870 of record JAJDWH010000024.1, read on the forward strand.
CGGACTTACTTCCGCGAGGTAGGTGCTCATGGCTCGGTTCTTCCGCTCGAGGGCGCGAGCCCCGTCGACGATCTCGCGCGCCGCCCCTGTATCGACACGCGTATTCGTCATCAGCAGCCGGTTCGCAACGCGATGGAAGGCGGCGTCCCTGTCGGCACGCTCGAGCGACAGTCCCTGGACGCGACTGAGCAGGCCGAGCCGCGCCTCGCTCTGGTGCGCAGCATCCTTGGCCAGCTGTGCCAGCGAATTACCGGCGATCCCCAGTGCGGCGAGCAGGGTCAGGATCGCCAGAGCTGCAAGATGATGGGCGCCGACACGTTGCCACATGGTCAGGTGCGGTCAGTTGTAGCTTCGCAGTTCAAGCTTCGCGATCTGGTTGCGGTGCACCTCGTCCGGCCCGTCGGCGAGCCGCAGGGTCCGGGCATTGGCGTACGCGTCGGCCAGCCCGAAGTCGCTCGTGACACCGCCACCCCCGTGCGCCTGGATCGCCCAATCGATCACCTTGCATGCCATGAGCGGCGTGGCAACCTTGATCATGGCGATGTCCTTGCGGGCTTCCTTGTTGCCCACGCTGTCCATCCGCCACGCCGCATGCAGCACCAGCAGTCGCGCCTGGTCAATCGCAATCCGCGATTCGGCGATGCGTTCTTGGGTGACGGTCTGCTCCGAGATCGGCCGGCCGAAGGTGACACGGGACTTCACGCGCTTGCACATCTTCTCGAGCGCCCGCTCGGCCAGGCCGATCAGCCGCATGCAGTGATGGATCCGACCCGGTCCAAGACGCCCCTGCGCGATTTCGAATCCGCGGCCTTCACCCAGCAACATGTTGTCGGCAGGCACGCGCACATCCTTGAAGATGACTTCGGCATGCCCGTGCGGCGCATCGTCGAAGCCGAATACCGGCAGGTGTCGGACGACTTCAACGCCGGGTGTGTCGCGGGGAACCAGCACCATCGACTGTTGCTTGTGGCGATCCGGATTCCCCGGATCGGTCTTGCCCATGACGATGAGGATCTTGCATCGTGGCGACATTGCCCCCGACGTCCACCATTTGCGGCCGTTAATGGCGTATTCGTCCCCGGTGCGTTCGATCCGGCATTCGATGTTCGTGGCGTCCGAGGATGCCACCTCGGGTTCGGTCATCGCGAAGGCTGACCGGATGTCGCCTGCCAGCAGGGGTGCAAGCCATTGGTCTTTCTGGGCCTCGGTGCCGTAGCGGGCGAGCACCTCCATGTTGCCGGTATCGGGCGCTGAACAGTTGAAGATTTCCGGGGCGTGCTCGGAGCGCCCCATGACTTCGCACAGCGGCGCGTACTCGAAGTTCGACAGGCCAGCTCCGTGTTCCGATTCGGGGAGAAACAAGTTCCAAAGGCCCTCCGACCGCGCCTTCTCCTTGAGCTTCTCCATCAAGGGTGGGTGGGCCCACCGGTCGCCCTCGGCGATCTGCGCCTCGATCTCTTCTTCGTTCGGATAGAAATTTGCATCCATGAACGTGTTCAGGCGTTCAAGCAGTTCGTTGGTACGGTCGGAGAATTGCAGCATGGCGTCGAACTTCCTGTGCACTTGGCGGTCGCCGGAACGCTGGATCGTGGATGGCGACAAGCGATGGAGATGATTTTTCCATCGTAACCCAGTGACGCGGAAGCGTCACCGGATCACGACGCCCCGGGCTGGCGCCCAGGAGTCGATCGCGTGCGCCCGCGCGACCGGACTGGAACGCGGGTACCGGATGCGGTGCGTTCGCGCGGCCTGACGGGGCGGAGCCCGACGGGCCATGTGACTAGACTTGAACGGGCGGCAAGGCGCCGGGTGAGCCGCCTTCAGCGACAAACGGGCCGGCTCCAGCCGAGAACCGAGCAGGGCAACTGTCCGAGGTGCGCGGAATGACGAAATTCCACGATGTGGTCATCGCCGGCGGCGGCATCATGGGCTGTGCCGCCGCCTATTTCCTGGCCGCCTCCGACGATTTTGACGGTTCAGTGGCCGTCATCGAGCGTGATCCGACCTACCAGACAGGGGCGGCGACGCGTTCGCTGGGCGGAATTCGCCAGCAGTTCACCACTCCTGAGAACATTCGCATGTCGATGTTCGGCGCCGAGTTCGCCAAGATGGCGGCCAGGATGCTGGCAGTCGACGGCACCGCATGTGATGTGGCCTTCCGGGAGCAAGGCTACCTGCTGATGGCAGCGGGAACCGATGTCGAGCAGTTGCGGCGGAACTGGGAGGTGCAGCGCGGCCACCGGGCTGCAGTCGAGTGGCTGACCGGCGACGCGCTCTCGGAGCGCTTCCCGTGGGTCAACTGGCAAGGTGTCGACGCGGCCGTGTTCGGGTCGGCCAATGAGGGCTGGGTTGATCCGTATTCCCTGCTGATGGGGTTCCGTCACAAGGCGCAGTCGCTCGGAGTCCGTTTCCTGCACGGCGAAATCACGCGCCTGGTCCGGACGGGGAACCGCGTCACCGGCGTCGCCACCGCTACGCATGGATTGATTCGGGGCGGGACCACGATTCTGGCAGCCGGCTCCCGGGCTGGCGCGCTGGCGGCCACCATCGAGGTCGATCTCCCCGTCTGTCCGAAGAAGCGCTACGTCTACGTGTTTGATTGCCGCGACGACCTGCAGCACGCGCCTCTGACCATCGATCCGACGGGGGTCACGTTTCGACCGGAAAGCGGTCGGTACGTCGCCACCGTGTCGCCGGCGCGGGAACGGGACCCGGACAGCGACCCGCTCGACTTCGAAATGGAATACACCGAGTGGGAAGAGGTCATCTGGCCAGTGCTGGCGACCCGGGTTCCGGCGTTTGAGGCGGTCAAGCTGACCGGATCGTGGGCCGGTCACTATGACTTCAACGTCTTCGATCAGAACGCCATCCTGGGGCCGCATCCCGAGGTGCAAGGTTTGCTGTTCTGCAACGGTTTCAGCGGCCACGGCCTGCAGCAGGCACCGGCTGCCGGCCGCGCCATCGCCGAACTCGTCACATTCGGCGAATATCGAACCCTTGATCTGTCGCGATTTGGGGTCGCCCGGATCTATCGGGACATGCCGATCGTCGAAGCAAACATCTGGTAGGCGCGGCCCCTCGGGCCAGTCACCGCCCGCCAACGGTCGACCGCCGCAGGCTGCAGCCGCTGCCCGCTCGGAGCCGGTCGGCTCCTGTCGGGCACGCGCGACCAAAAGGGAGGGCCCGGGCCGACGCGCCTTGGCCTCTGGGGCGAGTGATGGGACTTGAACCCACGACCCCCGGTACCACAAACCGGTGCTCTAACCACTGAGCTACACTCGCCAGAGCGCTGGGCAGATGTGTAGGCAAGACTGGGGCCCGAGGTCAAGCGAATCCGACCGGTCGGAACCCGGTGCCCCGCTGCGGCACGAACCTCGCGCGGCGACGGCGCCGCCCCGCCGCTGGCGCTACTGGGCGACCAGCAACGCGCGGGCGCGGGTGAAGATTCGGTCCTCGAGCGCGGTTTCCGTCTCGGCGGCCACAGTCGCCGCATGCGTCGTGCCGTCGTCAGCGCGCACCCGCCGGTAGACGCGGACGCGCAAATTGCTCACCGCCAACTCGCGACCGGTAATCCGGGCCACGACTTTCATCTCTTCACTCGGGGCGTCGGCCAGCTCCGTCCATTCGGTGATGATGACCCCGCCGACCGAATCGACGGAGTCCAGCGGCAGGAAATCGAGAATCTCGAGCGCGGCCCGCCAGAGCTCGGGATTGATCGCCATCTGCACGCCCGCTGCCGACTTGTCGCCGCCGCCGAAGAGTTCCGAAAGGGAGAACCCGGGCGTGATTCCCTGTGCCTCCAGCCGTTCACGCCTGGCTCGATCGGCCGGCGTCTCCGGAGGGGGGGTGATTTCGACCGGGCCGCTGCAGGCGGTGAATGCGATGGGGCCCAACCCGGCGCACAGCAGCGGCAGGACAAGCGTGGCGGCGAGGGCGCGGAAGGAGGGACAGGACACGTTGGTCGGCACTCCACGGCATGGGTGGCCCCGAGGGGCGAGATCGTCATCCGCTTATATCACACGACCGCACACCGCGGCCGGTCAGCCGTATGCTCGTGGGTCGGTTTGTCCGGAGGGGGTCGCCGCATGGATCCGATGATGTTGCCCTATCGCGAGTACCAGCCTGCCGTCAGGCCGCTGCTTCGATGCGGCCCGGGGGCTGTCGTGATTGGTCGGACCGAGGTGGGGGACTCCGTGGATCTCGGGCGACTCGTGGTATTGCGCGGCGACGGCGAACGAATCTCGATCGGTTCCGGATGCTGGTTGGGCGCAAGGGCCACGGTGCACATCGCCGATGACGAGCATGGGAGCGTGGTGGGGGCCGACGTTGTTGTCGGCCGCTATGCGTTGGTGCACGGCTGCACGCTGGCCGATCACGTCGTGGTCGGCGACGCTGCGGTGGTGATGGACCGGGCGGTGGTGGGCACCGGCGCGGTCATTGCGGCAGGCGCCTTGGTGCCGCCGGGCAAGAAGCTGGCGGGCGGTCAGCTGTACGCGGGAAGTCCGGCCCGACCCGTCCGGACGTTGGCCAGCGGTGAGGTCGATCAATTGGCGGCGGCCGTGCGGCGCTCGGAGCCCTCGCCGGCGACGGCCACCGACGATGACCCGCTCCCGCCGCTGGACGACGCGGCATATCGCCCACCAGGGTCAAGCGGCCCGTTGCATGGAAGCAACGGATCCTCGCCGGTGATTCCTGCCAGCGCCTACGTGGCGCCCACGGCGGCGGTGTGGGGCGACGTGCGTCTCGGCGAGAGTACGAGCGTGTGGTTTTCAACTGCCATGCGTGCCGGTCGGGGGCGCATTGTGGTTGGCGACCGGACCAACGTGCAGGACAACTCCTTTGTCGACGTCGCCGAGACCGGCGCTGCGGCCGAGATCGGGAACGATGTGACGATCGGCCACAACGTGCGGCTTGACGCCTGCCGCATCGGCGACCGATGCCTTGTCGGCATGGGGGCCACCGTCTGCGCCGACGTGACCATCGAAGATGACGCACTGGTTGGCGCGCGGGCGTGGGTGGCACCGGGTACTGTCGTGCGCGCAGGCTGGATTTGGGCCGGCCGGCCCGCGCAACCGTTTCGGGAAGTTCGCCCCGAAGAGGTGGATTACTTCAGACAGGGCAAGGAGATTTACGAGGGGTACGCACGCGACTATCAGGCCGGTGGATGTGAAGAGTGATCCTCAAGTTCGCGATCGCGATCTTGGCGGTGCTGCTGTTGCGGCTCATCTTTCCCGCCCTGGTGCGAGGCGTGCGCCGGACTCTCATGGTGATGGCCATCGCCGTCGTGGTCTTCGGGGCGGTGGTGTGGCTCACCGCGGGGTGAGGTGCCGCCTGGTTCGCTGCGGGCCGTTCGTCGATGGGAGAGCTACATGACGTCGAAGCGATATCGGATCGCAGCCATTCCCGGCGACGGGATCGGGCAGGAGGTGGTACCGGAAGGCATGCGCGTGATGGACGCGGCCGCGAGCCGATACGGGTTCGCGTTCGAGTGGGACTCGTTCACCTGGAGCTGTGAGACCTACCACGCGACCGGCCGGATGATGCCGGAAGACGGCTTGGACCAGATCGCTGATCATGATGCCATCTTCCTGGGAGCGGTCGGTTATCCGGGGGTCCCAGACCACATCTCTCTATGGGGGTTGCTCATTCCCATTCGCCGACGTTTCGACCAGTACGTCAACGTGCGCCCGGTGCGCGTCTTGGACGGGATGGAGTCGCCGTTGCGGGATCGCGGGCCAGACGACATCGACTTCGTCGTGGTGCGGGAGAACGTTGAAGGAGAGTACTCGGAGGTCGGGGGACGGCTCTACGCGGGTACCGACGACGAGATGGCGATGCAGGAGAGCATTTTCACTCGACGCGGGGTGGATCGGGTGCTCGATTGGGCCTTCGAGCTCGCCGCGACCCGCCCCGCCCGGCACGTCACGTCTGCCACCAAGTCCAATGGCATCGTGCACACGATGCCCTACTGGGACGAACGGTTCGCAGCCGCGAAGGGGCGCCACCCGGACATCCGGACGGCGCAGTTCCATATCGACATCCTCACCGCCCACTTCGTGCTGCATCCTGACTGGTTCGACGTTGTGGTGGGCTCCAACCTCTTCGGCGACATCCTTTCCGATCTGGGGCCTGCGGTGGCCGGGACCATCGGCATCGCACCGTCGGCGAATCTCAACCCCCGACAGGAATGGCCCTCCATGTTCGAGCCGGTGCATGGCTCGGCTCCCGACATCGCGGGGCGGGGCATCGCCAACCCGATCGGCCAGATCTGGTCGGGCGCCATGATGCTGGACCATCTCGGGCAGTCGGCCGCTGCGACGGCGGTGGTGCGCGCGATCGAGGCCGTGGTTGCGGACGGACCGAGAACCCCGGACATGGGAGGTACCGCCACCACCCGGGACGTCGGCAGGGCTGTGGAAGCGGCCGTCGCCTGACTCGCTACCGCGGCCGTGTCCGGGCCAGACGGAGGATGTCTTCGCGACGACGATGACTGACGAATTCGTGACCCTTGACGCAGCATGATGCCCGCGCCGTACACATGGACGAATCGCTCAACGGATCGCAGGTTTGATAGGCTGCGTTAATCCCCAAGCTACCCTTCCGAAGCTTGCTTATCGCGTGCTATTGCGCTAGGTTACGCGCTAGGCGATGGTCCCGGACGCGCTGGGCAACTACGGATTGAAACTACAGTCACGCCGTCTTCCCCTGAGGACGCGGCGTGGTTGCTTGCGCTTGCGTCACCGCGTTAGGCGGCGCACGGGCGTTGAGTTCGCCGTGCACCTCGTCCGGGCATTTGCGTGTGGGCCCAGGGGACCTTGATGCTGACGAACTCCAACGACCTTTCCTTCACTGGCCGCAAGCGCCTTCGTCACCGTTTCGGCCGACAAGCTTCCGACCCGATGCAAATGCCCGATTTGATCGGGATCCAAAAAGTCAGCTACGACGCGTTCCTGCAGCGAAATGTTGCCCCCGACACCCGCCTGGAAGACGGCCTGCAGCGCGCATTCACCTCTGTGTTTCCGATTACCGATGCTTCCGGCCGGGCCAAGCTGGAGTTCAAACACTACGAATTTGACCCGCCGAAGTTCCAGGTCGACGAGTGCCTCCGTCGCGGCAAGACCTACGCGGCGCCACTCAAGGTGACGCTGTCCCTCATCATATATGACGAGGATCGCGGAGGGACCGCGAGGGCTCCGAAGGAGATCAAGGAGCAGGATGTGTTCATGGGCGACATGCCGCTCATGACCGACAAGGGCACCTTCATCATCAACGGTACCGAGCGCGTCGTGGTCAGCCAGATTCACCGTGCCCATGGCGTCTTCTTCGACAATTACAAGAAGACCACGCAGAGCGGCGAGGAGCTGCTGCCGCAGGCGCAAGTGATTCCGGCGCGCGGTTCGTGGCTCGCGTTCAAGATCGATGGCCGCAAGAAGGATGGCTACCGGATGAGTGTCCAGTTCGGCCGGGCGCTCGAGCGGATTCCGGTCACGGTCCTGCTGCGGATCCTGGGCATGACGTCGGAGGACATGCTGACCGAATTCTGTGACGTGGCCACCTACACCTACGGCCCCGTCGGGACCCCGGACGGAGCCACAGAATCGGGTTGGTCGACCCTGCTGAACGTTGACGAATTTCGCGGCCGGGCGCCGCGATGGGACCTGGTGGACGCCGCGGACGGCAAGGTCATTGTTCCCAAGGACCGCAACCTCTCTGCCGGTGAGTGGGAGGAGATCGCGGCCAAGGGCGAACGCCGCCGCTGGATCGGGACCGAGGAACTCTTCGACATCAGGCTGGCTCGCGACGTCGTGGACACGGCAACCGGCGAGATCTTTTACGAAGCCGGCGAATGCATCGGTCAGGTCGAGGACATGGCGCCCGGCACGCTGGCGCGCCTGCTCGAGGCCGGCATCACGGAGCTTCCGGCGGTAACGGTTCGGGAAACCGAGGGTCCTTTCGTGCTCAACGCGCTGGAAGAGGAATGCCGGAAGATCCGTCCGGTCGACCTTATGGTGCTCGACCCCGGCAGTGGGGAAGGCATGGAAGAGATCGCCGAGGCGGTCGCCCGCATTCTCAAGATCACGCCGCGCCGCGCAGAGGAGATGCTGGGCCGGGGCAAGGGGCCACTGGTGCGGATGCTGTCGTGGGAGGAGGGCGAACGGGTCCTCCGCGTGCTGGGCGACGGTCGGGGCTTTCGTCGAGAGAGCCCGTGCGTGACGTCGCATCGGGCCAGCGGAATGACATTCGCGCTCCGTAATCGCGGCGTCATGTCCCGGGACCGGATCCTGGAGCGCACGTCGGGTGCCCTCCGTGAAGGTGGTGTCTGGATGGGCGAGGAGGGCGCAGAGCGCTTCTTTTACAACCTGTTCTTCGCTCCGGCAGTCCTGGTTGACGAACTTACCCCCGGGTATTCGGCACCAAGCGAGACGGCCCGACAGGCGTACGTGCTTGACCACAATGCGCTGGGTGACGCCGGTGCGTGGGTGCTCGATGAACAGGAGGGCTGGACGCTCCTCGGGGTGTCAGTGGCACATCGTCCCCCTGGCGCGCCCGCCACGATTTGGGTCCGGTCGGATGCCGTCGAGGAGCGGCTGTCGGAGAACTACGACCTGTCGGCCGTGGGCCGGGTCAAGCTGAACGGGCGGCTCGGTCTGGACATCGACGATTCGGTCCGCGCGCTGCGCCGCCGTGACGTGCTGTCGGTGGTGCGGACACTGGTCGGGTTCCGCCCGGGCGCGAGCCACATTGACGACATCGATCATCTCGGCAACCGGCGGGTGCGTTCCGTCGGCGAGCTCATGGAAAACCAGTACCGCATGGGGCTGGTGCGCATGGAGCGGGCGGTGCGCGAACGCATCGGTTCGGCGGACATCGAGAAGATGATGCCGAACGACCTGATCAATGCCCGGCCTGTCGCCGCGATGGTCCGGGAGTTCTTTGGCGGGTCCCAACTCAGCCAGTTCATGGACCAGACCAATCCCCTGGCGGAGGTCACGCACAAGCGCCGGTTGTCGGCGCTGGGGCCGGGCGGGCTGACACGGGAATGGGCGAACCTCGAGGCGCGGGATGTGCATCCGACGCATTACGGCCGTCTTTGCCCCGTGGAGACGCCCGAAGGCCCGAACATCGGTCTGATCAGTTCGCTTGCCACGTTCGCCAGGATCAATCGGCACGGGTTCATCGAGTCCCCCTACCGGAAGGTTGAGGACGGACGGGTCACGGACGCGATCGAGTACATGACCGCGCTGGACGAGCAGGGGCACACGATTGCGCAGGCCAGCACGCCGATTACCAAGGATGGCCGGTTCGAGCGGGAAATCGTGAACTGCCGGCGCGGCGACAACTTCGTGCTGGCACCCCGAGAATCGATCGACTACGTCGATGTCTCGCCCCGGCAACTGGTTTCCGTGTCGGCAGCGCTGATCCCGTTCCTGGAGAACGACGACGCCAACCGGGCCCTCATGGGGTCGAACATGCAGCGTCAGGCCGTGCCGCTGTTGCAGGCGGAAGCGCCCCTCGTCGGCACCGGGATGGAGGCCCACGTGGCCCGCGATTCCAGGGCCGTGCAGACCGCCGGCCGCGCTGGCGTGGTCGATCAGGTTGATGCGCGCCGGATCGTGGTGCGGGCAATTCAGGTGATCGGCGACGAGGAACGAACGATCGGCGTCGACATCTACAACCTGAGAAAGTTCGAGCGGTCCAATCAGAGCACGTGCATCAATCAACGCCCGCTGGTCAAGGTTGGCGACCGGGTTCAGGAAGGGGACGTGATCGCCGACGGGTCGAGCACTGACCTTGGTGAACTCGCCCTCGGGCGGAACGTATTGGTCGCGTTCATGCCGTGGCAGGGCTACAACTACGAAGACTCCATCCTGGTGTCCGAGCGGTTGGTACGGGATGACGTGTTCACCTCGATTCACATCGAGGAATACGAGGTCATGGCCCGGGATACCAAGCTGTGGCCAGAGGAAATCACCCGCGACATTCTCAATGTCGGCGAGGAGGCTCTCCGGCACCTCGATGAGACCGGCATCGTCCATATCGGGGCGGAAGTGGGCCCGCGTGACATTCTGGTGGGCAAGGTGACCCCCAAGGGGGAGACGCCGTCCACGCCGGAGGAGAAACTGCTGCGCGCCGTGTTCGGCGAGAAAGCCGCGGACGTGCGTGACACGTCGCTGCGGGTGCCGCCGGGAGTATCCGGCACGGTGGTGGATGTGCGGATCTTCTCCCGGCGGGGGTTGGAAAAGGACGCGCGCGCAATCTCGCTGGAACGCGAGGAGATCGCCCGCCTGACCAAGGACCGCGACGACGAGCTCGCGATCATCGAGGGCAACATCTACGACCGCCTGCGCAGCCTCCTCATCGGACAGACGGCGACCGACGGGCCGTCCACCGGGGTGATCGCTGCCGCCGAGCTGGACAGCACGCCGCGGGCGCGGTGGTGGCGCTTCCGGCTCGACAATTCCGAGGTTACGGCCCGTGTGGAGGCACTGCACAAGGACCTCAAGCGGGCGCAGAAGGAACTTGAACAGAGCTACTTGGACAAGGTGGAGAAGGTTCGTGCAGGCGACGAGCTTCTGCCTGGTGTACTGAAGATCGTAAAGGTCTACATCGCGGTAAAGCGCAAGCTGTCGCCGGGCGACAAAATGGCCGGCCGTCACGGCAACAAGGGAGTGATTTCCAAGATCAACCCGATCGAGGATATGCCGCACACGGAAGACGGAACCCCGGTGGATATCGTTCTCAACCCGCTTGGCGTGCCGTCCCGCATGAACGTCGGCCAGATCCTGGAGACTCACCTGGGCTGGGCGTCGGCGGGCTTGGGGCGCCAGATCGGTGACGCGCTGGAGGGCGCACGGAGCGCCGCGGAAAGGGCGCGCAAGGCCGCTTCCGTGATGCGGAAGATCTACGGAGCGTCCACGTGGAAGCAGGTGCGCCGAGAGCTCGACGATCCGGCCGTGGTCGAGCTCGGCACCAATCTGGTGGGAGGCGTGCCGGTGGCGACTCCGGTGTTCGACGGCGCGGCGGAGGCGGACATCCGCACGATGCTGAAGGCCGCCGGGTGTTCGGAATCAGGCCAGGTAACGCTGATCGACGGCCGCACCGGCGAACGCTTCGCCCGGCCGGTGACCGTCGGATACATTTACATGCTCAAGCTCCACCACCTCGTCGACGACAAGATGCACGCCCGTTCCACCGGGCCGTACAGCCTCGTGACCCAGCAGCCGCTTGGCGGCAAGGCGCGGTTTGGGGGTCAGCGATTCGGCGAGATGGAGGTATGGGCGCTGCAGGCCTACGGGGCGGCGTACACCTTGCAGGAGATCCTGACCGTCAAGTCGGACGATGTGTCCGGACGGACCAAGATGTACGAGGCCATCGTCCGGGGCGAGGACACTTTCGAAGCCGGCGTGCCGGAGTCGTTCAACGTGCTGGTCAAGGAGCTGCAGGCGCTTGGCCTCGATGTTCAGGAAGTTCACCATGAATGAAGTGATGCTGGCCGGCAGGAACGGCCCGATGGCAAATCTGGTGCCCGCCGGGGCTGGCGCGCGCTCGGAAGTGGCTTCCGCGGGTACGCCCGTCCGGTTTGCCGGAATCCGGATCTCCATCGCGAGTCCGGAAAAGATGATGTCGTGGTCCTACGGCGAGGTGCGCAAGCCCGAAACCATCAACTACCGGACTCTGAAGCCCGAGCGCGATGGCCTGTTCTGCCCCCGCATCTTTGGCCCGGTGAAGGACTACGAGTGCTTGTGCGGCAAGTACAAGCGTATGAAGCACAAGGGTGTCTTGTGCGAGAAGTGCCAGGTCGAGGTGATCCAGTCGAAGGTGCGTCGTGAACGCATGGGGCACATAGAGCTGGCCGCGCCGGTTGCTCACATTTGGTTCCTGAAGGCGCCCCCGTCCTCCCGCATGGGCCTCCTCCTGGACATGACGCTGAAGGACATCGAGTCGATCCTCTATTTCGAGCGGTATGTCGTTCTGGAACCCGGGATCACGCCGCTGCCGAAGCGGGCGCTGCTGACGGAAGAGCAGTACCAGCAGCTGCAAGCCGACTATGGGGCTGACACGTTCACGGTGAGTATCGGTGCCGAAGCGGTGCGCGATCTCCTGGCCGAGCTGGACCTGCATGCCTTGCGCGCCGAAATCCGCGAGAGCCTTGAAGCGACGCGGTCGGAGATGAAGCGCCGGAAGCTGGCCAAGCGGCTGCGGCTCGTCGAATCGTTCATTCGGTCGAAGAACCGGCCGGAGTGGATGGTGCTGACCGTGGTTCCCGTGATCCCGCCCGAGTTGCGTCCGCTGGTACCGCTCGACGGAGGTCGTTTCGCAACTTCGGACCTGAATGATCTCTACCGCCGGGTGATCAACCGGAACAACCGACTGAAGCGGCTGATGCAGCTGCGGGCCCCCGACATCATCATTCGCAATGAAAAGCGGATGTTGCAGGAGGCCGTCGATGCGCTGTTCGACAACAGCCGCCGACGTCGTCCCGCCAAGGGCGCCAACAAGCGACAACTGAAATCGCTGTCCGACATCGTGACCGGGAAACAGGGCCGGTTTCGTCAGAACTTGCTGGGCAAACGGTGCGACTACTCCGGCCGTTCGGTGATCGTGGTGGGGCCGGACCTGCTCCTGCACCAGTGCGGCCTGCCCAAGAAGATGGCGCTCGAGCTGTTTAAGCCATTCATTTACTCGAAGCTCGAGCGCTACGGCCACGCGGCGGCGATCAAGAACGCGAAGCGCATGGTGGAGCTCGAGGTGCCCGAGGTGTGGGACATCCTGGAACAGGTGATTCGCGAGCACCCGGTGCTGCTGAATCGTGCACCCACCTTGCACCGGCTGGGGATTCAGGCGTTCGAGCCGGTGCTGGTGGAGGGCAAGGCCATCCACCTTCACCCGCTGGTCTGCACGGCGTTCAACGCGGACTTCGACGGCGACCAGATGGCGGTGCACGTACCGCTGTCGGTCGAGGCGCAGCTGGAAGCCCGGGTGCTGATGATGTCGACGAACAACATCCTCAGTCCGGCCAACGGCAAGCCGGTGATCGTGCCGACACAGGACATCGTGTTGGGCATCTACTACCTCAGCCTGGAACGGGACGGCGCGCTCGGCGAGGGCATGGCGTTTGCCGGGCTGGGCGAGGTTCGGCATGCGCTGGCGGTGGGGGTCGTCGACCTTCACGCCAAGGTGCGCGTGCGGCTGGTCGACGCGCATTCCCGCGAGAGCCGGGTGGTAGAGACCACGCCTGGCCGCGCGCTGCTCAGCGAGCTCCTGCCGTCGCATCCCGAGATCAAGTTCGATCAGGTCAACCGCAAGCTCACCAAGCGAGAAGTCAGTGAGCTGATCGGCCTGGTGTACCGCTGTTGCGGGCAGAAAGAGACGGTCATCTTCACCGACCGGCTGATGAAGCTCGGCTTTACCGAGGCCTGCTCGGCGGGGATTTCATTCGGCAAGGACGACATGATCGTGCCCGCCGAGAAGGAGCATTTGGTCGACGAGGCCCACGATCGGGTCAAGCTGCTGGAGCGGCGTTACCAGGCAGGCGCCCTGACGGCGCTCGACCGGTACAACCGGATTATCGACACCTGGAGCAAGTGCACCGACGGCGTCGAAAAAGCCATGATGAACAAGATGGAGGGAACCGGGCGCGCCGGGCACGTGAACTCGATCTACATGATGGTGGATTCGGGCGCCCGCGGGTCAGTCATGCAGATGAAGCAGCTGGCCGGTATGCGCGGGCTGATTACCAACACGTCCGGCGAGATCATCGAGACCCCCATTACGTCGAATTTCCGCGAGGGACTGGAGACGGCCGAGTTCTTCAACTCCACGCACGGGTCGCGAAAGGGGCTGGCGGATACCGCCCGGAAGACGTCAATTTCCGGGTACTTCACTCGCCGTCTGGTGGACGTGGCCCAGGACGTGATCATCACCGACCACGACTGCGGAACCCGGCAGGGCATCGAAAAGACTGCCGTGGTGCGCGGATCGGAGGTCATTGAGACACTGGGCGATCGGATCGAGGGCCGGCATGCCGCCGGCAAGATCGTACACCCGGAGACCGGCGAGGTTCTGGTCAAGGCAGGCGGGCACATTGGCCCGGAAGAGCGTCAGCGAATCGATGCCGCGGGTGTTCCCGTGGTCCGGGTGCGCTCCGTGCTGACCTGCGAGACCATCAGTGGCGTGTGTGCGAAGTGTTACGGGACGGATCTGGCCCGGGGCACCGACGTGAACGTCGGCGAGGCCGTCGGCGTCATTGCCGCCCAGTCGATCGGTGAGCCGGGCACGCAGCTGACGATGCGCACCTTCCATATCGGTGGCGTCGCGAAGTCAGGCTCCGACCAGTTCGGTGTCGACAGTACCGCCGACGGCAACGTGTACTTCCGTTCCACTGACGGATCCGAACTGAAGAACGTGGTGGCGAAGGGCATGGTCATGACGCGAGGCCTGGAACTGGTCGTCGAGGGTCCGAAAGGACAGGTGCTGAGCCGGGCGCGCGTTCCGTACGGTGCGGAGCTGAAAGTCGAGGACGGGATGGCTGTGACGCGCGGTGCGCGGCTGGCGGAATGGGATCCGTACACCCGCCCGATTCTCAGCGAAATCAGTGGAACGGTCCGGTTCGACGACCTGAGAATCGGTGTCTCGCTGGTGGAGCGGATGGACGAGTCGACCCGCCTGCCATCGCTCGAGGTCGCGCAGTGGCAGGGAGTGAAGCAAAGTCAGGAGAACCTGCGTCCCCGCGTGACCGTGGTAAGTTCAGCGGACGGAGCAGGTGAACCTGAAGAGCGCAGTTACGAGCTGCAGGTGGGAACCGTTCTTGTTGTAAAGGATGAAGCCACGATCGAAGCCGGCGACGTGATCGCGCGCGTCCAAACAGAGGACCGCAAGTCCCGGGACATCGTCGGTGGTCTTCCACGCGTGATCACCTTGCTGGACGCTCCCAAGCCGAAGAAGCCCGCAGTCCTGGCCGAGAAGGACGGCACCATCCAGTCCGTCGAGGAAGCGGCGGGCCGGACACGGATCACGATTGCGACCAAGCGGGATGTGGAGACGCATTTGGTCCCGCGCGACCGGTACATCCTGGTGCAGGAAGGGGATCAGGTGCGCAAGGGGGACCCGCTCACAGACGGCAATCCCGTCCCGCACGACATTCTCAGGATCCAGGGGATCGATGCGCTCGCGCACCATTTTGTCGAAGAAATTCAAGATGTTTACCGGCTCGAGGGTGTCCGCATCAACGACAAGCACATTGAGGTGATCGTCGGTCAGATGCTGCAGAAGGTCCAGGTGCAGGACCCGGGCGACTCCGAGTTCCTGCGCGGCGACGAGGTGGACAAGCGAACCTTCCTCGAGGCCAATCAGGAGATCCGATCGGACGGGGGCAAACCCGCGACCGGTGCGCCGGTCTTGCAGGGCATTACGCGGGCCAGCCGGGAGACCCAGTCCTTCATCTCGGCTGCCTCGTTCCAGGAGACGACACGGGCGCTCGCCGACGCGGCGCTGGCCGGAAAGACCGACGAACTCCGCGGTCTCAAGGAGAACGTCATCGTGGGGCGCCTGATTCCGGCTGGAACGGGCAACAGCACGGCAACGTACGCCTTGCGGGCTTCATCCCGAGACCGCGTTGTGCTGGAGAAGCAGAAGGAGCGGCAGTCCGAGCAGGCCGCCCGTCGCCTGGCGGCTGCCGGGGCGATGTCACCGGCGTCCGGCGTCGCGTTGCCGGAGGTGCTCCCGGTCACCAGCTAGGGGAGCCAGACAGTACTTTCTGGCGGTCGAATCCGGGCCGCCAGAATGCTCCTTTTTGCCGGCGTCCATTGCAAGAAACCCCTTGACGCGACGGGGCTAACGGCTTACGGTGCGGCCCACCACGCGGGGTGCATGCCTTCGTCGGCCCACGTCCCGTGGTTCAGTCGAAGCAAACGTTGGGTGGACCGTCGCGTCACGCCGACAGCGTGACCCGGATCGGTCCGTTTTCGCATGAACTCCTCCGGGGTTCGGAATTGAGGCGTCTATGCCGACGATCAGCCAGCTCGTCCGCAAGGGGCGGAAGATGCCGGAGAAGCAGCGCAAGGTCCCGGCCCTGCAGTCGTGCCCGCAGCGCCGGGGCGTTTGCACGCGCGTTTACACCACCACGCCGAAGAAGCCTAACTCGGCTCTCCGCAAGGTTGCGCGTGTACGTCTCACCAACGGTTACGAGGTGACCAGCTACATCCCCGGCGAAAGCCACAACCTGCAGGAGCACTCGGTCATCATGATTCGCGGCGGGCGGGTGAAGGACCTGCCGGGCGTACGCTATCACGTGATCCGCGGAACCTACGATACCCAGGGCGTCTCCGGTCGCCGGCAGCGCCGTTCCAAGTACGGCGCGAAACGGCCGAAGTAGTCGAGCGGAGCCTTTTCCATGTCACGACGGCATCGCGCGAACCCACGCGAGGTTCTTGCAGACCCGCGCTACGGCGACGTAATGGTCACGAAGTTCACCCACGCGCTCATGCGTGGTGGCGCCAAGTCTGTAGCTGAGCGGGTCCTCTACGGTGCGTTCGATCGTATCGCGGAGCGCACCAATCAAGATCCGCTGACGGTGTTTCGTCAAGCGGTTGAAAACATCAAACCGGACGTTGAAACCCGTTCGCGGCGGGTCGGCGGTTCGACCTACCAGATTCCGGTCGAGGTCCGCCCGGCACGGCGGCAGGCGCTGGCCATACGGTGGCTGATCGAGGCGGCACGGGCTCGTTCAGAACGAACCATGCTGGAGCGTCTGGCCGGGGAGTTCACCGACGCCGCCTCCGCCAAAGGCGCGGCCTACAAGAAGCGCGAGAACACCCACAGCATGGCCCGCGCCAATCGCGCGTTCTCGCACTACCGCTGGTAGGCCCCGGAGTCGAAACGTGGCGATGACCGTTCCTCTCGACCGATATCGCAATATCGGGATCATGGCGCACATTGACGCTGGCAAGACCACGACCACCGAGCGGATTCTCTACTACACCGGTCGGTCGCACAAGATCGGTGAGGTCCATGACGGGGCCGCCACCATGGATTGGATGGAGCAGGAGCAGGAACGCGGAATCACCATCACGTCGGCGGCGACGACCTGCGCCTGGCGCGACCACCGCGTCAACATCATCGACACGCCCGGTCACGTCGACTTCACCATCGAGGTGGAGCGCAGCCTACGGGTGCTCGACGGTGCAGTGGCCGTGTTTGACGGCGTCGCGGGAGTGGAGCCGCAGTCCGAGACTGTCTGGCGCCAGGCGGACCGATACGGCGTTCCCCGGATCTGCTTCATTAACAAACTCGATCGGGTGGGCGCCAATTTCGAGGGTTCTGTCGAGTCGATCCGTGAACGCCTCGGGGCGGAGCCGCTGATTCTGCAGTTGCCGATCGGCATCGAGGCCGAATTCGTGGGGGTCGTGGACCTGGTCACGATGACGTCGATCGTCTGGAAAGAAGAGGACTTGGGCGCCACCTTTGTGGTCGGCGACATACCGGCGGAACTGGTGAGCGAAGCCGAAGCGGCCAGGACGGCGCTGATCGAGACGGTGGTGGAACACGACGATTCGGCTCTGGAACGCTACCTCGACGGCGAGATTCCGGACGATGACACGCTGCGCCGGTGTATCCGGCTAGGCACGGTCAAGTCGGCGTTCACTCCTGTCTTTTGCGGTTCTGCTTTCAAGAACAAAGGCATCCAGCCGCTTCTTGATGGGGTTATCAGCTACCTCCCGGCACCGGCAGACTTGGCGGCAACGCGCGGACACCACCCGGATACAGGTGCGGAGGCGGAGCGAGCGAGTTCGCGAGATGCTCCCTTCGCAGGATTGGTCTTCAAGATCATGAATGATCCGTTTGTCGGTTCCCTGGCGTTCGTGCGGATCTACTCGGGTGTGCTGGAATCCGGCGCGACCGTCAAGAATTCGACCAAGAACCGGCGCGAGCGGATCGGCCGGATGCTCCTGATGCACGCCAATTCGCGCGAGGACGTCAAGGAAGCCTCCGCGGGCGACATCGTGGCGCTGGCCGGGATCAAGTCGGTGACCACCGGCGATACGCTCTGCGATCCTCACCACCCGGTCGTGCTCGAGCGGATGGAATTTCCCGATCCGGTCATGGAGCTTGCGATCGAGCCCAAGACCAAGACCGACCAGGAGCGCATGGGGCAGGCATTGGGCCGGTTGGCGGCCGAGGATCCGTCTTTCAAGGTGTCGGTGGACGAAGAGACTGGCCAGACCGTGCTCAAGGGCATGGGCGAGCTGCACCTCGACATCTTGGTTGACCGGATGCGCCGCGAGTTCAAGGTAGACGCGAACGTGGGCGCGCCTCAGGTCGCTTACCGCGAAACCATTACGCGGGCCGCGGAGGTCGACTACGTGCACAAGAAGCAGACTGGCGGATCAGGTCAGTTTGCTCGCGTGATCATGACGGTGGAACCGGGCGAGTCCGGAGAGGGACTCGAATTCATCAGCAAGGTCGCGGGCGGAAATGTTCCCAAGGAGTTCATACCGGCGGTCGAGAAAGGCATCGGCAGCGCCATGCAGAACGGAATCGTCGCCGGTTACCCAGTGATCGACGTACGGGTGACGCTCACGGACGGTGCCTACCACGAGGTGGACTCGAGTGCAGTCGCTTTCGAGATCGCTGGCCGTGCCGCGTTCCGCGAGGCCATGCAGAAGGCAGCGCCGCGCCTCCTCGAACCGATGATGCGGGTCGAGGTCGTCGTGCCGGAAGAGTTCGTTGGCGACATCATTGGTGATCTCAATGGCCGACGCGGCCAGATTGAGGGTATGGAGCCTCAGGGCAACGCCACTCAGGTCCGCGCTCACGTTCCACTTGCAACGATGTTCGGCTATGTCAACGCGATCCGCTCTCTCTCGCAGGGCCGGGCGCAGTTCACCATGTTTTTTGAGCGGTACGATCAGGTGCCGCAAATGGTTGCCGAAGAAGTGCGCTCCAAGCTCGCATGAGTGCGCGAATGAAGGAGAAGTAGGCAATGGCCAAAGAGAAATTCGAACGGACCAAGCCGCATGTCAACGTGGGCACCATTGGCCATGTCGACCACGGCAAAACCACACTGACCGCGGCCATCACAAGGGTGCTGGCGGAACGCGGCGGCGCTGAGTTCGTCGGATACGAGGAGATCGACCGGGCGCCTGAAGAAAAGGAGCGCGGCATCACGATCAACACGGCGCACGTGGAGTACGAAACCGAAGCCCGCCACTACGCCCACGTCGACTGTCCCGGACACGCCGACTACGTGAAGAACATGATCACCGGTGCGGCGCAGATGGACGGGGCCATTCTCGTCGTGTCCGCGGCGGACGGTCCGATGCCGCAGACCCGGGAGCACATTCTGCTCGCCAGGCAGGTCGGCGTGCCAGCGCTGGTGGTGTACCTCAACAAGGTCGACCAGGTGGATGACGAAGAACTCCTCGATCTGGTCGAACTCGAGGTTCGCGAACTGCTTTCCGAGTACGACTTCCCCGGTGACGACATTCCTGTGCTCCGC
Organism: Alphaproteobacteria bacterium; assembly: GCA_022825705.1. GTDB lineage: Bacteria > Pseudomonadota > Alphaproteobacteria > TMED109 > TMED109 > VXPW01. The sequence continues at coordinate 160,368 of JAJDWH010000024.1, forward strand.
GGTTCGGCGCTGCAGGCGTTGGAAGGGGAACAGGCGGGCGTGGATTCGGTCCTGGAGCTGATGCAGGCGGTCGACGAATACGTGCCGGAACCTGATCGTCCGATCGACGGTGCGTTCCTGATGCCCATCGAGGATGTGTTCTCGATATCTGGCCGCGGGACCGTGGTAACAGGCCGTGTGGAACGCGGCATCGTCAAGGTCGGCGACGAGGTCGAAATCGTTGGCGTCAGAGAGACGGAGAAGACGACCTGCACGGGCGTCGAGATGTTCCGCAAGCTGCTCGATCATGGGCAGGCGGGCGACAACATCGGCGTGCTCCTCCGGGGTGTCGAACGCACGGGTGTGGAGCGTGGCCAGGTGTTGTCGAGACCGGGGTCGATCACCCCACACACCAAGTTTCTCGCTGAGACCTATGTGCTGACCAAGGAAGAGGGAGGACGGCACACGCCGTTCTTCAAGAATTATCGGCCCCAGTTCTACTTCCGAACTACCGATGTGACCGGAACCGTCGCGTTGCCGGAGGGGACCGAAATGGTCATGCCCGGCGACAACGTGGAGCTCCAGGGCGAATTGATTGCGCCGATCGCGATGGAGGAAGGACTCCGGTTTGCGATCCGAGAAGGCGGCCGAACGGTCGCCTCCGGCGTCGTTACCAAGATCGTCGCTTAAGGCGAAGCCGGGGCGGAGAGGACGATGGAACACCAGCGCATCCGGATCCGCCTCAAGGCGTTCGATCGGCGGCTGCTTGACGAATCCGCGCGCGAGATCGTGGGTACCGCCATGCGCACAGGAGCCCAGGTTCGGGGCCCCGTCCCGCTTCCCAATCGGATACAGCGCTTTACGGTCAACCGCTCGCCGCACATTGACAAGAAGTCGCGGGAGCAGTTCGAGATTCGCACACACAAGCGTGTGCTGGACATCCTGGACCCGACTCCGCAGACCGTGGATGCACTCATGAAGCTCGACCTGGCGGCAGGCGTCAACGTCGAGATCAAGTTGGGCTGACGCGATGCGATCCGGGGTCCTCGTACGCAAGCTGGGCATGACGCGCCTCTTCCTGGATGACGGCCGGCACTGTCCCGTCACGGTGCTCGCGTTGGAAGGTTGCGAAGTGGTCGGGCAGCGCACTCCGGAACGTGACGGGTACAGCGCCGTCCAGGTGGGTTCGGGCAGTGTTCCGGCTCGGAACGTTGCCAAGCCGCAGCGGGCTGCCGCCGAGAAGAGCAGCGTGGCGCTGAAGCGCCATGTCCGGGAGTTCCGGGTGTCGCCGGAGAACATGCTTGAGGCCGGAAGCCGTTTCCGCTCCGGCCATTTTGTTGTTGGCCAGTACGTGGACGCCCGCGGTGTCACCATCGGAAAAGGGTTTGCCGGCGCCATGAAGCGCCATAACTTCGGCGGCCTCCGTGCCTCGCACGGGGTGTCGATTTCGCACCGAAGTCATGGTTCCACGGGGAACAGCCAAGATCCCGGTCGTGTCTTCAAAGGAAAGAAGATGGCGGGGCAGATGGGCGCCCGGCAACGGACTATCCAGAATCTTCAGGTGGTGTCGACCGACGAGGAACGTGGCGTGATTCTGGTGAAGGGCGGCGTCCCCGGTGCGCCGGGGAGCTGGCTCGCCCTGTCAGATGCCGTGAAACGGGCACTGCCGCCTGGCGTGCCATTCCCGGCCGGGATTGAAGAGAAGCCATCGCCGGCGGCTGTCGACGAGGCACAGGACCAGATCGAGGAGAGCGCCGAATCGACGGCGGGTGACAACGAGGCCCCGGTCGAGGCGGGGGACGGGGAGTGATCCGGTGAAGCTCGACGTTCGTACGCTCGACAACGAGAAGACTGGCGAGACCGAACTCGCGGATACCGTGTTCGCGGTGGAGGTACGAAAGGACATCCTCCACCGGATGGTGAACTATCAGTTGGCGCGCCGCCGTCGAGGCACGCGCAAGGCCCGCGAACGCGGAGAGGTAACCGGCACGACGGCAAAGATTTGGCGGCAAAAGGGCACTGGCCGGGCACGCCACAGCTCCCGGAAGGCGGTGATTTTTCGTGGCGGCGGTGCGGTGCACGGTCCGCGCCCCAGGAGCCACGCTCACTCGCTCCCGAAGAAGGTACGGCGCATGGCGCTCCGCTGCGCCCTTTCGGCAAAGGTGGCGGACCAGCAGGTCGTGGTGTTGGAATCGTTGTCGCTCCCAACACCGCAAACCAAGGTTCTGGCGGAGAAACTCCGGGCGCTGGACGTCAAGCGCCCCCTGATCGTTGCAGGCGGCGAAGTGGATCCGGGTTTCCGCCGGGCCGCCGCCAATCTCCCGGGCGTCGACTGCCTGCCCGTGCAGGGAGCGAACGTCTACGACATTCTTCGCCACGAGACGCTGGTGCTGCTTCCGGAGGCGATTCGCGTGCTGGAGGAACGGCTGTCATGAACGTCGAGCGTTCCTGTGAGATCGTGCTCCGCCCGTTGGTGACCGAGAAGTCATCAGCCGCGCTGGAACACAATCAGGTTGTGTTCCGGGTCAGCCGACAGGCGACGAAGGCGCAAATTCGCGAAGCGGTCGAACGATTGTTCAAGGTCAAAGTCACCGCGGTCAACACGTTGGTAGCCAAGGGCAAGACCAAACGCCTGCGGGGCATCAAGGGACGACGAAGCGATGTGAAGAAGGCGTTTGTGACGCTGGAAGCAGGGCAGTCAATCGATCTTGGGAGCGAGGTCTGACCATGGCTCTGAAGCAGCACCGTCCCGTGACCCCTGGTCGCCGTCAGCTGGTCCTGGTCGACCGGTCGACCCTGCACAGCGGGAAACCAGAGAAGGCCTTGACGGAAGGGCTGTCCAGTACTGGCGGCCGCAACAACCAGGGGCGAATCACGATTTGGCACCGCGGTGGAGGACACAAGCGGAGATACCGTCTGATCGACTTTCGGCGCCGTCGCGACGACGACCCTGCCACCGTTGAGCGTCTCGAGTACGACCCCAATCGGAGTGCCTTTATCGCACTGATTCGGTACACGGACGGCACACTGTCCTACATCTTGGCGCCGCAGCGACTGGCCCCGGGCGACACCGTTGTTTCCGGCAGCCGGACCGACATCAAACCCGGTAACTGTATGCCGCTCCGCAACATGCCGGTCGGATCGATCGTCCACAACATTGAGCTGAAACCCGGTGCCGGTGGTCAGCTGGCGCGGTCGGCCGGGAGTTACGCGCAACTGCTCGGTAAAGACCCCGACCGGGTCGTGATCCGACTGGTGTCCGGGGAACAACGCCTCGTGCGAGCGGATTGCCGGGCGACAGTGGGGTCGGTGTCGAACCCGGACCACCAGAATGCCAAGCTCGGGAAAGCGGGAAGAAGTCGCTGGTTGGGGCGGCGACCGCACGTGCGCGGCGTTGTCATGAATCCGGTGGACCATCCGCATGGCGGCGGCGAGGGTCGTACGTCAGGGGGGCGGCATCCTGTCACTCCGTGGGGTATCTCCACGAAGGGTCACCGTACCCGTAGCAACAAGTCGACCGACCGTTGGATCATCCGGCGTCGGCGGAAAAAGTAGGAGCCCGTACGATGGCACGGTCAGTGTGGAAGGGACCATTCGTGGATGGCTATCTGCTTCGTAAGGCGCAGCAAGCGAACGAAAGTGGTTCGCGCGCGCCGATCCGGACGTGGTCGCGTCGGTCCACGATCATGCCACAGTTTGTCGGGCTCACATTTGCCGTCCATAACGGCCGGAAGTTCATTCCAGTGCTGGTGTCGGAAGATATGGTCGGACACAAGTTCGGCGAATTCGCTCCGACTCGCACCTTTTACGGGCACGCCGGCGACCGCAAGGCAACCAGGCGTTGATTGGCCATGGGTAAACGTTCCGCTCCGAGCCGACTTCGCCCCAATGAAGCCATGGCGATGGCCCGGGCTGTCAGGGTCAGCCCGCAGAAGCTGAATCTGGTAGCCGGGCTCATTCGCGGACTCAATGTCAGCGACGCGGCCCGGGCCCTCGAGTTCTCCCGCAGGCGGGTGGCGGATGACGTTCGGAAGGTGCTGCTCTCGGCTGTGGCCAACGCCGAAGGCAATCGGTTGGATGCGGGCAAGCTGGTCGTCGCGGACGCGTCGGTCGGGAAGTCGCTGGTGATGCGGCGCTTTCGGGCTCGCGCCCGGGGCCGGATGGGGCGCTACCGGCGGGCGTTCAGCCGTCTGACGATTATCGTGCGGGAAGAGGAATAAGCTGGCATGGGGCACAAGGTCAATCCGATCGGTTTGCGACTCGGCATCAACCGAACGTGGGACTCGCGCTGGTACGCGAGTACCGACTACGCGGACTTGCTGCACGAAGACCTGCAGATCCGCCGTTACATCCAGTCCGACCTGAAGGGAGCCGGGATCAGCCGGATCACGATTGAACGCCCGCCCAAGAAGGCGCGGGTCATCATCCATACGGCCCGGCCAGGCATGGTGATCGGCAAGAAGGGCGCCGACATCGAGCGGATTCGCAAGAAGCTTGCCACCATGACCGAGAGCCAGATCCAGCTGAACATCGTCGAAATCCGCAAGCCGGAGATCGAGGCGCAGCTGGTGGCGGAAAATGTCGCCGAGCAGCTGGAAAGACGGGTTGCCTTCCGTCGTGCCATGAAACGCGCGGTGCAAGCGTCGATGCGCCTCGGCGCGCTCGGAATTCGGATCACGGTTGGTGGCCGGTTGGGCGGGGCCGAGATCGCGCGGGTGGAGTGGTACCGCGAAGGCCGCGTGCCGCTGCATACGCTGCGCGCCGACATCGACTATGGCATCGCCACTGCTCGTACCGCTTACGGAACCTGCGGTGTCAAGGTGTGGGTATTCCGGGGCGAGATCTTGGCGCATGACCCTTCGGCGATGGAGCGCACGCGGAGCGAGCAGCAGCAGCGGCCACTCGCGGGCACGGGTCAGGGTGGCCGCTCCGGCTCAGGACGTGGAAGCCGGTCATCGCGGGCGGGCGGTGCGGAGCGCGCGCCCGCTGAAACCCCACCCGCCGACGCGGCAGTTGCGGCTGTGGACGCGCCTCCGGTCGAACCGGATGCGGCCGCGACGCCAACTCCTGATCCGGAACCGGCAACCGGGTCTGAATCCGAGGCAGCGGCGGTGCCTGCGCCCGATCCGGATCCGGCGTCCTCGTCTGAATCCGAGGCGGCCGCGACACCAGCTCCTGATCCGGAACCGGCAACCGGGTCTGAATCCGAGGTAGCCACGGCGCCTGCGCCGGATCCGGAGCCGGCGTCCTCGTCTGAATCCGAGGTAGCCACGGCGCCTGCGCCGGATCCGGAGCCGGCGTCCTCGTCTGAATCCGAGGCAGCCGCGGAACCTGCGCCCGAGCCGGAACCGGAGTCTGGATCGGAAGCGGAGGTAGCCGCAGAACCTGCGGCTGACGCCGCGCCTGAAGCCGATACTGAATCTCCGGCGGCTGACGGAACTGAAGAATCGGCGACCGAAGAGGCAAAGGGAGATTCGCAGCCATGATGAGCCCGAAGCGGACCAAGTTCCGTAAAGCCCACAAGGGGCGGATCCACGGCAATGCCAAGGGGGGAACCACGCTCAACTTCGGCTCCTTCGGCATCAAGAGCCTGCAGGCTGAACGGGTCACGGCGCGGCAGATCGAAGCTGCCCGGCGAGCGGTGACGCGCCATATCCGCCGGCAGGGACGGGTCTGGATCAGGATCTTTCCCGACGTTCCCGTCTCGACCAAACCGACGGAAGTGCGGATGGGCAAGGGGAAGGGTTCTCCCGAGTACTGGGTTTGTCGCGTCAAACCCGGCCGCGTCCTTTTTGAGCTTGATGGTGTCACTGCAGAGACGGCGCGACGCGCATTTGAGCTGGCATCCGCAAAGCTTCCGGTGCGGACCCGTTTCGTCACTCGGTTGGAGCAGTAGCGGTGGCATTGCGAATCGCGGAAGTGCGGCAAAAGACCGACGACGAGCTCGCCACGATGTTGGAAGAACGAGCCCGCGAGCGCCTGAACTTACGATTCCGGCAGGCCACCGGGGAACTTGAAAACACGGCACGGGCCCGTGAAGCGCGACGCGAGATCGCGCGGATCAAGACCGTGTTGAACGAACGCGCGAAAGGTTCCTGAGGCATGCCGAAACGCGTGATGCGTGGCGTCGTGGTGAGTGCTGCGCCCAAACAGACCGTTGTCGTTCGGGTGGAACGTCTGGTTCGTCACCCGCTGTACAAGAAGTTCATCCGGCGATCGGCAAAGTATCATGCCCATGACCCGGACAATGCCTGCCAGCCTGGTGACGTGGTGCGCATCCGCGAACGTCGACCCATGTCCAAGCTCAAGTGCTGGGAAGTCCTTCCCACGGACGCCAACTGAGGTGTTGGAACAGTGATACAGGCCGAGACGAATCTGGGGGTTGCCGACAACTCCGGTGCCCGGCGCGTCCAGTGCATCAAGGTGCTGGGCGGCGCCAAGCGGCGCTATGCGTGGGTCGGCGATGTGATCGTGGTCTCGGTCAAGGAAGCCATTCCACGCGGACGCGTGAAGAAGGGTGACATTCATCGCGCGGTAATCGTACGCACCGCGAAGGAAATTCGCCGTTCTGACGGCACCGCGATTCGGTTTGATTCCAATGCGGCAGTACTGATCGACCGCGAAAACGAGCCAATCGGCACCCGGATTTTCGGACCTGTGACCCGTGAGCTTCGCGCCAAGAGATTCATGAAGATCATCAGTCTTGCGCCGGAGGTTCTGTGATGGCGGGCAAGTTCCGCATCCGCCGGGGTGACGAGGTCGTGGTGCGAACCGGTCGCGACCGGGGTCGTACCGGCGAGGTGATCAGGGTGGATCGAGAAAGCTCGCGGGTCGTCGTGCGCGGGGTCAACATCGCGCGACGCCACATGCGACCGTCGCCAGCAAATCCGGGTGGAATCGTGGAGCGGGAGCTGCCGATCCATGTCTCGAATGTGGCTTTGCGAGACCCCTCCGATGGCCGTCCCACCAAGGTCGGCTACCGGCGGATGGAGGACGGCCGCAAAGTGCGGACGGCGAAACGATCCGGCGATCTACTGGACGACTGAGGTCACCATGGCTGCACGTTTCCGTGAATTGTACGACACCCGCTACCGCGAGGAGCTGCAGCGGGAGCTGGGCATCACCAACCGGTTTGCCGTGCCTCGACTCGAGAAGATCGTGCTCAACATGGGTGTCGGGGTGCCGACTCAATCGTCTATCCGGGGTGGCCTGGCCAAGGAGGATGACAAGGGGGTCGAAGGCGCGCTTCGAGACTTGGAGGCGATTGCCGGTCAGAAGCCCGTGGCGACGGAGGCACGCAAGCCGATCGCCGGCTTCAAGATTCGCCAGGGTATGAAGATCGGTTGCAAGGTCACGCTTCGGTCCACGCGCATGTACGAGTTCCTGGATCGGCTGATCAACATCGCCCTTCCCCGCGTGCGAGATTTCCGCGGGGTCGATCCGAACTCGTTTGACGGAAACGGGAATTTTGCGCTTGGCCTGCGGGAGCAGATCGTCTTTCCCGAAATCGATTACGACACGGTGGACCAAGTGCGGGGCCTCGACGTCGTGATCGGCACGACCACCTCCAACGATGATTGGGCGCGTGCACTGCTGCTCAAGTTCAATATGCCCTTCCGTGGGCAGGGAGCCTGATTTCCATGGCCAAAGTGAGCGCCATCATGAAGAACCGTCGACGCCGACAGATGGCCGAGCGTGGGCGTGGTGTCCGACTTGCTCTCAAAGCCAAAGTGCGCGACCGCAAGGCTCCGCCTGAGGAGCGGTTCCAGGCAGTGCTGACCCTGGCCAAGCTGCCGCGAAACGCCTCGCCCGTACGGGTCCGCAACCGCTGCGAGCTGACCGGGCGTCCGCGCGGGTACTACCGGAAGATGCGGATTTCACGGATCGCGCTCCGGGAGCTTGCTTCCATGGGCCAGATTCCCGGCATGACCAAGGCGAGCTGGTAGGAGGCCCCGGACGATGACCATGACGGACCCGCTGGCGGACATGCTGACTCGAATTCGCAACGGCCTGATGGCTGAGCGGCAGACGGTTCGGTGCCCGGATTCGCGTTTGCGAAGGAGTGTTCTCGAGGTGCTGCGGCAGGAGGGCTATATCCGCGCATGGAATGTCGAGGAGCTCGGCGGCCCGAAACGCGAGCTCGTGATCGAGCTCAAGTATCACAAGGGCGCGCCTGCAATTAAGGAAATCAAACGGGTTTCCAGTCCGTGCCGTCGTATCTATTCGCCGGCGCGCGAAATTCCGCGCTTCTATGGCGGCCTGGGTGTGCATGTGCTGTCGACGCCAGCGGGGGTCATGTCTGATCGGGCCGCCCGCGAGGCCAATGTCGGCGGCGAAGTCTTGTGTCGGGTGTTCTGACTATGTCTCGAGTCGGCAAGCACCCCGTTCCGGTTCCGGATGGCGTTACCGTCACCATTGAGGGGCCTCGCGTGACGGTCGAGGGAACGCTCGGGGTCCTTAGTCAGTCCTTTCCGGCGAGCGTCGAGATTCGACATGCAGATCAGTTGATCGAAGTGGCTCCGCGTTCGAAGAGTGATGATTCGCAAGCTGCGTGGGGCATGACGCGGGCGTTGCTCGCGAACATGGTGACCGGTGTAAGCGCCGGATTCAGACGATATCTCGACATTGAAGGGGTTGGTTACCGTGCTGCCTTCAAGGACGGCATTCTGAACCTGCAGCTCGGTTACAGCCATGACGTCCACATCGCCGTGCCCGACGATCTGCAGGTAGCCTGTCCCAGGCCAACGGAGATCGAGATTTCGGGAGCCAGCCGACAGCGAGTGGGGCAGCTGGCGGCTGAAATTCGGGCATTTCGCCCGCCTGAACCCTATAAGGGCAAGGGTGTCCGTTATCGGGGCGAGTACGTCCGCCGCAAGGAAGGAAAGAGGAAGTAGGTCATGGCTGTTTCTCCTCGGGAACGCATGCTTCGGCGACGGCGGCGCAATCGCCGCCGGGTTCGCGTGGCCGCCAATGGGCGTCCGCGCTTGTCCGTATTTCGTTCGAATTGCCACATTTATGCCCAGGTCATTGACGACGAAGCGGGCCGGACGCTGGCTAGCGCATCGACTCTCGATAGCGCACTGCGATCAGAAGGCAAAGCCGGCGGCGGGATCGAGGCCGCGCGCGCAGTTGGCGCGCTGGTTGCCGAACGTTCGAAGGAAGTTGGCGTTGACACCGTGGTCTTCGACCGCGGAAGTTATCTTTATCACGGTCGTGTGCGGGCGTTGGCCGAGGCGGCACGGGAGGGCGGTCTCGGGTTCTGAGCCCCGGACCGAGAGAGCGTATGGCGCGCAGACAACGTAATCCTGAGGAACGTCAGGAACTCACCGACAACCTGGTCAAAATTCGCCGGGTGGCCAAGGTAGTGAAGGGTGGGCGCCGGTTCGGGTTTGCCGCAATCGTCGTTGTCGGTGACGGCCAGGGACGCGTGGGATTCGGTTCGGGCAAGGCCAAGGAGGTTCCGGAGGCGATACGCAAGGCGACGGAAAACGCCAAGGGAAGACTCATTCGTGTCCCGCTTCGCGAGGGGCGTACGTTGCACCATGACACAAGTGGCAGGCTCGGCTCCGCCAAAGTGATCCTGCGTGCTGCTCCGGCAGGGACCGGCATCATTGCCGGAGGTCCGGTTCGCGCGGTGCTGGAGCGGCTTGGCGTGCAGGATGCGGTCGGCAAGTCAGTCGGCAGCGGCAACGCCATCAACATGGTACGCGCGACGTTCGATGCCCTGCAGAAAGTGCAGTCGCCGGCAGACGTGGCCTCTCGGCGCGGCCTCAAGGTTTCTGAAATCCTCAACCGGACCGATCGACGGCGCCGGACGGGCAAGGGCGCAAACGGCACGGACGAGGCCGGCAAGAATGCAGGCAGGCGAGCAAGAGAAGAAACCGAAACGCCGGTGGCCGACCAAACTGACGCGGCCCCGGCCACCGCCGATGAGACCGGCAAGAATCTCACTGAAGGCGCGACTTCCGCGTAATTGGTCATGGCGACTCCCCGTTCCGGACGCATTCGCGTCACCCAGATCAAGAGCCCGATCGGTCGCAAGCCCGTTCAGCGGAAAACATTGATCGGACTAGGCCTGAATCGAATTGGTCGAGTTTCCGAACTCGAGGACACGCCGGCCGTGCGCGGAATGATTACGCGGGTTCAGCATCTCGTCTCGATGGAAACGATCACCGCCGGGGAGCCCAGCGAATGATGCTCCGAGAACTCGGGCCCTCCAAGGGGGCGCAACGCAACCGCAAGCGCGTCGGTCGCGGCATCGGGTCCGGCAGCGGGAAGACCTCTGGGCGGGGCCACAAGGGGCTGAAGGCTCGGTCCGGTGCCAGCACGTCGGGTTTCGAAGGCGGGCAGATGCCGCTTTACCGCCGCCTCCCGAAGCGCGGGTTTCGGCCTTTGTTTCGACGTCGGTTTGCCGAGGTGAATCTCAGCCGCATTCAGGCAGCAGTAGATGCTGGCCGGCTGGACGCTGGTACGGTAGTGAACGCCTCTGTATTGCTGGACACCGGGATCGTTCGGCGCGTGCGCGACGGCGTGCGCCTTCTCGGCTCCGGGGCCCTATCTGTGCCTATGACCTTTGAGGTTGCCGGAGCCTCTCGTTCCGCGATCACGGCCGTGGAACGAGCGGGCGGCAGTGTCCGCTTGTTGTCCTCCGGCAAATCAGACGGAGAGAAACCGCCTGCCGCGACGTCGGAAGAGTCCGCGGAGGCATGAACGTGATGAACCACTGCGGGTTCCGCCCGGGCAAGGGTGGCTGTCCGCTGGGGAGTGCCGGCTGATGGCTTCTGCCGCCGAACAACTCGCTGCCAATATCAATTTTGGTGCGATAGCCCAAGCGACCGAGCTCAAGCGGCGCATCTGGTTCACATTGGGCGCGCTGATCGTCTACCGAATTGGGACCTACATCCCACTGCCCGGGATCGAGACCAGCGCGGTGGCGGACGTGTTTCAGCAGAATTCGGGCGGCATCCTCGGGATGTTCGACATGTTTGCCGGCGGCGCGCTGGGCAGAATGACGATATTCGCCCTGAATATCATGCCGTACATCTCTGCCTCCATCATCATTCAGTTGATGACGACCGTCTCGGCACATCTCGCACAACTGAAGAAAGAGGGCGAATCCGGGCGCCAGCGGATCACCCAGTACACGCGGTACGGCACTGTGGTCCTGGCGGCCATGCAGGCACTCGGGATTGCCGTCGGGTTGGAAAGCCTCTCCGGTTCGCAGGGGCCAGCGGTTCGCGATCCGGGCCTGTTTTTCCGGTTCGTGACCGTGATCACGCTCACGGGCGGCACCGTGTTCCTGATGTGGCTTGGTGAGCAGATTACGTCGCGCGGGATCGGAAACGGGATCTCGCTCATCATTATGGCCGGAATCGTTGCCGAGCTGCCCGCGGCTCTGGTGGCGACACTGGAGCTGGGTCGCACTGGTGCCCTGTCGGGCGCGCTGATCATCCTGTTGATGGCGTTGGCGGTAGCGGTGATCGCGTTCATCGTGTTCATCGAGCGGGCGCAGCGCCGCATTCTCATCCAGTACCCGAAACGGCAACTGGGTACCAAGACATTCGGCGGCGATACCAGCAGCTACCTGCCGCTGAAGCTCAATACATCAGGCGTGATTCCGCCGATTTTCGCGAGTTCGATCCTGCTGCTGCCGGTTACGGCGCTCAGTTTCAATGCGGGGCAGGGCCCCTCGTGGCTGCTGGACGTCACGGCTGCGCTGGGACGAGGGCAGCCAGGCTACCTTGCCCTTTACGTCGCCGGGATCGTGTTCTTCGCATTTTTCTACACGTCAGTGGTCTTCAATCCGGCCGACACGGCTGACAACCTGAAAAAGTATGGCGGCTTTGTGCCGGGTGTGAGACCCGGTGCCAATACAGCGGCCTACATCGACCGCATCCTGACGCGTCTCACCACCGCCGGGGCGGCGTACCTCGCCCTGGTGTGTCTCTTGCCAGAGATGCTGATCTCACAGTACGCGGTGCCGTTCTACTTTGGCGGCACCAGCCTGTTGATCGTGGTCAACGTAACGATGGATACCGTTGCGCAGATCCATTCCCATCTTGTCGCGCGCCAATTCGAGGGCCTAATCAAGAAAGCGAAGCTCCGGGGCCGATCGTAATGCGCTTGGTGCTGCTGGGGCCGCCGGGATGTGGGAAGGGCACTCAGGCAGCTGTTCTACGTGATCGTTTCGGGATTCCACATCTTTCGACTGGTGCGATGTTGCGTTCAGCCGTGGAAGCGGACACCGAGATCGGGCGTCGCGCCGCTTCGATCATGAGCCGGGGAGCCTTGGTTCCGGACGAGGTGGTCCAGAAAATCGTTGCACTTCGGTTGGGCCTGGAGGACTGCGCGCGCGGGTACATCCTCGATGGCTTTCCGCGCACTGTGGCTCAGGCCGATGCCCTTGAACAGATGCTGGAACGGGCAGACCAGGCGCTCGATCAGGTGATCGAGTTCACGATTTCGGAAGATGAGCTGGTACGCCGCATCACGGGGCGGTACGTGTGCACCAAGTGTGACGCCGTCTACAACGAGCATTCCAAGCCGACCCAGCGGAAGAATATCTGTGACGTGTGCGGCGGCACAGCGTTTCGTCGTCGGGAGGATGACCGCGCGGAAACGGTGGCGGAGCGCATGGCGGCGTACCGGGCGGAAACGGCGCCACTGGTTCCCTACTACGGAAGCAGAGGCTTGTTGACGCAGATCGACGGCAGCCAGAGTACGGTCAAGGTGACTGATGCACTGCTGGGAGCGCTTTCCTGATTCCATCTTGAGGCGACTCTCCGTCGTCGCAACTGCCTGTGTCCGAGGCGGGCCCCAAGGGGCTCACCGGGCGCCACGCCTCGGTTCCGACCGTTTCTGGTCCCGACTGCTGCGGCTTACGGTCCGCATGACCAGCGATAGGACGGGATGAAGCCTGTCCTGGCCTGGTTCCGCGACGACCTGCGGCTGTCGGACAACCTGGCACTTGGCTGGGCAGTCCAGACCGGCAGTCCAGTCATTCCCGTGTTCATACTGGATGAGGAACCCGGCACCCGAGCCGCCGGGACCGCCTCCCGCCGGTGGCTGCACGGCAGCCTTCAGGCATTGACGGCCTCACTGGGTGTCTTGGACAGTCGACTGATTCTTCGGCGAGGCGCGCCGGCCGCTGTGCTCGAGGCGCTGGCCAGGGAAACCAAGGCATGGGCGGTCTGCTGGAATCGGCGATACGATCCTGTGCTGAGCAGTCAGGACCGGGCGGTCGAGGCTCAGCTGCGTGCCGCGGGCCTGGAAATGCGGACGTTCAACTCTGCGTTGCTGGTTGAACCCCGCGAAATCCGAACCGGGAACGGTTCCCCCTACAAGGTCTTTGCTCCATTCTGGCGGCGATGCCTTGCGCAAGATTTCCGGCGACCGCTGCGGCCCCCCTTGTCGCTGCCCCTGCCGACAACCTGGCCGGCCAGCGAACCGCTCAAAGCGTGGCAGCCTGGTCGCGGTAACCCGGAATGGCCCGACCGCCAGACTGCCCGTTGGAGGCCCGGAGAAGTTGGGGCGTTATCCCGACTGGAAGATTTCATTCAGGGTGCGGCGAGCACGTACGCGACCGATCGCGACAAGCCGGGAACGTCCGGTACCAGCAGGCTCTCGCCGCACCTGCACTTTGGTGAGGTCGGGCCATGCCAAATCGCTGATCGTCTCGCACGGAGCGGCCGTGTTCGGGCAGAGGACGCGTACCTTCGGCAGCTCGGTTGGCGGGAGTTCAGCCAATACCTGCTGTTTCACAACCCGGACCTCGGAACCGCCAACCTCCAAGATGACTTCGACCGGATGCCTTGGCGAAACAGCCCGGCAGACCTGCGGAAGTGGCAGCAGGGGCAGACAGGCTATCCACTGGTCGATGCCGGAATGCGCGAACTGCTCGCCACGGGCTGGATGCACAACCGTGTCCGGATGGTCGTGGCGTCCTTCCTGACCAAACATCTACTGATTGACTGGCGGTCGGGAGCGGATTGGTTCTGGCAGACGCTGGTCGACGCTGACTGGGCCAACAACAGTACATCCTGGCAATGGGTGGCCGGCACTGGCACCGATGCCGCTCCGTACGTTCGGGTCTTCAATCCGGTAGCGCAGTCGCGGCGATTCGATCCCGAGGGAGGATATGTCCGAACCTGGGTCCCGGAACTGGGGCGAATGCCCAACCGCTTTATCCATGCACCTTGGACGGCATCCGCACCGGTCCTGACCGAAGCCGGAGTGCGGCTGGGCAAGACCTATCCGGCCCCGATGGTGGATCACGCCGAAGCCCGGCAGCGCGCCCTCCGGGTCTATCGAAGTCTGGTTCGTGGCGACCGTACCGCCAGTCGGCGCGGATGACCACCAATGACCCGGCCATCGCGCTAGCTGCGCCCGTGGGGTGCTTGCCCGATGCGAACCGCCAGGTGGCACCAGTTCGCTGAACTTGCCTGGTAGGTTCGTTTCGTTGGTCGAACTGTCAGGCCAGCGGAATCGCGCTGGTGCCCTGCGGAAGTGATGGTGAAGGGGCCCGCAGGAGCACAGACCTCATGTCCGCAACGGTGCGCAGGCTTCAGCCAGCCAAGCCCGAGTGCTCGGGGCAAGTCTTGGGGAAAGGGTCGATTGGACGCGCCGGTGATAGTTGTCAAGCCAGCGCACCTCGTCCGGGTTGAGCATGTCCGCAACGATTAGCCGGCGGTCGATTGGCGCCAGTGTCAGGGTTTCGAAGCCAAGCAGGGCAAACTCGGCGCCCTCAGGTTCAGGTTCCTCGCGCACCGCAACAAGGTTCTCGATACGTATTCCGTATGCGTCTTCGAGGTAATAACCCGGCTCATTGGAGATCACCATCCCCGCCGTGAGAGGTACGAGGGCGCTCTTCGAGACAGTGGGCGGGCCCGTGCGGTCGATCCGAAATGAGATCGATTGGGGACCTTCGTGCACGTTGAGAAAGCTGCCTACGCCATGACCGGTGCCGTGGTCGTACGAGAGCCCCGCCTGCCACAGTGGCGCCCGAGCGAGGATGTCCAGCTGGCCGCCGGGCGTGCCGATGGGAAAGCGCGCCGACGCCAACGAGATATGCCCTTTGAGCACGCGGGTAAATCGGTCGCACATTTGCGGTTCCGGGTGGCCCACTGCGACGGTGCGGGTGACATCGGTCGTGCCACCGGGGTACTGGCCGCCGCTGTCCACGAGGTAGAGGTCTCCGGGACGAAGCTGCCGGTCGGTTTCCGGTGTAGCCCGGTAGTGGACGATGGCCCCGTGTGGACCGGTACCGGAAATCGTGGGAAAGCTGGGCGACTTGAAGTCGGGACACTCTCGCCGGAATGCCTCCAACTGCATGGCCGCGCTGCACTCACTAACGTTTCCGGCCAGCGCGGTTGCGTCGAGCCAACACAGAAACTTGGCCATCGCCAGACCGTCGATTTCGTGCACATCCCGCATGCCGCGCAGTTCGGCAGAGTTCTTTACCGCTCTCGGTAGTTCGACGGGGTCCGGGGCGTGTCGGACGTCGGCCCCCGATTCAGTCAAGAGCGTCTGAATCCACACGGGGGTTGTGGCTGGGTCTAGTTGCACCGTGGCCTGGTCTGCTCCGAACGCAGACAAGGAAGCCCGGAGCGCCGACCGAGGATGCAGGGACACGGCATCGCCCAGATGCGACCGCACTTCGTCAGTCGCGCTCGCGGGATTTGCGAACAGTTGAGCGGACCCGTCACCCATCAGGATGGCGATGGCCAGCGCCACAGGCGAATACGGCAGGTCGCTGCCGCGGACATTGAGGAGCCAGGCGACCGATTCGCAGGACGTCAGTACTGTTGCCGCGACCCCGTTTTGCTCCAGGACCGCCGCAAGTCGGCTGCGTTTGTCTGCACTCGATTCGCCCGCATATCGGATCGGGTGAGGGAGAATGCTCCCGGCCGGCAGCGGCGGGCGGTCAGTCCACTGTTCATCGATGGGATTGGAGTCCGTGGGTACCAGTCGCCCGCCCGCCCGTTCGACGGCCTGAGCCATTTGCTTGGTGCGGCTGACGCTGAACAGTCGTGGATCAAAGCCGACGGCTGCGTCCTCTCCCATCGCATCCGTAAGCCAGCGGCCAGGGGGGCAGGCGCTACTGTTGAGAACTTCGTAACAGCTTGATTCAACTTGCGTGCGTGCCTGAATGGTGTACCGGCCGTCGACAAACAGTGCCGCCCGGTCCTCGAGTACCACTGCGGTTCCCGCGGAACCAGTGAAGCCGGTCAGCCACGCCAGCCGTTCCGCCGCAGCGGGGATGAACTCGCCAAGGAACTCGTCTTCGTGCGGTTGTACGAAACCTCGGAGCCCGTGTTTCGTTAGCCAGTTCCGAACCAGCTGCAGGCGCTTCCCGTTCATGTCGTCTGGTGCCGAATCAAATGGTGGCGGACTTGTCGATCGTGTCGTCGAACTAGCGAAATTCGATATTAGCACCGAAGCTGCGGCCGGCCCGGCTTGCCGGCCCGGCTTGCCGGCCGGCAGTCCGGTTGGTAGCGCCGCCGGTGTTCTCCCGGCAGCCGGTGCCCGGATGGCCCTCGGCGCCTCGCCGGTTTCCCCCTAAATGAGACGTATGGAGCGGAAGGCCCTTCAAGGCATGGCATTTAGCTTGCGCCGACGGCCCGCGAAGGGCTAGATTTCTCTCCTGATCGGGGCCGTGACGAACGGTTCAGTTACGCGTGCGGACGGCAAATGAGCGATTCCACCGGCAAGGACGGAAAAAACAGTCTGTTTTGCTCGTTCTGCGGCAAGAGCCAACACGAAGTCCGAAAACTGATTGCCGGCCCGACCGTGTTCATCTGCGATGAATGCGTCGAGTTGTGCATGGACATCATTCGTGAGGACAATCACTCGAGTTTGGTGAAGAGCCGCGAGGGGGTTCCCACTCCGGCTGAGATTTGCTCGGTACTCGATGACTATGTCGTCGGCCAGGATCACGCCAAGCGTGTGTTGTCCGTCGCCGTGCACAATCACTACAAACGTCTTGCCCATGGCCTCAAGTCGTCGGATGTCGAGCTGGCCAAGTCGAACATTCTCCTGATAGGCCCGACCGGGAGCGGCAAGACGCTCCTGGCACAGACCCTGGCGCGGATCTTGGATGTTCCGTTCACCATGGCGGACGCCACAACGCTGACCGAGGCCGGTTACGTCGGCGAGGATGTCGAGAACATTATTCTCCATCTGCTGCAGAATTCCGAGTACAACGTGGAGCGTGCCCAACGCGGCATCGTCTACGTGGACGAAATCGACAAGATCAGCCGCAAGTCGGACAACCCTTCCATCACCCGCGATGTGTCTGGCGAGGGCGTGCAGCAGGCGCTGCTCAAGATCATGGAGGGAACGGTCGCAAGTGTCCCGCCGCAGGGCGGGCGCAAGCACCCGCAGCAGGAATTTCTGCAGGTCGACACCACCAACATCCTGTTCATCTGTGGCGGTGCGTTCAGCGGTCTCGAACGGATCATCGCCGACCGGGAAACGGGAACCGGTATCGGCTTCGGTGCCGACGTCCGCTCACCGGAAGAGGCGCGCAAGGACGACATCCTGAAGAAGGTGCAACCTGAAGATCTGCTTCGCTATGGGCTGATCCCGGAATTCATCGGGCGACTGCCCGTCGCGACCACGCTGCGGGAACTCGATGAGCCAGCGCTTGTCGAGATCATCACGACGCCGAAGAACGCGCTGGTGAAGCAATACGCGCGTATGTTCGAAATGGAGGGCGCGAAGCTGACGGTTACCGATGACGCGGTCCGCGTGATCGCCCGCCGGGCCATTTCGCAGAAAACTGGTGCCCGTGGCCTTCGCTCGATCTTTGAGGCTATTCTGCTGGACACAATGTTCCATCTGCCGTCGCACGATGGAGTACAGGAAGTCGTCATTGACTCGGAAGTTGCCGAAGGTCGTCGACAGCCCCTGATGATCTTCGCGGATCCCGCGGTCGGGTCTTCGGTCGAACGCGCACACCCCCGCGCCATCTCTGGAGCGCGCGCCGGGTCTTGAAATAGGGCTTCGGAGTTCACAACTCTTCTAGGCGCCGCTAGCCGCCTCCGGAGCCACTAAGGACACATCAGCATGCAAGAAGACACCGAGAAGGCCGTCCCCACGGTGCCGGAGCCCAAGAACCGGGTCTTGCCGGTGTTGCCACTGCGCGACATCGTCGTGTTCCCGAACATGATCGTGCCGTTGTTCGTTGGACGCGAAAAGACGGTCCGTGCCCTGGAAGAGGCCATGGCGAACGACAAGCAAATCCTGCTCGTCGCACAACGGGAATCCACCGAAGACGATCCTGGGCCGGAAGATGTCTATCCGGTCGGCACGGTCGGGAAGATCGTCCAGCTGCTCAAGCTGCCGGACAATACGGTGAAGGTGCTGGTCGAGGGTGTGATTCGGGCGTCCATTGAAGAGTTCACGGTTACCGACAAGTTCTTGCAGGCGAGGATCTCCGACCTCCCCGACGAGACGCCGGCGTTGGACAGCACGCTTGAAGCCTTGCTACGCGCCGTGCACGGAAGATTTGAGACCTACGCCAAGTTGAGCAAGAAGATTGGACAGGAGATGGTCTCGTCGATCGCGCAGATCGACTTTACCGATCCCGGTCGCATCGCTGATGCGGTGTCTGCTCAAATCGGAAGCAAGATCTCGGACCGGCAAACACTTCTGGAGACCAGCGACATCCGGAAGCGGCTTGATCTGATTCATTCGCTGATTGAAGCGGAAATCGAGGTACTGAAGGTCGAGCGCAAGATCCGGACCCGCGTCAAGACGCAGATGGAACGGTCTCAGCGAGAGTACTACCTCAACGAGCAGATGAAGGCGATCCAGCGTGAACTGGGTGAAGGCAGCGACCGCGACGAGGATGATGCCGACAACTTCCGCTCAAGGATCATGGCGACCAAGTTTTCCAAGGAAGCCAAGGCAAAGGCGCTGGGAGAACTGCGGAAGCTACGTTCCATGAGCCCGATGTCCGCCGAGTCCACGGTCGTCCGAAGTTACATCGAGTGGTTGTTGGACGTCCCATGGAGGAAATCCAGCCGCGTCAATCGTGATCTCAAGAGGGCGGAGAGAATCCTGAACGAAGACCATTACGGATTGGAGAAGGTCAAGGAGCGGATTCTCGAGCACCTCGCTGTACAGCAACGAACCAAGCGTGGGCACGGGCAGATTCTTTGCCTGGTCGGCCCGCCCGGAGTGGGCAAGACCTCCCTGGGGGAATCCGTTGCCCGAGCGACGGGCCGGAAGTTTGTACGGGTAGCGCTTGGCGGAATTCGTGATGAGGCGGAAATCCGCGGACATCGCCGCACCTACGTCGGGTCGATGCCGGGTCGCATCATCCAGGGAATGAAGAAGGCCAAGGTGTCCAACCCGCTCTTCCTGCTGGATGAAATCGACAAGCTGGGTGCTGACTGGAGAGGCGATCCGACGTCCGCCCTGCTGGAAGTTCTGGATCCGGAACAGAATGTCACGTTCAACGATCACTACCTGGAGGTCGATTACGATCTGTCGGGAGTGTTTTTCCTGACCACCGCGAATACGCGCAGCATGCCGCAACCGCTGTTGGACCGGATGGAAATCATCCCGCTGCCGGGCTACACGGAACGCGAGAAAATCGAGATCGCGAAATCGCACCTGATCGCCAAGCAGATGAAGCGCAACGGGGTTCGTCAGCACGAGTGGAAGCTGCAGGACGATGCGCTGGAGACGATCATCCGCCGCTACACCCGTGAAGCCGGAGTGCGTGGACTCGAGCGGGAAATCGCGAAGCTGTGTCGAAAAGCTGTCCGCAAGATCGTTGGCGACGAGATTGAGACGGTGGAGGTAGCACCGGACGACCTGGCCGAATACCTGGGACCGCCGCGCTATCGCTACGGCGAAATCGAAAGCGAGCAGATGGTGGGCGTGGCAACCGGACTCGCATACACGGAAGTGGGCGGCGACCTTCTCACCATCGAGGCCGTGACCATGCCCGGCAAGGGGCGCCGTCAGATCACTGGCCAGCTGGGCGAAGTGATGCAGGAGTCGGTCAAGGCGGCGGTGTCGTATTTGCGCTCGCGTGCCCCGCTCATGAGCATCGATCCGGAAGCATTCGATACTCGGGACATTCATCTCCACGTGCCCGAGGGCGCGACTCCGAAGGACGGTCCTTCCGCGGGACTAGCGATCGTCACGTCGATTCTCTCGGCGCTTACCGGAATTCCTGCGTCGGCCCGCGTTGCGATGACCGGAGAAGTCACCCTGCGGGGGCGGATCCTCCCGATCGGCGGGCTGAAGGAAAAGCTCCTGGCGGCGCTGCGGGGGAGCATTCGAACGGTGCTGATTCCGAAAGACAACGAGAAGGACCTGGCCGAGGTCCCGGATGAAGTCAAGGACGGGCTGGAGATCGTGCCGGTCAATGAGGTCGATGAGATCCTGTCGTATGTGCTCCCGGAACTCACGACCCGCGAATGGAGCGACGACATGCGAGAGCTCACCATTCCCGCGGGCCCGCCAGTGAAACCGGTCAGCGACGACGTTACCCGCCATTGAACGGCTGACTTGGCGACAGCCCGAGATTTCAGGAGCTATTGGATGAATTTCAGTAACGCCCACGCATTTGTGACAGGTGGCGCGTCGGGGTTGGGTGCTGCGACGGTTGAGGCCGTGGTCGAGGCGGGTGGCCATGCGAGCATCGTGGATATTGATGGCGATCGCGCGGCGGCGCTTGCGGCCCGCGTGGGAGCGCGCAGCCGGGCGGTGGCGCTCGATGTGGCGGACGAGGCGGCCGTGGCCGATGCGGTTGCCGCCAGCGTCAGCGCCTTCGGCCCGCTCAACCTCGTGGTCAACTGCGCAGGTGTGGCGACGCCGGGGAGGATCGTGGGCCGCAACGGCCCCCTGCCGCTCGAGGCTTATGTCAGGGTGATTCAGATCAATCTCGTAGGAACGTTCAACGTCATGAAGGCGACTGCGGCCGTCATGCAGGAGAACGAGTTGGAAGGCGACGACCGAGGCGTGATCGTCAACACGGCGTCGGTGGCGGCGTTCGACGGCCAGATCGGTCAGGGCGCGTACGCTTCGTCGAAGGGGGGCGTGGCCGCGCTGACGTTGCCGGCGGCCCGTGAACTCGCGCGATCTGCGATTCGCGTCGTGACCATCGCGCCCGGACTGTTCGAGACGCCCATGTTGGCCGGCCTGCCGGAGGCAGCCAAGGAATCGTTGATTGCATCCACGTTGCAGCCGTCGCGTCTCGGACGTTCCGAGGAGTACGCGGCTTTGGTTCGCCACATCTACGAAAACCCGATGATCAATGGTGAGACCATCCGGCTCGACGGTGCGGTCCGCCTGGCACCCCGTTAGAGAAAGACATGCCGGCACTATCCGGAAAGACAGTCCTGATCACCGGCGCAAGCCGGGGAATCGGGAAGGCCATCGCGCTTCGCTGTGCGCGCGATGGCGCCAATGTAGTGGTGACCGGGAAGACCGAGGACCCACACCCGAAATTGCCTGGCACCATTCATTCGGCCGCCGAGGAAGTGGAACAGGCAGGTGGGAAGGCCCTTGCCGTGGCGCTGGACGTCAGAGCCGAGGAGCAGGTGGCGGATTGCATCCGGCGGACGGTCGAGACGTTCGGGGGTCTCGATGTGCTGGTCAACAATGCCAGCGCTATCCATTTGGCCGGGGTGGAGGGGACACCGGCTAAACGGTTTGACCTGATGTTTGCAATCAATGTGCGTGGCACGCACGTGGTGTCGCACCACGCAATCCCGCACCTTCGGCAGGCTTCGAACCCGCACATCCTGACCTTGGCGCCGCCCCTGAATCTCAATCCGGACTGGTTCGCGCCGCACGCTGCCTACACGGCCTCCAAGTACTCGATGTCGATGCTGGCGATTGGCATGGCCGGGGAACTGGCGGAAGCCGGCATTGCGTCGAACGCTCTGTGGCCGCGTACGACCATTGCGACGGCAGCTGTCGAGTTTGTCGTCGGTTCCGAGCTCATGGAGCGAAGCCGAAAGCCCGCCATCATGGCGGACGCGGCGCATGCCATCGTGACCCGTCCCGCGCGATCCTGCACAGGAAATACCTTCATCGACGAGGATGTCCTGCGTGAAACAGGGCTCAACAGTTTTGAGTCCTATGCCGTCAACCCCGGTGCCACGCTCAAGCAGGACATTTTCCTGGACTGAGTGCTTCGCGGGGGCCGTCCGTCTTGCCTCCTGTCACGGTGCAATGCAGAATCTGCATGGCTAATATCAAATATTGCGGTGACATTCATCCGAGGTCTTGGGCGGGACAGCGATAGGAACGGGATTCAGAGCCAACTCCAATAGGGGTAGGAGTTGCCCGATGGCCAACTTCCGAACGTCGGATTCGGGAGAAAGCTATGCAAATGCTGCATGATGGATGCGCGAGTTCGCCTCTAGGGTAGCCGTTACCAATCTCCTACATGTTTCTGCAGGCACGGCAATTGCGTGCTTGAAAGGAACAAGGTGATGAACACCCAATCATTCCGGTCTTCGACCGGTGTGCCCGTCGTCGGCTCCCTGGACGCTGATTACTCCGAGTTGGCTCGGGTTGGTCGCGCCCTGCAGGGTAGAGCCGTTCGGGAAGCAATCGTGGGAGCCGTCCGTTGGTTTGGCGCGGGGTTCCAGGCCCGGTTGATCGGCGGAGGCCTGTCACGCCACGCCTGAGCGGTTCTTGAAGCTGGCGAGTTCCGGGCGGGGCTGGCGTCGCGGCATTGCCTCGCCCCGGAGCGCGCTAAGCGGTCTCCGCCGCATCCGGATCCCTGAAGCCGGATCGTACGAATCGGGATCGCATCGTCTCGGGCAATGGCGCTTCAAGCCGGAGCGTGTACCCCTCCAGGTCAGGCACGGTGAGTTCGCGGGCATGTAGCTGCAACTGGCCGCCAGCTTCAGCACGAGCACCACCGTATTTCGAATCGCCGTGAATCGGGCACCCGATCATGGCGCAGTGAACCCGCAGTTGATGGGTTCTGCCGGTGACCGGGCGTAATTCGAGCCATGCCGTGCCGTCCGAGAACCCTCTTGTGCTGTAGTGGGTGGTTGCGGCGCGCCCTGTGAGACTGCCGATCATGCGCCGCTCTCCGCCGGCAGTGATCTTCCGCAAATGGCCTGAAATCTTGCCGGTGCGGGGACTGGGGGCGCCGACGACCAGGGCCCAGTAGATCTTGCTGGCGCGGCCTTCCCGGAATACCTGGGCGCAATGCTGCGCAGCCCTGCGGGACCGCGCCAACAAGAGGACGCCGGTCGTATCCCGATCCAGGCGATGTACCAGCCGCGGGCGCTCGTCGGCACCGAAGCGCAGGGCATCCAGCATGCCGTCGAGATGACGGGAAATACCGGATCCTCCCTGGACGGCAAGTCCTGCCGGCTTGTCAAACGCAATGAAGTGATCGTCCTTGTAGAGGATGCGGTCCGTCAGCGCTGCGACGTGCCGTCCAGCTGACGCGCGTGCTGGCTCCTTGCGGGCTTGATGCTGGACAGGGGGAATGCGCACCATCTGGCCCGCGGCCAGTCGAAGATGAGCTCGCGCGCGATGTCCGTC
Organism: Alphaproteobacteria bacterium; assembly: GCA_022825705.1. Classification (GTDB taxonomy): domain Bacteria; phylum Pseudomonadota; class Alphaproteobacteria; order TMED109; family TMED109; genus VXPW01. The sequence continues at coordinate 183,879 of JAJDWH010000024.1, forward strand.
CACGCGGACCTGACCGGTGCGGATAAGTCGTTGGATCAGCCCGAAAGGTAGTTCGGGCAGCTGCTCGCGCAGCCAGCGATCGAGCCGAATTCCGTCATCGTCGGGACGTACCGTTTCCGGAGTAGGGTTGCTCCTCACGACAGCGCCAGCCGCACGCCGCCGGCACCGAGATAGAAGCCGCCGATGCAAAGCGAGACGGAAAGCCCGACATAGAGGATGCCCGAGATCATCGCTTGGCGATCGAACAGGTTGGCTGCATCCAGCGCAAATGTCGAAAACGTTGTGAAGGCCCCTAGGAGCCCCGTGGCAATCAGGGCGCGCAACTCGGGCGTCAATTTCAAGGTCGATGCACCGGCTTCGACAACGGCGCCGAGGGCTAGGGATCCAAGCACGTTGACCATTAGGGTCCCCCACGGGAAACCCATACCTAACCAGCTGTACATTCCAGTACTTACGGCGTGCCGGAGTACGGCGCCGATGGCGCCGCCGACAGCGATGGCTAGGAACATGTTCATGCGTCGGACACACTATTCCGATCTGGCGGACGCGCGCGGTTTGACGGCTGCGTGGCAACCGGATTCGGGCAACAGCGCGTTGCGGCCACGGCGCGCCGGCGAGCGCCTGCGCAGTATGCGCTACGACGAGACTCTTCGCATCGGGCCAGGGCGTTCGGGCGTCGAGGCCATTCCTGTCGGGTCTCCAGCGTCGTCGGAGCAGGATTTCGCATCGGCGGGCTGCGCACTTTTCGTTGAGGAAACCTGTCAGCGGGCTCATGCAGGGCGATCGCGAGGTTTCGCCGCGTGCGATCGGCACCTGGGCCGTGCGGGGCCGTTCGGAATGACCACGATGGTGGGCCCGGGGCGGGACTACGTGTTGAGCGGTCAGGCAGAGCGTTGTCCACGAAGGCACAGGCACACGTATGTGTCCGATGACAACGATGATCCGTAGGCTGGTGATGTGGGCGCTTCGCGGACTTGCCAATCCGTTGATACGGCTTACCGCGTTCCTCGTGATGGTTTACGTCGTGGTCGGCCGGGGGTAGGAACGGATCTCCCTGGTCTCTCCTCCCCGGGTGAGCGGCGGAGCCCCACCAGTCCCGGCCAGCGGCCATGCAGGAACTGCGCACTGCAATCAGCGCCGCCGAAGCACGGTTGGCCCCGAATGCGCCACTGGTTGACGCTGGGGATTCGGCGCCGAACCAAGCGAGCGCGCCGGCCGTGCGCGGGCATTCCGAAGTTGAGACGGAGATCGGCAGTGAACCTCCCTGGCCCAGTATGGAAGGCGGCTCGCTCGTAACAGACGTACCGGAACGGACAGCCCTGCCGGACCCGAGTGATCGTCCTGTCGGAGTCTCGGTGGTGTCCGACCATGCCACTGCGGTGATGATTCGTGGGGTTCGGTCGCTGGGCCGGATCGATCGGACCACGGTGACGCTGCGTCCGGGGACGTACGTATTTCAGGGGTACCGGGCGGGTTATCGGGCTATCCGGATGGAGGTACGCGTGGCTGCAAGCAGCAAGCCCGGCGAGGTCGTGGTCATCTGCGATGAGCGAATGTGAGATGACCGTCGACGGTGGTGTGGGAGCGGTGACGGGAATGTCCGAAACGGGCCACGGCCGGTTCCGAAACATTTGGGCCGGGCACGGACTCGGATCGTCCAAGGTCGCGAGTACCACGTACCCCGGTCAGGAGCCAACGCCTCGGGGGGTCCGGGCCTGAGCGGTCGACAATGACCCTGGCGTTCCGCCAGCCGATTCAGCCACGGTTCCGGTGGTATCTTGGTTCCATGCCACCGGTCGCCCGGATGCGAGCATTCTGAAGATGGCCTCACGAGATGCGCCGGAATCCAAGGGCCCGGCTTCTTCCGCGCAGTCAGATCCATCCGCTGCCACGGCTACGGCCCCAGCAGGCGCGAGCAAGGTCGAAGCCGTCGATGCAGAGACGAAGCAGACTGCCCAGGATGAGCAGGGTGACGGGAATGCTCGGAGCGGGAAGCGCGCGGGTCAGCCGTCAGTACCTTCATCCACTGGCGCAGGTCCGGGAGCAAGAAGCAAGCGGCGCGCATCCACTGCGGCTACTACGCGACAGCGACCTCAATGGCCACGACTGGCCGTTATCGGGGTCGGTGTCGTCTTGGTGCTTGCCGCCATTGCTGTTGCCGTCTGGGAACTCCGGCGTCAATTCACGGCGTCAATTGAGGAGACCCGGACCTTGGACCTCCGCGTCGAGGAGCTTGAGCAGCAAGTGTCAACCATCGGGTCGCAAGCGCTGACCGACGCAGACATGCAGCAATTGGCCGTTCAGGTGGAGCGCCTCGCGGCCCAGCAGGACGACTTGGCGTTTCGGAGCGAGGTGGATGCACTCGGCGATTCGTTGGGCCGTCAGCTGCGCGCCGTCGAGGACAGGCTGGCTGCGCTGGTGCTGCTTCCAGGAACCGAGGCTGAGGCGATTGCGATAACTGGGCGATTCGCCGAGATTTCCCGCACGGTGGCGGCGGACAGAGCCTGGCTGCAAGCTGGCGTTCGCGCCCTGGCCACGGCCCGGATCCTGCGGTGGATCGGCACGGAAGTGGAGCAGGGCAGGCCCTACGCGGAGCCGCTGGCGCTGCTTCGCGAACTGGTTGGCGGCGATCCACAGACAACGGCCGCCCTCGCAGTGCTGACGTCGTACGCACCGACCGGGTTCGCAACACAGGCGGAACTGGCTCGCAAGTTCTCCGCCGCGGAGCCGGCGGCCCGTGCGGCGCTTGGAGACCCCTCGGCGACCGGCTTGGACAGGCTGCTCAACCGCGTGACCGGGCTGGTCGAGGTCCGACGGACGGAATTGCCGATGGGCGGATCGCCCGACTCGGTGCTGAGCCGGGTGAGTTTTCTCGTCGAAGCCGGCGATCTCAGGCGAGCCTGGCAAGAAAGCGGTGCGCTTCCGGAGGCGATTCAAGCCGAGCTCGCCGAGTGGCAACGCGAAGTGGAGGCGGTGCTGGCGGCAGACGACGCCTTGCAGGCACTGGAACGCTATGCCGATGGGCAGCTTGCGGAGCTGGTCCGAAACGTGGAATTGGAACCCTTGCCGGGGTCACGATGATTCGACTGCTGGTTCTGCTGGCGGTGCTGTCGGCTGTCGGAATGTCGGCCGCTTGGCTTGCCGAGGTGCCTGGTCAATTTCGTCTCCAATGGCAGGGATGGGAGGTCCGTGCCGCTCCCGGTCTGTTGGCGGCAGCGCTCGTGGTCTTGGCTGCGCTGGTGCTCGGCGCACTGTCATTGTTCAGGTTTTTGTGGGGTCTCCCGCGGCGGGTGATGACCGCGTGGCGGAACCAGCGGATACGGCGGGGATGGCGTTCACTGGAAACTGGCCTGACGGCAGCGGCGGGCGGCGACGAACGGGGCGTTCGCAACGCTCTCAGGGGCGTGCGGGTGCTGCCCGCGGACGCACCACTGCGGCTGTTGCTCGAAGCGCAGGCGGCCATGCTTGTCGAGGATGCAGCCAGCGCTCACGCTGCGTTCGAACGGATGGAGCACGGAGCTAGCACCAAGCTCGCGGCGCTCCGGGGCTTGGTCGCCGAGGTGCGGGAGCAGGGCCGGCTGGCTCAGGCCCTTGACCTCGCGGAACGTGCGGCCGACCAAGTGCCATCGCCGCGCTGGGCTCTGCAGGAGTGTCTGGACCTCAGCTTGCGGCTCCGTCGATGGGACCGGGCAAAGCAGGCCGTTTCCGCGATGCGGCGAAGCGGACACATGGACGAAGCGGCGGCGCGCCGAGCCCGCGGAGTGATCGCCGTCGAAGTGGCGAGGGCATGTCGTGCGGACCGGGATGCGGCCGGAGCACAACGGGCAGCAGCCGAAGCAGTTTCGATGCTACCCAAATTCGCCCCGGCAGCCGCAATTGCTGCAGAAGTATGGTTGGATGCGGGGCGTTCGTCCCGGGCCGCACAGGTGATCCGTGCCGCTTGGAAATCGCAACCTCATCCCGACTTGGCGTTCCTGCTGCTGAGGGCAAGTGGGGCGGACGGTCCACTTGCCGGAGTCGGTCCGCTGGAGGAGTTGACCAAGTTGACCCCGGATACGATGGAGGGAAATCTCGCGTTGGCGGAGGTGGCTCTGCGTGCCAAGCTGTTTGGGGTTGCCCGCAAGTACCTTGAACTGGTGCGAGGAAGCCAGCATGACGAGCGCGTGTATCGGATACTTGCCGATCTGGAACGGGTCAGCAACAACGATCCGGAGGCGGCGTCGAAGTGGCTGTCAGCGGCACTGGACGCGAAACCGGCGCCGACCTGGCTGTGCAACGCTTGTACCGAGGGATATCTGCGCTGGCAGGCGGTCTGTGACCGGTGCGGCTCGTTCGACCGCATCGCGTGGGGAGTGGATGGCGAGGACAGCATGCAGGCACCGGTCAGGCAACTCCAGCGGCTGCCAGCCGAACCCGCCGCACTCGCTGGGGCAACACCATGATTAGGCGGACATTTCTCTCCACGTTCCTGGCCATGCCCTGGGTTCTGGGTGCGAGCACGTCCGCGGCAGGTTCTATTGATCTCGTGGTCGTGGAAAAACGACAGCGCACACTTCGTCTCTTGCGCGGAGGTCGCACCGTTCGAACGTACCGGATTGCACTCGGATTCAATCCCGAAGGCCACAAGTCGCGCGAGGGTGACGGGCAAACCCCAGAAGGTTTCTACCGGATAGACGGTTTTGTGGCAGAGAGCGCCTTCCATCGCGCGCTGCACATCAGCTATCCGAATGCATGGGATCGCCGCCGGGCAATGGAGTCGGGGTACGACCCCGGAGGCCAGATCATGATTCATGGCCTTCCCAACGGTGTATCGGCCAAGGAAGTCGGCCATGGAAGCGAAGACTGGACCAACGGCTGCATTGCTGTCACGAATCAGGAAATTCGAGAGCTGGTGGCGTTGGTGCCGGTGGGTACACCGATCTTGATTCGGAAGTAGGCGAGTGCCGTGCCGCCACGGTGACAACGGAGTCCGGTACCCGTGATGCTGCCTGGTACCGCAAACGCAGCTAGGTGCGGGCCTGGGGACTTCGATGCCCGCGAAGGGTTACCGACGGACGCACAAACGGATCTAGTCCGGGCGTACCTTAAGCCGCTCTGCCGCCAACCCGCACGTGCCGGACAGGCAGTGCCGGCGCTACCCGCGCAGGTCGTGGAGGTCCGACCGGGGCGGCAGTCAGTCCAGCCAGAACCCGAGGATGGAGGCTAGGAGCCGTCGCCAGAAGCTAAGCGGCCTGATGTCGGAGTCCTGCAAAGCAGGTCGCGCTGCCGACACCGCCAACACCCAATGACTGGGTGCGCTGGCCAGGCACGCTCAAGGACTCGCAGGCTTTGCTGTTTGCGGGCAGAGAAAAACGCGTGATTCCGGTGTTGGACCATTAGTTCCGGCGTCGACGCCACCGGCTCCGGACACAGTAGGTCGAAGCGGGGACTTTGATCGGGGCTGCTGTACCGAATGCTCGTCAGCCGCCTTGATGCTGGCCCTACTGAAGTGCCAAACGCTCCAGGAACGAGCGGGTTAACGACGCGCATTCTGCCGGCTGCTCCAGCTGTAGGAAGTGAGTCGACTCAGGCACGAAATCGTAATCCACGGCCGAGATTTGCCCAAGATCAAAACTAGGGAGGTACACGCTTCGGATCGTCGGATCCCCGCCGATGACCTTCGTCGGGCAGGAGAGCAGCTCGAGGTTGAGCAGTGGGAAAAAGCCCCGGGCATAGTCCATCAACTGGGCCTCGTATTCCCTGGGACAGCGGAGTTCAAAACCATCACCGCTCGCAGATGGTCGGAGGGTCGTTTCGGCCATCAACTCCTGCACGCCGGGCACGACTCGTGCGAACGTGGGAATTAGGTGAAGGAAGCTCGCAAACTCCTCCCGTGTTTTGAACTGATGACCTCGCTTCCGGATCAGGGCAGCCGCGCGTTCAGCGGCATCATGCAGCTCTAGCTGACTCGCGCCAGGCTTGCATAACGGTGGGTCGAACAGCACGAGGGCGGAATATCGGTCGGTAAACGATAGGAGTGCCACGAGCGTGGACAGGGAGTGAAACACGCCTACCGTCGGTTTTCTCCCATAGTTACCGTCAATGGATTCGAGAATGAGGTCATGATCGTGCATGAGCGTCGGAATATTGTGCTTCCGCTGGGCGCTGACGCTGTTCCAGCCGTGGTTTCTGATGTCGTAGACGAATAGATCGAAGTCGTCGGCCAGCAGTGTCCAGAAGGGATAGTAAAGATCAATGGCAAGGCCACTGCCATGGCTCAAGATGAGCCGGATGCTGGCTGCCGGATTGCCATGCCGCCGGACCGTCGTGACTGTTTCGTCGTCAAGGGCAACATCGTGAACCGAAACGGGCTCCGGTAATTCCCACATTGCTTCTATCGTTTCAATGCAAGGTGTGGCGTTCTCCCGGCGGTACTCTGCATTCAGCAAGACGCTCCCGGTAACATCCTCGCTGATTTGAGCCGAAAGTCACAACTGCCCCAGAAGACTGAGGCAGTTGGCTCGACTCACATGCTGCTACATCGTTGTCAGGAGCGACGGGTAGGTTCCGAGAATGGCTAGCCAGCCCGCGCTTGAATGTAGGCAACGACGTCCCGCAAAGTCCGGAACTGCAAGCAGTCCTCCGCGGCCATCTTTAGGTCGAATTCGTCGTTGACCTGCTTGAAGAAAGCCACCGCCTCTACTGAAGAGACCCCAGTCTCATCAAACGCCCTGTCGAAATCCGGCTCATGATCCAGATCGAAATTGTCGTTGACAATCTGCCTTAGACGGTCTTCTGTTGACGCCATTTGCTTGGGTTCCTTTCTTTCCGTCGCTAAACGAGAGTGCGCGTCCCGGTTTCACCACTCGCCCACAAGAGATGGGATTCTGCAGTCTGAAATACGGCGATATCCGGGATAGAAGTACTCGCAAAGTAACGTAATTTGACGACGCTCGCAAACAGACATGGGCTGAAGTATCAAGCTAACGTGGCGGTTCGATTCGGCGAACGGAGCGAGCAACGCACTCCCCCGTATGCACCAGTGGAGACGCGAAGAAGATAGAGATGCGCAGCAAACGGTATACAGGGAAATACCTCGATGTCGGCACCGACTCGCTGTCTACCTGAACCTACGTCCCTCTCGCCAGTATGCATTGCCGTCGAACAGCGACGTAGTCTTCCGCCAGCGCTGATGGATTCTTGCACACCGAACTCGGGCTCACCACCAACTGCTCACCGACCGCACGGGTCGTGCCTCTCGTTGCGATCTCCTCCGCCAGCCGTGCGCGCAGGTTCTTCCACATGGGGCCGGGCAGGGCTTCCCTCCATCGCTCCGACATCTGCCATGCCTTCTGCGTCATGCCGCTACATGTGGCAGGCACTGTTCCCTGTATCACTCGAAAAGTATCTCAAGTAGCAGCCAACCGAGATCTATAGGTTGTGCAGCGTTGTTTGTAATGTTTGAGACTCGGTCGCGATGAGCAGCAGAGAGGACGTGCCTGCACGCGTTGGTTTGCGATCATCGAGTGATCGGCACCGCTCGGGCTCCGCTACGTACGGCGCTGGTGGACATGTGTTCAATCTCGTCGCAGCAGCAACGGCACCGCCGTGAACGCGCCTGCAAGAAAAAACAGCGCCAGGGCGATGTGGCCATCCTGGAAAGCGAGTTCATGCGCCTTCAACGAAAGGACGTCCCGAAGATAGCCCTCGGCTAGGCCAAGGCGCTCTCCCACCGGGAGGCCCGTGGTCTCCAGGAACATGAACAGCCTGTCACGAAGATCCGTGGAGACGAAATTGTCCGCAGTCTGACTGATCAGCAATTCGTGACTGTGTCCGGCGATGCGCGAATCCATGTAGATGGCGAGCGCATTGACCCCGATTGCCCCTCCCGTCATCCGAATGAAATAATTGGTGCCCGAGGCATAGGCCGCCAGTTCACGCGGTACGGCTTCCAGGGTGATCAGGCTCAGCGCCGGGTGAATCATGCTGAGGCCGATCCGACCGAGCGCAATCAGCGCCGCCATCGTCCAGAACGTGGTAAGGATGCCGGTCCCGGCGAGCAGCCAGCAGGAACAGACAAGGATCAGCAGGCCTGACCCGATTGTGACGTAGGCCGGGAATTTGCCTGCAATTTGCCCGGCAAAGGGAAAGGCAATCAACATGACGATGCCCCCGGGCAGCAGCACCAGCCCGGACCCGAGCGGCGACAGACCTTGGACGGTCTGCACCAGTACCGGGATGATGTAGAGAGTGCCGAACACGCCGGCCCCGAACACGAACGCGACGACCGCGGCAGCGACGTACTTCGGGTACGTGAACAGCCGGAGCTGCAGGAGCGGATTGGGCGTGGACAGTTCCCGCAGGATGAAGGCAATCATCGCGCTCGCCGAGCCGAACAGCAGGAAAAAGACCTGGTCGGTCGTCCAGCCGTCGCGTTGTCCGGCGCTGATGCCGGTGAGGAACAGCATGACCGACCCGACCACGAGCACGAAACTCACGGCGTTGAACGGGGTCCGGACGGCGTCTTCGTCGCGACCGGGAACAAAGCGTGATGCGAGGCAGGCCGCGACGAACATGACCGGGAGCGGAGCGGCGAGGACCATGCGCCAATGCGCCTCCTCCATGATGAAACCGCCGATCAGCGGCCCGATCGCCGGCCCGAACACGATGCCCATGCCGTACCAGCCCATGGCCTTGCCGCGCGCTTCCGGAGGAAACGCCAAAAAGACGACGCTGAGCCCCAGCGGCTGGACCAGACCGGCGCACAGGCCCTGGGCGATCCGTGCCATGACCACGCCGGCAAAACTCGGTACGTATTGGCCGAAGAGAGCGGCAACCGAGAAGACGGCCAACGTTCCCAGCAACACATTGCGCGGCCCGAACCGGGTCACCAGCGGGGCGTTCAGCAGCATGCCCGCTGCCATGGCCGACAGGAACCCGGTGTAGATCCAGTGGGCCTGGTCCTGGCCGATCCCGAAGGTCCCCATGACGTCGGGGATCACCACGTTCCCCATCGTCGACGACATGACCGTCGCCAACGTGGCCAGCAAGACCGCCAGGAGGGTTCCCGTCCTGTGCAGGAAACCGCTGGGGGCGGGAGTGGCGGTTACGGCAGTCACGACCAGAACCCGTGGGCGGAGCCGTCGTTCACATACACCTCCACCATCACCCCGGTTTGAGGCGCCCATCGGGCAGCTGGCTGTTGATCCGCGCCTCGATTCGCCGGGTGACCGTCATGAACGTGCTCGAATCGTTGAGCCGCGGCAGCAGCGAGAACTGGCTGGTCGCCGCGTCTCCGATCCGGGTTATCCGACCCGCCACCTCGAGGTCAGGATCGGCTTCAATCTCAAGCCGCACTGGATGGCCGGCCGCCAGTCGCCCAGCCTCGGTCTTGCGGACGTTGGTCTGCATCCAGATGTCCACCTGATCGTTCAGCACCAGCAGCCGCCCCCTTCCCAACATGTACTCCCCCGGCCATCGCGAACGAACCGCTGACCAACCGTCGATCGGGCTGGTGATCGCGAGGTCGGCGATGTCGATCTCGTGGCGCTGCCGGCGCGCCTCGATCTCCGCCGCCCGCGCCTCAAGCGTCACGCGCCCAGCCTGGCTGACGCCCAACTCGGCCCAGTTGGTGACGGCTTCCTCCTGCAGCACGTGCGTCTTGATCCGTAGCAGGAGCTGATAGAAACCGACGTTCGGTTCCGATATCAATGGTTCGTCCAAACTCGAATCGCCTAAGCAGGATAAGGTTTCTTCTGGTTCTCAGGAAGATCAATACTATACGGCAACAGGATCATCGTGTGCGAGAGCTTGCGCGCTACAATGTCGCGATTGCTTCGCGCTGGCACGACGCGGGAACTCGCGCGAGAGGCCTGGCAGGCCTCGGATATCGATCCGTGCCGGTTGGAGTTGAACTCCGCCAACACCTTCAGGCGGCTCGTCGGGGTATGTCTCCGTGCGCGCGGCCGAACCGTTGCCGGGGGCGCTGAAGAGATTGCGCGCGAGGTGTCGCCCTGTCGGACGTTCCATTCGTCACAACCGACTTCAGGAAATCCCGAACCGCCGCGCGCCACAAGACACTGCTGAGGATCACTCAGCGAGATCAAGAAGCGGAACACCTCCCGTGGCCAGTTGCATACAAGGAAGGCAGCGGGTGGGCCCTCAAGTTGTTCGTGCCGTATTGAAATGACAATGTGTGGGACAGGCTGGTGTTCTCGGCGATGCGTTCGACAAGGCACCCTCCGACTAGGAGGTATCACTCAGGCTGGCGCGCCGCTGCACATGGTCCGTCGCCTTCAGCAGTATCATGTTAAGGATATCTTGACGGTTCGAAGGACTGCGTCGGCGCCAGTCTGCGGGCAACAGCGCCCTTGACCGAGAAAGGATCGCGATGAGCGAAGCAAACCGGGTTACCGGGCAGGGTAAGGAACGGCACTCCCTCGCTGGGGGCCGCTCGCCTGAATCCTCCGACCCGAATCCGCCAATCGCGATCGTGGGCATGGCCTGCCGATTTCCAGGGGCGGGCGGCCTTCGCGCTTTCTGGAACTTGCTGGAGGCCGGCGGGAACTCGGTTCAGCAGGGTGTTCCGGGATCCGGCGTTGGGCGTTTGGGCATGTTGTTTCCCAACGACACGGGACAGATCGACGCCTGCCGCTTCGGAGCGTATCTCGAAGATCTCGACCAGTTTGACGCTGCCTTCTTTCGCATTTCGCCGGTCGAGGCGAATCTGCTTGACCCGCAGCAACGGCTGATCTTGGAGACCGGCTGGCGGGCGCTCGAGGATGCGGGCATCGATCCCGATCGGCTCAAGGACAGCCGTACCGGTGTCTATGCGGGTATCAGCAACAACGACTACCGGGGGCTGATCCTGGAGGCCCGCGAGAATGCAGGGCCGGCCGAACCTGCTGCCAGTCTTTATGCGGTCACTGGCACGTCGCTCAACACCGCCATCGGCCGCGTCGCGTTCGCGCTGGGCCTCGGGGGGCCGGCGCTGGCGGTGGACACCGCCTGTTCGTCGTCATTGGTCGCCACGCATCTAGCGGTCACGGGCCTACAGCGGGGTGACGCCGATCTCGCGCTTGCAGGAGGAGTGAACATCATCCTGTCCGGCCGGCTTCTAGAATTTCGCGCTAACGCGGGAATGCTGTCGCCGGATGGCCAGTGCAAGGCCTTCGACGCCTCCGCCAACGGGTATGTGAGGGGAGAAGGCTGCGGCATCATCGTCCTAAAGCGGCTCGCTGATGCGGAGGCGGACAACGACCGCATCTGGGGCGTGATCCGGGGCACGGCACTGAATCAGGATGGGGCAAGCCCGGGTCTGACGGTTCCGAGCGGGGTGGCGCAGCAGCGCGTCATCGCGGCAGCGCTCGAGCGGGCAGGGGTCCTCCCATCGGACATCGACTATCTGGAAGCGCACGGGACTGGGACAGAGGTGGGTGACCCGATCGAGATCGACGCAATGGCGGCGGTCTACGGGCGTGGTCGCGGCGCGGACCGCCCGCTGCTGATCGGCTCGGTCAAGACCAATATTGGCCATCTAGAATCGGCGGCGGGGGCCGCAGGACTGATCAAGACTGTGCTGGCGATGAATCGGGGAATCATCCCGAGGCACCTGCACTTCCGCAACCCGAATCCGGCGATGGACTGGGAGCGGCTGCCGCTGCGGGTGACGTCTGACCCGACATCGTGGCCGGCCGATGCAGACCGCCCACCGCTGGCCGGCGTCAGCGGGTTCGGCTGGTCGGGCACCAACGCCCATGTTGTGCTGGAGGGATATGCCCCGCCCGGCGGTTCCGGGTCGGGCCTGGACGGGGACCGCTGGGTTGCCGGCGCTCCCCGGCCGATCACCGTTTCACTGCCTCACTCCATCACGCCATTAGGGGCGGAAGACGGGCTTACACCGCGCCAGACGCGTCTGCTGCCGTTGTCCGGGAAGTCAGGTGCCGCACTTCGCGACCTGGCGCGGCGCTATCTCGAATGGCTTGACAAAGAGGAGACAGCACTAGCGGGCGGCGGCGCGACGTCCGGTGCTCTGCTTTCGGACATGGCCTGGTCGGCCAGCATCGGTCGGAGCCACTTCAACCACCGCACGGGTGTGGTGTTTCGAGACTCGGATTCGCTGCGCGACGGGCTGCGAGCGATCGTCGATGCAGATGGCGGCCCGCCATCCCGCGAGGCCGCGAAGGTGGCGTTCGTCTACACCGGACAGGCCAGTCAATGGCCGGGTATGGGCGCGGCACTCTACGACAGCGAGCCGGTGGTGCGCGCGGTGCTCGACCGGTGCGAGGACGTACTCCGCGCAGACCGCGGTGCCTCGCTGCTCGACGTGATGCTCGGTCGTCCCGACGCCGTGGGCGAACTGGACGATCCGCAATGGAAACAGCCGGCGATCTACGCACTTGAATGCGCGCGGACGGCGCTCTGGTCGAGCCTGGGTATCCAGCCGGCCGTAGTGCTCGGACACAGCTTGGGAGAGATCGCGGCGGCGCATGCCGCGGGCGTGTTCAGCCTGGAGGACGGCTTGCGTCTTGCGGCGTTACGCGGTTCGCTGATCGGAGCGTTGCCCGGTGAGGGCGCGATGGCGGCGGTGTTCGCGCCGGCCGCCCGCGTTTCGGCGGCACTGGACGAACACAATGAGGCCTCACAGGGTGCCGGCATCTGCATTGCCGCCGACAACGGGGCACATCAGGTTATCAGTGGTCCAGCAGCGGAGATCGCCGCCGTCCTCGATCGTCTGGAGGCGGCCAACATTCGGGTCGCGCGGCTGCGGAAGAGCCCTGCCTACCACAGCGCCATGATCGAGCCCGCGATGGACGACTTGGAGGCAGGCGTCTCGGAGCTTGCGTTTGCACCACCGATGCTCCCCTTCGTCAGCAATCTCACTGGTCGGCCAATCAGTTCAAGCGAGCCCCTGGATGCGACGTATTGGCGGCAGCAGATGCGCGCGCCGGTGGCGTTCCGCGCCTGCGTGGAGACACTGGCGGAGCTGTCAGTGGACGCGATCGTGGAGGTCGGTCCGCACGCGGTGCTAGGGCCGATGACCACACTGGCCTGGCCGGATGCGGGCGGGGCCCGAACGCCGGCAGTGATGTCGAGTCTGAAGCGGCCGGCAACTGGCGAGGAACAGCCGGCGCCGGGGTCCGGAGGCGGCTTCGTGGAGGCAGTCGCTGCGGCCTACGAGGCGGGGCTTCTGATGCGCTTCGAAGGGCTCTTTGCCGGCGAATCGCGCAGCCGTATCGCACTACCGGTCTATCCCTTCCAGCGCGAACGCTACTGGGTCGAGGCGCCCAGGAGGCAGCGGTCAGGGACCGGTCACCCGTTGCTGGGTGTGCGGCACGATTCCGCGGACGGCGTGATCAGCTTCGATACCGACTTGTTTCCCTCGGACCCGACATGGCTCGGCGACCACCGCGTGTTCGACCGACTGGTGGCGCCTGGCGCGCTGTACGGCGCGATGGCGGCTGCGGCCGGCGCCGCGGAGGCCCCCGGCGCTGCGGTCGTCGAGGACTTCCAGATGCGGAGTGCGCTCGTCTTTCGCGGGGAGAAGGACGCCGCAGACGGAAGCGCAGAAGAGGGTCGTCGCCTGCAGGTGCTGCTGGATAGCTCCGGCGAGGACGCGTTGCGCCGTGTCCGGATTCTGAGCAGGGGAGCGGACGACGACGGCTGGACGCTGCACGCGGAGGGCCGGGTCTCGACAAGCCCCGATTCAGCCCGTCCACCGGCTACGGCGGCGCTTGATCTCGCGCGGCTGAAGGCCGATTTGGCGCCGGTGGAGCTCACCGACTACTACCGCGCCAAGACGGAGGTCGGAATCGACCTCGGCCCCTCCTTCCGCACACTGAAGGCGCTCTGGTCCCGGCCAGGCGAGGCTTTGGGCGAAGTATCCCTGCCGGACTCCGTCGGCCCGAGCGGGCTAGATGTCCATCCGCTCCTGCTGGACGGTTGCTTTCAGGTCGTGGGAGCAGCTCGCGGGCCGGTCGAATCCGGCGAGGAAGGCACTTACCTGCCCTTCGGGTGGGATCGGCTTGCGCTGCCGGACCGACTTCCGGATCGGCTGCTCTGCCATGTGCGCATGAAGGGTGAAGCAGGTAGTGGGCACGCCGACCTGCCGGAGGTGATTACGGCGGACATCACCCTCTGCGACATCGCCGGAACCCCGGTCGGGACCCTGAGCGGGTACACGGTAAAGCGAGCGACACGCAGCGCACTGCTTGCCGCCGTGGAGGGTGTGGAGGAGCTGCTCTACGAGGTCGAGTGGCGTGACTGTGCCATGCCGTCCGGCATGCTGCCGGCCGACTTTCTTCCGAGTCCGTCGGCTGCCGCGACCCGCTCGCAGCCGTTCTCCCAGTATCTGACCGATGAGGGAGTCGAGGTCGCGGACGAAATTGACCTGCAAGGGGAAATGGAACGGGCGGCGGGACGCTATGCGCTATCGGCCCTGGAAACACTGGGGTGGGAGCGCGAATCTGGTGCGGTCGTGGACCCGGAGGAGCTGCGCGAGCGCCTCGAGGTTCTGCCTGAGCACACGCATCTGCTTCGCCGGATGCTGGAAATTCTGGCCCGTTTGGGCGTGTTGCAGGTGAAGGACGAAGGCTTCTCGGTGATGGTCGGAGCCGACGACCCATTGCCGGACAGCATGCCGTGCGCTTCCGAGGCGTTTCTGGCCCAGGTGACGGAGCGCTTCCCCCACGCAGCGAACGAGATCGGGCTGTTCCGGCGCTGTGCAGGTGCACTGCCTGAGGTGCTCCGCGGCTCTGAGGACCCCCTGTCGCTGCTGTTCGGCGACGCGGAGCCAACGGCCGGCGATCTTTACCGGTTGGCGCCGGTCTGGCGGGCGGCGAACCGGATGATCGGCGAGGTGATCCGGACGCTCGTGGACGAATTGCCGGACGGGCGGCGACTGCGTGTGCTGGAGGTGGGGGCCGGCATCGGCTCGGCAACCGAACGTTTCCTCCCGGAGCTTCCGGCCGACCGGTTCGACCTCATGTATACCGACATCTCTGCCGGCTTCTTCGCCGACGCTGAGGCGCGTTTCGGCACGGACGGCGCCTCGATCGACTTCCGGGTTCTGGACATCGAGAAGGACCCGATCGATCAGGGCTTCGACCCCCACGCCTACGATCTGGTCATCGCGGCCAATGTGCTGCATGCCACGCGCCATCTGGACGAGACGCTTGCCCACTGCCGGGCGCTGCTCGCGCCGTCGGGGCTTCTGGTGGCACTGGAGAACCAGCGCGGCCGGGGCTGGATGGATCTGATCTTCGGCCAGCTGGACGGGTGGTGGCGTTTCGCCGACCGCTACCGCGCGAACCACGCTCTCGCGGGGCCCGACGTCTGGCGCGAGGCGCTCGCCGATTCAGGGTTCGCGGCAAGCGAAGTTCTGGGCGTGGACCGGTCGGAGGCATCCGGTTTGCCGGATCGAGGGGTGATCGTGGCGCAGGGTCCGGCGAAGATCGACCTGCCGGAGGGTGTCTGGATCCTGGCCGCCGACCGGGGTGGTATGGCCGCGTCACTGGCGGCGCAGCTCGCGGCGCAAAATCAGCGGGTGGTGCTGGCGGGCGACGATCCGGAGGGTGCCGGCGCAGCGGCGGGGGGTGAGGCCGGGATCGTCGCGAAACCGGTGGAGATGGAGCGGCGCGAGTCGTGGCGATCGCTCATCGAGGATTTGCCCCCGGATGTACCCTTCGCCGGCGCTGTGCATCTCGTTTCCCAGGACGGTCACGGGGTGGACGCGACGACCGCGGACATGGCGGCCGATGCAAGGCGGACGGCGGCGAGCGCTCTCGCCCTCACGCAGGCGATCGCGGATGCGGACGTCGTGCCCGAGAAAGGCGTGTGGTTCGTCACCCGCGGCGCGCAGGTGCTGGAACGCGAGCGGGCCGGGCAGTTGGCGGGCGCCACCCTGTGGGGCTTCGGCAGGGTGGTGGCACGGGAAGCGCCCCAGTTGCAATCCCGGATGCTCGATCTCGCCCCCGACGCTGTAGACGCACAGGCCGTGCTCGCGGAAGAGTTGCTGTTCGCCGATTCCGAGAACCACATCGCGTATCGCCAGGGCCGCCGCCATGCGGCCCGGCTCGTCCGGGTTGGATCCGGCATGGAGCGTCTCGCCCTGCCGGAGCAAGCGGACTGGGTGTTGGCGCCCGATGAGGGAGGCGCGATCGAATCTCTGCAGGTGAAGCCGCTGACAGCGCGCAGTCTGGAGCCGAAGGAAGTGCGCGTCGCGGTCGAAGCCTGTGGACTCAATTTCCTCGACGTGTTCCGGGCGATGGGACTGGTCGAAGAGGGGCTGCTTGGCGAGGAGTTTTGCGGTCGTATTGCCGAAACAGGTTCCGACGTAACCGCCTTCTCGGTGGGCGACCGCGTGGCCGGCTTCGCGTTCGGCACGTTCGGACCGGAGGTGATGACGCGCGAGGAGTTGGTGGCGTTGGCGCCGCCGGGCGTGTCGGCTGCGGCGCTTGCCACGATCCCTTCGGTATTTGTGACATGCGTACTGTCATACGAACTTGCCGGGCTGAAGGCCGGCGACCGGGTGCTGATTCACGCCGGTGCGGGCGGCGTGGGGCTCGCCGCGATCCAGCTGGCCCAGGCGGCGGGCGCAGAGGTGTTCACCACTGCGAGCTCGCCCAAGCAAGCCTATCTCCGCTCGCTCGGCGTCGAGCATGTGTTTGACAGCCGCTCGACCGCGTTCGGCCGGGACATTCTCGATGTCACGGACGGCGCAGGGGTCGACGTGGTGTTGAACAGCCTGACGGGCGAAGGCTTCATCGAGGCGAGTCTCTCCTGCCTCGGGGAGGGCGGTCGCTTCGTTGAGCTCGCCAGACGGGACATCCTGAGCGAGGACGAGATGGCCGCGCTGCGGCCGGACGTCGCCTATTCGATTCTCGATCTCTACACCCTGAAAGAGCAGGATCCGGCGCAGCCGGGCGCGGCCCTTAGGGAGGTACTCCGTCGAATCGCCGCGGGAGAGCTCGCGCCGCTCATGCACACGAGATGGCCGCTGGCGGAGACCAGCGCCGCCATGGGCTACATGCGCGCGGCGCGGCACATCGGCAAGATCGTGCTCACGACGTCTCCGCTCGGAACAGGACGGCTGCGGCAGGACGGGACGTATCTGGTGACGGGCGGCCTGGGCGGCATCGGCTGCGCGCTCGCCGAATGGCTTGCCGAGCACGGTGCGGGAACCGTCGTGCTGAATGGCCGCAGGCCGCCGGACACGGCGGCGGACAAAGCGATCGAGGCGCTGCGCGCCCGCGGATTCAGCGTCGAGGTCGAGCTTGCCGACGTGACGGACACAGACGCGTTCGATGCCATGCTGGCACGGATCGACGGAACCATGCCGCCGCTCGCCGGGGTGATCCACAGCGTCGGCGTGCTGTCGGACGCTGCCCTGGGGAACCAGAGCTGGGAGAGCTTCGAAACCGTTCTGTGGCCGAAGATGCTGGGAGCTTGGCACCTTCACCGGGCGACGGCGGACCGCGATCTGGACATGTTCGTTCTGTTCTCGAGCGTCGCCGGGATTCTGGGCAATCCGGGCCAGGCCAACCATGCGGCAGCCAACACCTTCCTCGACCAGCTCGCCGCCCATCGGCGTGCGCTGGGACTCCCGGGGCAGGCGATCGCCTGGGGCGCTTGGTCGGAACTGGGCGAGGCGGAGGAGCAGCGGGGGCGGATCGCCGGGCGCCGGGAGGCCACGGGCACCGGCTGGTTCACGCCAGAGCAGGGGTTCAAGGCATTCGAGCGTCTGCTGCGGCAAGATGCAACGAACGCCGTGGTGGCGGCGGTGGACTGGCCCGTATTCGGAGATTCCCTCGGAACCCGTCCGTCCGTGCTGGAGGACTTGCTCACCATCGCCACGGAGGACGACGATTCGTCCCCGTCCGAAGATCTGCTCGTCCAGCTAGGCGCGACGCCGCCGGCCGGGCGCGAGGAATTGCTGGCGACGTTCCTCCAGCGGGAAGTCCAGGCGGTGCTGAGGCTTCCGTCGGCACCGGCGCCCACGGTGGGATTCTTCGATCTGGGAATGGACTCCCTGATGGCGGTCGAGCTGAGGAATCGTCTGAACCGGGCGTTCTCCGAAGCCTATGCGGCGCCGAACACGCTGGTGTTCGACTACCCGACCATCGCCGACCTCGCGTGTCATCTGGTGGACGCGCTCGATGAGGCCGCCCCCGCTCCCGAGGCGGTGCCGGAACCGAGTCCGCCACTGCAAGCGCTGCGTGGCGATGACGGCGTCGCGATCATCGGCATGGCGTGCCGTTTCCCAGGCGCGCCGGATATTGCCAGCTACTGGCGCCAGCTTGAAGCCGGCCACGATGCGGTGACAAACGGGCGGCAGGATGAGGGGTCCTGGACCGGGGTCGCAGGCGACCCCGCCGTCGTGGATGGAGCTTGGCAGCACGGCGGGTTCGTTGATGAGATCGACCGTTTCGACGCGCGCTTCTTCGGGATCCAGCCGATCAGCGCACGCGGGATGGATCCGCAGCAGCGATTGCTCCTGGAAACGAGTTGGCGGGCGCTCGAAGACGCAGGGGTCGATCCCGACGGGCTCAAAGGCAGCCGCACCGGGGTTTACGCCGGCGTCGCGACCAGCGAGTACCGCGACCTGATGATGGCGGACGGCAAGGGTCTCAACTATCTCGGGACGGCCAGCAGCACGGCTGTCGGCAGCATTGCGTTCAAGCTCGGCTTCATGGGACCAGCGATTCCGGTGATGCTGAACTGCGCGGCCTCGCTGGTCACGGTCCAGCAGGCGGTTGCAGGCTTGCGGCGGGGAGAGGTGGACCTCGCCCTTGTCGGCGGCGTGAACGCAGTCCTCTCGTCCGGTCTGACCAGCGAAATGGCGGCGCTCGGGATGTTGTCCAGGGAGGGGCGCTGCAAGACCTTTGACGCCGCGGCGGACGGCTTTGTGCGTAGCGAGGGCTGCGGAATGGTGGTCCTGAAGCGGCTGGAGGATGCGGAAGCCGACGGCGACCGCATCTGGGCGGTGATCCGGGGGGCGGCGGTCAACCAGAACGGGGTGAGCGCAGGGCCGACGGTGCCGAACGGCCCGGCGCAGGAGCAGGTGATCGAGGAGGCGCTGTCGGAGTCCGGCGTTGCGCCGTCCGAGGTGGACTATTTGGAGGCGCACGGGGCGGGATCGGCGCTGGGCGACCCGATCGAGGTACAGGCTGCGGCGGCAGTCTACGGGCAGGGCCGCGCCAAGGACCGCCCGTTGCTGATCGGCTCGGTCAAGACCAACATCGGCCATTTGGAATCAGCCGCAGGAGTTGCTGGGCTAATCAAGGTTGTTCTGGCTATGCGCCACGGCGTAATCCCGAAGCAACTGCATTTTCAGGAGCCGAATCCGCACGTGGACTGGGACCAGTTGCCGGTGCGAGTGGTCTCCGAGGCGACAAGCTGGCCGATCGAACCTGACCGGCCGCCGCGGGCGGGTGTCAGTGCCTTCGGGATATCGGGAACGAACGCGCATGTGGTCGTGGAGGGCTACGGCGCCCCGGACAACGCCTCGCCGGGCCGCAGCGAGGCCCGTTGGGCCGTCGGCGCACCAAGACCGGTCGCAATCGCGCTGCCGGACGACGTCACCGTGGCGCCAAGCGCTGACAGTGGACTTGCTGCGCGTGCGGTGCGGCTCTTGCCGCTTTCCGGCAAGTCGGAGAGGGCGCTCCGGAAGCTGGCGGGCCGCTATCACGCGTGGCTCGAGGAACTGGAATCGGCGCAGGCGCCCGAAGGTGCTGCGTCCGATCTACCGCTCTCGGACATGGCGTGGACAGCCGGGGTGGGCCGAAGCCACTTCGACTGTCGCGCTGCTGTGGTTTTCAGCGATTTCAGATCGCTGCGCGACGGTCTGCAAGCGCTCGCGGCAGGAGACGCGAAACCGGCGACCGGGACCGGGACGAAGGTCGCGTTCGCTTACACCGACCAAGGGAGCCAGTCGCTCGGGGCGGCTGAGGCGCTGTACGCGAGCGAGCCTGTAGTACGCTCGGTTCTGGACCGCTGCGAAGAGGTACTGGGCGAACTGAGGGGTGCGTCGCTCCTGGACACGATATTCGGCCGGCCGGGTGCGGCGGGAGACCTGAGCGATCCGCTGTGGCGGCGCCCGGCGATCTATGCGCTGGATTCCGCGCTCACGGCGTTGTGGTCGAGCATCGGTGTGCGGCCTAGCGTAGTCGTTGGGTACGGTTCCGGGGAGGTCGCGGCCGCCCGGGCATCCGGTGTGTTTGGTCTGGAGGATGGCTTGCGCCTGGCCGCGGCGTTGGACGATCCGGGGGCGGCATTGGAAGGTGTTGTTATGGGTGCGCCGTCGATAACGCTGGCGAGCGCCGCATCGGGTCGGGCGGTGGCGGCCGATGAAGCCTCAGATGCGTCGTATTGGCGCCGGCAGGCGGCGGGCGACCCCACCCCGGTTGAACGTAGCGTCGGGACGCTTGCGGCGTTGGATGTTGATGTGATCATCGAGATCGGCCCATCCGCGGGATTGGGGAAATTGATGCGAGCGGCCGGCAACGCCAACAAGCCAGTAGTTCTGTCCAGTCTGGGACGATCCTCGGGCAGCGAGAAAACGTCGCCGGCGGGATCAAGTGACTGCTTCGTCGAGGCAGTTGCCGGGGCCTATGAGGCAGGGCTCGCGCTGTCCTTCGCTGGTCTGTTCGCTGGCGAAACCCGATGTCGGACCGCGCTACCGGACTATCCGTTCGAACGTCGGCGCCATTGGATCACGTAACATGAACGACGGGCCGCGGCCACGCCGTAGATGAGTATTGGCGATTGCCGTGACGGCTGTCACGGCAGAACGTAACCGCGGCGGCACCTGAAGCGCGGAAGTCACGGTCGCAATTCAACTTCATGAGCGGCTGCGTGCATTGCTGGAAGTGGCTTCTTCGGTCGGTAAGCGGTAGGCGCGCGCAGCAGCGAACCGGGGTTCGCCGAGATCTTCCAGCCAAAATGCATCGGACGGCCGGTGCGGGAAACGAAACACCGCGGACTGCTCGCCCTCGAGCATCCGTGTCGGCACCTCGAAACGGGACGGACTCAGCGAGAAGCCGGTGCCCAGGGCCTTGATGAGCGCCTCCTTCAGACTCCAGAGCCGATAGAACAAGGCGGCTTGGTCGCGCCCGGTGGTCGCAGCGAGGGCGAGCCGCTCCCGCGGACCGTAGACGGTGCTCCCGATCCCTTCGAAATCCCTGCCGGGCGTGCGCACCTCCAGATCCACCCCGAAATCATCCCGATGCGCGAATCCGATCAGGCCGTGCTGACCGCTGTGGCTCACATTGAAGCTCACGTCGGCCGGCGCTCCATTCACCTTCGCGAACGGCTTACCGTGCTCGAGATAACCGAAGGATAGTTCCCGGTTGGGGCAACCCAGGCGTTCGCACAGGTTGATCCTGAGCGCCGCGCGGCACAGCGCATACTGCCGCTGGGCCTCTTTGACCAGGAACCGCTTCCACCGCGCCTGTTCGTCGTGGTCGAGCACCGCGAGGGCCAGTTGTTCGCGGTCCGGATCGGGCCTGAGATCGACGTGCAGGATGAGCGAGCCTTCGGCCTCGCGCCACGGACTCCACCAAGTGTCGCCTCTGACGCTCATCGCGTAGTGGCGCTCTGCGGCCGTGCCAGGGTCACTTCGTGCAGATAGGCGCCAACTCCGAGCTGCCGATCCCACTGCGGCGGATATCCCAGAGACACTTCCTGGAAAGGCACGCCGTCAAGCCATTGCGTGCCCCGGATATGGAGATGGCCGTACACCACCGCGCACGCGTTGAATCGGCGATGCCAGCCTCGGGTTCGGCGGGTCCCGCACCACGGCGTGAAACGCGGAACCCGCGGCAGCACGGCATGCTGTTCTTCAAGCGGAAAGTGGTTGATCAGAACCTTCGGGATGCCGGCAGGACACGACGCGAGCCGTCGGGCGGCATCCCGGCAACGCGCGGCGCACCACGATTCCCGGTCTGGAAACGGGTCGGGATGCAGAACAAGCTCGTCGGAGGCGACAGCGCCGGCTTCCTGCGCCCACCGGATCACCTCGTCGCGCCGAACGTGCCGGGGCCGAAAACTGTAGTCGTAGAGCAGGAACAGCGGCGCGATCAGGACCGTGCCATCCCGATGCTGAATCACCGGATAGGGATCTTCCGGGGTGAGAACACCGTGGTAGCGAGCGAGCGCGACGAGCCTCTCGTAGAGCGCGACGCCGCGGAGTACGGGCACTGCGTCGGGAATGGTCCAGAGCTCGTGGTTGCCGGGAACCCAGACGACCTGGCGGAATTTCCGCGTCAGTTGCTGGAAACACCAGTCAAGCCGCTTGGGCCCGTCGGTAACGTCGCCTGCGAGGATCAGCCAGTCGTCGGGAAATGCCGGGCAACTCTCCAGCGCTTTCCGGTTTGCCGGATGCGAGACGTGAAGGTCGGAGAGCGCCCATAAACGCAACGGATTACTGCCCGGAACAATTCAGGGATGACATCTGCGCACGTGTGAACCGGATTGTAGGCTGGAGGTTTCTGCCGAGTCCATTGGTGCAGGGGCGGCGGCATCCGGCGGTCCGTTCACCAGGGACCGCGTCCCGCGCCAGGACCTTGTGCCGCGCGGCGCTGATCAAGGCCGGATCGCCGGCCTGCCACTGCTAGGAAACCCAATCGCAGGCCGGGAAGCCGCGGCCGCCCACGCAATCGCGAGGAACATCCTGGAACTTGAACGCCGGCAGCAAGTGGAAGCCGGCCTTCCAGGCGTTGCGCGGCCCCGTCAACGTCATCTGGCAGTAGCTGTCGTCGCCACCAGTTCGCATCTCGGCCCCAATCACGAGGCTGTCCTCCTCGTAATTCTGGGCATCCGAGGGCGGGCCCAACGACATGCTGGCCTCAGGCAACTTGCCTGCCGTGCTCGTGCGGCGCCAGGGCGGCGTACACAGTGCGATGGGTCGGCGTGTCGACTCCAACCCGCCGTCCCATGCGCTCGATCGCGCCGCTCAGTGCGGAGATCTCCAACCGCTCGCTCCGCTCCAGCGCAACGAGCAGTGACGCCTTCATCGAGGCTGGCAGCCGGTCCAGCAGCTCCAAAGTCCGGGCTTCCTGGTCGTCGGGCATGGATACGCCAAGCGCCTGCGCCACGGCGACCGTCTCGGCCGTCAGCCGTGCCATCATCGCCCGCGTTTCCGGATGCGCCCGGCAGGGTCCAAGTGGCAGTCGCGTGAGGCAGTTGGCGCCCGCCAGCGTGCAGATCATCGCCACCTTCTGCCAAAGCTCGCACTCGATATCGCCGGACGCCGGGCAGTCAATGCCGGCTTCGGTGCAGGCCTTGCGCAGCATCTGAACGCGCCTGCTCGGCGAATTGTCCATTTCGCCGACCCGGAGCGTCTGCATGCGGTCGAAATGTCGAACCTCACCTGGGGCTTCAATCAGGGCGCTGATCTGCGCGACGCCGCCCAGCACCCGGCGAGGCCCCAGCATCCTGCGGAGCACGTCGATGTGTTCGATCCCGTTGAGCAACGGCACGACGCCGGTGTCGCTCAAAAGCGCGGGACGGACGAGTCCAGCTGCGTGCTCGCAGTCGTAGCTCTTGACCGTGAACAGGACGTAAGCGGGCGCCGTAAACACGGTCGGATCGTCGCTCGCGCGCACCTGCTTCAGTTCGATGTCACCTAGGACGCTGCGAACCTTGAGGCCGTGCTCCTGCATCGCCCGAAGATGCCGGCCGCGGGCGACGAACCCGACTTCGTGTCCGGATGCTGCGAGCCGTGCGCCGAAGTATCCGCCGACGCCGCCTGCCCCCATCACGATGAACTTCATTCCCCAGCATCCGCTCCTGTGTGGAGCCCGGGATGATGGTCGGTACCCGACGGATTCACAATCGGTAATGGGTGACGGTCAGGGCGCCGACGGGAGCGTCGCCGGACTGATGGACGGCATCCATGCCAGGACCTGCAACGGGGGAGGCGTGACCACCGGTCGGCTGAGTAAGCGCGCAACTGTCCAGATCCCGACGACGAGTGGCGGGCACGCCATCGCCCCCCATGTGTAGCCCCGCGGCCACGATTCCGACGTGATGCCGACGCGACATGACTGTGACCGACACAGGAACAGCAGCCGGCGGGTTACCGGATCCGGCCGATGCTCAAACCGTCGTCGGTGATCTGCCAAGGGCAACCCAAGTTGCAATGCTTTCAAGATCAAACGTATGAAGGCGAAATCGTAAACATGGTTGTCGATACCAAACGCATCGCTATAGTCTGACACGGTGCCGGTGGCCGTCGCTAGCAGATACGTAGGTTGTCCGGTCAGCTCCGAGCATTGCCACTTGCCATCCGCCCTCATGTTCGCTGGAACTGCCGATGTTTCTTCGCCTGCTCACGTACGCGTACGCCCTTGCTTTTGTCGTTGGAATGGGAACCCAGGCATTCGCTCAGGAAAGCGGTTCTGCCGAATCAGATGCGCGGATTCAGGCGCTGGAACTCCGTGTTCAGCAGCTGGAAAAGGCATTGGCCGAGGCGTTGGGGAGCGAGGTCGCTGAACCGCCACCGGCCGCCGAGAGCGCAACCACGGTAGCGCAGACGGAGCCGGCTCCGAACGGAAACAGCCGATCGGACATCACCGGCCAGCAAGGGGCGTACAACTACGACAAGGCCTTTTTCGGCCCGATCGGGCCGTTAACGTCGAGCGATGGGCGTTTCAAGACGTTCCTGTATGGAAACCTGCAGACAGATTTGGCGGCGTACAGCGAGAGCGGAGATTGGGAAGGCGTCTTCGGGGACGAGTACTACATCGGGAAGGACGACACGGACTTCAGCGGCGGCGGCAAGATGCGGCGGGTCAGCTTCGGTGTTGCGAGTGTCGTCGAGCAGGACTGGATCGTTTTCATGTCGTACAACCTGGCGGACGGCGGCGAGCAGGTTGACAGCGGGCTTCGGGCGGCAGCCATCGTTTACCGGGGCATCAAGCCGTGGTGGCTGATGGCGGGACAGTTTGGCAACTCGGTCGGGCTTGAATCGTCCACGTTTAACAGCTTCCTGGGCATGGCCGAACGCCCGATGATGTCGAACGCCTTCGCCTATGCGCCGAGCGCGCCGGTCGTGGCGCTGATTGCTTCGCATCGCGGGAGGGCCACGTATGCCAGGTTCGGTGTTTTCGGGAAGAACTCCGGTGTCGACAGCGACTTTGACGAGGGGTGGGGCCTCCATGGCCGCTTCCTCTTGCAGCCGCACAAGGAACGGAGGCTGAGCTCGCAGATCGGCGTGAGCGGGTACTGGCGCAAGCCCGAGGCCGAAGTCGTGGGCGGCGACCACATGCAGTCGTGTCAAAATAGCTTGATCGGCAGCGGATTCCGATTCAGGGCCTTCGGCATCTCCGCGGTCGACGGCACCTCCCTGGTGAATACTGGCAAGTTCTGCGATGTCGAGGACTACACGTACATCGTGGCCGAGGGAGCCATTTCTTGGGAACAGGTTTCCCTTCAGGGAGAATGGGGCACTGCACAGGTCAACACGAATTCGAGCGGAAGTTATGACTTCACCGGCGGATACGTCGATGTCGGGTACTTCCTGACGGGAGAGAGCCGGAACTACAACCCATACTTCGGTCAGTTCTGGCGCCTGAAGCCGAACAACGATCTGGGACAGGGCGGGCTTGGAGCATTCGAACTGCGGGCGCGCTGGCAGACGATCGACCTGAATGACCGGCTGGCTGTCGTCGACGACAGCGTCACCGGTGTCACCGGCGGTGAAGCCAGCGGATTTACGGTCGGGCTCAACTGGTATTTCAACGCATTCACCCGCGCCATCTTCAACGCCGGTCGCATCGATGTGGAGTATCCGACGGCGGTCGGCGGTCGTCTTGGCACGCGGGAAGCGAGCGTCGACGAGTACGTGGCACGCGTCGAGATCTTCTTCTGAGCGTAAGGGCGCCGGCGCCGCCTGGAGACGACCAGGACTGGCGGTCGCCGTCGACCGGTGTCCCGGCGCCGGTATCTCAGCCACGGCACTGGGCCGCCGAGAGGTTGCACTCAGCCGTTCTCTCTGGTGTCGAGGCGCCGTCAGCCGCGTAGTTCCGCGGGGTGCTGACATGCAGGGCAACCGGTGAAGCGCAGAGCCGCCAGCGGTGCAGGCCAGGGTGTTCGAGTCTGTGAGCGCGGCATGCAGTTAGTATGATGGAGCCTGGCATTGTGGCGGGGTTTGTTGCCTGCTTCGCTCCACTGAGCCGCCGGATGACTGATGGCCTGTACGGACACCTGATGCGCTGCCATGGCGATTCTCGGGCGCCGGGCGTGGGCTGGGCGGAACCGGCCGGTCCGAAGTAGTGGTCATGCCACGGTCAGGTATCGGTCGATGCGGACGGGCTTCGGGGAACGGGTGCACGGGCCCGCTGGCATCGCGTCAGATCGGTCGCGATCGGCACTGACCCGGCGTCCGCTGCCACGGCTGACATGCCACGGAAGGTCATGCAACTGATGGTGCCACAGCATCCGATTTATCTCGATTGCCAGGCCACCACGCCGCTCGACCCGGAAGTGCTCGACGCGATGCTTCCCTTTTTCCGGGAGCAGTTCGGGAACCCGCACGTCGATGCCCACGCGTTCGGCCGGGAAGCTGCCTCTGCGGTCGAAGCTGCACGTGCCGAAGTAGCGGAGTTGATCAACGTCGATCCCCGCGAGATCGTGTTCACCTCTGGTGCGACTGAATCCAACAATCTCGCTATCAAGGGCGCCGCGCGGTACCGCCGCGAGCGGCACGGCTTCGATCATGTCGTCACGGTCGCTACCGAACACAAGTGCGTGCTCGAGTCCGTCGCACGCTTGGAGCGCGAGGGTTTTCGGTCGACGGTCCTGCCGGTCGAGCCCTCGGGTCTCGTGGATTTGGACCGCGTAGAGGCGGTGTTGGAGGACGGTGTCGCACTCGTCTCCGTCATGGCTGCGAACAACGAGATTGGCACGGTGCAGCCCCTGCAAGGGCTGGGCAGGCTTTGCCGGGAACGCTCCGTGGTGCTGCACACCGATGCCGCCCAGGCCGCGGGAAAGATCCCGTTCGACCTACAGGCCTTGGAGGTCGACCTGGCCAGCCTGTCCGGACACAAGCTGTACGGCCCCAAGGGAGTGGGCGCGCTCTACGTTCGCCGCCGGCCGCGCGTGCGCATCGAGCCTCTTTTCGACGGCGGCGGACAGGAGCGCACACTTCGCTCCGGGACCGTACCGGTGCCCTTGGTCGTGGGCCTCGGGGTGGCCGCG
Source organism: Alphaproteobacteria bacterium (assembly GCA_022825705.1). Taxonomy (GTDB): domain Bacteria; phylum Pseudomonadota; class Alphaproteobacteria; order TMED109; family TMED109; genus VXPW01. Next base: position 211,056 of record JAJDWH010000024.1, read on the forward strand.
CGCATTGCCCGCCAACGGCTTGCCGAGGAGGCGGAGCGCACCAGGATGCTGCGGGATCGCATGCTCTCCCGCTTGCGGGTCCGGCATCCTGACGTGGTCGTTCACGGCGAAATGGATGCTCGGCTGCCTGGAAACCTCAGCGTCGGCTACGCCGGAATTCAGGCCCATCGCCTGGTGCGGGAACTCGGTGACGTGGCGCTGTCGACCGGATCCGCGTGTTCGGATACCTCTGTTGAGACCAGCTACGTGCTGCGGGCCCTGGGGGTGTCCGAGGCGCTGGCGGCGGGCACCTTCCGCATCTCGCCAGGTCGCTTTACGACCGAAGCGGAGATCGACCGGGCAGCTGTGTCCATTGCCGACGGCGTAGATGCGCTCCGCGCACAGTCCGCCTAGGAGTCAGCTGTCCATGCCGCGCGTGATCTTCCACCAGCCCGATGGATCGGTACTCGAAGTAGACGAGCCCGCGGGGCAGTCGATCCTGGACATCGCCCACAAGCACGGCATCGATATCGAAGGGGCCTGCGAAGCGTCGCTCGCGTGCTCGACCTGCCATGTGATCGTCCACCCCGACTGGCACGACCGTCTGCCCCTGCCGACCGATGACGAGGAGGACATGCTGGATTTGGCGTGGGGCGTCACACAGACGTCGCGGCTTGGGTGTCAGGTCGAGCTGACCGAACAGCTCGACGGCCTGGTGCTCAATGTACCGAGCAACTCACGCGACGCCCGGGGATAACCGTGGCGCCCTGTCGAGCCGGTTTGGCAGAGCCTGGCTGGCGACGCGAACGGGCCTGGCTCCCCAGTCCGCAAACTGGACCTGCCGGTCCCTCCCACGGAGTGATGCGACGACCTCCCGGGAATGCGGCGGGGGTCTCATGAGCACCGGATTTCCGCCGAACTGATCGATCCGTCCACAGTGCCGGATCAGCCGTCAATCGTGCTTGTGGAACTGGTCCTTCAAAGCCTCGACCCGGTCCGCCGGTTGCTCCTTCTGGAACTTCGCCTTCCAATCGGCATAGGGCATGCCATACACGGTCTGCCGAGCGTTCTCGTACGTCACGGCCTCCCCGCGCTCCTCTGCCGCCGCGCTGTACCACTTGGAAAGGCAGTTCCGGCAGAAACCGGCCAATTCCATGAGGTCGATGTTCTGCACGTCGGGGTTTTCCCGAAAGTGCTCGACAAGGCGGCGAAACACGGCTGCTTCGATCTCTGTACGGGTTCCTGCGTCCATGGAAGAGTTCCTTACCGGAGGCCTGGGGATATGTTCCGAGCGCCGTCAGGATAGGGCGTCACTGGTCCTCGGCAAAGCAAGGGATGTTGCGCATTTTGTCGGATCTTCGGACCATCATCGCGCCATTGCCTGGACGTTTATCGATGGCCCCGTAACCAAATGAAGCTCAGGCCGTCCCCCGTGGTCGCGTAGCCGTTGTGGCTCGGGTGGTCTAACGTCGCGGCCACCGATCAGCGACCGCCTGTCATGTACACGCTCCTCTTTCTCGAGCCCGGCCACTTCCACGCCGCGCTCACGCTGCGCGTCAAGAACCCCAGGGTCGACCCCACCATCCATCTCTACGCCGGTCCCGGCCTGGAGCGCGACTCCTTCATCGCTCTGGTCCGTTCGTTCAACGCGCGGGACGACCGGCCGACGAACTGGAACATCCGGGTGCACGAACCCGCCGACCCGGAGCGGGCACTGATCGAGGAGAGGCGCGGGGACGTCGTTGTCCTTGCCGGGCGGAACCAGCCCAAGCTCGGCACCATCGCCCGCCTGCATGCGGCGGGGCTCCACGTACTGGCTGACAAACCCTGGCTCACTGACAGTGCGGCTCTCCCGCATCTCGAGCAGGTAACCGCGGGCTGGCCGCTCGCGATGGACATCATGACCGCTCGCCACGACACGGTCGCACGTCTCGCGCAGGCGGTCGTGGCCGACCCGGAACTGTTCGGCGCCCTCGACGGAGGCACGGGCGAGCCTGCGATCGACATTCATTCCGTGCACCACCTGCTCAAAGAAGTGAATGGCACGCTGCTCCGGAGGCCTTCTTGGTACTACGACACCCGCATTCAGGGTGACGGAATCGTTGATATTCAATCTCACATGGTCGACCGGGCTCAGTGGATCCTCGGTGACGGCCCGGGTTTCGTATTCGAGCGAGACTACGAGCTTGAGGACGCGCGTCGCTGGAACACCCGGGTGCCACGCGAACTCTTCCACGCCAGCACCGGTGTCGAGGAATTTCCGGCTGTGCTGGCGCCCTACGTGGAGGCCGGGGTGTTGCACCTCGCCTGCAACAGTGAGATCCGGTACCGCCTGCGCGGCGTGGCCGTCCGTCAGCGAGCGGAATGGGGCCAGCGCGAACCCGATGGCGGCGGCGATGCACACCGGATGACGGTCCGAGGCGAGCACGCCACGGCCGTCGCGCGCCGCGGACCCGAGACCGGCTTCCGGAGTGAACTGCACGTCGTGCCGCGCGGTCCGGCACCCGGCTTCGGGGCGCGCCTCTCGGAGAGGCTTGCCGCGTGGGGGGCCGACGGACCCGGCCTATCGCAGCGCGAGTCTGCGCTCGGACACGAAATTGTCATCCCGGCTGCGCTCCATACTCCACACGAAGCACACTTTCCGATGGTTCTAGACGACTTCCTCGATCTCCTCGACGGCGGCGATTGGCCTGCTGCGCTCGCCGCGCGGATCCGTTCGCGTTACGTAATTCTCGCGCGGGCACAGGAGCACTGCGCTGCGGGCCGCGACTGACGAGTTCCCAACTGTGCCGGGTGGTCCGAGTTCGGGCGTCGGACGTCACCGCCTACCGATGGAGAACACAGATGCGTCCTCGTATCGAGGTGATCGAAGCTGACATCACGTCGTTGTCGGTGGACGCCGTCGTTAATGCCGCCAATTCCACATTGCTGGGCGGCGGCGGTGTCGATGGCGCCATTCATCGGGCGGCAGGCTGGCGGCTGCGGGAAGAATGCAGGGCGTTGGGCGGTTGCCGCACCGGTGACGCCAAGGTCACCAGCGGGCATGACCTCCGAGCTCGTTGCGTCATCCACACCGTCGGCCCTGTCTGGAAGGGCGGTGGAGCTGGAGAGGCGGCGCTCTTGGCCAGTTGTTATCGACGTTGCTTTGAGATTGCCGGCGATAGGCAGTTCGCGTCGATCGCATTCCCTGCAATCAGCGCGGGAGCCTATGGCTATCCCCTACAAGAGGCGACACAGATCGCTGCAGTCCAGACAAGAAACCATCTGGAGCGCGGCAGCGACCTGGACAGAATTGTGTTTGCCTGCTTTGGCGAGGAGATACGAGAAGTGTATCTGGCGACTTTTGAAGACATTTTCGGGCCAGATCTCTTTTCCACCGCCATACCGGGCACCCCCTGACCGCGGCCGGTACCCGCGCCGGACCAGGCGGCGGGAGACATGTGCGACAGGCATCCGGAGCTGACCCGTCGAAGTCGGCCGACAGCAGAACTCGGGCACCTGTGACGGCCGCCCAGGACCTCCTCGGATGTGTCGCGTCATCTGCGAACAGACTGACACTCGACTCGGCATTGGACTGACGGGCCATGCGGACTGGGCCCGAGACGGTCGGAGCGGTCATCAGGGCTGAACGCTCTCAAGGAACGGCAGCAATTCGGCGAGCAGGTCGTCCGGCGCCTCTTCCGGAATGAAATGACCACAATCCAGTGCGCTGCCGCGAACGTCGTTTGCTCGCATTCGCCAGACGTTCAACATGTCCAGCGACGTGCCAGTTTGCCAACCGGGGCGCTTCGGCATCTTGCCGGCCCACAGGACGAGAGTCGGACAGGACAGCTTTGTCCCGCGGTCTTCGCGGTCGTGCTCGAGATCAAGCGCCACCGCTCGATAATCGGCGCACATTGCGCGGATGGTGTCGGGATCCGAGAAGCAACGGAGATATTCCGCGTAGGCCTCGTCTTCGATTGCGTTCGGGACTGCCGTCCACTGGTCGAGCAGGAAGTCCAGGAAGAGCTTGGCATTGCCAGTAATCAAGGTTTCCGGGAAAGGGAACGGCTGGCGCATCAGATGCCAGTGAAACCAGGAAAATGCCAACGAGGCATCCATGTGCTCGAACGCTTCTGCGGACGGCACCACGTCGAGATTCGTGAAGCTCAGGACCTTGCCCGGATGGTCCAGCGCCATCCGGAGTCCGACTCGCACTCCCCGGTCGTGGCCGACCAGATGAAAGCGCTCGAAGCCGAGCGTCCGCATCACCGCAACTTGGTCGTGGGCGGAAGTCCGCTTGCAGTACGCCGAATGATCCACGCCGGATGAGGGCGGTTTGTCGCTGTCGCCGTAGCCGCGGAGATCCGGGCACACCACGGTGAAATGTTCTGCTAGGGGCGGTGCCACCTTGTGCCATTCGACATGGCTTTGTGGATAACCATGAAGCAACAGTACCGGTGGGCCCGAACCGCCATGCCGAACATTAATGCGGCAACCACCGGCGTCGACACGAGTTCCCACAAATCCAGAAAACATGGGCGACCTCGGGCTCTTCGTCGTGGCGCTAACGCCCGACCACCATACGTGGCGGTGCCGCCGCTGCACACGGGTGTCCTTCGGCACCGACCCGCACGAACCGAGTGCCACGCGCTACCCCGGGCCCGACGGGGCTCTCGCCATGGCCACTATTGCGATGAGTCTCTCGGCGTCCATTGCCGCGGCCCACGGTTGGGGCTGGGTTGGCCCGTCCAACCTTCCGATGCCAAAGCATCTCGGTCCGGGAGTCCAGTCGACCTGTTCGCTCGACTCGTCATCAGTTATCCAGCGTCCTCCCTTGTTCGACATTGCCAACCGAGAGCGTTCTGTCCGCTCCATTCGGACAGTCATGCTGTTGAGCGGCGAGTCGGCGCCTACAATCCGGTTCGAAAAGCATGAGCTGGCCCTAAGTTGGAGCGGGGTGCCGAGCGATGAACACGAAACCTTTCGGGATCGGCATGGTCGGGACGGGGCGTATCTCCGATCTTCATGCCATCGAATACTTGCAGAACCCGCACGCAAGAATCGTGGCGCTCTGCGACCGGGATGTCGAACTTGCCCACCGACGTGCGTCAAAATGGAGAGTGGACGACGTACGGATCACCGACGACATCGATGAACTACTTGCGGACCCGGAGGTGGACCTCGTCGAGATACTGCTGCCCCACCACCTGCATCTCTCTGCTGCCGAGAAGGCCATCGCGGCCGGAAAGATCGTCTCCCTCCAGAAACCGATGTGCGTTTCCATCGAGGAGGCTGACCGGTTGGTCGCGGCGGCAGAGCTTTCCGAGCGACCGTTCAAGGTGTTCGAGAACTTCGTCTTTTTTCCGCCCGTGATTCGGGCTAAGCAGTTGATCGACGAAGGGGCGGTAGGGCGGCCGCTGGCGATCCGCTTGAAGAGCAACAAGGGGTCGAACCGCACCGCCTGGGAGGTGCCCGGGCCGACTCGTGCGTGGCGTCAGGAACGAGGCAGCGCGGGCGGCGGCCCGCTGGTGTTCGATGACGGACACCACAAGTTTGCACTGGCCTGGCACTTCATGGGCATTGCGGAGGAAGTGCACGCGTTCATCGGCAAGACGACCTATCCCGACGGGTCGTACGTGGACGCACCGTCGATCATCTCGTTCCGGTTCCCGGGGAACCGGGTCGGGAGCCTGGAGCTGGTTGATTCCCCGGAACTGGAGGTGATCACCAGGCACTACGCGCAGGACGACAAGGTGGAGATCACCGGCACCAAGGGGGTACTCTGGATCAATGTCGGCCACGGTCGCTTGGGCGATCCGGCTCCCGTAGCGCTCTATCGCGATGGAGCGGTCACGACGTACCACGACATGGCGACCGGGTGGGAGGAGAGCTTTGTTCTGTCAACGCGTCACTATCTCGATGTGCTTCGAAATGGTGGGGCGCCGGTCCTGACAGCGGCGGAGGGCCGGCAGGTGCTGCGGTTTGCGCTGGCAGCCGAGAAATCGGCTCGGACCGGCCGGACCGTACGTGTCATGGCCAACTAAGGCAGGAGTCCGACGCCCATGGAATCACTGCCATCGACGATTCCTTCGGGCGTCAAGGAACGTGCGGCGTGGTTGGCAAAGGCCGGCGGGCTCGAAAAGGCGATCGGCGACGGCCTGCTCTCCGCGCCGGTCGCGTTGCCGCTGGCCGAAGCCCTGGTGCTGGGCCTGATGCGCCAGGGCGTCACCAAGTACCTCGCCATATTTGGACACGGCTCCACGACCATCGGCGAGATCCTGCGCATCTACTCGAAGTACGGACTGGTGCAGTGCTGGCAGTTCCGCAACGAGGTCGAGATGGCCCACGCGGCCACCGCGCTCCGCTGGATCTACGGGGAGCCTTCGGCCGTGGTCACGTCGATCGGGCCGGGCGCCTTGCAGGCGATGGCTGGCTCCCTCGTGAGCGCTTCCAACGGCGTCGGTGTCTATCACCTGTACGGGGACGAGACTACCCACGGGGAAGGCTACAACATGCAGCAGGTCCCCAAGCCCGTGCAGGGCCTGTTCGGCCAGATCACCTCGCTGATGGGTCAGTCCTACACCTTGCACAGCCCCGGAGCGTTGCGGGCAGCACTCCGGCGCGGTGCCATGACCGTCTTCCATCCATGGCGCCCGGGTCCGTTCTACATCAACCTGCCGCTCAACACGCAGCCGCGAGAGACCCGGATCCGGCTCGACGCGCTGCCCGAGCTGCCACGGCTCGTGCCCGCGGTTCCAGGCACCGACGTAGGTCTGGCCGAGGCGGCCCGCCTGATCACTGAATCCCGGCGCGTGGCGATCAAGGCCGGGGGCGGAGCCCGTTCCTGCGCATCAGCTGTTCGGGAGTTCGCCGAATGCACCGGTGCCGCCGTCGTACTGGGACCTGGTTCGACGGGCGTGCTGCCGGATTCCCATCCGCAGAACATGCACGTGGGCGGTTCCAAGGGATCCGTCAGCGGCAATTACGTCATGGACGAGGCCGAACTCCTGGTGGTGATCGGGAGTCGCGCTGTCTGCCAGAGCGATTGCTCGGGAATCGGCTGGCCGAACGTCCGGGACGTCATCAACATCAACGCGGACCCGATGGACGTCCAACATTACAACCGGACGACCGCACTTTGCGGGGATGCCGGGCAGGTGCTCAAGCGTTTGCACGCCCGCCTCGTTCGTGACTACCCGGGATGCGCTGAGGCGAAGACTGACTGGTTGAAGGCGTGCGCCGAGAAGAAGTCGGAGTGGCGGAAATTCAAGACCGGACAATTCAACGCCGAACTGCCGCTGGACCCGGTGTGGGGGCGGCGCGTCCTGTCCCAGCCGCAAGCAATCAAGATCGCTTCGGATTTCTGCAAGGAACGCGACGTCCTCAAGCTGTTTGACGCCGGGGACGTGCAAGCGAACGGATTCCAGATCGTCGAAGACGACAAGCCGTTCGAGACCTTCACTGAGGCGGGGGCGTCGTACATGGGGTTTGCGGTATCGGCTTTGCTGGCAGGTGCCATTGCGGATCAGGGCCGATATGCGATGGCTTTTACCGGTGATGGTTCGTTCATGATGAACCCGCAGGTGCTCATTGACGGTGTCGAGCACGGCGTGCACGGAACGATCCTTCTTCTCGACAATCGCCGCATGTCGGCGATCAGCGAACTGCAGGTCGCGCAGTACGGCGAAGCGTTTCGCACATCCGATTCCGTGATCGTTGACTATGTGCAGATGGCGGCGTCGATAGATGGGGTGATGGCTCTGTATGGCGGTGATGACGGCGACGCTCTGAAGACGGCGTTGCGCGCGGCCCATACGCATTCGGGCCTAAGCCTGGTGCACGTTCCGGTCTATTTCGGACCGGATGCCACGTCCGGCATGGGGGCCTATGGCCGATGGAACGTGGGGAGCTGGTGTGAGGAGGTGGAGCGCGACTACGAACGAACGCTCATCTGACATGCGCGCGCTGCGCTCCCGACCGTTTGCGCGCGAGACGCACCCAAGGATCCGTTGTCAATAAAAATCCCCCGCCGCGCCGAGCACGGCGGGGGCTACCATTGCGGACAATAGGTTTAGGTTTGGGCTCTTACCACTTGTATTGCCAGCGAACACCGTGGACCCAGAAGTCGTCAGTCACGGATTCGTCCTCACCGTACGTGCCGCTGGTGGCTTCGTCTAGGCCCACGCGAATGGTGTTGAACATGATGCGCGTGTTGCCATTGAGGTACCAGTTCACGCCGAGGGTGACGTTCGACTGCTTCCCGTAGTGCGATGGAGTTGCTGTATCGGTGCCAAGGTCCATGACACTGTATCGGGCAGCTAGTTCGATCACCCCCGTGCCCTTACCGGGGAACGGGTTCTTGACCTTCGGCCCGGACCAGGCGCCCTTCTTCATGTTGTAGCGCTTGGCACCGCCAATCACGTAACCGGCCTGTACGTAGTACCCGTCGGCTTCCACATCCGGGCCGGAGGACTTCTCGAACGTGCCGTTAATGTATTCGGCCTGGGCCCAGAACGGACCGTTCAGGTAGGCGAACTCCAGACCGTAGTGGACCATTGCGTCGAGATCGCTGTTCTCCTTGTCACCGTACAAGAGCTTGTAATCCGCGACGTTGAGCTCAGTTCGGTAACCCCATCGGGCATCGCCGACTGGCCCGCCGGATCGATCCATCCATCCACCGAGGTGCAGGGCTGAAGTCTTGGTCTTGATCGGCGCGTAGACCGCGCGGACGGTGAAGCCCATGTCCTCGGCTCCGCCATCGATGCCGTACGTCTTGGTGTCACCACGCGCATGAACGGCAGCTTCGATCAAGCTTTGCGTGCCGTACACCCAGACTTGCGCGTTGACGGCCTTCGGACCCAGGGTCTTGTCGGTGAACATGTCGACCGGCAGCGAGCGTTCAATGAAGCTGATGTCGTTCGAGGACGTGCTTTCTTCAAACGTGACCGGAATCTTCATCTTCCCGAAGCCGATCTTGATCATTTTCGACGGCGAGTAATAGATCGCGGCCTCGTCGATCTCGGCTTCGTTGTTGTCGTCGGCCGAACCGCCGACATCGATCGTCAAGTTGTAGGAAAACCCGCCGGACTTGCCCTTGACGCCCAGGCGACCACGACGCAGGTTCGTGCCCGTGTCGAAGTTCTTGCTCTCGAACTTGTCGGAAGGGTAGATGCCCGCGTCCCAGTGCAGACGGCCCGTCAGCCCGACCGACTTTCCGCCCTTTGAAATCGAGAGCCCGGGGCCGACCTTGATCTTCGGTTCGTCACTCTTGTCGGCCTGCGCTTCCGCCTGCGCCGCCTGCTGGGCCTCGAGGCCCTTCAGCTTGATCTGCAGGTCCTGTATGGCTTCCTTGAGTGATTCGATCTCGGCGTTCTGCTCCGCTTCGGTAGCTTGAGCCAAGGCGGGACTGGCGGCCGCAAGGCCGACGATCAGCGCGGCGGCGGCCGCAGTTGCACGTAGCGTGCGGTTCATGGAAGAACCCTCCCAGTAATTCAGGGTGGTAGTGGGCTATCGCCTCGTAACGTGGTGAGGGCGGCGGTCGCGGTGCGCCGGTGCCCGCATGCGAAACTGCCGGTCGTTTGTTGCGGTTCCTTTACAGCAGCGTGACGATTGCGGGTTGGCGTTCGATCGGCGCATGCCAAGCCATTGAAACAATGTCCAAAATGGACGACGTCACTCATCGTGTCGCATTTGGAACTGGATGTGACATTTCCGGCACGGTCGAAGGTGGACACGCTGGTTGCAGCGCTTCGCACCGTGGCTTGGCAGCCCGTCTGTATTCCGTTCGTTTCTGGCTTCTTCGGCCGCTAGATGGCAGGCTAACGCGGCGTTGATGAGCCAGAGGGCCACGACATGCGGCTGATGTCATCTGGACCGGCGTTGCCACCGGAAATCCTGACGGTGGACCAGATGGCGGCCGCTGACCGCCTCGCCATTCGTTCCGGCACACCCGGCATCGTGCTGATGGAAAATGCCGGGCGGGCGGTTGCTGAGGCCGTGAACGCGCGCTGTCCGAGCGGTACCGTCGCGGTCCTGGTCGGGCCGGGCAACAACGGTGGTGACGGGTTCGTCGCGGCAAGGCATCTCGCACGACACGGGCGGGACGTCCGCCTTGCACTCTTCGGTGCCCGCGAAGCCCTTACCGGTGATGCGGCCCTGGCCGCTGCCCGCTGGACGGGCGGGATCCAAGCCTGGGACGCCGCCCTCATCGATGGGGCGGCGGTTGTCGTCGATGCAGTGTTCGGAGCCGGGTTGTCGCGGCCGCTGCCGGCCAGCGTCCTCTCCATGTTCGACGCGGCGCGGGATCTGCCTTGCGTTGCCGTGGATCTTCCGAGCGGAGTCGAGGGCGATACCGGCGAGGCGTCGACGGGCGTCCTTCCGGCCCAGGCAACCGTCACCTTTCACCGGCTGAAGCCGGCGCACGTCCTTTTTCCTGGTCGCGCCCTGGCTGGCGAGATCATGCTCGCTGATATCGGTATCCCGGCGAACGCCACAACGGGAACGGCTCTCCTCAATGGTTCCGCGCTCTGGCGCGAGCAGTTGCGGCAGCCCGACTGGCGCAGCCACAAGTATCGGCGTGGCCACGTGGTGGTGGTCGGCGGCCCGCCACAGCGCGCCGGCGCGGCCCGTCTTGCCGCACATGCCGCGTTGCGCACGGGAGCAGGACTGGTAACGCTAGCGGTGTCTAGCGATGCACTCGTCGCCTACATCGGCGATCCGAAGGCTCTGATGGTGGCGCCCGCTGCCGAGCCCGACGGCCTGCAGGCGCTGATCGCTGATACAAAGGTCCGGGCGGCTGTCTTGGGACCCGGTAACGGCGTGGGTCCTGCGACCCGACGGCGGGTGGTCGTTGCCGCGGAGGCCGGCCTGCGCCTAGTGCTGGACGCCGATGCACTGACGAGCTTTGCTGATGATGTCGATTCCCTGAGAGCTCTCTGCGCGACCGCGGAGGCGGTCGTGCTGACTCCGCACGATGGAGAATTCCGGAGACTCTTTCCTGACATTCAGGGAGACCGCCTGACCCGTGCCCGTGCGGCTGCCGAACGAACCGGCGCCGTGGTGGTCAGCAAGGGGGCGGACACCGTGGTGGCCGGCAGGGACGGGCAGGCCGTCATTAATGCGAACGCTCCGGCAAGTTTGGCGACAGCGGGTTCGGGCGATGTGCTGGCCGGAATCATCGGAGGCCTGCTGGCCACGGGCATGGAGCCGTTCACGGCGGCCGCTGCGGGCGTTTGGCTGCATGGCGAAGCCGCATCGGCGCACGGTACAGGTCTGATCGCAGATGATCTGCTGAGTGGTCTCCCGTCCGCTCTCCAGTCAGCGCAATCCTGACCCCTGCAGAACGGCGGTTCGCTGCCATAGTCCTACCGCTCGTTGCCGGGGACAGGATCTTGTGATGGATTGAAATTCCTTATGCGACTTGACGACTCTCGAGAACAAAGACACCCTGCACATTGACGGGCTCGGTGTAACGCGTTCTAAGGTTGTTCCTACCATGAGATTGTTGTTGCGTTCGGCGCGCCGATTAGGCGTGCCGGCGTTGGGTGCGGTTGTGCTCGTCGCAACCGGATTCGGCGCAGTTCCCGTCGTCGCGCAAGAAACCTTGCCTGAGGTTGAGGTCATCGGCGTTACCCCGATGCCTGGTACTGGAGTGGCACGCGATCGCGTTCCAGCTGCAGTCCAAACGATCACGGACGAGGACATCGATGCGCTGCAGCCGCGCAATTTGACCGACCTCGTCGAACAGACGCTGCGCGGTGTCAGCGTGACGGATGTGCAAAACAGCCCGTACCAGCAGAACCTGTCGTACCGCGGCTTCACGCTCTCACCGCTGCTCGGGGAGGCGCAAGGGATCGCCGTGTACTTGAACGGTGTCCGCGTCAACGAGGGCTTCGGTGACACCATGCAGTGGGATCTGGTGCCGGAAGCCGCGATTCGGCGGCTCGATCTCGTGGGCGGTAACCCTGCGTACGGTCTGAATGCCTTGGGCGGCGCACTGTCGCTCCAGACGCACACAGGCCTGTCGTTCAGTGGGTCGGAGTTCGAAATCAAGGGCGGGTCGCACGGTCGCCTCGACACGTCGGTGCAGGCCGGCGGCAAGCTGAATGAGACCGGAGTGTACGTAGCCGCCGAGCGTGGCGAGGAAGATGGCTGGCGCGATAACAGCGACAGCAGCATTCTCCGGTTGTACGGTGACGCTACGCACCTCTTTGAGCGTGGTTCCCTCGGATTCAGCGCCCTGTTTGCTCGGACGGAAATCACCGGGAATGGCGCGACCCCGGAGGACTTGCTTGGAATCCGTCGGGAATCGGTGTTCACGTATCCCGATATCACCGAAAACGACCTCACCATGGTTTCCCTGCGCGGGGATTACGAAATTTCCGACAACGTGCGGATCTCGGGGGTGATGTACCACCGCGATCTCCACCGCGACACAATCAATGGCGACGAGTTTGATGGCTACTTCGACGATGAAGGCTACCTGCTGTCCGGAGAACTCGAGGAAGAAGAGGAAGAGGAAGAGGAAGAAGAGGAGGAGCCAGCCTTCTTCTTTGGTCACGTCTTGGGCGGAGATGAAGAGGACTTGAGTGCGATCAAGTTCGATCTGGATAGCGAGCAGGCGGCCATCGCGCGCATCGTGAGAGAAGATGATGACGACGATGACAACGGCGATGACGACAACGGCGACGACCACGCCGACAACGGTGACGACGACGATGAAGGAGTCGCGTACCCAGGTGCGCGCAACCTCACGTCGACCGACACGACGACCCAAGGTTTGTCCTTGCAGGCGGACCTGACGAGCGGATCGCACCAGGTGGCGATCGGCATGACTTACGACCAGTCCGACACGGTCTTTAATGGCATGACCCTCGCGGGCCTGCTGCAGCCGGACCGAAATGTCCCGGCCTTGCGGGTCGACGGGAATGCTTACGTGCTGACCAACGTGTGCGAGGAGGACGAGTTCGAGGAGGATGACGGCGAATGCGAAGAGCTGGAGGATTCTGAAGCGGGTCCCCTGCATGTGGATTCGGACACGCAGGCCTGGGGCCTCTACGTATCAGACACGATGGCCCTTTCCGGGCGCACGGATCTCACGTTCAGCGGGCGCTACAACCACGTCGAGGTCGGTCTGACGATTGATGAGCGCGCCCGGGAGACACATTCGTTCGGACGCTTCAACCCAGCTGTTGGCATCACGCATCGTGTCAGCGATGGCTTGTCTCTCTACGGTGGCTACCGCGAGGCCAACCGCGCTCCGACGGCGGCCGAACTGGGGTGCGCAGACCCGGCAGAGCCGTGCCGGCTCCCGAATGCCTTCGTTGCCGACCCACCGCTCGACCAGGTGGTCACCCGGTCTGTTGAAGCCGGACTCCGTGGCCGCATGGCGACGGCTGCTGGACCGGTGGCGTGGGAACTTGGTAGCTACGCCAGTGTGAACGAGGATGACATCATCTTCGTGGCTGTGGGGGAAAGCCCGGAGGGCCAAGAACTCCAGCCTGGCCTCGGCTACTTCGACAACTTTGGCCAGACGCGCCGGATCGGCTTTGACGGGCAGGTCGGCGGCCGCATGGACAGCTGGGACTGGAATGCCAACTACAGCTACGTCCAGGCGACGTTCAACGACAGCAAGGCGTTGCCCGGTGCCAATCACGATCCCAGCCTAGTCGCCGATGCGGCGTGCGCCGCTTTCGACGACGAGGAAGAAGCGGAGGAGGCAAGCGTCATCTGCGTGGAGCCGGGCGACCGCATTCCGGGGGTGCCCGAACACTCGGTGAAAGTCGGGATTGGCTACACGCTGGACAACGGACTTCGAATCGGCACGAATCTGGTGGCCCGATCCGGCGTATACCTCCGGGGCGACGAGTCCAACCTGTTGGCGGAGACCGACGGCTACGGCATCGTCAACCTGACTCTCGACTGGTCCATGGGGTCGTTCACGGTGTTCGGGCGCATCGAGAATCTGCTGGGCACGGACTACGAGACCTTCGGGATTGTCGGCGAGTGCGAGTACGAAGGAGACGAGGACGAATGCGAAGGTGAGGTGCCGATCATTGGGCACGGCCTCGAAGAGGATGTGCACCACACCAATCGCTTCCTGTCGCCGGGTGCCCCGCAGTCCTTCTACATCGGGATGCGCTATCGCTTCTAGCGGCAGTTTGATCTGACAGCGGGGCCGACCGGCACCCTGGCGTTTGCGGATTTTCTCGAATGACCGCTACGTATACAGTTGGCCCCGCAACGGATTGCACGATGTACGGAGTACGATATGCCGGAATTGAGCCTGGAGCATTGGAATGCCGCGGCGGACCTGCTCCAAAAAGGCGGGGCCGTCATGTACGTGCTTCTTCTTCTTTCGGTGTCATCGCTGGCCGTCATCCTGTTCAAACTTCTACAGTTCTGGAGGATCGGCGCGAGGCGATCCGGGATGATGGAACTTATTGCGACCGGGTCTACGCACGAGATTCGGCGCCGGATGGCGCTGTCGCGCCATCCGGCTGCGCGCGTGGTGGAAACCGCACTCGACACGGGTCATCTGCCGCGTGAACTCCAGGAAGCCGAGGTCGAACGTATCGGGTCGGTCGAAATCCGCACTCTGGAGACGTACATTCGCTCACTGGAGGTCGTAGCGAACTTGAGTCCGCTGATCGGGCTCCTCGGGACCGTGATCGGTATGATCAAGGCATTCGGGCGCCTGGAGGAGGCGGGTGCACGGGTGGATCCCAGCCAGCTTGCTGGCGGGATTTGGGAGGCACTCCTCACGACTGCTTTCGGACTGATTGTGGCGATTCCGGCGCTGGGTGCTGTGCACTACTTTGAACGCAAGATTGAGGGGGTGCGAGCGCTGATGCGCGACGCGGCCGCCCGCGTGATCGCGTCGCAGTCGGTCTAGGGAGACCGCACCGTCAGCGGCAAGTAATCAGGGTTCCACCATGAACTTCGGCGAACAGGAGCGCCGCCGCGCGGAACTTTCGATCGCGCCGTTGATCGACATCGTGTTTCTCTTGCTCGTGTTCTTCATGCTGGCCGGGTCGTTCCTGAACCTGGAAGCGATGGATCTTGCCAGCCCGGGTACCGCGACGGCGTCGGGCGGCGGCGGCGAATCGGACGCGCTTGTGATTCGCCTGCACGACGACGGAGCGGTGACGTTCGGGAACGTGGTGGTGGACCCGGATGAGATCGTCGAGCGTGTGGAGCAGGCGCGGGCGGAAGACGCCGATCTGAACGTGGTGGTAGTGGCGCCGTCCCAGGAAGCGGTGCAGCGGCTGATAACAGTCGTCGACGACATCCGTGTGGCCGGGGTCGAGGCCATCGCGATCGCGGTGCGAGACGAACAGTGAAATTCGAGGGAGCCCCGCGCCATCGGCAGCACGCGATCAACATGGTGCCGCTGATCAATATCGTTTTCTTGCTGCTGATCTTCTTTATCCTGACCAGTACGTTTCGAACCATCGATCCGATCGATCATCAGCTCCCGGAGGCTGACAGCAGCGAGCCCGGTGTCGCGGTTCAGGCTGTCTTGACGGTGGCCGCCGACGGCGAGCTCACGATCGACGGGGAACCGGTGGCCCGTGGCAGCCTGCCCGCAACCTTTCGCGCGACGGTGGCGGCAGAGAAGACGACGCTCCTGATCAAGGTCGCGCAGTTGGCCACTATCTCGATGCTCCGCGACGTCATGGATGAGGCGAAGGTGGCAGGCTTTGAGCAGGTGCTGCTTGCCACCCGCCGGACCGAGCTCGAGGCACCGTGATCCCCCAGGCCGTGACCCGCGGCGCAAACGAGATCAGTTTTCTGGATGTGGCCGGAGCCGCCATAGTTGCCGCTGCGCTCCACGTCATGGTCCCGGCGGTCGTCGGCATCTGGGCGCTGAGCGAACCCGAACTCGATTTGGACAATTACATTTCCCTGGAGCTCGGGCACGATGTGCCGCTTGGAGACTTGCCCCCCGACGCGCTGGCGGCAGCCCTGCCGGACCAGGATGTTCTGCCGCCCGCAAGTGAGCCTCCCGCCGCCCTGACGCCACCGCCCGAGACCCCACCGGCGCCAACGGATACGCCGCCGCCCGTAGTCGAGACCGTCCCCGACCTCCCGCAACCGCCGCCAGAGATCGAAGCTCCCCCGACGCCGGTCACGCCCCAGACGAAATTGCTGGAGCCGGAACCGACCGAGGTTCCGGTTGAGCCGGTGCCCGAGCCGCCGCCGCCCCCGGAAGTGCTGCCGGAGCCCGAGCCCGAAACGCTGAGCGAGCCCGAGCCGCCCCCCGTACCCCTGCCGCCGGAAGTTCCGGATACCCCGGAACCACGTCCCGATGTTGCACCTCCACCCGCCCCAACGGAAGTGCGGCCCGTCGAGCCGCCGCCGCTGGAGCAGGTGCTGGTACCCGATCTCGAACCGCCGCCGCCGCCACCTCCCGCCGAGGCTGCGCCTGAAACCGCGGTGGAACCTGACCTTGTTCCGCCACCACCGCCGCCACCTCCAGCGCCTCCGGCTTCGCGAACGGCGCCGGCCACGGTCACGCCGACGCCGGTGCGCGCGACCGAGGCACCGCCGCCGGTCGTCGCCAACGTGCCCGTTGCCGCACCCACGCCCGTAGAGGCTCCGCCATCCGCAGAACCACCGCCGCCGCCCCAGGCGCTGTTGGCGTCAGCACCGCCAGCGGTGACTGCCCCGCCCGCGGCGCCGGCGCGCCCCGAGTCAGCCTCGGCCAGGGCGGCGCGTGAGGCGGGGGTTCCAGAGGCCTACTACGTCCGCCTGCGTGGCCAGATCAGCACGATCGCGGCCCGAAGCTATCCACGCCGCTCTCTCGATCTTGGCGAGGAAGGGAGCGTCGTGATGCTGATACGGGTGCGCGAGGACGGGAGCGTCGTCGACATCACGATTGAGGAGGAACGGACGAACGCCTCGCTTCGCCTCCGGCGGGCGGCGCAGCGAGCGGTGTTGCGGGCGGCACCGTTCGAACCGCTGCCGGCTGGGGCGGGTGTCAAGTCGATCCTGCTGCCAGTCGTATACCGGATCGCGGACCGCTAGAGACGGCCAACCAGTCCAATACTTGTTGAGTGGCGGACTTGAAACCGCCGGCAGCGAGTTGCCGGTATCTGGACACGGCAGCACTAGCGGACTATGAAACGAGTCATCTCGGTCGCAAGGTTGGCGGCCGACCATATGGCGCCTGGCAGCGAGGAGGAGCCGCTGCCGGCGACAACAGCGAGGGTGTTCCCTGAGCGGACACCCGGAAAGGTCTCCTCGTACCGTGATCAGAACACGAGCCTTGTCGTCGCGGCGTGCAGCCGCCGCGCTTCTCCTGTCAGCCTGCTTGCTTTGCGGGCCTGTGTCCATGGCGACCGCGGGCGAAACTTCTGGAGCGGTCGCGCGGGTATATGCCGACATCGCGCTTGCCGGTTATGAAGATTCGCTGTCGCGGGCCGTGCTGCTCCGGCAGGCTGTGACAGACCTGATCGAAACGCCTTCCGATGCCACGCTGGCGGCCGCGAGAGAAGCCTGGAGGCAGAGCCGGATTCCCTACATGCAAACCGAGGTGTTCCGGTTCGGCAACACAGTGGTCGATGACTGGGAAGGACGGGTGAACGCCTGGCCGCTCGACGAAGGTTTGATCGACTACGTGGTCGGAAACCCGGATGCGGTCAACGTCATTGCCAATCGAACACTTCTGATCAATGGCAATTCCGTGACGGCAGATCCGATCGACTTTGCCTTGCTGCAGGACGTGCTGCACGAAGCCGAGGGAATCGAGACGAACGTTGCGACCGGCTATCACGCCGTTGAGTTCTTGCTGTGGGGGCAGGACTTGCACGGGACCGGGCCGGGAGCCGGAAATCGCCCGGCGACGGATTTTGACCTGGCCCGCTGTACAGGCGGAAACTGCGATCGACGAATCGCCTATTTGCGCACGGCCACGGATTTGTTGGTAGCCGACCTCGAGTGGATGACGGGCGCGTGGCGTGAGGGCGGGGCCGCCCGCACTGCCCTGGAGGATCTGGACGCGGCAGGTGTGGTACGCGTGATCGTAACCGGGCTGGGCAATCTTGCAGCCGGTGAGCTTGCGGGAGCCCGTATGCAAGTAGGCCTGGAGTTGCACGATCCAGAGGAGGAGCATGACTGTTTTTCCGACAACACGCATGAATCCCACTATTGGGATGCGGTGGGTTTGCGAAACGTGTATCTGGCTCGATACCAGAGGGTTGATGGATCGGTGATCGAGGGTCCGTCACTGTCGGAACTGGTCCGAGCCGCCGATCCTGAACTCGACCAGATGCTCCACGACGGAATCGACCGGGCGATCAGGCGAGTCGATGCGATTCGGAATGCCGCTGCCGGCGGGAAAGCCTATGACCAACTGTTGGATCCAGACGATCCCGAGGGAGGCGCCCTGATCGGCGAGGCCATCCAGGCGCTCATCGCTTTCAGCGAGCAGCTCACGGAGGTCGGGCCGATTCTCGGCGTCGGCGAGTTCCAGTTCGAGATCGAGGGATAGGATCGGCTTCCCGGGAACGCACCCTTGATTGCCGGCTCTACCTTGGACACCGTTGTGCGCCTGGCGAAGGCGGCTGGAATACTCCTGCTTGGTCTGATGATCGCCCATGGTGCGGCCGCGGCCGACGGTCCCGATGGGGCGCCACGTTCCTCCGCAGATGCAATGCTGGCTGCGGAGCTGACCGCATGGCCCGGGGACTTCTCCAGACCGGAGGCATACGAAGGTCACGCAGGGGGAGCGGGGACGAGTTTCCATGCGCCGACTCGAAATGCGTTCTCGCATCCGGCCCAGAATCTTGCCCCTTCCCAACGCACCCGATTCCGGGTGGGAGACGCGATCTTTCGCAAGCTTTGGGTAACGGCCCCAGCTTCCACGGCCGCGTCAGACGGGCTGGGTCCGCTGTTTAATGCCCGATCCTGTCAGCGATGCCACCGCAAGGATGGTCGCGGCCGGCCGCCACTCAACGAGGACGACCGAGGCGGCACGCTGCTCCTGGCCTTGACGCATCCGGACGGCGCGGATCCGGTGTACGGCAGACAGTTGCAGACCCACGCGGTCCCTGGAATCCCGGCCGAAGGCAAGATCTCGATCACGCACCGAACGATCCCGGTGGCGGGGCAACCGCATCTCAAACTCCGCAGCCCCCAGTACGGTGCACTGAACCTCAGCTGGGGGCCTCTGGATCCACGAACCGGATTGTCGCCGCGGGTAGCACCGCCAATGATCGGGCTCGGATTGCTGGAGGCGATACCCGAGGCAGATATCTTGGCTCATGCAGACCCTGACGACGCCGATGGTGACGGGATTTCTGGCCGACCGTCCTGGGTGGCTGCGGAGGCTGGCGGCGCTCCCGTGCTCGGCCGGTTTGGCTGGAAGGCCGCAGTTCCCACCGTCCGCATGCAGGCGGCGAAAGCCTTCTTCGAGGACATCGGCATCGGCAGCGCGCTGTTTCCGGGATCCGCCGGCGCCTGCACGGAGGTGCAAGTCGAATGTCGGAACGCACCTGGCGGAGACCGCGATGGCGATGGGATCGAGATACCGGCACGGTTGTTCGACCAGATCGTGTTCTACTCGCGGAACCTGGCGGTGCCGGCGAGGCGGGATCCCGAGGCGCCCGAGGTCCTGGAAGGCAAGCGAGTCTTCTATGCAGCGGGCTGCGTGGACTGCCATGTCCCGAAATTCGTGACCGAGAGGCTCGCAGACCGGCCCGAGCACAGTTTTCAGTTGATCTGGCCCTATACCGACTTGTTGCTGCATGACATGGGTGACGAGCTTGCCGACAGCGGCACTGATCCCTTGCGGCGTGAATGGCGGACTCCGCCGCTCTGGGGCATCGGCCTGACCGAAACGGTCAGCGGTACCTTTCGGCTCCTGCACGATGGCAGGGCGGACGGATTGCTGGAGGCGATCCTCTGGCATGGCGGGGAGGCCAAGGCGGCACGTGATCGGGTGACGCAGTTGTCCCGGGTTGAACGGGAGCAGTTGCTGGCGTTTCTGCGTTCGCTGTAGTACCTCAGGATGCACGGGCGCGTTCCCGCTACGAACACGTCGCCAGTCTTCGGTTGCCATGGTCAGAGGCGCACATGTGGTGGGCCATGCGGCGCCCACGGCTGCCGTGACGAGTGTCCCGACCTTACCCGCACGGAGCGGCCACCATGCATCCGAATCCCGTCTTTCGGCAGGAACCCCGTGCGCGCCTGCTCGAGTTCGCCCGCGAGCGCGGCTTCGGCGTGTTCACGGCGGCCGGTCCCCGGGAGATGCTCGCCGCCCACGTGCCCTTCGTAATGGAGCAGGAGGGGATTGCCGCACACCTCGTGCGGGCCAACCCGCTGGCGCAGCACCTGCTCGCAGGGCCGGTCGCCGCGCTGCTGATCGTGTCAGGGCCCGATAGCTACATCTCGCCGGACTGGTACAAGGCGCCCGGCAAGTTGCCCACCTGGAACTATGTCGCGGTTCACGTCAGGGGAACGTTGCGGCAGTTGGAAGATGAAGCCCTCCCTGCGCACCTTGATCGCCTGGTACAGACGTTCGAGGGCCGCCTTGCCCCCAAGGCTGCGTGGAAGACGGACAGGATCGACCCTTTGGTGTTGGCAGATCTGAGGCGGGTGATCATGCCGGTCGAACTGGCGGTCGAGCGGGTCGACGGCACCTTCAAGCTGAATCAGAACCGCACGGCCGACGAACGCGCCAGCGCGGCGACGGCACTGGAAGCGGCGGTTGCGCCGGGTATGGAACATCGCGCCCTCGCTGCCCTCATGCGTCAGGTAGGCGGGAGCGGCCAAGCCTGATTGCTGTGTCCCCGCTCCTGTCCGGAGTGCAGGGCAGGGCGGCCGGACCGGAGCAGCGACGCGCTTCGGAGCCCTCTCGTGCGCGGAATCGCTACGGAGATGGCCGCCGACGCCTGACCATTGCGTCCAGCAGATCGACCTGCGACACGATCCCGAGAGCCGTGCCGTCGCGATCCGTGACCTTGCCGAGCTCCGCGGTCGCCTCCGATAGGGCGAGCGCGGCTCGCTCAAGCCGCGTCCCGAGCGGGATCTCCGGGGCGCTGGCACAGGTGGTTCCGGGCTTCATGATGCTCTCGACCCGGACCAACTTCCCCCGGTTGACGTCCTTGACGAAATCCGCGACGTAGTCGTCGGCGGGAGTCAGCACGATGTCCTGGGGCCTCCCCTGTTGCACCATGCTGCCGTCCCGCAGGATGGCGACGTTGTCGCCGATGCGCAGCGCCTCATCAAGATCATGGGTAATGAAGACGATGGTCTTTTTCAGTTCGGTCTGAAGATCGAGCAGCATGTTTTGCATGTCGTAGCGGATCAGCGGATCGAGCGCACTGAACGCCTCGTCCATCAGCAGGATGTCGGGATCGGTTGCCAGGGCCCGGCCCAGACCGACGCGCTGCTGCATGCCACCCGACAGTTCTCCGGGATACCGGTCGGCAAAGTCCTGGAGACCGACC
>JAJDWH010000045.1 GCA_022825705.1 Alphaproteobacteria bacterium
GCGCTGCAGGTCCAGGAAGATCTCGGGCGCGATCCCCATGCCGGCGATCTCTACATTTTCCGCGGACGCAGGGGCGACCTGGTCAAGATTCTGTGGACCGACGGGGTTGGGACCTCGCTCTATGCCAAGCGCCTGGAGCGCGGCCGGTTCCAGTGGCCGGCGACGTCGGGCGGCGCGGTGTCGATCAGCGCGGCGCAGCTCGGCTACCTGCTCGAGGGTATCGACTGGCGCAACCCGGTGCGGACCTGGCGGCCGTCGCGGGCGGGTTGATCCGCGACATAATGACTCACCGGGCGTGGCGGGTGTCGCGTCGAATCGGGCGATGTGCTGGGCTTCCGGGCATGACCGAGGGGTCCGGGATCGACGCGCTGAGGAAGGCGCTTGCGGCGGCCGAGGCCAGGGCGTGCGAGGCTGAGGCGAAGGCCATTGAAGCCGAGGCGAAGGCGACCGAGGCCGAGGCGCGGGCCGCGGTCGCAGTGGCGAAGGTATCCGACGCCGCGGCGGAGATCGCCTTCCTCAAGCTGGCGATCGAGAAGCTGCGGCGCGAGCTCTACGGTCAGCGCTCGGAGCGCAAGCAGCGTCTTCTCGACCAGCTGGAGCTTCAGCTCGACGAGCTCGAGGCGAGCGCGACCGAGGACGAGCTGGCGGCCGAGAAGGCGGCGGCGGAGACCACGGAGGTGACGGGGTTCAGGCGGCGCCGGTCCGGGCGCAAGCCGTTTCCGGCGCACCTGCCGCGCGAACGGGTGGTGGTGCCTGCTCCGACCTCGTGTTCGTGCTGCGGCTCGGAGAAGCTGTCGAAGATCGGCGAGGACGTGACCGAGACGCTGGAGGTGATCCCGCGCCGCTGGAAGGTGATCCAGACGGTGCGCGAGAAGTTCACCTGCCGGGCTTGCGAGAAGATCAGCCAGCCGCCGGCGCCGTTCCATGCGACGCCGCGCGGCTGGGCGGGTCCCAACCTGCTGGCGACCATCGTGTTCGAGAAGTACGGCCAGCACCAGCCGCTGAACCGCCAGCGCGACCGTTACGCCCGCGAGGGGGTCGATCTCAGCCTGTCGACGCTGGCCGACCAGGTGGGCGCGTGCGCGGTGGCGCTGCGTCCGCTGCACGACCTGATCGAGGCCCATGTCATGGCGGCGGAGCGGCTGCACGGCGACGACACCCCGGTGCCGGTGCTGGCCAGGGGGAAGTGCGCCACCGGGCGGGCCTGGGTCTATGTGCGCGACGACAGGCCGTTCGGCGGGGCGGACCCGCCGGCGGTTCTGTTCCGCTACTCGCGGGACCGGTCCGGCGTCCACCCGGTCGAGCATCTGAAGAGCTTCGCCGGCATCCTCCAGGCCGACATCTACGCCGGCTACAACCGCCTCTACGAGGCCGGCCGATCGCCCGAGCCTGTCACGGAGGCTGCGTGTTGGGCGCATTCTCGGAGGAAGTTCTTCGAGCTCGCCGACATCGCGGCCAGGAAGCGGCGCGGCGGGAACGCCCCGCCGATCTCGCCGCTGGCGCTGGAGGCGGTGAAGCGGATCGACCTGCTGTTCGACATCGAGCGCGGGATCGTCGGCAAGTCCGCCGCGGAACGCCTCGCGGCACGCCACGAGTTGAGCGCGCCGGTTCTGGCCGATCTCAAGGACTGGATGCGGGCCGAACGTGGGAAGCTGTCGCGCCATTCCCCGGTGGCCAAGGCGATGGACTACATGCTCAAGCGCTGGGAGCTGTTCGCCCGCTTCGTCGACGACGGCCGCGTCTGCCTCACCAACAATGCCGCGGAGCGCTGCCTGCGCGGTATCGCCCTGGGCAGAAAGTCATGGCTGTTCTGTGGCTCCGACCGTGGCGGCGTGCGCGCGGCGGCGATGTACACGCTTCCGTAATGGGGCGTTCCTCGTCAAGCGCGGATCTGAATAGACGACCGTCCTGGTTCGGTTTTCAGGCATGGAGACTCGACGCCTGCGGCGGGTTGCACAGCCCCGGGCGCGTTTCGCGATCTCCCGGAGGCCATCCCCCGCTCCGGTTCGGGGTTGCTCGATTTGAACGTCCGACCCAGACAAGGAACGATCCGGGATGTGTCCGTCGCCGGGCTCTCTCTTCCGTCCGTGGTCGGCGCGCCGGCCGCCAACGTCATGCCTGGTCCAGGGCGATTCCCGAGTGCCGATCTGAACGGCGTGCTCGAACGCAAAGAAGCGATTCGGCAAACAAGCGTGCTACGCGTGCATCATCGGGAACCGCGTCCCGGCGAGGGGACACCGGTGATCGCCACCTTCAGGCGCGACCCTTTCCTCCTCTTCTCATTGACGGCCAGCAGGACACGGTTGCGCCTATGCCGTCTGGAGCGCCATCGCCTCTTCGCGCGTGAAGCGGAACTCGGTGCCGTCCCGCCACATCCTGTGCAGCACCACGCCGATACGCCGGGCCAGTGCGACGGTCGCGCGCTTCCTGCCGCGCAGCACCGCCAGGCGCAGCGCCCAGGCCTTCAGCCAGTTCGAAGCCCCGCGGTGCAGCATCACCGTGGCGGCCTGGTAGAGCGTCGTGCGCAGGCCGGCGTCGCCGGCCTTGGTGATCGCGCCGATGATATCGCGTTCGCCGGACTGGTTCCGTCCCGGCGTCAACCCCACCCAGGGGCCGACATCCTTCGACCTTCGGAACCGCCCGGGATCGTCGACCGCGGACTTGAAGGTCAGGGCGACGACCGGGCCGATGCCGGGCATGGTCATCAAGAGACGGCACACCTGGTCTTCCCTGGCCAGCTTGCGGACCAACTTCTCCAAGCCAGCCAGTTCTCGACGCAGAGCCGCTCGCGCGCGCAAGATCGGCCCAGCCGCAGCTTCCAGCATCGCGTTGCCGGCGATCAGCTCCCGGACGCGGGCTTCGTAGCGACCCTTGGAGACCGGGCCCAGCTTCAGGCCGAAGTTGCGCAACACGCCCCGCAGCGAGAGCTCCATATTGATGATCGCGTTCTTCACCGACTTGTGCGAGGTCAGCAGCGCCCGCATCTCCTGCGACGACACCGTTTTGCAGTGCACCGGTCGGAACCAGCCCATCTGCAGAAGCCGTGCGATGCCCTCGGCATCCCGGCGGTCGGTCTTGATCGGCATCGCCTTCAGCGCCGCCTTCACCTGCTGCGTCTCCATCAGCACGACCTCGAAGCCGGCGTCGGTCAGCCCCTTGTGAAGCCATTGGGACAGCGGACCGGCTTCGAGGCCGATCGCCGCGATCCCCCGCGGCAGCTCGAGCAGGAACGAAACCAGCGAATCCGGCGCGCTGGCAACTTGTACCTCCGTCACTACCTTCCCCTTCTCGCCGAGAACGCAGATCGCCGTGCTTGCCAGCGATACATCCAGACCGATATAGACTTCCATTGTCGTTGCCCTTTCCGTTCGAGGAATTGGGGCGCGCCTTGCGGCAAGACCCCGCGAACACGCTACGCGTGCAAGGGCAACGACACCCGAATCTCCGACGTTCCTACAA
>JAJDWH010000014.1 GCA_022825705.1 Alphaproteobacteria bacterium
CGCCGGCGGAAGCCGACCCGGCGGGCGAGCGGTACTGCTTCGAGCGCGGCGCGCGGAAGGACACCGGCGGCGACGGCTGGGCGGACGTGTGGAAGCGCGGCTGCTTCGCGTGGGAGTACAAGGGCCGCCGCGCCGATCTCGACGCGGCGTTCGACCAGTTGCGGCAGTACGCGCTCGCGCTGGAGAACCCGCCCCTGCTGATCGTCTCCGACATGGCGCGGTTCCGCATCCGCACCAACTGGACCAACAGCGTGAGCGTGACGCACGAGTTCACGCTCGACGATCTCGCGGACGGCGCGACCCGCGACAAGCTCAAATGGGCGATGTCGGACCCGGAGCGGCTGCGGCCCGGCGAGACGCGGCAGGCGGTGACGGAGCGCGCGGCGGCGACCTTCGCGGAGCTTGCGCAGGGCCTGCGCGACCGGGGCCACGATCCGCAGACGGTGGCGCATTTTGTCAACCGTCTCGTGTTCTGCATGTTCGCCGAGGACGTGGGGCTGCTGCCCGACGAGATGTTCACCCGGATGCTGACCCATGCCCGGCGCAATCCCGACAAGTTCGCGGACTACGCTTCGCGGCTGTTCGGCGCAATGGCCACAGGCGGCGATATCGACTTTCAGGCGGTGGCCTGGTTCAACGGCGGGCTGTTCGACGACGACACCGCGTTGCCACTCGACCGGGAAGAGGTGGAGACCGCGCTCAAGGCTGCGGCGCTCGACTGGTCGGAGATCGACCCCTCCATCCTCGGCACGTTGTTCGAGCGCGGGCTCGACCCGGACAAGCGCTCGCAGCTCGGCGCGCACTACACCGACCGCGACAAGATCATGCGGATCGTCGAGCCGGTGATCGTGCGGCCGCTGCTCGCGGAGTGGCAGACGGCGAAGGCCGGGATCGCTGACATGGTCGAACGTGCCGACGCAGCGGGTTCGCGGGCGGCGCAGACACGGCTCCGGCGACAGGCTGAGCAGGCGCTTCGCACCTTCCTCGAACGGCTGCGGGGCTTCACCGTGCTCGATCCGGCGTGTGGCTCGGGGAACTTCCTCTACCTCGCGCTGCACGCGCTCAAGGACATCGAGCACCGGGTCCAACTCGAAGCGGAGACGCTGGGACTGGAGCGCGTGTTCCCGGAGACCGGCCCGGCGAACGTGAAGGGTATCGAGATCAACGCCTATGCGGCGGAGCTTGCCCGCGTGTCGGTGTGGATCGGCGAAATCCAGTGGATGCGGCGCAACGGGTTCGGCGCATCGACCGACCCGATCCTCGATCCGCTCGACACCATCGAATGCCGGGACGCGATCATCGCACCTGATGGGACCGAGCCGAAATGGCCGGCGGCCGATGTCGTCATCGGCAACCCGCCGTTCCTTGGCGGCAAGCTGCTCATCGGCGGGCTGGGCGAGGGTTACGTCTCCCGGTTGTTCGCGGCGTGGAAGGGTCGTGTACCTCACGAGGCCGATCTCGTCTGCTACTGGTTCGTCAAAGCGGGCGAGCAAGTCGAAGCCGGCAACGCGCAGCGGGTCGGTTTGGTAGCCACCAACTCGATACGCGGCGGTGCCAACCGGCGGGCCTTGCAGGTCTCGACCAACCGACGCCCGATCTTCGATGCCTGGTCTGATGAGCCGTGGGTGATCGACGGCGCAGCAGTTCGGGTATCGCTGGTTTGCTTCTCAGGCTCGGATGATGAGCACAGGCCTGAAACGCATCTGGACGGCGACCCCGCCGACGAAATCCATTCCGACCTTACGGCCAGACGCGGCGGAGTCGGAATCGACCTGACCGGGGCGAAGCGGGTTCCGGGGAACATCGGAGTTGCCTTCATGGGCGACACCAAGGGCGGGCCGTTTGACGTTCCCGGCGATCTGGCGCGGGAATGGCTCCGCCTGCCGGCCACTCCGAACGGGCGGCCCAATGCCGATGTGCTCAAGCCCTGGGTCAACGGTATGGACATCACCCGCCGCCCGGCGGGCAAGTGGATCGTCGATTTCGGAATGACGATCACAGCCGAAGACGCGGCTCTATACGACGAACCCTTCCGCGCAATACAAGAAAGGGTTCGGCCGGTATGGGAAAAACAACGTGCAGCCGGAAGACGTCATCAGTGGTGGTTGCACCATCGCCCCCGGCCACACATGTGGCGGGCGCTCGATGGCCTGCCCCGCTACATCGCGACGCCGACCGTCTCCAAGCATCGATTGTTTGTCTGGCTCCCCGTGGGGGTCTGCCCCGACCACCAGCTCATCGTCATCGCGCGCGACGACGATGTGACGTTCGGCATCCTGCACAGCCGGTTCCACGAGGCATGGTCGCTGCGACTGGGCACGTCGCTCGGGGTTGGAAACGATCCGCGCTACACGCCGACCACCACCTTCGAGACCTTCCCTTTCCCGGACGGCCTCTCGCCGGACATTCCCACCACTGACTACGCCGATGATCCGCGCGCCGTCGCCATCGCGGAGGCCGCGCGACGGCTGGTCGATCTCCGCGACCGTTGGCTCAACCCGCCGGAATGGGTGGAGTGGGTGGACGAGGCGGTGCCGGGCTATCCGAAGCGTCCCGTCGCCCGAAACGACGCGGCGGCGAAGGAACTCGAGGCGCGCACGCTGACGAACCTCTACAACGATCGCCCGCAGTGGCTCGCCGATGCGCACGCGGCCCTTGATGCCGCTGTCACGACGGCCTACGGGTGGGACGCCGGGATTTCCAAAGACGAAGCATTGCGAGGATTGCTTGCGTTGAATTTGGCGAAACGATAGGCAGCCTCGGCGGTGAAGCCCGGTTCTCTCCCGGATACCGCGAGCAAAGGGAATATACTGTGACCATTTCCGAGCCCTTAGAAGAAGCCGGTTTCTTCTGGCTACCGGACAACCCGAAAAGGCGTGTCCCGGGTTTCCTCCGCGTTTCGCGGTGGGGAGCTCCCACACTTGAGACGATTTCGTTGAGTCACCCAGTTGGTGGTGATCGTTCGTTTGGAGACCCGGGAATAGGTGGCGACCCGATAAGTTTCGAGCGCATCATTGGGATCACAAAAAGCGGCCCGGTGACATTGGATGATTGCACAGAGCGTTCTTATGACACACGTCTGCAGGGCGGGATATCGACAACCCTTCTCGACGCAAAACGCTTGTTCGTCGGCGTTGGATATGGAAGGGATAGCGAGATCACTTTCTCTGAACTCAGATTTTCCGTTCTGGGCCTGGATGATTGGCTCCGGATCTCTGGCATCGAAGTGATTCATCATGAAAGCAAAAATATATCTGTACATTTTGCCCACCCTGATCCTGTAAGAATCAAAATCTCCGACGAGATGGTCTTGGAATTCAGCTTTAGCAGTCAGTTGCCGACCGGTTTCAATATCAAGGAAGCAAGGATTGCCCAGAAGGCACTTGTATCTCTCATATCATCGACAGAAAAGCCTTTGGACGACTTCCTGTCCCTCGCTAGTAAGATAATGGATTTCTTTTCTTTCGTGCTTACGAGAGCAACATACATTGATTCCTTTACCGGGTATTCGAATGAAGTAATTCAGCACGGAAGGAACACCAGCTGGAAAGTACCTGTTGGAATTCAATATAGAAGATCACCTCCTGCGGACGTCTTTCCTGAACATAGATTGCAGAATATGTTATTTTATTTTTCTGATGTTGAAGAAGAAGTCGAGGGTATTTTTACAAAATTGATTGAGAGCTATAATGCTCACGAGTTGGTCCTTAAGCGTTATTTTCTTCTAAGTCTGGACAATACGATGGATCTGGAGAGAAGATTTTGCTTGCTTACGGAAGGCATGGCTTCCATACATAAGAGTTCATTTCAACAGAATGCGCACACGAAAGACAGACTAAAAGAAATGACTAAGCCATTTCAACGATTTTTCGGCACCGATGATGAAATGAAAGTTTTCGTCAAGCAGGTGGTTGAGGCAAGGAATCACTTGATTCATCTCCATGAAAATGGCGGAGATACAACCGGCAATGCGGATAGTTTGTGGACGCTGAATTGCAAGCTGAAAGCTCTCTTTCAATTATACCTTCTTCGCACAATAGGGATGGACGATACGCAGCTTGACAGGATCGTGAGTAACAACGGGCGCCTTCGCGGCAATCTTGAGCAGAAAGCCGGCAACCCCTGAGGATGATCGTCTTCGTCGGTGGTTATATCGTTTGTCCCGTCGGGCGGACGCTGAGCAAAGGCGACCCCAAGTCCTGAGGGCGGAAGCCTCCACCATTGGCACCTTCGACTATTGGCAGTCGCGCGCCGACAAGGGCCACACTGTCTGCGTGATTGCCGTTTCCGTGCAATGCCAACATACTCTATTCGGAAGAAACCACGTCACGACTGAAGAAGCGCGCGCCTAACCGCCTCCGGCTCCTTCTGGATCACCCGCAGCAGCGTCGCTGCCGGGCCGCCGATCCGCCGGACTCCCTGCTCCCACTTGCGGTAACCGGACAGGCTCATGCCCATTAGGGGGGCCATCTGCGCCTGGGTAAGATTCGCCTGCTCGCGAACCTCTCGCGGGGTCATGGGCGCGTGAACGACGGCAAGGCCTTCGCCCCTGGCATGGGCCAGCGCCTCATTGAGGGACTGGATCAGGTCTTCCCCGAACGTGCTCATTGCTTCTCCTTTCCGGCTCTCTGGATCGCCGCGACGATCCCGGCCACCGCGCGCCGCTCTGCCGGGTTCAGGTCCGTTCTGGCGGACTTCGCGTAGGCGAGGAGCGCATAGATGGGTATGTCATTCCCTCCGTAGAAGTAGATTACCCGCGCGCCGCCCCGCTTGCCCCGGCCCAACGCCGCGAACCGCAGCTTTCGGACGCCGCCGGTTCCCGGTATCTCGTCGCCCGCCAGCGGATTGTCGGCCAGATGGTCGATCAGTGCGCGCCGCTCCTCCTCGGTGAACAGCTTGTCCGCCTGGCGTGTGAAAGTCGGGGTCTCTGCGACTGTTTGCATCCGACGATCTATAACCCAATGGGGCATTCAGAACAAGTCGGGCGGATTGGGCAGCATCCGCGCGTTGCCGGACTCTTCCGGCGACGTTCCGGCCTCGAAGCCCATTGCCCTTGCGATTCTGCCCGCCGCTTTCTCTGCGGCGGCCTGCAAGGCGTTGTCGTCAAGGTGGGCGTAGATTGCGGTCGTGGCAAGCCGTCTGTGTCCGAGCAGCCCGGCATCAAGACCAAGGCATGCTCACAATCCCTATCTCACTATGTAATTGAAAGTCAACCGTTGTTTGATTCGGGTCTGGCGTCAATGGTCGTCGCTTTGCCAGTTCGGCGCGGACGTCAGGGGTATCGAGCGCTTTCTGCTGAATGATCGAGGGCGCACCCTTGCAGGCTTGCCGGGCGGGCAGGATGCCTGAGCGGATGAGACGGCGGATGACAACGCGAACGATGCCAAGGTGTCGCGGCCTCCTCCATGATCAGTTCCCCGCGCTCCCCGCGCTCGCCCTAACGGTAGGCGGCGATGCCGCGGTCGGACCGGAAGGTGCACAGCCGACGCTCGGTCCAGCTGTTGCCCTTGCCGGTCTTGCTGCCCAGGGCGGTTGAGCAGTCCGGCGATCGCTCATCGGGCAGCAGGGTGGAAGCCACGTACGAGCTGCTGAGTTGCTTGTTCCGACGCATCTGTGCTAACGTTTATCTCCAAAGAAGCTGTGCGACCCTGCCACGAGTCTGGGTACCGCCTTCTGGCAGGGCGGGAAGGCAGCATGAACGCCATGCTGATCATGCAGAACACAGGTCGGGCGGAGGCGCATGAGCCTGGGTCGGCGACGGGCGCGGACACGGCGAGGAGCGTTCGCCGTGGGGTTGACAAAGGTGGCCATCGCATCGCTCTGTGTGATATAATTGGCCCCCGAGCCCCCCCCCGTTCTGCGTCCGCATGCCGGCCATGACCGGGGCCGGGCCGGCATGGCGGCGTCTTCTTCGACTTTCATCTTGCCCGTCTGAGTCTTCCGCCTGCGCCGCCGCGGGCGTCCGTCGTGCCGTCCGCCGTCTGCGGCATGGCCTTCTGCCGGCCCTGCCGCTGCTCAAGGGTCTCGCCGCTTCCGCCGCGGCGCAGACGCCCAACGCCGACAGCTCCTACACGGCGCCCAGGGACTGGACGCTCAAACCCTCCGGCATTTCGGCCTGCGGCAAATTCCCGCTCCTGTTCCTGACCGAGCCGCGCATCGCGACCTACAACGGCTTCGTGCAGACCGCGGCCGCGGGCGGCCATGCGGCCATCCGCACCTACGCCGGCCAGTTCAGCGTGGTCGGCTCGACCGCCTCGGTCAGTGCCCGCGACAACACCATGACGACCGGCACCGGCGTGCCCATCTATTGGCTGAACGGCGCCAGGGTGGCGGACGACTACGGCGACTTCTGGGACAGCACCTGGAACGCGCAGGCGAGCTCTGACACGCGCCTGGACAGCGGCGCGGCCGAATCCAGCGCCTTCAGGCACTGGACCGGCTCCAACGCGAACGGCACCGCCAGTCCGGATTCGCTGCTGGGGTCGGCCAACGTCCGCTACGGTCAGTGGGGATCGGGCACGAACCCGGTCAGCCAGGGATCGCAGGGCGGCAGCGGCCTGCGGCGCATGCTGGCTCTCTCGCCGGTCTTCAAGGTCGCGGCCGTGGCGAGCTCTTCAGTGCACCGGCATATGCCCGAGACAGAAGACGCGGCATGAAAAAATTGGGGACGAGCCACCGCGCTCAGGAGCGGATAGTCCGCTGGCTGCTCGTCGGTTCCGTCGCGCTGCTCGGGCTGCTGATCGCGGTTGAGTCGGTCGGATCGGCGAAGGCGTCGAGCGGCTTCAACTGCTCGAACCCGACGTACCAGAGCGGCGGCAGTCAGGGTTACAGGAAATGCAACCTGCGCCAGATCGCTATCGATACGGTCATCCACTATTACGACATCAACAAGAGTCGCCCGGAGCGTGGCTACGGCTGCAACTGGTATCGGGTGCTGCGCGCATTCGACAGCAATGGGCGATGGAATTACGCGCATGACAACTCATCGGTCCGCGGGCGGCCTAATGCACCGGATATGAGCTCGTCTCCCGCCAGTCTGGTCAGAACGGGCTGCGCTGTTACCGAACCCATGACGACGGCGGAGGCGCAAGCCAACCGGCGCGCTTGGAGCGGCTGGGGGCCGGTGGCGTCGTGGCTCGGCACCGAGAACGGGCTCGATAAGACGAAGACCTGTCCCGGCGGCGGCACGATCCTCGAATCGCAGCAGTGTCCCGAGCCGCCCGAGATGCTGACGTGCTGGGACGGATCGGAGATCCGCTATGAGCCCGCCGTGTGGCATGTTACCAACACCCCGCAGCAGGCGCGCGATTCCCAACGCCGCGCCGAATGCCCGCCCAAGCCCACGCCGACGATCACGCTGAGCGTCGGCCCGGACGTGACCGAGGGCAAGGCGCACACGTGGACCCTGCACGCATCCGAGCCGACGCACGTTGACCTGGATATCCGCGTCGATTTCCGGGCGGTTGGCGAGTATATGTGCTCATCATGTACTAGCTGGCGGCCCAGGAAATGGGTGGCGATGTTCGGGCGCAACGGCTTCAAGCGGTTGGAGAACGGCCTGGCGGAGGCATATCAGGGAGGCCAGCACTTCACCCTGCCCGCCGGACAGACCAGCGTGTCGTTCACGGGCATGGGCTCAACGAACGACGTTGACGATACTAGCGACGGGACCGTCACCGGCATCGTCATCGCCGGGCAGGGCTACGTCCTCGGCACTCCGTCATCGGTATCGGCTCAGGTGCTGGACGATGACGACGCGGTAGCGGAAACAGTCCCGATCAACATGCCCATGGTGACGGTCCGGGAGGGTAAGTGGGCGACGGTGCGTATCACCACTCCCTCGCAGAAGGGAGAGCGCAGGTGCGTGACGGGGCGTGTCACCCTGACGCCTGCCGTTGGTAGCCAACCTGACCGTTCCGACTACCGGACGTACTTCCTCGACAGGGAGATCATGCTCTGCTCCTCGATAAGAGGCGATGCGTTCTTTGCCTACGTCCAGGCGTACCGCGATCACCACAACGACAACGGCGAGCGGCTGATCCTCGGGTTCCGGCAGACCGGCGGCGACGGCACGGCGGTCGTGAACGAGGGCTCGATCACCATCACGAATGACGGCCCGCTTCCGAGGGAGTGGATGGCCCGGTTCGGCCACGGCGTGGCCAGCGAGACCGTGGGGGCGGTTGCCCGGCGCGTCGGCGCTTTGAGGCGCACCGGGAGCGACGGCAGGCTCGGCATCGCCCCCACGGATCAGGTGCAGACGACGGATCTGCGCGGGCTCGCCCTGGGGTCCTCCGGCTCCGTCACCGTCGACCGGAGGGGCGAATTCTCCGTCTCTATCTGGGGCCGGGTTACCGGATCGAGCTTCGCCGACGGGTTCGTCGAGTCCGACAACCTGCACATGCAGGCAGGCTTCGAGCACATGACGGCCCGACGAACGCTCGGCATCGGGGTCGGCCTCCACTCCGGCGACGGAGCGGCGGAGGGTACCTACGACGTCGACGGCTCCCTCGCGACGGTCTTTCCCTACGCGATCGTGAACCTCGGCCGCGGCCACGTCTGGGGCATGGTGGGCCTCGGGGCCGGCGAGGTGCAGGTGTCCCGAGAAGGCCAAGACCTCGGCACCGCCGATACCGAATGGTTGCTCGCGGCGGCCGGGGTTCGCAGGCCGATTCTCGAAGCCGAGGCCGGCGGTCTGGACGCGGTGGGCGACGCCTTCTGGACGCAGTCGGAATCGGAGGACGCATCGGGCTATCGGTCGGAGACCGTCAGCAGCAACCGACAGCGGATCGGCCTCGGCGGACGGTACGCGATGGGTGCGCTCAAGCTCGAGCCGCGGCTTCTGGTTGTCCGAGATGCCGGCGACGTCGGCGAGGGCTACAGGGTTGAGGCTGGCGGGCGCGTCTCCTTTGAGTTCCTCGAACGAATCACCGCGTGCGGCCGAGTATTCGCGTGTCTTGGGCGGCGACAACAACTTCCGTTCGTGGTCGCTCGGTCTCGATGCTCGGAACGATTATGGCGGCGCTTTCAGCCTGACCGGGCACCCGGAGCAGGAGAAGGTGCGCCTCGCGTTCCGGCAGAGGTTCTAGCGCCGGCGGGGGTAGTGAGTCAGTTTGAAATCTCCCCGATTTGTTCAGGGTGACAGCCTGATAGGGCGAGTCTAGGATCGCCTCGGCCTCCTCGCGCGAGACCACGACGCGCTTGCGCTTCCCGTTCGCCGTCCCGTCCCGCACCGGGCGGGTATCGCCGCAGGCGAGGACCTTGTACCGCTTGACCACGAAGCGCTTATCGCCGTCGAGACCGCCCCCGAAATAGTGCACCAAAATACGTGCTCGCCGTGTTGCCGGGCATCGCCATCGCTGTCGCCATTTTCGATTTCTCCTCGTGCCGGTGGGTGGATGGCGGAGGGATGCCCTTCCCCGGGACCCCCCAACGCCGCCCGGCTCAAGGCTTCTCTCAACTCCTACTGGCGAGAGACAGGATCGCACCGATCAGAAGCAGTCGTCGATCCCGGTCGATTTTCGTTATCAATACAGTCCCGATGGTTTTGATATCATTGCAGACAGCGATTTCACGGAAGTATCGACTAGGGGGCGTTAACACTACCGCAGTGCCTCGACAATGAATGCGAAGAGGATGAACCCGAGGAACACGGCGTCAAGCTTGTCGAAGCGCGAGAAGATCCGTCGGAAGCCCTTGAGGCGGCGAAAGAGCCGCTCGACCTCGTTGCGCCGCTTGTACATCTCCCGGTCGTATTCCCAGGGGTCCACGCGGGTTCGCAACGGCGGCACGACCGGGGTGAAGTCCAGGTCGAGGGCGAGCTGGCGGGTTTCGTCGCCCTCGTAGGCGCGGTCCATGATCAACGCCGGCTGGCCAGGCTGCCGGCCCAGGCGACGCAGCAGCTTCCGGCCTTCCGGGGCGTCATGCGCCTGGCCGGGGGACAGCGCGAACGTCAGAGCCGTTCGAGCATCCGCGGCAACCAGATGAATCTTGGTGGTCCAGCCGCCGCGGGACTTGCCGATGGCTTGCGGACCGTTTTTTTTCGCGCCCCGGTGCCGTCCGGATGCACCTTCACGATGGTGCTGTCCAGCGACACCGCCTCCAGCTTGATGCGCACGATCTGCTCGCGCTGCAGATGCTCGAACACCCGGTCCAGCACCCCGCTCTTCGACCAGCGGTTCATCCGGGTGTAGATCGTGTGCCAGTTGCCGAACCGCGCCGGCAGACCGCGCCACTTGCAGCCATGCTCGGCCACATACAGGATCGCGTTCAGCACCTGCAGGTTCGACAGGCTGACGTTGCCCCGCTGCACCGGCAGGTGCGGCGCAAGCCGCTCGTACTGAGCTTCCGTAAGTTCCATCCCGGAACCATAGCACGGTTACACCCATTAGTGTTAACACGCCCTAATCAATTTGTGAAGACGGTCAATATTCCTCCTTATGAGAAAGACACGATTTTCTATCTGCCGACAAAACGTGATGCGAACCAAGATCGTAATGTCTTTACATTTAATCATCAAAGATCCAAGTGAGTGGAAGCAATTATGGAGACATACCAACTGTAGCTATTCAATACACCGCCTCTCTCGATCCGAACTCACCCGATTACGTCAAGGATGCTTGGTCTTATACGGCCAAGCAGCGCGTGCGTCGAGGAGAACATCCCGGCTGGCATGAACTGCGGAGGACACAGCTACAAGGTCATTGTCGACATGCCGAACGAGGCTGTCGAGAACGATGCTTATGCCTGGCTGCATCCGAGCTCCGGTGCTCCCGGGAACCTGACGATACGGGTTACCGAAATCGAGAAGTCGGACGAGTATGGAAACAGGATTGAGAAGACCAAGGACGCTACGCTTCCTCCTGAAGGTCTCAAGCACGACCTGCGCCTGAATAACGACCGGGACGAAAGGGACCGCGAGCTTGACTACAAGTTTGAGGTCGTCGGCGCGTCGAACTGGGCTGTGCACAAGGACGACATCCACGAACGCTGTCGTGCCTGCTGAACGGCAAGGCGGGCGTGTCAACGAACATGGTGCTGGCGTTGGAGGACATTGGCTGGGGTACTGCCGAGCACTGGATGCGGATGCAGGCTGCCTACGAGCTTGCGCGGGCGCGCCTCGGAAAGGCCAACGCAGACCGGCAGGCGGACTTGGTGCAAACTTGATCCGGTTGCGCCGCTGGCTTCGAGACTCCGGCAGCTACTGCCGAAGGCGACACCCGAACAGCAGGAAGACATGGAGTTTCTGATCAACGAAGCGGAAGAACGCGCGAGGATGGGGACGGAGAAGGAAAGCGAAGGAAGCTGACCGCGAGTGGCTATCTTGACTTCAGCACTTTCCTACATAATCCCCAAACCGGTCTACGTCTTGTGCCCATATTGTTACAGCGAGTGTGCCGACGGATTATACATACATACGATGTCATGGCGTTTGAATGGGACGAGGCCAAGAACCGGGCCAACGCGATCAAGCATGGGATCGACTTCGAGACTGCACGGCGGAACTTCGATGGCCCGGTGCTCACACGCCGTGACTACGGCGAGGAGCGACACGTCAGCATCGGACGTGTGGAGGAGGCGGTGATCGTGGCCGCGCATACCTTGCGTGGTGCGAACGTGCGGCTGATATCGGCTCGGCCCGCATCGCGCACAGAGAGGCAGGCATGGCATGGCGCGATACGCTAAGGCGCTGACCCCGTCCGAGATCGCGGCGGTGAAGAATGAGAACATCGACTTCAGCGATATTGCGGAGTTGGACGAGTCGTTTTGGCGCCAAGCCGAGCTGATCGAGCCCGACCGCACGGAGCGGATCACGCTTCGAGTTAAGCGCTCAGTGCTAGAGCACTTCCGGGCACAGGGACGGGGATACCAGACACGGATTAACCGTGTCTTGGAACGCTACGTCCGTGCGCAACGCGGGTCGCGCTGACAGACTTTGAGCGAGGTGCTGGCGAAGGCGCCTCCATTTTCGCAGGGGGGGGGTCGCGTGGCAATCGGAACAGTCATGGCAAAGTGCCGGTGTTGCTGCCGAAGTGGGCCGTCGTGACGAATCCGAGGGGCCGATCGGAGATGATGAACGCGGTCGAAGCCGGCGCTGCCAGAGATGTAGAGAAACGCTTTCTGCCGTTGCCATCGGTTTGAACTCGGCTGCTGCAGGTGTGGAGCCGATCGGCTGGGGCCTATTCAGGCAAGTGCGTCTGGAGCAGGGCCCGCAGCCGGCGTTCATCGCCGTCCGGCCAGAACGACGGTGGATGGCTGATATAGATCCGCACTGCCTCGTCGATCCCTCCTGATTCCGTCAGCATCTGGACGTAGTTGGCGAGGATGCGGGCGTTTGCGGAATCCAGTGCGATCGCTTCTCGGTAGTAGTCGCCGGCCCGGTGGAGGTCGGCCTCAATCGTTGCGGCAACCGCGAGGCCGTTCGCGATCCAGGCCTCCGCCACCGGGTTGTCGATCAACCCACGGGCACGCTGGAAATGGCCGCTGGCAGTGCCGGCCTCGCCGAGTGCCAGGGCCGACCGGCCGGCGCTGAACCAGGCTTCCGCCTGTCCGCGTGCCGGCAACTGCAGCCCTGCGGCTTGGACAAACTGCTCATGCGCCAGCCGGAAATCACCCCGCTCGAACGCGATATGAGCAAGCCGGAGCCGGGGACTGGGGGCATCGGGATAACGCTCCACGAGTGACTGATACAGCTGGCCGGCAAGTTCCGGCAGCCCGGCGGCCACCGCCGCCTCGGCCACTTGCAGTCCCTGTGCCAGTGCACGGTCGCCGGCGCCGGAAGCCGACTGGCAGCCGTGGAGGATGACCAGCAAGGCCGCCGCCGCAAGCGGACCGGTTGCATGCAGGAATGGGCGCGCCATGCCCCGTACACGTTGCGCTCGACTGCCGGTCGCCGGCGACCGTTCCGGTTTTTCCTGTCCGGTCCGGGCCGGCGGGGACGGTGGTTTCCCGGCGGGTGCGTTGAAGGGCTCCCGATCACGGCAGCTGAGGGGATCAGGCCGCAGCCAGTTCGCGCGCGTGCAGGTTGACGTGAGGCGCCCGACGTCCTTTCGAAAACCTCGCCGTCCCGTCATGTACACCGGCAGTAGCGTGGCAGAGCGCATGCTGAAACATACTCGGATTCGGCACGATTCGGATACCCCGGTTCCGCGTTCGCTTCACCATCCCGGCAGGCTCCACGCCTTCCGGGCCGGCGGCACCCCCGGAACGAGCGGTGGACCAGACGATGCTGCCCGGGCCGCCTCCCGGTCCCATCTGTCGCGGGCCTTCCGCGAGCACGCGTCGACGGTGGCCGTGCTGCCCCGTGCCATGCAGCCCACCTTGACGGATCCTGGCCGCGCCCAGGGCCTCCAGGCTGCCGGTTGGCCCGGTCAGCGCAGGGGAGCAGAGCCGGACCCGGAGACGCTCACGTCACTGCCTCGCCAGGTGCGCCGGGGGTATTCGATGTTGGCCTCGAGCCGCGGCGGCGGGACTGGGCGCGGCCCCGCCGGCCGGATCGCGCTACCGGTGTCAGGTGGTCGGAGATTCAGGTATATGGGCTGGCATGGATATCCTTACCGTGGCGGCCTGCAGCCTGTTCGCCGCGAGCGTGGTCTTTGATCAGCGCCGTCGCAGGATCCCGAACGCGGTACCGGTGGCGCTCGTGGCGCTGTTCATCGTGCAGGCCATCCTGGAAGCCCTGCCGTCGGACTGGCGTGAGCACGTGGCGGTCGGCGGGGCATTTCTGGTGGCGGGGTTTGTCTTCTACCTGATCGGCGGCTTTGGCGCCGGCGACGGCAAACTTGTTGCGGCGGCCGGGTTGTGGGTCGGGCCCGA
The DNA here is from genome assembly GCA_022825705.1 of Alphaproteobacteria bacterium. GTDB lineage: Bacteria > Pseudomonadota > Alphaproteobacteria > TMED109 > TMED109 > VXPW01. Next base: position 13,813 of record JAJDWH010000014.1, read on the forward strand.
CCCGGTCAGTCATTTCCTGCTCGCGATGGCCGCCTGCGCCCTCGCCCTGAGCGCCGTCGGCGTCCTGCGCGGGGGGGAGTTCCGGCGCCGCGGTCTCCCGTTTGCGTGGGCCATTGCGCCGCCGGCCATATTCGTCCTCATTCCGCGTGCCGGCCTGCTCGTCTGGTGACCTGTGCGGTCACGGTGCGGCAGTGACTCCTTCGCCGTGACGGTTTCCGGGGGCAGTTGCTCGCCCCGGTGCGGCCGCGGCCGCAGTTGGCCGCCTGGGCGGGACGGGCACAGGGTCGGTGCGACTGGCGGCTGCGCAGGTGCCCGGGTATGTGTCCGGGCCAGCCGGTTCAGACGTGGCCGGGGGCCTGCCTGCCGACGATACTCCGGCACCGACCATATGCAGCTGCACCACCAGACGGACGTGGGGCGATGTACGCTGCAACAGCCCGTTCGGAGGGCCGAATCCGGCGGCGGTGCTCTTCCGCTGTTCGCGCGAGCGCCCTGGCGATCGACCGCTCAACGATTATCTGGTTCCTCAGTCCGTCTGCTGTCACAAGCTCAATCCGTCCCGCCAGTGGGTGCCTCAAGCGTGGCCATGTCGGCACGTTCCTTCGGTTTTCACAGAAACATCTTGACCGCAACGTGGCCGGGTTCTCGGGCACGCACAACGACCGGGAGGCAAGCACCACGGAACGGATGCGGGATGTGGTCAAGGGGCTGACCGGCGGGCATGTTGGCTCGGTCCACATTATGGGTCTGACCGAACAGACGGAGCACCGCCGCCACGAGACGCAACACAGTCCACACGACACGATTCCGTTTCGATTTACGCCTACACGTTCATTCCGAATTTATTCTCGGCACGAAGGTGCGCATCAAGTGAACGGGACTACCCCTTCGGCCGCTGCTGCCTCTTTCAGCCGCCGATCCAAGGTTGCCAGAGCGCACCCTTCGCGAATCGCGAGGGCCAGATAGCTCGCATCATATGCCGTCAAACGGTGGGTGCGTGCCAGCGCCAAAACTTCAATATCGTCGGCTTGGTGCACAGGCTGAATGCGAAGGCGACGCAGCCGCGCCAAGGAGGCGTCAGCGTGCCGCCGGTCGATACGCCCCCGACGCTCGGCCGACAGCAGCAGATTACGCAACTCATGCCGGAACACGTCCGGAACCTTCGCCGGTTCTTCCCCCAGGCGATCCAACGCGAGGTCGGCGAGTGACGCTTCCTCGTCCGGCAGCACCCAGGCGGCCACCACCGAGGCATCAGGCACGAACGCCATCAGCGCGCGTGACCCTCGTGACGCCACGACAGGATCTCGGCAGTCGTCACCGACCGCTGTTTGGCCCGTTCTCTGCGCAATGTCGCGCTAAGCGAGGTATGCTCGTCTTCCCCGGCTATTCGCGTCACATGGGCGACTGGCTTGGCGCCGCGACAGATCACCAGATCTTCGCCAGCTTCCACCTCCACCAGCAATGCAGATAGATGAGTTTTCGCCTCGCCGATCTTCACACGCCTTGCCATGGTCTCCCGCTCCCTGGCCGATATGTGCCGGAAACCGCGGCAGTGGCGGGCTCCCAGCCAAGCTGGAAGCTTAGTCCTCGCACCACCTTGGTCAAGCAATTGGTCAGCATTGAATTTCGCCGAGTCTGGTATTGAAAGGTCATGGCTCAGCATCGGAATCCACCTGTCCCAGCATCTTGGGAGTTTGCGCCGGAGGACGTCTTGATGGGGTGCTTGTTGGCGTATCTTCACCGCTGCATGTGCGGAAGGCGCGACGGGGCGGCCTTGCCGGTTTCGTGGCGAGACGGGCTTGACGCGGACGATCTATCGAGCGGGTCCCGGGAGCCGGAAGTCCGCGGAGCAGGCGGGGGTGGCAGGCCCGGGCGCGGCTTCACTTCGCGCGGGGGCCAGGCCCCTTCATCCAATTGCCCCTGGGTGTTCACCTCCCGTAGCGGCAGGCCAGTCGCGGTGGACGAGGCATGGAACGCGTTCCGCACGGCGGCGGGGCTGCGGATGCTACGCATGCACGCACGATCTGCGACACCCTGCACGTCTCGCACGCAGTCATGAGCGGCAAGAGCCTGCACGTCGCGGGGCACCGGCTCGGTAACCGGAGAGGCAGCATAACCAACCGCTACGTCCACCTCGACAATGCGGCCCTGAGCCAGGTTGCCGAGCGGGTGGCCGCGGCAATCGAACAGAAAGTGCGAGCCCGTCAATGACGTCCCGACGCGACCGAAAAATTGTCGACGCCGCAAAGTTCTCAAGAATGCGATACACGCGTCTGCGGAGAAGGCTCCCGGTGAGACGGAGGAACATCACGCTGGTCGTGGCCGGGTTCGTGGTGTTTGGAATCATCGCAATCGCACCATCGACCCCGGGGTGGGCGATGCGCCAGTTTGCGGACGTTATTGCCGACGGCACGGGTGTGGTTCGCGAGGCGCTCCGCCGGGACGTCGCTGACGAGGCGCTCATGGGGCCCGCCCGGATCATCGACGGCGATACGCTGGAGGTGCGTGGGTCACGCGTGCGCCTGTACGGCATCGACGCCCCGGAGAGCGCGCAGCGCTGCCGTGCGGGAGGCCGGGTCTGGGCTTGCGGTCGTGCGGCCACCCGGGCGCTTGCCCGCCGTATCGGCTCGCGTCCGGTAGCCTGCACGGAGCGCGACCGGGATCCCTACGGACGCGTGGTCGCCGTGTGCCGGGTCGGGGGTGTAGACGTCAACGCATGGATGGTCGCTGCAGGCTGGGCATTCGCCTACCGCAAGTACTCCATGCAGTACGTTAAGGATGAAATGGCTGCGAAAGCGGCCAGACGCGGGGTGTGGCGAGGCGATGTGGTTTCGCCCTGGGACTGGCGCAGAGTCAAGCGGCTCGTCGATGCGGGGACGGCTGTCAAGAGAGCCGGGCGATGCAGGATCAAGGGCAACATCAGCATCAGCAGGGGCGGAGAGCGCATCTACCACGTGCCGGGCGGAGAGTTCTACGACCAGACCCGCATCAACACCTCGCGGGGCGAGCGGTGGTTCTGCTCCGAGGCCGAGGCCAGGGCGGCGGGATGGCGACGCGCTCGCCGGTAGCCACCAACGTTGCCCGCAGTGCCGGAATCCATCAGCAGGTCCACCGATGAGCCCCTGCCATCCAGTACGGTCGATCCTGCTGAACGGATGCATGCCGGGAAAAGCCGCCGCCTGCGCTGGTCCTGGGGCAAGCCGAACCGGCTGGCACCGCATGATGAGAAAACCGGACCGGGGGCACATTTTCCGCAGCCGGGCGGATGCGAGGCTTCACGAACCGCACGATGCGCGCGCCTTGCACGCGGGTCATTAGCCGTGCGAGTATGCACGCTACGGAACCCTCCGTCGCGCCCGGTTTTCCGGGCAATCCGCGAAGCGTTGCCGTTCCCCAAACCTCTGGAGCCCCCTGAATGAAGAAGACCGCGGGCCACTTCCTGCAGGACAGGATGGCCCAGCTAACCAAGTTGGGAATGGCAGGAGGAGGGGTTCTCGTCGGACTTGGGATTGGGGGCCTGCTCTTCTTGGCCGACCGATGGATCAATCCTCTCGGGGTCATCGTCTTGTACGTGGCTTCCGCGGCGGCGGTCTATTTCGCCGTGCGCGTCCTCGATCACCCGAAATTCAAATGGAACCTCAGCAATCTGGAGAAAGGCGCGAGCGCGGAGAGGCACGTGGGACACGCCATCGAATATGCGATCACCGCCAGAAATTGCGCTGTCGCACATTCCGTCACCAAGATCGCGAAAGTGGGTGACATTGATCACATTGTCGCCACGCCGGTGGCGGTCTGGGTGATCGAAACGAAATACAAGAAGGTGCCCAAGAAGCATTTTTCCGATGTGCTGAAGTACATCGCCGCAAATACGGATGCGGTTCGCCAGTGGGCTCCGGACGGGACGATAGTGCGGGGCTGTCTTGTCCTTGCTCATGATAGCGAGCGCGGAAAGAAGATCTTTCACTCAGGCAAAGAGAAGATCACTGCATACTTCACCCCAAAACAGCTGGTGCAGGAGATACGGGCCGAAGCAGCCACGGAACAGTCGCTTGACGAGCAGGTCAAGAAAGACGTCCGGAAGCTTGGTCAGGTCGCAGAATAAGCGCACTTGGCTCCGACGAGAAGATGCGGCCCAGACCGTTTTCGACCAGGCTCGTGTCCTGACGATGCAGCGGATTGGGGATTACGAAGAGACGGGAAAGGCCAAGGGCGACACGGGCTAACCGTCTGTGAGTGAATGGTTGTTTTCAGGATCGGTTTCGCTCACCAGGCTTTTATCGCAAGCATCGCGGATGCGGCAGGTACACACGGAAGAGCGGAGCCCGCATGTCCTGACGGCCCGCCTTGCCGTTGCACGCTCGGTCTTTTCGCCGGGGGCGTCGGGGGAACACTGCCCGCCATCGGCCTCCGGCTAGGCGCTGGATCCTCCCGTGAGGTCCCTTCGCGTAACTTCCTGGGCGGGCAGAGCTAGGTCACTGCACTGGACTGTCGCTGCGAGGCCGTACTTTCGCATAGAGAGTCCTGCCCGTGTACACTGCAGGCTGTCCCGCACCCGATGCCGGACGGGATGTCGGGGAGAGATGCGGTCTCCCGATGTCCAGCCGTGCCGCGGCGGGCGGCGTGCTGTTCCGCAGGGCCTCGGTAGCGGCAAATTCCCCGCGGTGTCCGGCCCGAGTACCAAGCAGTGCCCGCTTCGGTCTGTACCGCGTCTGACTGGCCGGCGTGTGTCGAGCGGATGGCGAAAGGCAGAGGATGCGCCGCTATCGAACCGTCATCCTGGTCTTCTTCTTTGGCATCGTGCCGATGGTCGTGGCCCTGGTGCTCGGCGTGACGGTGCTGCTGCCGTCGCTGCAGCAGACGGACGAAGTGGAGGAACCGGCCGTGGCCGTCCAGGAGGCGCCACCGCCGGAGCCGGTGATGGTGCGAGTCGCACTGACGGCGGCCAGGACGCTCTCTCCCGGGACGCTGCTGACCGACGGCGACCTGGCATTGACCGAGGTCGCCAACACGCAGATGCAGTTCCCCGCCCGGCAATACGTCTACCTCGGGGAGATCGAGGAGGACGCCGATGGCTTGCCGTCCGAGCAGCTCGACCGTCTGCACGGGTATGCTGTGCGGAGCGCGGTGACGGCGGGTGAGCCGGTCGTCTGGGCGGCGGTGGTGAGCCCTGGAGATTCCCAGTTCCTGGCGACCGTGCTGGAGCCTGGCCGGGTTGCCGTCTCCATTCCGGTCAGCCAGGCCAATCGGCAGGCACGGCTGGTCAGTCCCGGCAACCGGGTTGACGTGGTGCTGGCCACCGATCTTTCGGGCGCACTCGTGGTACGGACCATCATGGAAGATGTGCGCGTCCTCGCGGTCGACAGCCAGATTATCGCCGGAGAAGATGTGCGGATCGGCGAACCGAGCGAGGCTGGGGACGCGGAAGCGAACGCCGAACCGGCACGGCCGGAGGTGGCGACCGTGACGCTCGAGGTGACCCCGATTCAGGGGGAGCAACTGGCACTTGGGACCTATCAGGGGCAGCTGTCGCTCGCGATCCGGCCGGATCACGGGGCACCACGCCGGCCCGATGGGCCGGTGCAGGACATGCGCTCGGTGCTGAGGTTGGCGGAGCCCGAGCCGCTGCCCCTGCCGGAGCCCGAGCTGCTGTTGCCCGATCCTGGCCCCAGGGAGATCGCAAAGCTTCAGAACCTCAAGGTCGGCGAGTTCGACACGCTTGCACTCCCTGTGGCCACTGGCGGTATCTCGCCGCACACGTATGCCCTCACCTGCGCGGGT
>JAJDWH010000055.1 GCA_022825705.1 Alphaproteobacteria bacterium
GTATGCGGAGCGGCCGCTCGCGCCGTTCTGGATGCAGGCCGGGGTCATCGACGGCCGGGTGGCGCCGGACGCGCCGCCGTTTGCCCGGCTCGCCGCTGAGGGCGGGGCAACGCTCTCCGGGCTGCGCCTCGGCGACGGCGCGCTGATGCTTCGGATCGAACGGGAGGGACGGTCGGTGCAGGTCCGGCTTCCCCGCGGCGCCGTCTTCCCCGAGGATGGCGGGCTCTTGCTGGTCCGCGAGGTGGCGACCATCGAGGATGTCTGGCTCGGCGCCCCGATCCCTCGACCGGGGCGGGGACGGAGGATGACGGAGACACCGAACTTCTGCTGGCGCTGTTCGCCCTGCTGGGACTCTACGTCTCGATTCGCCTGATCGTGAACGGCGGCTAAAGTGTTCTCGGCTATTGATCAGGGGTTCGCGTGCGAAGACACCGATCAAGGCTACTGACCTCGCTATGACTACAGGTGTTGATTCATGTCGAGTGCCCAGTTGGCGAGGCGCCAGGGAGCAGCTCTGTATGGATGATTCGGGCACCGCTCAAGCCTCGCCCTGCACCAAACCCGGGAGATCGTGTAACGCTCACCATTAAGCGCCGTCGTGGAGCTCGAACGATGCACTCTATTCCTCACCCACGGTGTTGGTTGAATGGCTATCTGGGCGGACAGCAACACAGCGATCATGATCAAGGTCGCGGTTGCTTGGGTCATCGTACTCGTCTTCGTGACGGTGGGCGCTTGCCCGAATCCCGGTCGGCGACTGCAGTTTTGCGACCGGTTTCCTTCCGGGCCATTGTGGGGCCAGCCAGGAGAGGGCGAGAACGTGCCGACCGCCCAAGCAGACACCACTGTCTTCAGCATGGACACATCGTTCCGAGCAAGGCCGCCGTCCGCGACCACTGTGCCGTCCCGGCTCGATCACGATCGCGGATCGCGGGCCCGTGAGCGCTGCGGTGATCTGCGGAGGCGGTGTAAAGCGCTCTGATTGCGGCATCGGAGATTCCATGCAGGGCCAAGCTCCGGCGATGATCCTTTTGCTGCTGTTGTTCGTGCCCGCCTGCAGCGCCGACATGACACCGGACAAACTTCGTATCGGGGTCGACCCGGCATATCCGCCGTTCAGCGATTTCGACGATACGATTGAGCTCCTCGGCTTCGATTTCGACAGGGGCGCCGGGTCACGGCCCAGCGTGTCTCTCTGGCGATCTTGCGCAGTGGTAGGATCGATCGGTGCGGTGCCCCGACGCTTGGCTGTCTGGGATGGCGTTTCGCGTCGCACGCGCAGGCTGTTTGGTCGCCGTCGACACGAAGACCTCCAACCGGCACGGCCGAGGCGACGGCGGCAGGAACGGGTCCTGTCGGCCATCCGCGCAGGCTGTCCGCCGGGCGGGGCCGGTTTCTGGAACGCCATGCCGGAAAGGGGAGGATGATGCAAAGCCTGATTCTGGTGACCCTGAACGCGGAACAGATCAAGCGGGCAAGGGAGGCGAACGGCCGCCGAAAACGAATCACGCACGCACTGATCTGCGGACCCTACGGGCGATTGTTCGGAACCGAGAGGGAGTGCTTCAAGTACTTTGTGGCTTGGGACCCGGACCACCGGATCGAGGTCGCGCCCGGTCAGTTCCGGACGCCCTTTGCAGACCTGTTCGACAAGGCGGTGAGGACGATTGTCTATCCAATCACCGACTACAGGACGACCCCGGACCTGGCCATGCGGCTGATGGAGGCCTCTGGCCCGACCCCGCGCAAGGCGCCGTCTTCCAAAGGATTGTTCGGTCGGCTCTTCGCAGGAAGCTGATCGTGCCGCCGCCGCTGCCACCAGCACGCTAGGGTGCGCGGTGCATGAGCGGGCCGAGGACAATGCCACGACTACGCCAGAACTCAGGTTCCGCCGCAGACGCCTTGCTTCGCCTGGAGCGCGAGTGTGCCGCACCCCTTCGCGCGAGACGCAAAGCCCCCCACGTCCATCGTCACCGTGACCTGACGGTACCTGTGATCCGCCATGGCGACGTTTTCCGTGGAGGACCGCGCCACCGCATCGAACAATTTCTTCCCGCCCGCTTGGGTCGCGGCCAGTTCGCGCAGGTCGCCGACCCGGTTCACGTTGGGGATGATCGCGTGATGACTGGTGCCCTCCAGCCCCCGGTCACGGAACACACCGTCCAACGCTCTCTATTCGTATCTTGGTGCGCTCGCGCTGGGCCCGCCAACAGCGGCCTGCAAGAAGTCTGACAACGCCTGCACTTTGTCTTCCAGCAAACAGCAACGGGCGCGTATCAATAGCGGCCCAGGGTAATCTCGGTCTCCGCCAGCACCGCCTTGTTCGCGTCGACCGCCTTGATCACCGCGAAGTAGCGATTCCCGATCCCGCCGGAGCAGGGCGGCAGATAGCCAGGGGATTCCCATGCTCCGGTCGCTCGGTTCTTCTTCTCGATCCACGTGCCGACCGGCGTTTCCTCAGTTCCGCCCGGAACGGGAGGCAGGGTCGTTTCAGCACCTTCAGCGTGCTCGAAGCCGACGGTGCCGTGCCCGCCATCGCTGCTCAGCGGCGGAAACGATGCATCATTGAACTCGACCAAGATGGCGGCGGTACCTGCAGGGATTCCGGAAACTTTCAGCTCGGGCGTCGCGCCGTTACCGCCGAACTTCTGGCAGTGCTGCCCTTCGGGTATCTTGCTTCCTGTCCAAACTGGGTCCGCAAAACTTGCCTCTAACGTCGCGCCAGAAGCCGGCCCCGCCACGGTTGTAAGGGTCGCAGCCGCGATGATGCATGTGATTTTCAGGTTCATCATCCATTCCTGCCGATGCCGGTTGTCGCTTGACCGCCCATTGTCTAGTCGAGCATCGCGCGGCAACCTGAGCTTGCCCGCATTGGTCGTCAATGCTGGACTCAGAAGAACGCTGTCCTGCCAGTAGACGGCGGTTCCCCGCGGGCAAAGGTCATCCCTGGTTAGGGACGCCCATGTCCAGATCTTTGCACTTGCCACGCCAACTGTTCGAGCTTGGCAATCCGCAACTGGCACTCTCGAAGGCGGGGCTGCGAGAATGCTTCGATTATTTCAAGCCGGGCCGAAGCGAACCGGATATCCTTTGCCTGCCACCACTGGAATTCGGTTCGGCAGCGTGCGCTCAGGCGCATCGGAAATGACTGCGCTGACGAGAAGGACGGGTTGATGGCAACGAAAGCGGAACGCGCTGACGTGGTGGCGCGGCAGTCAAACTGGCCGCTGTGCGGTTCGATTGTTCGGGATACCAACTGAGGACATATTGAAGGTGAACACCGAGAACCAGAGGCCAGTAGCCTACTCGGCGTCAGTCACGAGGTTACAGGCGTTCGGGCAGGCGCTCCTCGAGCAGCGTCTCGATACGCGTGAGCCGTTCTGAGACGCCAGTCTCGAAAGTGGACAAGCGTTCGTTGACAGCGTCAATCCGGTCTCTGTTTGCGTCGATGCCGGTGGCAAGCCAAGTGAGGACGGCAATCAGGACGGCGAGCCCGAACCCTGCCCAAGTCGCCGTTGACGGCCCGCGCTGGCGCGCCGCGAGGGCTCGGGCGATCACTGCCGCCTGCTTCGGCTCAACACCAACTTCGACAAGTTCGTCGCGGAGGTTCGCGGATGTGGAAGCAGACGCCATAGACACAGTCTAACAGCCCTGTAGATGTTCGGGGAATGCAGGACTCTGACAGGGTGGAAAGACCGTGGGGACGGCCAAATCCGCCCCGTGATGATCCCGATTTATCTGTAGTGGGAGCGCGCGGCTCTGACTCTGATTCTTGCGCCGCGGTCGAGAATTGGTGTCGAGAACAGATTGACATTTAGCTGAAGCAGTGTCTTGGGAGACCTGTGCGCGGCCAAGGGTTTAGGCTGTAGAGTCAAGAGCATGACGTGATACCGGCCACGGTGACGGGGCAGGCGTCGATCCGATGCCTGGCCGACTGCCGTCGGTCGAGCGTGTCGGCATATCGCAAGGCTCAAGGAGCGGTCTGGGCGCGAACCTCGTCGGAGAAGACGCACGAGCTGGCGGCGTCGGACTCCGACGTGACCCGGCTCAGGCTCGGCCTGGAGGGCGGCTACGCCATCGCCACCGACGGAGGCGGGCATCTGACGCCCAAGGTCGAGATCGGCGCGCGCCATGACGGGGGCGACGCCGAGACCGGCTTCGGGGTCGAGCTCGGCGGCTGCATCGCCTGGACCGATCCGACGATCGGGCTCTCGCTCGATCTCTCGGGCCGGACGCTGATCGCGCACGGCAGCGACGACCTGGAGGATCAAGGCTTCGCGGCCTCGCTTGCCTTCGATCCCGACCCGTCGAGCGAGCGCGGCCTGTCGCTGACGCTGCGCCAGGACTGGGGCGGGTCGGCCGAGGGCGGGCTCGATGCGCTGTTCGCGACCGACCCGCTGGCCGACCGCACGGGCGCGGCCGAGACCGCCAGCCGCTGGCAGGCGGAGGCCGCCTACGGCTTCCCGGCCTTCTCCGGGCGCTTCACCGGCAGCCCGCATGTGGGGCTCGGGCTCGCCACGGGCGCGCGCGACTACACGCTCGGCTGGCGGCTCTCGCCGGCGGCCAACGCCAACGCGCCCGATGTCTCCTTCGGGGTGAAGGCGACAAGGCGCGAGAGCGACGCGGCGGCGCCGGAGCACACGGTCGGGTTCGAGGCCGTCGCCCGCTGGTGACCGGGGTACCCGTGCCGCGGCTCCCCGGCGTCGCGGCACGGGTCCTTCCGTACTTGACCAGGAATTACCGGTCGGGGTGGAGCAGGCCCGCCGCCGCTCGCGGCCTCCGGAGTCAGTCGCCGGCCGGCGCCTCAGTCGCGCGGCGTTCACGACCGCGCACCGGCGTGAACCGGCGGCCCGAGCTATTAGTGATTCCTATCGTACTGATGATAAATCGGTATTTGCATTATGGGTTGCCGGGATCCATCCTCGTTCCCGTTGGAGGCACCGCGGCGCGGCCGCGGCCACCAGCGAGAGGAGCAAAGCCATGAACGTTGTGTCTTGCATAGATGTGAATGCGCGCTGCTCGGCGCGCCGGAAGGTCCGGACCGGGGGTGGTCCGGGGAATGCGGGGAGGGGTCCGTGGCACGGGCTGGCCGCCCTGCTGGGGGTGGTGGTCCTCGGCGCCGGTCTCTTCGCCACCGGCGAGGCGCACGCCTACACGAGCTACCGGTTCTCCGAGGGGGACAAATGGCAAATCAAGCAGAGCCTGCCGAGCTTCCCGCACGAGGCGCGGCGTTTTGCCAGGGGCTATGCCGCGGTGAAGTACAAGCTCTGCACGTCGGACGGCACGGCGACGGGATACATCTCCTCCTGGTGGTACAATCCCCCGGCCGGCACGGACTATATCGGGAATTGCAGCGGGGACCACATTCTCGACAGCTTCAGCAGGTTCGACAAGCAGATCAATCTCGCGTGGTACACGGTGGAAGACACCGTCAAGGAAGGGGATGAGTATTTCTGGATCAACCTCACGAATCCCAGGGTCAAGAACTGGGGCTCGACCACGTGGCAGTCGCACAGCGGCAGCCATCACATTCCCAGCAGTATCACGATCCAGGTGGTCATCGTGGACGACGACTGACTGAGCCGGGGGCTGTACAGGCGCCAGGTCTGGAACCGGGGGGCCGTATCGCGGCGGCGGTGCGGCCTCTCCGGCGTCCGGTCGGCGGCGCGGGGTCATTCGGCCCGGAGCCCGGCTACGAGGCCGGCGATCCCGACACCATCGCGGCCGGGTGAGCCGCGAGGATCGGAACGGCATCGAGGCATTGCATGATGTGTTCCGGCCGGGGGCTGGAGGGCGCCAGCCATCGCGCGATCGTTTCCGGCGTGAGCCGGGTCGGCGACCCGCGCGGACTGGCCACGGCCCGCGGCGGATGGGGAGGAGTTGTTCGATGCGAGGACGCGGTCCTCCCCGGCCCCCGCCGCCATGCCGGATCACAGGTGACCACAGGTACCGCAGCGTGAATTCACTCTGGATGCGGGAGCGCCGTCCTTGCGATTGCGGCGCGTTTGGAGCAAGCTGACGGGTTGTTGACGGAGCCGGAGCGTTGCATCGACCGCCTGACATGGGGCCTGCCGCAGGGAAGAGGCTTTGCCGCTGGGGCATTCGGGCGATGCTCTCGCGGGTCCCGGCCCGGGGGCGGCGACCTTCAGGAGCCGGGCGCGGATCGTGTCGGCGCGGGCGCCGGCGGCCTGGCGGTGCCTTGCAGCCACTGAGGTGCGTGACGCGGGCGGCGCCGGTCTGGGCGGCGGTGCTCGTCACGGGCATGGCGTATGCGGACGAGCTGCCCGCGCCGGATGCCGATGGAATGCTGCGCCTGACGCTGGCGGACGCGGTCGGTCTCGCGCTGGAGCGCAACCGGGGTTTGCTGGACCGTCGCCTGGATCGGGAGGTCCAGAAGCTGTCGCTGGAGGTGACGGAGGAACGCTGGTCGCCGCGGTTCAGCGTGCGGCCGTACGTAAGCCGTGACCGTCCGCAGCGGCGGGCGGGGGTCAGTGCGGAGACGCGGGTCCGGGTCCCGACCGGCGGCGAGGTGGCGCTGCGTTGGGAGGAGTCGCACTCGGATGCGTTCGCGGATTCCCGGACGCGGAGCCTGGTCCTTTCGCAGCCGTTGCTGAAGGGTGCCTGGCCGGCGGTCGAGGGCGCTCCGGTGCACCGGGCGCGGATCGAGGAGAAGATCGGCATCCTGGCCGTGCGCCGGGCGGCGGCGGATCTGGTCGTATCGACGGTGGGGGCGTACCGGGCGCTGGTCGGCGCGGTGCGACAGGTCGAGATCGCCGAGGCGGCGCTGCAGCGTGCGCGGGATCAGCTGGACGCGACTCGTGCGCTGATCCGGGCGGGCCGGGTGGCGCGGCGCGAGGCGGTCCGATCCGAGGTGGCGGTTGCCAACCGCGAGCTGTCGCTCACCCGCGCGCGCAATGCTCTGGATACAGCCGGTCTTTCTCTGGCCGGTCTGCTGGCGTTCGAGGGCACTGTCCGCATCCGGCCGCTGGGAACCCTGTCGGTGGAGCACCGCGAGGTCGCCTACGAGGCGGCGTTCGGGGAGGCACTGCGCCGACGCACGGAGTTCCGCCAGGCGGAGCTGCGGGTGGAGATTGCGCAGATCGGGCTGCTGGTGGCCCGCAACGGCCTGCTGCCCGATGCGGCGCTGGAATTCGAGGTGCGACGCGTCGACGCGGAGCCGACGGACACGCAGGTGCGGCTCGGGGCGACGATCCCGTTGAACGACCGGGGCCCGGAGCTGGCGCTGGTGCAGGCGCGGACGGAGCTGCGCAAGGCGGAGCGGGGGCTGGCGGAACTCCGGACCTCGATCGGCATCGCGGTGCGGCAGGCGGTGAACGATGCGACGGTGGGGCTGCGGCTGACCGAACTGGCCGGTGAGGCGCGCGACCTGGCCGAAGCGAACCTCGCGATCGAGCAGCGGAAGTTCAGCGAGGGGCTGGCGTCGAGCTTCGAGGTGGCGGCGTCGGAGGACGAGCTGGTGCGGGCCGAGCAGTCCGAGGTCGATGCGATCGTGGCCTATCTCGACGCGCTGACGCGCCTCGACCGGGTGTCGGGGCGGACGCTGGAAAGCTGGGGCATCCGGCTGGAGGTTGTCGGGGAATGACCGCCGGGGGGGATATCCACCGGGCGCTGCTGGAGGGCGTGTCGGACGGCGTCCTGGCGGTGGGGCTCGACGGGGAGGTGCGCCTCGCCAATCCGGCCCTCTGCCGGATGTTCGGTCTTGATCCAGGCGCGATTGTCGGGCGGAGCTTCGGCGAGGCGTTCGTGGCGCTGGAGGGGCTTGACGAGTTCACCGACGCGGTGCTCGACGCGGTGGCGGAGCGTAGCAGCGGGCGGCGGCAGATCGTCAGCGTGGCGCTGGGCGACGACCCGCGTTCACTGTCGGTGTCGACCTCGTACCTGACGGCTGAGCGGGCGGGCGGAGCCGAACCGGTGGCGGTCATCGCGGTCATCGCGGACGTCACCGAGGTGAGGGAGTTGCGCGAGACCGAGGCGCGCCAGGCAAGGGTCATCGAGACGCAGCTCGATGAGCTCCGGGAGGCCTATCGTGATCTCGAGACGCGCAACGAGGCGATCCTGGCGATGCGGAAGCGGGTCCGGCTGGCGCGCGGCGTCGCGGTCCTGTTCGTGGCCGGGCTGTTCCTCGCCATCGGCGGCTGGTACGTGCGGCCGCTGGATCTGTTCAGTGCCACCGTGGCGCCGGATGCCGGCGCGGTGGCGGTCGATGCGGGAACGCTGTCCACGCTGACGGTCGAGCCGCAGCTGCTGCGCTCGACGCTCGCGCTGCGAGGCCTGCTGGCGCCGGGGCGCGTGGAGGAAGTGGTGAGCCCGATCGAGAGCCACGTGGTCGAGGTGCACGCCGGGCACGGGCAGCGGGTGGCCGCGGGTGATGTTCTGGTCGCGTTCGATACCCGGCAGCTCGCCGAGGAGCACCGGCGTGCCGAGATCGAGTACATCAAGGTGCGCGAGCGGCTCGCGGTGCTGGAGGACTGGCCGAACAGCGCCGAGATGACCCATGCCAGTCACGCGCTGCGCCGGGCGAGAGGCGCGCTTGAGGATGCGGAGCGCCAGCTGGCGCGTGTCGATTTCCTGCTGGAGCAGGGCATCGTGTCCGCCTCGGAGTTCGAGGCGGCGCAGCGCAGCCACGGTGACCGGCAGCTGGACCTCGAGGCGGCCGAGCGGGAACTCGCGGCGGTGGCGGCGAAGGGCGGCGCTGAGGGGCGCCGGCTGGCGCGGCTGGAAGTGGAGAATGCGCGGGGCCAGCTGCGCGCGGCGGAGGCGAAGCTCGACCAGGCCACGGTCCGGGCGCCGATTGCGGGGATCGTGGCGGTTGCAGGGGGAGACACGCCCCTCGCGCGGGGGCGTTCGGTCGTGCAGGGCGAGCTGTTGCTGAGCATCGCCGATCTGGAAGGCCTCGCGGTCGTGACCGATGTTGGCGAGGTGGATGTGCGGAAGATCGAGACCGGGCAGAGGGCGCGGATTTCCGGACCCGGGTTTCCGGAGCTGGAGATTGGGGGGACCGTCGCCCGGGTTTCGTCGCGTGCCGCCGAGGGTGGTGGGCGGGGGGGGCCGAAATTCGAGGTGGCCGTGGACCTGGACCGGCTTGATGCGGCCGCGTGGGACCTGGTGCGGGTGGGGATGTCGGCGCATGTCGAGATCGTCGTGCACGAGCGACCGGAGGCCCTGCTCGTCCCGATCGGCGCGGTGGAACGGCTGGGGGGCGCAGCGTGGGTTCGCGTCGTCGACCCGGACACCGGGGCGGTCGAGCAGCGCGCGGTCGAGCTCGGCATCACCACGCTGGACTCGGTCGAGGTGGAGACGGGGCTGGCCGCGGGCGACGAGATCGTCCTGCCGGCGGGCGGCGGGGGGGCCTTCGGCGTGCCTGGGCTGGAGGCCGGCGCGTCGCCGTTCGGCGTCAGGGCGCCATGACGGCGCCGCGGGGGGCGCTGCGCCTGATCGACGTGCGGAAGTCGTACCGGGTCGGCCCGGTGACGACGGAGGTGCTGCGCGGCGTCGACCTGGAGATCAAGGCGGGCGACCTGGTCTCGATCATGGGCCCGTCGGGCAGCGGCAAGACGACCCTGATGAACATCGTCGGCCTGCTCGACCGCCCGAGCACGGGCCGCCACGTCCTCGACGGGCGCGACGTCTCGGGTCTGGGCGACGATGCGCTGTCGCGCCTGCGCAACGCGCATGTGGGCTTCGTGTTCCAGGCGTTTCACCTGCTGCCGCGGCTCACGGCGGCGGAGAATGTCTGCGTGCCGCTGGTGTACCGGGGGACCGGGCGCCGGGAGGCGCTTGGCCGGGCCCGGGCGATCCTGGAACGGGTCGGCATGGGGGAGCGCGTGGCGCACCGGCCGGACCAGCTGTCCGGCGGGCAGAAGCAGCGGGTGGCGATCGCCCGGGCGCTGGTCGGGATGCCGGCGCTGCTGCTGGCCGACGAACCGACGGGCGCGCTCGACACCGACACCGCCGACGAGACCATGGGCCTCCTGCTGGAGCTGAACGCCGAGCAGGGGGTGACGGTGCTGATCATCACGCACGACCCGGCGGTGGCCCGGCGCTGCACGCGGCGGATGCGAATCGACGGCGGGCAACTCCACGAGGAAGATCCTCGCCCTCCCGGCAGCGCCGGCAGCACGGCGCCGCGTCGGGCGTGACGCCGGCCGATGCCGGGCATCCTGCCGATCCTCGGCGCCAACGCGCGCCAGGCGGTCGACAGCCTCGCCCGGGCGCGGCTGCGCACCGCCCTCGGCCTGGTCGGGATCATGATCGGCATCTCCTCGGTGATCGCGATGGTCTC